>DASXEH010000093.1:0-175440 GCA_036490215.1 Magnetospirillaceae bacterium
GACCGTCCACTGGTCTGACGAGTTCTTTCGCCTCTACGATCTTGACCCCAAGACCGATACGCCGTCGATCGAAGCCATTATCGCCGCGCTCCACCCCGACGACCGCGACAAGATGCGCGAGATCGTCAAACGCAACCGCGCCGGCGAAAATATGGCGCCATTCGAATTCCGCGTCCTGCACAAGGACGGCTCGATCAGTTGGCATAATCGCACGGCCGAGATCGTGCGCGACGAGTCGGGCGCGCCGCGGACGCTGATCGCGGTCGCCCAGGACATCACCGAACGCAAGCGTGCCGATGAGGAACTGCACCGCAGCCGCGAGCATCTGGCGCGCGTGCAGCGCGTGGCACAGATCGGCAGCCTTGAGGTCGACATCCAGAGCGGCGAAGTCACATGGTCCGACGAAGTCTATCGCCTTCTCGATCTCGACCCCGCCACCACCATACCGTCTCTGGTCGCGGCGCTGGATCGTGTTCATCCCGCCGACCGGCAAACGGCCCTCGAAGCCAATCTCAAAGGCCGGCGCGGCGAAGATTCGGCCCCTTTCGAGTTTCGCATCCTGCGCCCGGACGGATCGATCCGCTGGATCGCGCGTCACGCACAGGTCATCCGCGACAGCAACGGCGCCCCACGCACGTTGCTGGCGACCAATTACGACATCACCGAACGCAAGCGCGCCGACGAGGATCTGCGGCGCAGCCGCGAACACTTGGCCCGCGTGCAACGGCTGGCGCTGATCGCCAGCACCGAAGTCAATATCGCGACCCAGGAAGCGATGTGGTCCGACGAGGTCTACCGCCTGCTCGGCGTCGATCGGTCGACCAAACCGAGCCTGCAGGCATTCGTCGATCATACCCATCCCGAAGATCGCGAAAAGCTGCGCGACGCCAGCACACGTGGCCGGCACGGCGAAGAGATCGGACCGATGGAATATCGGATCGTCCGCGATGGCGAGATCCGATGGGTGGCGCGCCATGCCCATATCGAGCGCGATCCCAGTGGCGCGCCGCTCAGCCTGATCGTCGCCAATTACGACATCACCGACCAGAAGCTGCGCGAAGACGAATTGCGGCGCGGCCGCGAACACCTGATGCGCATTCAAAGCATCGCGGGGATCGGCAGCGTCGAGGTCCATCTGCCGACTCAGACAGCCACGTGGTCGGACGAAGAGTTCCGCCTGATGGGCGTGGCGCCGATGGTCAACCCGCCGCTCGACGCCTATCTCGCCCGCGTGCATCCCGACGATCTGGACTTGGTGCGCGAGGTCAGCCTGAGCGGCCGCCGTGGCGAAGATGTCGAGCCCTGCGAATACCGCGTCCGCCGCGAGGACGGCTCCTATCGTTGGGTGTTGCGCAACGCCTATATCGAGCGCGACGACATGGGCGCCGGCCTGCGCATGCTGGTGACCAATTACGACATCACCGAACGCAAGGAATTGGAGCTGTCGCTTCGCGTCAACCAGGAGAACCTGGCGCTGGCGCAGAAGGTCGCCCGGATCGGTTATGCCTGGGTCGACGGCACGACGCACGCCATCGAATGGTCCGACGAGCTTTACGCGATCTTCGGCCTCGATCGGGCGACGACGCCGAGCCTGATCGAAAATTTCTACGCTTTGGTGCACCCCGCCGACCGGGACATGGTTCGAGGCCGCGCCGAATATGTGATTGCCGGCGATCAGGTTGGTCCTGTCGAATACCGCATCGTCAGGCCGAATGGGGAACTGCGCTGGATCTACAGCCAGTCCAACGTGATCCGCGATGCCGGCGGCAAAAGAATCAAATCGCTGTCGACGATGCTCGACATCACCGAACGCAAGCTGCGCGAGGAAGAGCTGCGCAAGAGCCGCGAGCATCTGGTACGCGTCCAGAAGATCGCGCGCATCGGCAGCGTCGAGATCGATCTGGCCACGCAGACGGATTTCTGGTCGGACGAAATCCGCGAACTGCTCGGCGTCGATCGATCGGTCAAAGGCGACCTCGAGGCGTTCCTGCAACACGTCCACCCCGACGACCACGCGAAAATGCGCGAAGCCAGCGAACGCGGGCGGTTGGGCGAAGCGGTGGAGCCGATCGAGTTCCGCGTGATCAAGCCCGATGGCGAGATCCGCTGGCTGATGCGTGATGCCGCCGTGTCATATGCACCCGATGGAACGCCGGCCAGCGTGATCATCACCAACTACGACATCACCGAACGCAAACTGCGCGAGGATGAATTGCGGCGCAGCCGCGAGCATCTGGTCCGGGTGCAAGGCATCGCCGGCATCGGCAGTCTGGAAATCGATCTGACCACGCAAGTGGCGACGTGGTCGGAGGAAGCCTTCAGCCTGATCGGCGTGACGCCGATGGCCAATCCGCCGGTCGATGCCTTTCTGGCCTATGTGCATCCCGAGGATCGCGAGCGGATGCTCGACATCAGCCTGCGCGGCCGCCGTGGCGAGGATGTCGAGCCCTGCGAATATCGCGTCCTGCATGGGAATGGCGAGATCCGCTGGGTCTTGCGCAACGCCTATATCGAGCGCGACACACACGGCAGCCCGCTACGGCTGGTCGTCACCAATTACAACATCACCGCGCTCAAGCGCATGGAAGAATCGCTGCGCCTCAACCAGGAGAACCTGGAACTGGCCCAGAAGGTCGCCCATGTCGGTTTCGCTTGGGTCGATGAGATAACCGGCAAGGTCGAGTGGTCCGAGGAACTCTATTCCATCTTCGGCCTCGACCCGAAGACGACGCCGAGCGACGCCGACACCTATTACGCCCTTCTGCATCCGGCCGACCGCGACAAGGTCCTGCACCGGTCGAGCTTTGTCATGAGCGGCCGCGACACGGGACCGGCGGAATACCGCATCATCCGCCCCTCGGGCGAGGTGCGCTGGATCTATTCGCAGACGACCGTCATCCGCGACGCCAACGGCAAACGGGTCAAATCACTCTCGACCATGCTCGACGTCACCGACCGCAAGCGCATGGAAGAGTCGCTGCGCACCAGCAAAGACGATCTGACATTTGCGCAACGGGTGGGCCATATCGGCAGTGCGGTCAACGACTTGAAGGCGGGGACCGAAGAGTGGTCTGACGAGGCCTATGCGATCCTGGGGCTCGACCCGGCAACGACGGTAGCGAGTTCCCCGACTTATATCGCCCGTCTGCACCCCGATGATCGTGAGGCGGCGCTACAACAGACGGCAAGATCCTTTAAGGGCGCACCGGGCAGCCCCTCGGAGCGACGCGTCATTCGGCCCAATGGCGAAGTGCGTTGGATCTACATCCAGACCAATATCGTCGAGCGCGACGAGAATGGTGTCGGCACGAAGATCATAACGACACTGCAAGACATCACCGACCGCAAGCACATGGAAGAGTCGCTGCGCACCAGCAAGGACCATCTGGCGCTGGCGCAGCAGTTCGGCCATATCGGCAGCGCGGTGCTCGATCTGAAAACCGGCACGATCGAGTGGTCCGATGAAGCCTTTGCGATCCTGGGGCTCGACCCAGCGACATCGACGCCGAGCGCCGCGACCTATGTTTCGTGCCTCCACCCCGATGACCGCGAGGCCGCGCTGCTGCAGACGGCACGCGCGCATCAGGGCCTGCCGGGTGGCGCCGCCGAACGGCGCATCGTCCGCCCCAACGGCGAAATACGCTGGATGCTGATTCAGACCAATGTCGTCGAGGACGATCACGGCGTAGCCACGAAGATGATCACGACGCTGCAGGACATCACCGACCGCAAGCGTGCCCAGGAGGAGCGGGACGAATTCGAGCGCCAGCTGATGCAATCCCAGAAGATGGAAGCCATCGGCAAACTGGCCGGCGGCGTGGCGCATGACTTCAACAATCTTCTCACCGTGATCACGGGCCGGCTGGATATGCTGGGCGAGCAACTGGCCGACCGGCCCGAACTCGCCGCCTGGGTGCAGACCTGCTTGCGGGCGGCCAACCGCGGTGCGTCGCTGACCCGCAGCATGCTGGCCTTCTCGCGCCAACAGCCGCTGAAGCCGATGCAGATCGACGTGGCCACCAGCATCCACGATATGATCGAACTGCTGCCCCGCACCCTGGGCGAGGCGATCGGCGTGAAGGTGGAGTTGGCGCCCGATCTGTGGCGTTGCGAGGCCGATCCGGCGCAGCTACAGAACGCGTTGCTCAACCTGGCCATCAATGCGCGCGATGCGATGCCCGATGGCGGCAAGCTGACGATCGAAGCCAACAACGCGCGGCTGGACGACGACTACACGACACGCAACGCCGGCGTGACGCCCGGCGATTACGTGGCGCTGTCGGTTTCGGATACCGGCACCGGAATGGCGCCCGAGGTTCTGGCCCATGCCTTCGATCCCTTCTTCACAACCAAGGAGGTCGGCAAGGGCAGCGGTCTCGGCTTGAGCATGGTGTACGGCTTCGCCAAGCAATCCGGCGGTCATGCCAACATCTACAGCGAGGTCGGGCATGGGACGATGGTGCGCATCTATCTGCCGCGCAGCATGGCGGCATCGACCACACCGGCCGCGGCGCCAGCCAGACCCAAAACCGTGTTGCGGCGGCGCGCCACGATCCTGGTCGTCGAGGATGACGACGATGTGCGGGCGCTGACCGAGGCGCAATTGGCGCGGCTGGGCTACGACTCGTTCTCGGCCATGGATGGCGACGAAGGCTTGCGCGTGTTGAAAGGCCATCCCGAGATCGCGCTGCTGTTAAGCGATCTGACCTTGCCCGGTGGCATGTCTGGGCGAATCGTGGCCGACCGCGCGCTGGAAATCCGCCCCGATCTGAAGGTGCTCTTCATGTCGGGCTATACCGAGAACGCCATCATCCATCACGGGCGTCTCGATCCGGGCGTTCACCTGTTGCAGAAGCCCTTCACCATCGAGCAATTGGCCGACGAGATCGAAGCGGCGATGCAGTAAACGGCCTTTAGTGGGCATCGGCCGGCGGCGCCTTGGGGCGGCGCAACCTCCGCTGTTATGCGCAGAGACGAACGATATCAATGTTTTAATGTCCGTCGAAACGCTATCGGCTGCGATCAAGGCAGCGCGGCCCTATTCATCGACTCAGTGTTGCCACGATCACAGCCTAAACCCTGGCGCCATCAGCCGTGCCGAGCCGACACTTCGGCAGTGGGTATCCGTGTTTGAGAGGATTAGGGCCGTGAACGATCAGAATTCCCCTGCGCAGCGCATCGCAGAGCTCCTGAGGAGCGCCAGAGCGGCCGATGCGGCCGGCCATGAGTCCGAGATCGACACGGATCATTTCAAACGCGCCGCGGAAACGCTCGACCTGTCCTGGAACTTCCTGCGCCAGTGCCACGCCCTGCCGGTGCTGGATGAGACAGAAGAACAGGACCAGGAACAGCAGCACGATCTGACGACAGCGTCTTGATCGTTCCGACTTCTACTATCCGAGACGCGAGCGAGGGCTACGCCGCCTAAGCAGCCACACTCGTCTCTTTCTTCGCCACCAACCGCCGAATTTCGCGGCCGAGCAGGCGGAATTCGTCACGGCGGCCGGTGCGGGCGCGCCAGGCCAGCCCGATCTGGCGCTTGGCCGCGCTGTCATCGAGCGGGATCGTCATCAGCGAGGTGCCGTTGAGCAGTCCGGCATCGATGGCCAGTTGCGGCACCAAGGTCGTGCCGAGCCCATTGTCGACCATCTGCGCCAGCGTGAGCAGACTGGTCGCCTCGAACGGATCGACCTGCATCTCCTTGTTGCGCAACCGGCAGGCCGCCAGCGCATGGTCGCGCAGGCAATGCCCGTCTTGCAGCAACAACAGGCTCTCGCCGGTCAGCCGGTCGCCCGAGACGCGCGCGGCGTTGGCCAGCGGATGATCGGTGCGGCAGCAGAAGCTGAACGGATCGTCGAACAGCACTTCCGATTCCAGCGTGCCGAGATCGTAGGGCAGCGCCAGCAGCACCACATCGAGCTCGCCCGCCTGCAGGCGTTCGATCAGATGATCGGTCAGGTCTTCGCGCAGATAGAGGCGCAGATTCGGATAGTCGGTGCGCAACACCTTGAGCACCGGCGGCAGCAGGAAGGGCGAGATCGTCGGGATCACGCCCATGCGGACCGTACCCGACAGCGGCTCGCCCGCCGTGTGGGCGGCACGCGCCAGGTCTTCGGCCTCGTCGAGGATCTGCTGCGCGCGGCGCACCGTGTCTTCGCCGAACGGCGTGAACACGACGCTGCGTTTGGTGCGGTCGACCAGCGCCACGCCCAGAATCTCCTCCAGTTCCTTCAAACTGGCGGACAGGGTCGATTGCGTCACATGGCTGGCGGCAGCGGCTTTGCTGAAATGCTTGTGCTCGGCCAACGCCACCAGGTGACGAAACTGTCGCAGAGTCGGCAATGTGGTCATCATCGGTTTAATCGATTTCTCTGAGCGTAATTACCCGTTAGATCGATTGAGAGATAGGTCCCATATTCTCTTTCGTCAAGCCCGCCTGCTGACACCTATGGCTTAGAAAACGAGGAGAATCAGTATGTTGACCATCGGCGACAAGTTCCCGGAATTCGATCTGAAGGCAGTGGTGTCGATCGACCCGGCTAAGGCGTTCACCCAAATCAATAACCGCTCGGACGAAGGAAAATGGAAAGTGGTCTTTTTCTGGCCGAAGGATTTCACCTTCGTCTGCCCGACCGAGATCGCGGCCTTCGGCAAGCTCAATGGCGACTTCAATGACCGCGACACCGTGGTCTATGGCGCGAGCATCGACAGCGAGTTCGTGCATCTGGCCTGGCGGCAGAATCACGCCGACCTGAAGGCGCTGCCCTTCCCGATGCTGGCCGATCTCAAGCGCGAACTCAGCACCGCGCTCGGCGTGCTCGACAAAAACGAAGGCGTCGCACTGCGCGCCACCTTCATCGTCGACCCGCAAGGCGTGATCCGCTTCGTCTCGGTCAACGATCTGAACGTCGGCCGCAACCCGCAGGAAGTGCTGCGCGTGCTCGATGCATTGCAGACCGACGAGTTGTGCCCGTGCAACTGGCAGAAGGGTGACGACGTCTTGAAGGCGGCGTGACCCGAACGGAGACCCCGGCGTTCCCTCCGGCGCCGGGGTCTTCCAGCAAATCGCCCCACCCCTGCCCCTCCCCGTCGAGGGGAGGGTGGGGTGGGGGTTGATGCCACGGCCTCCTCTATCTTCGATGAAAAGGATTCCCGCGATGTCCATCGATGCCTTGAAAGACCGCCTGCCCGACTACGCCAAGGACCTGAAGCTCAACCTGTCGTCGCTGGCCAGCGAAGCCACACTGACCGAACAGCAGCGCGCCGGCACCTTCATCGCGTCAGCTTTGGCCTCGCGCAACGCCGCGACCACCGAAGCGATCATGGCCGCCTTCGGCCCACAACTCAGCCCCGACGCGCTGACCGCCGCCAAGGCCGCCGCTGCGATCATGGGCATGAACAATATCTATTACCGCTTCGTGCATCTGGCCTCAGCGCCCGACTACAAGACGCTGCCGGCCAAGCTGCGCATGAACGTGATCGGCAAGCCCGGCGTCGAGAAGGCCGATTTCGAACTGTGGTCGCTCGCGGTCTCGGCCGTGAACGGCTGCGGCATGTGCATCGACTCGCATGAAAAGGTGCTGCGCGAGGCCGGCGTTTCGACCGAGGCGATCCAGGCCGCCGTGCGCATTGCCGCGACCGTCCATGCGGTGGCTGCGGTGATCGATGGCGAAGAGGCTTTGGCGTCATCGGCCGCGCTGGCCGCCTAAGCGCACGCATAAGGCTTTAACTTTTGGGCCGGTCCTGTCTTGCCGATGGGACTGGCCCTTTGACTCTTCTGCGGTTCGCGGCACACTCTCTATACGAAGAACTCAAAAACCGTGCCTCTAGAAACGTATCGGGGGAGAGCCGGCCATGGCTGGAAAGCAGACCAAAGTGAAAGCCGCAGGCGCTGAACCCGTGCTGGCCGATCGCGCGCCGGCAAAGCCCGAGGCCGACACCCAGACCCTCGAAAAGCTGCTGGCCGAGTTGGCCCATCGCATCGGCGGGCTGGGTGTCGAATTCGCCGATATCGCCGGCAATCTGGACGAAGTGGCTGGCCGCACCGGCCAGCAATCGAAACAGTTCAAAGCGCTGCAAGAGGTCACCGAGACCATGGTGGCCGCCAACCGCAGGATCGACGAGGCCGCCAATGCGGCCCAGGGCGCAGCGGAAACAGCCAGCACCGAAGTTGCACAGTCGCGCCAAGCCGTCGAGAGCACGTCGTCGCATATCGGCGCCCTGACCGACGCGGTGGGCCGTGTGGCGACGCGGCTGCGCGAATTCCATGCGGTACTCGGCCAGGTGGCGACCGTATCGGGTGCGATCGAAAGCGTGGCGCGGCAGACCAATCTTCTGGCGCTCAACGCCACGATCGAAGCGGCGCGGGCAGGTGCGGCCGGCAAGGGCTTCGCGGTCGTGGCCGCGGAAGTGAAGAAACTGGCCGAGGAAAGCCGCGAGGCGGCGGCGCAGATCGGCAGCACCGTCGGCGCGCTGGGCAAACAGATCGACTCGCTGATCGCCGAAGGCACGGCGGCCTCGGAACATGCCGCCGAAGTCAGCCAGGGCGCCGACAGCATGCAGGACGCCGTGCGGCGGATGCAGGACAGTTTCGCGATCGTCGAACGCGCGGTCAACGATATCGCCGGGGCCAGCGGCGCCAACAGCACACGCTACGACAAAGTGCTCGAGGCGCTGGGCGAGCTCGCGCAGGGCGTCAACCTTTCCGCCGACAACGTCAAACGCGCCGACGAACGAACCCAGACCGTGCTGTCGATCAGTGAAGATCTGATCGGTTTCATCGCCGGCAGCGGCATCGAAACCGAAGACACGCCGCTGATCCGCATGGCGATGGAAACGGCGAAACGCATCTCGGTCCTGTTCGACGAAGCGGTGGATCGCGGCGATATCACCGCGGCGCAATTGTTCGACGAGGCCTATCGCGAGATTCCCGGCACCAATCCGAAGCAATTTCTGACGGCCTTCGTGCCCTTCACCGACCGCGCGCTGCCGTCGATCCAGGACCCGGTGCAGAAGAGCCATCCGCGCATCGTCTACAGCATCGCCTGGACGAAAGGCGGCTTCATCCCCACCCACAATCCCGACTATGCGCTGCCGCCGCGGCCGAACGATCCGGCCTGGAACGCGGCCCATTGCCGCAACCGCCGCCTGTTCGACGATCGCGTGGTGCGCAAGACCGCGGCCAGCAGCAGCAAACCATTCCTGATGCAAACCTATCGCCGCGACATGGGCGGCGGCCGCTTCGTGATGATGAAAGATCTGTCCGCACCCATTTTCGTCAAAGGCAAGCACTGGGGCGCGTTCCGCATGGGCATCAAGCAGGAGTAGCCCTTGATAACCCCGTCAGAAAAGATCGATGCGCTGATCGCGTCGATCGCGGATTGGCGCGGCAAAACGTTCGCCGCCGTCCGCAAAGCGATCCTGGCCGCCGACCCGGCGATTATCGAAGAATGGAAATGGATGGGGAGTCCGGTGTGGTCGTGCGACGGCATCATCGCGGTCGCCAATGCGCATAAGGGCAAGGTGAAGCTGACCTTTGCCTATGGCGCGCGCCTTGCCGATCCCGACAAACTCTTCAATGCGGGCCTTGAAGGCAACGCGCGCCGCGCGATCGATTTCCTGGAAGGCGACAAGGTCGATGCGCGTGCGCTGAAAAATCTCATCCGCGCCGCAATCGATCACAATCGCAGCAAAAAGAAGAAGACGGCGCCCGCGCGCGCAGGCGCGAAAGCCAATAAAAACAAGAGCGCCGGTGCCGTTGCGCGGCGCAGCAAAAGCGCTGCGGCTAAACGATAATTCACGATGACTTAAGCGTGGCAACCGTCATTTAGCCATATCCCGCGCTTATCTTTCGCTCCATAGGCTCGCACTACAGAGCGGGCCGTGGAGGTTGTCATGACGAACCGTCGGACGAAACTTCGCAGGATCATCGCGGTGAGTATCGCGGCCGGCGCCATTACGATGGCTGCCGCGTCGGGCACCGCCTTCGCGCAACAACATGATTGGCATGGCGGCGGCCATGCGGGCGCCTGGCATGGCGGCGCGCATCCTGGCGCCTGGGATCACGGCTGGCATGGCCGCGGCGGCGGCGGCGTGGGTATCGGCCTGGGCTTCGGTGTCGGCGTTGCGCCTGGGTACTATGGCTACGCGCCAGGCCCATACGCCTATAGCGATCCTTATGCGTATTCCTACGCCTATCCGGTGGCGCCCCCGCCAGCAGCGGTGGCCGGGCCGAGTTATTTCTGCCCGACCAGCAATGCCTATTACCCGGCGGTGACGGGCTGTTCGGTGCCCTGGGTAACCACGCCGTAAAAAGCACGCCGCAAAAAGGGGACCCAGCCGCAAGGCTGGGTCTTCCCGCGGCGGATATTACATCGTCTCTTCGTAGGTCGAACGCGACCAGAGATTGATGTCGGAATCGACGGCGTGACGATCAATCTCGGCGAGTTCCTTCTCGCTGAAATCGAGGGTCTTCACCGCGTCGAGCGAATTGTCGAGCTGCTCCACGGTGCGCGCACCGATCAGCGCCGAGGTGACGCGCGGATCGCGCAGCACCCAGGAAATCGCCATCTGCGCCAAGGTCTGGCCGCGCTTCTTGGCAATGGCGGCAAGCGCCTTGATGCGTTCGAGATTCGCCTTGTTGATATAATTGGGACGCAGCGAGCCCTGCTTCGCGCCGCGGCTATCGGCCGGAACGCCTTTCAAATACTTATCGCTGAGCAAGCCCTGCGCCAGCGGCGAGAAGGCGATGCAGCCGATGCCGAGATCGTCGAGCGTGTCGAGCAGACCGTCTTCGATCCAGCGGTTCAGCATCGAATAGGACGGCTGATGGATCAGGCAGGGCGTGCCGAGATCGCGCAGAATGCCGGCCGCTTTGCGCGTGGCTTCGGGCGAATAGGATGAAATCCCGACATAGAGCGCCTTGCCTTGGCGCACCACCTGATCGAGCGCGCCCATCGTCTCTTCGAGCGGCGTGGTGGGATCGACGCGGTGCGAATAGAAAATATCGACATAGTCGAGCCCCATGCGCTTGAGGCTCTGGTCGAGACTGGCGACGAGATATTTGCGCGAGCCCCACTGGCCGTAAGGACCCGGCCACATGTCGTAGCCGGCCTTGGTCGAAATCACGAGCTCATCGCGATAGAGACGGAAATCGGTGGCGAGGACCTTGCCGAAATTCTCTTCGGCCGAGCCGGGCGGCGGGCCGTAGTTGTTGGCGAGGTCGAAATGGGTGACGCCGCGATCGAACGCCCGACGCAGGATGGCGCGGCCGGTTTCGAAACTGTCGACGCCGCCGAAATTCTGCCAGAGCCCGAGCGAGACCGCCGGCAGGTCGAGGCCGCTGCGGCCGGTGCGGCGATAGGGCATGCGCTTGTTGTAGCGCTTTTCGTCGGGGGTATAGGCCATGGCGTTCCTCGTTCGGTTATTCTGAGGACACGGTCATAGCCGAGGGCGGGACATGGAGCAACCGCAGGCGCGGCAGGGCTCCAATGCAGCCCGCCGTAATGGTCTAGCAGTCCCCCAGCGATTGCCGGGCGATCTGCAATATCGCCTTGCGGTCGACTGGTTTGGACAGGATGGCTTCGATCCCCAATTCGCGCAGTTCATCTTCGTCGAGTTCGGCATAACCACTGACGAAAACGACCTTGGGCAATGGCCTGCATTCTTCCTTGATATGCTTGGCCAGTTCGATCCCGTCCATCACCGGCATGCGGGCATCGGACACGACCAGATGAACCCGTTGCTCGGCCAAACGTTCGAGCGCCACGGCACCGTTCTGGGCGGTGAGTACGTGCGAACCCTCTCGCTCGAACCAACGCCTGAAGATCTCGACCAGATCGCGCTCGTCGTCGACGATCAGAACCGTTGCATCCTTCAAATCCATCATTCGCCACTTACCGGTACCAAGGGGGCCGACGCTAAAGGCAGAGACAGGGCGAAACAGGTATAACCTTCGACCTCACCCAATTCGAGCGACCCTCCGTGCTCCTGCGCAATCTGCAGCGACAAGGTTAGCCCCAAACCTGTCCCCTTCCCAACAGGCTTTGTTGTGAAAAATGGTTCCATGATCCGCGCCCGCAGCCCCATGGGGACGCCGTTGCCGCTGTCGATGACGGAGATCACGACGCGGTCACCGGCGCGCCGGCATTCGAGGCGAATCCATTTATCGAGGGCTTTCTGATTCTCGGTCGCGTCGAAGGCGTTCTGTAGAAGATTGGTCAGGATCTGCGAAATCTGAACTTCGCGGCAGGCGATCAGAATATCACGCTGCAATGGCGTCGTGGTCAAGGCCACCGAATGGCCACGGAACCGCTCTTGGCAGAGATCGAGCGCCCGCTCGACGATGTCGGCGACGGCGATGTATTCAAATGGGTCCTTGGCGCCGTCGCGCGCGATATGGCGCAGGCTTTTGACGATCTTGGCGATGCGCTCGGCATAGCGTGCGATGCGCTGCGCGCTCTGCTCCACGTCGGCACGCGATACGTCGCCGGCCTCGGCCATTTCGGCAAGATCGCTGGCCAGCGCGTGGATCACCGCGAGGGGATTGTTGACCTCGTGCGCCACGCCGCCCGCCATCGTGCCCAGCGCCGCCAGACGCGCCGAGGCCGCGATCTGCATGCGGCTCGATTCCAGATTCGCCTCGAGGTCGAGCCGGTCCGTGATGTCGCGCGCCACCACCATCACCAGCCGCTCTGCGCCCACCTCGATCGGGCTGAGGCTGACCTCGACCGGGAATTCGACGCCGTCCTTGCGCAGCGCGGTGAGGGTGAGCCCGGTATCCGCCGCCGTCACGCCGGATAGGCGCAGCATGCCGTGCAGCCCGTCATAGAGGCGCGGGACCAGGGATTCGATCGGCAGGCCCAGCAGTTCGACCTGGGAATGGCCGAAGACCCGTTCCGCCTGGCCGTTGGCGAAGCCGATCGTGCCGTCGCTCGACACCACCAGCATCGGATCGGGCGCGGCTTCGAGCAGATCGCGGAAACGGGCGGCGACGCGTTCGGCCACGGCGGCTTGGCGCGCGGCCAATTCGGCCCGTTCGCGCTGGGCCGCGTGCTGCGCAATCAGGAGCGATGCCTTGTCGAGCGCCTTGCCGACCTCGGCCACCTCGGCGATCTGGGTGATCTCGGCCAGCGACATCGACGGCCGCACGCCCGAGGCGAGGGCCAGCGCCGGCGCGCCCAGCGCCTTGATCGAGCGCGCGATGCGCATGCTGAGAATGCGCGCCAACAGCAACGCCAACAGCAGCACGGCCGCGGCGGCACTGATGCTGACCCAGAGAACCCGATGCAGTCTCCCAGTCAACATCACCATCGGCGTGCCGACCACCGCCGTCCAGCCGGAAAGCGCCGAGCGCGAATACGCCGCCAGCACCGGAATTCCTTCGACATTGGTGGTCTCGACCACACCTTCGTTGGCCCGTTCGAGTTGCGCCAGAAGCGGCGAAGACCCTTTTTTGCCGACGAACTGACTTAGAGCATGCGTACGCGCGATGATCGTGCCGCTCCGGTCGAGAATCGTGACGGTCGCACCGGAGGGCGGGCTCTGCTGCTGCAGCATCTCCACCAGGCGCTCGGGGAACAAGCCGGCGCTGACCGCATAGTCGACTTTGCCGTACACAATCGTCGTCGGCAGAATGACGACGGCCAGCGGCCGTCCGGCCACCGGGCCGTCGATCAGATCGGAGATGACCGGTTGGCCAGTAGCGAAAGACAGTTGTAACGCGGGTGGCATGACATGCGGCAGTGCCGTGCCGATCGGCCTTAGCGTGTTGATCAGTTGCTGGCCCGACGACGCGATCAGGACGATGTTGCTGACTTGCCGGGTCTGAACCCACTCCTGAGCCTGATCGTAGAAGCCCTGCAGATCGCCGGCCTCGAGACGGCGCGATGTCGTCAGCGTCCGCAACGCGGCTTCGACGCCGAGAAGCTGGCTGTCGATCAATTGCGAAAAGGCACGCGCCGTTGCCACGGCGCTGACCTCGGTTGCCTCGCGCTCGCGCGCATAGGAACTCGCGATCAGGAACGCCGCGACGATACAGGCCGGCAGCACGCAGGCGATCACCAGACAGCCGAGCCAGAACTGGATCGAGCGCGAACGTCTTCGCGACACGGCCGTAACCGAGGCGGCCACAGCAGCAAGCTGCAGCGAACGGCTTGTGAACCGATGAAGTTGGGAACGAAGGCTCAAGGTATACTTACTTCTCTGACATCGCGACGAGTTGGTGCCTCCCGTCCCTCGACGAACAACCATACCAGACGATGCGAGTATCGGGCACGCGCTTACCGGAGTCCGGGCATGCGGCACAGTGTGGACAGCTCTGTATTGTAATGTCGTGAACGCGGCTTTGGGGCCCGTCAAATCGACACAACTCGCACGACGACGAGTCTCGATCGCGCGTTCTCGCACCACCGAAGACATAAATCGACATAATCTGACAACGAACAGAAATGCCGGTCTTGGAGATGAGCACCGCCCGTGGCACTTTCACCCCATGAACTATCGCCATGGATTCCATGCCGGCAATTTCGCCGATGTCGTCAAACACGCGATCCTGACGCTGATCCTGGGTCATCTGCGCGCGAAGGAAACGCCCTTTTGCGTGCTCGACACCCATGCCGGCATCGGGCGCTACGATCTGACCGGAGAACAGGCGGTGCGCACGGGCGAGGCGAAGGACGGCGTGCTGAAGCTGATCGCCGGCGACACCGCAGCGCCGGAGCTGGCCGCGTATATCGACCTGTTGCGCGATCTCAATCCAGGCTGGCCCGATCTGCGGCTCTACCCCGGATCGCCGGCGATCGTGCGTGCGTTGCTGCGGCCCCAAGACCGTTTGGTTGCCGTGGAACTGCACCCCGAAGAGGCGCGCGATCTGAAGCACCTCTTTCGCAGCGACAAGCAGGTGGCAGTGCACGAGGCCGACGCCTATACCGCGCTCAAGGCGCATCTGCCGCCCAAGGAGCGGCGCGGCTTGGTGCTGATCGATCCGCCCTTCGAACAGCCCGACGAGTTCCGCCGCCTCAGCCACGCTTTGCCCGAGGCGGTGCAGCGGTTCCGCACCGGCGTTTTTGCGATCTGGTATCCGATCAAGGCGGTGGCACCGGTCGAGCAATTCCGTGCCGAAATCGCCAGGTTGGGACGGCCGGCGCTGGCGGCCGAGTTCTATCGCTATCCGCCGGACAATGCGGAGCGTCTCAACGGCATGGGGCTCGCGATCGTCAACCCGCCCTGGAAGCTCGACGAAACCCTGGAGCGGCTTTTGCCGGTATTGGCGAAAGCACTGGGCGCGACCGGGGGGACGAAGGTGATCGACATCGGCGGCACCGCGACGTCACCCCCGCCCTAACCCTCCCCGCAAGGGGGAGGGGATTCCAATACAGACCCCCTCCCCTCGACGGGGAGGGCGGGGTGGGGTGGCAAGGCACCATCTGATATACTGTCGTCGTCGATTGAGGGTTCGAGCGATGAGTGCAGTCCGCGCGCCGGCGGTGGCCGGCAGTTTCTATCCAGGCGAAGCGCAGACGCTGACGCGCGATCTCGGCGCACTGTTCGCCGCGGCGCAGGTGCGGCCGGGCGCGCTGGTGCCCAAGGCGATCATCGTGCCCCATGCGGGCTACATCTATTCGGGCCCGGTCGCGGTGGGCGCTTATGCGCGGCTGTTGCCGGCGCGGCAGACGATCACGCGCGTTGTGCTGATCGGCCCGGCCCATCGCCTTGCCTTCAACGGACTCGCGGTCAGCACGGCCGATGCGTTCGACACACCGCTCGGCCGCATCCCCATCGGCAAAGACGCGATCCAGAAGATCGCCACGATCCCCCATGTCGGCGGGCTCGATCAGGCCCATGCGCAGGAGCACAGTCTCGAAGTGCAACTGCCGATGCTGCAGACGGTGCTCGACCAGTTCACGCTGGTGCCGATGGTGGCCGGCAATGTGCAGCCCGAGACGGTGGTCCAGGTGCTCGACGCGCTGTGGGGCGGGCCCGAGACCTTGATCGTGATCAGTTCCGATCTCAGCCACTATCTCGACTATGCCGCCGCGCGCAGCATGGATGCCGGCACTTGCGCGGCCATCGAGAACCTGGACGCAGCGCCCATCGGTTTCGATCAAGCTTGTGGACGCATCGGCGTGGCCGGGCTGCTCGACGTGGCCAAGCGGCGCGGCTTGCTGGTCGAGACGGTCGATGTCCGCAACTCCGGCGACACGGCCGGGCCGCGCGACCGCGTGGTGGGTTATGGCGCCTGGACCTTCACCGAGCCCGGCGTGCAGATGCCGCAGCGCTTCGAGGATGCGATCGAAGCGGCGGGACCTCTGCTAACGGCCCTGGCCCGCACCGCGCTCGAAACCTACACGCGCAGCAAGCAACACATCGCCGAGCCCGAATCGGTGCCCGAAGCACTGCGTCAGAAGGCCGGCGCCTTCATCACGATCAAGCGCGCCGGCCTGCTGCGAGGCTGTATCGGTTCACCCACCGGTTGGCGGCCGCTGGTGACCGATGTGATCGACAACGCGATCAAATCCGGCCACGAAGACCCGCGCTTCCCGCCGCTGCGGGCTGAGGAGCTGGACGGGCTCGATCTCTCGGTCTCGGTCCTGACGCCGCACGAAGCGATGAGCTTCACCAGCGAGGCCGATCTGCTGCGCCAATTGCGGCCGCGGATCGATGGGTTGCTGATCAAAGACGGTGGGCGGAGCGCGCTCTTCCTGCCCGCCGTGTGGGAGATGGTGCCCAACCCGGCCGATTTCATGCGCGAGCTGAAACACAAGGCCGGGCTGCCTTTGCACCACTGGTCGTCCACATTCCAGGCCTGGCGGTTCCAGGCGGTGGAAGTGAAATAGGGGTGCGGCTCATCCTTCGAGACGGCCCTGTGGGCCTCCTCAGGATGAGGTAAAGATGTCCTCATGGTGAGGAGGACGCATAGCGGCCGTGTCGAACCATGCGGCTCATCCTTCGAGACGGCCCTGCGGGCCTCCTCAGGATGAGGTAAAATATAGTCCTCATGGTGAGGAGGTCGCATATGGCGACCGTCTCGAACCATGAAGCCGTTTCCCACTTTCCTATTGCCGCCGCCAGCGATGCGCGATAAGTCCGCGCGAAGACCAGCAAGGATCTGCATACCGATGCCTTCCTACGCCGCCCTGCTTCCCGAATTGCGCGCCATCGCGCGCGCCGCCGGCGCGGCGACGCTTGAGGTTTACCGCAAGGATTTCACGGTCCTTTCCAAGGACGACAATTCGCCGGTGACCGAAGCCGATGTGGCCTCGGAGCGTGTGATCCTGGACGGGTTACGCAAGCTCACCCCCGATATCCCGGTGATCGCCGAGGAAGAAGTGGCCGCCGGCCGCACGCCGGTGCATCAGGGTCGCTTCTGGCTGGTGGACCCGTTGGACGGCACCAAGGAGTTCATCAAGAAGAACGGCCAGTTCACGGTGAACATCGGGCTGGTCGAAAACGGCGTGCCGGTCGCGGGCGCGCTCTATGTGCCGGTGACGGATCGCCTTTATGCCGCCGCCGATGGCCAGGCGACGCTGTCGGTCGAAAACGGTGCGCCGCATCCGATCAAATGCCGCAAGCCGGTGTCGTCCGGTCTTGTCGTGCTGGCCAGCGCGTCGCATCGCGACGCCGAGCCCTTCGATAAATTCATCGCGCGCTTTCCCGTGGCCGAGATCAAGCGTGCCGGCAGCGCGTTGAAATACGCGATCCTGGCCGAGGGCGAGGCCGATATCTATCCACGCTTCGGCCGCACCATGGAATGGGACACGGCAGCCGGCCATGCGATCCTCAACGCGGCCGGCGGCTGCCTGACCTTGGTCGACGGCACGCCGCTCACCTATGGCAAGCCGGGCTACGACAATCCGGCGGTGCTGGCCTGGGGCACGCCACAACCTTATCTCGACGGGCGCGTGCCCGCGCAAGGCTGAGGCACACCGCGTGGCTATCGCTGCCGCCACGCCCGACGCGATCAATGCCGCGGCCGAAGCGCTGCGCGCCGGCCAACTGGTCGCCTTCCCCACTGAAACCGTCTACGGCCTCGGCGGCGATGCGACCAATGATCGCGCCGTGGCCGCGATCTATGCCGCCAAGGGCCGGCCCAGCTTCAACCCGCTGATCGTCCATCGCCCCGATATCGCGTCGATCGAAACCCTGGTGACGATGGATGCGCGGGCGCGCGACCTCGCCATGCGCTTCTGGCCCGGACCGTTGACTCTCGTTCTGCCACGCCGCGACGATGCCGGTGTGTCGCTGCTGGCCTCGGCGGGTTTGCCGACGCTGGCCGTGCGCGTGCCCGATCACCCGGTGGCGCAGGCATTGCTGCGTGCGGTGGATCGTCCGCTCGCCGCGCCCAGCGCCAATCCCTCGGGCCGCATCAGCCCGACCACGGCTGCCCATGTGCGTGAAGGGCTTGGCGATGCGGTGGCGATGATCCTCGATGGCGGGCCGTGCCACGTCGGGCTTGAGTCGACCGTGCTCGATCTCTCAGGCCCGCGCGCCGTTCTGCTGCGTCCCGGCGGTATCGCGCGCGAGACGTTGGAAACGGTGATCGGCACTGTTGTGCTCCCCGACACCACCAGCGATACGGCGCCCCACTCCCCCGGCCGTCTGCCGTCGCATTACGCACCCGAGCGGCCGCTGCGCATCAACGCGCATGATGCGCAGCCCGGCGAGGCGCTGCTCGGCTTCGGCGCGACACCGGCCGCCACACTCAACCTCAGCCCTGCCGGTGATGTGGTCGAAGCCGCGGCTAATCTTTTCGCGATGCTGCGCGCCCTCGACACGGCGCCCTACTCCGCCATCGCGGTCGCGCCGGTGCCCGAACAGGGTCTCGGCGTGGCGATCAACGACCGCCTGCGCCGCGCGGTGCATCGATAAGACGACACACGCAGGAGACAATCATGGATCTGGGTCTGAAGGGCAAACGCGCCATCGTCAGCGGCAGCACGGCGGGCATCGGCCTGGCCATCGCCAGCACCCTGGCCCGCGAAGGCGCCAAGGTGGTGATCAACGGGCGCACGCAAAAGGCCGTCAATGACGCGGTGGCCGATATCGTCAAGGAAACCGGCGGCGATGTCAGCGGCTTTGCCGGCGATCTGTCGCTGGCCGATCAGGCCGAGGCGTTGGCCCACGCCTATCCTGACACGGCGATCCTGGTCAACAATCTCGGCATCTTCGAGCCCAAGCCCTTCGAGGAGATTCCCGACGAGGATTGGAAGCGCTTCTTCGATGTGAATGTGTTGAGCGGCGTGCGGCTCGCGCGGTTATTCCTGCCGGGGATGAAACGCGCCAATTGGGGCCGCATCATCTTCATCTCGAGCGAAAGCGGCGTGCAGATCCCGGCCGAGATGATCCATTACGGGATGACCAAATCGGCGCAGATCGCTGTGGCGCGCGGCCTGGCCGAATCGGTTTCCGGCACCGGCATCACCGTCAACAGCGTGCTGCCGGGACCGACCAAATCGCGCGGCGTGAACGATTTCGTCGAAGCGCTGGCCAAATCGAGCGGCACGACATTCGAAGCCTTCGAAACCGAATTCTTCAAATCCGTCCGCCCGACCTCGCTGATCAAGCGCTTTGCCACGACCGAAGAAGTGGCGTCGCTGGTCGCCTATGTGGCCAGTCCGCTGGCCTCGGCCACCACCGGTGCGGCGCTGCGCGTCGATGGCGGCGTGGTCAAAAGCGCGTTCTGACGCAGCCGCTATTCGGCCGCCAGTTCAGCTGCGCTGGGCACCATTTCCGCCGTTTGCGAGTCGGGATCGGTAACGCGGCTGGCCGCCAGATGGCGGGCGAGGCGGCGCGCGGTGAAGCCGGCACCAACCACGAACCGCATCACCGGCCCGAAACTGTAGGACGTGGCCGGACCGATGACGAACAGCCCGGGCACCGAGGTTTCGAAGCGCGGCGACAGCGCGGGCGCGTAGTCCGACATGCTGAGATGCCCCAGCAGGTCGTCGCCGAGGAACGGCAGGCGGCGCATATCGGTGCGATAGCCGGTCGCCGCGATCACATGGCTGGTCAGCAGCGACTGGGTCTTGCCATCCGTGGCCGTGAGATCGAGGCGGATGCGATCGCCGCTGACCGCGGCCCCCTGCACGACATGGCCGAGGATGGTCGGCACCGGTGCGATGCGGTCGGCCATGAACCAGCCCGCCGCCGGCCCGAGATGACGGCGCACCGTGCGGCGACGGCGCTCCTGCGAGAAGTGGTAAAACACGCCCGGCAGTTCGGTATAGAACAGCGACCGCCAGGACGGGCCGATGCCCGACATCGGATTGCGCAGGCGCTCCATGATCGGCCGCGGCCAATGCGAACGTGTATGGACATAGAGTTGATCGCGCCGGGCGATCAGCTGGACCTTGGCGCCGGCCTCATGCAGCAGCGCCGCCATGTCGATCGCCGACGACCCTGCGCCGATCACCGTCACATCCTCGCCGCGGAATTTTTCCAGATCGTGATGCTCGGCGGCGTGGGTGACCAAGGTCGATGGCAGGCCGCGTAGCGCCTTGGGTATATGCCGGAAGGGCGAAACACCGACGGCGACCACCACGCGCCGCGCGCGGATGGTGCGCCCGGTCAGCAGCCGCAGTGAATAGCCCGACGCCGCGCGGGTTACCGACACGACCAGATCGTCTTCCATCCCCGGCGCGTGGCGGCGCTGGAAATGCCGGCCATAGTTGGTGAAGTTTTCGAGCGAGACCGGCACGTCGATATCCGCATAGGTGATCGCCCGATCGGCGCAGAACTGCTTGAGCGTAGTGCGCGCTTCGGGATCGAAAAGGTTCGACGCGAAGCCCTCTGACTTCAGCAGCATGCCCTTCGGCATGCCGGTCGTCCAACCGGCCATCGGATCGCCGATCACCACATGGTCGACGCCGCGGGCGGCGAGATGCGCGGCCAGGGAAAGACCATAAGGGCCGGCGCCGATGATGGCGACATCCGTCGAGATGGGCATGGAGGAGACTCCTTATTAGAGCAGTTACGTGCTGCGGCTTGTTGTGGCGGAGGGAGAGGGGGCGATCGATGCCACATCGATCGCTTCGATCGTCCGGAGGGCGCGGCGGCGGCGAATGCGGCGGAACGGCCAGCTGCGCGCGATGGTCTGCACCCAGCTTTCCGGATCGCCCGGCACCGGCCGCGCATAGGCGGCGATGAATTGCGGCTGGTTCCAGGGCACGTCGTGATAAGCCGTGCGCAGATAGTCGCTCGACGGATCGCGCCAGGCTTCCTGCGGATAGAAGGCGATCACATCGCTGGTGACTTTCGACCGCACCGCCCGCCGCGCCGTTCCTTTGATCGTCGACAGAAATGCGCCGACCATGTCGGAGTCGCGGCTGAGCGCGAGATGGCAAAGCTGGGTCGGCCGCGGGTTGAGTTCCAGCAGCCAAGGCTTGCCGTTCTCCTCGACCACGAAATCCACACCGATGAAGCCCGAGAGGTTGAGCAGCTTGACGATCGTCTTGGTGAGTGCCGCAACCTCGGCATGGTCGATGATCCGCACCACCGTCGTCGGCCCGGTTTCGTTTGAGAGTTGCACCGCTGCCGCCGTGATGCCCGCCAGCACCTCGCCTTCGTGGCAATAGACAGCGCGATTGACCAGCAGCCCATCGACATAACGCTGCAGCGACAGCAGGGGCGCGCGCTGGGCAACGTGATCGAGGATCGGCTTGACGCTGATTTCCTCAAGCGTGCGCCGCGCCACCGATTTCCATTTCGTCCAGGCCGACAATTCGTCGAAGGCGCGATCCGCCTCGGCCTCGGAGCGGATGATGCGCACGCCCAGCCCGCCCCAACGGCCATCGAGCTTGAGCACCTGGGGCAAGCCACGTTTGCGGATCAGCGCATGAAACGTCTCGCGATCATCGACCAGGACCGTATCCGGTTCGGGCAGATCGTGCTCTTTGCAGAAGGTATTGAAATGGCTCTTCTGCGCGACAATCGGAAACGACGTCGGATCACCGAGCGAATTGCGGATGATCGCGGCGACGCCGCGCGGATCGCGGCAGAGCGTGGCGTCGGCGTGAAGCGTCTGCAGGCCGCGTAACGCGCGATCGTCGCCGGGCACGACCATGGTCGGCTGCAGCTTGGCGATCGCCTCGCCCACCGAGGCAACGAAACCCGAATGCGGAACGCAGGTGTAGGACGCGACGGTGATGTCCATCTCGTGGAGCGCGTGTTCGGCCGGCGCCACCACGGCCACGCGCAAACCGGCGTCGGCGAAGGCCAGTGCCAGCCGAGAGGTCGGCGCCCAGTGGACCGATGTGGCCACGAGTACGTCCGGCGATGATGCGTCTCTCACCACTGTATGCTCGTCGTCATGCGGCGGGATGCCGCCCCGAAGCGACGGAGTGTGGCGGGTGAATCCGGGCTTCGCCCGTGATCAAACGGGATCGGTTCGAAGCGCCTGGTGACCAAACCGTGTCATATGCGGCAGCATGACAAACCGCCGCCGATGCGAGCTAAATCACGTCTTCAGCGCATCGAGATTCGCATAAAGCTCGAGCGCTTCCGGATTGGCCAGCGCTTCCTTGTTCTTGACCGGCCGGCCATGCACCACATCGCGCACGGCGAGTTCGACAATCTTACCGGACCGCGTCCGCGGGATATCCGTCACCTGGACGATCTTGCCCGGCACATGCCGGGGTGTGGTGTTCTCGCGGATGCGCTTCTTGATGCGGTCGGTCAGCGCCTGATCGAGCACCTTGCCGTCCTTGAGGCGCACGAACAGCACCACGCGCACATCGTGCTGCCAGTCCTGACCGATCACCAGCGCCTCGGCCACCTCGTCGATCGTCTCGACCTGGCGGTAGATTTCGGCGGTGCCGATGCGTACGCCGCCCGGGTTGAGCGTCGCGTCGGAGCGGCCATAGATGATCAGCCCGCCGTGTTCCGTCAGCTCGGCATAGTCGCCATGGGTCCAGATGCCGGGGAAACGTTCGAAATAGGCGGCCTTGTAACGCCTGCCATCGGGATCGTTGCCGAAGGCGACCGGCTGGCACGGAAAGGCCTGGGTGCAAACCAACTCGCCCTTCTCGCCCGTCACCGGCTTGCCGTCGTCGCTATAGACCTCGACGCGCATGCCCAACCCGCGCGCCTGCAGCTCGCCGCGATAGACCGGGCCAATCGGATTACCCAATGCGAAGCAGGAGACGATATCGGTGCCACCCGAGATCGAGGACAGGCAGACATCTTTCTTGATGTGCTCATAGACGTAATCGAAACCTTCGGGCGCCAGCACCGAACCGGTCGAGCAGAATGTCTTCACGCTTGTCAGCTTATGGGTCGTGATCGGATCGAGCCCGGCCTTGGCGATGGCGTCGATCCACTTCGCCGAGGTACCGAACAGAGTCATCTTCTCGGCATCGGCATAGTCGAAAATAATCTTGCCGTCGCCGATACCCGGCGAGCCGTCATAGAGCAATAAGGTCGCGTTGGCGGCCAAGCCCGAGACCAGCCAGTTCCACATCATCCAGCCGCAGGTGGTGAAGTAGAAGACGCGGTCGCCCGGTTTCACATCGGAATGAAGCTGATGCTCCTTGAGATGCTGGAGCAGCGTGCCGCCCTGACCATGGATGATGCATTTCGGCACACCCGTCGTGCCCGACGAGAACAGGATGTAGAGCGGATGATCGAAGGGTAGCTGCACGAAAGTGAGCGGCTTGGCCGCATAGGGCTTGAGGAAGGCGTCGAGCAGCACGGCCTTGGGAATCGCGCTCACATCCGGCGTCTCGGCGAGATACGGCACGATCACCGTCTGCTTCACCGTGGGCAGGCCCTTGGCGATGGCCGTGAGTTTTTCGCGGATGTCGAATGGCTTGCCGCCATACCAATAGCCGTCGACCGAGAACAGCAGCTTGGGTTCGATCTGGCCGAAACGGTCGAGCGCGCCCTGCATGCCGAAATCGGGCGAAGCCGACGACCACGTCGCGCCGATGGAAGACGCCGCCAGCATCGCCGCCACGGTGGCCGGCATATTGGGCATGAAGCCGGCGACACGGTCGCCGACGCCGACACCCTGCGCCACCATCGCCTGGGCCAGCCGTGAGACCAGCGCGCGCAGCTCTTTATGCGAGAAGCGCTGCTTGACCTTGTCTTCGCCCCAGAAAACCATCGCGTCGCCATCGCCGTCCTGGCGCAGCAGGTTTTCGGCGAAGTTCAGCCGCGCCTCGGGGAACCATTTGGCGCCCGGCATCCGGTGAAGATCGTCGACATCGGCCTTGCCCGGCCCGTCGCCGATTACGCCGCATTGGTCCCAGACTTCGCGCCAGAACGGACCGGCATGATCGACCGACCACTGCCACAGCGCCGGCATATCGGCGAGATTGAGGTTATACTTGCGATTGACCTCGGCGATGAAACGGGTGGCCAGCGCGCCTTTGATGCGCTCCTGCGAAGGCTGCCACAGCAGCGCTGAATTCATCGCCGTCATCTCCACCTGTCCCCCGCTAGCGCTCTCATACCAACATTATAGACCGCGATTGGTCCGCCAGTCGCGGATGCGGCGCCTGACCTGCTGCACCTGATCGGGCGGCAGGGCCGCCGCGGCTGTATTGCGGGCCGCCGCTGCGCCAACCTCGCCCAACTCGACCGCCAATTCCAGATTGACATAGGCACGCACCGGATCGGGCCGCACCAGCTTGCCCTCGGCATAGATCAGCCCCAGGCGGACGAGCGCCTTACCATAACCGCGGTCGGCCGCCGCGCCAATCAGGCGCAGCGCGATTTTGGGGTCGTATTCGGCCTCGGTGCCATTGAGATAGGCGAGTCCCAGGCGAAATTCGGCCGGCGGATAATTCTGGTCAGCGGCCTGGCGCAGGATTTTGAAGCCCTCCACCGAATCATGGGTGGGCGGCGATGCCAGGCCGCCGGTCTCATCGCCCAGCAGTGCCAACGCCCAGCGGTACCGGGCCTCGGCACTGCCCTGGTCCGACGCGCGGTGGAACCAATAGATGGCCTGGGCTGCATCGGGTGCGATCCCGTCGCCTTTCAGGAAGGCCTGACCGAGCGCGATCTGCGCGTCGACCGAGCCGGCCTGGGCGGCCAGCACATACCAATGGGCGGCCTCGCCCGCATCGATCGGCGTGCCGATCCCGTCATGCAGCGCGGTGGCGAGAAGATAGGCGCCCTCGGCGCTCTTCTGGTCGGTGGCGCGGCGCAGCCAGGCGAACGCATCGTCGGGATTGAGCTTGGTGCCCAGCCCCTGCTGTTCGAGCTTGGCCCACTGCACTTCGGCCTCGGGCAGGTTCTGCTGCGCGGCTTCGCGGATCCAATGGGCGGCCAGTTGCGTATCGCGCGGCAACTGCTTGCCGTCGAGATAGGCCAGGCCCAGCTTCAACTGCGCGGGCGCATCGCCCTCACCCGCGGCGGCGGCCAGTTTGCGGAACGCATCGCTTTCGCTGCCGCTGTCGTTGAGCGGCTTGACCGGCACTGAGGGCGCATCGGTTTCGATATCCGGCCCGACCTCTTGCACCACATCCTGTGCACGCGCCGATCCCGGCCCGTGGACACAGGCCGACGCGATCAGAATGCCGAAAAAGACGAGGCGCAGCCGCACGACAGAGGCTCGATCAGGATTTGTCGATCAAGACTGATCGGTCAAGACTTGGACCGTCCAGCGGCGAAAATACCGTCGATGATCTTGGCCAGATCGATATCCTTCGGCGACAGGCCGCCCGCGTCGTGGGTCGAGAGCACGATCTCGACCCGGTTGTAGATGTTCAACCATTCGGGATGGTGATCCATCTTTTCGGCGGCCAGCGCCACGCGCGCCATGAACCCGAAGGCCTCCGAGAAATCGCCGAACTTGAACCCGCGCGTGATCGCGTCGCGTTCGCTCAGATGGCGCCACTCGGGCAGATTGGCCAGCGCCGCCGCGCGGTTTTGGGTGGACAGTTTCTCGACCATGGCAATATCTCCCACGCGGCCGGACCGCGCCGCGCAGTATGTTGAAGGCCCAGCGAACATAGGTATCCTTGGCGGCCACAGCAAGCCGCGATATCGTGGCAGCATGATGGCACGCCACACCACCCCGCCGACGCTCGCGGAACTCGAACTGATCGCCGCCGAGGAGCTCAACCACATCCCCGCCGAACTGCGCAAACATGTGGGGGATGTGGTGATCCGCGTCGAGGATTTTCCCGACGAAGAGACCGAGCGCGAGATGAAGCTGGAAAGCCCGTTCGATCTGCTGGGCCTCTATCGTGGCGTGGCCCTGCCGCGGCAAAGCGTGCTCGATGTGCGCATGCGGCCCAACATGATCTTCCTCTATCGCCGCCCGCTGCTCGATTACTGGTGCGAGGAAGAACTCGAACTCTCGGCCGTGGTGCGCCATGTGCTGATCCACGAGATCGGCCATCATTTCGGCTTTTCCGACGACGACATGGATCGGATCGAGGGGGAATAGTCCCCTACAAAATCTCCAGCACCTTTTCCGGCGGACGGCCGAGCCGCGCCTTGGCGCCCACGACGACGATCGGGCGTTCGATCAGGATGGGGTCTTTCACCATGGCCGCGATCAGTCTGTCCTCGGCCATGGCGAGATCGAGCTTGGCCGCTGCCTCTTCCTTCTTGCGCACCAGGTCGCGCGCCTTCATCCCCATCAGCCCGAGCAGGCGCTTCAATTCGGCGGCGGAGGGCGGGGTTTTCAGATACTCGACAACCTTCGGCTCGATCCCCTTTTGGCGCAGAAGGTCCAAGGTTTTGCGTGACGTACCGCAGCGCGGATTGTGGTAAATAGTCACATCCATGTCGCATCCTTCCGCTTGCCAAACCGCCGCCAGCGCCGCACCCTGACGCCGTGCCACGCGCCGTTAAGGCCTTCGGCTGAAACAATAATCGCGCCAGCGAGTCGTGCCATGATCCGATCCATCCCGCAAGCCAAGCTCCTGTTTTCCGCCCTGCTCGCTCTGATGCTGGCGCTGTTGGTCGTCGGCGGTGTGGCAACGGCCTATGCCGCCGACGCCCCGGCGGCCGCGACATCGGCGCCGCCCAATGACGCGGCCTCGGTGAGTGGCTCGGCACCCCTCAGTGGTTCGGCGGCTCTCAGCGCCTCGACCGCTCTCAGCAGGTCCGCCGCCCTGAGCCGTTCGGCGCCCATCAGCGGGGCGGCCTTGTCGCCCGCCGACCGCGCCAATGCCGATGCGCTGGTGAAAACGCTGCAGGACCCGGCGGCCCGCGACAAGCTGGTTGCGCAGTTGAAGCTTCTATCCCAAGTCAACAAACCCGCGGTGACGCTGCCGGGTGCCAGTGCCGATCTGCTGAAGGACCTGTTCCAAAGCCTGCAGAATGCCGGCGACACGCTGATCGATGCCGCCACGGAAATCGCCAATGTGGGCGAGTTGACCGATTGGCTGACGGGTCAGGTCGGCAATGCAAAGGCGCAAAAGCGCGTGGAACGCGTGGTCATCCGTCTGGTGCTGGTCTTTATCGGCGGGCTGATCGTCGAATGGATTCTGCACCGCGCGTTCCGCCGCCCGATCCGCTATGTCGAATCGCGACCCGTCACCAATCGCTGGTTGCGCGCGCCGTTGCTGGCGGTGCGCTGGATCTTCGATCTGGTGCCGGTGGCCGGTTTCGCCGCCAGTGCCTATGCGATGCTGGCGGTGCCGATCTATCGCCCGGGCGGCAGCAGCGAGCTGGTCTCGGTGGCGGTGATCATCGCCTATGCGCTGGCGGCCACACTGCGCACCTTGATTCACCGCGTGTTCGAACCGAACCGGCCCGCCATGCGCGTGATTCCGCTGTCGGACGAGACTGCCCAGCGGCTGACGCAATGGACGCAGCGCATCGCCTATACCGGCGTCTGGGGCTATTACGCCGACCAAGTGCTCAGCCTCCTGGGTCTCCCACTCGTGGGCTACAACTCGATCCTGAAGCTGCTCGGCCTGGTGCTGGCGATCATGGTGATGATGATCGTCATCGAATTCCGCCGCCCGGTCGCGCTGTGGATTCGCGGCGTCGGTTCGGGCGTGCCATCCGACATCAGCCATACCGACATGGCCCATCGTGTCCAGATCGACCGGCGCGTCGCCGGACTGCGCAAGGCCCTGTCGGATATCTGGCATGTGCTGGCCATGCTCTATGTGGTGGCCGCCTTCATCATCTGGGCGCTGCGCGTCGAAGGCGGATTCGAATTCCTGCTGCGCGCCACGCTGCTGACGGCCGCGATCTTCGTCGCCGCCCGCCTGGCCAGCTCCACTTTGGTTCGCCTGGTCGACAAGTTCTTTTCGACAACGACCGATCTGCCCGCGCATGTGATCGCGCGGCGGCGGCGCTACAACCGCCTGTCGCGCAACGGCGTGCGGATCGTGGTCACGATCCTGGCCATTCTCGGCGTCCTGGCCTCCTGGGGCGCGGATACCTCGGCCTGGATCGGCAGCGATCTCGGCCAGCGCATCGTCAGCGCGTCATCGACGATCATCGTGGTGATCGTGGTGGCGGTGATGGTGTGGGAAGGCTGTAACGGCGCGATCGAACGCTATCTCGCGCGCACCGACACGACCGGCCGCACGGTGGCACGCAGCGCCCGGGCCCGCACGTTGCTGCCGCTGCTGCGCAATGTGCTGACCTTCGTGCTGATCCTGGTGGTGACGCTGATCGTGCTGAGCCAATTGGGTGTCGAGGTGGCGCCGCTGATCGCGGGCGCCGGCGTGGTTGGCGTGGCGGTCGGCTTCGGCTCGCAGAAGCTGGTGCAGGACGTGATCACCGGCGCCTTCATCCTGTTCGAAGATACATTGGCGGTGGGCGACGCGGTGCAGATCGACTCGCATTCGGGCGTGGTCGAGGGCATGACGATCCGCACGCTCCGGCTGCGCAGCGGCAGCGGCGAGCTGCACACCATTCCGTTCAGCAGCATCACCACCGTGATCAACCAGAGCCGCGGCTTCGCCTATTTCCCCTTCACCATCGGCGTCTCCTATCGCCAGGACGCCGACCAGGCGATGGATGTGATGCGCGAAGTGGGTGAGGAACTGCGCAAGGACCCGGTCTGGGGTCCGGAGCTCGGTGCGCCGGTGGACATCTTCGGCATCGATAAGTTCACCGATCTGGCGATGATGGTCAGCGGCCAGATCCGCACCATGCCGGGCCGCCAGGTGCCGGTGGGCCGCGAATATTTCCGCCGCCTGAAACGCCGCTTCGACGAGCTGGGCATCGTCATCCCGCACACGGTCGGCCCCTACGAGATGGCGCAACACGCAGCCAACGCCGTGGCCGACAGCAAAGCCGCGGCGGATCAGGCGAAGGACGACGATAAGGATGGCGACAAGAAGGGCGACGCGAAGAAACCCGAGGATAGCGACCGGCGCGAGCCCTAGTGGCACCCCGCCCCTAACCCCTCCCCGTCGAGGGGAGGGGAATCAAAAGTGAAGTTCCCTCCCCCTTGCGGGGAGGGACAGGGTGGGGGTCAGGGGGTCAGCGGGCCGAGCGTCCGCTCTTATCCACGGCCTTCAGCAGGTGCCGCAGATTGTCGTCGGCCAGGCCCATCGCATCGATATGCTCGACTGTGTTGGCGAGATAGGCGCGGTTGGTGCCATTCGTTCCCTCGGCAACGCGGATGAAAGACGCCGCGCGGGATTCGCGCAGATGCCCTGCATAAGTCGAATGGGCGTGGTTGGCGACGAAGGCATAGACCGGCTCGCGGCGGTCATCGCGAAACACGGCATTGAGCATGCGGGGCAGATAGACATCACCGCCCATCAATTCGCGCTCGAGCAGATAGGCCACCACCGTCTTCACGCGCGTCTTGGCCACGCGCAGCGCCAGCCCATGGCATGACCCGCCGCGGTCCAGCCCCAGCACCAGCCCCGGCTTTTCCGTGGTGCCGCGATAATGGGTGGACCAAATGCACATGGCGCGATGATAGCCGTAGACAATGGCCGGTTGCGTCTCGGCCACCGGAAAACCGGGCCGCCACATCAAAGAGCCATACGCGAAGACCCAGAACGCGTCTTGCATTCCCTGCCACCGTCTCAACCCGCTATAACTGAGCCCCCACCCGGTGGCAAGGATGTCAGTATCAATTCCGCTTCATTTTTCCCTCATCCTGAGGGTCTTTTCGCCTCATCCTGAGGAGGCGAAAAGATGTCTCGAAGGATGAAGGCCGTGTTCAAATCCCGTATGCGCCACATCGCGCTCTGGTCCGTCGCGACCGTCGTCGTGCTGGCCGTGCTCTACGCCGCATGGTGGCAGGTGCTGGCCGATCATTGGCAGACGGGCATCGACCGCTGGACCGCGATGGTGGCCAAGCAGGGCTGGACAGTGACGACCGGCGACCGCACCGTCTCGGGCTTTCCCTTCACGATGCGGATCGCCCTGCCCGCGCCCAAGGCCCAAGACACGGCCGGTAATGGCTGGACCGGACCGGCGACGGTGCTCGAAATCTCGCCCTTCATGCCGCTGGAGCCGCGCTTCACATCGCACGGCCGCCACACCGTTACCCTCGCCGGGCATGTGCCGCTGGCGATCGACACCGACAGCGTGACCGGCCATCTCGTTGCCGCGCGCGGCGGCCCCACTTCGATAATGCTGCAGGCGCAACATGTGGCCAGCGGCGATGTGGTGCTGGATGGTTTCATGCTCGACCTGCGCAAGCTCGACGCGAAACCCGACGACCCGAACGCGGCGACTATCGCCGCCGTCTCCGAGATCGACCGGCTCGTGCTGCCCGAGGGGCTGATCCCGATCCTCGACCGCGAAGTTTCGGTCGCGCATCTGGCGCTGCGTCTGCGCGGCACGATCCCGCCCGGCCCGCCGGCGCAATCGCTCGCCACCTGGCGCGATGCCGGCGGCACGATCGAACTCGACAGTTTCGATCTCGACTGGCCGCCGCTGACCGGCGCCGGCAACGCGACCCTCGCGCTCGACAAGAATTTGCAGCCCGAACTCGCCGGCAGCGTCACCATCCGCGGCCTGCCGCTCCTGATCGACCGCATGGTGCAGACCGGCATGCTGAAACCCGGCCCCGCCGTCGCCGCGAAAGTGGTGCTGGGCCTTGCCGCTAAGGAAGACGCCGCCGGCATGCCAGAGAACAAAGTCGCGGTAACGATTCAGAACCGCGTCTTCTCGATCGGGCCAGCCAAGATCGCGGTGGTGCCGGAGGTGAAGTGGTGAGGGGCCGAAATCGCGTTATTCATGCCCTGGCTCGACAAAATAGTCATGTGGGCCGGGAATTGGCGCTTTGGGCAGCAAAACACTTCGAATTTCCGACCACGGAATCGAGACGTAGTCCGTTGGCAAACTGAGCGGGTTAGAGCCATATACGATGTGAAGATCGTGTGGCGTAATTTGCCATGCCGACATATTGTCTATGGCTTGCCGAAAATAGCGCACAGCTCGATCGTCATCGAGTATTTCAGCACCCTTCTTCGCGAGAATATCTTTCCACGGCTTGTTACCGGCAAAAAAATCTCCAGGGGAGATGAGCCGAATTTGCGCGCCCATTAAATATGTTTTGGTTTCTCGCCCAGCCAGCGGCTGATTCGCGCCAGAACATCGATACTCGCTCTCGATCACGAGTCCGAGTAGTCGATTAGACGCGAGGGCAACTGTCTGAATAAGTTTTTGGCTACTGGCACCATCACCGCATTGATCTTCGAAATCCTTGTCCGAAGGTGCTGTCGCCTCATTCCAGGACTTGGTAGATGAATTGATTGGAGAGACGATAACGGGATAGGAGATCGTCATCGTCGATTTGCCAGCCATATCCTTGTCGAGTTGCTCGCCATTCCACCCGTGATACGTCTCTTTCTGCGAAGTGAACTCAAGCAACTTGAATTTGTATGGCCCAGCTTGCAGCGTGTTGGCCTTGGCTAAGGTTATCTCGCGCCAGCGCGCGACAAGTGCCTTTGTCCTTTCAGCATAGGCATTGAGAAGACATGAACGTTCCTCTTTCACGTCTCCTTGTGGCGCAATCGGGCAATCGTGATGAAGCTTCGCGAGCCACGCTCGTTGGCTTTCGCGTAAAGCGTTCTTGCCAGAATCATCTGCGTCTATGACGCCGCGATAGATGCTTGTGAGAGTGTCGTCTGCGAACGAGACCTTGGATTCGGCACAGATGAATTTGTCGAAAGGAGTCTTGGCGTCAGGACAGTAAAATCCTGCGGCCCAGACAGTTGATGGCGATAAAAACCACGTCATCAAAATTAGAAAAACGTAGCGCCTCATTTTACCCCCAACGTCTTTTCTATACCCCTACCTCGCCACCAGATCGAACGCCGCGGCCATCAGGGCCTTGGTGTAGTCGGTGCGCGGGGCGGTGAAGACTTGCGATGCGGGGCCGGCTTCGACCACTTTGCCGTCTTTCATCACCACCAGCTCGTCGGCCAGCGCCTTCACCACCGCGAGGTCGTGGCTGATGAAGAGATAGGCGAGTTTGTGCTTGGCCTGAAGATCGCGCAGCAACGTGACGATCTGCGCCTGCACGGATACGTCCAAAGCGCTGGTGGGTTCGTCGAGGACGATGAAGCGCGGCTTCAAGACAAGCGCGCGGGCGACCGCGATGCGCTGACGCTGGCCACCCGAGAATTCGTGGGGATAGCGATCCTGGGTCGCCGGATCGAGGCCGACTTCGGTCAGCACGTCGGCAATGGCTTTGCGGCGCTCGGCCGGTGAGCCGCCGAGGTTGTGGACTTCGAGCCCCTCGCCCACGATCTGCCCCACTGAGAGGCGCGGGCTGAGCGAACCATAGGGGTCTTGGAACACCATCTGCATCTGCCGGCGCATCGGGCGCAGCGTGCGCGGCGACAGCCCGTCGATCGGATTGCCGAGGAAGGCGATGCGGCCGTCGCTTTTGGTCAGGCGCAGGAGCGCGAGGCCGAGCGTGGTTTTGCCCGAACCCGACTCGCCGACCACGCCCACCGTGTGACCTTCGCGCACGGCGAGGGTGACGCCGTCCACGGCTTTGATATGGCCGACTACGCGCGGGATGATGCCGGCCTTGCGCGGGAACCAGACCTTGAGATCGGTGCAGGACATGATCTCGGGCGCACCGGGTGCGGCGGGATTGGGTGCGCCGGTCGGCCGCGCGGCGAGGAGACGTTGGGTGTAGGGATGTTTCGGGGCGGCGAAAACCGCCTGCGCATCGCCCTGCTCGACGATCTCGCCATGCTGCATTACGCAGACCCGATCCGCCATCTTGCGCACGATGCCGAGATCATGGGTGATCAGCAGCAGCGCCATGCCGAAGCGCGCGCGCAGGTCTTTCAGCAGTTCGAGAATCTGCGCCTGGATCGTGACATCGAGCGCGGTGGTCGGCTCGTCGGCGATCAGCAGATCGGGCTCGCAGGCCAAAGCCATCGCGATCATCACGCGCTGACGTTGGCCGCCGGAGAGTTCGTGAGGCAACGCGCCGAGCCGGCTTTCGGCTTCGGGCAGGCCGACCAGCTTCAGCAACTCGATCACGCGGGCGCGCGCCGCCGCACCCTTCATGCCGCGATGGAGCAGCAGCGATTCCGCCACCTGCTTGCCGATCGTGTGCAGCGGGTTGAGGCTGGTCATCGGCTCCTGGAAGATCATCGCGGCGCGGTTGCCGCGCACGGAGCGCAACACCGGCTCGGCCGCGCCGACCATCTCGCGGTCCTCGAATTTGATACTGCCGTTCGGGTGATGGGCCCGCGGATAGGGCAGAAGCTGGAGGATCGACAGCGCCGTGACCGATTTGCCCGAACCCGATTCGCCCACCAGCGCCAAGGTCTCGCCCTTGTCGATCGAGAAGCTGACGCGCTTCACCGCTTCGACAGCGCCGGGGCCTTGGCCGAAGGTGACCGAGAGATCGCGGATATCGAGGAGAGCGGTCACGCTGGCGACTTTCCGTTTCTTGCAGCGTCATTGCGAGGCGCAACGCAACGAAGCAATCCATTCATGGCTGGAATCATGGATTGCTTCGCCTCCGGCTCGCAATGACGTTTATAAGGAGCGATCATTTTATTCGTTCATAGTCTGGTTTTGCGCGGATCGAAAGCGTCGCGCGCCGCTTCGCCGACGAAGATCAGCAGCGACAGGGTGACGGCCAGGACGACGAAGCCGGTGATGCCGAGCCACGGCGCCTGGAGGTTCTCCTTGCCCTGGCGCAACAGATCGCCGAGCGAGGCCGAACCGGGCGGCAGGCCGAGGCCGAGGAAGTCCAATGCGGTGAGCGATGCGATCGAACCATTGGTGATGAAGGGCAGATAGGTCACCGTGGCCACCATCGCATTGGGCAGCACATGGCGCAGGATGATGCGCCGGTTCTGCATCCCCAGCGCGCGGGCGGCGCGCACATAATCGAAATTGCGCGCGCGCAGAAATTCGGCGCGCACCACGGCCACCAGCCCGACCCAGGAAAATAGGGTGAGGATGCCGAGCAAGGTCCAGAAACTGGGCACCAGCAGACTGGCCACGAACATCAACACGTAAAGCTCGGGCAGACCGTTCCAGATTTCGAGCACGCGCTGGAAGATGAGATCGGTCAGCCCGCCGAAATAGCCCTGGATCGCGCCGGCGGCGATGCCGATCACCGAGCTGATCACGGTCAGCAACAGACCGAACAGGATCGAGACGCGCAGACCGTAGATCAGCCGCGCCAGCACATCGTGGCCCTGATCGTCGGTGCCCAGCCAGTTGGTGGCCGAGGGCGGCGCGGGTGCCGGCGTGGAGGAATCGAGATTGATCGTCTTGTAATCGAAGCGCACCGGCGGCCAGACCACCCAGCCCTTCTTCGCGATGCTGTCGGTGACGAAGGGATCGCGGTAATCGGCTGGCGTGGCGAAATCGCCGCCGAAGGTGGTTTCGGCGTAGTCGGCGAAGATCGGCACATAGGGCTTGCCGTCATACCAGACGAAGAGCGGCCGGTCGTTGGCCCAGAATTCGGCGAGCAGGCAGAAGACGACCAGGCCGAGAAAGATCCACAGCGACCAATAGCCGCGGCGGTTGGCGCGGAACGCAGCCAGTCGGCGACGGGCAAGCGGCGTGAGGGTCATGCGGAGACGCTGAGAACGTTTGGATAGGAAGGCACATTCTCTGAGTTCGTCACCCCCGCGAAGGCGGGGGTCCAGGGCCGCGTGGGAAACGGCTCTGGATTCCCGCCTACGCGGGAATGACGGGCTTTTTTCTGGACAGGCTTGGACGTCACAATGCCCTACCCCCGTGTCGCGAAGTCGATGCGGGGGTCGACCCAGTGATAGGCGAGATCGCTGATCAGGTTGAGCACCAGGCCGAGCAGGCTGAAGGCGAACAGCGTGCCGAACACGACCGGGTAGTCGCGATTGACCACCGACTCATAGCCAAGCAACCCGATACCATCGAGCGAGAAGATCGTCTCGATCAGCACCGAACCGCCGAACAGAATGCCGACCAGCACCGACGGGAACCCCGAGACCACCAGCAGCATTGCGTTGCGGAACACGTGGCTGTAGAGGATGCGCCGTTCGGATGCGCCCTTGGCGCGCGCGGTGATCACGTATTGCTTGGTGATCTCGTCGAGAAAGCAGTTCTTGGTGAGCATCGTCAGTGTCGCGAAACCGCCGATCACCAGCGCGGTCACGGGCAGGATCAGATGCCAGAAATAGTCGAGCACCTGCCCGCTCCAGGACAGGCTTTGCCAATTGTCGTTGTGCAAACCGCGCAAGGGAAAGATCGAGAGATAGCGGCTCCCGGCGAACAACACGATCAGCAGGATCGCGAAGAGAAAGGCCGGCACCGCGTTGCCGATCACGATCAACCACGAGGTGCCGATATCGAATCCCGATCCATCGCGCACCGCCTTGGCGATGCCCAGCGGGATCGAAACGATATAGATAATCAGCGTGCTCCACAGGCCGAGCGAAATCGACACCGGCAATTTGTCGAGCACCAGATCGATGACGCTTTCGTCGCGATAAAAGCTCTTGCCGAAATCGAGCCGGGCATAATTGCCCAGCATCAACTCAAAACGTTCCAGCGGCGGCTTGTCGAAACCGAATTGCTTTTCGAGTTCGGCGATGAATTTCGGATCGAGCCCGCGCGCGCCGCGATATTTGGATGCGTTGCCGCTGGGCGCCGCGGCATCGGCGCCGCCGCCCGAGACGCGCGCCGTGGCCGAAACCGCCTGCCCCTGCACCTTGGCGATGATCTGCTCGACCGGCCCGCCGGGCGCGAGTTGTGCGAAAACGAAATTCGCCGCCATGATCCCGAGCAGGGTGACCGGGATCAGCAGCAGGCGGCGGATGGAATAGGCGAACACTAAACAGCCTCCGCAACGCGATGCACGAGACCGTCACCCCCACCCCATCCCTCCCCCCTCAAGGGGGAGGGAGTTCGTAAACAGTCCTCTCCCCCCTTGAGGGGGAGAGATAGAGTGGGGGGTACAAAAAGACTCATCCTCAATTCTTCAAACTCGGCGCGACTTTGGCTTCCTTCGCCGCGTCCACCCACCAGGCGGTGATCTGTGGTCCATCGTCGGGCGTCACGTCGGGAATGCCGAACTTGTCCCAGCGCGCGATGCGCACGGCGCCGAAGTGAAAGAGTGGCAGCACATACTCGTTCCACAGCAGCACGCGATCGAGCGCATGAACGGCCGTGCGCAAGGCACTTTCGTCCGCCGCAGCCACGACGGCTTCGATCAGCGTGTCGACTGCCGGGCTTTTGACACCGCACACATTCTCGCTGCCGGGCTGGTCGGCGGTGGCCGAACCCCATTGCTCGCGCTGTTCGTTGCCCGGCGATGGGCTTTCGCCCCAACCGCCGACGATCATGTCGAAATCGAAGGTGTTGGTGCGGCTTTTGTATTGCGCGGTATCCACGGTGCGCACTGTGGCCGTGATGCCGAGACGCTGCAGGCTTTGCACATAAGGGAGCGCGATGCGCTCGAAGGCCGGATTATCGAGCAGAATCTCGAACGCGAAAGGCTTGCCGCCCTTATCGACCAGTTTGCCGTCCTTCACCATCCAGCCGGCGTCTTTCAGAAGCGCGGCCGCCTTGCGCAGCTGTTCGCGGTTGTTGCCCGAGCCATCGGTGACCGGCAGCGTAAAGGGCTGGGTGAAGACCTCGTCCGGAATCTGTCCCTTCAGCGGCGTGAGCAGCTTCAATTCATCGGCCGAGGGCAGGCCCGTGGAGGCGAGATCGGAATCATCGAAATAGCTCTTGGTGCGCTTGTAGTCGCCATAGAACAGGCTCTTGTCTTCCGCCTCGAAGTCATAGGCTTCGATCAAGGCGTGGCGAACGCGGACATCCTGGAACAGCGGCCGGCGCAGATTGAAGGCGAAGGCTTCCATGCCCGAGGGCAGATGGGTCGGGAACACATGGGTGATCACGCGGCCATCGGTCTTGGCCGGAAAATCGTATTGGGTGTGCCACTGCTTGGCCGACAGCTCGTCGCGATAGTCGAAGGCGCCGGCCTTGAACGCCTGGAGGGCTACTGTGTCGTCGAGATAGTAGTCGGTGCGGATTGTATCGAAGTTGTAGAAGCCGCGATTGATCGGCAGATCCTTGCCCCAGTAATTCGGGTCGCGCTCCAGCGTGATCGTGCGCCCCTGTTCGAAGGACTTCACTTTGTAGGGCCCGCTGCCCACGGGTGGCTCAAGCGTCGTCTGATCGAAGGCGTGCTTCGACCAATAGGCTTTCGACAGCACCGGCAGTTCGCTGATGATTGCGGGCAGTTCGCGATTGTCGCCGGGCGCGAAGGTGAACTTCACTTTGTGCGGGTCCAGCGCCTCGGCCTTCGTCACGCTCTGATAGTAGAAGCGGAACAACGGCACGCCTTTCTCTTTCAGAATGTCGAAGGAGAAGACCACGTCATCGGCCGTGATCGGCGTGCCGTCGGAGAATTTCGCTTCGGGGCGCAGATTGAAAATCGCGTAAGAACGATCGGTCGGCACCTCGATGCTTTCCGCGATCAGACCATAGTCGCTGGCCGGTTCATCGGCCGACCGCACCATCAGAGTCTCGAAGACATATTCGCCGCCGGCGGAATTGCCGAGACCGTAGCCCGCGACCACCGTCCCCTTGACGATGAACGGGTTGAAGCTGTCGAAGGTGCCGATGGCGGCCGAACGGACCGTCCCACCCTTGGGCGCTTTCGGATTGACGTAATCCAGATGATCGAAGCCGGGCTTGTATTTGAGATCGCCGTGAATGGCGATGCCGATCGCCGGAGCGGGTTCGTCGGCCCAGACGGGAACGGAGGCGGAGGGGAGGGCGAGAAGGATAAACGGAACGGCAGACAAGGCGGCGAGGACTGGACGCATAGCAACTCCAACTGTGGCCGCAGCCCCCGTGGCGGCGCCAAGTGAGACAGTGGCGGCAGTGTGCTGGCTTTACCGGCTGGCTTCAAGTGGCCCTTCGGGGACCGACGCGTTAGTCTCAGACGCCATGGTCACACCGAAAAACCCAAGCCGCACCAAGTCCTGGACCTTGGCCGCCTGTATTCTCGGCTCCAGCCTCGCCTATATCGACGGCTCGGTCGTCAATGTGGCTCTGCCGTCGATGCAGGCCGATCTGGGGATGTCGATCGACGGCGCGCAATGGGTCGTCAATGGCTACCTGCTGCTGCTCGGATCGCTGGTCCTGGTGGGCGGCGCGGCGGGCGATCGGTATGGAAGGCGCTTCGTCTTCATCCTCGGCTCGTTGGTTTTCACCGCAGCCACGATCGTCTGTGCGGCGACACCGACTCCAGCCTTCCTGATCGGTGCGCGGCTGGTGCAGGGCCTGGGCGGTGCGATGCTGGTGCCCGCCAGTATGACGATCATCAGCGTCGTCTTCCCCGAGGCCGAACGCGGCAAAGCCATCGGCACCTGGGCGGGTGCATCGGCACTGACCACCGCACTGGGTCCGGTGCTGGGCGGTTGGCTGGTCGACGCCGCCTCGTGGCGCGCGATCTTCTATATCAACGTGCCGATCGCCGCTTTCGCGATCCTGATCATGCGGACGAAGGTGCCCGAGAGCTATGGTGCGAGCGAGGATGGCAAGCGGCAGCTCGATTGGATCGGCGGCGCTCTCGCGGTGATCGGCCTGGGCGCGCTGTCTTACGGACTGACGACTGCGGCCAAGAGCGGCTGGGGCGATCCCACCGTCTATGGCGTGGTGATTCTCGGTCTGATCGGGCTCGCGGGCTTCGTCACCTACGAAGCGCGCGCTACGGCGCCGATGGTGCCGCTCAATCTGTTCCGCATCCCCGCCTTCAGCGGCATGAACGCGCTGACCTTCCTGCTCTACGGTGCGCTGGCGGGAACGTTCTTCCTCCTGCCCTTCGACTTCATCAAGCTGCAGGGCTATTCGGCAGCGGTCACCGGCGCATCGTTCCTGCCTTTCATCCTGGTGTTCGGCGGGCTGTCGCGCCTGTCGGGCGGGCTGATCAATCGCATCGGCGCGCGGCTGCCGCTGATCATCGGCCCCGCGCTGGTGGCGGTGGCCATGGCGCTGCTGGCCGCACCCGGGATCGGCGGCAGTTATTGGACGACGTTCTTTCCCGCCTTCATTGTCTTCGGCACGGGCATGGCCTTGGCCATCGCACCTTTGACGACAATCGTGATCGGCGCCGTCGATCAACGTCAGGCCGGCGTAGCCTCGGGCGTCAATAACGCCGTGGCGCGGCTGGGCGGATTGCTTGCGGTGGCGATCCTGGGCGCGGTGGCCGTCAGTGTGTTTGGCGGTGAGCTCGAGTCGCGGCTGAGCGCGGCCAAGATCGAACCCGCAACCATCACCGCGATTCGCGCCGAAGCGCCGCGACTGGCCAATGCCACGGTGCCCGCCAGCATCACTGGTGCCATGCGCGCGACGATCGAGACGGCGCTGAAGCAATCGTTCCTGAAAAGCTTCCGCGTGGCGATGCTGATCAACGCGATCTTGGCATTGCTGAGTGCGGGCTGTTCGGCGGTGAGTTTGAAGCGGCAGAAAAACACCGTCATGCCGGACAAGCAGAGCGAAGCGATGCGCTGATCCGGCATCCAGGAGAGAGTCGCGCGAAGCGCCTTCTGTGCGGCTCTGGACCCCGGATAGCGCGGAGCCTGTCCTCGGGCTCGCCTGCGGCGAGACCCGGAGGCGCTTCCGGGGTGACGTACAATGGATTTAGACCCCCGACAACACCTTCAGCGCCGCGGCGTGCATGCGCGCGTCGCCGGCGGCGGCGACCGAGGGGCCGGAGCCGAGGCCCAGGCGTTCGCCGTACCAATCGCTGACTGTGCCGCCCGCGCCCTCGACCACCGGCACCAGCGCGCAATAGTCGTAGGGCTGCATCGAGGACTCGATCACCAGATCGACGAAGCCCGACGCGCACAGCCCGTAGGCATAGCAATCTGCGCCATAGCGCACGAGACCGACGCGGCGTTTGAGATTTTCCCAGGCGGCCACTTCGGCGCCTTTGAACATCTCGGGCGCGGTGGCGTAGAGCACGGCCTTGTCCAGTTCGCCGCAGGCCCGCGTCTTGATCGGCTGGCCATTGAGCGTGGTCGGCTGTCCGGCCACGCCGAGCCAGCGTTCATGCAGGATCGGCTGTTCGATCACGCCCAGGATCGGCGTGCCCTTGTGCATCAGCGCAATCAACTGGCCGAAAGACGGTTTGCCGGTGATGAAGGCCTTGGTGCCGTCGATCGGGTCGAGCACCCAGACGAATTCGGCATCGATATCGGCCTTGCCCATTTCTTCGCCATAGATGCCATGGCCCGGCGCGTCGCGCGCGATGATGGCGCGCATCGCCGCCTCGGATTCACGATCGGCGATCGTGACCGGGCTGTTGTCGGGCTTGGTGTCGATGGCGATGGGCGTGCGGAAGTATTTCCGCGCCACCTCGCCCGCGGCATCGGCCAGCCGCTGGGCGAGGGCAATAAACGCAGGCGGGCAGACGAAGCTGCCCGCCGCAACCACCGAACTCACTTCGGGAACGGCGGGGCGTCCGGGCTGATGGATTTGAGGTAGGCGATCAGGTCGGCGCGGTCCTGGCCATCCGAGAGGCCGGCGAAGGTCATCTTGGTGCCCGAAGCGAAAGCGGCCGGCTTCTCAAGCCACTTGTCGAGGGATTCGTAATCCCACTTGCCGCCAACCTTCTTCAGAGCATCCGAATAGGAGAACCCGGCCACCGAAGCCTTGTCGCGGCCGACAACGCCGGCCAGGTTCGGGCCGACGCGGACAGGGCCGCCCGGGTTGAACGTGTGGCAGGACGCGCACTTGCTCGACTCCTGCTCGCCCTTCTTGGGGTCGGCGGCGGCCAGACGGGCCGGAAGCGGCTTTTCCGGGGCGGGAGCGGCAGCAGCGACAGCCACGGCACCACCCTTCGACGCGGCCTGTTCGACCTCAACCGGCATGAAGTCGTTGATGATCAAATCCATCCCTTTGATCAGCATCAGCGCAAAAAGGACCCCGGCGAGAATTTTCTGCAACGTCAGGCTCATAAAAACTCCCCAGTTCTTTGCGCGCCCACACCGGCGGTGCGTCATACCGCCATGCGGGAAAAGGGTTTAACCGGTCAAACCGGCGATATAAGGTGGCCCCCGGTTTAGCGATTTAGGGTCGCCGGTTCAACGTTATAGCGGCTGATTCCGGCACGCGCCAGACCGAAGCTTTAGGTTTTTCGTTCACGAATCGGACCCAGTCTGACACAGGCCCGTAATCGCCCTCCCAACCATCCCAAGCCTTTGATCCGGATATCATGAGCAGCACCACCAGCCCCGACCCCAGAGCCAATCATCGTATCGCCTTCCAGGGTGAGCCTGGAGCCTATTCCCATCTGGCCTGCACCCAGGCGTTTCCAGCACTGGAACCCTTGCCCTGCGCCGCGTTCGAAGACGCGTTCGCCGCAGTTCAGGACGGTCATGCCGGGCTGGCGCTGATTCCGATCGAGAACTCCGTGGCCGGACGGGTGGCGGATATCCACCATCTGATGCCCGCCTCGCGGCTGCATATCATCGGCGAGCATTTCTCGCGGGTGAATCACCACCTGCTGGCCGTGAAGGGCGCCAAGCTTTCGGACATCAAGACCGTGCGCAGCCATGTCCATGCGCTGGGCCAGTGCCGCAAATTCATGCGCGAGCATGGCATCACCCCCTCGGTCGCCGCCGATACGGCCGGCGCCGCGGCCGAAGTGGCCGCCAAGGGCGACAAGCATGTGGCGGCCATCGCCTCGGAACTGGCCGGCAATATCTACGGGCTCGAGTCGCTGGCCGCCAATATCGAGGACTTCGACCACAACACCACCCGCTTCCTGGTGATGGCCAAGGAGCCGAAAGAGCCCGCGCCCGATTCGGGCACCTGCATCACCACGTTCATCTTCCGGGTGCGCAACGTGCCGGCCGCGCTCTACAAGGCGATGGGCGGCTTCGCCACCAACGGCGTCAACATGACCAAGTTGGAGAGCTATCAGATCAACGGCGCCTTCACGGCCACACTGTTCTACGCCGATGTGGAAGGCCATCCGCAGGATATCGGCCTGCGCCACGCGCTCGAAGAGCTGGAATTCTTCTCGGCCGAGTTGCGCATCCTGGGCGTCTACCCCGCGCATCCGTTCCGCTTCCAGGCGCGCAAGGCCGCGATCGGCTGACGTGCCCCACTTGATATAGGGCCCGCCGACTGATGCGCGTCTTCCGCTCACCGGCCTCACAAGCGCACGACCCGCCGCTGTTCTTCCGCCGCGGCAAGACCATCCCGCATCCCGAACGCCATGAACGCGTGACGGTGCTGGAAACCGCGCTGGGCAACGCCGGCTTCGCACTCGCTGACCCCGACGATCGTGGACGCGGCGTGATCGAAGCGATCCACGATCCGGACTATGTGCGGTTTCTCGAATCGGCCTGGAGCCGCCGCGCCGAACTCGATCCCAACGCCACCGAAATCCTGACGACGGGCTTTTCGAAGCCGCAGATGAATCACAAGCCGACCGGGCTGGTCGGCCTGCTCGGCTATTACATGTCCGACACCTCGACCTCGATCGTCGAGGGCACATGGCAGGCGATCTATGGCGCGGCGCAGGCAGCGGCCGCGGCGGCGGATGAGGCGCTGGCGATAGGCAGCGCTTATGCACTGTGTCGCCCGCCGGGCCATCACGCCTTTGCCGATTGCGCCGGCGGTTTCTGCTATTTCAACAACACGGCCATCGCGGCCCAGCGGCTGCGCATGCGCGGCGCCGAGCGCGTGGCCATTCTCGATATCGACGTCCATCACGGCAACGGCACGCAGGGCATTTTCTATCCGCGCGCCGATGTGCTGACCGTGTCGATCCATGGCGACCCGGCGAATTACTTCCCCTTCTATGCCGGCTATGCCGAGGAGACCGGCGCGGGCGAAGGTGCGGGTTTCAATCTCAACATGCCGCTGGTTCATGGCAGCGGCGACGCGACGGTATTGAGCGCCGTGGACGCAGCGCTCGAACGCATCGCCGCCTATAAACCGTCGGCCTTGGTGATCGCGCTGGGCCTCGACGCCTCGGAACATGACCCTATCGGTGTGCTCAAGGTGACGACCGAAGGATTCGCGGCCATCGCCGCACGCATCGCGCGCCAACCCTGGCCGGTGACGTTGATCCAAGAGGGCGGCTATCTCTGCGACGCCCTGCCGCGCAATCTGATTGCGTTTCTGACGAGCTTCGACCGGGAACGGCTGAGATAAGAATGTCCCTTCTCCGCCCTTGAGGGCGGAGAAGGTTAGGATGAGGTGGGTGACCAATGCCTCCACGTCCGCGAACGGCGATAGCACGGCAACTCCGCCGAAACGCGACCGACGCCGAGAGGTAATTTTGGCGCGCGCTGCGCGAGGCCTTCGCCAATTTGCGTTTTCGCCGGCAGCATCCCATCGGGGACCGGATTGCAGACTTCTCCTGCCCAGCGCGGAAGCTTGTCATCGAATTGGATGGTGGCCGGCATGAAAGTCAGTCGGTGCGGGATCAGCACCGGATGGAAGAACTCGCTCAATATGGCTATCGCGTCGTCCGATTTTGGAACAATGACGTTCAGGACAATTTGGCAGGGGTGTTGGAGGCTATTCGATTGGAGCTGGAGCGCTCCCCACCTCACCCCGCCCTCTCCGCCCCTGGGGGGCAGAGAGGGAATTAGAGACTAACTTTCGAACATCCCCTCGCGGCGCATATAGACGAGCAGGCCTTTCACGCCGCGTTCGATCTGGTCGCGCACCGGATCGAAGCCTTCGGCCTCACCGTAATAGGGATCGGGCACGTCATGCGGATCGCCGGGCGAAAAATCCATCAGCAGATAGATGCGGTTGCGCGCTTTCGCCGGCGCGAGGCGCTGCAGGATATGCTGGTGGCCGCGATCCATGGCGATGATGACATCGAACGTGTCGAAATCGCTCGGATCGACCTGACGCGCGCGCTGGCGCGAGATATCGATGCCGCGCCGCTTGCCGGCGGCAACGCTGCGCGGATCGGGCGGATCGCCGACTTCATAATCATGGGTGCCGGCGGAATCGACTTCGAGCGTTTGGCCGAGCCCGGCTTCGTCGGCGAGATGGCGTAGCAGCCCCTCGCCCAAGGGCGAGCGGCAGATATTCCCGGTGCAGACGAACAGAACCTTGACCAGAACGGCCTCCCGCGACGCGACGAAGGATGCGATGGAGCCGACTATAGCACCGGTGAACGGGAGGGGAGCGTCGGCTGCGGGCTAACCGCGGCGCGGCGAGAAGGCGCGCATACCGCTGTAGCCGCGATCGGAGTGGCGGCCACGACGGGCCGCTTGGCGCCGTTCGCTGCCGAAGGCCGAATAATCGGCCGGCATGGAACGGCCGGTCGCGCTCGCGGACCCCGCGCGATGCCGGACAATGCTCAGCTCTTGCGCACTCCCGTTGCCACGGTTGTGCGGGATGCGCCGACGAAATGTGAATGCGGACCACCACATGCTTCATCGATAGCCGAGGCATGGCTCGCGCTTCTATACGTAGAGTCCGCAATGCGCGGTCATGACGCCTCGGGTATGCCCGTCGCCGGCCGCCGCACCGCCTCGATTGCATTGTCGAGTGTGGTTTCGAACTGAACCTCGGGCGGCCGTAAACCATGCGCCAACAGCACGCGGCGGACCGCGGGCTTGGCGCCGCTCAGATACACACGCGCCCCGTGTTTCCGCGCCTTTTGCACGAAGCCGGCGATGGTAGCCACAGCGGTCGAGTCGATGACCGGCACCGCGGCGAAGTCGATCACATAGGTCTTGGGGCTTTCGCCGATCCGATCCAGCGCCGCGGCCACACTGGCCGCCGCGCCGAAGAAAAACGCGCCTGAGATGCGGTAGACGACAAGATCGCGATCCGTGGCGAGGGCCGCGTCATAGGGCACGCGCGGCGCGGCGGTGTCGGCGACGTCATCGTCGATTAGCGGCCCGTCGACCACAACCGATTGCGCCATCCGGTGCAGGAACAGCAACGTACCAAGGCCAAAGCCGACAAGAATGCCGGTCGGCAGGTCGCGGAACACGACCAGACCGAAAGTGGCGAGCAACACCACCGCATCGCCGCGCGAGGTCCGCAACAGCGATACGAAGGCTTGCTTTTCCGCCATGTTCCAGGCGACGACGGCCAGAACCGCGGCCAACGCAGCCAGCGGGATGAATTTGGCGATCGGCGCCGCCACGACCACGAACAGGAGCACGAAGACCGCGTGGAAAATACCCGCCATCGGGCTGCGGGCGCCTGCGCGGATATTAGTGGCTGTGCGCGCGATCAGGCCGGTCGCAGCAACACCGCCGAACAAGGCCGACGCGATATTGGCCGCGCCTTGGGCCACCAACTCGCAGTTCGATCGATGGCGCCGACCGGTCATACTGTCGGCAACCACGGCCGAGAGTAGGCTTTCGATCCCGCCCAAAAGTGCGAAAGACAACCCAGCCGGAAGAACCTCGATCACCTTTTGCACCGAGAGCGGCGGCAAATGCGGCAACGGCAGTGCGCGCGGGATGCCGCCGAACCGGGTGCCAATGGTTTCGACCGGCAGCCCCAGGGCCGCGACCAGCACCGCAGCCAGAACTACGGCGATGAGATAGGCGGGCCAGTGCGGGCGATACCGGCGGATCGCCACCATGAGGACGATGGCCCCCAGCGCTACACCCACTGCGGCGTGGTTGACGGTCGGGAGCGCCCCGGTCAGCGCTTCAAGCTTAGGGATGATCGCCGCCGGCTCCGCACTGGACAGGGTGAGACCGAGCAGGTCGCGCAACTGGCTGGCGAAGATGATCGTCGCGATACCCGCCGTGAAGCCGACAGTGACCGGATAGGGGATGTATTTGATGAAGGTGCCCAGCCGCAGATAGCCGATGATCGTCAGGATGACCCCGGCCATCAGCGTGGCGAGAAGCGTTCCCTCCACGCCGTGGCGCTGCACGGTGGCCGCGACCAGAACGATGAACGCACCGGCCGGCCCACCGATCTGAAACCGGCTGCCGCCCAGCGCCGAGACGACGAAGCCACCGACGATCGAGGTATAGAGGCCGCGTTCCGGGGTAACACCCGAGGCGATCGCAATCGCCATCGAAAGCGGCAGCGCGACGATGGCGACGGTGAGGCCCGCGACCAGATCGGCTTTGAGCGCAGCCAGCCCATAGTGCTCGCGCAGCACGGTGACGAGTTTGGGCGTGAACAGCTCAGACGCATTCGCACTGGATGGTTGCCCGATCATTGCCGTCGCGCCGCCGTCAACCCGACTTCACTGGCAGCTTCGCGTGCTTAAAGCGCACGCCGCGGCCACCTTCGGTGCTAGTCGCGTTGTCGCTGATCAACGCGATGCCCGCGTGATCGAAGGCCTCGACGACCTTGGTCAGCGTGTCGACCACGCCGCGTACGACGCCGTCACTGGCTTCCATGCGTTGGATCGTCGGCAAGGACACCCTGGCCAGCTCGGCAAGCTGCCGCTGGTCAATACCAAGCAGCGCGCGACCCGCACGCATTTGTCCCGATGTGATCATAGGAATAAGGTATCAACATGTATTTATCATGTAAATAATATATATTATGATGTTTTATACATCATAATCGCTACCATCGCCCGGTATGGAAAATTTCCGCCATGACCTTCACATCCTTGTTTTCGGGCCCGATCGTCATCCTGACCGGCGCCGGTATCAGCCGGGAGAGCGGTCTCCACACATTTCGCGATGCCGATGGCATCTGGACGAACGTGCGGATCGAAGACGTGGCGACACCCGAAGCCTTCCAGCGCGATCCGGCGCGTGTGCATGATTTCTACAACACGCGCCGGCGCAACCATGCCGAGGCGGCGATCCAGCCCAATGCGGCGCATCTCGCCCTCGCGCGGCTCGAACGCGACTGGCCGGCAGAAGTTCTGGTGGTGACCCAGAATATCGACGACCTGCATGAGCGGGGCGGCACAAAAAACCTCATCCACATGCATGGCGAGATGCTGAAGGCGCGCTGCACCTGGTGCGACTTCATCATCGATTGGCACGGCGACCTGAGCACAGAAACGCCCTGCCCGACCTGCACCGCATCCGGCGGCATGCGCCCGCATGTGGTGTGGTTCGGTGAGATCCCGCTGGAGATGGACCGGATCGAGGCGGCGCTCGAAGACTGCGCGTTGTTCGTCTCGATTGGCACATCGGGAAATGTCTATCCGGCTGCCGGCTTCGTCACCCTCGCCCGACGTTCCAGCGCGCGGACGATCGAGCTCAACCTCGAACCCTCGGAAGGCGCATCGCTGTTCGACGACGCCTTGTATGGTCCGGCAACCCAAGTGGTGCCGGCATTTGTCGATCGGTTGTTGGGCAAGGCGGCCATATAACACCGACCTACGGTGTTTACAGCTTCGACCAAAAATAATGGGGTGATAAGTGGATAGGGCATGAGTGCCGCCCCATTCCGTGATGATAATCCGTTTGACAGATCAGATTACCATCGTACGATGTGGTTATGGAATTTATATACAAAAATAAAATGATAATTAACCGCTGCGCCGACTGCGCGATGGCGGCCTGTTCCATGTGCTCTTTCGGGGCGCGCACGGTTTCCCTGATCTGATCGGATCGTCATCGTGAGCCCCTCCACCCCCGCCGCAGCGGCGCGTGCGTCGCTGGCCCAATCGCTGGTGCGTCTGTCCGGTATCACCAAGCGCTTCGGCTCGACCCTGGCGCTCGACGCAGTCGATCTCGACCTGCGCGCCGGCGAAGTGATCGCGCTGATGGGCGCGAACGGCGCCGGCAAGTCGACCCTGGTGCGCATCCTCTCCGGCGTCTATCCGCCCGATGCCGGCACGATCGTGATCAATGGCGCGACGGTCGCGCCCACCTCACCCAAAGCCGCGAAGGCGTTGGGCGTCGTCACCGTTCACCAAGCCATCGCGGAAGTCGGCGTGCCGACCTTGACCGTGGCCGAGAATCTGGTGCTCGATGATCTCTGCGCCGCCAAGACCGGCGCACTCGCCTCGCGCAAACAGATCCGCGCCCGCGCCGCCACCATCGCCGCGGGCATCGGCCTCGATCTCGACATCAACCAGACGCTCGACCGCCTGACCATTGCCGAACAGCAGCTCGTGGCCATCGCTCGCGCGGTTGCCTCGAACCCGGCGGTGATGATTTTCGATGAACCCACCGCCAGTCTCTCGAAAGACGAGGTCGACCGGCTGTTCGCGGTGATCGACCGGCTGCGCGAACGTGGCGCGGCCATTCTCTATATCTCGCATCGCCTGGCCGATCTGCGTCGCATCGCCGACCGCGTGGCCGTGCTGCGCGACGGCAAGATGGTCGGCGCCTTCGAGCAGCCGATCGATCTGACCGCCGCGGTGCAGGCGATGATCGGCCGCGGTATCGGTCGCGCCGCCCAGCACACACCCATCGAGCGCGGCGCGCCGCAATTGGTGCTGTCCAGGATTAAGCTCCGCGAAAACACCGAGCCCTTCGATCTCACCGTGCGTCGCGGCGAGGTGGTGGCGATCACCGGCGCGGTGGGCGCGGGCAAATCGAGCCTGGCCGAAATCATCTTCGGCGTGCGTCCGCCGGCCGGCGGCACGATGACGGTGGCGGGCCGGAGTTGGGCGCCGCGTGCGCCCGGCCAATCGATCAAAGGCGGCGTGTTCCTGGCCGGCGAAGACCGCTGGCGCACTTCGCTGTTCCCGGCCACGGTGCCCTTCGCCTCGATCGCCGGTACGATCAGCTTTCCCTTCCTGCGCGGCTGGTATCCGGCGGGCCCGGTCGGCACCGCGCGCGAACGCGAGGCGGCCGAACACGGTATTCGTGCCTTCGGCGTCAAATGCCGCGACCATCGCGACCGGCTTAATGCGCTGTCGGGTGGCAATCAGCAGAAGGTGGTTGTCGCGCGCTGGCATGCCGAACCGGCGCAGGTGCTGCTGCTCGACGAACCATTCCAGGGCGTGGATATCGGCGCGCGCGAAGACATCGTGCGGGCGATCCGCGCCGGTGCCGCCGAGCGCGCGACGCTGGTGTTCGTCAGCGATCACGAAGAAGCGCTCGAAGTCGGCGACCGCATCGTCGTCATGCACGACCACAAAATCATCGAAGACCAGGACCGCGAGGCGATCGATCTTGCCCAGATTCTGACCGCCGCCGCGCAGATCGGCACGAAGCGCCCCGAGGCAGAGACATGAGCACCGTTCAGAGCACCCGCGCCGGCATCGGCGAATGGATCAGCCGCTCGGCGATCTTCGTGCTGCTGGCGATCATGATCGTGGTGTTCCAAGTCCAGGAACCGGCTTTCCTCAACGTCAACAACCTGTTCAGCATCCTGCAAGCCGTATCGATCACCGCGTTGTTGGGTGTCGGCATCACCGTGACGCTGGCGGTGGGCGGCTTCGATCTCTCGGCCGGCAGCGTCGCCGCATTCGCGCAGATGGCGGCGAGCTATGTGCTGGTCGTCAACCAGGTCACCGGCACTGAAGCGGTGATCATCGTCCTGCTGATCGGCGCGGCGATCGGCATCGTCAACGCGATCTTGATCGTGAAGGTCGGCGTTCCCGATCTGCTGGCGACGCTGGGCACATTGTTCCTGCTGGTCGGGCTCGAACTGATCCCGAGCGGCGGGCATTCGATCTCCACCGGCGTCATGCTGCCTGATGGCAGCACCGGCGACGGCAAGTTCCCCGCCGACTTCCTGGCGCTGGGCCGCTGGCATCTCGGCGGCGTGGTGCCGCTGCCGGTGATCATCCTGGCCGTGATCGCGCTGATCGTTTGGTTTGTGATGGAGCGCACGCGCTGGGGCCGCGTCTTCTATGCGATCGGCGGCAACGAGACGGCCGCGCGCCTGGCCGGCGCGCCGACCAAGAAGTATCGCACGATGGCCTATGTGATCTCGGGCGTGATCGCGTCGCTGGGCGGCATTCTGCTGGCCGCGCGTATCGGCCGTGGCGATGTCAGCGCCGGCAATTCGCTGCTGCTCGACAGCGTCGCCGCTGCACTGATCGGCTATGCGGTGCTGGGCGTCAACCACCCCAACGTCTTCGGCACCGTGGTCGGCGCCGTATTTGTCGGCGTGTTGCTCAACGGGCTGACCATGCTCAACGCACCCTATTACGCCCAGGACTTCGTCAAGGGCGCGGTGCTGGTGGCGGCGCTGGCCGTCACCTTCGGCCTACGGCGGCGGCGCGACTGAGATGACGCATCGCTTTCCCATCATTCTCGACGACCGATGTAGCGCGGCGGTCTGAGCACATTTTCCCTGACGCGTTTTCAAAATGAAACCAACGGAGCAATCATGTCCTATAAGAACATTCGCGGCCTCGGCGCCGCGGCGGCGATCAGCGCCGTGGCCTTCGGCCTTCTCGCCGCCACTTCGATCAGCGCCACCGCCGATGCCCCGAAGGACGCGCCCGCGCCCTTCAACAAGCCCGGCGTCAAGCTGGCCCTGATCAGCTATCTCTCGGAAGGCGACTTCTTCCAGGCCTATGGCGCCGGTGCGCAGGCGCAGGCCAAGGCGCTCGGCGTCGATCTGCGCATCTTCCAAGGCCGCCAGAACGCCGATGAAGAGCGCTCGCAGGTCGAACAAGCGATCAATCTCGGCGTGAAGGGCATCATCATCGACCACGGCCAGCCCGAAGCGCTGAAAGATGTGGCGCAGAAGGCACTCGACGCCGGCATCAAGGTCGTGGCCTTCGACGTCAATCTCGACAATCCGAAGATCCCGCAGGTCGAACAGAGCGACCACGACCTCGCCACCCTGGTTCTCGGCCAGGCGGTGAAGGAAAACGGCGACAAGTTCGTTGCCGGCGAAGTCTATGTGGCCGGGTTCGCGCCGCTCGATCGCCGCAACGAAGTCTGGCAGGCCTTCAAGAAAGAGCATGCTGGTGTGAGCGAGAAGGCCGTGTGGGGCGCCGTCGATGCCACCACCGCGAAGACCGTGGCCGACCAGACGGCCGCTGTCTTCCATGCGCATCCGGACATCAAGGTCGTGTTCGCGCCCTATGACGAATTCGCCCGCGGCGTGAAACTGGCCGCCGACGAGAACAAGCTGAAAGTGAAAATCTACAGCGCCGACATCTCGACCTCGGACATCGAAGCGATCCGCGCCGATGACAGCCCCTGGGTTGCCACCGCCGCCACTAACCCGGCCGTGGTCGGCGAAGTCTCGGTGCGTGCGCTCGCGCTCGCCGTCGCCGGTACCGATCCCGGCCATGAGATCGTGGTGAAGCCCGCGCTGGTCACTCACGATGAGTTGGTGAAGAACGACATCAAGACCGTGGCTGATCTGGTGGCCAAGGTGCCGTCATTCAGCAAGAGCGACGCCGCCCAGGCGAAGTGGATCCCCGTTCCGAAGCCCTAAGTCCCGCGTCAGTGTAAGGCTTCGGTTGAGGCCTGCGATCCGAACCTTGACGGATCGCAGGCCTTTTTATTTGGTGAATGCCCTTCTCGTTCGTCATGGCCGGGCTTGACCCGGCCATCCACGACTTTCCTCTAAAGAAGAAAGATTAACCACGAAGGCGCGAAGGAAAGAGAAGGAACACGAAGAAGAATCTTTCTCCTTCGTGCCCTTCAATCTACTTCGTGCCTTCGTGGTGAAACTTGAAGAAGGCGTAGATGCCCGGGTCAAGCCCGGGCATGACGATTCGATAAGGATCGTGCGGCGCGATCAGCCGCCGGCGGTGGCGCCGACTTGCAGGGTCATCGGCGGGCTGTTGCGCAGAGTCTGGAAGACGACGCAATAGCGCTCGGTGAGTTTGGTCAGTGTGTCGATCCGCTCTTGCGGCTCGGTCGTCTCGATATCGAATTTCAGGCGGATGGAGCGGAAGCCGACCGGCGCGTCCTTGGCCACGCCCAGGGTGCCGCGGAAATCGAGATCGCCTTCGGCCGAAACCGTGCCGCCGTCGAGCTTGAAGTCGAGCGCGGTGGCCACCGCCTTCAGGGTGACGCCCGCGCAGGCGACCAGCGCTTCGAGCAGCATGTCACCCGAGCAGGCCTGCAGCCCCGAACCGCCGGTGGCCGGATGCAGGCCGGCTTCGATCAGCGCACGGCCGGTATCGACCTTGCAGGCGATGCCTTCCGAATCGAGCTCGCCCGAGGCGCGCAGCGTCACGACGGCCGAATTGGCGTCCTGCTTGTATTTATCCTTCAGCGGGGCCTGCAACGCCTTGAGCGTCGCGCCGTCGAGTTGTGCCATCGTTATTCGCTCCCTTGATTACGCGGGACAGATATGGGGCATCTGAACGAAAAGTTGAAGGCCCACTTTTTCATCGTCATTCCCGCACTGTGCTTCTACCTCTTTTTCTTCGTCATTCCCGCGAAGGCGGGAATCCAGAGCCGTTTCCCGTGCGGCCCTGGACCCCCGCCTGCGCGGGGGTGACGGTTACGGGAGCCGGGACCAGCCGTTCTGTTCCCTCACGGCCGCTGCACCACCCGCTTGCGCAGCAGGATTTCCGCGCCGGGGCCGATCAGTTCGGACAGTTCGGCAACCTCCTCGAAGCCTTGATGCTTCCAGAAGGCGCGGGCGGGGGCGTGGAAATCGCTGACCGAGGCCCAGAGATTGGTGGTGGTCGAGGCGGTGCGCGTGGTGGCCCAGGTCAAGGCCGCGCGGGCGAGGCCTTTCCCTTGATGCTGTGGCAGCACGGCCAGCATCTCGATGAACGGCCCCCGCAGCCAAGGCCAGCGCAGCGCGATCACGCCCGCCGCACGACCATCCCACAGGATCGCATAGCGATGCAGCGAGGGGTCGGGCCGTTCGAAATAGGAACCGAGCGCCGAAGCCTCGTAGCCGAGCGTCTTCCACGGATCGATGGCCGCGCAGGCGATGCCCAACTCGCGCGCCTCACCCAAAGTCGGCGGGCGCAACAGCCCGACCGATAGGGCGTGCGATGTGGGCGCGAACATGGGGGCGACAGCCATCAGTCGTTCCTCATCGTCGCTCTGCGGTGCCCGCAACCGCTCCTTCGCGCTCCGCGCTCACACCCCCTCACGTCAGCAACGCGTCGAGACGCGCGAAGTGATAGCCGCGATCTTTGAGCCCGGCCACGATCACGGGCAGCGCCTTGCCGGTCGACCAGCCCCTGCCGTTGATATGGAAGATGAGGATATTGCCGGGCCGCGTCTTTTCCAGCACCCATGCGGTCTCGTGCTCGGGCGTCAGCACCTTAGCCGGATCGCCGCTGGCGAAGGTCCAATGCACCACGCGATAGCCAAGCCCCTCGACCGCGGCCAAGGACTTCGCATCGTAGTTGCCGGCCGGGAAGCGGAAATAGCGCGTGCGCTTGCCGGTAATGCCCTTGAGCATCGTCTCGGCATCGAGCACTTCGCGGCGGACGGTGGCCTCGTCCATCCGCTCCATATGATTGTCGTGATTCATCGAGTGGTTTTCGATCTCGACGAAATCGAGCTTCGACAATTCCGCCAGCGCCTCGCCGTTATGCCGCGCGAAGCGGCCGCAGGCGAAGATGGTGAAGGGAATCTTCTGGCCCACCAGATAATCGCTGATCGAATGATCGAGGAAGGCGGGCGTCTTGGTTTCGCAGGCGTCGAAGGTCAGCGCCACCACCTTCTCTTTGATCGGCGTCGGCAGATGCGTAACGACTTCGGCGATGGCCGTGCCGGGCGTGAGCGCGGCGGCGGCGATGAGGCCGGCGGCGTGGCGCCTAGAAATCGAGATCGGCATAGTGCGGCGGCGGACGCATGCCCGGCAGTTGATCCGCCAATAGTGGCCGGAAGCTCGGCCGCGATTTGACGCGCGCGTACCAATCCTTCACCTCGGGATAATCGTCCCAGGGGATGTCGCCCATGTAGTCGACGGTGGAGAGATGCGCCGCCGCGGCGATATCGGCCAGCGAATAGATTTCGCCCGCCAGCCATTTGCGCTCATCGGCCAAACGGCCGAGATAGGCGAGGTGCTGGCCGAGATTTTGGAAGCCGGTGCGCACCGCCTGCGAGTCGGGACCGCCGGGATAGCCCATCTGCCGCTTCACGATTTTCTCGCCGACGAGATTGATCGTCACTTCGCGGTTGAACTTGATGTCGAACCAGTTGGCCAGGCGGCGCACTTCGGCGCGCACCAGCGCATCGGTGCCCAGCAGCGGCGGATCGGGAATCTTCTCGTCGATGTATTCGACGATGGCGCCGCTGTCGCACAGCACCTCGCCGCCCGGTTCGATCAGCACGGGCACATCGTTGGCCGGATTGAGCGCCATGAATTCGGGACGCCGGTCCCACACCGATTCGAGCACCAGTTCGAAAGGCAGCTTCTTTTCAGCGAGAACGACACGCACCTTGCGCGAGAACGGACACAGCCAATGGTGATAGAGGGTGCGCATGATCCCTAGGCCAGACCCTCAGGTGCTCTGCTGCGTCGGGCTCGAATGATTCGGCGGCGAGAACGGATTACGGAAGCGCGCGAGATAGGTCGGCACGATGGCTTCGGCAGCGGCCGGCGTGATGCCGAGCGCGGCGAAACCGGCAGCGCCTTCGGGCACCACATTGTCGCTGGTCAGCAGGTGAAGCTGATCGGGCGTCAGCGGCTTGCCGGGCACGAACTGCAGGAAGAACGCCTGGATCTGCACCAGGAACAGCGCCACCGGAATCAGCGCGCGGTCGCGGCCCGTATAGGCGAGCACCATCTCGAGGATCTGCTGCATCGAATAGGTGCGCGGGCCGCCGAGCGAAAAGGTCTTGCCGGCCAGCGCCGGATTGTTGATGCCGGCGAGGATCGCCGAAGCCACGTCGCCGACATAGACCGGCTGGAAATTGGCGTGCCCGATCACCGGCAGCGCGGGACCGACACCGGTCAACGCGGCGAAGCGGTTGAAGAACCGGTCTTCGGGTCCGAAGACCAGCGCGGGGCGCAGGATCACCGCGCCGGGGAACGCCTCATGCACGGCCGCTTCGCCGGCGCCCTTGGTGCGCAGATAGGGCGAACGCGATTCGGCGTCTGCGCCCAGCGCGGAGATATGGACCAGGCTCTTCACGCCGGCGGCCTTGGCGGCGGCGGCAACCGCGCGCGCGCCCTGCACATGCACGGCATCGAGTTTGTTGCGTCCACCGGGCGAGATGCGGCCGACCAGATTGACCACGGCGTCGGCGCCGGCGACGGCAGCCCGCACCGAGCCTTCATGGCGGATATTGGCCGGGACGGCGACGATCTGGCCGACATTGCCGGCGGGCTTCAGGAAATGCGCGCCCTCGGGATCACGCACAGCGATGCGGACGCGGTCACCCTCAGCGGCGAGACGACGAACGAGATGGCGGCCGAGAAAACCCGAACCCCCGAATACCGTTACCAACCGGGCCATTCGTCATCCTCCGCGAGGCTATACTGGATTGACCCGCACGCTATTCCAGGCGATCCTTAAACGCAACCTTAAGGCCCGGGTTTTCAGCAACTTGTCGTCATCTTTTGCCTCGTAAAAGGATTTGACAAGGGCCGCCGTCACCAGTAACCCTCTCGCCCCTGGAGATGCCCTGTTTCGGGTATCTGCGTGGTGCGCCCAGGTGGCGGAATTGGTAGACGCACTAGCTTCAGGTGCTAGCGCCCGAAAGGGTTTGGAAGTTCGAGTCTTCTCCTGGGCACCACCCACTCCCGTCCGCATCAACGCCGCAGGGCGGGCGAGGCGGAATAAACGATACAAAGCGGCTTGAGGGATTGCGGAGTTACCCCGTGGCCGTGTTCTATCATCGCAACGACCTGCCGGACGGCACGGTTTTCAGCAACAGCATCGCGGTCGACAGCGAGACCATGGGCCTCAACCTATGGCGCGACCGGCTGTGCGTCATCCAACTCTCGGGCGGCGACGGCAATGCTCATGTCGTGCATTTCCCCGACCGCAATTACGCCGCGCCCAATCTGCGCCGGGTTTTGGCCGATCAGGCGATCACCAAGATCTTCCATTTCGCCCGTTTCGATTTGGCGATGATCCAGCGTCATTTCGCGATTGCCTGCGCGCCGGTCTATTGCACCAAGCTGGCCAGCCGCCTGGTGCGCACCAATTCCGACCGCCACGGGCTGAAGGACCTCTGCTACGAACTGCTCGGCGTCGAGCTCTCGAAGCAACAGCAGACTTCGGATTGGGGCGCGCCCAAGCTTGACGAGGCCCAGCTCAACTATGCCGCGTCCGACGTGCTGTACCTGCACGCGCTGCGCAAAAGGCTCGACGAACTGCTGGAACGCGAAGGCCGCAAGCTGATGGCTGAGGCCTGCTTCCAGTTCCTGCCCGTCCGCGCCAGTCTGGATTTGGCCGGTTGGCCGGAACAAGACATCTTCGCCCACTGAACCACTGGGCCCGCTGAACCACTGGGCTTATGGCCGCTGAAATCATTAAGATTTCAGGGCAGATACAATAAAACCATCGACCTTCGCGCTGCAGCGAAGCATACTGCGTGCCGAAATTGGGCACGGTTCATGCATGGTGGGTTGTGCATGGCCGATGCCCCCAGCACATCGACTGCGGGAAAACATACGGCATGGATACGACGCGCGCGAACACGGCCCGTAATCAAACTGACACCGATCTTGCCGTAGCGCGTCAGGTTCTCCGCACCGAAGCTTCTGCCCTCGAAGATCTGGCCCGCGCGCTGAACGACACGCTGCCGCGCGCGCTCGACATTCTGACCCGCGATGGCGGCGGCCGCGTGATCGTGACCGGCATGGGCAAGAGCGGCCATATCGGCCGCAAGATTGCCGCGACTTTGGCCTCGACCGGCACGCCGGCGCAATACGTCCATCCGGGCGAAGCCAGCCATGGCGATATGGGCATGATCACCGCCCATGATGCGATCCTGGCGCTGTCGAACTCGGGCGAAACCGCCGAACTGTCCGATGTCATCGATTACAGCCGCCGCTTCGCCATTCCTCTCGTCGTCGTGACCGCGCGGGCCAATAGCGCGCTGGCCCAGGCCGGCGATTTGACGCTGCTGCTGCCCGAGGCCGCCGAGGCCTGCCCGCATGGGCTGACGCCCACGACCTCGACCACGATGATGCTGGCGCTGGGCGATGCCCTGGCCGTGGCGCTGCTGGAACGGCGCGGCTTTTCGGCCGACGACTTCAAGACTTTCCATCCCGGCGGCAAGCTCGGCCGCAAGCTGCTGCACGTGGCCGATCTGATGCATGACGGCGACGCCTTGCCGCTGATCGATATCGACCGCGCCATGAGCGAAGCACTGATCATCATGAGCGCCAAGCGCTTCGGCTGCGTCGGCGCGCTCGATACCGCGGGACGGCTGGCGGGCATCGTCACCGACGGCGATTTGCGCCGCCACATGGAGCCCGGCCTGACCGAGCGTCCGGTGCGCGAGATCATGACCGCCAATCCGCGCACGGTGCGCGCGACGACACTGGCCGGCGAGGCGCTGCGCGTAATGAACGAGCGCGGCATCACCACCTTGTTCGTGGTCGACGAAGATCGCCGCCCGAGCGGCATCCTTCATGTCCACGACCTGCTGCGCGCAGGCGTGGTGTAAGACGGCGATGATCGGTTTGAAGGTCATCGAGTCATGAAACCGATCGCGATTCTGGGTCCGGCGGGGCGCCCGCATCGTATGCCGCCGCAACCGCGCGCATTGAAGGCGCGCTATTCCCGCTTCGTCGGCTTGATGAAGGTGGTGCTGCCCGCCGTGGCGGCGGCGCTGCTCGGCCTCTTGATCGTCTGGCCACGCCTGTCGCCGCAACACGAAGCGACCACCGTTGGCTTTACTCAGCCCGACGCGGCGCGCGTCGACAATCTGTCGATACGCAATCCCAAATACTATGGCACCGACGAGAAGAACCTGCCCTTCACCGTGACCGCCGATGTGGCGACTCAGCTCGACCCCAACAACATGGTGGTGACGCTGGAAAAACCGACCGCCGATCTGGTCAACGGTGGCGGCACCGGCATGGTGGTAGACGCCAATATCGGCTTCTACCGGCAGAAAGACGACACGCTCGACTTGATGGGTCATGTCGATCTCTATCGCGACGACGGTTACGAACTGCACACCGAAAGCGCGCGCATCCAGATCGCCAAAGGCAACTCTTCGGGCGATCAGCCGATCACCGGCCAGGGCCCAGCCGGCACGTTGAGCGGCGAAGGCTTCACCTCGACCGACCGCGGCCGCACCATCGTCTTCACCGGCAAAAGCAAGGCGGTGCTGATGGTCGGCCAGCCGCATGCGAAGTCGGGTTCGTGATGTATCGCCCGATTTCCTTTGTCGCCCTGACCCTGCTGATCGCCGCTGGTGGTGCACGCTTAGCCGCGGCGCAGGCCATCGACTTCGCCACTCAGCCGGGCGTGCCGGTCGAGGTCTATGCCGATAACGGGCTCGAATTGTCGCAGGACGCCAAGACCGTGATTGCGCATGGCAACGCCCGCGCCGTGCGCGGCCGCGTCACCGTGACCGCCGATACGCTGATCGCCCATTACCGCGAGAAGACAGGCGCCGCCGCCGCTGCCCCGTTGAAGTCGGGCACCGCCGATGCAGTCAAGGCCGCTGCGACACCGGCCGCCGCGAAACCCGGCGAGAAGAACAGCACCGATCCGACCGACATGCAGGGCAGCAGCGAAGTCTGGCGCCTGGAAGCCAATGGACATGTCCATATCTTCACCGAGACCCAGAACGCCTATGGCGATCATGCGGACTACAACATCGACGACGCGGTCGCGGTGCTGACCGGCAAGAATCTGCGCATGGTCACGGCCAAGGAAACGGTCACGGCGCGGGACAGCCTGGAATATTGGGAAAACCGCCAGCAGGCGGTGGCGCGCGGCAAAGCGGTCGCGACAGAAGCCGACAAGCATATCCAAGGCGACGTGCTGGTCGCCGACTATGGACAGAACGCGCAGAAGCAGACGGTGATGCGCCACGCCACCGGCTTCGGCAATGTGATCATGACCACGCCCAACGAGATCGTGAAAGGCGACCGCGCCGACTACGACCCGCTTGGCGGCGTCGTCACCGTGACCGGCGCGGTGAAGTTGACGCGCGGCGAAAACCAGCTCGACGGCGGTTACGCGGTGGTCGATCTCAACACCGGCGTCAGCCATCTGTTTCCCAACGCACCGGGGACAGCCGCCAATAGCGACAACCGCGTCAAAGGCCTGTTGATGCCAAGCAAAAAAGCCGGCGATACCGTTCCGGGCACTGGCGCGCCGAAGTTAGCCGCACCGCAGAGCGACGACGCGCCACCGCCGCCGGTGAAAACGCCATGACCGCCGCCGCGCAGACTCCCCCGGCCGCGCCCGTGCCGACAGGCGACAGCAAACCGCATGCGGTGGCAAAGCCCATTGGCACCGGCTTGACCGCGACCAATCTCGGTAAACGCTATCGCCGCCGGCCGGTGCTGCGCGGCGTTTCGGTGCATGTCCAGCGCGGCGAAGCGGTCGGACTGCTGGGCCCGAACGGCGCCGGCAAGACCACCTGCTTCTATTGCATCACCGGCCTGGTCGCGCCCGACGAAGGCAGCGTGCTGCTCGACGATCACGATATCACCAAGCTGCCGATGTACCGCCGCGCGCGGCTGGGCATCGGCTACTTGCCCCAAGAAGCGTCGATTTTCCGCGGCCTGTCGGTCGAGGACAACATCCGCTGCGTGCTTGAGATGAGCGAAACCGACACCGAACGCCGCGAGGCGCTCCTGGAGGATTTGCTGGCCGAGTTCGCGATCACCCATCTGCGCCATGCCCCGGCGCTGGCGCTGTCGGGCGGCGAGCGGCGGCGTGTGGAAATCGCGCGGTCGCTGGCGTCGAACCCCGCCTTCATGCTGCTCGACGAACCGCTGGCCGGCATCGATCCGATTGCGGTCGGCGATATCCGCGACCTGATCGCGCGGCTGAAACTGCGCGGCATCGGCGTGCTGATCACCGACCACAATGTCCGCGAGGCGCTCGATATCATCGACCGCGCCTATATCTTGCACGATGGCGCTGTCCTCATGGAGGGCACGCCGACCGAGATCGTGGCGCATGAAGGCGTGCGCCGCGTCTATCTCGGCGATCGGTTCAGCCTCTAGAGGCGCGCCATGGCCCTCGCGCCACGCCTGGATCTTCGCCAATCGCAAACGCTTGTTATGACGCCGCAGCTGCAGCAGGCGATCAAGCTGCTGCAGCTGTCCAACATCGAACTGACCGCCTTCGTCGATCAGGAGCTGGAGCGCAATCCGCTGCTCGAACGCGACGAGGGCGAAGGATCGAGCGAAGGCATCACCGATCGCGAAGTTTCGGCCGAGGCCGCCGTTTCCGAAACCTCCGCCCCCGACACCGCGCCGGCCGAGACGCCGCTGGTCGATAATATGCCGGGGCAGAAGGAAGAGACCCCGCTCGACGTCGATTACGACAACACCTTCACCGCCGATGGCGCGGGTGATGGCGATTCGGGCTATACCGATTGGAGCGGCCGCGGCGGGCGGCTCGATTTCGGCGATGACGAGAATGGTCTGGAAGCCACCGTGGCGCGCGACGTGTCGCTGCGCGATCACCTGACCGGCCAGCTCAATATGGACATAACCGATCCGGCCGACCGTCTGATCGGCCTGCATCTGATCGAGGCGGTGGACGAATCGGGCTATCTTACCGTCAGCCTCAACGAAGTTGCCGAAATGCTGGGCGCCCCACTTCAACAGGTCGAAGCGGTCCTGGCACGGCTTCACCGTTTCGATCCGCCCGGCATTTTCGCGCGCAGCCTCGCCGAATGTCTCGCATTGCAATTGCGCGACCGCAATCGGCTCGACCCGGCGATGCAGGCGCTGCTCGACCATCTCGACATGCTGGCGCGGCGCGATCTGCAGGGGCTGCTGCGCGTCTGCGGCATCGATGCCGAAGACCTGACCGAGATGATCGCCGAGATCCGCTCGCTCGATCCCAAGCCGGCGCTGGTCTTCGATCACGCACTCGCCCAACCGATCACGCCCGATGTGCTGATGCGCGCCGCACCCGATGGCGCCTGGATCGTGGAACTCAATTCCGACACCTTGCCGCGCGTGCTGGTCAATTCGCGCTATTACGCCAAGGTCTCGGGCGCGACCAAGAACCGCGAAGAGAAGGTCTACCTGTCCGAACGGTTCCAATCGGCCAACTGGCTGGTCAAATCGCTGCACCAGCGCGCCAACACGATCCTGAAGGTCGCCTCCGAGATCGTGCGGCAGCAGGACGCCTTCTTCCAGAAGGGCGTCCAGCACTTGAGACCCCTGGTCCTGCGCGACATCGCCGAAGCGATCGCGATGCACGAAAGCACCGTCAGCCGCGTGACAGCCAACAAGTACATCGCCACGCCGCGGGGCATCTTCGAGCTGAAATACTTCTTCACCCAGGCGATCGCAGGCGCCGACGGGGGCGAGGCCCATTCGGCCGAGGCGGTGCGTCACCGGATCAAAACCTTGGTCGATAACGAGGGGACGGAAGCGGTCCTGTCGGACGATCGAATCGTCGAAATCCTGCGCAAAGACGGGGTGGATATCGCCCGGCGAACGGTTGCTAAGTATCGGGAAGCGTTGAAAATTCCGTCATCGGTCCAGCGCCGGCGCGAGAAGGCCATCGGTGCCTAAATTGAGGGGTCCGACTTCACTTGACTTGGGTAGGGGCCGGGCCTAATGTCCGGCGCCTTGTAGCCGGGGGGGTATCCCTGGCGGCCGCCTCAAGCGCGATGCCGGGACCAAAATGGGGGTCCGCATCATTCGGGGAGAGGGCGGCAAGAACATGGACTTCGCATGGACATTGCCGAATTGATTAGCCCCGAAGGCGTGGTTCCCAATTTGCGGGCCACCAGCAAGAAACAAGCTTTGCAGGAGTTGGCGCGCCGCGCTGCCGAGATCACCGGTCTCGCCGAACGCGCGATTTTCGACGTCCTGGTCGAGCGTGAGAAGCTGGGCACCACCGGCGTCGGCAACGGCATCGCCATTCCCCACGGCAAGCTCGCCAGCCTGACGCGCCTTTACGGCATGTTCGCCCGGCTTGAGAAGCCGATCGATTTCGACTCGATCGACGAACAACCCGTCGATCTGATCTTCCTACTGCTGGCCCCCGAATCGGCCGGCGCCGACCATCTCAAAGCCCTCGCCCGCATCTCGCGCCTGCTGCGCGACAAGGCCGTATGCGAAAAGCTGCGCGCCACCGACACGGCGGCTGGCCTCTACGCGCTGCTGACCGAATCACCCGCCAGCCGCGCGGCGTAAGCCAAAGCGGTCCGTCATGGCCGGGCATGTGAGCAATGCTCACGTCCGGCCATCCACGGCTTCTCTCTTCATCTCGAAAAATTGAACCGCCAAAACGCCACGGGTTTCGTTCCGTGTCGTCATTGCGAGCGAAGCGAAGCAATCCAGGCTTTCCGTGAAATAGATGGATTGCTTCGCTGCGCTCGCAATGACGCGGTAGAGGTGGAGCCCCTTAAGACGTGGATGGCCGGGACAAGCCCGGCCATGACGCCACCAAATGATTGGCTATCTGGAGACGCGAATGTCGGCCTTGTGCCGAGCATCTAAGTCATTCTGAAAAAGATTAACCACGAAGGCATGAAGAACCACGAAGAAGATTCTTTCTTCGTACCCTTCACTACCTTCGTGCCTTCGTGGTGAGACTTTAAGGCGTGGATGCCCGGCACAAGGCCGGGCATGACGCGAGGGGAATAGGCCCAAATCAGACGGCGGGCGCGCGCTTACAGAAGCTCAGTGGACGCTGAGTGGCTCGAGGTCGTTCTGGCGGGCGGCGGCGAAGGCGAGTTCGCGCTCGGCGGCGACGCCGATCGCAGAACCATCGGCCGCGAAAATCGCCCAGCCCTTTTTGCCGTCGATCGACGCGAAGCGAATATAGGCCACGTCTTCGACGCCCCAGGTCGCGAAATCGCGCGCGGACATCGAAGCGTCGACGGCGAGTAGCTTCGTCGCAATGTCGTTATCGATATCCATCACCGTTCTCCTTTCTTTGCCGCCCCAGGCTCAAGGTCGATCGCCTTGCCCGGTTTGGCTCCAGCCGTACCGATCGGAATAGTGCGCACCCGGGTTTCCGGGAGCGGTCGCCGCAGGTCGATATGCAGCAGGCCGCTGTCGAGATTTGCGCCGTTGACCTCGATGCCCTCGGCCAGCACGAAACTGCGCTGGAACTGCCGGGCAGCGATGCCGCGATAAACGAAGATCCGGTTGGGATCGTCCTCGCCCTGGCGGCCGCGGACGACCAGTTGGTTGTCTTCGATCGAGACCGAAAGATCGTCGCCAGAGAAGCCTGCCACCGCCAAGGTGATGCGGAGCCGGTCTTCGCCGATCTGTTCGATATTATAGGGAGGGTAGCCCTCGGCGGCGGTCTTCGAGACGCGGTCGAGAACCCGTTCGAAATGGTCGAACCCCAGCAGCAGTGGACTGCTGAACACGGAAACGCGGGTCATGGTCGAGTCGTCCTCCTCTCTGCGGAGCGAGTCCGGTCGTTTCGTAGCCCGAGGCCCTCGCGGCACCCCAGACAAGCGGTCCAACGAGCACCGCTTGGCTTCTAATTTGGGTCTTATTTCGCCGCCGTCAAGCATAATGCCATCCCGCTTCACGACCCAGCCATGCGTAGAGATACGTAGCCTTATGGTCACTCTGACTCCGTCCCATGGCGGGAAAATGACCGGATCGTGGAAAACCCTTGATTTTTGGGCCGCGGACGTCGAAATAGCGCGCCCATGACGACGCAGAACATGACCATCGCCGAAGAGGTGGCAAGACGGCGCACTTTCGCCATCATTTCGCACCCGGATGCCGGCAAAACCACGCTGACCGAAAAGCTGTTGCTGTTCGGTGGCGCGATTCAGATGGCTGGGGCCGTGCGTGCGCGTGGCGAACAGCGCCGCACCCGCTCGGACTGGCTGGCGATCGAACGCGAGCGCGGCATTTCCGTGACAGCCTCGGTGATGTCATTCGAGCATAACGGCCTGGCCTTCAACCTGCTCGACACGCCCGGCCACGAAGACTTCAGCGAAGACACCTATCGCACCCTTTCGGCCGTCGACTCGGCGGTGATGGTGCTGGACGCGGCGCGCGGTATCGAGACGCAGACCCGCAAGCTGTTCGAGGTGTGCCGCCTGCGCGACGTGCCGATCGTCACCTTCATCAACAAGATCGACCGCGAAGGCCGCGAGCCCTTCGACCTGCTCGACGAGATCGAAAAGACGCTGGCGCTGGATGTCACGCCGATGGCTTGGCCGATCGGCATGGGCGGCTTGCTCAAGGGCGTCTATGACCTGATCAACGACCGCGTGCTGCTGTTCGAAGCCGGCCGTGGCGACCACATCCAGGAAGCCATCGCTGTCAAACTGGACGAGTCGCGTCTGGACGAGCTGGTGGGCGCCGACGCGGCCGCCAAGCTGCGCGAAGAGGTTGCGCTGGTGAAGGGCGCCTGCCCGCCCTTCGAGATCGAGTCTTTCCTCGCCGGCCACCTGACGCCGGTATTCTTCGGCGCGGCGCTGCGCAATTTCGGCGTGCGGGAATTGCTGGCCGGCATCGCCAAGCTGGCCCCGCCGCCCGGCTCACGCCCCGCCGAACAGCGCGCCGTGCAGCCGACCGAGAAGAAGGTGACGGGCTTCGTCTTCAAGATTCAGGCGAATATGGACCCGAACCACCGCGACCGCATCGCCTTCATGCGGCTGTGCTCGGGTCAGTTCGAGCGCGGCATGCGGCTGATCCATCCGCGCTCAGGCAAGCCGATCACCATCTCGAGCCCCCTCTTCTTCCTGGCGCGCGACCGCGCCGTGGTGGACGAGGCCTTTCCGGGCGACATCATCGGCGTGCCCAACCATGGTTCGCTTCGCATTGGCGATGCGTTGACCGAAGGCGAAAACCTGCGCTTCACCGGCATCCCCAACTTCGCGCCGGAAATCCTGCGCCGCGTGCGGCTGGACGACCCGCTGAAGTCGAAGCAGTTGCGCCGCGCGCTGGAAGGCCTGGCCGAAGAAGGCGTCAGCCGCTTGTTCAAGCCTATGAGCGGTTCGGCCTGGATCGTCGGCGTGGTCGGCCCGCTGCAGTTCGACGTGATCACCAACCGCATCCAGTCGGAATACAACCTCCGCGCCGGGTTCGAAGACGCGCCCTATGAAACCGCGCGTTGGATTTCCGGCGAGAAGGCGGAGGTCGAGAAGTTCATGAACGCCAATGGCAGCGCCATGGCCGAAGACCCGGACGGCGCCCTCGTCTTCCTGGCCCGCAACGCCTGGACCTTGCAGCGCGCCCAGGACGACTACCCGGCGATCAAATTCGCCGCCGTGCGCGAACAGGCGTAGACGCAACCACTCTGCCCGTCACCCCCGCGAAAGCGGGGGTCCAGGGTCACACGGGAAACGGTCCTGGATTCCCGGGCCTGCTTCGCAGGTAAACCAAAGTAAGCGTGCGAAGCACGCGGCGCGGGAATGACGATGAAAAGAGCAGATGGCACAGCCAACCTCCATCTCTGATGCCCTCTCCACCGCCTTCGCCCATATCGATGCGGGGCGGACCGAAGAGGCGCGGAAGCTGGCGCGTGTGCTCGCCAAGCAGACGCCGGAGCCGCCGGGGCTGGCTTATCTCGAAGCGCTGATCGCACTCGCGGACAATGACGGCGCGAAGGCAGCGCGGCATCTGATGCGCGCGCTCAAAGTCACGCCCGAAGCGCCGCCGCTGCTGCTGGCCATGGCGCGCGCGCAGGCGTTGCAGAATCGCCTGGCCGAGGCCGAGGAGCATTACCGCCATCTCGTGCAGAAGACGCCGACTGCCGAGGCCGGACGCGTCGAGCTTGCCGCGCTGCTGGCCAAGCGCGGCATTGCCCATCGCGACAAGAGTGAACTGGCCATGGCAGCGGCGCTGTTCGGTGAGGCGGCCAGTTTCGATCCCAACGCCGCGCTCGCTTACATGCTGCTGGGCGAGACGCGCGAGAAACTGGGCGCGAAGAGCGACGCCATCGCCGCGTTCCGTCAGGCGCTGGCGCTCGACCCCGAGGACCGGCACGGCGCGACCTTGGCGCTGGCGCGGTTGGGCGAAGCCGCTGCGCCCGATCAGGCGCCCGCCGCCTTCGTGCGCCAGTTGTTCGACGACTATGCCGACGGGTTCGAGGCAAGCCTGGTCGACAAGCTCCATTACCGCGCGCCGGCGCTGCTGCTCGACGCGATCCGGCGCATACACGGCGATGGGCCGTTCGATGTGTTCGATGCCGGCTGCGGCACGGGGCTGATGGGCGCGGCGCTCAAACCCTTCGCCCGCCGTCTCGATGGCGGCGATCTCAGCCCGCGCATGGTGGAGAAAGCCCGCGCACGAGATATCTATGACGCGCTGGCCGCCGGCGAGGTGACGGACCTGCTCGGCGCGGCACCCCTGCGCTACGATCTTGTCGTCGCCGCCGATGTGCTGGTGTATATCGGCGATCTGGCGCCGCTGTTCGTGGCGGTGGATACGGCACTGAAACCGGGTGGCGGCTTTGCCTTCACCGTCGAAACTAATATTCAAGAGACTGGCATGGATCAGGAGTGGCGGTTGAGCGAGAGCGGGCGTTACGCACACAATTCGGACTATCTGCGGCGGCTGGCGGCCGAACGCGGTTGGACGGTTGCCGCGCTCGATGCGGTTTCGACGCGCGACGATCGCGGCGCGCCGGTGCCCGGACTGCTTTCCGTGATGCGGAAGCCAACATGAGCCCGACTTATCCCGTCATCAAGCTGACGCCCGGCCATGCCAAGCGCGCCCGCGCCGGCCATCCTTGGGTGTTCTCCAATGAGATCGCCATGGACGCGGCCGCCAAAGCACTGCCGCGCGGCAGCCTCGTCGTGGTGGAAGACGCCGGCGGCGAGAAGCTGGGCGTGGCGATCTTCAATCCCAATTCGCTGATCGCCGCGCGCTTCCTGACCCGCGATCCGAAGGCCGTGATCGATGCGCCGTTCATTATCGCGCGGCTGAAAAAGGCGCTGGCCTTGCGCGAGACGCTGTATCCACGCCCCTTCTATCGCCTGATCCATGCCGAGGCCGATGGGATGCCGGGATTGGTGATCGATCGCTATGGCGATGTGATCGCTATACAGGCCAATGCGGCCGGTATGGATTTGCTGCTGCCGCAGATTGTCGAGGCGCTGGAGAGCGTAATCGCGCCCAAGACCATCCTGCTCAAGAACGAGAGCGCGTCGCGGACGCTGGAGGGTCTCGAACTTTACGAGCGCGTGGTCAAAGGATCGCTCGACGGTGCGGTTGAGCTCGAGGAGAACGGCGCGCGGTTCCTGGCCGATCTGGCCGAGGGGCAGAAGACCGGCTGGTTCTTCGATCAGCGCGACAACCGCGCCCAGGTGGCGGCACTGTCGAAGGGCCGCACCGTGCTCGATTTTTACGCCTATGCCGGCGGCTTCGCCGTGCAGGCGGCACTGGCCGGTGCGAAGCGTGTGATCGCCGTCGATCGCTCCGAGACCGCGCTCGACCTGGCGCAGCGTTCGGCCGGGCTCAACGGTGTGATTATCGAAACCGCGCGCGCAGAAGCCTTTGCTGAGATGGAACGCCTGGCCGCGGCCAATGCGCGCTTCGGCATGGTGGTGGCCGACCCGCCGGCTTTCGTCAAATCGAAGAAGGATCTCGAAGCCGGCGCCAAAGGCTATCGCAAAATGACGCGCCTGGCCGCCGCGCTGGTCGAACCCGACGGGTTTCTGTTCGTCGCGTCCTGCTCGCACCATATCGAGCCGGTGCGCTTCGCCGAGGAAGTGCGGCACGGCCTTGCCAACGCCAACCGCTCGGGCCGCATCCTGCGCGCGTTGAGCGCCGCACCCGATCATCCGGTGCATCCGGCGCTGCCCGAAAGTGCCTATCTCAAGGCGCTGCTGTTGCAATTGGATTGAGGGGCGGCCGTCTCTTCTTTTTCGTCATGCCCGGACTTGATCCGGGCATCCACGTGCCGCGGCGAAAAAGTCGTGGATGGCCGGGTCAAGCCCGGCCATGACGAACTCTAGAATTCCGACAGTTACCCTCTCGTCGCCACGATAAACAGCCGCCGGAATGGGAACAGCGTGATGCCGTCGGCGCGGCGCGGATAGGCAGCGTTCATCCGCGCGGTGTAGTCGGCGAGGAACTGACTGCGCCAGGGTTCGTCGAGCGCGTCGAGCAGCGGCTTCAGCGCCGTGCCCTTGGTCCATTCGACCACCGCATTCTCGCCTTCGAGCTGCTGGAGGTATTCGACCTCCCAGATATCGGGCTTCGCGCCTGCGCCGGCGAGGATGTCGTAATAGACATCCGGCGTCTGGACCGGATGCTCGCGCAGCACCGGCTCGAGGCGGCTGCGCCACGGGCCGCTGCGCGCCGCTGCGGCCATGCCCGTGTGCGAGACTGCGCCATGATTGCGCGGCATCTGCACCGCCAAGGTGCCGCCCGGTGCCAGCGCTTCGATCAGCCTCGGAAAGACGGCGCGGTGATTATCGATCCAGTGGAGCGCCGCGTTCGAATAGAGAACATCGACCGGTTGGTCAGCTTTCCAGGTGGCGAGGTCATCCTGCCGCCATTCGATCGCCGGGGCTTCGCCGCGGGCCTTATCCAGCATCGCCGCGGACGAATCGATACCCACCACCTTCGCGTTCGGCCAGCGCTGTGCCAGAAGCTTTGTCACATTTCCCGCGCCGCAGCCGAGATCGGTGACGCGAGCCGGATTGTCGGTGGCGATGCGCGCCAGCAGATCGACGGCCGGCCGGCGGCGCTGGTCGGCAAAACGCAAATATTGTGACGGGTCCCAGGTCACGCGTGCCTCACTTTCAGTATCACCCGGCGCAGGTTGAAATAACGCCGGTCCTTTTCAAGTCCTGACAGAGAGAGCCATCGATTGGGTTCGGCGATTTTATGACCTAGTATGCGGCCCAGGGGAAATTCTTGCCGGAATGGGGGTACGGTTGCGTTGACGGAAATTGTTACATCGCTGTTGGTGCTGACTGCGGTTGTGCTGGCGGGGACCTCGCTCGGTCTGCTGCTTGCCAATTACCGCTACCCGACCGCCATCCGCCGTGCCCTCACGCTTTACGCGGGCGCCAATGTACTGGTTGCCACCGGTAATCTGATCATCACCTTCTGCGAGTCCCGCGCACCGCAACTGGCGCAGATCCTCGATCTCGGCATCGCCGGCTTGGGCACGCCGCTTTTTTACTTCGCCTTCCGCAGCATTCAGGATCGTCCCTTCCATCATCGCATCGTCTGGCCGCTCTATGGATTGGCATTGGTCGGCGTTCTGATCGGCTGCAGCATCGAACGCGATGTCAGCATCGGCCTCCTATCTCTCGACTTGCTGGATATCGTGCTGTTCAGCCTTGTGGCCCGCGATCTGCTGACCAATTTTCGCGGCCGCGGCCGCGCCCATTATTTTACCGGCTATGCGAATATTTTGTTCATCGCGCTGCTGGTCGGGTCGGCGATCGTGTTGGTCACCGGTCCGCGCCAGACCGAAATAACGGAATGGTTCGCCAATACCGGCGCCTTCGGATTGGGAGCGACCTGTTTTGCCGCGGCCATCGGCGCGGTCAATTTCCTTCTGCTCTGCAATGACGAATTCAACCAGCGCCTGCTCACCATGGCTGCGACCGATCCGCTGACCGGCCTGGCCAACCGGCGCAAGTTGATGGAGCGCGGGGCAGAGGAGATCGTGCGCTTGCAGCGATTCAAACAGCCGCTGACCCTGATCATGATCGACCTGGATCATTTCAAGGTGGTCAACGACACCCATGGCCATGCGATCGGAGATCAGGTGCTGAAGGAAACAGCTCATGCCTGCGTGGGCACCCTGCGCGACATCGACATGGTCGCGCGCGCCGGCGGTGAAGAGTTCGCGATCCTGCTGCCGCAGACGCCGCTGGCCCGCGCACTCGAAGTGGCCGAGCGTCTGCGCCAGGCGATCGCCCGGATCGACATCGCCGCGAACAGCGCCAGGGTGACGATCACGGCCAGCTTGGGGGTGGCCGAACACATCGCCACCGACACCTCGATCGATCAGCTGATGATCCGCGCCGATCGCGCGCTGTATCGCTCCAAAGCCGATGGCCGCAATCGCGTCAGCCACGAGCTGGCCGAGATCGCAGCGCCCAGCGTCGCCACATCCTGAGAAGAGCGCACCGCCATGGATATTCGCCCCATGTTCTCCGCACTGACCATCTTCATCCTGCTGGGCGCGGCATTCAGCTTTCTCGTCGTCAGCTCCCGTTACCCGACCGCGATCAAGCGCGCGCTCTATCTGCAGGCCTGCGGCAGCATCGCCACCGCGATGGGCTCGGTTGTCACCTATCTGCCGGGCAGCTTTTGGCAGCCGCTAACACAACCGCTACCGGAGGCGGCCGGTTTCGTTCTGGGCGCGGCCGGAACCTGCTTCTATTACGTGTCCTATCGGAGCCTGCAGAACCGCGTCTTCCATCTGCCGATGGTCGCCGCGTTATTCGCTCTCACGTTGCTGACGATCATCGCCTCCTATGCCATAGCCAACGCCAATATCGGACTATTCGCCATTTGCGCACTCGACGTGGTTCTGTTCGGCCTGACCGCGCGTGACGTGCTGATGAATTTGCGCGGACATGGCCGCGCCCATGTCATCCAGGGCGTGGGGCTGGCGTTGTTGGCGGTGTGCCTCGGAAGCTGGGGAGCGGGTTTTCTGTTCATTCCGGCTTCGTCGGTGGTGACGATCCAATACAACAGCGGCGACGTCAACGGCTTGGCGGTTGGTTTGATCGGCAACAGCTTCTCCGCGGCTTTCGGCGCGTTGATCTTCGTGCTGATGTGCAATGACGAATTCAATTTGCAATTGCTGAACCTGGTCGCCACCGATCCGCTGACCGGCGTCGCCAATCGCCGCAAGCTGATGGAACGGGCCGAAGAGGAGGTGTCACGCGCCCAGCGCTACAATCAGCCCCTCACCGTTGTGATGATCGATCTCGACCATTTCAAGAAGCTGAACGACACCCATGGCCATGCCGCCGGCGACCAGGTGTTGAAGACCGCCGCGCAAGCCTGCGTAGCGGCGCTGCGCGATATCGATCTGATGGCGCGGTCGGGCGGTGAGGAGTTCGCGGTCCTGCTGCCCCAGACGCCGCTGGCCCGCGGCCTCGAAGTGGCCGAACGCCTGCGCCAAGCGATGGCGCGGATCGAGGTGCCGCTGGGCGAGATCAAGATCACCTTCACCGCCAGCCTGGGCGTGGCCGAACTGGCACCCGGCGACACGTCGATCGACCATGTCATGGCCCGGGCCGACCGGGCGCTGTACCGGTCCAAAGCCGGCGGGCGTAACCAGATCAGCCATGAAATCCCTGAGATAACTGGGGTTTTGGCGACCCAACCCTCGGCCTGAGCCGAAAGCTCGGTCGCGGGGCATTCTTAATTCATTGATATTGTTATCGAAATAGACGTGTTACAGCCGGCGCCGCGATGGTTGACTCGCTCCGGACAAGTCTTTATACAGCTTGCCTTCCTGTCGCCTTTAGCCGTTGCGGAGCAGTATCGTGAAGCGCACTTATCAGCCCAGCAAGATCGTCCGCGCCCGGCGCCATGGCTTCCGGTCCCGCATGGCCACTGTCGGCGGCCGCCGCGTTCTCGCTTCGCGCCGCTCCAAGGGCCGTAAGCGCCTTTCTGCCTAATTTGGGCCACGCCCCTCTCGGTCGGCTCAAGCGCCGTGCCGAGTTCCTGCGCATTGCCGCACAGGGGCGCAAATTCTCCACTCCGGGGCTCGTGCTGCAAGCCATGTCTGGGGCCGCCGCGAGCGATATCCGACTGGGTTTCACCTGCAGCCGTAAGGTCGGCAATGCCGTTGCGCGCAATCGCGCACGCCGGCGCCTGCAAGCCGCTGCACGCGAGGTGATGCCTAACCTGGCCCAGCCCGGTTACGAATATGTGCTGATCGGGCGCACCGAAACCCTCAAACGTCCCTACGCTCTTCTATTGCAGGATTTGCGCACGGCGCTTAAACGTGTGGGCGCATTGCGTGAAGCCGGTGACGGCGCCACGCTCTCCCCTGCAACCCAGACCCCGACCGAAGCGAGTCCGATATCGTGAGTCCCGCCGGTCTTCTCCTGAGCGGTCTGTTCCGCACCTATCAGCTGCTGCTGCGCCCGATGCTGCCGCCGAGCTGCCGCTATACGCCGAGCTGTTCGCATTACGGGATCGAGGCGATCCGCGTTCATGGCGCGGTGCGCGGCGGCTGGCTGACCTTGCGGCGTGTCGCACGCTGCCATCCCTGGGGCGGTTCGGGTTACGACCCGGTGCCGCCGCTTCATTCTCATTTCGATCACGGCCGCCCGTGCACGCACGGCACTTCCGCGCCGCTGAACGCCAACCAGTAGGACATCATGTTCGGTCAGAATCGCAACACTGTCATCGCGATCGCGCTATCGATCGTCATTATCGTCGCGTGGCAGTTCTGGTTCACGCCGAAACATGTCGCGCCGCCGCCGCAACAGACCGCATCGCAGCAGGCGCCCGCGCCGGGTCAGACCGCCGCGACGCCGGGCAATGCGCCGACGGCACCCGGCGGCGTCGAGGCGCCCAAGACCGCGCCCGCCGCACCGACGCGTGAGGCCGTTCTGGCCGCAGCACCACGCGTGAAGATCGTCACGCCGAGCCTGGAAGGTTCGATTTCGCTGAAGGGCGCGCGTCTCGACGACCTGACGCTCGAGAATTACCGCCAGACCACCGATCCCAACAGCCCGAAGGTCACGCTGCTCGAACCGCCGGTCGGCACGGGCAACGGCGCTTACTTCGCCGATTTCGGCTGGGTGGGCGACAAGAATGCCGTGCTGCCCAGCGCCGATACGCTGTGGACGGCCAGCGGCGACACGCTGACGCCCGATAAGCCGGTGACGCTGACTTGGGACAACGGCAAGGGCCTGCAGTTCAAACGCGCCTATGCCGTCGACGCCAACTATATGTTCACGATCACCGAGACGGTCGAGAACACGACCGACAAGCCGGTGACGCTGTTCCCCTATGCCCGTGTCGCGCGTTGGGGTATGCCGAAGACCGTCAACTTCACCGTGCTGCACGAAGGTGGCGTGGGCGTGCTGGGCGACAGCCTGAAAGAGCGCTCCTACAAGAAACTGCGCGACGACAAGCCCTATGAAGAGAAGACCAAGAGCGGCTGGCTAGGCTTCACCGATCAGTACTGGCTGACGGCGCTGGTGCCCGATCAGGGCGAGGACGTGACCGGCCGCATGAGCTGGCACAAGGAAGACGGGCTCGATCGCTATCAGGCCGACTGGACCGGCGGCAGCGAGACGGCCGCGCCCGGCGCGAGCGTGACCTCGACCAGCCACTTCTTTGCCGGCGCCAAGGTTCTGGCGCTGCTCGACGGCTATGCCGATCAGTACAAGATCCCGCTGTTCAACCGCGCCATCGACTTCGGCTGGTTCTTCTTCCTGACCAAGCCGCTGTTCCACTTCCTGCGCTTCATCCATGCGCATGTGGCCAATTTCGGGCTGGCGATTCTGATCTTCACCGTCTGCGTGCGCGGCGCCTTCTTCCCGATCACCGCCCGCTCGTCGCGGTCGATGAACAAGATGAAGATGTTGCAGCCCGAGATCAAAAAGCTGCAGGCGCGCTATGGCGACGACCGCGCCAAGCTCAACCAGGAGATGATGGCGCTCTACAAGCGCGAGAAGGCCAACCCGGTTTCGGGCTGCCTGCCGCTGGTGATCCAGATCCCGGTGTTCTTCGCACTCTATAAGGTGCTGTTCGTCACCATCGAAATGCGCCAGGCGCCGTTCTGGGGCTGGATTCACGATCTCTCCGCGCCCGATCCGACCTCGGTCTTCAACCTGTTCGGCTTGATCCCCTGGGAAGGCGTGATTCCGGGTGTGATCACATTGCCGCATATCGGCCTGTGGCCGCTGATCATGGGCGTGACCATGTATCTGCAGCAGAAGATGAACCCGCAGCCGCCCGATCCGGTACAGGCTAAGATGTTCATGATTCTGCCTGTGGTGTTCACCTTCATGCTGGCCAAGTTCCCGGCTGGTCTGGTGATCTACTGGTCGTGGAGCAACTGTCTTTCGATCCTGCAGCAATGGATCATCCGTCGTCGCATGACTCCGAAGGCGCGCTGAACATGCAACCCGACCCGGCCGCGATCGAGGCCGGGCGCAAGCTGTTCGCGCGCGAAAGCCGTTTCGCCACGGCGGCGACGGATGTCGCCAATCTGCCGAAGGCGACCTTGCCCGAGATCGCCTTCGCCGGGCGCTCGAATGTCGGCAAGTCGAGCCTGATCAACGCGCTGACGGGCCGTAAAGCGCTGGCGCGTACCTCGCGCACGCCAGGCCGGACGCAGCAGCTCAACTTCTTCGATCTCGGCGGCCGGCTGATGCTGGTCGATCTGCCCGGCTATGGTTTTGCCCAGGCGCCGAAGACCGCGGTGATCGCCTGGACACAGCTGATCGATGGCTATCTGCGCGGCCGGACGGTGCTGAACCGGACGATGCTGCTGGTCGACGCGCGCGTCGGCCTCAAGGATTCGGACCGCCAGGCGATGGATGTGCTGGACCGCACCGCCGTGACCTATCAGATCGTGCTGACCAAGATCGACAAGCTGAAGAAGCCGGAATTGGACGATGTGCGCCGTGCCGTGGGCGAAGAAGCCGCGCGCCACGTGGCCGCGCATCCTGATATGATGGCCGTCAGCGCTCAGGATGGCGTCGGCATACCCGAATTGAGGGCCGTGCTCGCCGGCCTCGCGCAACCTGCCGCGGAGACGAATCGATGACAACGCCGGACCCAACCCGCGACGACGAACGGGCCGCTTGGTTGGAAAAAGCGCACACGCTGTCGGAGGCGCTTCCCTATTTCCGCCGTCACAATGACGAGAAGATCGTCATCAAATACGGCGGCCATGCGATGGGCGACAATCAGCTCTCGCTGCTCTTCGCGCGCGACGTGGTGTTGCTGCGCCAGGTGGGGCTGAACCCGGTCGTCGTCCATGGCGGCGGCCCGCAGATCGGCGCCATGCTCGATCGGCTGAAGATCAAAAGCGAGTTCGTCGACGGTCTGCGCGTGACCGATCAGGCCACCGTGGAAATCGTCGAGATGGTGCTGGCTGGTTCGATCAACAAGCAGGTCGTGACCGCCATCAACCAGGCCGGTGGTTTCGCGCTCGGCCTGTCGGGCAAGGATGCGCAGCTGATCCGTGCGCGCAAACTGCGCCGCACGGTCAAGGACCCGGATTCGCAGATCGAAAAGGTGCTCGATCTCGGCTTTGTCGGCGAACCGGCTGAGGTCAATCCGCATGTGCTCGAACAGCTGATCAAGTCGGAGATCATCCCGGTGATCGCGCCGACCGCGGTGGGCCCGGCCGGCGAGACCTTCAACATCAACGCCGATACCGCCGCCGGCGCCATCGCAGGCGCCATCGGCGCGACGCGGCTGCTGTTCCTGACCGACGTGGCCGGCGTGCTCGATAAACAGAAGAACCTGATTCCCGACATGACAGCGGCCCAGGCGCGCGCGTTGATCGCCGACGGCACGATCTCGGGCGGTATGATTCCGAAGGTCGAGACCTGCCTCGAAGCGGTGGACCAGGGTGTCGATGCGGCCGTCATCCTCGACGGGCGCGTGCCGCATGCGATGCTGCTGGAACTGTTCACGCCGCACGGTGCAGGTACGCTGATCCGCCGCGACGCCGACGCGCGCTAAAGGCGCACGTTCGATCGAAGACAGCATGCTTAGTTTGCGTGCTGCTTTCGCGTGCAGTCCTTCAGCATGTCGACGACGGACCCGACATCATGCACGGCCGCGCGCAAGGTCGTTTTCGGAAACCCCCATTGCAGCACGGCGGCCTTGCGCAGCTGCAACTCGACGTCGCCGCCTTCGATCGGGGTGATCACGAGATTGCCGAGGGTTGTGACGATCACGGTCATGGGCCGGTTGTCGTCGATTTGCAGCGACGCCTCGTGCTGACCCGTCGCCATTTTCCAGTCCGATTTGCCGGCCGCGAGGATGATGTGGTCGTGCTTATTGATCATCAGCAGGGTATCGACCTGTTCTCCCGTCAGCCGCGCGCCGCAACCGCCTTTATCTGAGAGATGCTCGGTCATCGACCAGCCATAGGGCGTGTCGTGCCACTCGGCCGGATCCAAGTCATCGGCCAGCGCGATCGACGCCTGACCGAGGGCAATGGCGATCGTGGCGGAGAAGAGAGCAAGGCGCATGGCAAACCCCTTGGTGCCGGCCTGCGATGCTTTTGCCTATCCCTGCGACAGGCTCAAACCAAGGCGGGCCTCACCATAGTCGACCAAGCGGATATAGCCAGCAGTAAACCGGCGACAAATAGGGATGACACGCCCTATCCGGCGATCCGGAGCAGAGCGAAGCTGACACCCGCCAGGATCAGCCAGGACGACGCTGCCAGCACGAGCGGGCGCAGACCCATGCGACGCAGGGCGCCGAGATCGATACCGAAGCCCATCGCACCCAGTGCTGCGGCCAGCAGGAAGCTCGCGACAAGACCAGCGTCATGCGTGACGATCGGCGGCACAACGCCGAAGCTCGCTGCGCCGGCCAGGAACAGGAAGCCGAAGACGAACCACGGCACCGGCACGCGCGCATGGACCGCGTTGCCCTGCTTGTCGGCCTGGTTGCCGGCCTGACTGCGCATGCTGCGGCGCGCGGCGGTGGCCATCAGCAACACGATCGGCGCCAGCGAGACGATGCGCGCCATCTTGGCGATGGTGGCGATCGTCACCGTCTGATCATTGATCGTCGTCGCTGCACCGACCACCTGCGCGACCTCGTGAATCGAAGCGCCCAACCAGATGCCGGCCTGCGTCGGCGCGAAGCCGAACAGCGGCACCAGCGCCGGCATGGCGAACATCGCCACCGTGCCGAAGGCCGTAACGATGGCCAGCGCATAGGCAACATCTTCGTCGCGGCCGCGCGTGACGCTGTTGGCAGCCACGATGGCCGAGGCACCGCAGATCGAGGTGCCGGTGGCAATCAGCCGCGCAAGCTTGGCCTCGACACCAAGACGACGCCCGAGAAATTCCGTGGCGAAGAAACAAGTGACGAGGCTGGCGATGACGATACCGATCGTCTGCACACCCAGCGCCGCGATCTGACCGAAAGTCACCTGGAGGCCGAGCAGGATCACGGCCGTGCGCAGCAGGGTTCGCGTGGCAATGGCCAGGCCCGGCTGCAGCGCCGGTGAAAGCGTCACCACCCGGCGCAAGCCGATGCCGATCAGGATGGCCATGGCCGCGGCGCTGATGTCGTGGAACCAACGCAGGTCATGCAGGCCCATCGCCGCAGCCGCCAAAGCCAGCGACAGCAACAGCCCCGGCATCCAGCCCCAGCGCTGATGCCATTGGATCGCAGGGGCGACGGGGGCGAGGACGGCGGAATTGTCGATAGGAGGCATGGCGGGCACCTTTGAAATCTGCCGCCAGTCTGAAACCACCTAACCAAACTGTCTAATTGATTGAATATGTTGAATTGATAAATATAATTGATCGATTGGACGTTATCTAAGGTCCTGGGAGCCGATGACCCTCGAGCAGATCCGCATTTTTCTCGAAGTAGCCGAGCGGCTGCACTTCACCCGCGCGGCCGAAGCCCTGCATCTGACCCAGTCGGCGGTTAGTGCCGCCATCGCTGCGCTGGAAACGCGCCACGACGTGCGGCTGTTCGACCGGGTCGGGCGCCATGTGGAATTGACCGCCGAGGGCGCGGCCTTTGCCGAGCAGGCGCGCGAGGTGCTGCTGGCCGCCGAGCGGGCGACGCGCGCGCTCGACGATCTGTCGACCATGGCGCGCGGCAGCCTGACCCTGATCGGCAGCCAGACGGTGGCGAGCTATTGGCTGCCGCCCCTGCTCTACCGCTTTCGCCAGCGTTATCCCGGCATCCAGACCACACTCAGCGTCGGCAACACCGAACAGGTGGCCGAGGCGGTCAAGCGCGGCGCGGCCGATCTCGGCGTGGTCGAAGGCAATGTGGATGATCCGGTGCTGCGCGTCGAACCAGTGGCGCATGATCAGCTGGCGTTGGTCGTCGGTGCCGCCCATCGCTGGGCCGCCGATCGCGCCATCGATGCAGACGCGCTGCGAAAACTTCCTTGGGTGTTGCGCGAACCGGGCTCGGGCACGCGCGCGGCAACGGAGGCGCTGCTGAAAAGTCGCGGGTTGAGCTTGAGCGACGTGACGATTGCCTTCGAAGCACCGACCAATGAAGCGGTGCGCAGCGCGGTTGAAGCAGGAGCCGGCGCCTCGGTTCTGTCGACCTCGGTCGCCGACTCCGGCTTCAAAGCGGGAACCTTACAGGCGGCGGCCTGTGCGCTGCCGGGACGCCACTTCAGTACCGTGATCCACCGGCAGCGACGGCCCAGCCGCGCTGTCCGGGCTTTTCTCGACATGATCCCCGGCGCCGATCTGCGCCGTGCTGGTTGAGGACGCGCTCGGGGTAGCATTGGCTGACGGGGTAACCGGCGACGGCACGTTGGCCGACGGCGTGGCCGCCGCATTCGTCGCAGACGGCGTCGCGTTCGTGCCGGCAGGTGCTGCCTTGTCGGCCGCCGCTTCCTGTTTGACGGCTGCGTTCTTCTGCTGCGCCGATGCACCCTCGTCATCATGGCCGACGACTTCGAGCTTCACCGGCGTCACGCCTTTCTTGACCATGCCGATCTGCTTGGCAGCGGCCTGCGACAGGTCGATGACGCGGTTGTGCGCATAGGGGCCGCGGTCATTGACGCGGACCGTGGTCGATTTGCCGGTCTTCAGATTGGTGACGCGCACATGGGTACCGATCGGCAGATGACGATGGGCTGCCGTGGGCAGAGCCGACGAGAAGCGCTCGCCATTGGCGGTCTTGTGATGGTTGAACCCTGGCCCATACCACGACGCGAGGCCGTATTGGGTCGAGTGCTTGTCGGGCATGTGATAGGTCGTCGCATCCGGTTCGGCCGCCCTGCCAGGCGTCGGGACGATCACCGTGGCGATCGGTGCGACGATCAAGGCTAGTCCGAAAACGGCGGTAACGAGGCGCGATTTACGACCCGCGTCGCGTCGAACCATCGGCGAAATAGAGTTGGTCATGGCTTCCTCACTCACAATGACACACCATCCGGGAAGACCTAACGGCCTTCCACGTAAACCCTCCATAGGACTTCGCGTAAACGACGGACGCTGAAACCGCATGGACTCTTTACGGGCGGCGGACGTCGTTATCCGCCATGTCGATCCAAACGATCCTGTCCGTCGCGGCAGTTGCGGCGATGGTCGCCTACCTGCTCTTCAACGCCGTTCTGATGCGGCGCTTCTGAAAGGTACGTGTCCCAAACTGTCAGGACGCGTTATCGGTCACCGCATGGACTGCATTCGATCCGTTGTTCTGGCCAACATCCTGGTCCACCGGCGCATCGGGCGCGACCAGCGCCAGAAGCGTGATGAACAGGATCATGACCAGAAACGCAACCGCCAAGCGAGGGGCCGGCTCCGCTTCGTCGTCACGCGTCGGTTCGAAATCAACCGTACTGCGCATGGCCTTCAATCCATCCATCGATAACCTTCGATCCGATGACCCAGACTCTGGCGCCGGTTTTCGACGGCTTTATGGCGTGTGGGTGATTTGAAAATGACCCGATTACGGCGGGGCGCCCGCTATCGCATTGAAATCCAAGGACTGTCGAGTCCAGAGCCCGATTCGATCACAGAGCACAACGAAGCCGCAGATTGGCTCTTGCCGCCGGGCGACCAGCGCGTTTATCCATGTGGGCCATGAACGATCCGCATCCTATCCTGGGCGGCGCCACGCGGCGCGGCCCTCTGTCCGCCATCGACACCTGGCTGTTCGATCTGGACAACACCCTCTATTCCTCGGCGTCGGATGTGTTTCCGCAGATCCACCGCAATATGCTCAGCTTCATCGTCCAGCTACTGGGCGTCAGCGAGGACGAGGCCAAGCTGCATCGCAGCCGCATGTATCGCCAATACGGCACCACCATGCGCGGGATGATGGTCGAGCATGGTGTCGATCCGCATGCCTTCATGGATCATGTGCACGCGATCGATCTCGGCTGCATCGATCCGGCGCCGCAGTTGGGGGCGGCGATTGCCCGCCTGCCCGGACGCAAGATCATCTTCACCAACGGCTCGCGCCATCACGCCACCAATGTGCTGAACCGGCTGGGGATCGCCGGACATTTCGATGCGGTGTTCGACGTGGAAGATTGCGACTGGCTGCCCAAGCCGGATGCGACTGGCTACACCGCGATCGTCGCGCGCCATGGCATCGCGCCGGAACGCGCGGCGATGATCGACGATATTCCACACAACCTGGCGCCGGCCTCGGCGCTGGGCATGACCACGGTCTGGGTGCGCGAAGGCACCGATATCCGTTGGAAAGATCAGCCGCCGGAACATGATCATATCGATCACGTCACCGGCGATCTGCTCGGCTGGCTCGAAGCGGTTCCCGTCAGCAAATAGCACCCGAACGGGTTGGCGTGAACGCGTCTTGACTTCCGGCGCTCTTTTAACATAATTACCGTTATGCCAAAAAAAGTCGATGTGGATGCGCAACGGCAAGCCATCGCCGGTGCAGCGATCGAGGTCATCGGCCAGGCCGGGCTGGACGGCGCGCGATTGCGCGATGTCGCGCGGGCCGCCCACGTCACCACCGGCGCCGTCACCCACTATTTCGACGGCAAGGATGCCGTATTGGAAGCGGCGCTGGGTGAGATCGTGCGGCGCACCTTGGAGCGGATGGAACGGCCGGCGAAGGCGCCGCGCGATCTTGCGGTCTTCATCGCCGGTGTTTGCACCTATCTGCCGATCGACGAACGCGGCCGCCAGGAATGGCGGGTGTGGCTCGCGTTCTGGGGGCGCGCGATTGCCGATGAGCGGCTGCGGGCGATCCACCGCGATTATTACGCCAGGATCATCGAAGGCTTGCGCGACCCGCTTCTGGCGTTGCGCGGCGCCCGTGCTCGCCCGTCCCCGTCGCGGATCAGACACTGCGCCGATGCTTTGGTCGCCGCCATTGATGGCATCGGCATTCGCGCCACGCTCGAGGCCGAGCACTGGCCGGCGAAACGCCAGCGCGCGACGCTGACGAGTTTGCTGATACCGCTCCTGACCATCTTCATGACCGGAGCAGAGTGACGTGGCGATGCGCAGCGTGAAGGAGGACGATCCGCTCGACGATTTCACCCGTCGCAAGATCACACTCGATGGCATCACCAAGCGCGTCTATATCGCCGGCGCGGGCCCGGCCGTGATCGTCATGACCGAGATGCCGGGTATCAGCCCGCATGTGGCGCGTTTTGCCCGTTGGGTGCGCGACGCCGGCTTTACCGTCTACATGCCGTCGCTGTTCGGCCGCGACGGGGCGGTGGTTTCCGCCGACGAAGGCGGCGCTGTTTTCCAGCGCGCCTGCGTCAGCGCCGAGTTCCGCGTGCTCGCAGGCGGCGAATCGAGCCCGGTGACGCTGTGGCTGCGCGCCCTGGCACGCCTCGCCCATAGTGAATGCGGCGGGCCTGGCGTCGGCGCCATCGGGATGTGCTTTACCGGCAATTTCGCGCTGACGATGATGCTTGAGCCGGCCGTGCTGGCGCCGGTTCTCTCTCAGCCGACTTTGCCGCTGAAAGAGCCGGCGGGGCTTGAGATCGCAGCCGATGAGATCAAAGCCGTGCGCGAACGCTTGGACCGCGAGAACCTGACCGTGCTCGCTTATCGTTTTGCCGGCGACAAGTTCTGCCAGGCGCAGCGCTTCGCCGCCTATACGGAGGCGCTGGGCGATCGCTTCATCGGTAAGGTCCTGCCCGACAGCGCAGCCAACACCGATGTCGCGCCATTCTTCGCCAAATACGTCACGACGCCGCACAGCGTGGTGACCGCGCATCTGATCGATGAGGCGGGCCAGCCGACCGTTGCCGCGCGCGACGAGATCCTGGCCTTCTTCAAGCAGCGTCTCTCGCCGCGATCATAAAAAAAGGCCCCGCAACTGCGGGGCCTTGATCTGAATGGACTGGCTTATCGAGCCTGGCCCTGTTTCGGGCCCTGACCCTGTGCCGGGCCACGGCTCCGGCCTTGATGACCGCCCTTGCCGTGATGGCCACCGGGACCGCCGGGACCGCGATGCTGGCCCTGGCTGCGGTTCTGACCCTGAGGACGACCGCGACCATTGCCGTTGAAGCGGCGTTCCTGATTCTGGCCCTCGCCCTGCGGACGCGCTTCCTGCGGGCGCGGCTCATGGGAACGAGACTCATGGCGAGGGGCTTGGCCCTCGGGGCGATGACCCTCGGCACGATGTTCTGAGCGCTGCCCTTCCGGACGGCGATGCTCGTTCCGCTGGCCTTCGGAGCGAGGCCCCTCGGCGCGCGGTCCGTCCTGACGGGGCCCATCTTGACGAGGCCCGTCTTGACGGGGGCCGCTGTGGCGCGGTCCACCGGCACGATGGCCTTCGCTGCGATGACCTTCGCTACGATGGCCGTCACGATGATGACCGCCATTACCGCGATGACCGTTGTCGCGATGCTGGGCCGGACGATGGCCGGACGGGCGCGAGCCCGGCGCGGCGTGGAAGGGATGATTGTCGATCACCGGGATCGAGAGACCGATGGTCTTCTCGATATCGCGGAGCAAATGGCGTTCGTCACCGGCGCAGAACGCCAGCGCGATGCCGTTGCTGCCGGCGCGCGCGGTGCGGCCGATGCGATGGACATAGCTTTCGGCCACTTCCGGCAATTCGTAGTTCACCACATGGGTGATGCCGTCGACGTCGATGCCGCGCGCGGCGATATCGGTGGCGACCAGCACACGGACTTTGCCGCGCTTGAAATCGTCCAGCGCGCGCTGGCGGGCCGACTGCGATTTGTTGCCGTGGATGGCATCGGCAGAGACGCCGGACCGCTCCAGATGCTCGGCTACCTTGTTGGCGCCGTGCTTGGTGCGGGTGAAGACGATGACGCGGGACATCGCGCTGTCCTTCAGCACTTCGCCGAGGAGCGCACGCTTGTTGCCGCCATCGACGTGATAGACGCGCTGATCGATGCGCTCGACCGTGGTCGCCTGCGGCGTCACTTCGACGCGCGCCGGGTTCACGAGAACTTCGCGCACCAGCTTCTCGACATCGGGGGGCATGGTGGCCGAGAAGCAGAGCGACTGACGCTCCTTCTTGGCCAGCCCGACGATCTTCCGCACGTCGCGGATGAAGCCCATGTCGAACATGCGGTCGGCTTCGTCGAGCACCAGAATCTCAAGTTGGTCGAGGCGCAGGACGCGCTGATTGATATGGTCGAGCAGACGGCCGGGCGTGGCGATCAGGATGTCGACACCGCGGGTCAAGGCATCGACCTGCGGCTTGTGGCCGACACCGCCGAACACCAGCGCGTGACGCAGGTGCATATGACGGCCATAGGCGCGGAAATTATCGCCGATCTGCGAGGCCAGCTCGCGGGTCGGGGTCAGGATCAGGGCACGCGCGCTGCGCGGCGCCGGGCGGACATTCACCTTGCCCAGGCGCTGCAGGATCGGCAGCGCAAACGCTGCGGTCTTGCCGGTGCCGGTCTGGGCGATGCCCAACAGGTCGCGGCCTTCAAGCAGGTGCGGAATGGCCTGATGCTGGATGGGGGTGGGATGCTCATAACCCTCGGTGGTGAGGGCACGCAAAATCGGCTCGATCACACCGAGGTCGGCAAACGAAACATTGGAAGTCACTGAAAAACACTTTCATAGCCGCAAACGCGCGCAAACAGCGCTGACGCTTCGGGCGGCAGTTTTGTGCTGGGTCCGAGCGCGGCCGGACATGGCGGGATTAACGGCGATTATCTCGGGAACTTCACACCAGTGGGCCAAAGATAAAGAAGAGGCCCAGGGTGCATCGCGCTGTCGCGAGAATCGTGCGGCGCCTTAATGCGCTACCGCAACTGCGAAGTCAAGGATTCTCTCGCGCAACGCAGCCATGTATATTGAAATATCGGGATTAATACGCATTGCCTGCGCTGCGTGGGGCGGCATCGGGCGAGAAACGGGGGACGAGCATGGCAGCGCGTGGGAAGCCGGTCCGTTGGATATTCGGCATCGGGGCGCTGATCGTCCTGGCCGTCCTTCTTTATCTCGCCACGCGGCCACCGCCGCTGACCGTGCAGGGCGAAGTCTCGGCCGACCGGGTCGATGTCAGCCCACGCGTCTCCGGCCGCGTCATCAAACTGGGCGCCGATGTGGGTGACACCATCCAGAAGGGCGCAGTGCTGGCCGAGCTGGAAAACCCGGAACTGGTTGCCGCTACAACCGCCGCGCAAGCCGCGCTCGATGTCGCCAAAGCCGACCTCGCCCGTGTCGACAGCACCCGGCCGGAAAACATCGATGCCCGCCGCGCCGACCGGGCCGCCGCCCAGGCCGATGTGACCTTGGCGCAGCAGACGCTGGACCGGCAGCAGCAGCTTCTGAAAACCGGCAACACGCCGCAGGCGCGTGTGGACGAGGCCGTGCGCAATCTCGACGCCGCGCAACGCAAGCGCGATGCCGCCGATGCGGCGCTGAGGCTGGTGGCGACCGGCGCCAGCCCCGAGGAACGCGCGCTCTCGGCCGCCCAGGTGAAGCAGGCGCAAGCCGCGCTGGAGCAGCGCGAGGTGGACGTGACCGAATTGACGATCCATGCGCCGATCAGCGGCCAGGTGACCACGCGCATCGCCGAGATGGGCGAGAATTTCAGCCCCGGTGCGCCTCTGTTCTCGCTGATCGACCTCAAGAATGTCTGGTTCACCTTCAACCTGCGCGAGGATCTGCTGGGCGGGCTGAAGATCGGCGATACCTTCGACGTGACCGTACCCGCCTTCAAATCGCAGACCATCCAGGTGAAGGTGACCTTGATCAACGTGCAGGGTCAGTTCGCCACCTGGCGGGCCACGCGTGCAACCGGCGATTTCGACCTGCGCACCTTCGAGGTGCGCGCCGTGCCGGTGACGCCCGTCGAGGGATTGCGGCCGGGTATGAGTGCCATCGCCGCCTGGACTGTGCGAGCGAAGTAAGGGATCGCCCCGATGCTCGCGCGTAGCAGCATCCGTCCGGGCTTCTGGCTGGTGTTCCAGCGCGAGTTGGGCTGGCTGCGCCGCCGGCCGTTCCTGCTGTCGCTGACCACCATCGTGCCGTTGCTGCTGATGGTGCTGTTGATGGCGGTGTTCAGCGCCGGCTTGGCGACGCGGCTGCCGATCGGCGTGCTCGATCTCGACGGGTCGGATTTTTCGCGCACGCTGATCCGCACCGTCGATGCCACACCCGATACGGCTGTGATCGCCAAGATCGGCGACCTCGCCGAAGGAAAGCGGTTGATCGTCGAAGGCCAGATCCGCGGCCTGTTGATGCTGCCCGAGCATCTGGAGCGCGATGCGCGCGCCGGACGGCGGCCGGAGGTGGTGTTCTTCTACAACACTCAGACGCTGACCACCGGCAATCTCGTCTTGCGCGGCGTGGCCTCGGCGATCCCGACCGCGGAAGCCGGGGTGAAGCTCGCGCTGCGCGAAGCCAATGGCCAGCCCGCCGATATGGCCCAGGCCGAGCTGACGCCGATTCCGGTTCAGGCCCATGCGCTGTTCAACCCGACTTTGAATTACGCGCACTTCCTGTTGGCAGCGCTGTTGCCGGCGATTCTGCAGATCGCGGTGGTGACCAGTTCAGCCTATTCGCTCGGCCTGGATGTCGAGACGCGCCACCGGCTGCGTATCCTGCGCCGGCTGGGCGGCGGCATCTGGCCGGCGACGCTGGGCAAGCTGTTGCCCTATACGATCGTCTTTGTCGCCGTGCTCGGCCTGGCCGATGCGGTGCTGTTCTCCTATTTCGAATTGCCGCTGCGGGGCAATGGCGGGCTGCTGTTGCTGGCGGGCATCCTTTTCATTCTCGCCTGCCAGTTCATCGGCTTCCTGCTGGCGACATTGCTGCGACCGATGGCCAGCGCGGTCAGTATCGGCACGCTGTTGACCGCACCGGCTTTCGGCTTCATGGGCATTGGCTTCCCCCGCCTCGGCATGAACCAATTCGCCCATGGCTGGAGCGACCTTCTGCCCGGCACCTGGTATCTGACTGCGCGCATCGACCAGACCTTGCGCGGCACGCCGCTTGAGTTGTCTTGGCGGCCAATCCTGATCCTGCTCGCCTTCGTGGTCGCGCTCGGTGGTCTCTTCGTGCTGCGCCTGACCGCCATCCGCGCACGCAACGATCGTGACAGTGCCGCGCGGCGCGATGCGCGTCTGCCAGAAGGCGGCGCCCCATTATGAATGGCTTGGCGACCGCCTATCTCGACGAATTCCGCCGCATCTTTCGGCTGAAGCCCGCCTTCTCGACGCTGATCGTGGCCGCGCTGATCTATGCCGTGTTCTATCCGCAGCCCTATCTGAACGAAGCCCTGCGCGACGTGCCGGTGGCTGTGGTCGATCAGGACCGCACCGATAGCAGCCGGCAATTCGCCCGCCTGCTCGACGCGACGCCCGATGTGGCGGTGGCGGAGGTGCTGCCCGATCTGCCCAGCGCGCAACACGAGGTGTTCACCCGCGCGATCTCGGGCATCGTGGTGATCCCGCAGCATTTCGAGCGCGAGCTGTTGCATGGCCGACCTTCGCCCGTCGCGCTCTACGGCGATGCCAGTTACTTCCTGATCTATTCGCGCGTCTCGGGTGCGGTCAGCGCGGTGGCGCAGACTTTGGGCGCGCAGGTGGAAGTGTCGCGGCTGATCGCGCGCGGCATCGATCCGCCGATCGCAGAGGCCGCCGCCGATCCGCTGCCGCTGGTGGCGGTGCCGCTGTTCAACCCGCAAGGCGGCTATGCCACCTATATCCTGCCGGCCGCCTTCGTTCTGCTGGTGCAGCAGATGCTGCTGATCGGCACCGGCCTGCTGAACACGCTGCCCGGCGCGCGCAGCGAGCATCGCAAAGCCGAAGATCGTCCCGGCCCCGCGGCGACGGTGATCGGCAAGGCACTCGCCCATCTCTCGCTCGAGGCGGTGATCATCCCGGTCTATCTGATCGTGCTGCCTTATCTCTACGGCGTGCCGCGGCTCGGTTCGGTTCCCGCGGTGCTGGCGATGAGCGTGCCCTTCATTCTGGCGGTGAGCGGATTGGGCTTCATCGTCGCTGCGATCTTCAAGAAGCCGCTGGCGGTGCAGCTGGCGATGGCGGCGATGGGATTGCCGTTCATGTTCCTGGCCGGCTTCTCCTGGCCCATCGAGGCGATCCCGAAAGCAGTGCAGATCGCCTCGGTGTTGCTGCCCAGCACTTCGGCCATCGATGGGATCGTCCGCGTGTCGCAGCTGGGCGGATCGCTCGCCGATGTCAGCCGCCAGTTCCTGACGCTGTGGGCTTTGGCGCTGATCTATGGGGCGATCGCCGTGGTGATCGAGATGCGGCGGCGCGCGACATAGAGCGTCGACACCCAATCGGTATCGACGTCTGCCGGCAGCGCCGCCTCAACCGCCGCCAGAAACGCCTCACGTCGGTCTGTGGGCAGGCTGTTGGTCCGCGACACGGTACCGAGATAGGCGGTGAAAGACTGCGGCTTATGGCGCCGCGACCAAGCATAGCTGCGGCACTCGGCCGCTTCAAATGCGCCGCTGGCCGCGATGATGTCGCGGATCGGCCCCTCCGGCAGATACCAGTTCTCACCTGGCGGTGCCCAGATCTCGGGCGCGAGCGTGCGGTACACTGGCTCCAGATGCGCCATCAGCTTTGCTGACCATCGCGGCGTGTGGCCAAAAATCGCCAACGAACCGCCAGGCGCCGTCAATCGTGCGACCTTGGCGAAGCTGCTCTTCGGATCGAGCCAGTGCCAGGACTGCGCCGCGGCGATCAGACGAAATGACTCGTCCGCCGCCGACCAATCCTCAAACCGGCTGACCGCGAACCGTACTTTTGCGACTTCGTCAGTTCCGGCGAATCTTTGTCGTGCATGCGCGACCAACGCGAGACCGGGATCGATCGCCGTGACATCGAGACCGAGACCGAGCAGGCCGGTTGTTGCCTGACCAGCGCCGCAGCCGATTTCGAGCGCGTGGTCACCTGGCGCAAGGCCAGCGATGATCTTCAGGTCGTCGAAGAGCGCGGCGGGATAACCGGCGCGATGGGCGTCATAGGCCGACGCGACGGCGTTGAACGTGCTGCCTGGTTCCATGTGTACCCAGCTTTCGACGGTGCACAATCTCGTGGCTCGAAATAGGTACCATTCGCGAACAATTCATGCCAGCCGCAGCTTCCTTGACTCCCCCGGCTGGGTCAGTATCGTGCGCCCCTGACCTTATAATAAAGACCCGCTGAGGACCGACGATGCCCACCCCCGACATCATTGCCACCATCGACCAGGCCTGGGAAAAGCGCGCCGAAATCACGCCCGCCACCAAAGGCGCCGCGCGCGAGGCGGTCGACGCGACGCTGGAAGCACTCGATGCCGGTCAGGTGCGCGCCGCCGAGAAGACCGCGAGCGGCTGGCAGGTCAATCAGTGGACCAAGAAGGCGGTGCTGCTCTCGTTCCGCCTCAACGATAATTCGCTGATCGCCGATGCGCCGGGTGGCGCCAATTGGTGGGACAAGGTGCCGAGCAAGTTCGTCGGCTGGGGCGAGAACCGATTCCGCGCGGCCGGTTTCCGCGCCGTGCCCGGATCGGTGGTGCGCCGCGGTGCGCATATCGCATCGGGCGTGGTGCTGATGCCGAGCTTCGTCAACATCGGCGCCTTCGTCGATTCGGGCACCATGGTCGACACCTGGGCCACCGTCGGCTCCTGCGCGCAGATCGGCAAGAACGTGCATCTGTCGGGCGGCGCGGGCATCGGCGGCGTGCTGGAACCGTTGCAGGCCGGACCGGTGATCATCGAAGACAACTGCTTCGTCGGCGCGCGTGCCGAAGTGGCCGAAGGCGTGGTGGTGGAAACCGGCGCGGTGCTGTCGATGGGCGTCTATCTCGGCGCCTCGACCAAGATCGTCGACCGCGCCACCGGCGAAGTGTTCATGGGCCGCGTGCCGGCCTATTCGGTGGTGGTGTCGGGCACGATGCCCGGCAAGCCCCTGCCCGACGGCTCGCCCGGCCCGAACCTCTATTGCGCCGTGATCGTCAAGCGCGTCGATGCGCAGACGCGCTCGAAGACGTCCATCAACGAGCTGCTGCGCGACTGAGATGGCGTTCACTGATCCACTGCCGCTTGCCCAGGCGCTGATCCGGAAGCCGAGCGTCACGCCGGCCGACGCCGGGGCAATGGGCGTGCTGGAAGAGGCGCTGACCAAACTCGGCTTCACCTGCACACGGCTGACTTTCGGCGCCGACGCCAATCGCCCGCCGATCGAAAATCTCTATGCGCGGCTGGGCAAGACGGGCCGCAACTTCTGCTTTGCCGGACATACCGATGTGGTGCCGGTGGGCCAGGGCTGGACAACCGAGCCCTTCGGCGCGCAGGTGCGTGACGACCAGCTGTGGGGCCGCGGTGCCGTCGATATGAAGGGCGCGATCGCCTGTTTCGTGGCCGCCGTGGCGCGGGTGCAGGCCGAGGGCAAGCTGACGGACTCGGTCAGCCTGCTGATCACCGGCGATGAGGAAGGCCGCGCGCTCGACGGCACCAAGCGCGTGCTCGAAGCACTGGCGGCCAAGGGCGAAAAAATCGATCTCTGCGTCGTCGGCGAGCCGACCAATGTATCGGCTGTGGGCGATATGGTGAAGATCGGCCGGCGCGGCAGCCTGGTCGGACGGTTGCGCGTGTTCGGCACGCAGGGCCATTCCGCCTATCCGCATCTCGCCGACAACCCGATCCCGCGGATCATGGATATGCTGCGCGCGATCACCGCCGAGCCGCTGGATCACGGTAACGCCCATTTCCAGCCCTCGACCATCGCGATCACCACGATCGATGTCGGCAACACGGCGAGCAATGTGATCCCCGCCGAAGCACGCGCGCGCTTCAACATCCGCTTCAACGATAGTCACACCGGCAAGAAGCTCGAGGAACGATTACGCAAGACACTGGCCGCCGTGGGTGGCGAGCACGAACTCGAGGTGGAAGTGTCGGGTGAGAGTTTCCTCACCGCGCCCGGCCCGCTGACCGCCGCGTTGACGGCCGCGATTACCGCCGAGACTGGCAAGACGCCCGAGCTCTCGACCACCGGCGGCACCTCGGACGCCCGCTTCATCAAGAATTATTGCCCGGTGGCCGAGTTCGGGTTGGTCAGCCGTACGATGCACAAGACCGATGAGCGCGTGGCGCTCAACGATTTGGAGACGCTGACCCGCATCTATGCGCGGCTGCTGACGGCGCTGCCCACCGGGTGATGAAATGTTGACCCGTCAGGAATTTGCCGCCGCGATGGCCGGCGTGCGCGGCATCGTCCGCCTCGATCCGAAAGCCTTCGCCTTCTTCAATGCCACCCATGAAGGGTTCTGGCGCTCATTCTGGGCGGCGGCGATCCTGACGCCGTTCACCGCCGTGGCTGTGGTGCGCGAAGCGATCATCGAGCCGCCACCATCGCTGGGGCGCTTCATTGCCTTCCAGATCATCGGCTATGTCATGGGCTGGCTGCTCTTCCCGCTCTTGATGGTGCGCGTCGCCGATATGCTGGGCCGGCGCGACCGCTATTTCCATTACATCGTCGCGCTCAACTGGTTCCACCTGATCGAGATCGTCTTCTGGGGGCCGCTGCTGGTGCTGGGCATGGCCGACATCTTGCCGCCCGCGATCGAACAGGTTCTGGCGCTGTTCGTGATGGTGGCGTTGCTCGGCTATGAGTGGTTCATCACGCGGCATACGCTGAAAGTGGAAGGCGGCACCGCCGCCGCATTGGTGGCAATCGACCTGCTGCTGGGCCTGGTGATCGACCGGCTGTCGGACACCCTGCCGACCATGACCTTCACCTGACCCTGCTTCCTGGCCCCGCTTCACCTGGCCCCGCTTCACCTGATCGTCGCCGCGCCCGCGAATCTGCTATAAGGAAGCCGTTGCCGCACCGGCGCCCGCTTGGTGAAATTGGTAGACACAACGGACTTAAAATCTTGATTCCACACACTTTTATCTTGTTTTAACGCATATAAATCAATATATTAGTCATCGAGAGACGCTCTTGAGCGTCTAGCACAGTTCTAGCACAGAAAGTCCCCTAAAGGGCGGAAAGCGAGGCTCGATGGCTCGCCACGATATCCTCGGTGGAAAGGTCCAGATTTATCGGCGCGACGAGACGCGGCATTGGCAATGCTCGGCCTCGATCAATGGCAGGCAGCTTCGTGTGACGACGAAGCACGAGAGTCTGGAGTTGGCGAAGGACTTCGCCGAGGACTGGTATCTTGAGCTGCGCGGCAAGCTCAAGCGCGGCGAACTCAATTCAGGCAAGACGTTCAAGGAAGCGGCTGATCGCTTCCTGCACGAATACAACGTGATCACGCGAGGACAGCGCAGCCCGCGCATGATCGAGCAGTACAAGTCGAAGATCGACCTCTACCTCAATCCATTCTTCGGAAAGAAGTGGCTCTCCGAGATAACGCCGGCACTGGTGCAGGACTATCGCATCGAGCGTCACGAGAAGATGAAGGGCCGGGGGGATAAAGCGCCTTCCGTCAGCACGATGCACAAGGACATCGTGACGCTGCGGCAAATCCTAAAGGGTGCCGTACGCAACGGCTGGCTTGATCGTATGCCAGATCTTTCGGAGCCATATCGCAAAAGCCCGAAGGTATCTCACCGCGCTTGGTTCTCCCCCGAGGAGTACGAGCAGCTTTACACCGCTACACGCAAACGCGCGAAGCGGCCTCCAAAGAAAAGCTTCAAATGGCAAAACGAACAGCTGCACGACTATGTGCTGTTCATGGTCAACACCGGGCTTCGCCCCGACGAAGCCAGACGACTCGAATTCCGGGATGTAAAAATTGTCGATGACGAGGCGACACGAGAGACCATTCTTGAAATCACGGTGCGCGGCAAGCGCGGCACCGGCTACTGCAAAAGCACTCCCAATGCAGTGCGCTACTTCAAGCGCATTCGCGACCGGTTAAGACCAGCCAACATTGGTCTGGTCGAGGGAGAGAAGTCAGCGGTCAAAAATGGAAGGTCCGCCCACATGGGCGGCCCCTCTGCCAAGGGTGAAAGCCCCATCATGGTAAAGACACAGCCGACTGACCGGCTGTTTCCAACTCCGGTGAGCCGAATCTTCAGAAGGGTGCTCAACGACAAGGATTTAAAGTTGCTGGTCGACCGAGAGGGGAATCCAAGGTCGCCCTATAGCTTGCGGCACACCTACATCTGTTTCCGCCTGACCGAAGGCGCAGATATCTACCAACTCGCCAAAAACTGCCGCACATCGGTTGAGATGATCGAGAAGTACTATGCTTCTCATATCGCAAGCAGCCTCGATGCGGCGGCAATCAATGTATTCAAGAAGGCCATCCGCAAGGAAGTCCAGGAAGAGGCCAAATCATAGGGTTTTCGTCAGGGTTAGGGTCCTCGACCAACCCCATTGGCGAATTGCCCTTGCGAGGCTATAGATGGAGTCGGTTGCGGGCGTGGTGAAATTGGTAGACACAACGGACTTAAGCTACGTTTGAGTGCCCTTCGGGAAATCGAAGGAGCAGAACTGCCCAAAGTCGGGGAAACCTTTCAAATGGCAATCCCGAGCCAAGCCCATGAGCGGGAAGGTGTAGAGACTAGACGGGCAGCACCTAAAGCGGCGACGCCACGGTGAAGGGATAGTCCAGACCACAAAGGCCGGAAGGTCGCGGTGAAAGCCGTAGTTGGTACGAAAATCCGTAGGGTCGAAAGACCTGTGCCGGTTCAAGTCCGGCCGCCCGCACCACTTGCTTCGTCAGACTTGAATCTTTCCTCTCAATCAGCAGGTAGCTTCGATGGAATAAACATTGGACGATATGGGGGCGATACTTGAAAGTACGACACATCAGAATCCAAAACTTCCGCGGCATCAAATCGCTCTCTTGGCGCGTTAAAGGCGACTTCAGTTGCATTATCGGCCCCGGTGATACATGCAAATCGACGGTCCTATCGGCGGTAGACTATGCCTTGTCTCCGCGTGTCGCTCTGGCGATCGATGATGCGGACTTTTATGACCAGGATGTTGAGAATCCGATACTCATCCAAGTGACGCTGGCTGACTGGGATGAGAGCAGCCCCGATATCGCGACCTTCTTTCAAGAATCGAAGTACGCCCAGTTTAAGTGTGGGCTATCTGATACGGGGCCTCTCGACGAGCCGACCGAAGGTGGAATAGTTGCCGTCTCTATATCGCTTCGCATTGACAAGAGTCTCGAACCGAAATGGTGGGTCGTTAAGGGGCCGGATAGTTCGGACGAACAGGACCGCAAGGCAATCTTCGCGCCGGACCGCGCGATTCTTGGCCTAACCCGTCTCGATACATATTCAGACGCCCACTTTGCTTGGGGGCGGAACAGCGTTCTGACGCGCCTAAGCGAGCATAGTCAGAACGATCTCAATGCCCTCCTTTCCGCGCTAGCGCGAGAGATGCGGCAAAGCGATATATCGCTCAATGCCAGCGTCATCGCATGCCAAACCGTTGCCGATGCGGTGAAGACAGAATCGATAAAGACCGGCGTCAAACTCGCCAGCCTTTCTCCCAAATTGGATATTCAGCGGCAATCGACTACTGGTGGGGCAATATCGCTGCATGAAGGAAATGTTCCACTCCGACACAAAGGTAGTGGCTCCAAAAAATTAATTGCTGCCGCCATGCAGATGAAGCTGCATGACGGGAAAAACATATCCCTGATCGATGAAATCGAATCTGGATTGGAGCCTCACCGCATTCGGGGCCTGATTTTCAAGCTCAAGAATTCTCCGCAACAGATCTTCACGACGACACACTCGCCCGTCGTTCTACGAGAACTTATCGTTGGAGAAAACGACCTTTACGTTTGCAAACGTAGTGCCGACGGTGTTGTGACGATTGAGAGCCTGGCTACCGTGCCGGACGTTCAAGGGGCCGTTCGCTCCAATGCAGAAGCATTGCTGGGAAGCAAAATAGTTGTGTGCGAAGGGCCAACGGAGATTGGACTCCTTCGTGCATACGATAAATTTCGGCTAGATCAATCCGACCCTCCAGTTTGGACCTTGGCTACTTCCTACTTCAACGCAGGGGGCGGGGGAAAAATCAAATCTGCGGGTCCGAAATTAGCTGCTTTGGGATATAAGACCGCAGTTCTTTGCGACAACGACGCTGCGGATCAGCTCAGCGTTACCGATATCGCGACCCTCAGGGTGTCAGGCATCCATATTTGCCAATGGGAAACGGGCAACTCGACAGAGCGCCAACTTCTCATAGAAATGCCGTGGAATTCCGTGCCGGCGCTTTTGTCTACAATCGGCGAAAGCCATGACACACTCGAACTATCGACGATTATCAATTTAATCCAGCGGAATCCAGGCACGGCCTCCCTGGCCCTCGGCGCCGACTCGAACGGATGGCCCGAAAGCATCGCCTTGCGGCAGATCATAGGCGATCTAGCCAATGAGCATTCTTGGATAAAAAGAATCGACTACGCCGCCAAGGTATTTCGTTTTGCGCTTCCACTGCTGGCTGAAACCTCTGTCATCAGATCGCGCCTTTCCGATCTATGGACCTGGATTCAACAGAATGAGTGAGGCGGTATATAGGGCATTAGCTAACGCCTCCTCCGGTTTTGTCGAGGCCCCCGCTGGCTGCGGCAAAACAGAAGCGATTGCGCGCGCAGTGGGTTCCTTTTGTACTGGCCGCCAACTGGTGCTCACACATACTCATGCCGGAGTGGATGCGCTCGGGCTGAGGTTCAAAGAGTTGGGTGTACCTCGTGATCGATACCACATCGATACGATCGCAGGGTGGTCGTGGGGATGGGTCAGGAAATACCCTGAAAATTCGGAATATCGCGGCTCACTCGAAATTGCTGCGTGGTCCGATGTTTACGGCGCGTTATCGAGGCTGCTGCAAAAGGATTTTGTGAGACAGGGAGTGCTGAATTCATATTCAGGAATCGTTGTAGACGAATATCAAGACTGCACAGTCCCAATGCACCAACTGATCGTCGGATTGAAGCAATTGTTGCCTTGTCGAGTGCTTGGCGATGAACTGCAAGGCATCTTCGGATTTCGCGGTGAAGCGCTTGTTTCATGGTCCGATGTGCGTAGCGAATTCTCGAACGACCTTGGCGTGCTCGATACGCCATATCGATGGATGAAGGTGAACAACGAAACGCTAGGGCGCTGGTTGCTGTCCGCCCGCTCCGATTTCCGCATGAATAGAGAGCCTGATTATCGACATTCTCCAATAGAACGAATGACGATTCCGTTCACCGAGGTAAGCGCTCAGCTCATTCGCATGACACATGAGAAAACCGGCCGCATATGCATTGTGGGGCCCAAAGCTAGGCCACTACCTGCGGGCCTTGAAACCAGTTTGGTCAACAACGGCTACCGTGTTCTGGAATCCAACGAGCTCGCCGCGCTACGGGAGATAGTCACTAATCTGAGCGATGGCTCGCCCAGCGAGAAGGCGGAGGCAGCAGAAGAATTCCTATTCCGCGCCTATGGTGGCGTGCGCGATGACGACAAGCGGTTCATAAGCCGACTGCTCAAAGGTGAATCCCAGCGGCCTCGTCGCCAAGATCGCAGAAGTTTGAGCGAAAAACACCCTTCAGGCGCGACGTCGAGCATGTTGCTCGATCTCTTCCCATATTTAGAAGTTCAAGCCGAAGTGTCGGCGAAGTTGCGAGATTCGATTAGCGCGTTGAAATGCGTTCTGGAGGAACATCAGCGATCCGGCACGGCTCTCAAGTCACTCTACGCGGACGAGATTGCACGCAGAAAGCATCTAAGCCGCAGCCGCGTATTCCGCTCCATCGGGAGCACCCTTCTCGTAAAAGGGTTGGAGTTCGACCATGTCGTAGTAGTCCGTAACGCTGACTGGCAACAAAATGATTGGGGTACACACCGCGACTTGTATGTCGCTCTCACGCGAGGAAGTAGAACAACAACTCTAATCGATCTCCAATCCCCTCCGCGCGCCCATCTAAACCAAGCCCCACCTACTCAGGCGGCAAGACAATTTTCCCTTTTTTGATCGCACACCGACCCTACTTCGATATAGAGAATGCGCCCAAGATCGCGTTCTCCGCGAGCTTATGTGTGTGCAGTGCCTCCTTGATTTTGGACTCGTTCGTGATCGTTGCGTCGGCAGCGATTGCCTTCACGAAATCAACGAACGCCTTCCGCAGTGATAGCAGCTTCTTAGAATCGATGATTTGGGTGCCGCTCGGAATGCTCGCTTGAGGCCCCGCATGGTCTAACGGATGAACTATCACAGGAACGGCTGGCTCAGTCGTGCCATAGCGATTCCGGAACCACGTCATTGCCTGATCTAGCTGACCAAGATCAACTTTCGAGATTCCATCCTGCGAGACGGAACCGTTCTTGCACTCAATTACCAAAAAGCGACCATCTCGAAGCCTCCACAAATTATCGGGCCCTTCGCCAAGCTGCTTCTCAGGCCGTTGGGACGTAATTCCTATTGCGGCACCAAGATCGAGCAGCGCTTGCTCAAATTTTTCGGCCGTATCAGGCTCGAACACCAATGCGTCACTGAGACTTTGAGCAAAAAGAATGCGCTCCGGTGCCCCCAAAAAGCGATCTCGGAAAAAAGTCTGCACGGCGATTGCTTGGGCACCCTTCTGAGCTGTCAATTTCTCGTATGAGATACCATCGACGGGCCGCATGACACCGTGATTGAGGCGATACGCCGAAAGTAGAATTCGCTGAGCCTCAGCCTTATCGAAGAAATTTGTCATCTCGGCGACTCTAACCTTGAGCCAAGCCTTATACGGATCGTCCGTTATGGTGTTTACAGCCTCTTGAAGTGAAGCTGCTGCTTTGGTGTGCTCATTGTATCGGGCCTCATCGAATGCTTTTTTTAAAGCCATCTGGCCCACGTCGAAGTTCAAGCCTTGCTGCTTGGCTGTTTTCAACAGTGCCTTCTTGCTAGCCGCGACCCAATTTTTATCGCGCCCCAGGCATTTTTCGATAACCGCCTTGATATCGGATATCGAGGCGCCACCCATTTGCTTTGCCAATTGGCGCGATAGGTTTAGCTGCGCCTGAGTGGCAGGTGTCAACATCGAGCTCCCTTCTTGCGAAAGGAGCCTCTCTGTCAGTTTCGCGCCAAATAGGATAACCGCGCAGTAGTCGTCAGTTGATCGAACTCCGCGCCCCATGCCTTGCTCGATTCTTTGCACCTGCCTTCCAAGGCCGACTCCAGACTCTCCAAGAACCGTTGAGTCGACTCGGTCAATGAGCGACCCCGCCTCGGGAAGATCCACAATGGCGAGCAACCGGCACGCCTCTTTGGGTAAATCTATGCCGTCATAGCGATTGATAAGAACAGTCAATCCGACATGCTGCTTATTGAGCTTCGCAACACCGGCCGAAACATTGTCTCCGACGAGAATTTGATTAGCGACATCCGCCCAATCGTCAGCGGCCTTCTTTGAAGGAACGATGACAACGACATTATGATCGACTGCCACTTGCGCCATCATCGCTTTGACGTCCGGAAGAGTGATATCGGGATTCAATTCTTGAGGCATGATGATCATGCGCTCGCCCATCGCCTGCAACGAAGCTGCCGTTATGGCGTCATTCAGCTTTTTGGGATCAGCGCCCAAGTGCGTCACTAGGACGCTGTCATCGGAGAGAGTCGCAGTCATATAAATTCGACGTTTCGCGTTGCGAAATGAATTCACCAAATCGGTCGGCGGACAGTTGGGCACGATCTCAAGTTCGGCGCCGCTAATGACCACGCGACAAAGGCTCAATACCTCGCCCACGAACGGAAGAGGAAATTTCAGCTCATCCGTCTCGCGGAACTCGTGAAGCTTTTCGAGCAACGTGTCGGAATGCTCTTGCACTATCCAAAAGGGAACTTCGAGATAGTACTGCCGGTCGCTATCGCAAATTGACAAAAACGTGTACGGACTTTGGCGCTTTAGCGCAGGTCCGTACGTCTTCAGCGCCCAATCGTATACGGGATGCGTATTGGGTAGCCGTATACGGAATTGTTCAGTTATCGACTGTAAGCAAGCGTGGGTATCATCGATTACGATTGCCCCGATTGCGATCTTCTCTCCAGCCTGGCCGACGCCAAACACCGAGCGACCGTTGAACACTTTATGAATGTTGGTGACCAGAATCCTCCCGCCGGCACGAAATGAGGGATCGGACGCGTCGGTCGTAACTTCGATTCCTAACTGTCCAGCTTCCTCTACGACTTGTTCAACAAGCAGATTATCAGGACACACGAATACCGCTGGCTTCACACCGGAATTGAGTGAGCTTTGGAGGATCAGGAGCCCTACGAGGGTCTTCCCCAAGCCCACGTTCAATTTGACTACGGCGTCTCGCGCGTCTCGCTGTTCGTACCAAGCATCCAGCACGTCCGATTGGACGTCGCGGAGAAAGCCAAATTCAGAAGCCTTGTCGAGCGTGAGAAAAATGTCGCGCGGATTTGTCGGAGCTTCCGCGTCGCCGCCAAACAGTTTCTCGAAATCGATGTCCATAGCAAAGCCGGATCAGTTGGATGTCTCGGATTGCCCACCCGAGACAACGGGGCCTCAGCAAAAGCGACAATAGACATACCATTGAAAGTGACGTCAGGAAAATAGGCGAGAAAATTGACCAAAACCCGCAAAATTTCGATGCTGAAGACGCTATGTACAGTGGATATATTCATCGCCTCGCTCGCGAATATACGGCGCCTATCCGCCGAAATCGCCCATTACGCGCCTACGGCCTCAAACAGTTAGGAGTTTGTAAAACGCGCTAAGCCAAGGGATCGGCCTCCGGTGCGAGTCGTTATAAGGTTATTTCGCTTCCGGACGGCGAAGCGAGGAAACGTTCTAACATCTGAGGGGGGGCGCAAATGGAAGAAATCCAACAAATGCTCAACGAAGCGCTCGACAAAATTCTGCAATATTTGCTGGAAAAGCGGTTGGCTGAAAAGTTCAAGGCGGCCGGGATCAAGGCAACCGATTCCGAGATCGAGGCTGCCGCAGTCCATGTACTCAACGGAGAGAGCACTACCGTGGGAGATGCCGGCGACGGCATGACCATCGAGATCACCGCCGATGATATCAAATATATCGAGTCGGAGATTGAGCGCCTCGACGATGAACACGTGGGCGCAATATTGAACAACTTGGCTGACAGAGTTTCCGCAACATATTACGAAGCTCTATCGGAACGATGGTCCGAAGAATTTCAAGCTCAGCAAGCCGAAAGCGAGGGATTCAAGCAGCGTCTAGAGGTGAGATGGGGAAAGGCTCTCGGCAAATTGCGTATGCTGCTCACTCTCATCAGGGAGTGGGCGCAAGAGGCCGCCGATCGTCAACACAAAACAAAAGACACGAACAACAAACGTCTCAAAGATGTGATGCTTCGACTTCACGTTCGCGCATGCCAGGTGACGAATGAGATCATCGTCCTGCTAGAGAATGGGTTCGCTGACGGCGCGCTAGCTAGGTGGCGCACCTTGCACGAGATAACGATCGTCGCGGCCGTCATCGCGAAGTTCGGGGAAGAAATTGCCGAACGATACGTCCACTACCAGATTGTTGAATCCTTTGCCGCGCTCAAGGCGTATGAGCGCGCCTACAAAGGCTTGGGTTACAAGGCTCCTTCAAAAAGAACGAGCGAGAAAGTTAGGAAGGACTACGACAAGGTCGTCAAGCGCTTCGGAAAGGAATTCGGCGAGCAATATGGCTGGGCCGCGCATCACTTAGAAAAGGTACGGCCAACCTTCGCCGATCTAGAAAAAGAGGCGGGCGAAGAAGTCATGCGGTCACCCTATAAAATGGCGAGTTACAACGTTCACGCCAGCCCTAAAGGTATCTACTTCAAGATCGGCGGAATTGGCGAGTCTGAAGTCTATTTGGCGGGGGCCAGCAATGCAGGCCTCACTGATCCTGCGCAGCATGCGGCAATGAGCCTTGTCGAAATTACCTCCCTTACCATTGGCGATAGTCTTGTTTTCGACGATCTCGTCATCGCCGGTGTCATCGCTCGACTTAGGGATGAAATACCGAAGGAATTTTGGAGAGCCGAGCGCCAACTACGAAAAGAGCACTCTCGCCGAGTGGGCAGGAAGGCTCGTTAAGTTGTACCTCCCATTCTTGGGGAACCGAGGGCATAACGGTGGAGTTTCTCTAGGCATTCACCCGCTTACCGTTGCTATTTTTCCCGAAACCAAATGGGCGGCCTTCGATCTTCTGAAGCCTCCATAGCATCGTCCATCCGACGCTTCGGCGAGGGAACGGACGAGCGGTGTTGCTCACTTCCTTTCGATGAACGCGGCCAAAGGCGTCCTCAAAGGATGCCTTGGTTCTGCGCCTGCGCGCGTCGCCATCAAAACCGAACAGGGGCCCGCCCCCCAAAAGAGTTGGGTGGCACCCATTACGGCCATGGGCCTGCGGCCTTTTGACAGCGCCGCTTGATCGCAGGCGCGGGCGAACCGGCATCGAGGCCGCGATTGGCGCGGTCTCAAAGCCGAAAGGATACTAACATGAGCAACACCACCAAAGACCGCCCCGCCTACCGCGTTTTCAGCGTGTCGAAGAAAGAGACGGACCCGAAGCCGGTCTGGATCGAGATCGGCGCCGCCTGGCCGCACAAGGACGGCAAGGGCTTCAACATCACCTTCAAGGCAAGCCCGTTCGGCGAAGCGAAGATCGTCCTTCGCAAGCCGAAAGCCGCCAAGCAGGGAGAAGCGCAGTGAGCGCCCGCTCCGGCAAAGCGAAGAGCAAGCCCCGCCGCAAGGCGGGGCGAGCCTCGCAAAAGCGCAGGCCGCGCAAGCTTGCTTTCAAGCTCACGATCGAGGCTCAGGAAATGCGCGTCGTCTATACGCCCGGCTATACGAAGGGCGAATTCGCACTCGGGCATTTCGAGTTCAAGAGCCCGCACCGGCCGGCGCGGCGTATCGTCGTCAGCGAGACCGGCTATCGCAGCCATTTCGCGGCGATGGACGTGGTGCGAGAGTCGCACGGCCCGCGCGCCTATGCGCGGGACTACGCGCTCGGCTTCCTGCGCCAAGGCTCGAAAGCCGACGCGCGACAGCTCTCGATGTTCTGAAGGGCGGCCTCGCGGGGCGCTCGTGAGAGCGCCCCGCTCCGCCCGTCAGCGCGGCGCGGGATTCGGCACCGCGCTATAGACCGCCAACAGCCAGCGGATGTTGCGGTAGTTGGTGAGCGCGATATCGTGCTGAAGCGAACCGTCCGGCTCGCTGTCGATCACGCGCGTCACTCTCTTGAGCAAGGCGTGAAGCTCATTCCGCGTCAGGCATCTCAGCTCGCACATCGAAAACAAGATCATTCTTTCCTCCATCGTTTATGGCCACGTCCATCGCGGCCTTCTTGCGACGGGGCTTGCGACGGAGGGAGGCGACCGCACCGCTTGCGGCTGCAACGAAGAGGAAGAGCGCGTCCCATGGAACATGGAGTGCGCTTGCGGTCACGAGCCGAGAAACGGCGTTCTGTCGGAGCGAGAAGGACAGGTGGTGTGGACAGGGATGGAGGTTGTGATGTTGGCGATGGGGGATCTGTGGCGACGAGAATTGAAGCCTTGGGATTTTGAGTGGGGGTGAGGGCGCGTCCGGCAAGCCGGACCGGGCTCTACTCGCTAGCGCTCACCGAGCCGCATTCGCGTCTCGGCCTTGCGGTAACGATCCCTTGCGCAAGAGAGGGATCGGACGGCCTCACGCGGGGCCGCGGTTCGTATTGAGAGACGGGCTCGTGGCCCCTGCTGGCAGTCAGGGTGACCGACCCAGCCAACTATTAGGCAATAGATTCAATATATTTTGATGAAACTATTATTCATGCCCAATCTGTATTATCAAAATTGTCGGCAGAACGCCGAATGTGAAACAAGAATGGGGGATGGCAATGATCACAGATTCGCGGTGCGTTATCCATAATTCACGGTGAGAATACTAAGGGTGTTTGCCGTAGCAGGTAAGGTCGTTGGATGTGTAGCTGGCATCAGTGTTGCTCCGATGGTGGGAGCAGGCATTTGTGCAATGTATTATGATGCGCTAGCCGTAGGGGCACGCGAAATTACGCAGGGCACCAAAGAACCTATCGGGCAGATTCTTTGCGAAGAAGATGTGTTTGCCGAAATCCTCGGTGAGTTGCCGTGGCAACAAGTTGAGCGATGCCGACAGAAATTCAATCAGCTTGGTCGCTGATATGATGTCATACGCGTAGTGGTTAAGACGCATCGCTCTCATTGCCATTTTGAGCGCAAGAATATTAATTTGCTGTTGGCAAGGGGGCGGTCCACCAATGGGCGACGATGCTGACGTTAGACTTTCGGAAATCGAAAATAGACTCGGCCACGTTGAAAAAGAGCTCGAAGCGCACGAGGCCCTGAGGCCAAGGGATCGAAAGGAGCTTCGTAGAGACCTACGCCACGTTAGACAATGGGTGCTCGGCTTGTGGGGCGGCATTACCGTCATTTTTGCCGGAAGCGCCGCGCTTATAGGACTTGTCCACATAGGCGATCGATCAGAATTTACGCAATTCAAAGAAGATATGGAGAAGGAAGTTCGCGGCTTCAGTGGAGTGCCGAAAGTCGCTTTGACATCCCTCGACGGGTCGAACCTCAGCGAAAAGACTTTAGTAATAAATGTTTTTCCAACACCGCCTGGTGTTCCCCCAAATAATTTGTCCGCCGCTGATCTAAAGACGTTTCCGAAAACTTTCTCTTTCTCATTCATTACGAAAAATGAAGGAGACGCGGCATCTGGGGTCATGTGGTACAAATTGTATACGGACGATTCGTTGAAGAGCCTTACGAAGCCGACCGACGAACAGAATAAGGGTTACACTTCGGAGTTTGTCGCTGGCGCGTCCGACCTCCACATTCCAGAAATACCGGGAGGAGGTTTTTCCGTATACACCCAACTCCATTTTCCTATTACCAATGATAATCCGGTACTGATACCTTATCACAAAGCATTGATTAAGATTTATTATGGCGGCGGTCGACATTCAGACTACGAGATTAAACTCGCAACAAGTCGAGCGCCGTAGAATTTCACGTCGCCAAGGAGCCTGCTGCCGCGATTGCTTTTTAAAGCAACCGTTCCTGCGGTAACGATCCCTCACGGAGAGAGACAGCCTTCGGCTGACTTCAGATTTCTTGTGTAGGGGCCTGCGGCCCCCTGGCCGTCAAGGCCAAGCCCTCACCTTCGTTCGAGCGGAAACCGCCGACCGTGTAGTCGCGCCTCACAGTCGCGCTCCGGCCCGCACCAGCTCGGCGCTTTCCGGTCTTGACTGCCCAGCCCCCGCTCATTGCCGCGCGGCTAGTCGGTTGCATGCGCAACCCCTAGACCCAAGGAACAAGGCAATGAAGGAAGATGTTTATCAGCGGATAACGGGCCATATCGTCAGCGAACTTGAGAAAGGAGTCCGCCCTTGGCTCAAGCCGTGGAATGCGGAACACGCAGCAGGGCGCATCACGCGGCCCTTGCGCGCGAATGGCATTCCATACCAAGGCATCAATGTTGTGATGCTGTGGTCTGTCGCCGTGGCGAAGGGCTACGCGGCTCCAATCTGGATGACCTACAAGCAAGCGGTCGAACTCGGTGCCCATGTCAGGAAGGGCGAGCAAGGCAGCTTGGTTGTTTACGCCTCGACCGTGACGCGCACCGAATTGAACGTCGAGACCGGCGATGAGACCGAACGCGATATCCCGTTCATGAAGGGCTACACCGTCTTTAACGTCGAGCAGATCGAAGACTTGCCCGCGCATTTCCATACGCCTGCAACACCGCGTCTCGACCCGGTGCAGAGGATTGAACGCGCGGAGACATTCTTTGCATCGACGGGAGCGGTAACGCGGCATGGCGGCGACCGGGCTTACTACAATGTCACCAACGACTTTGTGCAGATGCCGCCCTTCGAGACCTTCCGCGATGCCGAGAGCTACTACGCCACCTTGGCGCATGAGACAACGCACTGGACGCGCCACGCCTCGCGCCTAGATCGCGACTTCGGGCGCAAGCGCTGGGGCGACGAGGGTTACGCGATGGAAGAACTCGTTGCCGAACTCGGTTCGGCCTTCCTGTCGGCGGACCTCGACCTTACGCCGGAGCCGCGCGAGGACCACGTCGCCTATATCGCGTCTTGGCTGAAAGTTCTGAAGAACGACAAGCGCGCGATCTTTACTGCCGCCTCGCATGCGCAGCGCGCCGCCGATTTCTTGCATGCGATGCAAGCGGCACCTGTCGCCGAGGCTGCGGCTTAGAGGCTTTCCGCGCCGCGCCGCCTAACGGCGGCGCGGTTGCGCGCGCTCTTCAGCGCTGCGCGAAGCACCTACATCGATCTTGGCAAAGGCTTGCTTGCCCTGTCGCCAGCCGGGGTCAGTGCCGCCGCAGGCGTCGCTTTGCCGGTCCCGGCGCGGGAGGATTTGGCAAGGATGCTATGAATTTCACATCGCGCAGCAATTCGGAAAGAGAGACCTCGAACGCACTGGCAATGCGCACCAGCATTAAAAGCGTCGGGTTCGCTTCTCCACGCTCAAGCCGGCCGACATAAGCGCGGTCTATTTCCGTCAGGCCCGACAAATCTTCCTGCGAGAAACCGCTCTTTCGCCTGAGGCGCTGCACCGCCAACCCGAACTGGGTACGAACATCCATGTACCCAGTCGAAAGCCTTGCGGCTTAAACAACCACGGCTTAGATTACCCAATCAGCAAGGGCGAGGTGATTAACGGCTGAAACCGGCTGTCCGACGCCCTGGCATGGGGGCCAGACTATGCGGATCAAGCGCATGCCCGGCGTCTTGGGCCGATTGTCACGATGACCTTCGCAGACACGCAGGTTCTGTTAGAGGCCCTCGGGATGCTTCCGGGTACACGTCCCCCCGGCTTTCAAAGCCATGTCGCTTACGGCGCTATGGCAACTCTCGTCAGGTTTCTGACGAACGCTCGGAGGCTACCGAGCTGATGACGGGCCTGGCCCGCGTCCTTCCCCCTAAACCGCACAGATGAAGAGTGGAGAGAAACCATGAGCACCCGCATGTGCATGATTTTAGGCGCGGTCTTTCTTGGCGTCACGACAATTGAGGCGCTAGCACCACGCGCCGCCTTCGCCGAGGGCAAGGTTGGTTCTGATTCCGACATCCTCGGTCTTCGCCTGTCGATGTCGCCGGACGAGATCAGGCAGTACTTCACGGACAAGCTTGGCGTCGCCAAGGTGTTCGAGATGAAGGGCGGCATCGCGACCGACACCTACAAGGCGCCGGTCGAGACCTTCGCGCTCATCGCGCAAACCGTCAGCAGCGAGGCGCACGACGCCAACCAGAAGGCGGCGGATGCCGTCAACGCGTCCTCTGCCGCACATAAGGAAATGGGCGATAACTCGCCCATCGTGAGCAAGATCGGTGACTTCGGCTTTAACAAGATCAAGGTCGCGTTCTTCCCGAAGGAAGCGGGCGTGACCGCGATCTTGAGGCAGCAGGTCTATACCGAGAAAGAGCGTCCGACGATGCAAACGACCATCGCATCGCTCAAGGAAAAATACGGCATGCCCGAGACATCGACCCCTAAGCAGCTCCCAGGATTCCCGGTCCAGTTCATTTGGACTTCGCATGCGGGGTTGAGCAAAAAGGGCCACCTTTGGGATTTCTGCCTGAACACCACCAACGCGTATTTCGGCGGCATCGACACCATGGACAACTATGCGAACTTCGATGATCGCGGCAACGCGAGCGGAATTGTTCAGAACTTCGTCAACACCGCCGATCACGACACGAAGCTCTTCCACCTGACCGAGTGCGGCGTCGTCCTCATCATCACTCTCCGGCCCAACAACGCGGGCGAGTATCTCGTCCAGTTGGATGAAACGCTGATCGATATCTCGAAAGGCCAGATGGCGATCAATGCCTATGCTGCCGATTTTTGGGCGAATGCCAAAAAGGCGAAGAACGGGCAGATGTCGAAGGACGTCCAGCGCAAGCCCAACCTCTGATCGGGAGCCGCCGCCCTTCCTTTAGCGGGGCAGGCGCGGCCCATATCCCGTCCAGCAGACACCCAACGATGAAACGCGGAGAGAAACCATGAACGCGCGCATAGGCATGATTTCAGGAGCGGTCTTTCTTGGCATCGCGGCAATTGAGGCGCTAGCGCCAAGCGCGGCGGTCGCCGCCGACAAGATCGACGACGCCGATATTGTCGGCTTCAAGCTATCGATGACACAGGATCAGATTCGCCAGTACATAGCGACCCACATGCGGAGATCGCTACCATTCGATATCGATATCGATTTCGGCCAGAGCGGCTATGACCAGAAGAACAAGCTCGGCGTGGCGTTCGAGATCACCGACGCGCCGAGCGCAGAGACGCCAAAGCCCCCTTATGACTATGTCGCCATCGCCTACAATCCAAACGGCGACCAGCACGACATTTTCTCGATCATGCGCACCGTGCACTACGACCCGAGCATGAACATGACGCTCAATTCGATCGTCAGTTCGCTCAGGGAAAAATACGGGCAGGAGGATTCGTCACTGCAAGGCGTGAACAATTTCTTTTGGGGCGCGGACACGGGGCCAAGGGGAGAGTGCCACCGTTCGGCGGTCGCCTATGAAGATGGGTTGCTGCGCCGGCAATATGCGGCCCCGCAAAATCTCTTCCTCACTTTCATGGGATCGATGAAAGGCGGCCCGACCAAGCCGCAATGGGCGTCGAAGCCGAGCCACTGCGGCACCGTGCTCTTTGCCCAAATCATCAGTGTTAATGGCTATGTGAACGACTTCACCATAAAACTCATCAATATCGGCCGTATGGAATCCGAGTTGATCCGCTTCTATGCGGATTACGCGGCGCATGCCGACAAGGCAGCGTCGGACAAGATGAACACCGACTCCAAAACCAAGCCGAAGCTGTGAGGAGGATTGCTATGAATGCCTCCGCGCGGCGTTTGGCACTTGGCGCTCTCGTTGTTGCGTGCCTCGCCCTTCAAGGGTGCGGCACGGGTCTAGGCCCGGCGTTGGAACCGCGCTTCACTTCGACTAGCGGCAATCCAATCGTCCAGTCCTGTGTCGCCCCCGGCCAAATCCAGCGGCTTGTCTTTCAAACGGCCAAGGGCGACATCTACCAAGTCGATGTCGCCGACGACCACACCGCCCTCATCAAGGCGACTGTGGTGGCGCGGACGGTCCATGTCCGCGCAGTCCTCAATACCGAGTCCCAATACGCGATCAATGTGGCGACCGGCGAGCGCGGCGGCCTGAGGATCGAAATGATAGCCCCCGCCAATTCCGGCGCTGGCACCCCCTCATATGACGAGCTTATGAGCAGGGACTTTGAATTCGCGAACGCCGGGAATGAGGCGCTCGACGAATTCTATTTCGATAGGCAGAACCTTCAGACGCACCTTTGTCCGGAGTCGATTTGGGGGGAATTGGCGTTCTAGGGGTTTTTGGAGGTACTAGGACATACGGAACGTCCTTCGCGGCATGTGCATCTGTTGTTAGAATGTCCCTATGCGGAGAACCAGGGGCATTCAATCGCCACGTAGGCCACATGAAGAGCTTCCGCTCGCCAAGTCAAAGAACAGACCGGCGGGTACAGCCCCCAATGCGAATCCTCTTCGCCGGTACCCACGAGAAAATGCTCAAGAAGGCGATGCCAAGCCTATCTCTCGCAAAAAGGCTGATGAGATCATAAGGAAGCTTGGCAATCGTATCGTTTCCATGAACGAGGTTCCCGAAACGAAGCCCAGTCTCCGTACTCTACGGCAGGATTCGAAGTCGTCACGCGCCGTGGCCCAGAGGGCGATAACGGAACAAGCCGCCATAGATCGCGTCAAGAAAGCAATTGAAGTCCTCGATAGAGCACGAAAGACATTCGAAGAAGCTCTTCAATCCCAACGTATGGATAAAGAGCTAGAAGCCATTTTCTTCGGAATTAAGGACGTTCAGTTGCAGGGCGGCGCTTCTCAGGGAGAATGGAGTTGGTCCGATCAAGTTATGGATATTCTACAAAGAGGGGAAATTAACCAAAACCCGACTGAACTGGATGAGGCTGAAAGAGAATTAATACTATCAAGGCGTAGACTTTTGCTTGTTCAATCTGTAGGTAAATTGTTGCCTGAGAGTTACGAGAAGGGGGTGGTTTTTATTCCGGAAGAAAAAAGAGAACAAGGATTCAAGTCCGCCAAAAGCCGTTCATTAATTAGTGCACTTTTCGACGCCGAAGAAGTTCCTCAATCAGAGCGGGACGAATTAATGGTTGATCTTCGCGTAATGATGGCTCGCGCGACACGCCCGAAGTGGCGCGGTCGTTTAGAGCGAGGTGGAGAACTCGCCACCCTGAGCGCGCCGCTGTTTTTAAAGAAGGTTCATGCAGCTGAAATCGGGCCGGACAATTCAGTCAGTACGGAAATTATTCGTGCGATTGATCCCGATTTGATGAAGGCCGTTGAGGTCTATTTGTCGCAGAGGCGGGCACGCAATGCTGACTTTGGCGACGCCGAAGGATTGCGGCTGGTGTTGGAACGACCGAAACCAGAGCTTCGGGCCGCGCGCAAAAAACGTGAACCTTATTAGTAAGATACCTAGATGGGAATACATAATCCTTGACAGGAATTTGTTGATCTGCTGCGATCCGAGCCCGAACGATGCCGCCTCGCTTTCGAGGCGGACGTTTCTCGCCTCGGAGAGCCGCCATGTGTCGTGTCTCCAAGCCCGATCTTGTTCTGGCGACCGGCCCCCGCGAGTCTGAGTCGACAGACCACCAACCATTCATACAAACGATTGAGGTTTACACGGATGGCGAGCGGCCCGCCTGCGCTCGGGCACTCGTCTATGAAATCGCACCCGGCTACCTAGCCGTCGCGCCCAACTATCTCCGAGAGACTGCGGGTCCGGATATCGAATGGGACTGGCCTGCCTGCGGCATGCCAATCAGCTTCTCCAAGCCAATCACCAACCTAGAGGAAGCGCGACGCTTGCTCATCGCGTGGGCGAGCTACGCGGTCGCAACGCATGCGGAGGTGCTGCGATGAGCGAAGGCTTCAATATCGAAACCCCTCTCGATCCTACGCCGCAAGAGTTGCTCAGGATTTTCCAGAGCGTCAAAGCGCGCAAGCCCGCTCATCGGGCGCAACTGGCGCTCGACCACAAATTTTCATACAAACTGCGGCTTGAGATGCGCGCCTACGCTCGGGTGATCGACCTCGAATGGACCGATCACAACGACGAGGAACGCCCGTTCAATCTCCTTGAGCGGGCGTCGCTGCCATGGCGGCGGCTTCGTATCCGCGTCCGTCACAAGCTGCCGTCGCCTATATGGAAGTGGATCAAGCGTCGCAAATGGACGCTCGCCAAGCTCGCTGTTCTTCTGACGCTCTTCCTCTTGGCCTTCGGCCTGAACTCGCCGGTCATAATATCTTTGTTCGTCGCCCTAGCGCTGGGTAACGCCACCGCCTTCGTGATTGAGCACTATCAAGTTGTTTCCGGCATTCTATTCTCGCTCGGCACTCTCGGCTGGATATTCGAGCGCATGTGGGCGGCAGGATGGCTCGATGAAGTGCCCTCATCGGCAAATCAAGAAATCATCCCTCCAAATCAGCTACGCGCCTATCAGCGCAAGACCGGGCAGGTCTATGGTGACGCGCGCCCAGCCGATGACTGGGAAGTCGATGAACGGCTGCGTGTCCGCAACGGCGGATTCCAGCAGATGTTCGAGGAGTGAGGCGATGTCGGGCACGATGACGCTCTACGGAAGAGCGCCCGCAGGTCTGCGCAATCTCGGCTCGGACGCGGACGACGCGATCACTCTTGGCCGCCTCGTTCACAGAGACGGCAGCATCGGCCACAGAATCCGCATAGGCGAAGCGCTTCCGACGCTGGTCATCGGACCCAACGGAAGCGGCAAAGGCACGCGCTTTCTTATGCCGAACCTTCTGCAAAACAACGGGGCCTCCCTTGTGGTCGTTGATCCCAAGGGGGAACTGACGGCGGTGAGCGCGCCATTCCGCCGACAATTCAGCCGCGTTGTCGTCCTCAATCCGTTCAATGTGCTGGTCGATATCCCCGGCTATGAGGATATGAAAAGCGAGGGCTACAACCCGTTCATCGACTTTGATCCGGCATCGCCTTCGTTCAATGTCAAAACATCACTCTTGGCAGAGGCTATCGTGCCGATCACGGGCAGGGAGCGGGAGCCGCACTGGGATGAGTCGGCGCGCTCCATGGTGTCTGCTTTCGCGATGTACACCGTCCTGGAAGCGCAACGCCTCGGCATGACGCCGACCATCGAGCGGATGCGCGAACTGATATGCGAAGCGAGCTTCGCCCCATCGGAGGCGAACAATTTCGAGGGCGTCGGCATTCCTAAGCGCGCCCTCGAAATGATGAAGAGCGGCATTCCCGGCCTCGCCAACAAGGCGTCGCAATTCTCGGACTGGAACAGGGAGATTCAGTCGATAGCTTCGACGGCGAGGCGGCACACAGAGTCTTTCGACGATCCCGAGATTGCTGCCGATCTCGCCAAAGGTACTTTCGATTTTCACGACCTCAAGCGCGAGCCGACGACCGTCTATCTGATCCTGCCGCCCGAGATGATGGAGCGCCATGCCAAGTGGCTTCGGCTCATTCTGACTTCGGCGATCCATAGCTGTCTGCGCGCGCGCCGCCCAGGCGAGCCAAAGGTCATCTTCCTTATCGATGAATTCCACGCGCTCGGTCGCCTGGACCTTATAACGAACGTCTGGGCGCTGACGCGCGGTTATGGGGTTCAGATCGTGCCGGTGTTGCAGGATTTGAATCAGCTCAAAAGACTCTATCCCGATATGTGGGAGACCTTCATCGGCATGGCCGGTGCAGTCGTGTCGTTCGCGCCGAACGACATCACGACCGCCCAATGGATGGAAACCCGCGCGGGTTTCGCGACGCGGCTGGCCGACACTATGAATGAGAACCTCTCAAGATCGATAACCGACAGTGGCGGCCGATCGAGTGGCGGCAATGGCTCCAGTAACACGGGATGGAGCGTGGCCGACACGAGCAGCAAGAACACGAGCAGCGCGCCCGTGAAGGTGCCGCTCATGAGCGCTCATCAGATGTACGGCCTTGAGCCCGGCTATCTGATGATAGCGCTCAACGGCCTCCAGAACGTCGTACCGGCGTACGCGCCCGCCTACTACCAAATCCACGAGTGCATCGCTCGCGCGCGGGCGAATCCTTACTACCAGCGTTAACCATAATCACAAGTGCGACGAATTTTCGGCCAGCCAGAGTTGCACCGCAAACTATCGCAATAGCTGGCAGATCATTTTTTGGCCTACCGCAGTCGCTTTAACCACTACTTAGCCGTGTGGTGATAAGATGAGCGGAATTAAGCAAATAAAGGGGTCTGCAAGCCAGCGGATGAAATCCGCGCAGCTTCGGTTGAGCCTTCGGCCCACTCCGTCGCGCGGAAATCATCCTGTCTTGCAAAGGGGGCTACGCCCCCGTTTGATCCCCCGTTCGCGCAGAGCGACACCCAAGACCTTTTCTGCGGAGACGGCAAACACCACCCGGCCATCGGCTTGCCATCAAGCCCATGGACCGGAAAAGGGGCTTGGCAAACATGACTGACGAAGACGGACCGAAGAGGTCTCGCCGTGGCTCCGAGACGCGGAAGAAGTCTATTCCCGTCACGAGCCGCTATGACGCGCAGGAATTCGCGGAGCTGGAGGAGCGTGCCAGCGAGGCTGGCCTGACGCGCGCCAGCTATCAGCGCGAAAAGAGCCTGACCGCGCCTGTGACCCGCAGTACGCGACGAGCCCCGATCGATCGCGAACTGCTGGCAAAGACGCAAGGGCAGCTCGGCAAGGTCGGCAGCAATCTCAACCAAATCGCCCGCGCCGCCAATGTCGGGGAAATTCAGCTCGCGGAAATCCGCGCAGCGGTAGCTGAAGTACGTGCGCTCGTCCGCGTTATTCAGGAGGCATTGGGGCAGCGACCACTATCGGACGGCGGCGACAATGATGGCCGCGCTAGCGGTTCTCTTCCGCTCAAGCCGAACCGGCCTAACTACGCCGCGCTCCAGCCCGAAGAAGCCGACAATGGACAGCCGAAGCCCAAGCGTCCCGATACACCCGTTTGGAGCCTAGACGACGAAGACGGTGGGTGGCGGCCATGATTATCAAGGGCAACGCCGCCGGCAGCGTGAAGTTCTGGTCGAAGCATCTTTTACGCGACGACACCAACAGCCGCGCCGAGGTCGTAGAGATTACCGGCCTCATGGCCGAGGATCTCCCCTCCGCCCTCAAGGAGATGAAGGCCATCGCCGACCAAAGCCGGTGCCATGGCAAGTTCATGTATCAGGCCAACATCAATCCCCGTGCCGATGAGCACCTAACGCCCGAGCAATGGCGCGAGGCGGTCGATACCCTCGAAAAGAACCTTGGCCTTGAAGGCCATCAGCGCATCGTGATTGAGCACGAAAAGGAAAGCCGCATTCACCGGCATATCGTTTGGAACCGTGTCGATGTCGAAACCCTTCGCGTAACTGACATTGGCGGCAACTACTACACCCACCAAAGGACTGCGCGTGAGTTGGAAGAGCGTTTCGGCCTTGAGCACACCCAATCGCTTCACGGAGAGCGGCGCGAAAACGGTCGCCCTGATCGGCCGCCCGAGCAATGGGAACAGCGCAAGGCTGCCGAGACCCTAATCGACCCAAACTGGCTGAAGCGCCTTGTCACCGAGTTGTGGGAGGCCAGCAATACCGGCCAGGAATTTAAGGAAGCTCTGGAGAGCAAACATTACATACTCGCCAAAGGCGACCGCCGAGATTTCTGCATCGTTGACGGATTCGGCGACGTTCACAGTCTCGCCCGACGCATTGAAGGCGTCAGGGCGAAAGACGTGCGTGAACGTATGGCAGACGTTGACCGGGAAGCCCTACCAACTGTCGCTGAAGCATCCAAAACTCAGGAAGAAAGACGCGCCGCTGCCGAAGAAACCCTTAGCCTTCGCGAGAAGCCAATAACACCGCAACAAGCCGCGGAGCGAGACGCTGTCCGATCATCTTACGAGGGTGCATCTTCCGAACAGAAATGGAATGATCCCCACTCCCTTGGATATATCAATTGGGCGCCTGAAGGAGTGCGGAATGCGTACGCACGCCGCCCTATCAATGAAAATACAGAACACACGCCGCCTGATCCGCCCGAGCCGCATGGGGGTAAGCGAGAAGCGCTTTATGTCGCTGACGCCTTAACCGGCGCTGCGATGGGATTAGTGGATTTCATCGGAAGCTTGTTCACCCGTAGTCAAAGGGGGCAACCGACGACACCCGAGGGCAAGAGCCAGGTGGACCAGATTTTGACCGAACGCCGCGCTGCCGCCGCGCTCGAGAATATCCGCGAGAGCATAGAGCGCGGCGACAATCTCCGTCCTTCGGACATCATGCGCCTTACCGACAGCCATCTTGAAAACATCCGGCTTCGCGGCGACGACTATATGCGAGAGCTTGTCGCCGGAATTCAGAAGAGCCGAGAGCGAGAGTCCGACTGGGGCAGGGATCGGGAACCGTAACGGCTCGCCGTCAGCCTCGCGGTGGCAAGCCAGTAGGAAGGGGCGAGGACGACGGGAACTCGCGCCTAAAATTTCCTGTCCGTACCCTCAATACATTGGGCTGGGCTTTCAATGCCGCCGCGCGATCCGCGACGCAACCCGCGATCCGATATCTCCATCGTCAACTCGCACGCGCGATGTGTAAGCCGAGTCGAGGCTTGTATTCAAAGGCCAACGAGCAAGAGCCTCAACCGAAGCGCCCCCTCTTTCCGTACAAGGAAGGGATTAGCGAAGCGCAGTGGTATGATTTCGTCGCCGCCTGTGAAGGCCGCTTGCCGTGGTGGCGATATTTCCAGCTCTGGCACAACGGGTTCAATCGATGAAAGGAGGACCGCTTGTCTGATTCTGACGAAAGTGACTACCCAATCGATGAAGCGCAGATCGAAGCCATTTTGTCCGGGCTGGAGCGCGACGGCATCGCATGGTTCACGCTCGTCAGACCCAAGGCCGAAAAACACCTCAAAGAGGTGAAGCGCCGGTTCGAAAAATTATTGGAGTCTGGAACTTTAAAGCCTTACTCAGAATATGTGATTTTCGATCCGGACCGTCTTCCGGACAAATCCTGGCTTGGGGTGCATGCCCAAACACGGGCCGACCTTTTGGACAGGGGTGTACCTGAGGATCAGTTGCCCGCCTTGCCAAGAGGTATCTATCCGAAAGACAAATAGCCTCTCATCTTGATCTTCGGCTGAGTCAGCCGCGAAAAACTCAAAGTTGCTTCTTCATATTTTCGATGAACTCCTGGATTTGTGGAGCCGTCCAACCATTCTTTTTTGAATCGCGGATCACCCGAAAGAAGTTTCTCAAAACGAACAGATCATGACTGCTGGCTTGGCAGACTTCGCAGGGGCCGCCCCAAGTACGCTTAGCGCAAGTGCATCTGTGCTCCACATTGCGAAGAGCTGCCTTCAACTTGTTCCGCGTATCTCTGACAGGCTTGGTATCGCTAATGGAGCTATCAAGCAGCCCCATGGCACCGATCTTTTCGAAAAAATCTCGCAATATGTTTTGTTCGGCATTCGTCATGGTTTGATTCTCTGACTCCAGTCAGGCACCCCTTCAAGTTTGTCAGCGGCCAGCGCCATTTCGGCACACACCAAATCAGGATGTCGATGTGTGTACATGAGATCAATCGATTCTCGCCACAGCAGCACATTCAGAACGCCAGGGTTCGCCTCGATGTAGTATTGCCCGTCTGGCTCCGATTTGCGGTTGTCCATGACCAAGACTCGCGTCGGGCTGAGAGGGAATACGACCAGAGTCTGCGGGTTCCTAAAACCTCGAAAACCTAGTTCCGGATGCATAACGGCCACGGGATTGTCGGTCGCAATGAAAGTCGGCGCCTCTGAGACGAACATCGACCAGCGCATAGGCATCAAAATTTCAGCGAGCCACCGAGCGGATTGTATTTGATCGATCCACATCCGCTTTACGTCGTCTTCATTGGCATCTCGATACTCAGGCCAGTTCGACGTATCCAATTCGTGAACCCGGCCGCGATATTCGAACGTCGTCGGTAGTTGAGGAAGATTCTTAACTCGATCGACGATCTGGCGGTGCAAGTCATGAGTCATCGCGAGCCGCAGAGGGTTACGAAGGAACATAACGGCTGCTAACAACGACAGGCTCTTGCGCATCGTCGGATCACAAAGGTCAACAGCACCTGTCGAGATTTCGGCCCAGCCGCGAAGGCCGAATAGTTGTTCAAGGGATGACAGCTTTTCCTCGAACGAATAGTCGCGCCCCTTCGGCCCATTCGGCGCATATAGATAAAATTTTACGGCTACCTTCTCTATGGGCTTGAGCTCGGGCTCGCCCGCCGTCTTGCTCATCGTCCAGATTTTCGCTCGCCGGTCGGGGTCAGCCGCGAAGTTGCGCAGATAAGACTGCGCCACCCAATGATTTCGCTTCCGCTTCTGACCGCTCACTTTAGCCACTTCGCTCTATCGAAGAGTCACCCTGAAATTCGGATAAATCGACCGGAAGGTCTCTAAGATGGCATCGCGCGCTCGGTCAAGCTGTTGCACGGCACCATCTTGCATCATGAATACCGGGCAGTCTGATTTTCCGCATCCACAAGGCTTGATGCTTCCGTCTCTCAATCGGCCGACGAATATGCGACGTAGTTCATCTACTAACCGGATGACTCGCCCTACTGCTTCTTTGAGTTGCGCGTTCTTAAGATGATGGACTGAGGGCAGGCGGCGAATTTCCGTGCCATCTCGCGTTCTCCAGATGCCGGTATTGAGAGCCGCTATCGTATCTTCGATAGCCTGACGGAAAGCGGGCAGTGAACTCTCTTGTTGAAAGGGAGTCCGAAAGGCAGGCCGGTCGAATACAGGGGCCATTAGGTCGAGTACGTCGTCGTCCGAAAGCCCAGGGAACTCATCGACGAATTTCTTAAGGGCTTTTTCGTTGTCAGGAAAAATCTCGCCCTTCACAAAACGCCGAAGCAGGTGCTCCGCGTGCAATCTCAGACGTTCCTCAAATTCGACGCCGGACCAGATTGTGAGATAGTGGATGCCGAGTGCTTTCCCCGCTTCGGCAATCTCATCTCTCCTCTTCGCCGATACGGCACCACGGCAAAGGAATCTAAATGCTTCTGGTTTGCCGGTTGGGCTACCGATGGCCTTCTTCATATCGCGTTTGGCTTTCGGCAGCGTAAGAGCCGTGCGGTTTACGCACTGGATGATTGTCGCCCGGTCTATTCCATCGTCACCACTACCAACGCCGACAATGTCTCTGCCCAAGTCGCTGCCTGTTTGCCCAAACCAAGCGAGCTTCTTCCATCCGATTGCCAGATGGTACGCGAAGACGAGGCGCTCAAATTGAACGCCGCTAAAATCTTCAAAATGAACTGGCTGGACCGTAACGTTAGGCACGTTGCCCCCCCGACAGAGACGCTACGCCTTTGTATGAAGCGCAGCCACGGGGTATCCGTTCAAAAGGCGCTCCCTAGACCATCAAGCCCAGTGGAGTTGACTAATCCCCCAAAATGCGGCATTGAGGATTCCAGCTTTTCCGGCGATTTGAATCAGTCGTTTTAACCTTCCCCAACGGGAAGGAAATCGTCGTTTTTAGCACAGAAATTAGCACAGGTGATTTTCGCACAGGTAATTTCATCTGTAATATCAATATGATATCAATTGGTGCGGCGGACTTAAAATCCGTAGACCCGAAAGGGTCGTGCCGGTTCAAGTCCGGCAGCGGGCACCAAATATCGCGAAGATATTTGGGGGCAATTCGACGATTGCGACGGCAGCACGCCGGCCCTCTCCTGCAAAATCGTAATGAAGTGGTCGATCACCTCGCTCGCGCGTGTATCGGGGGGAATTCGAGGCGCTGCTCCCTATCTACCGGATTGCTGTCGCCCGGACCCTTGCGGTGCTTATTGATTTGCCAGCCATCCTTGCCTTCACCGGCACTCAAGATGAAAGCGTCGCGCGGGAACTGTCTCCAGGTTTTCACCCGAGGCACTTTTGGGGGGCAAGTTTGGGATACTTGTCACGCGGCGGCGTCGGAAATACTCGCACCGGAGTGTGACAAACCTGATTGAAGATACGGCGAAGTTCGCAATATTTACCGGCAAAGCGAGGGGCGCGCATCTGCGGTTCAGGAAATAATCCGCAGCACCTTTTTTATGCGGGCAAAGTCACGATCATGCGTCACCAGCGCCGCAGCATTGATTGCTAGAGCACTCGCCGCCTGAACGGCATCCGCCAGTTTGAGCCGCAACGACGCCCGCAATCGAGCTGCGTTTTCCGCGATGTCAGTATCGAGCCCGACGACTTGCCAGGATTCGAGAATGGCGCGGTAGCGCCGTGCGAGAGCATCGTCAGACGCTTGAAGTGGCCCCGTCAAGACTTCGGCAATCGTAATCGTGGTCACGGCGAAGCGCAGATGCCCCGCAGCATGCGCCTCGAAAAGCGGTTTGAAGCGTGGCCCCAGTGTCCGATGATGCTCGAGAAAATAGATGATCGGCGCCGTATCGACCAAGAGCAAAGCTTGCTCCGGAAGCCCTTTAATATCTAACGGCTCCATTCGTCGCGAAGCTCTCGAATTTTGCGGGTGCTGCTTTTACCCCACAACCCTCGACCCGATCCCTCAACCGGAAGAAGCGGTTGCTGACGCTGGGTCACGCCTTGCGAATCGACGGGCACCAACGCGGCAACAGGGCGACCATGCCGCGTGATGATCGTCGAGCGACCGTGTTCGGCCGCTTCCAGAAGATCAGGCAGCTGGTTACGCGCCTCTTCGGAACCTTTGCGATCCATTGGTAGCATTCCATGCGAAAGCCGTACAGTACAGTACAGTCAACGGCAGTTGCAACTCATTGTCGTTCTTCGCGACCGCCTTTATCGAGGCCTCACGAGGACTTGCCTTTGGTTTTGAGAAACCCAAATGGAAAAACCGTCGCCGTGCCAGCTTCTCACGTGACTGCTCGCCCGCCTCTCGTCCGGGAATAGAACCGTCCCGGACGTCAGTCGAACATCGCGATACAATCGATCTCGACATTCACGCCCCTACGGTGGGGTGTGCCGCCGATGCAGGTGCGGGTGACGCGATCATTCTCGAAATAGGTGCGGAAGGTCTCGTTGAAGCGTGGGAAGTCCGCGACATCGCGTAAGACGACGCGGACATTCACCACATTGGCCAGCGTCGCGCCGCCAGCATCGAGCACGCTGAGCAGATTGTCGAGCGTCCGGCGCGTCTGCACCTCGATATCGCCTTCGATCACTGTCTTCGTTTCCGGATCGAGCGGCCCCTGCCCCGACACGAACAGCATATTGCCGAAGCGAATAGCCTGCGCGATCGGCGGCGGCTTCTGAAGGTCGGTGAAGCCGGTGGTGGGGGCATTTTTCGACGTGACGATCTGCTTGGGCATCGTGGCGATCCTTGCAAAGGCAATCAGAGTACCGGCATCACTGTGCCGCAGGATTTGCACGTGCGCGCCTTGACACTGTCGAAGAAGCGCTTGTAGGCCTGCGAGACGGGATCCTTGGTATAGTCGTCGACCAGAAACTGTTCCTCATGCAGGAACGCATCGCAGCTCGGGCAGAACCACCAGAATTTATCGATCTCACCGGCCAGGCGCTTGCGTTCGAGAATCAGGGCGAAGGCATCCGGAGGAAAGCGCGGCGAATGCGGCGTGCGCGAAGGCATGAAGTTGGTGGCGCCCTGCGGAATGACGCAAATCTCCTCCGTGCCTTCGGGCGTGCGGTAGTGGAGATTCATCGTCCCTTTGATCATGTAGGTGACTTCATCGCTGTCGTTCACATGGAACTCGCTACGGTATTCGCGACCACGGGCGACGAAGGCCAGAGACCCGGGTTCCTGCCACAGAACCTTGACCCGCCGGCCGCTGGCCGCCAGTTCTTCGGTGATTTCCTGCAGATTCAGCGCGTCCAGCTTTTGCATCGATTTCTCCTGCCGCTGATCCTCAACTCCGTGTGGGCGCCACGAACTCGGGACGGAAGCCGTCTCCCGCGCGTTTGATCGCCGCGACATGTGGCGCGGCGAAATGGGTTGGGAACAGCAGCGCCTCATGGTCGCAGCAATGCTCCAGCACCTTGCGCCGCGTTTCTCGCGCTTGATCGGGCAGTTCGCAGAAACGCGTATTCCAGCCGGGTTCATAGACTTGAACCGGATGATGCAGAACGTCGCCACAGAATAAAGCGCCACGTCCATGATCGTTCAGCTTCAGGATGACATGCCCTGGCGTGTGCCCGGGCGACGGCTCGACCAGCATGCGGTCGTCGATCGCATGCGCGCCATCGAGCATCAGGGCCTGCCCCGATTCGATAACGGGGAGGACGCTGTCATCGTAGACTCCCGCGCGGCCAGGCGCCTTGGCCCGGCGATCGCCGATATTGGGATTCCAATAATCGTGCTCGACGCGCGAAAAGAGATAGCGGGCATTGGGGAAGGTCGGCACCCAGCGGCCATTCTCCAGCCGCGTGTTCCAGCCGACATGATCGGTATGCAGATGGGTGCACAGCACGATGTCGATCTCCTCGGGCGCGGCGCCGGCGGCCCGAAGCCGGTCGAGGAATGGCACATTCAGCTGATGAAAGCGCGGCAACCACGGACGCTCCTTGTGATTGCCGGCGCAACTGTCGAGAAGAATGGTGTGACGGTCCGTGCGAATCAGCCAGGAATGATTGCTGGTGATCAGCTTGTCGATGGCGGGATCGAAATGAACCGGCACCATCCAGGGCAGATGGCGATTGAAATGCTCGCGCACCACGCCGGACAGAAACGATTCGACCGTCGAGTCGTTGGGCCCAACCTGTTCTTCGATGCGAGTGACGGTGGTTTCGCCAATCGTCCAGGTCTGCATCGCACTATCCTTCCCGACTCAGCGCCGCTTGGCGCGTAAAGCATCGACGCGGTCCAGCGCGCCATAGGCGGCCGCCATCGCCGGCAGGAACCACGGCCGGCCATCGTAGAGCGGCGGTTTGGGGAATACGGGCTGGTCGAAGGCACAGACAGAGGTCGCGCATTCGATGATCTTCCGCGCCAGTTTGTGACCGAGATAGTTGGTCATCGCCACGCCATTCCCGTTGCAGCCCGCGATGTAATAGAGCCCATCCCGCCCCGAGAGATGCGGAATCCCGTCAAAGGTGAAGGCGACCTTGCAGCCCCAGGCATGGCTGATCCGCGCACCGTCGAGCTGGGGGAAGGTCTTCACCATGCGCCGATAGAGAACTTCTGCCGATCGCGCGGGCGTCACATCGGAGGGTGCCGCACGGCCACCATAGAGGAAGCGCATGCCGTCGGGCGTGCGACGGAAATAAGCCAGAAGGCGCTTACCATCAGCGCCCGTACGCCGGCGCGGCAGCAACGCTTCAGCAACGGCCAGAGGCAACGGCTCGGTCACGATGATGTGGCTGGCCACCGGCACAACGCGCTGAGCGGTGCCCGCAGCGGGCAATCGCGCCGCATGGGCATTGATCGTCACGGCCACCGCATCGGCTGCGATCGCGCCGCCGGCGAAAGCGACACTGAATCCCTTGGCCGTCCGTTCGACGTGATGCACGACCGTATTGTCATGCAGCCGCACGCCGGCTTGGCGGCATAGTGCCACTAGCCCGTGCAGCATCTTGGCTGGGTTCAACTGCCCCGATCGCGTAACCACCATGGCGCCATGGAATGCATCGGACCCGATCTCGGCGGCAAGGTCGGCACGCTTCACCATATGGGCGCCGGCGTCGAACAAGCTGTTCATCCGATCGACGCGCGATGCCAGCGCGTCGTAATGGCGCGGCGTCGGCGCGCAGGAGAGCCGGCCCGGGCGAAGATAATCGCAGTCGACTGCGTTATCCGCGATGAAGCGTTCCATATAGGTGACCGACTCGCCTGCGGCGCGCGCCAGCTCGGGAACGTTCGGCACCTTCGCACCGGCCCAGCGGTGCCAGCGCGCCACCTTGGTCAGGTCGATACCGAAGCTGACGCCGCCGCTGTTGCGGGCACTGGCGTTGAAGCCGAAAGCATCGGCTTCCAACACCGTTACCTCAACCCCATTGCGCGCCAGCTCCAGTGCCGTCGCTAACCCAGCAAAGCCGCCGCCGACCACCACCACATCTGAGCGCGCCGGTGGTGCCGCAGCCGGTTCGGCACGCGGCGGCGCCTCGTCCCACCAGATCGGCTGGGTGCGGAAATCGGTATTGGGCAGCTGACCACGCATCGTCAACGGCGCCCTGGTCCAACCGGTGTGGGGGCAAGATCAATCATGCTTGGCCGCGATCACTTCGACTTCGAGGCGCAGCGCCGGTTGGGCCAGTTGTGAAACACCCAGCAAGGTCATCGCCGGGCGCGCGTCACCCAGATAAGGGTTGCGGGCCTTGGCGTAGAGGGGCTGCTCGGCGAGATCAACCAGATAGCTGATGATCTTGACGACATGGCTCATGTCCATGCCTGCCTCGCGCAACAGGATGTTGATGTTCTCGAAGATGCGCACGGCCTGCGCGGCGATGCCGTCTTCGATCGTACCGTCCTGCCGCACCCCAACCAGACCACAGGTATAGAGATAGCGTGCGCCAGGCTTCACCTCGATGGCGTTGCTCCAGGGGCCGGGCGGCGTGCGCAGTTCCGACGGGTTGACGCGCCGATTAGTGGTTTCAAACACGAGAACGCTCCGTTCGATATCGCGATGACGATGGTGGATCAGCGATAGGGGCCGAGCTGCTGGACCGCCTTCGCCGCAAAGGACGTGTCGGCCACGCTGGAAACAGGCACCGGCTGCTTCATGCTGCCTTCCTGCAACCACCACTCCGTATCCGACTGCATACCGGCCAAATTCAGCTTCCCGTCCGGATCGATCCCGGGGAAAACCATCTTCTGGTAGATCGCGCGATCTTTGACCGAGGTATTGCGCACCAGAATATCGACGAGTTCGTCGCGCGATGCCTTGCCGGACAACGCATCGTTGTAGAAGCGCACGCCCTTGAGATAGGCGATCATGAACTTCACGCCCAAGTCGGGATGGTTGACCAGATTCTGGCCATACATCAGCGCGCCATATTGCTGGTTGGGATAAAGCGTATCGGTGCGCTTCCAGATAACGCCGATGCCCTTTTCCTCGGCCTCGGTGACCAGGGGTTCGATCAGCACACCGACATCCACCTTGCCCGTGCCCAGCCCCGCCAGAATGTCGGGGAAGGCCATATTGATGACGTTGACCTCGGACCACTTCACGCCGCCGGTTCGCAGCAGCTTATCGATCGTCACCTCGCTGCTGGCGCCCACTTTGAATCCGGTGACAGCCAGAACACGACCACGCAGGTCGGCCGCCGTTTTGATCTTGTCGGCAAGATCCTTGCGCACCACGAACGCAAAGTAACCGTGGCCCGGCAGGGTGCTGCCCTTGTCCGCAACGATGCGCACATCCATGCCCTGGCGCGCCGCGTTGTACAGTGCCGCGCCCGGTGCGCCGCCCGATGCATCCATCCCGCCGGTGGCAAGCTGCGACAGCATCACGGCGCCCGAATTGACCTGGACGAAATCGACGTCGAATCCCTGTTCGGCGAAATAGCCTTTGTCTTTTGCGATATAGAGCCCGGCATCCGACACGGAACTGTAGGCGCCCACTTTCAATTTCGTCAGATCGGCGGCATCGGCGCCGCGCCCTCCGAGGGCCAGCGCGATCAATGCAACAGCGAGAGCAATCCGCTTCATGACACCCACTCCTTCGTTCAATCTTCCGGTATGTCGTCGACGACGGCACGCAACTTGATCAGCGCCGAATGCAGCGCCTTTCGTTCTGTCGTGGTCATGCTCTCCAACAGGAGGGCCTGGCTGCGGCGCGCTTCGGGCATGATCTTCCTATAAAGCACGTGCCCCGCTTCGGTGATGCTGATTACCTGGCGCACCATATGCGTCGCATCCGAGTTGCGCTGGATCAGGCCGCGTTCGGCCAAGATGTCGAGCGCACGGCTCATCTGCCCTTTGTCCATCTCGGAAATGTCGCGGAGAGCGCGCGTCGAAATCGGAGCGTGCTGGGCCAGGATCGTCATCGTGCGCCACTCGGGCAGGCCGATGCCATATGGCGCCAGATAGTGTTTGGTCACTTTACGATGGAACAGCGCGCCCAGATTCGCGAAGCGCATCGACAGGAAGTCTTTGACTTCAAGCCGCTTTCCACCGTCACCGGGATCGAGCCAATGGTCGATCGACGGATGCGGAAACGTTCCCGAAGGTTTCGATTTGCGCGGCCTCTTGGTCGAGCGCGTCGTCTTGGCAGCCTTCATCACCACTCCCTCACGCCGATATCTAAAGCGAAGAAGTGTTGACAACGCAACACTTATGTTGCGAGCTTGTTATCTGTAAAATCGGGGTTCGGGTCCTCGCTGGCGAAAGCGAGGGCTGGTAGCGTGGGATTGACTTCAATGGCGGCCACGGACGGCAGCGCACCGAAGATTCGCATCCAGGGTCTCGGCAAGAGCTTTCAGGTTAAGAAGCAGGCGATCGATGCGATCAAAGGCATCGATCTTGACGTGCAGTCTGGCGAGTTCATCTGCATCGTCGGCCCATCGGGCTGTGGCAAGACGACCCTGTTGCGCATCCTAGCCGAGCTTGAGACGCCGACCGAGGGATCGGCCACGATCCAGCGCAGCAACCCCACGGCGCCGCTCAATTCGATGATCTTCCAGGAAGCCTCCATCTTTCCCTGGATGACGATCCGAAAAAACGTCGCCTACGGTCTGACCCTCCGCGGGGCGCGGGCCGCCGAGATCGAACGCTCGGTCAATCACTTTCTTGCGCTGACGGGCCTCGATCGCTTCGCCGACGCCTATCCGCATCAGCTTTCGGGCGGCATGAAACAGCGTGCCAGCGTCGCCCGTGCTTTTGCCAACGATCCCGAAATCTTGTTGATGGACGAGCCGTTCGCGGCGTTAGACGAACAGAACAAAGCACTGCTCCAAGAGGAACTGCTGCGCCTGTGGGGCGAAACCAAGAAGACCGTCATCTTCATCACGCATTCGATCGATGAAGCGCTGGTGCTGAGCGACCGGGTGCTGGTGATGTCCCGCCGTCCGGGGCGGCTGAAAGCCGAATTCAAGATCGACTTCCCGCGCCCGCGGCGAGTCTATGACCTGAAGGCCGATCCCGAGTTTGGCCGCATCGGGCGTGAGATCTGGGCCCATTTGCGCGAAGAGGTCGCCGGCCGATGAACGATCCGACACCCAACTACGTCGTTATAGCCGCGGAACGGGAAGCCGGGCCGTCGCTCGCTCAACGCCTGCGGCGCTCCAGGCTCGTGATGGGCGTCCTCTCGCCGCTCCTGATCCTTGTGGTGTGGGAGATTCTGGTGCGCGCGCATGTGCTCGATGCGCGTTTCTTCCCCATGCCGTCGTCGATCATCGCAGACCTGTTTTCGTTGATCCGGTCGGGCCGGATCTTCATCGACACGGCCTGGACTGTGGAACGCGTTATCATCGGTTTCATGCTGGGCGCCATCCCCGGCGTCGTCTTCGGCGTATTGCTTGGCCTGTCGCCGACCACCCGCGATTTCCTGCAACCGGCGATTTCCTCGCTCTACCCCGTGCCGAAAATCGCTCTGTTTCCGTTGATCATGATGATCTTCGGCATCGGCGAGCCGTCGAAATGGGTGATCGTCGCCGTCGCGGTGTTCTTCCAGGTCTTCTACAGCACGCTCGCCGGCGTGGTGAACATCGACCGCATTTATCTCGATGTGGCCTCGAACTTCAAAGCCAGCCGCTGGCAGACTTGGAAGACAATTGCGCTGCCAGGCGCTTTGCCATTTATCTTTACCGGCTGCCAGCTCGGCATGGGCATGGCACTCGTCATCGTGGTGATTGCCGAGAATTTCGGCACCGATGTCGGCCTCGGCTATCTGATCTGGCAATCGTGGCAGGTCTTCGAAGTGAAGGACATGTTCGTCTACCTGCTGATCGTCTCGCTGCTTGGTTATGGTTCGCAGGTCGCGATCTTACAGTTGGAACGTGTCGTTCTCCCCTGGAAGCGCTGACGCGCAGAGACTCCCGCGCAGCCGCGCCGGTATAATTCTGGTACACCGAATGTGCTAACTGCTGCTAAGCGGAGTCATAAGCGCCGCGAGCGTTTCCCGCCAACCCCTTGACTCAGGCTCATCGAAAAAGAAACTTCAAATCCGCAGACCCGAAGGGACGACGCGCGAACGTCGTATCCTTAGCTAGTAGTTGGGCTTTCGCTTCTCTCTGAAGGCTTTCAGGCCCTCGGCCAGATCGCGGCTTTCGAGATGGATTCGAAAAGTCTCGATCTCGGCCCGCAATCCCGCATCGATCCGCGTCCGGAACGGCGCCTGGGCCAGCGCTTTCATATGCCTCAGCACCTGCGGACTCTTAAGGCCGTAGTGATCGGCGATCTGCCGGGCGCGCGGGAGCAGTTGGTCGGCGGCGGCCACCTCGTTGACCAGCCCCCACTCCTTAAGCGTGGCCGCCGGAAAAAGTTCGGCGCTGTAGAGCATGTGATGCGCGTGGTTGGGCGCGATCTTGATCAGGAGACGGACCGAAGAACCGCCGGCGGGGACGATTGCGTATTTCGCGTGGCCATCGCCCATCATCGCCTGGTCCGACGCCAGGATGACATCGCAGCACAGCGCCAGTTCGAGCCCGCCCGCGACGGTGACGCCGTTGACCGCCGCAATCACCGGAAACGGCAGGCGTTCAACCTTGGTCAGGACGCCCTGATTGTAGACGAGCGTGGCCAGAAGCTTCGACGGATCGTCGTCGCGCTGTTGCCCGAACTGACGCAGGTCGCCACCGGCCGAAAAGGCCTTGCCCGCGCCGGTGACGATGGCAGCACGGATCGTGTCATCGGCCGCGAGATCGTCCACGATCCATTCGAGCGCCCCCACCATCTCATCGGACATGGCATTCAGCGAGGCTGGGCGATTGAGCGTGATGATCGCGACGGCGCCGGCACGCTCGACGATGACGGGCGGTGATGCCGTGCCATCAACCATGGCCAACCACCGTGTAGTGTTGGGGCAGTGGCGCCAGCGCATCTTTGAGCGCCTGGACGGCCATCGCGTCGCTTGTTTGAATTTCGATTTGGACCATCGTGTTCAGCTTCTCGTCCTTGCCGACCGTGATATGGGGCACCACGGCCGTGCCGAAAATCCGCTCGACCTCGATGCGCACCTTTTCGGCAACGGCACGGTCGCGGAGTTCATTCTTGATGATCTTACCAACGGCGGTGGTCGGCAAGGCATCGATGACGATCACCCGCTTGGGTTTGGCCGGCGGTTCGGCGACGCGGTCGTTGAGATACTGATGCAGGAGCCCCGCATCGAGCTTCGCACTCGGCGCCGGAACGACGAAGATGATGGGCACCTCGCCCGCATAGGCATCCGGCATCCCCACGGCGGCACTGATCTGCACACCGGGAAAGTCGTTGGCGACATCCTCGATATCGGCAGGATTGATATTGTGGCCGCTGCGGATGATCAGATCTTTCTCGCGGCCGGTGAGCACTAGTCTTTGATCGTCCGTCAGGTACCCGACATCGCCGGTGATCAGCCAGCCGCCCGGACTGCGGACGCCCTGATTGTGCTTGGGATCGACATAACCCGGAAACACCTGCGGCCCTTTGACCAGAACCAGGCCACTCACACCGGCGGGACACACTTGATCCTGTTCGCCGGGCGTGAGGCTGACGATTCGCGTTTGCGCGAAGGGGGCCCTGAACCCAACGCTCCCCTGCATCGGCACGCCGCGGCCGGGGTTGAAGGCGATTGCTGCGGCCGTTTCGGTCATGCCGTAGGTTTCGTAAAGCTTGATCCCGGTTCGCTCGGTGAACCGTTCGCTCACGGCTTTGGGACAGACGGCGCCGCCGGTCAAGGCCATGCGGACGGACGACAGGTCGGCACCGGCGATCGGCACCTCGGCGAGCGATGTGATCGAGGTGGGCACGCCACCGACGATGGTAACGCGAAAGGCTTCGACCATCTGCCAATAGGTGCGGATCACCTCGCGATCCCTGAGCCCATAGGGCGAGGGAAAAATTACATGGCCGCCCGCCGCCAAAACCGACAGACCGGCGGTCATCGTCCCGCCGACATGGAACAGCGGGAAGCCATTGATGATGGTGTCGGTCTCATTCAGCCCATGGACCTGAGCGAAACTCCACGCGGCATGGATTTGATTGCCATGCGTCAACTGGACCAGCTTGGGCCGGCCGGTGGTGCCGCCGGTGTGGAACAGCGCGCAGATCGTGTCGCGCGACGCGCTCGTCTCGAATTCCAGCGCGTCGCCTTTGTGCTTGGCGGCGGCCGGCCATAGCGCGGTCGTGTTCGGCGTCGCATCCTCGTCCAGCACGACGATATGGCGTAGTGTCGGCGTGCGTTCGATGATCGCCTGTGTCTTGCGCCAGATCGCCTCGTCACTGGCTTCCGACGCGGTGACCAGAATGGTCGCGTTCTCGGCCACCAGCAGATCGGCGATCGTTTCCGCACTCAGGAGATAGTTGATCGTGCTCGCCACCCCCGCGGTCTGGGCGCCGAGCAGCGCCTCCATCATCCCTTCCACGGTCGGGCACAGAAAGGCGATGGTTCCTGACGGCGCATCGCCGAGCAAATGGCGGAAAAGATTGGCGGCGCGGGTGACTCGGTCCAACACCGCGCGATGCGTCAGCGTGACGGATCGGCCGGCATAGCCGCCGGCCGGAAGCCAGGTGAGCGCCGGCCGTTCGGGATACAAGGTGGCGGTTGCGCGAAGCAAGTCGAGCAACGTGCGCGCCGGGATCACCGCGTCATAGGGCTGGGCTTCGAGCGCCTCGATATCCGCGATCGAGATGACATCGCGCGCCGCCCGGGTGGTCTTGAGGGGCGAAGGCCCCGGCATCAATGGACCGCCGCGTACATGATCGTTTCCTCGTTCGCCTCGTCGGCGGTGAACTCCTCGACGATACGCCCCTGCCGCGACACCAGGATACGGTCGGACAGATGGAGGATCTCGGGCAGATAGGACGAGATCACCATCACGGCCAGATCCTGATCGGCCAGCTGGTTGATGAGCTGGTGGATCTCGGCGATCGCGCCGACATCGACGCCGCGCGTCGGCTCATCGAAAATGATCAGCTTGGGTTTCTGCACGAGCGCCTTGGCCACGACCACCTTTTGCTGATTGCCGCCCGACAGCTCGATGACGCGCGCATCCGAATTGATGACCTTGATGTTGAGCGCCTTGGTCCATTCCTCGGCCAGCTTCTTCATCTCCCTGGTGTCGATCGTCCGCGACTTGCTCTGCCCGCCGGCTACCGCACCGAGATAGATATTCTCGGCAACCGACATGGTTTCGAAGAAGCCCTCGAACTTCCGGTCCTCGGTGACGTAGAGGATGCCGTCGCGCACTGCCGGGCGTGGCACCCGGTAGCGCACCGGCCGGCCCTCCAGCCGCACCTGGCCGCCATGGAAGAAGTCGCGCTTCAATACGCCAGCCACCACCTTGGCGGTCTCGGTGCGGCCCGAGCCGATCAACCCGAACACGCCGGTGATCTGCCCGGCGAAGATCGAGAAGGTGGTGTTGCGAACGATGCTGCCCATCGACAGATTCTGCACGCTTAAAATCTTCTGGCCGGCCGGCCGAATCCGGCGTGCTCCCGTTCTACCGTAGAGCTCTTCCGACAGCGTCCGGCCGACCATCGAGCGGACGATGCGTGCCCGGTCGAAATTAGTCGTCGCGTCGGTCACCACATGCTCACCATCGCGCAGGATGGTAATACGGTCGGAAATCTGAAGCGCTTCCTCGACCGCATGGGAGATGAAGATGATTGACACATCGCGGGTCTTCAGCCGCTCGACCAGTGAGAAGAAGTGGTGCTTCTCTTCGGGCGTGAGGGTGCCGGTCGGTTCGTCGAAGATGATCACGCGCGCCTTGTGATGAACCGCGCGGGCGATCTCGACCATCTGCTTCTGGCCGGCGCCGAGACTCGAGACCAGCGCGGTGGGATCGACCGGAAAGTTCAGCGACTGCAAGAACTGTTGCGCGGCGATGTAGATACCGCGCAGCCGGTTGAACAGTTTCGCGTCGCCGAGATAAAGGTTTTGCGCCACCGTCAGCGAGGGCACCAGGCTGGTCTCTTGATAGACCATCGCGATGCCCTTTTTGAGCGCATCGGCCGGATTGGCGAGCTCGACCGGCTGGCCGTCGAACAGAATTTGTCCGGCGGTGGGTGCGACCACACCGGCCAGCATCTTGGTCAGCGTCGACTTGCCGGCGCCGTTCTCGCCCAGCAGCGCATGGATCTCGCCGTTTTCCAGCGTGAAGGTGACGTTCTTCAGCGCGGGAACGCCGCGATATTCCTTGGTGCCGTCGCGCAGTTCGAGAATCGCGGTCATGGCGCGGCCCGCCCTGACGCGATGGTCAGTTTGGCAATAAGCTGATCACCCCGTGCGGCGGCGTAGATATGACCGCCCATCTCAACCGCACCGACGATGCCGTGGGTGATTCCGTCCGCCCGGCTTTGGAAGCTCTCCAGCGGCAAGCAGTTCTCGTCCAATCGGACGACCATGCCGAAGGACAGGGTCGGCGCCCAGGGCTTCAAGATGCCGAGATGCTTCACGCCGCCACCCTGGAGCGGTTCGTAGAACGACCGTCCGGCGCGGTAGGCCGGCGCCACCCAATAGCGCGGCTCGATCTCGGCCATCATCCGCCGGCGATATTTCGGCTCGCGCAGGATGAACTCGACGAGCTGGCTGCGCGGCGCGAACAGGGAGAGCAGGAAGCCGCCCGCGCTGTTGCGGGTGAGATGGCCGGGATAGCCCGGCAGGTCGGTCAGTGGAATATCGAGCACCTTCCCGGTCGCGCGATCCAGCCGGAGGATGCGGTGCTTCCAGCTTTCGGCGATCAACAGCCGTTCCCGCGCGACGGAGACGCCCGCGGGAAAGGCCAATTCGCCGGCGATGCGATGACGCTGGCTGGTGCCCAACTCATGCAGCCACACCGAGCCGGAGGCGTTGCGCTCCATCAGGTCGCGCTGCCACGCGTTCGGGCCATTGGTCGCCGAACCGTGGCAGACATAGAGATTGTTCTCGGCGCTATCGATCGCGACCGGGCACCGGGCGTCGGCGCTCGCCTCGATGCGTGTGCCGTCGAACCGGCCCCCGACGATGTTCACCGCGCCGGTTTCCAACCCGATCGCCACCCCACCGCCAATCGCGGCGATACAGGAGATTTTTGCCTCGGCTTGGTGGATATCGGTCCAAGACCGGTCAGGGTTGAGACGGCGGACGCTATTGCCTGTAGCGATCAACAGCCCGCCGGACTCCGCCGCGATGCCGCTGGGGCTTTCGACCGGAATGCGCTCGGCCGCTTCGTCCAGCTTGCGATTGGGACGCAGCGCGCCGTCCAATGCGGGAACGGTGATCGCGCTCTCGCCACGGCCCAGAAAGGCGTCGAGGAGTCGGGTGAAGCCGAGGGTCATGCATCACCCCAATAGGAACGCGGGCCGGACCAGGATGCGTTGACACCACTGAGCGACAGCCTTCCGATCCGATTATTGAGAATCCCGCCGATATACAAATGGCCCTTATGCTCGCGCATCGAGGTGATCATCGGATGATTCTCGCCGCCGAGATCCCACATCACATCGAAGACGCGCCCCTGCTCGTCGAAGCGCAGGACGCAGCCGGTGTTGATGTTGGGGAACAACCATTCGTCGGGCGCGACGCGACGGGCCATGCGCCGGCGGAAGCCGGGCATCTTCAATGCCAGATCCATCGAGGGCGTGCGCATCCCCACCAGAGCGCACCAATAGGTTCCATCCGACGCGCGATTGATGTTGTCGGGATAGCCCGGCAGGTTGGGAATGACCATCTCCACCGTGCCGGCCTTAGGCCCGGCGAAATAATAGCGGCTGATACTGCACGCCCAGGTTTGGGCGAACATGAAGGAGGCGCCGTCATGCGTCATGCAGATGCCGTTGGGGAACAGCAAGTTGCGCAGCACGGTACGTGTCGTCCCGGTGTTCGGGTCGTAGCAGATGATCCGGCCATTGCCGCGCGATTCAAGGCTGTCGACCGGCCATTCGTGCATCTCGTAGCGGATCGTCGCCTCGCTGAAAAAGACACGGCCATCGGGGGCGATGTCGAGGTCGTCGGCAAGCTTGAGCCGCGAGTCGTCGATCACCGATAGCGGCGTGCGGTTGGTCTCGTCGGTCAGTTTCGAGACTGCGCGATCCTTGCCAACCCGGTAGAGTCCCATGCCGCCGATGCAACAGAGCAGCGCGCCGTCTTTCGCGAAGGCCATGCCGAGCGGGCGGCCGCCGACATGGGCGAAGATTTCCTGCTTTTTATAGTCGGGCGCGAGGAACCGAACGATGTCGCCGGTGCGCGTGCCGGCATAGAGATTGTCATCCTCGTCGAGAATCACATCCTCGGGCCCGTCGAGTTCGCCGAGCCCGATCAGTGACACCTCGCGCAGCTTGTCGTTGAGCGCGAAGGGCGAGGACGAATTGCGTTCCGTACCGAAAGTCTCCGGCAGGCTTTTGAAGACAGGCGAGACATAGACTTTGGCGAGAAACTTGTGGCGGTTCCGCAGCCAACGGACATCGACGGCGACCGCGACCAACAGGATGAAGCCGAGAACAAAGGAGTTGGCGCCATGTGCCGCGCCCAGCCGCACCAGCCCGTTGACGATGATCAGCGTGATCACCGCGCCGAACACCGCCTTGGCGGCTGAGCCGCGGCCGCCGCCGAGACTGTTGCCGCCCAATACAGCCGCCGTCAGCGCTGTGATCTCCAATCCGAATCCCGTGTCCGAGCCAGCGCCGCCGAGCCGCGCGGCGAACAGGAAGCCCGCGAGCGAGACGATGATCCCCGAGGCGACATAGGTCAGGCACACGGTGCGCCGCACGGGAATGCCGACATTGTGCGCCGAGCGGCGCATTCCGCCCACCGCCATCAACTGCCAGCCAGGCCGGGTCCGGCTGAGGAAGATATGGGCAATCAGCGCGAATGCCAGAAACAGAAGGAACCCGAACGGCACGCCCACCACAGTGCCGTCGCCGAGATAGTCCCAAAGATCGGAATCGACATTGCCAGCCGAAACGCGCACCGACAAACGCAGCAGCAGCATATCGACGATGGCGCGCACGATGATCAGGGTCACCAGCGTCGTCAAAAAGGCGCGCAGCCTTAGATAGCCGATCAAGAATCCGTTCAGTAGGCCGACTGCGGTTCCCACCGCAAGCGTGGCGATGAAGGTCAGCCAGACGGGGAAGCCGTAGACATTCAGCAACGCCAAGGCGACGATGTTGGCGAGCGCGAAGTTCGATCCCACACTGAGGTCGATCCCGCCCGCCAGCATGACGATCATCATCGCGATGACCACCAGGCCGAATTCGCCCAACTCGCGTGTCAGCGTCTCGAGCCCGCCGACGCCGAAGAAGTCCGGCATCACCGAGCCGAAGCCGGCGACCACGATGATCAACGTCACGAAGGGGATGGCGTTGTCGATCCACCGCTTGGCAAGGATCTCGCCAATGATGTGGTCAGGGATCAGTCGATAGCGCCAGTAGGTAACGGCGTCTGAAAACGTCATTTGAGCCCGATTGATTGGTATCGCCCACAAATCTGGCGGAGGCTCTTCAACCGAACCTCCGCCAGTCAAGGTGGGACGTGGTTATTTCTTAGCGTCGAGAGCCCAACACTGGCCCGGCTTCATCGTGTCCTTGGTGAAGAATTCGAGCGGGGTGAACAACGTGGTGTGGGTCGAGCCCGGCTTCGGCTTGTTCTCCAGCAGGTATCTGATGATGTCGCTGATGTCGCGCGCCTGGCCCATCACGTTGTACTCGATCACTTCGCTATAGACGCCGTTGGCCAGATTGGTGCACGTGGCTTCGTTGCCGCCGCCCTGCGTAATCAACCAAATCTTCTTGCCCGACTCCTTGATCGCCGCGCCGGTGCCCACATCCATCACGTCCCAGAATCCCGCCGCCCCGCACAGATCGGGGTTTTGCTGGATGATGGTTGCCATGATGGTGCGCGCCTTGGTGGCATCCCAGTCCGCGCCCTGGTTGGCCACCAGCTTCATTTCGGGATGCTTGGCGAGCTCGTCTTCGATGCCCTTCATCTGATAGGCGCTCGCCGCCGCGGTCAGCACACCCTGGATGATCGCGATCTTGCCATTGCCGCCATTAGCCGGCGAACATTTCGCGATCAGGTGCTGAGCGAGCTGGTGTCCCATGCTGACATAGTCGGCGCCAGCAAAGCCATCAGTCGTGTAGCTCGACCGCATATTGACCTGGACGACGTAGATGCCGGCTTCCTCGGCCTTCTTGAGCAGCTTGGCGTAGGACTGAACGTCGGGATTGTGAACCACGATCACGTCCGGCTTTTCCTGGATCAGCGAGGTGATCGCCTGCGCGCCGGCCTCGGTGCTCCAGTTCGGATCACGCACTTCGAACTTCACGCCGAGCGGCTCGACCGATTTGCGGATGCCGGCGGCCCAACCCTCAGTGAGGTCGAAGCCCATCGCGATCGGCACGAACGCGACCGTCTTGCCTTTGAAGGCGTCGTAATAAGGTGTACGCGCCGGATCGTCGATGCCGTCCGCGAGCGCCGCGGTGCCGGCTAGGCTGACGGCGGCGGCAAGTGCCAATGCTTTTAAATTTCCCATGCTTGTCCTCCCTGTCGTTATTCAGATGTCGCCTTGTTGCGCCGTCTGCTCATCGCGCGGATTGATGATCGTATCGGCGACGATCGCGGCGAGCAGGATTACGCTCTTGATCACGTTCTGGACGGTGTATTGGATGTCGAGGATCGTCATGCCGTTGATCAGGATGCCGATCAGCAACGTGCCGACGATCACATTGCGAATGCCGCCGCGGCCCCCCGAGAGACCGATGCCGCCAAGCACCACCACTAGAATGATGTCGTAGACAAAGGTCGAGAGCGCGATGCGCGTGTTCATGCTCGCGACCGAGGTCGTGGTAACCAACCCGGCGAGAAAGCCGATGATCGCCGACAGCACATATTGCATGACGATGATCGGGCGCACCGGCAGCCCGGTGATGCGCGAGGCATGGTAGTTGTCGCCGATCGCGCGAATGAAGTAGCCGGCTTTGGCATAGCGCAGGAACAAGGCCGCCATCGCGCAAACCAGCGCGAAGATGATCACCGGCACCGGCACGCCCCAGGCTCTGCCCGCGCCGATCCAGGCAATCGACTCGCCTGATCCGCGCAAATAGACGACGTCGAGATCGATCAGGAAGTAGCGGCCGGCGCCATAGATCAGCGTGCCCATCGCCAGGGTGGCGAAGACGGCCGGAATCTCGACGAAGGCGACCAAAAAGCCGTTGCCGAGCCCGACCAGGATCGAGGACGCGAGGCCGATTGCCAGACCGGCGGCGAGCGAAGTGCCTTTGGCGATCAGGTCGAACGACCAGGCCAGCGACATCGCCATCACCGAAACTAACGATAGGTCAATGCCTCTGCCCAAAACCACCAGCGCCATCGCGACGCCGAGGATGCCGAGCACCGAGACGCTGCGGATCAGAGCCAGAAGATTGCCGGCGGCGGAAAAGCCGGGAAGAAATATAGCGAACGCGATCAGTAGGATGAGCGCGAACGAAAACACGATGCGTTCTTGCGTCACGTTGCCGACGCGAAACATGGACACCTCTCCCCGCCCGGCCTGCGCCGGTTCGCGGTCTACGGCCTCTCAAGGGCCATTTGCCGCTATTGGCGAAGTACCACCGGGGGTAAGAGGGTTCTTGCTCCAACGCGCAAGTTTCTTGCGTAGTTGTGCACTCGAAGGGTTTTTTGTTGATGGACTGGTGGGGAAAGGCCAAAAATTGCTAAGGGGAGTTCAAGAAAAAAGACGATGCCCTCGCGCGAGCCATTAGCGCCGCCTGCGGAAAGCCAATAGGCCTTTGAGCAGGCCTGAGGAGGGGAAACGTGGATCTCGTTTTCGCAACCGAGGCTTTGGATCGGGCCAAACGGTATGCCGCCTGGCGTGACGCCATTTGCGACGTCTATGTGCATGTCGACGTCAAGGCGGAGGATCCCGAGAACTACGAGGGCTTCATCCGCGAGGCACAATTTGGCGAGATAGCGCTCACCGACATTCTGATCTCCGAGCAGCGGATCAGGCGCCGGCCTTCGCATTTGGCGAAGCTCGATAAGGATTGCTACTACGTGCAATTCATTCAGGCTGGCCGAGTCAATGTCCTGCAAGCCGGCGCCGGCCTCACGACCAATGCGGCAATCGGTGCGCTCTTTTGCGCGTCGGAACCCTATGAACTCGAATGCCTGGGCAAGGTCCACTCCTACTATCTCGAACTGCCGCGACAGGCATTCGCGTCCCGTTTCCCAAAGGATCGGATTCCGGTTTCCGCGACGATGTCCACGGGTCACGGGCTCGGCCGAGTGGCAGTCGAGTTCTGTTCGACCCTCGCATCACAAGCTTCTTCGCTCGATGCCGAATCCCGCGGACGCCTTGGTGGCGAGTTGATGGATGTGCTTGCGCTGGCTTTTGACTCGGCGCAAAGCGACGAGCCGCTGTCGGACCAGGCAGTGCAGAAGGCGCGCTTGCGCTCGATCAAGGCCTGGATCGAGCAGCATCTGTGCGAGCCCGACCTATCGCTGGAAGCGGTTGCGAAGGGCAATGCGATCTCGCTGCGCTACCTGCATGCCCTCTTCCGGCTTGAAGGCAGTTCCGTCTCCACCTGGATCTGGAATCGCCGGCTCGAACGAAGCTTCGACATGATGATGAAGAGCGGCCATGAAGCGCACTCGCTGACGGAGATCGCCTATCGCGTCGGCTTCAACAGCTCATCCCATTTCAGCACGATGTTCCGCCGCAAATTCGGCATCCGTCCATCGGACGTGAAGCGCGGCAATTCGGTCTAGCCACTTTTAAAATCAGCCATGCCGCATGCGCCCGTGATGGGACCGCCCGCGTAGGTCCTTGATTCTGGGCCGCCGCAAAATAAACTCGAAATCCGGAGACTCGAAAGGATGGCACGCGAGCGTCATTCCGGCTCGAGTCCAGTAGCGGGCACCATCAACGACAAACAAGGATCGTTCGTGACGCATTCTACGGTCTTGATCGTCGGCGCCGGTCCTGTGGGATTAACCCTGGCAACTGAACTGGTTCGGCTCGGTGTCGACACACGCATCGTTGAAAAGGCGTCCGCGCCAACTGCGCTCTCAAAAGCACTCGTGGTCTGGCCGCGCACGCTCGAACTGCTGCGCCGCGCCGGCTATGCCGAGCAGATGCACCAGGCCGGCAGGGAGATTCGCCGCGCGGCGCTATTCGCGGGGGCGCGCCGGATCGGTCAGATCGCCTTCGACGGCGTCGCCACCCCTTATCCTTTCGCTCTGTTCATCCCACAAAGCGAGACCGAGCGGCTGCTCGGCGCGCTTCTCGAACGGCTGGGCGGCGCGATCGAGCGGCAGGTCGAGCTGACCACGTTCGCCGCGCGAGCCGATGGGGTTGAGGCGCAGCTGCGCCACGCCGACGGCCGGATCGAGACCATTACCGCCGACTACCTGGTCGGCTGCGATGGCGCGCACAGCGCCGTGCGGCATGGTCTCGGTACCGATTTCGCGGGGGTGTCGGAACAGGGCACTTGGATTTTGGGCGATGTCCGCGTCAGTAGCCTGGAAGCCGATCACCTGGGGCTGTTCTGGCACGCGACCGGTGTGCTGGCGGTGTTCCCGATGACCGGTGGGCGTTGCCGCATCATCGCCGATCTGGGCGAGCGGCCGGACGTCGACACAGCGGGCGAACCGACACTCGCATTGCTGCAATCGGTTCTCGATCAGCGTGGCCCAGGCGGCGCGACGGCGTCCGATCCCCAATGGCTGTCCTTCTTCAAGATCAACGAACGCAAAGTGAAAGACTATCGCCACGGCCGTGTATTCCTGGCCGGCGATGCCGCGCATATCCACAGCCCTGCCGGCGGCCAGGGCATGAACACGGGCATGCAAGACGCTTTCAACCTCGCCTGGAAGCTGGCGGCAGTGGCACAGAAGCGCGCGGGAGACACGCTGCTCGACACGTATTCTCCGGAGCGGAGTGCGGTCGGCGAGACGGTGCTCGCCAATGCGGCGCGACTGACCCGGATTGCGACGCTGCGCAGCCCGGCCGCGCAATGGCTACGCAACACCATCGCACCGTTCATCTTGCGGCTGCCGCGTTTCAGGCGCGCCTTCGGCCTGACCATGACCGAACTCGCCGTTGCCTATCCGGCGAGCGCGTTGAGCCAGGGACAGCATCGCGGCCTGTTCAAACCCGGCGATCGCGCGCCCGACGCCACCACGCGCATCGATGGTAAGTCTGCACAGTTGTTCGACGTGCTGAACACGGCGGGCTTCACCCTGCTGGCGGTCGGTGCCGATGACGGCACCATTGCACACGCCGCAATGCCGTTCGGCGATTACGTGAAAGCCCTGGCCATACCGAATGAGGGGGAAGCAGCACAGCGCTATGGCGCTGGTCTCTTCGTCATCCGGCCCGATTGGTATGTGGGGTTAGCGGCGGCGGCAGGCGACGTGGCTGCGGCCAGCACATATCTCGCTGCTTGGACCACCACTCTTCCGAGCCAAGGGAAAGGTTAACTACAGTAAATCAAAATACAGACTTCCGCTAAATCCCCTCATGATTCCAATCCATTTGAGCCTTGAAAAATTTGAATCATTGAAGTTTGGTTCGAGTGTCATTATATCTGGCCATGTCGGCTTAAGATTTGGTCGGTCGTTCGCTCCTTGGAGCCGGTTCGATTTTCCACCGCTTTCTGAACCGGCTTTCCGACGCGTATGCGTCTTCGACCCACCGAAAGAGTAGACTTATGGCTAACGGCACTGTGAAATGGTTTAACGCGCAAAAAGGTTACGGCTTCATTCAACCTGACGAAGGCAGCAAGGACGTCTTCGTTCATATCTCCGCTCTCGAGAGCGCCGGCATCGGCAGCTTGGCGGAAGGTCAGAAGGTAAGCTTCGACACCGAATCGCGAAACGGCAAAGTCAGCGCGACTAATCTAAAACTGGCCTAATGGTCAGATCAAAGGGCGGCTTCGGCCGCCCTTTGTTTTTCCGCCCCGGGTCACCCCGTAGCTGAAGCTGAAGGAGGGTTCCGTGGCCAAAGCCAATTTGCTGTCCCGATCCGAAGAGGCGCGCAACAACGCCGCCGCTCAGTTTACCAAAACTAAGCAGGCCGAAGCCGCTGCGTGGCGCGAACGGACAAAGGCTCACGAAGCAGATACGGAAAAGATGCTCCGGCTGCGCGCCCTCCGCTTGGAAAAAGAAGCGGCCGACAAGGTTGCGGCTGCCGCCGAGCCCAAGCCCGTGACACGCGCCAAGCGAGCGCGTGTCGTAAAAGCAGATCAACAAGAAGATATCTGACGTCGGATCTGATCCTCCTCTTCCATCCCCGCCCAGCGGTGGCTGGCGAGAACGGGATCGGCCGACCAAGACAATGATTCCGCCGTAAGCAAGCGAGCCGTCGGAGTTGCTGCCGCGTTCTGTCGCTTATGCACGCTCCTCGGAGGCACGATGCCCCAACGGCCCAACTACAGGCAGGAACGTTCGGATCGAAACCGAAACAAAGAGACGCGAAAGCTGCAAAAGCTGCAGAAGAAAACTGAAGACGCCGCGCGTCGAAAAATGCTCAAGGCGGAGGGCGCGTCCCCTGAATCACCGGATGAAGTGCCGGACGACGTAAAGGTCGAGGACGAATAACGAGATCACCGATCCCATTCAGACGCCGAACGCCGCCGCACCCGTTTTCTCTATTTGATTGGAGCCGCCATGCATGTCGAGAACCCCACCTCATGGGGAACGAAGCGAATCTGCCAGGATTGCGCAGCGAAATACTACGACTTGCGCCGCAGCCCAGTAGTTTGCCCCAAATGCCAAGCCGAATTCGTCGAGCCCGCTAAACCCAAATCCCATTCGAGAGAATCAAGCAACGCCCCGGCTCGTGGTCGTTCGCGCAATACGCCATTCGGTAATGGCTCCAGCCCGTGGGCCCGCCGTTCGGGGGCGCACTCCCCGTTCGCCGAAGCGCGCCCGGCGGAAGACGAAAATGGCGAAGCCAGAGAAGCCAGCAAAGTGTCTGACGACGGCGATGCCGATATCGAGGCCGATGCCAGCGCCGTTGAGGTATTGGAGCCGGAGACCGCAGAAGAAGCGACCAGCGAGCAATGACACTGGGCGCCGCTTCTGTTTCCGACCGTGACGTCGACGCCGAACCATCTCTGAGCGAGCGTCCAACGCCCGTCGCCCGCGAGTCGAGTGCAGCGCGCAGCCTCTGGCAGCTCGCAAGCACACTCGCGGCCCTGGGCGCCATATGGGCAGCGATGTATTGGAGCCTCGGTATCTCCTACGGGTTGGTTCTCGCCCTCTCGATCGTCGCGGCCGGCCTTATTGTGCGGCTCTTCTCCATTCAGCACGACTGCGGCCACGGCTCGTTCTTTCGCTGGCGCCTAGCCAACGCCATGGCTGGGCGCATTTGCAGCATGGCGACGCTGACGCCGTTTTCGAATTGGCGACAGCATCACCTGATGCATCATCTGACATGGAACAACCTCGATCGCCGCGAAAGCGGAATGGACATCTACTCGGCCTGTCTGACTGTGGACGAGTATCGCTTGTTGAGTAGACGGCAACGCCGCCTGCATCGGCTTGTCCAGCACCCCGTGATCGCGTTGTTGCTATTGCCGCCGCTGATCTTCGTTGCGCTTTACAGGGTCCCCTTCGATACGCCGCCGTCGTGGCACAAAGAGCGGCGTTCCGTCTGGCTGACGAATGGTGCGCTCATCGTCGTTTACGCAGGCCTCGGCTATGCGGTTGGATTCCGCGAGATGCTCCTCGTGCATGCACCCATCATCGGCTTAGCGGCCGTTTTGGGTGTTTGGATGTTCTCGCTGCAGCATCGATTCAGAGGCGCAACGTGGATGCGAGGTACCGCTTGGTCTGTCCGCGCGGCATCCTTGAACGGTTCCTCATTTTTGAAGCTGCCCAAGATCGTGCAGTGGTTTACCGGCAATCTCGGCTTTCATCATATTCACCACCTCGACTCGCGTATCCCCAACTACCGGTTGGAGGAGCGTCATCGCGGCGAAGACATGATTAAGGCGACTTCGATCCTCAGCATTCGCGACGGTTTGGCGGCCTGGCGCTATGCGCTTTGGGACGAGGCCGCAGGACGAATGGTGCGCATCTCGGATGTCGCAGTTTGATGGGACAAGACGCGTGACAACGACCGGCCATCGGGGATGACGCCGTCGGCTTTGGTGAAAGTACGCCATCGCACAACCTACCGTTATGACCAGTTGGTCAGCCTGCTTCCCCATCGGTTGATGTTACGGCCCCGCGAAGGTCCGAATATTCAAATCATTTCGATGGACCTGAAAGTGACGCCTGAAGCGAGCGTCACGTGGTCGTGGGACGTTTTCGGCAATTCCATTGCTACCGCCACCCCACAATTTATGGCGCGGACGCTCCTGATCGAAAGCACCGTGGAGCTCGGCCTGTCCAGTGCCGCCTATCCCGTTTTCGACATCGCGCCGTCTGCCGTCTTTTATCCGTTCCGATACACCGATGACGAATGGACGGACCTGGGCGCCTTGGCCGTCCAGCAATACCCAGACCCCGGGTTCCGGCTGAAAAATTGGACCCTGAATTTCGTCAGGGGATCGCCTACGGATACGCTGGCGCTTCTGAAAGATTTGAATGCAGGAATTTCGAGCTTCATCTCGTACCAGTCGCGCGATGAGGAAGGGACTCAATCGCCGCTCTACACATTGGACCGGACCTGGGGTTCGTGCCGCGACATCGCGCTTCTCTTCGTCGAAGCGGCGCGGAGCCTTGGGTTTGGTGCCCGCCTCGTTTCGGGCTATCTCCACGATCCCGAACGTCCCATCACGGGTAGCGGCGGTACGGGTACTACCCATGCCTGGGCCGAAGTCTATGTGCCGGGCCCGGGATGGATTGCTTTCGATCCGACTCACCGCCGCGTCGGCAGCTTCAACCTCATTCCCGTCGCCGTCGGGCGGGACATCCGGCAGATCATGCCGGTGGCCGGCAGCTTTATCGGCATGAGCTACGCGTTTCAGGACATGAGGGTCGAAGTCTGCATCACCGGATAAACGCGAGCACGACCGCCCCACACAATCTGCTCTCTCGCGATTTCATGGAGGTCGCAATGGAAATAAGACGTCTGAAAACCGCGGCGACGAAAGGCGATCCCCTTGCCCAGTTCAATCTGGGCATCCTTTATAACCACCGGCTCGACGACAATGGACATCCGACACCGAGCAATCGGATCGAAGCCCTGAAGTGGCTTTCGGCCGCCGCCAAACACGGGCTTCCCCGCGCCCAGATCCATGTCGCGGAGCTTCTGTGTGAAGGGTCCGACATGACGGAATGGATCGAAGCCTGCGCCTGGCTGATCCGCGCCCAAGCCAACAATCTGGGCGCCTATCATGAGCGCGCCACGAAGAACTTGGCCCATGTATCGGCGGCGCTGACTTCGAATCAAATCATCGATGCGCAGCACATGGCTGAGACATTCAAATCAGAAGAACAATACGTGCCTCAAGTCGTAGCGCCGCGCAGGCGCAAGCGATAAGTGGACCAAGAGATCACCCCGTACGCGTCGTCCGGGGAATGAACCCGGGCACACCCGTGCCCAGCACCGTCGCAGCCTTCAACCGTGATGATGGGACTTCGCCGCGTTCGCGAGAAGGTTCTGGAGTTCGGTAAAGGCGACCGGTTTGACGACATGGTGATCGAAGCCCGCATCGGCGGCTAAGGCTTTGTCCTTTTCCTGTCCCCAACCGGTTTGCGCGACGATCGTCACGCCCCGCAACTCCGGATCCTGGCGCAGCGCGCGGCAGACCGCGTAGCCGTCCATGCCCGGCAGGCCGATATCGAGAAGGATGGCGTCGGGCCCGAAATCATGCGCCGCCTCAAGAGCTCGCGGGCCGTCATGGACGAGCTGGTACTCGTGCCCCATCTCCTCGAGCATCCAGCCAACGGTTTTCGCCACTTCGATCTGATCGTCGACGACCAGGACCTTGAGGGGATGTGTCGCTTCCGGAGCCGATTCGGGCGCGGCGGTTTCGTACAGAGGCAGGCCATCGCCCCCCGCCAAGGAAACGCGGACCGTGAAGGTGCTGCCCTTGCCGATGCCGCCACTTTCGGCTTTGACCATGCCGCCATGAAGCGCCACGAGCTGCTTCACCAAGGCGAGGCCAATGCCAAGCCCGCCGCGCGCCCGATCCAGATGCTGGTCGACCTGGGCGAAAAGTTCGAACACCGCCTGCTGCATATCTTTCGGTATGCCGATCCCATCATCGGACACACTGACGACGGCCACATCGCCCTCGCTGCGGACGTCGAGACGAATATGCCCGCCCGCGGGCGTGTACTTGGCGGCATTGTTCAAAAGATTGCTGACGACCTGAGCCAGCCGGGTCAGATCCGCATCGAGCCACAATTCATCCTCGGGCACGCTGACCGTCAATGTGTGGCCGGCAGAATCGATGAGCGGCTGGCTGGTCTCCAAGGCCGAATGGACGACATCCAGGATTTTAATTCTCTCCCTGCGAAGCTCCATCTTTCCCTGGCTGATCCGGGAAACGTCCAGGAGATCGTCGATCAGCCGCACCAGATGCGCGACTTGCCGGCTCATCATCTCTCTGAGTTCGGCCGCCTTCTCGTCGTCCGGCGTCCTGCGCAGAATATCCAGCCCGTGACGGAGTGGCGCCAACGGATTGCGAAGCTCATGCGCCAGCGTCGCCAGGAATTCGTCCTTGCGGCGATCCGCGTCCCGCAGCGCCTCGGCCTGCACTTCGAGCTCGTCGCGTTGCGCAGCGATCTGCTGGCGCTGGCGGTAGAGCTCGAAAAACACATCGGCCTTACTGCGCAGAATCCCGGCTTCAATCGGCTTGTAGATGAAGTCGACGGCTCCCGCCTCGTAGCCGCGGAAGCGCCGCTGCATGTTGATGTTGCCGGCGGTCACGAAGATGATCGGGATGCGGCGGGTGCGTTCATTGCCGCGCATCAATTCAGCCAGTTCGAACCCGTCCAATTGCGGCATCTGAACGTCGACGATCGCCAAGGCCACATCGTGCTTCAGCATCAGTTCGAGAGCCTCCTCGCCGGAGCGCGCTTTCAGCAAGACGAGACCATCGCGCTGCAGCAGCGCCTCCAGGGACAGGAGGTTCTTCTCGAGATCGTCGACGAGGAGAAAGTGAACGAGACTCATATTCGATCTCACATCTTCCGAAGCCAAGCAGCGATCTCGTCCAGCGACAGGGCCTGCGCGGCGGGGCAAACCGCCAAGGCGGCCTCTGGCATGGTCCGGGCAAACGCTTCGTCCGGGCGTTGAATGATCACCTGACCGCCGGCCTCGGCGACCGCTTTCACACCGTTTGCGCCGTCTTGATTCGCGCCCGTTAAAATGACGGCGATAAGGCCTGGCCCGAACGCATCGGCCGCTGATTCAAATAAGACATCGATCGAGGGGCGGGAATAAAGAATGGGCTCATCGGCCGAGAGAGACAAGCTCTTATCCGCCTCGATCAGCAGATGATAATCCGGCGCCGCGAAATAAATCGTGCCGCCAGAAACGATGTCCTTATCCTCCGCTTCACGAACCTCTATGCGACATTTTGTCCGAAAGAGTTCCGCCAATACGTTCTTTCGATCCGGCGGAATATGCACCACGACGAAGATCGGCAGTTTGAAGGTCGGCGGGATCGCCGGGAGGATGATGGTCAAAGCCTCCAGCGCACCGGCGGATGCACCGATGACGATCGCTTCGGGTGGCGTCTGCGGGGTGGCCGTATTCATTCGGCGCGCCTCTGATAGATTTTCTCGTCCTGCACAAAGGTCGAGAACGCCGCCGCATGATCTGTGAACCGCAGGCTTTCCTTGGCGCCAAGACCCAGAAAGCCTTTGCGTGCCAGCGCGTCCTTGAACAAGCCCGTCGCGCGATCCTGCAGATTGCGATCGAAATAGATCAGCACATTCCGGCACGAGATCAGCTGCACCTCGGCGAAGACAGCGTCGGTCACCAGACTATGGTCGGAAAAAACGACGCGCTTGCGCAGACTCTTGTCGAACGAGGCGCGGCCATAGGCGGCTGTGTAGTAGTCCGATAGCGACGACTTGCCGCCGGATTTGCGGTGGTTTTCCGTGAAGAGCTGCAGGCGGTCGAGATCGAAAATACCCGCCTCGGCCTTGGCCAGTGCCTGTCCACTGATGTCGGTCGCATAGAAAAGCGTGCGTTCCTCGAGCCCCTCTTCACGGAAGAGGATGACGAAGGAATACAATTCCTCTCCCTCGCTGCAACCGGCGATCCAGACCTTGAGCGAAGGATAGGTGCGCAGATGCGGCACTACCTTCTCGCGGATCGCCCGGAAATAGGACGGGTCGCGGAACATCTCGCTCACCTGGACCGTCAGATAGCCGATCAAGTTGGGCAACGTCGCCGGGTCGTGAAGCAGGCTTTCCTGCAAAGCTGAGAATGTCGTGAACCCCAAGCGTTCACGCGCCAGTTTCAGGCGCCGCTTGACCGAGGCGAACGCATAGTTCCGGAAGTCATAATGGTTACGCAGATAGAGCGCCTCCAGCAGCAGCCGGATCTCGATGTCTTCCACTTTTTCAGACATGGACGCATCTCATCGCGGCATCCACACGCGAACCAGGGACAGCAGCTTTTCGACATCCAGCGGCTTGGCGATGTAGTCATTGGCGCCCGCGTCGATACAGCGCTGCTGATCGTCCGGCATCGCCTTGGCGGTCAGCGTGATGATCGGCAGCTTCTTCCAATCGGGATTTTTGCGGATCTCACGCGTGGCGGTAAGCCCATCCATCACCGGCATCATCACGTCCATCAGGATCAGGTCGATCGTGGCCGGCGATTTCTCCAGCCGATCGAGCGCCTCGCGGCCGTTGCGCGCGATCTCGACGACAGCGCCGCGGGGCTCGAAAATATTGGTTAGAGCGTAAACGTTGCGCACGTCGTCCTCGACCACGAGAATGTGCCGCCCTTCGAGCAGCGCGTCCCTGTTCCTAGCTTTGCGGATCATCCTCTGCTGCTCGTCGGGCAGCTGCGACACGACCTGATGCAGGAAGAGCGACACTTCGTCGAGCAACCGTTCGGGCGACTTCGCGCCTTTGATGATGATCGACTTGGAGTAGCGCCGGAGCTGCTGCTCGTCATCCGGCGACAACTCCCGGCCGGTATAGACAATGACTGGTGGGAAGGAGTAGGCGTTCTCCTGGCTCAGCGTCTCGAGCAACGAGTAACCGGACGCGTCGGGCAACGATAGGTCCAATACCACGCAGTCGAATGTCTGCGTCCGCAGAAGTTCCAGGCACTCGGCAGCGGTTCCCGCCATCATGGTTTCGACGTCGTGGGAGCTCAAGAGTTTGCTCACCGCGTCACGCTGCACCGGATCGTCCTCGACGATGAGAACGCGATGCATGCGTTGTGCGAACTTGTCCTCGAGTTTCGTCAGAACCTCGGCCAGCTGTTCGCGCTGAACCGGCTTCATCATATAGCCGACTGCGCCTAGCGAGAGCGCGGTCTGTGTATGATCGGTTGCCGAAACGACGTGAATCGGGATGTGGCGCGTCTGGACATCGCGCTTGAGGCGGTCGAGAACGGAGAGCCCCGACTGATCCGGCAGGCCGATATCGAGGATGATCGCATTCGGCATGAATTGCCGCGCCAGGGCGAGTGCCTCCTCGGCCGTCGTCGCCAGCACAGCCCGGAAGCCCATTTCACGCGATAGGTCGCGCAGGATGCCGGCAAAAATCTCGTCATCTTCGACGACGAGCAGGACCCGCCTGGAACCCTCCAACGCATCGCGATCATCATCGACGCGGCGCATTTGTTTTGGCGCCGGCGCTGCGCGAGCCCTGGCGAGGGCTGGCGCGTGCGCCGTCGACGCCACCTGTGCTCGCACATCGCGCGGAGCCACGCGATGCGGATCATAGGTTTCGGGAATTTCGATCGTGAAGGCGCTCCCTTCGCCGGGGCGGCTCTTCACATCGATCGTGCCGCCGAGCAGGCGCACCAGCTCCCGGGAAATCGACAGGCCGAGACCCGTGCCGCCGTATTTGCGGCTGATTGTGCCATCGGCTTGATGGAACGCTTCGAAAATCCGCTGCTGTTGCTCTTCCGATATGCCGATGCCCGTATCCGTTACGGTAAAGGCGATATGGCCGCCCCCGGCGCGCTTGATTGCCAGCGTGACCCGACCGGATTCGGTGAATTTGCAGGCATTCGATAGCAGGTTCTTGAGAACCTGCTCGAGCCGCTGCGCATCGGTGACAATGGCTGCCGGACATTCCGGCGCGATCTCGATGTCGAAATCGAGTTTCTTATCTTCAGCGATGGGAAGGAAGACCTGGCGAAGATTGAAGGCCAGACGTTCGACCGGCACCATGTCGGCCTTGATGTCGACGTGGCCCGCTTCGATCTTGGAAAGATCGAGGATGTCGTTGATCAAGTTGAGCAGATCGTTGCCGGACGACTGGATCGTCAGGGCATATTTGACCTGCTCGGGCGTCAGATTCTCATGTGGATTGTCGGCCAGAAGCTTGGCGAGGATCAGGGACGAATTGAGCGGCGTCCTCAATTCGTGGGACATGTTGGCGAGGAACTCCGACTTGTAGCGGCTTGCCTGTTCCAACTCTCGCGCCTTCAAATGCACCGAGGCATTGGCGTTTTCGAGATCGTCGCGTTGCACCTCAAGCTGCTGGGCCTGCTCTTCGAGCTGCGAGTTCGTCTGCTCCAACTCGGCCTGTTGTTGTTCAAGGCGAGTCTGGGTCTCCTTGAGAGCCCGCGTCTGCTCCTCCAACTCTTCGTTCGAAACGCGCAGCTCCTCGCCCTGGACCTGCAACTCTTCCGACTTGCGCTGCGTTTCGTCGAGCAAGGTCCGAAGTTCGCCACGGTATTTCGCCGAGCGCACGGCGATTGCGATCGCTGCCGACAACTGCTCCATGAGCGTGGCGACATTCTCGTCGATGGGTTGGATGAAGCCGAGTTCGATGACCGTGTTAACGATCCCGTCCGCACTGCCCGGCGAAATCAGCAAGTGCCGGGGCCTGTCCTGGCCCAGGGCCGACCCGAAAACGAGGTAGCCATCGGGGACGTCGCCGATGAGAAGCGGCCGGTTGGCCATGGCGGCTTCGCCCAGCAGGCCTTCCTTGGGCCGGAAACGCTGTGGGATCGTAACTCCCGCTGGGATCCCATAGCCCGACGCCTGCTCAAAGGCTTCACTTTCGAAGATGTACACAGCGCCGGCAACGGCACCGAGATAGTTGGCGAGGAAGCTGAGGATACTATTGCCGAGCGCGGCCGTTTCCTGGTCGCCACGCATGGCAGCTTCCAGACCGACCTGTCCGGACTGAAACCATTCCTGGCGTTTGCGCGCGACCGTCGCGCGGCTGATCAGAGTGCCTACGGCGATGGTCAGAATGATCCCGATCAGGCCGGACAAGATGCCGCTGACGAGCGCCGTTTTCTGGGCGCTGGCCATCTCGTGGAGTCGCTGATTGCGCAAGTCCTCTTCCGTCTGCGCCATGATCGCGATCTGGGTGCGGATGCTGTCCATCTCGATCTTGCCGCGATTCGACTTGACGACATCGAGCGCCGCCCCGACGCTCTGCGTCCGGCGCAGTTCGATCGTCTCCTTGAGTTCGGCAAGCTTGTTGGCGACATGCATCTTGAGCGGCGCGACCCGCTCTCGTTGAGTCGGATCGTCGATGGTCAGGTGCTCGAGTTCTTCGACTTGCGACGGAAGAGCGGCAACGGCAGCGGTATACGGTTCAAGGTAACTTTCACTGTCGGTCAGCAGGAAGCCGCGCTGCCCGGTCTCGGCATCCTGGGCGCTGGAGAGCACTTTCTGCAGCGTCAGGATGACCTCGTGGGAATGGGCGATCTTGTCGTTGTCTTCCCTGATCGTCTGAAGATTGGCGTAGGCGATCATGCCGCTGACGATGAAGAAGAGTACGACGCCCGCCAAACCGAGCGCGACGATTGGGTCCAGGCCAGATTTGTGCACTTTGGCCGTTTTTCTTGGCGACCCGTTCATGGTTCCTCGCGAGATTTGTGATTATTGATTGACGCGCAAAAGCCGAGACGCCCGGATCCCTCAAGCGCTTGGCCCTCAAGTGCTTGGACGGGGGTCTGAAATTGCGAATTTACAGAATTCGGTGGATTTGCCGACTAGGGGATTTTCCGCCGCCGACTCAGGGATTCCCTCACATGGTAGGAACGATTCCATGCCACTTGGATTCCTATCGCATCATCCGCGACACAGGCCGGGCGGCCCCGTAGGAGAGGCCGGAACGGCCTGCGCCGCCGGGCGTTTCTACCTGACGGCGCTATACGCCCGATCGCCTTGCAACAGCACAGGAGGATGTGATGACAGAGAAATCACAAATGGGCCGCCAGGCCAATGAAGGCGAAGGCAACAAGACTGCGGCGCGGGAATACAACGAGTCTCAACGGCGTTTCGTGAAATCCGGCCAGACGGACGAGAAGGCGCGCGACGCCGAACGCGCTTTCGATGGTCCTGAACGGAAGGAGATGGAAAAGGCCGAAGCTGTCGGCAAAAGCCATATCGCCGAGGAAGATCCGGAGGTCAGGGTCACGAAGAAGAGTTCAGTGCAGCCGCATCGGAAATCCGATACGCCGCGACACTGACGATATCGAATTTGTTGAGCAAGGGCGTGGTGCAGGGCCACGCCCTTGCGACTCATGCCTTGACGCAGCTTAGGTTTGCGCGCTGAGGCTGATGCTTGAGACGGCGGACGGCATGTTGACCGTCGAGGCCGTTGGCGTGGTGGTATTCGTCGGCGCTATATGGTTGTGAGTGCTGTTACTGTCGTCCCCGACATTGCCGAAAACCTGAGACGGATCGAGCAGCGTATCGACGTTGCCCTGCGGCGCTGTAGCCTTGCCCTCATCGTATGTATTGCTGCCGCCGGACGCCTTCACCTTCGCTTGCGCTTCATCGGCGCCGATGACGACATTACCCGTGCCGATGATGGTGGCCTTGGCGCCGGGCGCCAGAATGATCGTGCTGTTGCTGACCGTGATCGTGTCGTCCTGGCCGCTTACCTGGAGAACGCTGCCGTTTCCGCTGACGATCTTGTCGTTCGTGCCGCTGACGATCAGATGGCTGTCGGCTCCGGCGGATACCGTGTCGCCTTGGCCGCTGATGTTCAGGCCGCGAACATAGTAGGACAGGCTGCTGCCCGCCGTTATCGCGTCGTCCGACCCGCTCACCGTCAGATAGCTTTGATTCCCGGCGCCCACGATATCGTTCTGGCCCGTGACCGTCAGGGTGCTCTGATTGGCCGCAACCGCGATGTCGTTCTGGCCCGAGACCGTCAACTCGCTACCGGTTCCGGCGCCGACGAAATCATTCTGGCCGCTCTCGGTCGCATGGCTGTTGTCTCCGATCAGCGCGTAGTCGTCATAGCCGCTCAGCATCAGCGTGCAGTTGTTTTTGGCGAGAACCACATCGTCATCGCCGGTGACCGTGATCGTAGCGTCGTCTTTGGCTTGCAAAAGGTTGTGATTGCCGCTCACCAACGCCGTACTGTCATCGCCGATCGAGATCGCGCCGTACTCGCCCGTCGCCGTCACTGTGCTGTCGTCTCCGGCTGTCACCTGATCGTACGCGCCGCTCACTGTCAGGGTCGTATTTTTTCCGGCGTAGACCGTGTCACCCACGCCCGTCACGGTTGACGTGTCGTCTTCCGCTACACTCCACAACGCCCCGGTGCCGAACGGAAGAGGAGCCGAGGTTGTCCCGACCGACGTCGTATTTGCACCCGTGCCGTTGCCCAGCAGCACCGCTTGCAGTGCGCTGGGAAGACTCGAGAATGGGTTGGCATTGCCGGTTGGAGCAGCCGTCTGTGTCGAAGCGGCGGGAGCCGACGCCGCCATCGCCGCGGCAAAGCTTGTCGCCGTGGCGTCATCCGTCGAAGTGCCGTTCGATGTCGACGCCGCACCCCACATGTGCTGCGCGGCGTTTTGCAATCCGGACACTGTCATTCGTCTCTCCCGTCCTGCGACACCGATGTGCCAAGTCCTGCGACAGGCGCAACCGTTGCGCGATAAAGAAGCAATTTCCGAGCCAATGTTAAGTCTTTGGTAACTCGTCATTCTCGTGTGGACGAAACCGCGCATAGAATGATCAAAACGACCGTTCTGCCGGTGGCACGCCACCTATAGGGAAATTTTTGCCGGGCCTGCGCGGCGGATATCAGAGGAATTGATCATGGTGAGGAGCGTTCAACGATGAAGCCGCGGGTGATCTGCCACATGATCGCATCGGCAGATGGCTGCCTTCATCTCAGCCGCTGCACCAAAAGCCCGGATGGCGACCGTTCCATATGGGGCAACGCCTATGAAGACATCCACCAGACGTTTAAGGGCGATGCCTGGATCGTCGGCCGCGTGACCATGGCCGAGATGAGCAAGGCCGATGCACATGTGCCCGCGGCGCATGGTGCTGTCGACCGCCCCCATCATTTCGCCGCGCGCGATGCCGGCAGCTTTGCTATCGCGATCGACCTTTCGGGCAAAGTCCATTTCTCGAAGCCGGATATCGGCGGCGATCATGTCGTTGTCGTGCTGGGCCCGGACGTGCCGGATAGTCATCTGGCGGAGCTGACCGCGGACGGCGTCTCCTACATCGTTTCCGCAAACGCGGAACCGGATCTGGCCGGACTGCTGGACATCCTCGACCGCGAACTCGGCATCAAGACGCTTCTTCTGGAGGGCGGCGCCATCATCAATGGCAGCTTTTTCGCGGCCGGGTTAGTCGACGAACTCAGCCTGCTTATAGCCCCTGCGCTTTACGCGCGAACCGAGTCGGCCAACTTCATCACATCCGGCCAAGACGGGCTTGCCGGAGCGTGCCAACTCTCGCTGACATCCTGCGAAACGCTGCAGCACGGCTTGATCCATCTCCGCTATGCGGTTCACCCGGGCTAAGGGCGAGTGCACAGGCGGCAGATGAAGCTAAATCCGGACGACCTTCCCCGGATTGAGAATGTTGTCGGGATCGAAGACGGTTTTGAGTTTGCGCATCATCTCGATCTCAAGTGGCGATTTGTACTGCGTGATCTCGTCGACCTTCATGCGGCCGACGCCATGCTCGGCTGAGATCGAGCCCTGCATGCTATGCGCGATGCCATGCACGATGAGATGAACCTCGTCCCACAGCGCCAGAAATTTTGCCCGCTCCCAGCCGACTGGCTGCGACAAGTTGAAATGCACATTGCCATCGCCGATATGGCCGAAACAGACGACACGAATACCAGACACCTGCGACTCGACCGCCGCGGTTGCCTCGCGGATGAAGTCGGGCATGCGCGCTACCGGCACCGAGATATCGCATTTGATCGAAGCGCCCTCGGGCTTCTGCGAGTCTGACAGCACCTCGCGCAATTTCCAGAAAGCGGCACGCTGGGCTTCGGACTGGGCGATAGTGGCGTCCGTCACGGCCTCCTTCTCGAAACCTTCCGCCAATACCGCTTCGAGAGTCTCGCCGATGGTACCATTGTCGATACCCGAAGAAAACTCCATCAGCACATACCATGGGTGCGCCTTGTCCAACGGATCGACCGTGCCGGGATTGTGCTTGAGCGCGAACTCCAGCGAGCGCCGGGAGATGATTTCGAACCCGGTGACTTGACCGCCCGAAGCCGTTTTCGACTTGGCCAGCAATTCGATGGCCGCCTCTGGATCGCGCACCGCCGTGAACGCGGTTGCCATGGCGCGCGGCAACGGGTGCAGTTTGAGCACGGCCGCGGTGATGATGCCGAGCGTCCCTTCGCTGCCGATGAACAGATCCTTGAGATCGTAGCCGGTATTATCCTTGCGCAGCGCGCGCAGCCCGTCCCAAATCCGGCCATCGGGCAACACAACCTCGACGCCGAGCGTCAGCTCGCGGGTGTTGCCGTAGCGCAAGACCGCATTGCCGCCGGCGTTGGTCGCGAGGTTGCCGCCGATCGTGCAACTGCCTTCGGAGCCGATCGAAAGCGGAAACAGGCGATCGACCTGACGCGCGACCTGCTGAACCTGGGTCAAGATCACGCCGGCCTCGACCGTCATCGTGTCGTTCAGCGGATCGACATCGCGAATCCGATTCAGGCGCTGCAGCGACAGAATAATCTCGTCATTGCCATTGAATGGGATGCCGCCGCCAACCAGACCTGTATTGCCGCCCTGCGGAACCAGCTTGGTCTTCGTCTCATGGGCCAGCTTGACGATGGCGGCTACCTCGGCGGTGCTGCTCGGGCGGAGCAGCAGCGGCGTCTTGCCACGATACAAATCCCGCGGCTCGCTCACATGAGATTTCAGCATGTCCGGATCGTCGACCCAGCCCTTCGGGCCGATCAAATCCTTAAAACGATCAAGAAGTTCGGATGTCAGGATACGCGTGCTATCGATGGTCATGATGTGCAGTTCGGCTGATCAAATATGATAGGTTCATAGAATGAGCCGGGGGTGCTGAACAATGAAGAAAATTCTGATCATCGGCATCGGCGCCGGCAATCCAGACTACATCACCATCCAGGCCGTCAAGGCGCTCAACCGGGTCGATGTCTTCTTCCTCATGGACAAGGGCCCCGACAAGGCCAAGCTGAATGCGCTGCGCACGGAAATCTGCGCGCGATACATCGAAGGAAGCGGCCATCGCTTTGTCGATGCCACCAGCCCGGCCTGGGAGCGTCGATCATCCGACTATGCCGCAACCATCGGCGGCCTCAATCAGAACAAGCAGCGCGTGTTCGAGCAGCTGATCGCTGAGGAGATGCAGGACGGCGAATGCGCTGGGATTCTCGTCTGGGGTGATCCCGCGCTCTACGACAGCACCGTCCGCATCATCGAGGCGATTGCCAAAGACAGCGCACATCCGATCGACTATGAGGTCATCCCCGGCATCAGCAGCATCCAAGCGCTCGCCGCGCGGCACAAAACGACGCTCAACCGCATCGGGCAATCCATCGCGATCACGACAGGTCGCCGGCTCGCCGAGGGTTTGCCCGAAACGGCCGACAGCGTCGTGGTCATGCTGGACGCCCATGACACCTACAAGCGCTTCGTGGATCAGGACATCGATATCTATTGGGGCGCCTATGTCGGCACCGAAGACGAGATCCTGATCGCCGGCAACCTGAGGGAGGTCGCCGACGACATCCAGCGCGTCCGGTCCGAGGCGCGGCAACGCCACGGCTGGATCATGGACAGCTATCTGATGCGGAAGAAAAGTGGCGGGGACGCCGCGGATTGATCGCACCGCCATTGCGTTTGCCCTGACTTGGCGTATTTTTTGCTGCGTTATTGCCCCGGGCGGGGAGACCGATGAATTTATCCCGCAATTGCACGGAGAGTCGAACGGATGGGCGGGCCTAGGGCTACCCAATTGGCGGAAAAGGTTTATGAGCGGATCAAGGCGGAGATCGCCGATTTCCGTTTGCTGCCTGGCGACCGCTTCACCGAGACCGAATTGGCCGAGCGCTACGAAGTCTCGCGCACGCCGGTGCGCGACGCGCTCTATCGCCTGAAACACGAGGGGTTTCTCGACGTTGCCTTCCGCTCGGGCTGGAGCGTTTTGCCTTGGGATTTCGCCCGATTCGACGCGCTCTATGAATTGCGCATCGTGTTGGAATGCGCGGCTGTCGAGCGCCTGTGCCAATTCACCGGCCCCATCCCCCTCGATTCGCTGCGCGCCATCTGGCTGGTGCCGGCATCCGAGCAGAAGACGAATCCGGTCGAAGTCGCCAAGCTGGACGAGGCTTTTCATCGCACGTTGGTCGAGGCGGCCGGCAACCCGGAAATGACGCGCATCCATGCCGAGGTGACGGAGAAAATCCGCATCATCCGGCGGTTGGACTTCCTCAAGAAGCCGCGCATCTCAGCGACCTATGAAGAGCACGGCAAACTGCTCCGGCAAATCCTGCGCCGCCGCGCCGATCAGGCGGTGATGCTGTTGCGGGCGCACATCACGCAAAGCCGCCAGGAAGTGCACAAGATCACGCTGCACATGCTGCACGAGGCCCGCGCGCCGCGAGCCGATACTGAGCGCCCCGAGCGCCGGCGGAACCGGGCAACCGTTTAGGCGAATAACCAAGCCCTTAGCGCGACAGGGTTGCGTGAATTCCAAAAGCACAGTTGAATGCAATCTTGTATGCAAGATTGCCTAAAATTAGAGCGGCACGACCGATTTTTGGTCGATTGCGCGCCAGTGCGAGGCGCGATGCAGCCTTACAGCCCGATTTTCCCATGCGGGAACGCGGTCTTCCCGCCGGATTCCCAGGGCCCTACTTGGCACGGGTTTTGAGATAGATACCTCCATGACCAATTCACCCTCTCAGACCGAGGCTGATCGCGCGGCTTTGCTGGACGCATCGATGACCGCACTTGGCATTCCGCTCGCCCAGGAATGGCGGGCCGACGTGTTGATGCATATGAATTTGTTGCGCGAAGCCGCTCTGCTCCTGGAAGGCTTCGCGCTCGACGACGCCATCGAACCGGCACCCATCTTCATCCCGTGATGAGCACAGCGAAGACCATCGCCTTGGCTTCGGCCACCGAGATTGCCGCTGCCGTTGCATCCGGCGCGGTATCGGCACGCGCGGTGACCGATGCGGCGCTGACGCGGATCGACGCGATCAACCCGGCGATCAACGCCTTCACCGAAACCGTCATATCCCGTGCACGCGCCATGGCGGACGCCGTTGATGCGCGCCGCCGCAAGGGCGAGACGCTAGGGCCACTGGCCGGCGTGCCTTTCGCGGTCAAAAACCTGATCGATATCGCCGGGGTGACGACCCGGGCGGGATCGAAGATCGGGCGCGACAATCCGCCTGCCACGCGCGACGCGACCTTGGTGCGCCGCCTGGAAGAGGCCGGTGCCGTTTTGGTCGGCGCGCTGAACATGGGCGAATACGCCTACGATTTTACCGGCGAGAACGTGCACGATGGCGCCTCGCGCAATCCGCACAATCTCAACCATATGAGCGGCGGATCATCCGGTGGTTCGGGCGCAGCCGTGGCGGCAGGGTTGGTGCCGCTGGTGCTCAGCACCGACACCAACGGGTCGATCCGCGTGCCGTCGGCGCTGTGTGGCGTCTTCGGCCTGAAACCCACCTTCGGGCGGCTGTCGCGCGCCGGCGCGTTTCCATTCGTCACCAGCCTCGATCATCTGGGCCCGATGGCGCGTTCGGTTGGCGATCTCGGCCTGGCCTACGATGCCATGCAGGGCCCCGATCCCGAGGACCCGGCCGCGACAACACGCCCGCCGCAATTTGTGTCTTCGGAAATCGAGAAAGGACGCGACGACCTGCGCATCGCGGTCGCCACCGGCTATTTCACCCAGCGCATCGATGCCGACGCACAAGCCGCAGTCGATCGCGTGGCTGCCGCTTTGGATGCACGGATGACGGTTGAATTGCCGGAAGCGACGCGTGCCCGCGCCGCTGCGTTTGTGATTACGGCTGCGGAAAGTGCGGCCCTGCATTTGGATCGGCTGCGGCAGCGCGCTGCGGATTTCGATCCGGCGGTACGCAGCCGATTGCTGGCCGGCTCAACCTTGCCCGCCGCCTGGGTGATCCGCGCGCAGCGATTCCGCCGCTGGTTCCAAATGCAGGTGGAGCGGGTTTTCGAATCGGTCGATGTCTTGATCGCGCCGGCCACGCCGTGCCGCGCGCCGCTGATCGGCCAAACTACGTTCGTTCTCGGCGGACAGACTCTGCCGGTGCGACCCAATCTCGGCATACTGACCCAGCCGCTGTCGTTCATCGGCCTGCCGATCGTTGCCGTTCCGGTGTGGCTCGACGACGGATTGCCACTCGGCGTTCAGATCATCGCCGCGGCCTGGAACGAAGCGAAAGCTTTGCGCGTCGCGCGCGCACTGGAACAAGCGGGCGTCGTCCGCGCCCCAATCGCAAAAATTTAGGAGGAAGGCGTGGAAATCGACAATCCCGCGGTGGTGGCCGAGGTCGAAGCGGTTTTCCGCCGTTACGAGACGGCGCTGGTGACCAATGACGTCGAGGTCCTGGAAGAATTGTTCTGGGATGACAGCCGCACCATCCGCTACGGCGTGACGGAAAATCTGCACGGCATGGACGAGATTCGTGCGTTCCGCAAGGCCCGCTCGCCGGTCGGTTTGGCGCGCCGCCTCGATCGCATCACGATCACGACTTATGGCCGCGACTTCGCCATTGCCTCCGTTCTGTTCCGCCGCGACAGCGCGCCCGGAAAAGTGGGACGCCAGATGCAGTCCTGGGCACGGATGCCGGAAGGATGGCGCGTCGTCGCCGCACAAGTGAGTATCATCGATGGCTGAGACCAAACGCCCCGCTCTGACCCTTTCCGCTTTGGCCGCGGCCTACGACGCCGGCACCAAACCCGCCGACGTGATCGCCGCTTGCCATGCCAATATCGCCGAGGATACGGGCACGGCGGTCTGGCTCACGAAGGTGAGTCTCGATCAGGCGCTGGCCAAGCTCGATGCGGCCACGCGCCGGCGCGCCGCGGGTGAAAAGCTGCCGCTGTACGGCGTACCTTTCGCGGTCAAAGACAATATCGATGTGGCCGGACTGCCGACCACCGCCGCCTGCCCCGCCTTCGCGCGCACACCCTCGGCTTCGGCCCATGTGGTGGAGCGACTCGAAGCGGCGGGCGCGATTCTGCTCGGCAAAACCAACCTCGATCAATTCGCCACCGGGCTTTCGGGGGCGCGCTCCCCCTATGGCGTGCCGTCGTCGGTGTTCGACGCACGCTACATTTCGGGCGGATCGAGTTCCGGATCAGCCGTCGCCGTGGCGAGCGGATTGGTCAGTTTCGCGCTGGGCACCGATACTGCCGGATCGGGCCGCGTACCGGCGGCGTTCAACAACATCGTCGGGCTGAAGCCGAGCCGCGGGCGGATCAGCACGACGGGCCTCGTGCCGGCTTGCCGCAGCATCGATTGTATTTCGATCTTCGCCGGCTCGGTCGACGACACCAGTGCAGTGGCCGCTGTAGCCGGTGGCTTCGATCCGCGCGATCCCTTTTCGCGCCGCGCGCCGGCGAATGTGGCCGCGATTCCTTCGGACCAATTCCGCTTCGGCGTCCCCGCGCAAGGCCTGGAATTCTTCGGCGACAAGGACGCGCAGGCCCTGTTCGAAGCCGGCATCGCACGATTGGAGTCCCTGGGTGGTGTGCGCGTGGCGATCGACTTCGAGCCCTTCCGCGCCGCCGCGCAATTGCTCTATAGCGGCCCATGGGTCGCGGAACGGCTGGCGGCGATCAAGGATTTTGCCGCGAGCCACAGCGACGACCTGCTGCCGGTGATCCGCGAGATCATCCTGGGTGCGGGCAAGTTCAGCGCGGTCGATGCCTATGAAGGCGAGTATCGCCTGGCCGAACTGGCGCGGCGGACCGAAGCCGAGTGGGCGAAGATGGACCTGCTTCTGGTTCCCACCACTCCTACGACCTATCGCATCGACGAGATGCTGGCCGATCCGATCCGGCTCAACAGCAATCTCGGCATCTACACGAATTTCACCAATCTGCTCGATCTATCGGCGATTGCGGTGCCCGCGGGCTTCCGTCCCAACGGGCTGCCCTTCGGCGTCACCTTGATCGGCCACGCGTTCCAGGACGATGCGATCTCGGCCGTGGCCGCGCGGTTGCACGGTGCCCTGGACAGCCCCACCGTCGGCGCGACCGGCCATCTTGTTCCAGCAACCGCCATGAAGGCGCCGCCCGCCGACACGCTTCACATTGCCGTAGTGGGCGCGCATCTCTCGGGCCAGCCGCTGAATCGCGAATTGACCGAACGCAATGCTCAACTGGTCCGCACGGCGCGCACCAAGCCGGGCTATCGCCTTTACGCTCTGAAGGGCGGCGCGATCGCCAAACCCGGCTTGCTTTTCGATGGACTGGGCGCGGGCGGGATCGAACTCGAAGTCTGGGCTTTGTCGGCCTCCGCCTTTGGCAGTTTCGTTGCCGCCATTCCCCCACCGATGGGCATCGGCACGATCGCCTTGGATGATGGCACCGCCGTCAAAGGGTTCATCTGTGAGCCCTATGCGTTGAAGGATGCGGCCGACATCACGGCGTTCGGCGGCTGGCGCGCTTATCTCAAGCAAGCGGCGCAATAGGAGCCGGCCATGCGCGATCGTTCCGTCGATGTCTTTGTCGTTCCCACCAAAGGTCCCGGCGATGTATCGGGTGTCCTCGCGCTGATCGAAAGCGGCCGCCTCGACCCGACAACGATCGTCGCCATCCTGGGCAAAACCGAGGGCAATGGCGGCGTCAACGACTTCACGCGCGAATTCGCCGTCTCAGCCCTCTGCAACGCGCTGGCGCCATCGCTGAAGCTGACGCCTGAGGGTGTGGCCGAGAAAGTTGCGATGGTCATGTCGGGCGGCACCGAGGGCGTGCTCAGCCCGCATCTGACGGTCTTCGCGCGCAAGGCCGCCAAATCGTCGGACGCAACCGGCAAGCGGTTGAGCATCGGTATCGCGCAGACCCGCGATTTCCTGCCCGAAGAGATCGGACGCCAGGCGCAGATCGACGAAACCGCAAAAGCGGTGCGCGCGGCCATGGCCGATGGTGGCATCACCGGCACCGCCGATGTTCATTTCGTGCAGATCAAATGCCCATTGCTGACCGCCGATCGTGTCGAAGCGGCCCAGGCGCGCGGCAAGAAAACGGCCACGATCAGCAGCTATGGCTCGATGGGCTATTCCCGCGGCGCCTCGGCCTTGGGCGTGGCGGTCAGCCTTGGCGAAATCCCCGGCGCGCGCGACGAGGATGTGCTGAAGACCTGGAGCCTTTATTCCGCTGTCGCCTCGACCTCGGCCGGGATCGAGCTGATGCACAATGTCGTGATCGTCATGGGCAACAGCGACACTTCGGCCAGTCCTTTCGTGATTGGCCACGCGGTCATGCAGGACGCCATCGACATGAGTGCAGTGATCGACGCGCTGGCCAGCGTGAAGATCAACCTTGCCCAATTGACGGATGCGGCGGCCCCGAGCCGCCTGGTCAACATTCTGGCCAAAGCCGAGGCTTCGCTGGACGGTAGCGTGCGCGGCTTCCGCCACACGATGCTCGACGACTCCGATATCAATGCAACCCGCCATGCCCGTGCCGCCGTCGGCGGCCTGATCGCGGGCGTGGCTGGGACCGGTCTCGTTTACGTTTCAGGCGGCGCCGAGCATCAGGGGCCGTTGGGCGGCGGCCCGGTCGCCGTCATCGCGCGCGCCTAATAGCGACGGGTCGTCTTGAGGCAATCTTGTATACAAGATTGCATACGAATCACGCAGAACCGCCCAATCCCTAGGCAGCAGCTCTGCCCCGCGGCGTGAATGCTCGGGCAATCCAGATCGGCTAAATCGCGGAATCCCAAGGAATTAGATTGTTCCGCCCGTTACAGGCGCACATGGCACGCGCTTTGCGATTGATGACATAGGGCCGCGACGGTCAATCCGACTGAAGGCCCGCGACATCAGTGACGGAGATTTGGGGGATGCCCATGGATATGAAATTCAATCGCCGCGGTTTGCTGAAGGGCGCAGGCGCTGCAGCGGCCCTCGGAGCGTTGAGCGGAGTTGTGCCGGTTCGTCGGGCCTTCGCCAAAGACTTCACGGTCGGCTTCATCTATGTCGGTCCGCATGATGACTACGGCTACAACCAGGCCCACGCTCTGGGCGCCGCCGCCGTCAAGAAGATGCCCGGCGTGAAGGTGCTCGAAGAAGAGAACGTGCCTGAGGACGTTTCGGTGCAGAAGACGATGGAGTCGATGATCAGCCAAGACGGCGCGTCGCTCCTCTTCCCCACCTCCTTCGGTTATTTCGATCCGCACATCCTGAAGGTCGCGCCGAAATACCCCGATGTGAGATTCGAGCACGCTGCCGGTCTGTGGACCGACAAGATGCCGAAGAACATCGGCAGCTATTTCGGTTACATCTTCGAAGGCCAGTACATCAACGGCATCATCGCCGGCCATGTCAGCAAGTCGGGCAAGATCGGCTTCGTCGCCGCCAAGCCGATCCCGCAGGTGCTGCAGAACATCAATGCCTTCCTGTTGGGCGCGAAATCGGTCAATCCGAAGATCACCTGCCAGGTCATCTTCACGGGCGACTGGTCAATGCCGGTGAAGGAAGCCGAAGCCACCAACAGCCTGGTCGATCAGGGCGTCGATGTCGTGACGATGCATGTCGACGGCCCGAAGGTTGTCGTGCAGACCGCCGCCAAGCGCGGCATCTTTGTCTGCGGCTATCACTGCAGTCAGGCCGCACTGGCCCCCGACGCCTATCTGACCGGCGCGGAATGGAACTGGACCGACCTCTATCCGAAATTCGTAACCATGCAGATGAAGGGCGAGGCGATCCCGAATTTCTACCGCGGCGGCTTCAAGGAAGGCGTGATCCGTCAGTCGGCTTACGGCCCGAAAGTGCCAGATGCGGCCAAGAAGCAGGCCGACGATGTGATCGCCAAACTGACCTCGGGCGAGTTCCTGATCTTCAAGGGCCCGTTGAAAGACAACAAGGGCAACGTCGTCGTCGCCAACGGCGAAGCCCTGGTGCAGACCAATTCGAGCGATGCAAAGCTCGAATCCATGGGCTTCCTCGTCGAGGGCGTTCTTGGCAGCACCGGCTGAGCAAGCGGCCCAGACGGCGGTGATCGCCCCGCCGGTTTCGGGCAAGGGCGCCTCGGTTGCCGCGCGTTATCGCGCAGCGGCCGAGGCGATCCTCATTCCCATTGGGGCGCTGGTGGTCTCACTGGCGCTCTTTGGGATTTTCGTCGCCTTCGCGGGCGTCAACCCGTTCGATGTCTACGGCTATATGGCCGATGGCTCGTTCGGGTCCTGGTTCTCGATTCAGAACACGCTGACCCGCGCTTCGCCGTTGATCATGACGGCGCTGTGCACAGCATTGCCGGCCCAGCTCGGCTTGATGATCATCGGCGGCGAAGGCGCGCTGGTGATCGGCGGTCTGGTTTCCACCATCGTCGGCGTAAGCCTTGCCGGCTCGGCGCCGATCGTCATTCAACTCGCCATGGCCATCACCGGCATGATCGCCGGCGGCATCTGGGTCGCCCTGGCCGGCGGGCTGCGTCACTATCGCGGCGTCAATGAGACGATTGCGAGCCTTCTGCTCGTCTATATCGCGATCGCGATCCTCAACCATGTGGTCGAAGGACCGTTCCGCGATCCGAAGAGCCTCAATAAGCCATCGTCGCCCTCGATCGGCGACGTGAACATGCTCGGCACGATCCCCGGCACCGATATCCATTGGGGCCTGGCGATGGGCATCGTGGCCTGCGTCATCGCCTATATCCTGATCAACCACACGGTGTTCGGCTTCTCGGCGCGCGTGGCCGGCGGCAATGTGCGCGCCGCGCGCATGGTGGGCCTGCCGGTGGGCAAGCTGATCCTGATCACCTGTTTCCTGGGCGGCGCGGTCTCGGGTCTGGCCGGTATGGTCGAGGTAGCCGCGGTGCAGGAACGCGCCAACGCTTCGCTGATCGCAGGCTATGGCTATACCGGCATCCTCGTATCCTTCCTCGCGCGGCACAATCCGCTGGCCATCATCCCGGTTGCGTTTCTGCTCGGCGGCATCGGCGCCAGCGGCGGACTGCTGCAGCGGCACCTGGGATTGCCCGACGCGGCAACGATTGTGCTGCAGGGCATTCTGTTCATCGTCATCCTGGCGAGCGAGGTGACCTATGGCCGCATCTCGTTCACCAAGAAGAAAGAGGGCTGAGCCATGAGTGATGGCGGCATCGGACTCTGGGGCGTGCCTCTGGCGATCTTCGGCGGCGCCGTGCGCGTCAGCACGCCGTTCCTCTATGTCAGCCTGGGCGAGTGCATCACCGAGAAGAGCGGCCGCATCAATCTCGGCCTTGAAGGCACACTGGTGATGGGTGCGATGAGCGGTTACGCCATCTCCTACTACACCGGCTCGCCTTGGCTGGGCGTGATCGCCGCCGGCATCGTCGGCGTGGCCATGGGATTGATCCATGCGCTGATCTGCAGCCTGCCCAAGGTCAATGATATCGCGGTGGGCATCGCGCTGATGCTGTTCGGCATCGGGCTGGCCTTCTATCTCGGCAAGCCCTTCATCCAGCCGCAGGCGCCCGCGCTGCCTTCGATCAATTTCGGCTGGTGGAGTTCGATCCCGCAGGTGCAGGCGGCGCTGAAGATCAATGTGCTGTTCATTGTCGGCATCGCGCTTGCGCCGTTTCTGACCTGGGCCTTCAAGACGACGCGCTGGGGCCTGATCCTGCGCACCGTGGGCGAAAGCGCCGAAGCGGCGCGCGCGCTCGGCTTCCAGGTGATCCCGGTGCGCATCATGGCAACCTGCGCCGGCGGTTTCCTGGCCGGAATCGCGGGCTCGTTCCTGTCGCTCTACTATCCCGGCAGTTGGAACGAGCGCCTGTCGAGCGGCCAGGGTATCACGGCTGTGGCGCTGGTGATTTTCGCACGTTGGAACCCGATGATGTGCTTCTACGCCTCGCTGCTCTTCGGCGGCGCTGGCGCACTGGGCCCATCGCTGCAATCGGTCGGCGTGACCGAGGGCTATTACCTCTTCAACGCCGCGCCTTACATCCTGACGCTGCTGATCATGATCGCCACCAGTTCGCCCAAGCGCCAATTGATCGGCGCGCCCGGCGAGTTGAGCATTACGCGATAGAGGACACGCCCATGCCGCATGACGGAATGCACATCCCCGAGAAATACGTCATCGCCGATCCCTACCCCTGGCCCTATAACGGCGATCTGCAGCCCGAGAACACGGCGCTGATCATCATCGACATGCAGACCGATTTTTGCGGCGTCGGCGGTTATGTCGACAAGATGGGCTATGATTTGTCGCTGACCCGCGCGCCCATCGAGCCGATCCAGAAGGTGCTCGACGTCTTCCGCCGCAAGGGCTTCCACGTCATCCATACGCGCGAGGGTCATCGCCCCGATCTCGCCGATCTGCCGGCCAACAAACGCTGGCGGTCGCGCCGCATCGGCGCCGGTATCGGCGATCCAGGCCCGTGCGGCCGTATCCTGGTGCGCGGCGAACCGGGTTGGGACATCATCCTCGATCTCGCGCCGCTGCCCGGCGAAGTGATCATCGACAAGCCCGGCAAAGGCTCGTTCTGCGCGACCGATCTCGAGCTGATTCTGCATCTGCGCGGCATCCAGAATATCGTGCTGACCGGCATCACCACCGATGTTTGCGTCCACACCACGATGCGCGAAGGCAATGACCGCGGCTTCGAATGCGTGATCCTGGAAGATTGCTGCGGCGCGACCGACAAGAGCAATCATGACCACGCCATCAAGATGGTGAAGATGCAGGGCGGCGTGTTCGGCTCGGTTTCGGACTCGAAGAAGTTGATCGCGGCGCTCGCATGACGCTGATCCCGCCGCAGGACACGACGCCTCCCGATCACGCGGTCGAACTCGAAGTCGCGTTGATGACCAAGCATTTCGGGACGAACCATGCGCTGACCGATGTGTCGATGCGCGTGGCGCCGGGTACCGTGCACGCACTGCTGGGCGAAAACGGAGCGGGCAAGAGTACGCTCGTGAAATGCATCATGGGTTTCTACAAGGCCGATAGCGGCGACGTGGCCGTCAACCAGCGCGGCCGCGAGATCGCCAGCCCGCGCGATGCCCATGCGTTGGGGCTTGGCATGGTCTATCAGCACTTCACCCTCGTACCGGGTATGACCGTGGCCGAGAACCTGGTTCTCGCCCGCGTGCATCTGCCCAACGTGATCGATTGGAAGGCCGAGCGCGAGCGGCTGGCCGAGTTTCTGAGCAAGATGCCGTTGAAGGTGCCGCTCGACTCCTATGTCGCTTCGATCGCGGCCGGCGAGAAGCAGAAAGTGGAAATTCTCAAGCAGATCTATCTGCAGCGCCGCTTCCTGATTCTCGACGAACCGACCTCGGTGCTGACACCGCAGGAGGCCGATCAAATTCTCGGCCTGTTACGCGATATGGCCCATGAAGGCCAGCACACGATTTTGATGATCACCCACAAGTTCCGCGAAGTGATGGCCTTCGCCGACGAGGTGACGGTGCTGCGCCGCGGCCGCCATGCCGGCGGCGGCGATCCGAAGAGGCTGGGCGCCGACGAGATGGCGCGCATGATGGTCGGCAGCCAAGAAATTCCCCCACCCGCGCAGCGAACCGGAACCGCCGGCAGCACGCGAATGGAGATCGCAGGGATTTGCGCCGACAATGACATCGGCGAGCCGATCGTGAAGAGCCTCGATCTGCAGGTAAAGGCTGGCGAGATCGTCGGCGTGGCCGGCGTGTCGGGCAATGGGCAGCGGCAGTTGGTCGAGGTTCTGGCCGGGCAGCGCGATGCCACCGGCGGCGAAATTCGCATCCATGGCGAAGTCTATCACGCGCGACGCGACGAGATGCGCAAGCATAAGATGGCTTGCCTGCCCGAAGAACCGCTGAAATCCGCCAGCGTGCCGAAGATGAGCGTGGAAGCGAATATGGCGTTGCGCGCTTTTGACCGTCCGCCCTATGCACTGGGCGGCTGGTGGCTGAAGAAGGCACCCTTCCGCGAAACGGCAACCAAACTGATCGCGCGCTACAAGGTGAAGACCAACGGACCCGACGCGCCGATTGCGACGTTGTCGGGCGGCAATGTGCAGCGCGCTGTGCTCGCGCGTGAACTCTCGACCGACGTAGAAATTTTGGTCGTGGCCAACCCGTGTTTCGGCCTCGACTTCGCCGCCGTGGCCGATATCCGCGCCCAGATCATCGCAGCGCGCAACCGCGGCGCGGCAGTGCTACTGGTCAGCGAAGACCTCGACGAGATTTTCGAACTGGCCGATCGCATCGTCGTCATGTTCGACGGCGCCATCGCTTTCGAGACGCCCACCGAAGCTGCCGACCGCATGGTTGTCGGCCGGCACATGGCGGGCCACTGACGACACGCGGCTGACGCGCGGCCCTACTCAATAATCGTCATTCATCGGCTACAGCTATGTGGCTGAGATTGTCTCGGATTTCCCACCGCAGACGCACAATTCGATCACCATAGCTAACGGAACGACCGCCACATTTTCCCGTTTTCATCTCGCTCGTGCGGAATGGAATCGAGGAAGCGAGGCAAAGTCGTGACAGGGGAACGCTTGTGGTATCGCGGAGATGGGTTCGCCAATGTGGCCCTCTTCGCCGTGGCGATTGCATTGTTGGGCTCCGCGATCGCTTACGCGGACGATACGAAACAAGCGCAGGACACTTTTCCCGCGGAGGTGACTACCGTGGGCGGCGCCGTCACTCCGCAAGAAATCTCCAAGCGCGATCAGGATTTCGTGAACGAAGCGGCACAGGCTGAACTGGCCATCGTTGAAGAAGCACAGCTGGTGCTGGGCCGCTCACGTCGATCCGAAATCAAAGATTTCGCTGAGTGGTCGTCCAATCATCACCAAAAATCACAGAACCAACTGCGCTCGATCGCCATCGCCGAGGGCGTCATCATTCCGGTGACACCAGCCTATGCCGATGAACAGGACATCGCGGCGATGCGTGACGAATCGGGGGCACTCTTCGATCACGCCTATATAACCGGCGAACGTGATCGATTCCGCCACTTGATGGTGCTTTACGAGCAGGAAAGCAAACGCGGCAAAAGCGAATCGCTGCGTGCCTTCAGCGCGGCAGAGCTGCCCTATATCCGCTATCAGTTCCTGACCGCGCAGACCATCGCTGCCCTGCCCACGCCGGGCGCCGAGACGACAGCCGCCCGATAAGGCAGGCGCCGGTGAGACGAGGGGCGATCACGCCGCTTTGACCTCGGTCAGGAATCGGGTGACAACCGCCTTCAGGCTTTCGGACTGCTGCGCCAACTCCCGCGCCGACGCCAGCACTTGGGATGCCGCCGAACCGGTATCGTTGGCTGCCTGGCTAACGCCCGAAATGTTCGAGGTTACTTCCTGCGTGCCCGTCGAGGCCTGTTCGACATTGCGTGCGATTTCCTTCGTTGCCGAAGTCTGCTCCTCGACCGCCGAAGCAATGGTCGAGGCGATGCTGTTGACCTCGGCGATCGTCTTGCTGATGGTCTCGATCGCGGTAACGGCATCCTTGGTCGCGGTCTGAACGCCGGCGATCTGGTCGCTGATCTCTTCGGTGGCCTTGGCCGTCTGATTGGCGAGGCTCTTCACCTCGGCGGCCACCACCGCGAAACCCTTGCCCGCCTCGCCCGCGCGCGCCGCTTCGATCGTTGCGTTGAGGGCAAGAAGATTCGTCTGATTGGCGATATCGGTGATCAGCCGCACGATTGCGCCGATCTTCTGCGACGCATCGGCCAGGCCTTGCACCATTTGATTGGCGCGCTCGGCCTCGGCCACGGCGTTGGCCGCGATCCGGCTCGACTGCGCGACCTGGCGGCTGATCTCGGCGATCGACGATGACAGTTCTTCCGTCGCACTGGCCACGGTCTGCACATTGGCCGAGGCTTCTTCGGATGCGGCCGCGACCACAGCGGATTGCTTCGTCGCTTCCTCGGCGGTTGTCGACAGCGATTGCGCCGAGGATTCCATCTGGACCGATTGCGTCGACACGGCCTCGACCACATGGCCGATGCTGACATCGAATTCAGTCGTCAGCGCATTGACGCGGCGTACCCGCTCTTCCTTCGCCGCCTGCTCGACCTTCCGCGCTTCGGCCATCTCGTCGGTCTTAATCAGATTGTCTTTGAAAATCTGCACGGCCTTGGCCATGGCGCCGACCTCGTCCTTGCGATCGAGGCCGATGACGTCTGCGGTCAGATCATGATCGGCAAGGCGGCCCATCACCACCGTCATCACGCGCACAGGCCTGGAGACGCCACGAATGAGCGACCATCCCAAAACGACAGCCAGCGCAATCGCTACCGCCACGGCGCCGCCGATGATGAAAACGGTCATCTTATACGTGGCCTGCGCGGCGCCCGCTTCGCCCTTGCCGGCTTCGAGATTGTATTTGATGTCGTTCTTGAGCGCGCCGGACGCGAAGTTATAGGCCTCGCGGCTTTGGCTTCCGAGGATCGCATTGCCCATCGGAATTTCGCCTTTGGTGCCGTGCTCGAACACCTTGGCCACCGAAGCCTGATACTTCACCCAGGCATCGTCGAACTGATGCATGTATTTCTCGTCGTCGGTGCCCTTTTTGATCAGGGGCTCGTAGGCCGCGCACGCGTCTTTCAGGTCGCCATAAAAGTCGGTGAGGCGTTGCGTCAACACATCGGCGTTCGCGCCCTTGATCAGAATCTGGCTTTCGGTCGCGCGCACCTGGTTCAGCGCGATCACGATGCGCATCAGAACCGGCCCGCTCTGCAGATAATTGTCGGTAATTTCCGCCGTGTGGCTATTGATCACCCCGAGGCGATTCACCGCCGTCAGGCCCAAGGCGACGACCAGGATCAAAACAACCGCAAACGCGAAGATGACCCGTGCGGCAATGGATGAGGCCACAAGTCTCATGAAATCCCCCGTAGAGAACCAATCTTTGAGCCATGCCGCCTTGGGTGGCGCAGTGGCTCACCCTGACGCTATCGGGGGCTTTTTGGATTTCGATTTCGCGACGAAATGAGCCGGTTTCAGAATGTGTCTCTATATGTCACGGCACGCGATTGCATGCGCGTGCAGGCGGGCCCATGCGCTTCAAATGCAGCGTTGTCCGGTCAATGCGCCTTCTTCGCAACGTTGGCGATCAACTCGTCGAGGCGCGACAGGAACAATTGCAACACCGGCGAGGCATTGCCTTTGTGATAGCCGACCGCAAGCTCGATCGTCGGCGCCTCGCCCGCCAGCGGTTTACTGATCACCGACCAGGGGAGAAAATTGCGGGCATAGGCCGGCAGCAAGGCGACACCGCGGGTTGAGGCAACCAAGGACATCGCCATCGCCAGATTGTCGACCTCGTGCTCGGGCGTGATGCCGAGCTTCAGACGTTTGAGATAGGCATCGATCACCCGGCGCAGGGCAGGCGCCGTCTGCGAGACGTTGATGAAGGTCTCGCCCACAATATCCTTGGGATCGATGCGTTCGCGCTTCGCCAAGCGATGATCGCTCGGCAGGATGACCACCAGCGGCTCCCGTGCCACAACGCGGAACGCCAGATCGGCTGCACTGTCCTCGTGACGCAGAAAGGCGAGATCGAGCTTGCCGCGCATCAAAGCCTCGGCGAGATCCGGCGAATACTGGCTCGAGACGGTGACGTCGATATTGGGCAACTCGTCACGCAGAATGTGCATTGCCTCGGGCATCCAATCCATTTCCTGGCCGGTGAGGAAGCCGAGTGCGAAAGACGGCTTCGCCGGCTTGGCCACTTTGCGCGCCGCCTCGCAGGCGGCGTCGACCTGCGCGAGCGCCAGGCGCGCGTGATCGAGGAAGGCGCGCCCCGCCGGCGTCAGATCGATGCCGCGCACCGTGCGGGTCAGAAGCTGAGCCCCGACCTCGTATTCCAGATCGCGGATCTGGCGGCTGAGCGAGGGCTGCGCTGTGTGCAGCCGCCGCTCGGCGGCAACCGTCAGGCTACCCTCCTCGGCGACCGCGACGAAATAGCGAAGGTGGCGCAGCTCCATATCGGTTCCCATGCTTTAGAGGTATGGCTTGTCAGCCTACAAAGTCTTTTTCGCCGCCGCCAGACAAACCTAGATTTCCCTTCACGACAGCGGTTTTGAGGATAGTTCCTCAACGATCGACTGCCCGAGAGACCGTCCAGCCATATCGGCTGGATATGATGTGGAGGGATAGATCATGGCTACGCTTTCTGGGAAAACCGCTCTCGTCACCGGCGCTTCACGCGGCATCGGGCGCTCCAGCGCTCTTGCGCTGGCCAAGGCCGGTGCGCAGGTGATCGTCCATTACGGCCGCAACGCTGACGAAGCCGCTGCGGTGGTCTCCGAGATCCGCAAGACCGGCGGCCGCGCCGAAGCGGTCGGCGCCGATCTGGCCGCACCCGATGGCGCGCACAAACTCGCCAAGCAAGTCCGCGCCATCGTCGGCGACCGCCTCGACATCCTGGTCGCCAATGCCGGCATCGCCAAAGCGGCGACGATCGAGGACACGACGGTGGAAGATTTCGACGCGCTGTTCGCGGTCAATGTGCGCGCGCCGTTCTTTCTGGTGCAGCAATTGCTGCCGATCCTGAGCGAAGGCAGCAGCGTGATCCTGGTGTCATCGCTGGCCGCTCACGCCTCGGTTGGCGCGCTGTCGGCCTATTCCGCGACCAAGGGCGCCATCGACACACTGGTCAAGCACTTCGCCGCGGCGCTGGGCGAACGCGGCATCCGCGTCAACGCCATCGCCCCCGGCGTCGTCGCCACCGACATGTCGAATTTCGCTAAGACCGATGAAGGTCGCGACTACACGCTGGGCCTGCAGGCGCTGAAGCGCATCGCAGGGCCGGACGATATCGGCGACGTCACGGCCTTCCTGGCCTCGGATAATGCCCGCTGGGTCACCGGCGACACAATCCGCGTCGACGGCGGCTCGAAGCTTTGAGATCGCAGCGAACTCAACATCTTGTTGATCACGGCCTGAGCAGGGAAGCCGACCGATCGCCGGGGCCAACCATCTCGAGCCCCGGCGATAGGTACATCTACTTAGAGATGTGATTGCGCGTCCGATGGTAGCTATGGCCATCGGACGCGAATTTATTTCGACTTCTCGCTGCGCGGTTGACGCCGATTGCCGGGCTTAGCGATTCCACCGAGAACGATCGGCGCCGCACATGAATCATAGAAAGTAGTCCAGGTCCATGAATCAGGGGCTGACATCGACTCTTCTTGCGCAGGACGGACTGAAGTCCACGCCTGTCGACGAAGATGCGGTAAGCGATGATCGCTTCCGCAACGTCTTCGAAGTGGCGGCAGCCGGTATGGCGCTCGTTGCCTTCGACGGCAGTATCCTGCAGGTCAATGGTGCATTCACGGCACTATTCGGCTACGCCACAGATGAGGTTGTCGGCACCAAATTCGAGGCCTTGGCTGGCGCGTCCTTGCCGACCAATCTGGTCGGACAACTGAGCGACGTCATCGAGGGACTCCAAGCTTCGGCCGGGTTCGAACTCGGCTATATCCATCGCGCGCGCGGCCAGCTGATTTGGGCGCAGACGAGTATCTCGTTGCTGCAGGAAAGCGGCAAACCCTGCTGCTATCTGTATCAATTTCGCGACTTGACGGAACGGCACAAGACCACCGCCGAATTACTCCGGCAGGAAGCGCTCTACAAAGCGACCTATCAACAGGCTCCCGTCGGCATCGCCTTTATCGACCGTGACTACAAATACGTTCACGTCAACGAAACGCTGGCGATGTATCTCGGATACAAAGCCGGCGATCTGGTCGGGCGCGTCGTGCCGGACGTTGTTCCCGATATCTGGCCGCAGGTCGAGCCTAAAATGCGCGCTGCCCTGGTTGGCGGCGAGGCGATCCGTAACTTCGAGGTCGTCGGCAATACGCCGACGCAATTCGGTTCGCCGCGCCAGGAGTTGATCAGCTATCAGCCGGTTCGGATATTCGGCGAGATCGTCGGGCTTTCGATGACGGTGATCGACATCACCGAGCGTCGCACCGCCGAGGCTGCTTTGCGCCGCAACCGCGAGCACTTCGCCCTGGTGCAGAGCGTGGGCCGCATCGGTTCGACCGAAGTCAATCTGAAGACACGCGAAGCATTCTGGTCCGACGAGATTTACGATCTGTTGGGGTTGGATCGCGACTCGGTCAAACCCGGCGTCGAATCGTTCGTGATCACCGTTCATCCCGACGACCGCGCGCAACTGCTCGAGTCCAGCCTGAGAAGCCGCCGCGGCGAGGAGACCGAACCCTGCGAATTCCGCGTTCTCCGCCCCGATGGGTCGATCCGGTGGCTCTACCGCCAGAGCACTTTCCTCTACGACGACACCGGCATGCCCTCCAGCGTGGTAACGACCATTTTCGAGACCACCGAACGCAAAACGTCGGAAGTCGAGTTGCGCCACCAGCGCGAACATCTGGCATTCGCCCAGCGCCTCGGCGGCGTCGGCAGCTGCGAAATCAACCTCAAGACTCACGAAATCTTCTGGTCCGAGGAGACATACAATCTTTTCGGACGCGGCCTCGATTTGCCGCCCGCGAAATACGATGAATTTTTGTCGTTGATCCATCCCGACGACCGCCAACGTGTGGCAGAAGCGGTCCACACAACCCAGCAGACCCTGAATGGCGACGAAATCGAATTCCGTATCATCCGCCAGGATGGTGCGATCACATGGCTCAACCGCAAGGTCGAGCTGGTTCGTGACGCCGACGGCTCGCCCATGACCCTATTCATTCTGAACAAGGATATCACAGCGGCGAAAGCGGTCGAGCAGCGCCGCGCCGAGCTCGAAGAGCAGCTGCGGCAGTCGCAGAAGATCGAAGCCGTCGGACGCCTGACCGGCGGCGTTGCCCATGACTTCAACAACCTGCTGACGATCATCCTTGGCAATATCGAACTGGCGGAAGACGTCGCCGAAGAGAACACCGAGATTCGTCAATTTCTCGACGCCGCCCGATCCGCGGGGACACGCGGCGCCGACCTCATCCATCGCCTTCTGGCGTTCTCGCGCCAGCAGCCACTGGAACCGGTGTCGTCAGACATCAACCAAATGGTTCACGGCATGGCACCGCTTTTGCGGCGGACGCTCGGGGAAACGATCAAGATCGAGCTTCACCTTGCCGTCTCGATCCGAAATGTGATCATCGATCCCAACCAGTTCGAGAGCGCGCTGCTCAACCTGGCGGTCAACTCGCGCGACGCCATGCCGGATGGCGGCGCGCTGCACATCGAGTCGAAGGCTTTCGACGTCGACGAGGCCTATGCCGCGTCGCGCCCAGGCCTTGCACCCGGGAGTTATGTCTGTGTTTCGGTCTCCGATACCGGCACCGGCATGTCGCCTGGGGTCATCGAGCGTGCGTTCGAGCCGTTCTTCACGACCAAAGATGTCGGCAAAGGAACCGGGCTGGGACTGAGCATGATCTATGGCTTCGTTAAGCAGTCGGGTGGCCACATCACGATCGAGAGCGAAGTGGGCGTCGGCACGACGATCTCCATGCTTCTGCCGTCGAGCGAGGACGCGATCGTCGAACCCATCGTCGCGCCTGCGCGACCTGCAGCCACGGCACCAGTGACTGAAACGATCCTGATGGTCGAAGACGACTTCCATGTGCGCGAAGTCACCCAAACCTTCCTGGAGCGGCTGGGATATCGCGTGATCGAGGCTGGCTCGGTGGATCAAGCCTTGAAGCAGTTGTCCGCCCATCGGGACATCACGCTTTTATTGACCGACTTGATTCTGCCGGGCGGTGGCGATGGTGGCGTGCTGGCCAAGGCCGCCAAAGCGTTGCGGCCGAACCTCAAAGTCCTCTTCATGTCGGGCTACACCGAGGACGTGCTGATGGAGAACGGCCGCCTCGAGAAAGGCGTGACCCTGTTGCGCAAGCCGTTCACGCGCAACGCGCTGGCGGATGGCATCCGATCGCTGCTGACGTCGCCGCCTATTTGACCCAGTGCGCCAAAACGGCTGCGAAAGCGTTGCTGCCGATCGCCTGATGCAGCCACTGATCGACAAAGTCCTTCCAGATTGGATCGCGCGGCAACAGATAGGCCTTCTCTGAAAAGTTGAAGGGCTTATCCGGATGGATCGCGCAGAGCGCCGGATGTTCCTTCTGCCATAGCCGCGTTTCGATCGCGTCGGTGATCATCAAATCGGCTTTGCCATCGATGATCTGCTGCCAGATCGTTTTGTTGTCCGGATAAACCATGATCTTCGCCTGCTTGAGCATCGCGCGGTCGAACTTCTCATTCGTGCCGCCGGGATTGGTGACGACGGTGACATCTGGCCGGTCGATCGCCTCGAGCGTCTGGTATTTGCCTTGGTCGGCGCAGCGCGCGACCGGCGTCTTGCCGTCGACCATGAAGGGGGTGCTGAACAGCGCCGACTTCTGGCGATCGAGATTGATCGACACCCCGCCCATGGCGACGTCGTATTTATCGGCGAGCAAATCGTCCAGCATATGCGACCACGAGGTCTGAACGAACGTCACCTTCGCGCCCAAAGCCGCACCGAGCGCATTCGCCATGTCGACATCGATGCCCTCGAACGCGTTGGTCGCGGGATTGAGATACGAGAACGGGCGGTAATCGCCAGTCATGCCGATGCGCAGGACCTTGCTCGCGAGGATCGCATCGAGATGGCTCTGTTTCGCTTCGTCAGCCCATGCGGGGAGGGCGGCGACTGCCGACAGGGCAAAGAGGCAAGCGGCAAAGCGACGACTAAATTTAGTCACGGGAGGGCCTCTCGTTATTGGTTGGTCGGATATGATTCGATCAATGCGCCACAACTTTACCACAAGCCCCATCCCCTTATTGCAGTCGATCATCTTGAACGGCCTCCTTGCGCACCGTAGGTGACTTGAAGGCTGCGGCATCGCGTCCCTGCCTGCCGAAGACACTGCGCGGAGTCCGACACTGACCAAGCAATCGCCCAAGATAGTCGTGGGAAGATGGTGCCTTGGCCTGTCGGCCGCGATGATCGGTATTGGCAGCATCGTCTGCGCCAATGCTGCGCCATCCAATGCTATACGCTCGCTTTCGCCGCAGACTGTCATGACTGCCGACGACCAGGTTCTCAACAAAAACGAGAGCCAGGGCATCCTCGGCAAGAAGGTGTTGAGCGGTGACGGCAAGGATATGGGTCAGATCGTCAATGTGATCGTCGACCATGCCGGGCAGCCGCGCGCGGTGGTGGTCGATTTCGGCGGATTCCTGGGCGTCGGTTCGCGCAAGATTGCCGTGGATTGGAATGCGCTGCATTTTGCGCCCCAGGGCAAGACCGATCAGGTCACGCTCGACGTTACGCCCGATCAATTGAAAGCCGCACCCGAATACCAGGAAGGCAAACCGGTTGTCGTCATCGGCCCGTCCGGCGGAACACTGCCCCTCCCCGCCGAGCCTTGACGCGGTGAGCCGGTGTCAACGACACGAAGCAGTATTCGCGGGCTCGAGTGGCTCAATTTCTTTCTCGCCAATGTCCAAACCGGCTTCGGCCCGTTTATCTCCGCCTATCTGACGTCGCACGCCTGGACGCAAGGCGACATTGGCGTGGTGCTGACGATCAGCGGCATCGTCTCGCTGGTGGGGCAATTGCCGGCCGGTATCATCGTCGACTCGATGCGGTCGAAGAAGTTGGCGGCATCGGTGGCCGTTGTCGCGATTGCCGGCTGCGCCTTGGTTCTGGCCGCCTGGCCGATCTTTCCGATGGTGCTGCTGGCGGAAGTGCTGCACGGCGTTGCCAGTTGCCTGATCAGCCCCGCCATCGCGGCGATCACCGTTGGGCTGATGGAAACATCGATGCTCAGCAAGCAATTCGGGCGGAATGCGAGTTTTGCATCGGTCGGCGCAGGGATTGCCGCCGCGGCGATGGGCGCCTGCGGGCGATTGCTCTCCTACCGCGCCGTCTTCATTTTCACGGCCATCCTGGTGATTCCGGCACTGTTCACCATTCGCTGGATTCGCGACAGCGATATCGATCTTCCCCGCGCGCGCGGCAGCACACCGGAAGAACAGGCCAATCACACAGGCGCGCCGCTGACTGCTCTGTTGAAGAACAAGCATCTGCTCATCTTCGCGGTCTGTCTGATGCTCTTCCATCTGGGCAATGCTGCCATGCTGCCATTGGTCGCCAGTATCGTGACGATGCATTCGAGCGAATGGGCCACGGTGCAGATCGCCGCCTGTATCGTGGTACCGCAGATCGTCGTGGCCTTGATTTCACCCTGGGTCGGCCGCATGTCGGAACAATGGGGCCGCAAACCGATGCTGTTGATGGGCTTCGCCGCCTTGCCCATCCGCGGCATCCTGTTTTCCGTCGTCGGCAATTCCTATTTGCTGGTGGCAACCCAAGTCTTCGACGGAGTCTCGGCGGCGGTGATCGGCGTCCTGTTACCGATGGTGGTCGCCGATATCACACGCCGCAGCGCCCATTTCAATGCAGCCTTGGGCGCCGTGGGTACGGCGGCCGGTATCGGTGCGTCAATCAGTTCGACCATCGGCGGCTACACAATCGACGCATTCGGCGCCCATGTTGCGTTTTTGCTTCTCGCCGCCATCGCCACGGTCGGCGCCATCGCCATATG
>DASXEH010000057.1:0-6617 GCA_036490215.1 Magnetospirillaceae bacterium
GGCCATCCACGCCTTAAAGCTTCACCGCAGTTAGAGAAGGCCACGAAGGGGAACAGACCCTTCGTGTTCCTTCGCGACTTCGTGCCTTCGTGGTTAATTTCAAAGAAGGCGTGGATGCCCGGCACAAGCCGGGGCATGACGAAAGAAATGATGCGCGATCCTGCGCGCCCAAAAATCGCCTAGACTGCCCCCTGCTTTCAATAGGGACGTCTGCGATGTATCCGAAGAACCGGCTCGATGCGTTGAACGATGGCATCTACGGTGTTGCCATGACGCTGTTGGTCTTGGATGTCCGCATCCCGGATGACGCCCATATCGCCACCAATCACGACCTGATCGCCGCTTCGGGCGCGCTGTGGGGCAAGTTGCTGCCTTACGTGATCAGCTTCTTCGTGCTGGGCTCGGGCTGGCTGTCGGCGGTGCGCATCCGGTCCGACGGCGAGATGGTGGGCAAATCCTATGCGAAGTGGTGGCTGTGGCAGTTGCTGCTGGTCACCTGCGTGCCGGCGACAACGATCGCCATGGGGCGTTTCACCGATCTGTGGTTCGCGGATGTGCTGTACGCCGTCAATCTCGGGGTCCTGGCGCTGTGCGGCCATCGGATGTTGATGACGATCGAAGATGTGAAAACCGACATCCACTATCACGATCGCCGGATTTCGCTGATCCTGCTGATGGCGAGCTGCATTCTCGTCGGCGTGCTTGCGCCGTTCCTCAAATCAGATGCGCTGTATGCTTTCCTGATCAATTTTCTGTCGCGCCCGATCCTGCGGTGGATCGGCCCTACAGCGTCAGACTCATAAAAACGAGATTCTCGGCCGGGTTGTCGTTGTAGCGGCCGATCGTGACGAAACCCAATCTGCGGTAGAGCGCTTGCGCCGCTGCCATCGAAGGCAACGTGTCGAGGCGCAGTTCCGAATATCCAGCGCGCCTCGCCGCATCGATCACGGCCTCCATCAACGCGCGGCCGAGACCGGAACGTTGTATCGTCGGCCGCACATAGAGGCGCTTTACCTCGCCCGCGCCATCGGCCAGCGGCTTCAGCGCGACACAGCCGATGGCCGCGCCATTGCCGTCGCGCGTCAGCAGGATCTCGCCCTTGGGCGGAGCGTAGATGCCGGGTAGCCCGGCGAGTTCCGCGTCGAAGCCGGCAGCAAAACAGGCTTCGACGCGGATCGCGTCGCCGTAGTCGCGAAAGAGTGTGCGGGCCGCATCGAGATCGGCGGCACCGCGCACAGGAGCAACGGTGAAGCGAAGTGCCTCAGACAACCCGGAAGTTCTTGAACTGCCAAGGGTCGGCCGTGTCGATGTCCTCGGGGAACAAGAGGGCACGGTCCTTCAACGGCGTCCAATCCGAATAGACGCCGACCACCTCGCCGAGATAAGGCATCGCGATTTCCAGATTGCGCTGGAAATCGATCTCCTCGGGTTCGACCAGGCCGCGCGTCGGATTCTCGATCGCCCAGATCATGCCCGACAGCACCGACACCGTAACCTGTAGCGAGGTTGCGTTGTTGTAGGGCGCGAGCTTGCGCGCTTCATCGATCGAAAGCCGCGAGCCGAACCAATAGGCGCCCTTCTTGTGGCCCATCAGCAGCACGCCGAGTTCATCGATGCCGCCCGACACGATCTCCTTCATCATCAGCCGCGTCTTGGGCTGCATGTTCCAGTTCTTGCCGGCCAGTTCATGGATCGACAGAACCGCGTCGTCGCAGGGATGGTAGGCGTAATGGCAAGTCGGGCGCGAGACGACCTTGCCGCCTTCCTTCACCGTGTAGAAATCGGCGATCGAGATCGCCTCGCCATGGGTGATCAGAAAACCGTGATACGGGCCTTCCTTCGGCGTCCAGCTGCGCACGCGCGTCGAGGCGCCCGGGCGCATCAAATAGATGGCGCAGTCGCAGCCGAAATCATGGCGGTGACCATCGGGCGGCAGCGTCTTTTCGTGCGCGCCCCAACCGAGTTCGGACGGCTGATTGCCTTCGCCGACGAAACCCTCGATCGACCAGGTGTTGACGAACTCACCGATGGCTTTCGGTTGACGGGAGACCTGCGTATCGCGCTCGGCGATATGGATCACCTTGATGCCGAGCGTCTGCATCAGACCAGCCCAGCTGGCGCGGTCTTTCGGCACATCGGCTTTGACGCCGGTGTCCTTGGCGATATTGAGTAGCGCCTGTTTGACGAAATGCGAGACCAGGCCCGGATTGGCGCCATGCGTCACCACCGCAGTGGGATCGCCGGCCTTGCCGCGCACGGCCAGTGCCGTTTCGCGCAGCGCGTAATTGGAGCGCTTCGAGGGCGAGAGCGAGGGATCGGTATAACCGCCGGCCCAGGGCTCGACGCAGGTGTCGAGATAGAGCGCACCCCGCTCGCGGCAGAATTGGAACAGCGCGATGGAAGAGACGTCGACCGACACGTTGACGAGAAAGTCGCCCGAGCCGATCTCGGGTTCGAGGATCGCGCGGTAGTTGTCGCGCGTGATGGGGCTGTTGACGAATTTGATGCCGAGTTCGTTGGCCTCGTCATGGCCGCGTTCTTCGGCGGTGATGATCGTGATCTTCGTAGGATCGAGATCGATGTGTTTAAGGATCAAGGGCAGAACGCCCTGGCCGATGCTGCCAAAACCGACAATGACCAACCGGCCAGCGAAGCGTGCATGCTTCATCTCATAAAGCCTCCACAATGTATGAACCAAGCCGGATCCATTGTCCGGCAATTGAGAACTACAACGGGATGCCGCGCAGCACAATACCCGCCGCACGAATCGGGCGAGTCACGGAAGAGTCATGGGAGAGGTATTTCCAACTCCTCAACCGTCATGGCCGGGCTTGTCCCGGCCATCCACGCCTTTAAGCGAGTTGGTCGAAAAGATCGTCCCAGTCGGGATTCAGACCATGAATCGTCCGCACCTTCCACGCACGCGGCCAGCGCTTGATGCTCTTTTCGCGCTGGATTGCGTCTCGGATATCCTCGAAGCGCTCCCAATAGACGAGACGCTTGAGGCCGTGGCGCTTGGTGAAACCCTCGACGGAGCCTTCGCGATGTTCGAAGGCGCGGCGCGGCAAGTCACTCGTCACACCCACATAAAGCGTCCCATCCGGGCGATTGGTCATGATGTACACCCGACCGCCTTGCATCGCTTCCGCCTCAGAGGAAGAAAGGCGTGGATGCTCGGCACAAGGCCGAGCATGACGACTTTAATTGCTCAACACTTGTGCCGGAAACAGCAGTAACTCAAACATTGAACAGGAAGTGGAAGATGTCGCCGTCTTGGACGGTGTACTCCTTCCCTTCCAGGCGCATCTTGCCCGCTTCCTTGGCGCCGGCTTCGCCCTTGGCGGCGACGAAATCGGCGTAGGAGATCGTTTCGGCGCGGATGAAGCCCTTTTCGAAATCGGTGTGGATCACGCCGGCTGCCTGCGGCGCCTTGCCGCCAGTGTGCAGCGTCCAGGCATGCGCTTCCTTCGGACCGACCGTGAAGAAGGTCAGCAACCCGAGTAGCGCATAGCCGGCGCGGATGACGCGGGCGAGGCCGGTCTCTTCGAGGCCCAGCGTTTCGAGAAATTCCTTCTTCTCGGCCGCATCGGCGAGCTGTGCCACTTCGGCTTCGATCGCCGCCGAGATGATGACGCAGGCAGCACCCTCGGCCTTGGCCTTTGCCGCAACTTTTTCCGAGAGCGCATTACCGTTGGCCGCCGAGGCTTCTTCGACATTACAGGCATAAAGCACGGGCTTGGCCGTCATCAGGCCGAGCTTGCGCAGAGCAGCCATCGAGTCGGCATCGGTCTTGAGCGCGCGCACCGGCTTGCCCTCGCGCAGAATGGCGAGCGCCGGCTCCATGATGGCGAGCTGCGTCTTCGACTCTTTATCACCGCTCTTGGCCTTCTTCGCCGCGTTGTCGACGCGCTTCTCGAGGCTTTCGAGATCGGCCAGCATCAACTCGGTCTCGACCGTTTCTGCGTCGCGCACCGGATCGATGCCACCTTCGACATGGGTGATATCGTCATCCACGAAACAGCGCAGCACATGGACGATCGCATCGACCTCGCGGATATTGGCGAGGAACTGGTTGCCGAGACCTTCGCCCTTCGATGCGCCGCGTACCAGGCCCGCGATATCGACGAATTCCAGCTGTGTGGCGATGATCTTGGCCGATTTGGCGATCGTGGCCAGCGCGTCGAGCCGCGCATCGGGCACGGCGACGCGGCCGACATTCGGCTCGATCGTGCAGAACGGATAATTGGCCGACTCGGCCGCTTGCGTCGCCGTCAGCGCATTGAACAGAGTCGACTTGCCGACATTGGGCAGGCCGACGATACCGCAGGAAAATCCCATCAGCTTTGATCCGGTTTATCGTTGTCGGGCGCCGGCGCCTTGAGTGCGATCCGGCTCATATAGGCATTCGCGTCATCGGCCAGCAGCAGCGGCAACTCGTCGGCGATCGCGTCGAGCAGCGGCACCAGCCAAGGCAAATCGGCTTTGGCAAAATCGCCCAACACCGCTTTCAACACCAGCGCCTTATGGCCGGGATGGCCGATGCCGATGCGCACGCGCCAGAAATCGTTGCCGAGATGGGCGTCGATGCTGCGCAGACCGTTGTGTCCCGCCGCGCCGCCGCCCTTCTTCACCCGCAGCCGGCCCGGCGCGAGATCGAGCTCGTCATGCATGACATAGACCTGCGCCGGATCGATCTTGAGGAAATGCGCGGCTTCGGCCACCGACTGGCCCGACTCGTTCATATAGGTCAGCGGCTTCAGCAGCAGGACGCGTTCGCCGTCCACCGTGCCTTCGGCCGTCTCGCCTTTGAAACGCTTGCGCCACGCCGAGAATGAGTAACGCGTGGCGATGACATCGGCCGCCATGAAGCCGACATTGTGGCGGTTCCTGGCGTAGTCCGCACCGGGATTGCCAAGACCCACCACAAGTCGCATGACGCCGGTCTCTTAAAGCGCGGGTCTCTTGAAAGCGCGATGGAGGTTCCGGGGATTGCCCGGAACCTCGCACGCGTTCTTACTTCTTCGCAGCCCCGCCCTTGGCCGGAGCAGCAGCCGGAGCGGCACCCGCCTTGGCGGCACCAGCGGCCGGAGCCGCACCACCAGCGGCCGGAGCACCGGCGGCACCTTCGCCAGCGGCAGCGGCGGCAGCGGCTTCGGCTTCGGTCGGCGCAGCGGCAACCACGGTTTCGGTCTGCACGGTCGGCGCCGCAACGGTGGCCACGGTGACGTTCTTGAAATGCGTCGCCGGGGTCACGCCGCTCGGCAGCGCGACTTCACCCAAGTGGATCGAGTGACCGATTTCGAGGGCCGACACGTCGACCGACAGATATTCGGGGATCGCGCTGGCCAAGCACACGACTTCGATTTCGTGGTTGACCACGTTGAGCACACCGCCGCGCTTGATGCCCGGCGACTTTTCCTGACCGGTGAAGTGCACCGGCACCCGCACATGGATGCGCGAGGTGGCGCTGACGCGCATCAGGTCCACATGCAGCGGACGGTCGGTGACCGGATCGGTCTGCACATCGCGGAACAGGCAACGCTCGGTTGCACTGCCCACCTGCACGTCGTACAGGCGCGTGCGGAAACCGGCGCGGTTCATCTCGGCCCACAGAATGCGGGGCTCGAAGGAAATGGGGGTGGCGGCTTTTTTGTCGCCATAAATCACGCCGGGAACTTGTCCCTGACGGCGTGCGGCTCGGGCGGCCCCTTTTCCAACCCGGTCGCGCGCCGCGGCGTTAATGCTGCTCGCGTCGCTCATCATAAACCTCTTGGTTAGGCGGGGCCTCCAGGGGTGCCACCGCCGGAAAGGGCGAGTGTTTACACGGAAAAATCGGGGATTTCAACCGACTCCCGCCCCGCACCCGGCCAATGCCCGGCCCAAGCCTGATCCGATTGGCAATCTGTGGATAATTTGAGGATAACTGTCCTTACAAATACAAATTCTTGATGATTTTCAATGACTATAGGATAATACGCATAAGAGACGCATGAGTCGGGAGGCTCGATGGCCAACTACATATGCCGTCTGATGGATAGCGGCGGGAATATTCGCGGCGTGGTGCCGATCATCGGCTCGAACGAAGCGGATGCGATTCAGATCGCCCGTCATCACCTGAAATCGAACGGCTTCGCCGCCAGCCGGTTCGAATTGTGGCGCGACAATATCCGCATCCTCGCCCGGGGCGATGCCGAGGGCGATGTGACCACGCCACAGATTTCGGGAATCACCGCGCCGCCCTATTGAGGCGGCGGGTCCGTTATTCCCTGTAGATATTTTCGTTGTGCCAGACCAACGATGTTTTGTCAGGTTTGGCTCCAGCTGCATCAGGGATCGCGACTTGACGGCCATGCAGGGCGTAGTAATCACGCCCATTGCTGAATTCCCGTTTTATTCGAGGGCTTACTTCAAAACGATATTCAGAGGTGACCGTCACGTAGCCCGCATCGAAAAGACTATGAATATCCTTTCTCAGAAGTAGGCCGTTTTGAGGAGAGTGGCTTCCCCCATCTCCGAAAGGCCTAATGTGAGCTGCATCCAATGCCGGTAGGGTCTTCTCAGCGGTTACCGCGCATTTTCTATTGTAATTATCAGTGACAATTATCCTAAACGCGCCC
>DASXEH010000020.1:0-7776 GCA_036490215.1 Magnetospirillaceae bacterium
CATGCGACGGGTCATTGTGATTGCCGCAGCAGGACTGAGCCTTGCCGGCTGCTCCTCGTTTTCGTGGGACGCTTTCAAATCGACCCCTCCGGCGGTGCAGGTTCAGCTCGAATCGACGCCGCCGGGCGCCGATGCCCGCACCTCCCTCGGACCGGGTTGCAAAACGCCTTGCGCGGTCAGCATCACGCCGCCTGAGGGGTCGGATTTCACCGTCACATTCGCTTTGGACAAGTTCCAGCCGGCCACCGTCCCGGCGCACCTGATCCGCACCCCCGGCGATTTCGTCTCCAGTGGATCGGTGAGGATCGATCCCAATCCGATCGTCGCCGAACTTCAGCCGATGGCCCCCCCGCCAAAGCGGGCCCGGAAAGTGCACCGGCCGAGAAAGCCCAGGCCGCCCAAGGGGGCCGCCGCCCCACCGGCCGCGGGAAACCCGTTCCCCGAACCGGCGACGCAAGCGCCCGCGCCTGCACCGGCGGCCGCACCACCTCCGCCGCCGCCTGCACACTGATTGCTCGCAGTGCACCACACAAAGGTGCCGATTGTGCCGGGGTGGCAACGTGCCTACATTGGGCCGGTGCGCACCATTCGCTGACGTGACCGCTGGCGCGCCGAAAAGGCACATCTGAATGAACGGCGCTCTTCTCAACCCTGCCCGTCCGATGATCGATCCGTTCGGCCGGACCATCAGCTATTTGCGGGTGTCGGTTACCGATCGCTGCGATTTTCGCTGCCTTTATTGCATGTCGGAAGACATGACCTTTCTGCCCAAGGCCGATCTGCTGACCCTTGAGGAACTCGATCGGCTGTGTTCGGCATTCATCGCCAAGGGCGTCCGAAAGCTGCGGCTCACCGGCGGTGAACCGCTGGTTCGGCGCAATGTAATGTCGCTGGTGCGCTCGCTCTCGCGCCATCTCGACACCGGCGCGCTGAATGAATTGACGCTGACCACCAACGGCTCGCAGCTTGCACGTTTCGCCGGCGAGTTGCGGGATTGCGGGGTCCGCCGCATCAACGTCTCGCTGGACACGCTCGATCCTGCCAAATTCAAGGCCATCACCCGCTGGGGCGATCTCGACAAGGTGCTTGATGGCATCGAGGCGGCGCGCACCGCAGGCCTTGCCGTGAAGATCAACGCCGTTGCGCTGAAGAATGCCAACGAGGACGAGATTCCGTCACTGATGGAATGGGCGCACGGCAACGGCATGGCGCTGACGCTGATCGAGGTGATGCCGATGGGCGATATCGGCGAAGGACGCATCGACCAGTATGTGCCGCTATCGCTGTTGCGCGCGCGGCTCAGCCAGCATTACACCTTGACCGACCTTCCCGATGACACCGGCGGCCCCGCGCGTTACGTTCGCGTCGGCGAAACCGGCGGCAAGCTCGGCTTCATCACGCCGATGACCCATAATTTCTGCGAGGCCTGCAATCGGGTGCGGATCACCTGCACCGGGACGCTGCATACCTGCCTCGGCCACGAGGATGCCTCCGATTTGCGCAAGCCGCTGCGGGCTTCCGCCGACGACAATCTGCTCAGCGAGGCGATCGATCGGGCGATCGGCGCCAAACCGAAGGGCCACGACTTCATCATCGATCGCAGGCACAACCGCCCGAGCGTCAGCCGCCATATGAGCGTCACCGGCGGTTGAAATTTCCGACATCGAATTGCCGAACCGCGCCACCGCTTGCCCACGCGTGAGCCGTTCATTTTCCAATTGACGCCGCCATGACGCGCTGGAATGGTGCGGCTGCTTTCATGCTAGCTCGGCTGGATGAGCCGCTGTGCCTGATCGGTGCAGTCAAGACGCCGGAGGCAGTAACGGGGGGAGAACATCGTTGCAATCGCTCCTGCGGATGAGCCGTGCGCGGATGCGTCTCGTAGAGACGAGTTCCACAATCCCGCGTGCTGCGTGCGGCCATGAAGCGAATGCTGTTGAAGCGATCAGGCTGCCCTGATGCCCGCCGCCGGCGAAAGCGCGATGCGCCCGTTGCTGGCGATCAGCGCCGTCATCGACCAGATCAATGAGAAAATAGGTTACGTCTGCAATTTCCTGGTGCTCGCCGCCTGCGTCGTCAGCGCCGGCAACGCCATGATCCGCTACGCGTTCGGATACAGCTCGAACGGCTGGCTCGAACTGCAATGGTACATGTTCGCGATTCTGGTGATGTTCGGCGCGTCCTACACCTTCAAGCGCAACGAGCATGTCCGGGTCGAGATCTTCTATCTGTTCCTCTCCGAGCGCGGCCAGCTCTGGCTCGATCTGATCGGCACGCTGTTCTTCCTGATCCCGGCCTGCCTGCTGCTCAGCTACCTGTCCTGGCCGTTTTTCCATCAAGCCTACGCCGTCGGCGAAATGTCGGGCAATGCCGGCGGCCTGATTCGCTGGCCGATCAAATTCGTGATTCCCGCAGGCTTCGTGATGCTGGCATTGCAGGGCGTCTCGGAGGTCATCAAGCGCATCGCAGCGCTGCGAGGCAAAGTCACGATCGATGCGAAATACGAGAGACCGACGCAATGATCACGCTGGAAATGATGCCGCCGATGATGTTCGGCGGCCTGGTTCTGGCGATGCTGATCGGCTTTCCGGTGGCGTTTACGCTCGCCGCCGTCGGGCTCTCGTTCGGATTCCTCGCCATTCATCTCGGCTTTTTTGACCTGAATTTCCTGCAGGCCATTCCGGGCCGGGTGTTCGGCAGCGTTCTTTCCAACGAATTGTTGCTCGCGGTTCCCTTTTTCACCTTCATGGGCGCGATCCTGGAACGATGCGGCCTCGCCGAAGACATGCTGGATTCGATGGGCCAGTTGTTCGGCCCGGTCCGCGGCGGCCTCGGCTATTCGGTCATCCTGGTCGGCTTCATCCTCGGCGCTATCACCGGCACGGTGGCGGCACAGGTGATCGCGATGGCGCTGATCTCGATGCCGGTGATGATGCGCTATGGCTACAACATGCGTTACATCACCGGCGTGCTGGCGGCCTCAGGCACGATCACGCAACTGGTGCCACCGTCGCTGGTCCTGATCGTGCTGGCCGACCAGCTCGGCAAGTCGGTCGGCGACATGTATCTGGGCGCATGGGGCCCGTCGGTATTCCAGATCTTCCTGTTCGCCGGCTACACCTTCGTGCTCGGCATCTTCAAGCCCGAGCATGTGCCGCCGGTGCCGAAGACGGCACTGACGCTGACCGGATGGCCGCTATGGCGCAAATGCCTGCTGGGCATCATCCCCTCCGCGGTGCTTATCTTTGTCGTGCTCGGCACCATGATGATGGGTTTGGCAACGCCCACCGAGGCGGGCGCCATGGGCGCGGTTGGCGCCATCGTGCTGGCCGCGATCCACGCCAAGGACTTCAGCACCACGGGCCGCAAGGTCCTGATCGCCGGCGTGATCGCCGGCGGCATCGGTACCATCGTCGGCATCTTCCTGACCGAGGGCATCATCTTCAAGACGGCATTCGCCATTACTTATTTCGCCGTGGTGTGGATTTGCCTCGAAGCCGTTCGCATTGCCGAGCTGCGCAATTTGATCAAACAAGGCTACGAGACGACGATGCGTATCACCACCATGGTGGTGTTCATTCTGATCGGGTCGACCTGCTTTTCGGTGGTGTTCCTCGGCGTCTCCGGCGGCGTCTGGCTGGAGCACCTGCTGACGTCGCTGCCCGGCGGGGCGTGGGGCTTCCTGATCTTCATCAACCTGTTCATCTTCTTTTTGGCGTTCTTTCTGGATTTTTTCGAGATCGCTTTCATCATTCTGCCGATGATCGCGCCGATTGCGCAGAAAGTCCTGGCCCCGATCGTGGGTGCGGATGCCGCGCTGATCTGGTTCGGCGTCATGCTCTGCGTCAACATGCAGACCTCGTTCATGCATCCCCCGTTCGGCTTTGCGCTGTTCTATCTGCGCGGGGTCGCGCCCAAAGAGGTCAAGAGCTCCGACATCTATTGGGGCGCCCTGCCCTGGGTCGGATTGCAGGTGATCATGGTGGTGCTGGTGATCGCGTTCCCGGTCACGGTAACCGGCCTGCTCGACAAGCCCGTCAACGTCGATCTGAACAAGATCAAGATCGAGGTTCCGCAGATCGACCTTCCGCCGCTGGATTTCGGTCCGCCGGCAAAATGACCGCATAGTGGATGTAGTTTCCGTGGATCAAAGCTCGGGCTCGCCAAGGGCAGCGAGCCGTTCGACATGGCGCACGGTGGAGATGAAATCGGCCTCGCCGTCGCCATGCGCGATCAGCGCACCATAGGTTTCGCGCACCTGCGCGGCGAGTTGCAGCGGCACGCCGACCGCGTGACCGGCCGCCAGGATGAGATCGAGGTCTTTGGCCATCTGGCGGCAGGAAAACGTGGATTCGAAATCCCGGCTCCGCAGCGGCGCGGTCTTGTACTTCACCATCGGCGAAGCGACGGCGCTGTCATCGAACACCCCAAGAATGTCCTGCCAGGCGATACCGCCCTTGCGAGCCAGGGCGAGGCTTTCCGCCATCATCGCCGCCGATGCGGCAATCATCAGATTGACCGCGAGCTTGGCGTAACGCGCTTCCTCGCCCGCGCCTAGATAAGTCTGGGCCCGGCTGAATGACGCGAGCAGCGACTTGTTCGCGTCGAACGCTTGGCGCGGGCCCGACACAAAGCAGGTCAGTGCTCCAGTGTGAACGATGCTCGCGTTTCCGGACACCGGCGCGCGCAGATAAACGATGTCCCGTGCGCCGGCGGCGGCAGCGACCTCGGCTGAGACTTCCGCGCTCACGGTGCTGGTTTCGATCAGGATGGATTTCGGCGCCATCGCCGCAACGATCCCCTGGGGACCGAGCATGACCGCGCGCAATGCCGCATCGTCCGGCAGCGAGGTGATCGCCACGGTCCTTCCGCCGACGGCCTCGGTTGCAGATCCGGCGACGGAAACGCCCTGGCCACGGGCCGCAGCAAGCTGCGTCTCGCTCCGGTCGAAGGCCGTCACGGCGTATCCCGCCTTGGCCACCAGTGCCGACATCGGCAAGCCCATCTTGCCGAGCCCGATCCAGGCGATGGCATTGGAAGCCAGTGTCATAGTTGTCTTGTTCCCACGTCTGGACGTTTAGCCGGCGTAAAGAGCGGCTGCGAACACGATCACAACGCCCTTGAGGATGATCTGCACCTGGATGGGCAGTCCAAAGAGCAGCACTTCATTGGCGGCTACCATGATGGTGGCGGCACCTGCCAGCGCGCCGGCGATCGAACCGCGACCGCCTTTGAGGGAGACCCCGCCGATCACGCACGCCACAATCGAGTCGAGCTCATATCCTTGCCCGACCCAGTTATCGACGAGCCCCACATAGCCACTCAGAACAAGGCCAGCCGCTCCCGCAAGACAACTCGAGATCAGGTAACATGCGATCGTGACCACATCCGTCCGAATTCCCAGGAGATGCCCGGTTACCGGATTGCCGCCGACGATAAAAATGCGGCGGCCAAAGGCCGAACGCTGCAGGACCAGCCAAAAAAATGCGACGACAATCAGCAGAACGACGCAGTTATACGGAATGCCATCAATCTTGCCGGAGCCAAGTGTGCGAAAAAACGGCGGCACGTTACCGGACGGCGCGCCTTGGGTGTAGGCGAACCGAAAGCCCTGCAGCAGGATCATGGTCGCGAGCGTTGCCAGAAATGGCGACACTCCGCGCTTCGCAACCAGAAAGCCATTGATCAGGCCGACGCAGATGCTGGTGCCCGCTACCGCGGCGACGATCGAAGCAACGTCATTATTCGAACCGGAAAAGCCGGTCGCAATCACCGCCGCTGTCGCCATCATGGAGGCCACCGACAGATCGAGGCCGCGGACGATCATGACAAAGGTCTGGCCGACCACCACGATGCCCAATGGCGCTATCTGCATCAACAGGTTTGAGACATTGCCGGCGCTCAGGAAGCTGGTGGAGACGACGCCCCCGATCAGAATGAGAGCTGGCAATATCAGAAAGATGCCGAATCGCGAGAGCCGCGCTCGCAAGCCCGGCTGACTTGCGCGACTTGCCGCCATATCGAGGGCTTCTGTCGTCGCGGTCATACCGTCCTCCGCCGATCCATATAGACCGACACCGCGAGAATGATGATCAGGGCCTGCGCGATCAACTGATAATGTTTCGACACATCCATGAAATTGAGCAAATTATTGACGAGGGAAATGAGATAGGCCCCGAACAACGTTCCGATAACGCCGCCTCGTCCGCCGCTGAGCGCGGTTCCACCCAGAATGACGGGCGTGATTGAAGTCAGCGTGTAGTTGACGCCGGTATAGGGCTGGCCGGCGCCAAAGCGGGCGACCAGATACAGCCCCGTCGCCGCGCAGCAGAATCCGGAAGCTCCGTAGACCAGGAGCAGAACTTGGCTTCGACGCAAGCCGGCGAGACGGGCTGCGTCATCATCGTCACCCACCGCATAGATCTGGCGTCCGAGCGGCAAATATCTGAGAAGCAGCGCGATCAGGATACAGAGTACAACGGCAATCGTCGCTCCAACCGGAAGTCCCGCGATGCGGCCATAGGCCAGGAAATTGAAATTGCGAGGCACCTTGCCGATGGGGCCCATGGCGTAGAACAGCGTTGTGCCCTGCAAGATGGCACTCATGCCGAGCGTGACGATCAAGGGATGCACGCGTAAAACGATGACAAGCCCGGCGTTGAGCAAGCCGATCGCGGTGCCCAGCGCCAGCACAGCCAGAACCACGGGGATGATACGGTTGGGATCTCCGTTGATCAGTCCGGATGTCAGGCAAGACGTGAGACTGATCAGGGAGCCAACCGACAAATCTATCCCGCCGGTCAGGATTGCAAGCGTCTGTCCGAGACTGACCAGGGCCAGGTCCGTCGATTGCTCATAGACGTTCACGATATTGCCGAGCGACAGGAAGCGATCCGTCAACGCTGCGCCCAAGGCGCACACCATAACGATCAGCGCAACGACACCCAAGAGTCCGCTGTGGTTACGCAAGGCTGGAAAGGCAGCCACTGCGCCCGTCATGCGTGCGCCGCGATTCGCTCAGTCGTTGCCAGATTCATGATGCCTTCCTCGGTCACATCAGCTCCGTCGAGTTCGCCACTGACCTTTCCCTCACGCATCACGATCACCCGGTCGGCCATCCCGACGATTTCGGTCAGTTCGGAACTGATCATCAGAATAGCCAGGCCTTGCTCCGATAGCTCGCGCAAGATCCGGTAGATCTCCGCCTTGGCGCCGATATCGACGCCGCGTGTCGGCTCGTCGACGATCAGGACAGTGCGGCACAGTCTTGCCCAGCGGGCGACGAGCACTTTCTGCTGATTTCCGCCGGACATGGTGGCGACCGCTGTCCTGGGGCCACGACAGGCGATGCGGTAACGCGTTATTTCCCGGTCGGCGATCGCCGCCTCAAGGTCTTGATCGATCAGAAAGCGCTTGGTGACCTCGTTCAGCGCGGGGCCCGTGATATTCGCTGCGATATCGAGCTGCATCGCAAGACCTTGCGACTTGCGGTCCTCGCTAACCAGACCCATGCCAATCCTGATGGCCTTGGAAGGCGACATCGACGTGAACCGACGCCCTTCGACATAAAGAGCGCCGCTCGAAATGGGCAGGACGCCGAACAGGCCAAAGGCGAGCTCCGAGCGCCCGGCGCCAACCATGCCGGCCAATCCGACAATTTCGCCTGGCCTCAGTTCGATCGATACATCGCGAACGAGGTTGGCGATAGATAACGATTCGGTGCGCAAGATCGGTGCATCCGACGGTGCAGAACGACGCTTCGGCGGAAACAGATCG
>DASXEH010000029.1:0-89116 GCA_036490215.1 Magnetospirillaceae bacterium
CGTTCAACACCGTCGTCGTCAGCGCAGGAACCTGCGTCGCCGTCAACGCCTGCACCTCGGTCGAGGTCAACGCCGCAAGGTTCGTCGCCGTCAACCCGCTGATCTGCGAAGCCGAAAGTTCGCCGATTTGCGTCGCGCTCAATTGCGCGATGTTGGTCGTGCCCAGCCCGTTCAGCGTGGTCGTCGTCAGCGCCGGCACCTGCGTCGCCGTCAGCTCGCCCACTTCGGTCGAGGTCAGCGACGCGAGATTGGCGGCCGTCAGTCCATTGACCTGCGTCGCTGCGAGAGTCTCAAGCTGCGTCGAAGACAGCAAAGGCAGGCTGGTCGTGCCGAGCCCGTTCAACTGGGTGGTGGTGAATTCGCTGATTTGCGTCGCGGTAAGCGCGCCGACATCCGTCGAGCTGAAGGCCGAGAGTTCGCTGGCCTGCAGCGAGCTGATCTGCGTGTACAGAAACTCGCCAATCTGCGTCGACGTGAAATACTGCATCTGCGATGGCAGCATTTCGTTGATCTGCGTGAACGCTTGGATGAACGTCTGGTCGAACGTACCAAGGATGGTCGTAAACGACTGCAGTGTTCCTACGGGATAAGGCATAGCTCCAAGCTCCGCACACGGGGTTGGTTAAAACAGACCAAAAATGAAGCTAGGAATGACACTAGCTGGCTTCTCCGCGCGAGGCGGAACGCATGACCGTCGACATACTCAATCTCCGTTCTAGAGACCTTTAGGCGAAGTAGATTCTCACTTCGCCGTCACGCACTAACTACCAGCGTTTCTTACGTGTCTTTACTCGTGGCGGGGAAGCTAGAGCTACCCCTCACACAGGTATATTACTCTTTGTTGCAACCAATTACGAGGGCCTTGTCACTAATTAATAACAACTACCCATTTCTCGGTATTGGCGCATGACACGATTGATACCCTGGCGGTTCGCCGACGGCTAAGGGGTGAATATCCCATGAAAGGCCACCCTGTCTGTGACGGTGGCCAAGCTGTGACAATCGACATGCCATAAAGGCGCCGTTCATGGACTGTTCCATCGTGAAACGCGTTCACGATGCTGCCCATTTGTCCCGCAAAATCAAGAAAAGTGGCGTCCCCTAGGGGATTCGAACCCCTGTTACCGCCGTGAGAGGGCGATGTCCTGGGCCTCTAGACGAAGGGGACCCAAATCGATGAGGGGCTTATCTAGACTGTGGGCAAGGCCCCAAGCAAGGGGTTTGTTTATCGCCCCAGTTGGTCAACGGATATTGATGGAAACAGCTTCGAAGGTCGCCGAATCCCTCTCGCCGATGATCGCACGGAAGGCATTCATATCCTCGGCCGTCCCATCGCGGACTGCCATGACCAGCCAGAACAGCCCCGCTTCGTGAGCCAAGGCTGCATCCTGCGCCGAGGGCTGCGCCGCGCCGTTGGGATGGGAATGGGCGTGGCCCAGTAGCCGCTCGCCCTCACCCTGCCCGGCCCGCCCTGTCTCGCGCAGCTCGCGCAATGTGGCGATCAACACGCGCGGATCGAGTTCGAAATTGGTGCGCGGCTGGGGATGAACGTTAGCGGCGGGAACGATACGCGCGACCCGGTATGACGCCGGCCCCTCGTCCACGCCCACCAGCAAAGAACAATACTCGTTCGGGTAAGCCGCTTCGGCACCGGCGCGCAACGTGTTCCGGTCTGCCGCGCTCAGGATCAATCGCGGCGCGCCGCCCGTCATTTGCCCGACGCAGGAACGCCGATCGTGCCTGTCACATGGCCGGTGCGCGGATCGACGACCACAATGCTTTCACCCTGCGGTCCGGAGAAACGCAGCAAGGCGCGATCGCCGACCACCGCCATCTGCTCAAAATGGGTGCCCTCGGGCGGCGGCACGGTCATGTCATAGGGCGCGGCGGCCGGGCTTGGATCGCTCATTGGCGCACGCGGTTCGGCTTGGTTAGTCACCACAGGGGCGGCCTGCCCGGATTTGTTCCAATGATGGGTCCAGCCATAGATCAGCACGGCGACGCCGATCAGGATCAATGCCCCCATACCGATCACGAATGCCTTGATGACCTGCATGCTTTACGCCAGCCTCACGCCGAATCGATGGACAGAATGAACGATACGCAGGCCCTACATACATGGACGGTCGAAACGCCACAAGCCGGCGCCCGGCTTGACCGCTGGCTGACCGAACATCTGCCCGACCAGTCGCGCTCGCGGCTTAAAGCGCTGATCGAAGACGGTTGCGTCACCATCGGCGGCCAGGTCACCCTCGATGCCAGCCGCAAAGTGCGCGCCGGCGATCAAATCGCGCTCGCCATTCCAGAAGCCGTTGCGGCACAGCCGCAGGCCGAGTCGATCCCATTGGTGGTCGTCTATGAAGACGCCGATCTGATCGTGGTCGATAAGCCGGCGGGCATGGTGGTCCATCCGGCGCCCGGCAGCCATTCGGCGACATTGGTCAACGCGTTGCTGCATCACTGCGCCGGATCGCTGTCGGGTATCGGCGGCGAGAAGCGGCCCGGGATCGTCCATCGTCTCGACAAGGATACGAGTGGGCTGATCGTCGCGGCCAAGACCGATATTGCCCATCGCGGGCTGGCCACGCAGTTCGCGGCTCATACGATTACCCGCGCCTATAAGGCACTATGCTGGGGCGTGCCCATGCCGCGCAGCGGCTCGATCGCCGGCAATATCGGGCGTAGCACCCATGATAGAAAGAAGATGGCCGTGCTGAAGCGTGGCGGTCGCGAGGCGCTGACCAATTACAAAGTCGAACGCGTCTTCGGAACCGTAGCGGCCCTGGTCGAATGCCGGCTGGCGACCGGCCGCACCCACCAGATCCGTGTTCATATGGCCTCGATTGGGCATTCTCTTGTCGGCGATGCAACCTATGGCGGGCGGGCGCGTTTAAAAAAACATGAGCTTTCACAAGCCGCCGAGGCCGCATTGCGCAATTTCCATCGCCAGGCATTACATGCTTGGCAGCTCGGCTTTTCTCACCCAGCCACTGGCGAGAGGCTGCTATTCGGGAGCAACATACCTAACGATTTCAATGATCTCCTGAATAGCCTCGGCGAAATGTAAATCTATCTATTCTTGAGCAAATTGGTCTGGTACTGTTACAAATAGGATGTGCAGGAGAGGCACGGTCCTCTCCAAAAGTCCGTAGAGGAGACGACCATGGGAGCTGTCAGTGCAGCCTATGGCAGCGGGGCCGATATCAGCCTGTCCCGTTACCTCCAAGACATCCGGCGGTATCCGATGTTGGCCGAAGACGAGGAATACGCGCTCGCCAAGCGCTACCTCGACAAAGGTGACGAGCGTGCCGCTGAACGGTTGGTCACCAGCCATCTCCGCCTCGTTGCCAAGATCGCCATGGGCTATCGCGGCTATGGCTTGCCGCTCGGCGAACTGATCGGCGAAGGCAATATCGGCATGATGCAAGCGGTCAAACGCTTCGACCCCAATCGCGGCTTCCGCCTCGCGACCTATGCGATGTGGTGGATTCGCGCCGCGATTCAAGAATACATCCTGCACAGCTGGTCGTTGGTGAAGATGGGCACCACCGCCGCACAGAAAAAACTGTTCTTCAATCTGCGTCGTCTTAAGGCGCAATTGCAGGCCTTCGAGGAAGGCGATCTGCCGCAGGAAACGGTGGACAAGATCGCCAAGACGCTCGGCGTCACCGAGAGCGAAGTGGTCATGATGAACCGCCGTCTGGCGAGCCCCGATCACAGCCTCAATGCGCCGGTGCGCATGGACGGCGATGACGAATGGCAGGACTGGCTGGTCGACGAGCATGATGATCAGGAAGTCGAGCTGGCCCGGCGGGAGGAGGTCGGCAACCGCCGCCACCTTCTGGCCGATGGGCTGATGACGCTCAACACGCGCGAGCGCAGCATCCTGATCGACCGGCGTCTGCGCGACGACCCGGTGACGCTCGAAGACCTCAGTCAACGGTACGGTATCTCGCGCGAACGTGTGCGTCAGATCGAAGTGCGCGCTTTTGAGAAGCTACAGAAGTCGGTCAAACACAGCAGTCCGCCGGATCAGAATTGATCCCGTGAGAACGATTAGGCGCGCGCCGGTGCCCCAGGCGGTGCCGGCGCGTCGTCTTTATCGACAGCGCCCCTGTCACCCGGCTTGATCTCGCGGCTGATCACGGCATCGCCCCACTGCTCGACCAGTTTGCGCTGCTGCGCCGCCAGCGTGATGACGCGGCGCTGCGACGTCACCGACGTCACTGCATTCACGAGCGGCGGCATCGCGAGATAGAGCGCCCAGCCCAAGGCCGAGGCGCCGTAGGCGACCAGGATCGGCGTGATCGTCCGCAGCAGCTCGATCGCGTATGAGAGCGTGTGGTGCGAGAACCAGAGGGCGAGCAGCCAATTCGAAAGCCCGGCGAAGTTGAGCCCACCAACGCTCACCCAGGCTTGCCGCGCCGTTCCGCGTTCCGCGAAGGCCGCAGCCAAAGTCGGCAACATGCCGACGAACAACAAAAGCAATGTCGGTAGCGAGAACGGCACCATCGCCAGCAGCGCCAGGATGATGACCAGCTTATTCGTCTGGCTGATCAACGGCGAGCCCGCCGCCGGAGCAGCCCTGCCCCCCTTCTTGCCTTTGCCCTTCGCCGGCGCCTTACCTCTGGCTGGTGCCTTGCCCATCAGATCCTCGACACCAGCAGAACCAGCACCGTCACCAAGGCCAGGCTGACCGAGACCAGCGCGGCCACTTGCTGGGCCGTCTGCGCCACGGTCTCGTCGCGATTGTGGATCGTGCCCTCGATCTCTTTGATCTCGCGCTGCGTCTCGCGATATTCAGCGCAGGCTTCATCGAAGCCGTTCTGATCCTTGACGCGCTCTTCCACGCTGTCGAGAAGACGCGCGAGATCGATCAGATTGCCCTGCCGGACCAAACGAGGCACCTCGCGCTCCAGATCACGGCGCTTCTGACGATTGTGATAGGTGTTGATGATCGGCTGCACCAAGCCACCGATCCAGCTCGTCAGGCCAAACAGCTGACTCTGGCCTTGGCGCCATTGCAGGATCGCCAGCAGATTGAGCATACCGAGCATCGATTTCTCGGACGACGATTCGGCGATCTCGGACATATTCCGATCGACATCGAAGGTCGTCCGCGCGCCGATGAAAGCGGCGACATGCCGATCGACCGGCCAGGCTTTGCCCTCCGCTTTCTTCGCCGTGGCGTTGAGCGCCGGCAGCAAGTCGCGGATCTCGAGCACGAAATCGTCAGCGGTGAACGGGCTCTGGCACGCGATCGAATCGTTCATCTCGTAGAGCACGCGCTCGATGCCGTTGCCGAGCGTCAGGCCCCTTTCCAGGAACCCGCGCGCGGTGCGGAACGACGTGTCCATGACCGCGTTGTCGGGCGTGTATTCGCGCGTATCCATCCAGGTCTTCTGGACTTCGCGCAAAATCATATCGGCAATCGGACGCACCTCGCCGCCTTCAGCCATCGTCACCGCCAGCAACGCACCGACGGCGTCGGGCATGGTCGAAACCGACTTGTAGCGGATTGGCGCCAAGCGATCGAGGATCAGACAGACCTTGCACAGCATCATGTCGCCGGCGATGCGCTTGTCGGCCGAAGCGAAACCCGCGGTATTCACGGCCATCGCAATCGAATTAGCCGTTTCCTTCGCGTCGACCGATCGGCGCAGCCACAATTCGAGACGGCCGTCCGAGACGTAGGAGACCGCTTGATCCCAATTGGCGCAGAAGGCGATGGCCAATTCGCGCACCGAGAAATAGTCGCGGTCCATGAAGGTGAAGCCGCGCGTGGCGCGCTTTTCGATTTTGGTCTGCACCGTGCTGAGGCGCTTGCCGCTCAGCCACTGGTCGAGCGAATCCTGCGTCCAGCGCGTCTTGGGATCGTCGCTCAGCAATCCCTTGATCATTTCGATCAATTGGATCGCGATGCGTTCATTGCCCGCTACCGTCTGGTAGCTGCCCTCGACGATCTTCTGGCGAATGATCTCCTGCGGCGGCATGCCCGACAGCGGATTCCGCCCGATCAGCAGCATCAGCAGCGAGGCACCGAAGGAATAAAGATCGTCTCCCGAATAGCCGCTGCCGCGGCCGGCCGGATGGCAGAGCGACGACTCGATCGTTTCCATGACGACCGGCTGGTCAAAGCCCGGCGGCGAGGTGACGCAATCGCCAAGGACGATGCTTTCCTTGTCCGTGGTCGTCCAATACATGTTGGTCGGTCGCACGGCGCGATGGGCGATGTTGCGCCCGGCCAGCTCGTGCAGGGCCGCGGCTATGGGTTTGACGGCCTTGCGGATCAGCTCGTTGTCTTCGACACGCCGGAACTCGCCGTCCATGTCGGGCATGACGCGACCGCCCAGCGGCCGCTCATAGAGGATGGCCATGACCTTGCGCCGGATCGGTGGCCATTCGATCACGCCATAGTCGATCAGGGTCATCAGGCCGGGCGTTTCCATGCCGCGGATGATGGCAAGCTGCTCGGCTCGATAGGGAATGCCCGGCTTGACCAGAAGCGCGACCATGGGCTTGCCGGCCGCGCGCAGGTCCTCAGCCCCAAAAGCTTGGGCGGTTCCCGTGGCGAATTCAGGAAGCGCCTGCCCCGGGTAGATATTGTAGCGGTCCTTTAAGACCGCCGGCGTTCCGGCACCCTTCTGCTGCCCGTTTGCCATCCCCTCGCCCGCCGCGTTGCGGAAGACGAACGGACTGTAAACGCCGTAGGCCCTTGACTCAAGCGGCGAACGGGTCGCGGACCATGATCGTGTCTTCGCGTTCCGGGCTGGTCGACAGGAGCGTCACAGGGGCTTCGATCAGCTCTTCGAGCCGCCGGACGTATTTGACTGCCGCCGCCGGCAGGTCGTTCCAGCTCCTGGCCCCCCGGGTGCTTTCCGTCCAGCCCTCATGGACTTCATAGATGGGCTCCACAGCGGCCTGGGCGGCCATGGATGACGGATAATGCTGCAACTGCTTGTCGCCCAGCTTATAGCCCGTGCTGATTTTGAGGGTTTCAAACCCATCCAGCACGTCGAGCTTGGTCAGGGCGATCCCATGGATGCCGCCGACGCGGATCGCCTGGCGGACCATGACCGCATCGAACCAGCCGCAGCGGCGCGCCCGGCCGGTGACCACCCCGAACTCCTTGCCGCGCTCGCCGATCAGCTTGCCGACCGCATCGGTCAACTCGGTCGGGAACGGGCCGCTGCCGACGCGCGTCGTATAGGCCTTGCAGATACCCAACACATAGCCGACTTGACTGGGGCCGACACCGGAGCCGATGGCCACATTCCCGGCCACCGTGTTCGACGAGGTGACGAAGGGATAGGTGCCGTGGTCGACATCGAGCATCGCGCCCTGGGCGCCCTCGAACAGAATGCGCTTGCCGGCACGGCGCAGCTCGTCGAGCCGCAGCCAGGTCACATCGGCAAACGGCAGAACCTTGGGCGCCACTTCGCGGAGCTGGCGTAGCAGCTCGCCGCCGTCGGCTTCAGGCATGCCCAGGCCGCGCAGCATGGCGTTGTGGTGGGCCAGCAGGCGGTCGACCTTCATCTCGAGGACACTGTCGTCGGCCAGATCGCAGACACGAATCGCGCGGCGCGCCACCTTGTCTTCATAGGCCGGACCGATACCGCGGCCGGTGGTGCCGATCTTGGCGCTGCCCGAGGCTTCCTCGCGCGCTTTGTCGATCAGGCTGTGGATCGGCAGGATCAGCGCCGCGTTCTCGGCGAGCTTCAAGACATCGGGGGTGATCTTCAGTCCCTGCTCCGCCACGCGGGCGATCTCGGCCAGCAGCGCCCAGGGGTCGACCACGACGCCATTGCCGATGATCGAGAGGGTGCCGCGCACCACGCCCGACGGCAGCAGCGAGAGTTTGTAGGTTTTGCCATCGATGACCAGGGTATGGCCGGCATTGTGCCCGCCCTGGAAACGCACCACGACTTCGGCGCGCTCCGACAACCAGTCGACAACCTTACCCTTGCCCTCGTCGCCCCATTGGGCGCCGACAACCGCCACATTCGCCATCGTGTTTTTCCCTATTCCGCCGAAACCGGCTGATCGCCGCTCAGCACAAAACCGCAACCGAGACGCTTCGCCTCGGCCTTCACATCTTTTACGGCTGCGAGACCGGCAACGGTGATCCAGCCTTCGGTGCGCAATTTTTGCGCCTTGGCCGCAGCCGTACCCACAGGAACGTAGAGCCGCTTCGCCGGTTCCGGTGCCGGCATCGCATCGAGCACGGTGTCCATGAACAGCGTCGCACCAGTCGCCGGCTCGCCATCGGCGAAATACCGCCCGCCACGTCCCAACTCGCCCGACGCCTGTTTCGAGAACAACGTGAAGGCAATGCCGGTGTGATATTCGAAGCCACGGTTCTCGACCGGATCGACGGTCAGCGCCAGATCGGGCACCGCCTCATGGACCAGGCGCACAACCTCGGCCAGATGAGCGCGCTGCGCCGCTGCGCCCGCCGGCAGGTCCAGCTTGGCCAGTTTTTCGAGCGCGCGCTCAGCGGGGCCAGCCGCCTCGATCAGCGCGACGAGAACGTCGCCGGTTGCCCCGGCGAGTTGCCGCACCGTCGCCGCGTCCTTGTCGTCGAGTGCTTCGCGCAGTTTGACGTTGTTCTCTTTGCCGATGACCAGCGGCACGAGCGCTGGCAGCGACAGATCGACGCTGACGCCCTTCATACCCTGATCGACCAATGCGCCGGCCGAAAGCGCAATCACTTCGGCATCGGCAGCAGCGTTATCGGCGCCGATCAATTCGATCCCCGCCTGTCCGAACTGGCGCTCGGGGCGAAGCTGGCTGCCGCGCACGCGCAGCACCTGACCGGCATAGGACAGGCGCAGCGGCCGCGGCGCGTTGCCCAGCCGCGTGGTGGCGATGCGGGCGACTTGGAGCGTCATATCGGCGCGCACGGCCAGCATGCGCTGCGACATCGGGTCCATCAGACGGAAGGTGTGCGGCGCCATGGCCGCGCCCGACGCCGAGAGCAGGCTTTCCTCGAACTCGATCAGCGGCGGTTTGACGCGCTCGTAACCGTGGGCGGTGAAGAATTTGGCTAAGCGGCCGACCACTTTCGCTTCGTGTTCGGCGAAAGGCGGAAGGATATCGCGCAGCCCCACAGGAAGCAGGGCGCGGTTGGCGGTCTCGTTCATGGCTGCGCCATCTCCACCCGCACGCGGCAGGACAGGGCCGGCGCTAGGCCCTCTCGTTTACCCCGTGGCCCGGCCAGGGGCAAGCGTCAATCGCGCCCGCCCCCGAAGCCGGAAAAGCTCAGAAACTCAGGGCTTTGGCCTGCACAACATTGGGGATGGCGCGAACCTTTTCGAGCAGCCCTTCGGCGATGCCCTGGTCGACCTGGATCAGCGCGATGGCGTCGCCGCCGGCCTGGTTGCGGCCGAGATGGAAGGTTGCCACGTTCACCCCTGCCTCGCCCAAAGTCGTGCCCAACCGGCCGATAAAGCCCGGCTTATCCTTGTTGGTCACGTAGAGCATGTGGGTGCTGAGTTCGGCCTCGATCGAGATGCCCTTGATCGAGACGATGCGCGGCCGCGTGCCGCCGAACAGCGTGCCGGCCACCGCGCGCGTCTGATGCTCGGTGGTCACGGTCAGCGTGATCAGCGTGTGGTAATCCGACGAGTCGGGATTGCGGGTCTCGGTGACTGTGATGTCGCGATCCTTGGCGATCACCGGCGCGTTGACCATGTTGACTGTCTCGACGAACGGCTTGAGCAGCCCTTCGAGAATGATGGCGCTCAGCGGCTTGGTGTTGAGATCGGCCACCTGCCCTTCATAGGCGATGGTGACCGAACGCAGGCCATGCTCGGTGAGCTGGCCGGCAAAGCTACCCAATTGATGTGCGAGATCAAGATAAGGCTTCAGCTTGGGTGCATCTTCCGCAGAGATCGACGGCGTGTTGAGCGCGTTGGTCACCGCGCCCTTGAGCAGATAGTCCGACATCTGCTCGGCCACTTGCAGCGCGACGTTCTCCTGGGCCTCGGTGGTCGACGCGCCGAGATGCGGCGTGCAGATCACCTGTTCGAGCGCGAAGAGCGGATTGTTGGTCGCCGGCTCTTCTTTGAATACGTCGAGCGCCGCGCCGGCCACATGGCCCGACTCGATCGCCGCTTTGAGATCCTCCTCGACGACCAGGCCGCCGCGCGCGCAATTGATGATACGCACGCCCTTCTTGGTCTTGGCGATGGCTTTGGCGTCGATGATGCCGCGCGTGGCATCGGTCAGCGGCGTGTGCAGCGTGATGAAATCGGCACGCGGCAGAAGCTCGTCGAGCTCGACCTTCTCAACGCCCAGTGCCTTGGCGCGTTCGACCGAGAGGAACGGATCGTAGGCGATGACCTTCATCTTCAGGCCGATCGCGCGTTCCGCGACGATCGCGCCGATATTGCCGCAGCCGACTACGCCCAAGGTCTTGGCCGTCAGCTCGACGCCCATGAACTTCGACTTCTCCCACTTGCCGGCGCGGGTCGAGGCATTGGCTTGAGGGATGTCACGGGCCAGCGCGAACATCATCGCGATTGCGTGTTCGGCGGTGGTGATCGAATTGCCGAAGGGCGTGTTCATCACGATCACGCCGCGCGCGGTGGCGGCAGGGATGTCGACATTGTCGACGCCGATGCCGGCGCGGCCGACCACTTTCAGCTTCTTCGCGGCCGACAGGATATCGGCCGTCACTTTTGTGTTGGAGCGGATAGCCAGACCATCGTAGTCGCCGATGACCGCCTTCAGCTCGTCGGGCTTCAGCCCGGTCTTCACATCGGTTTCGACGCCGCGATCCTTGAAAATCTGGACAGCCGCAGCGCTCAGCTTGTCGCTGATCAGGACTTTAGGCATAGGACACTCCCCCTGGCGGTCGCTCATCCTTCGAGGCTCGCGAATGCTCGCACCTCAGGATGAGGCTTATGTTGGCATCCCTCATGGTGAGGTGCTTTGCGGTCACGCATGACCGCAAAGCCTCGAACGATGTTTAAGCTTTAGCGAGGAACTCAGCCTCGACCTGGGCGAAGGCCCAGTCGAGCCAATCGGTCAGCGCTTCCATATCGGAAGCTTCCACTGTCGCCCCGCCCCAAATGCGCAAACCCGGAGGCGCGTCACGGTAGCTGCCGATATCGAGGGCCACGCCCTCTTTCTCGAGCACCGACGCGATCTTCTTCGCCGCGGCCGCCTGATCTTCGGGCTTCAGCTTGGCAAAGAACGGCGCCTTCACATTGAGGCAGATCGAGGTGCAGGAGCGGATCGTGGCGTCCTCGGCCAGGAAGCCGGCCCAGGCCGACTTGGCGACCCAGTTCTCGAGCACCTTCAGGTTCTTTTCCGAACGCGCGATCAGGCCCTTCAGCCCGCCGACCGACTCGGCCCATTTGAGCGCGTCGATCTGGTCTTCGACCGCCAGCATCGAGGGCGTGTTGATCGTCTCGCCTTCGAAGATGCCGTCGATCAGCTTGCCGCCCTTGGTCATACGGAACAGCTTGGGCAATGGCCAGGCCGGCTTGTAGGACTCGAGCCGAGCCACGGCGCGCGGGCTCAACGCCAGCATGCCATGCGCAGCCTCGCCGCCCAGCACCTTCTGCCAGGACCAGGTGACCACATCGAGCTTGTCCCAGGGCAGATCCATCGCGAACACGGCCGAGGTGGCGTCGCAGATCGCCAGGCCTTCACGGTCGGCGGCGATCCAATCGCCATTGGGAACGCGCACGCCCGAGGTGGTGCCGTTCCAGGTGAAGATGACGTCGTTCTTCCAATCGACCGAGGCGAGATCGACGATCTGGCCGTAATCGGCCGTCAGGGTACGAGCATCGGGCAGCTTGAGCTGCTTGACGATATCGGTCACCCAGCCTTCGCCGAAGCTTTCCCAAGCCAGCACATCGATACCGCGCGCGCCGAGCATCGACCACAGCGCCATTTCGACAGCGCCCGTGTCGGAACCGGCAACGATGCCCAGCTTCCAGTCGGCGGGCATGCCGAGAATCGATTTCGATTTGTTGATCACCTCGGCCAGCTTAGCCTTGCCGATCTTGGCACGGTGCGAACGGCCGATGGCGGCGTCGGCGAGAGCGGCAGTCGTCCAACCGGGACGCTTGGCGCAGGGGCCAGAGGAGAAATTGGAAACAGCCGGCCGAGTGGCCGGGCGCGTGGCAGAAGACATATAAACCCTCCCTTACAAGAGGGACGCGACCCGTTGGGAGGTCGTGGCCCGGGCGGACAATGCCCGGGATTCCCCAAAACCGTCAATGGGCTTCAAAAAGGCAGGTTCGCTGACTTACTCGTCGCCCGAGCGCATCTCCAGCCACATCGCGTTGAGCACGGCGAAGGCTGCGGCGAAGGCGAGGCCCAGAACCCAGGTGAAATACCACATGCGCTCGGCTCCCTTCAGTACGAGTGGTGGTCGGCGTTGACCGACTCGGCGGTCACCGGTCCACGCAAGACGCGATACACATAGCTGGTGTAGGCGATGATGATCGGCATGAAGATCACCACCACACCCAGCATCACCCACAATGTGAGCTTGCTCGACGACGCGTTCCAGAGCGTGAGGCTCATTGCCGGATCGCTCGATGACGGCAGCAAAAACGGGAACAAGGTCAGCCCCGCCGAAGCGATGACGCCGAGCGGCACCAGCGCGCTTGAGATCAGAGCCAACAATGAATGGCGCCGCGAAAACGCCACCGCCAGCGCCACGCCGAGATAGGCGACGAAGGGCGCGAGCCAGAAGGCCGGGTTCGAGCCGAACCGCGTACCCCAGGCACCGAGGCCCGCGGCTGCGTGACCGGCGAGCGGACTCGACAGGCCATTGTGATCGACCCCCTCGCCCATCGCATAGCCGGGAAGATGGCTCATCCAGATACCGGCGACGGTGAAGAGGATCACGAACGCCAATCCGGCCCACGGAATCGTCGCCCGCGCACGACGCGCGACCTCATCCGAAGCTTTGTAGGCAAGCCAGCTTGCGCCATGCAGGCCGATCATCGAAAGGCTGATCAATCCGCTGAGCAGCGCGAATGGATTAAGTAGGCTGATCAAACTGATCGTCGGCATGAAGCGCGCGTCGGGCGCAAAGCTGAACGGCACGCCGACGAAGAGATTGCCAAACGCGATGCCGAACACCAGCGACGGCACTACACCGCCGATCACCAGCGCACAATCCCACAACGTCCGCCAGCGCGGATCATCGATCTTGCTGCGGAACTTGAAGCCCACCGGCCGCAGGATTAGCGAAGCCAGTGCCAACAGCATCGCGAGATAGAAGCCGGAGAACGCCGCGGCATAGAGAATCGGCCAGGCGGCGAAGATCGCGCCGGCACCGGTGATCAGCCAAACCTGATTGCCTTCCCAGACCGGGCCGACCGTGTTGATCGCAATGCGCCGCTCGATATCGGTGCGCGCGACGATTGGCAGCAGCGCCGCGGTGCCGAGATCGAACCCATCCATCGCCGCGAAGCCGATCAGCAGCACGCCGAGCAACACCCACCAGATGATGCGCAGGGTTTCGTAGTCCATGGCTTACTTCCCATGCCGATAGTAGGACGGCGCGGCTGGCGACGCCTGCTTCGGCGCCTCGTCCTGCGGCCCGATGCGGATATAGCGCTGCAGCAGAAAGATATCGGCGATCGCCAAGGTCGAATAGAACAGCACGAAGACGATCAAGCTGGTGATCACATTGCCCGGATCGGTGGCCGACACGGCGACACGAGTCGGCAGCACACCCACAATCGACCAGGGCTGGCGGCCATATTCGGCAACGATCCAGCCGAACTCCGCCGCTACCCAAGGTAAGGGCAAGGTCGCGCAGGCCGCATAGAGGAACAGCTTATAGCGCTCCAACTGCCGCCGCGCCGACAGCCAGAACGCCGTGGCGAACAGCAGGATGAACCAGAAACCCAAGCCCACCATGAAGCGGAACAGCCAGAACAGCACCGGCACATTGGGAATGGTCGAAGCGGCCGCTTCGTCCATCTGGCCTGGCGTCGCGTTCTCGATGTCGGGCCGGATGTGCTTCAGCAGCAGTGCGTAGCCGAGATCGCCGGCATGGTCGGTCACGGTCTGGCGCAGATCCTTATTCGTCGGATCGGCGCGCAATTTGTCGAGCGTGGTGTAGGCGATCAGGCCGCTCGTAATCCGTCTCCGCGCCTCGGCCACCAGATCCTCGATGCCGGGAATGGTGCGGTCGGCCGAACGGGTCACCATCAGCCCTTCGAGCCAGGGAATAGTGATCGCGTAATCGGTGTGACGCTCTTTCATGTTCGGCCAACCGAGCAGCGTGAACGTGGCCGGCGCCGGTTCGGTCTTCCACATCGCCTCCATCGCGGCGATCTTCATCTTCTGGTTAAGCCCGGCTGTGTAGCCGCTCTCGTCACCCAGCACGACGACCGAGAGCGCTGCGGCCAGGCCGAAACTGGCCGCCACCGTCATCGAGCGTAGCGCCAACGCGCGATGCTGTCCGCGCAGCAGATACAAGGCCGAGATCGCCAGCACAAAGACCGAGCCGGTGACATAGCCGGCGCTGACCGTGTGAACGAATTTGTCCTGCGCCACGGGGTTGAACAGAACTTCCTTGAAGTCGTCCACCTCCATGCGCATCGTGTCGAAATTGAAATGTGCGCCCACCGGATTCTGCATCCAGCCATTGGCGATCAGAATCCACAGTGCCGAGAAATTTGTCGCAATCGCCAGCGTCCAGGTGCTGGCCAGATGCGCCACTTTCGAGACCTTGCCCCAGCCGAAGAAGAATAGGCCGACGAAGGTGGCTTCCATGAAGAAGGCCATCAGCCCTTCGATCGCCACCGGCGCGCCGAACACGTCGCCGGCATACTGCGAGAAATAGGCCCAGTTGGTGCCGAACTGGAATTCCATGGTGATGCCGGTGGCAACGCCCATGGCAAAATTGATGCCGAACAGCAGGCCCCAGAATTTCACCATGTCGCGCCAGATGGTGCGGCCGGTCATGACATAAACGGTCTCCATGATCCCAAGCAGGATCGAGAGTCCGAGCGTCAGAGGGACGAAGAGGAAATGATAAAGCGCTGTCAGCGCAAATTGGAGACGCGAAAGGTCTACAACGTCCATAACGTGCCCCTTTTTCTACGAGGAGAGGCTCCAACCAATCGCCCAAGATGGTATCATGAAGCTGCCGTCAACCACCAGCATCGCATGAACATGGCATCCATCGAAGAACACCCCTTCGCGCAATTTGTGCGTGCCTTGGGCAAAGGGCCGCAACTCGCACGTCATCTGACGGAAGATGAAGCGCGCGAAGCCGGCAGAATGATCATGAGAAACGATATCGAGCCGATTCAGCTCGGCGCGTTTCTCTGCCTGATGCGCGTGATGGGCGAGACGCCGGAAGAGCTCGCCGGTCTTGTCATGGCTGCGCGCGAGGTGTTGCACCGTCCCGCCGGCGCACCGACCGCCGATATCGATTGGCCGGCCTATGCGGGGAAGAAAAATCGCCTGCCCTGGTTCGTGCTGACGGCTCTCCTGCTCGCAGGGGCCGGCATCCGCGTGGCGATGCATGGCGGCGCGGAGCACACGGCCGGGCGGCTGTTCACAGAGTCTGCAATCGCCGCACTCGGTATCGCGCCAGCGCGATCGATGGATGAAGCCGCAGCGCAGCTCACATCGCACTGCTTCACCTATGTGCCGCTCGATGTGATCAGCGCGCGGCTGGGCGAGTTGCTGACGCTGAAACCCATCATCGGCCTGCGCAGTCCGTTCCACACCGTGGCCAAGGCGCTCAATCCCTTTGACGCAGCGTGCCAGATGATTGGCGTCGCGCACCCGCCCTATCGCCCGCTGCATCAGACCACTGGCCTACTGGTTCGCCAGGCACGCATGGCCGTGTTCAAGGGTGATGGCGGCGAAGCCGAACGGCGGCCGGAGAAGCCACTCGATGTCGCGCTGGTCAACGGCCTGTCGATGACCGAAGAAACCTGGCCGCCGCTGCTCAACGTGGCCAGCCTGCCTCACGAGGATCCGGCCGATCTCGACCGCCTACGCGGCGTTTGGAACGGCACGGTCAGTGACTCGGTGGCCGAGACCATGGTCACCGGCACGGCGGCCATCGCCCTCAAAGCGATGGGCCGTGCTACGACACAGGACGAAGCGCAGGTTCTGGCCGAGACCTTCTGGCATGAGCGCGACAAGGATGCGCTCAGAGGTGCGGCGTAATCACTTCAGTACGATCGTCATGCCCGGCCTCGTGCCGGGCATCCACGTCTTTGCCTCAACAAGGAAGTCGTGGATGGCCGGGACAAGCCCGGCCATGACGAATATGTGAATGGCGACTTATGCCGAGTCGCTATCCCGCCACGCTGAACGCGACGTGGCCCAGGCCTTCGACCGAGTTGCGCACATGGATGCCGGGCACCAGCGGCTGGGCGGCGGTGGCGGCACCCGCCATCACCACCCAGCCGGCTTCGAGGCGGAACCCCGCCTTGCCCACCATGCGCGCGGCGGCCACCAGCGAGCGCAGCGGATCGCCCAGGATCGCGGCGGTCGAACCGATCTGCACCGGACGGCCGTCGAACTCCATGATCATCCCGCGGTTGGAGAGATCCGCGATCGGATCGTTCCAGGCGCCGATTACGAAACCCGAGGACGAAGCGTTATCGGCCACCACATCGGGCAGCGTGAATTTGAAGTTCTCGTAGCGCGAGTCGATGATCTCCATCGCCGGCGCCACAGCCGCGATCGCCGTCACCGCCTCGGCCGGCGAGATCGCACCGGACAAGGGCCTCTTCAGCAGGAAAGCGACTTCCGGCTCGACGCGCGGATGCACATAGCTCTTCAAATTAATCGTGCCGCCATCCTCGACGCGCATCGCATCGGTGAGCTGGCCCCAGATCACCTCGTCGACATTCACCTGGATCATCTTGGCACGGCTGGTCAGGCCCATCTTGATGCCGACCTGCTTTTCGCCGCGCGCCAGACGCCGCTGGAACGCCAAGGCCTGGATCGCATAGCCCTCGTCGGGCGAAAGCTCGTTGGTGAGGGTCAGCTGCGGCACGGCGCTGGCCGTGCGTGCCGCCTCGTCGACGGTTTCGGCCAGTTGTACGAAATCGGTCATTGGGCGGCCTTTCCGGCTTCACGGGCCTTCACGAGATCGAGCGCCACGTCGACGATCATGTCTTCCTGGCCGCCAACCATGCGGCGCCGGCCGAGTTCGACCAGAATGTCGCGCGCATCGACGCCATAGGTCGAGCTGGCCCGTTCCGCATGGCGCAGGAAGCTCGAATAGACGCCGGCATAACCCAGCGACAGCGACTCGCGATCGACCCGCACCGGGCGGTCCTGCAGCGGCCGTACCAGATCGTCGGCGGCATCCATCAGCTTGAACAGATCGCAGCCATGGTTCCAGCCGAGGCGATCGAACACGGCCACGGCGATCTCGAGCGGTGCATTGCCCGCCCCCGCGCCCATGCCCGAGAGCGACGCATCGACACGGATCGCACCGTTCTGCACGGCGGCCACCGAGTTGGCCACGCCCATCGAGAGATTGTGATGCGCATGGATGCCGATCTGCGTTTCGGGCTTCAATTCGCCGCGGAAACGCTTCACGCGCTCAGCTGCCTGATCCGGCAGCAGCGCGCCGGCCGAGTCGGTCACATAGACGCAGGTCGCGCCGTAGGATTCCATCAGCTTGGCCTGTTCGACCAGTTTCTCGGCCGGGATCATATGCGCCATCATCAGGAAGCCGACCGTGTCCATACCGATCGACCGCGCCGTCTCGATATGCTGCTTCGAGATATCGGCTTCGGTGCAATGGGTGGCAACGCGCACACTGCGCGCACCGGCGTGATAGGCCTCTTTCAAATCTTCCTTGGTGCCGATGCCGGGGATCAGCAAGGTCGTCACCTTGGCGTGCTTCACCGCGCCGGCCACCGTCTCGATCCAGTTGAGATCGGTGTGGCTGCCGAAGCCGTAGTTGAAGCTGGAGCCGGCGATGCCGTCGCCATGGCTGATCTCGATCGCATCGACCTTGGCGGCATCGAGCGCGCTGGCGATTTTGATCAGAACCGCGGGATCGTATTGGTGCCGCAGCGCATGCATGCCGTCGCGCAGCGTGACGTCGCAGATGTAGAGTTTCGAATCAGGATAAGCCATGGCGTCAATTCCCTCTTGCGTGGCCTGTGGCCTCGACCCAGCGGTCGGCCGTGGCCAGTGCCGCCGAGGTCATGATGTCGAGATTGCCGGCATACGCGGGCAGATAGTGCGCCGCGCCTTCGACTTCCAGGAACACCGATGAACGCACGCCTTCGAACTCGCCCAGGCCCGGAATGCGGACCGGGTTGTTGTGGCCGATGCGCTCGAACTGCACCTTCTGCTTGAGGCGATAGCCGGGGACGTAGGTCCGCACCTGCTCCACCATCTTGTTGATCGACTCTTCGATCTGCGCGGGCTCGGCGCCCTGGCTCAGCGTGAAAACCGTGTCGCGCATAATCATCGGCGGCTCGGCCGGGTTGAGGATGATGATCGCCTTGCCGCGATTGGCGCCGCCCACCGATTCGATGGCGCGCGATGTGGTCTCGGTGAACTCGTCGATATTGGCACGCGTACCGGGGCCGGCGGACTTGGACGAGATCGAGGCAACGATCTCGGCATAGGGCACCGCGGTCGAGACGCGGCGCACCGCATGGACGATCGGGATCGTCGCCTGGCCGCCGCAGGTAACCATATTGACATTGGCCTGCTTCAGATTGGCTTCCATGTTCACGACCGGGATCGTGTGCGGGCCGATCGCCGCCGGCGTCAGATCGATCATCTGCTTGCCGTACTTCTGGCAGACCGCCCAGTTGTGCTTATGCGCGCCCGCCGAGGTCGCGTCGAACACGATGCCGATCTCTTTCCATTCGGGCATCTCGACCAGACCGTCGAGGCCCTTGTCGGTGATCGCCACGCCCATGCGCTTGGCGCGCGCGAGCCCGTCGGAGTTCGGATCGATGCCGACCAGCGCGCCCATCTCGAGATGCTTCGAGTGGCGCATCACCTTGATCATCAGATCGGTGCCGATATTGCCCGAGCCGAGGATCGCGACCTTAACTTTACCCGCCATCTGAACTTACTCCTTCGCGAAGACGGCGCGGACCGAGCCCAGCCCGGAAATGCGCGCTTCGACCACATCGCCCCAGGCGACCGGCGTCATCGGCCCGAGCGAGCCCGACATCACCACATCGCCAGCCTTCAACGGGCGGCCGACGCGCGCCATCGTGCGCGCCAGCCACAGCATCGCGACAACCGGATTGCCCATCGCCGCCGCGCCGGCGCCGACGCAGATCGGCTCGCCCTTGCTCTCGATCACCATGCCGCAATGGCGCAGATCGAGTTTGCGGAGCAGTTTGGGTTCGCAGCCCAGCGTGAACAGACCGGCCGAAGCATTGTCGGCCACAGTATCGACGATGCTGATCTTCCAGTCCGCGATGCGTGAGTCGACGATCTCGATCGACGGAATCACGAAGTCGACAGCGCGCAATATGTCGGCGATGGTCGGCTGTTCGGTGGTGATGTCCTTGCCCATCACGAAAGCCACTTCGGCTTCCACCTTCGGCGCGATCAACCGGCCGCGCGCGACTTCCTCGCCATCGGCCAACGCCATATCGGCGAACAGCATCCCGAAATCGGGCTCGTCGACGCCGAGCTGCTTCTGCACCACCTTCGCGGTCAGGCCGATCTTGCGGCCGACCAGACGACGACCAGCGGCCAAAGCGCGCTTGGTGTTGATCTCCTGCACACGATAGGCCGCATCGACATCGCGCTCGGGCAGCAGATCGCGCACCGGCGGAATCGCCTGGCCGCTCTGCGCGGCGGCGAACAACTTGTCCGCCACGTCCTTGATCGTCTTTGCGTCGGCGCCCGCACTTGCCTTCTTGGTTGCCGGCTTTTTAGTTGCTTCGGCTTTCGCCTTTGGTTTAGCCGCCATGCTCTCCCCTCGGTCTTACAACTTGATGCAAACGTTGCGCAGTTCCGTATAGAACTCCAGCGAATGGACGCCGCCCTCGCGGCCGATGCCCGACAGTTTTGAGCCGCCGAACGGCGTGCGCAAGTCACGCAGGAACCAGCAGTTCACCCAGACGATGCCGGCTTCGATCTTCGGCGCGACGCGATGGGCGCGCGAGAGATTCTCGGTATAGATCGAAGCGGCAAGGCCATAGGGGGTATCGTTGGCGAGCTTGATCGCCTCTTCTTCCGTATCGAACGGCGCGATGTGGCAGCACGGCCCGAAGATCTCTTCGCGGATGATCGGCGACGTCTCGGGCAGGCCTGTCCAGATCGTCGGCTCGATCCATGCGCCACTGGCTAGATCGCCAGCCATCTTCGGAATGCCGCCGCCGGTGACGATGGTGGCGCCCTCTTTCTTGGCCTTCTCGTAGTACGAGAGCACTTTCTCGCGATGGCCCTGGCTGATCAGCGGCCCCATATTGGTGGTCTTCTCGTGAGGCAGACCGCGCATCAGGCCCTCGGCGCCTTTCTTCAGACGCGCGACGAAGGTGTCGAAGATGGGCCGCTCGACATAGACGCGTTCCGTACCCAGGCAGACCTGGCCGCAATTGGCGAAGACCGAGCGCATCGTCGCTTCGATCGCCTTGTCCATGTCGCAGTCGGCGAAGACGATGCCGGGGTTCTTGCCACCGAGTTCAAACGAAACCGGGCGCACACCCTTAGCAGCCGCCTGCATGATCGCCTCGCCCGTCCGCGTCTCACCGGTGAAGGTGATCGCGTTGACGCCGGGATGCTTGGTCAGAAATTCGCCGGCCGAATCGGGGCCGAGGCCATGCACCACGTTGTAGACGCCCTTGGGCATGCCGACTGTGTTCATCACCTCGCCCAGCAACGTTGCCGTGCTCGGCGTTTCTTCAGAGGGCTTCACCACCACGGCGTTACCGCAGGCCAGCGCCGGACCGACCTTCCAGGTCATCAGCAGCAGTGGCAAGTTCCACGGGCAGATCACACCGACAACGCCCTTGGGCACGCGCACCGCGTAGTTGATTTGCCCCTTGCCGTCGGGCGTCGCCGCCTCGAAGAATTCGGAGGGTACGTTCTTCACCACATCGGCGAAGACTTTGAAATTGGCGGCGCCGCGCGGAATGTCGATATGGGACGCCAGGCTCGCTGGCTTGCCGGTATCGGCCACTTCAGCTTCGAGAAACTCGTCGAAGCGGCGGGTGATCTCATCGGCCACGGCATGCAGCAGGTTGCAGCGATCGGCCAGCGGCATCTTGCCCCAGGCGCCGTCTACCGCGGCGCGGGCAGCCCTCACCGCCGCGTCGACATCTTCGGCGGCGGCTTCGTGAACGGTGCTGATCAGGCTGTTGTCGACGGGCGAGCGGTTCTCGAAGGTTTTACGACCGGCGCCGGCGGTGAATTCGCCATTGATGAAATGCTTGGTTTCGCCAGCCGCGCGCGTCTCCGGGGCGCTGCCATGCGCCTTGTCGACCACATTCATAATCGCCTCTCCGTTCCTACCTGTATAAGGCCCTTTTGTGGGCCTGACCGCAATTGTGTCCAATTGGGTCTAGCATAGTCCCGGCTAGGGGGGCGAGGGAACCCCCGCAGCCGGACCGCAGCCATGACAAACAGCTATGGGCGCAGAGCGCGCAGCGGATGGCCGTGGTCGATCGGCCCGTGACCATGGCCAAGCCCAGGAGCATTTTCGATCGCGATACGAACATAGGTGATGGCGCGGCCCACGGCTTCGCGCAGCGGTAGCCCTTGGGCGATGCCGGTCGCGATGGCCGATGCCAGGGTGCAGCCGGTGCCGTGGGTGTTGGCGGTGGCGATGCGCGGCCCGGTGAAGGTTTCGATTCCTTTGGCATCCAACAATATGTCGATCACCTCGGGATGATCGAGATGCCCACCTTTGACCAGGACGGCCCTAGCACCCTTTTCCATCAATGCACGCCCGGCGGCGATCATGGCGTCCGGATCAGCGATCCGCAGCCCGGACAGGGCTTCGGCTTCGGGCAGATTGGGGGTGAGCAAGGCTGCACGCGGGATCAAAAGATTGACCAGCGCCGCATGGGCCGCGTCATCGAGCAGCTTGTGTCCGCCTTTGGCGATCATGACCGGATCGATGATCAACGGGATGCCCGGTGCGGCGTCATCCAGCGTCTTGGCCACGATCTCGATGACTTCGGGCTTCGACAGCATGCCGGTCTTGATCGCATCGGCGCCGATATCGTCGAGCACCAGGCTCATCTGCTGGGCGACGAATTCCGGCGGCACATCGTGAACGCCGAACACTCCGCGGGTGTTCTGCGCCGTCAGAGCGGCAATGGCCGTGGCGGCATAGCCGCCCAGCATCGTGACGGCTTTGATATCGGCTTGAATGCCGGCGCCGCCGCCCGAATCGGACCCGGCAACGATGAGAACACGGCCTTTCATGGTTCGACCGAACGTTCGTTAGGACTTCGCGGCGGCACTGATGGCGGCGACGAGCTGATCGACGACCCGGCCAACCTTCGCCGCATCGTCACCTTCAGCCATCACACGGATCAGCGGCTCGGTGCCCGATTTGCGGATCAGCAGGCGGCCCGAACCATTGAGCTCGGCCTCAGCAGCGGCGATGGCGGCCTTGATCGGGCTGCTGTCGAGCACGCGCTTGCTGTCGGTTCCGGCGGGCAGCCGGACGTTCTTCAGGGTCTGCGGCAGCGGCTCGAACGGGCGAAGGATCTTGCTGGCCGGCTGTCCCGATTCGACCAGCACGGCGAGCGCCTGGAGCGCCGCGACTGTGCCATCGCCGGTCGTGGCATAGTCGGACAGGATCACATGGCCCGATTGCTCACCACCCAAGTTGTAGCCATCGGCGCGCATGCGTTCGAGCACATAGCGGTCGCCCACTGCCGTGCGCACCAGCGCGAGGCCGATACTGGTCAGATAGTTCTCAAGCCCGAGATTGGACATCACCGTGGCGACGATGCCCTTCCCGGCCAGCTTGCCTGCGGCCTTCCATGAGCGCGCGATCAGAGCGAGCAATTGGTCGCCGTCGATCAACCCGCCCTTTTCGTCGCAGAGCACGACACGATCGGCGTCGCCATCGAGCGCGATACCGAGATGCGCGCCCTTCTCCACCACGGTCTTGCGCATCGCCTCGGTGTGCAGCGAGCCGCAGTCTTTGTTGATATTGAAACCATCGGGCGCAACGCCGATCGAGATCACCTCGGCGCCCAACTCCCACAACACAGCGGGCGCGACTTTGTAGGCGGCGCCATGGGCACAATCGACGACGATCTTCAGCCCATCGAGGCGCAGGCCGCGCGGAAAGGTGTTCTTGGTCACTTCGATGATGCGGCCAATGGCGTCATCCATGCGCCGCGCGCGGCCAAGGTGGGCCGAGGGCACAAGATGGTCGGCCAGGCCGTTTTCCATCCGCGCCTCGATCTCGGCTTCGGCTTCATCGGAAAGCTTGTAGCCATCGGGACCGAACAGTTTGATGCCGTTATCCTCGAACGGATTGTGCGAGGCCGAGATCATCACGCCCAGATCGGCACGCAGGCTGCGCGTCAGCGTCGCCACCGCCGGTGTCGGCAGAGGCCCCAGCAGCACGACATCCATGCCCATCGAGATGAAGCCCGCGGTCAGCGCCGGTTCGAGCATATAGCCCGAAAGCCGCGTGTCCTTGCCGATCACTACGGTGTGGCGATGATCGCCGCGGGTGAAGTGCCGGCCAGCGGCCATGCCGAGACGCATCGCGGTTTCGGCCGTCATCGGCTCGACATTGGCGGTGCCGCGCACCCCGTCGGTGCCGAACAGTTTACGAGTCATGGGCTATCCGAGGAGAGACGTCATCGCGAGCGAAGCGAAGCGATCCAGATTGAGAACTGGATTGCTTCGTCACTTCGCTCCTCGCAATGACAACAGGACTAGGCCGCGATCACGCACCCGGCTGCGGCTCGGGTCCGGTGCCGAAGCCCGGCTGACCGGCGACACCCGAAGTCGGCACCGAAGAGCGGCGGCCGGTGGTCTCGCGCGGCTTGGTCGGCGGCTCCTGATTGGTGCTGCTGGGTTCGCGCACGATCGGCTCGCCGCGCAGGAGCGCCTTGATCTCTTCGCCGCTCAGCGTCTCAAACTCGAGTAGCGCCTTGGCCAGGATGTGCAGCTGATCGAGATGTTCGGTCAGGGTCTGCCGCGCGCGGGCGAAACCGCTCTCGACGATGGCGCGGATTTCCTCATCGATCGTCTTGGCGGTCGCTTCCGAGATGTTCTTATGGGTAGCGACTGAATGGCCCAGGAACACTTCCTGCTCGTTCTCGCCATAGGTCAGCGGACCGAGCTTGTCGCTCATGCCCCATTCGGTGACCATGCGGCGCGCCATGTCGGTGGCCATCTTGATGTCGGACGACGCGCCGGTGGTGATCTTCTCGGCACCGAAGATCATCTCTTCGGCAAGGCGTCCGCCAGCCGCGACGGCCAGATCGGCCTTCAGCTTGGCGCGCGAAACGGAGATACGGTCGCCTTCCGGTAGACGCATGACCATGCCCAGCGCGCGGCCGCGCGGGATGATCGTCGCCTTGTGGATCGGATCGGACTCTTCTTCGTGCAGCGCGACGATGGCATGGCCCGACTCGTGATAGGCCGTGAGGCGCTTTTCCTCTTCGGTCATCACCATCGAACGGCGCTCCGCGCCCATCATCACTTTATCTTTGGCGGCTTCGAACTCAGTCATCGTGACGACGCGCTTGCCGACGCGAGCGGCCAGCAGCGCCGCCTCGTTGACAAGGTTGGCGAGATCCGCGCCCGAGAAACCGGGCGTGCCCCGCGCGATGGTCTTGGGTTCGACATCCGGCGCCAGCGGCACTTTGCGCATATGCACGCGGATGATCTTCTCGCGGCCGAGGATGTCGGGGTTCGGCACGACGACCTGGCGGTCAAAACGGCCCGGGCGCAGCAGCGCCGGATCGAGCACGTCGGGACGGTTGGTGGCGGCGATCAGGATCACACCTTCGTTCGATTCGAAGCCGTCCATCTCGACCAGCAACTGGTTGAGGGTCTGTTCGCGTTCGTCGTTACCGCCGCCGAGGCCGGCGCCACGATGGCGGCCGACCGCGTCGATTTCATCGATGAAGATGATGCAGGGGGCGTTCTTCTTGCCCTGTTCGAACATGTCGCGGACACGGCTGGCGCCGACGCCGACGAACATTTCGACGAAGTCCGAACCCGAGATGGTGAAGAACGGCACATTGGCTTCGCCGGCGATGGCGCGCGCCAGCAGCGTCTTACCGGTACCGGGCGGACCGACGAGCAAGCAGCCCTTCGGAATCTTGCCGCCCAAACGCTGGAACTTCTGCGGGTCTTTCAGGAACTCGACGATCTCTTCAAGCTCCTGCTTGGCTTCGTCGATGCCGGCCACGTCTTCGAAGGTCACGCGGCCGGTCTTCTCGGTCAGCATGCGCGCACGCGATTTGCCGAAGCCCATCGCCTTGCCGCCGGTCGACTGCATCTGGCGCATGATGAAAATCCACGCGCCGAAGATCAGCAGCATCGGCATCCAGTTCAAGATATAGGCCCAGAAGGTCTGGCTCTCTTCGCTCTTCGGCGCGACCGAGATGCGCACATTGGCCGAGCGCAGTTTCGGCACAGTCAGCGTGTCGTTGGTCGGCGCGAAAGTGGTGAAGGAGCGGCCATCGGTGAAGTGCCCGGAAATCGACTCGCCCTGGATGGTGACATCGGCCACGCGGCCGTTCTCAACTTCGGTCAGGAAGTCCGAATAGGCATAGCCAGCGGAACTGTGCTGCGACGTCGAACTCTGAAACAGATTGAACAACGCCGCGAGCAGTACGGCGATGATGATCCACAGCACCAAGTTCTTGCTGAAATTCATACCCTGACCTCTTGGACGGCCGGGCCCGCGAAGACACGCCCGGCTACGGTAATTTAGTGTTTATACGCTAACACATAGTGCTGCTGGGATGCCAGACAAGGCCGCCAGTCAATGGGCTAGCGGGTGCGAAAGCTAAATCCACCAATTCTAGCCCCCGATATCCCTGCTTTTTCCAGCCTAAATGGGGTACGGCGACAGGATTGTCGCGCCCATCGAATAAGGCCGGCATTGTGGAAAATACGGAGGCCGGCAGGGTTTGGCGCCCCAATTCGCCTTTGATCGCCAGCCATCCCCGTTGTGTCAAAGCCCCGACTTTGCCCCGGCCCTGCCCGGCCAAACGGGTTTTGAACCGGCCATCCCAGTGGATAACCTCGCCCGCCTGGCACGGAATGGCCTCGGCCATGGCGGCCGGCTCGCGCTGGATCAACAACGCGTCACGCCCCGGCGCGACCAGACAGCCACCTAGGCTGCGACGCTGCTTCAGCCCGGCGCGGATTTCGGCCCACAGACGATCCAGACGATCACCCCGGGGCGGATAGATGCTGCCACCAACCATCCGCAGGACATGATCGAGCGCGCGCCGGCCGATCACCTCTTGGGTGCACAGCAGCGTCGCCGTCGTCAGTTTGACGAAGCCAACCGCCGAGACCGTGGCCGCTTCGGCAAGAAGCGTGGCGGCGCCGTCATCGAATGCCATGCGCAGGTCACGCGCTTCGCCGGCAAGACCAGCCAACGCGTCGGCCGTGACACCAGCCTCGGCCAGAGACGGCATCGCTTCGCGCATCCGAACACGCGCGAAGGCCTGGTTGCGATTGGAAGGATCTTCGACCCAGGACTGGCCCTGCTCCCTGAGCGTCTCTTCCAGCGCTGCCTTGGGCAGGTTGAGCAATGGCCGCAGCAGACGGACCGATGCCGTGGTCGTGACCCGCGCGATCGCGGCCAGGCCATCCATGCCGCTGCGGCCGGCAAGACGCAGCAAGACCGTTTCCGCTTGGTCGCCCTGATGATGGGCGAGCAGCAGATGAAGGATGCCGGCACCCTCGCAATGATCAAGCAACAGCCGATACCGGGCATTGCGCGCGGCGGCTTGCAGCCCGGTGGCCGGTTTCGGCCCGTCCCAGGTCAGAACCTTATGCTTGACCCGTCTGGCGGCGAGCCAGCGCCCAACTTGCCGCGCCTCGGCGGCAGCTTCAGGCCGTAGCCCATGATCGACGGTCAGAGCCAATACGATCCCCTGACGTGCCACAGCCCAGCGCGCGGCAAGGATCGTCAGCGCAAGGCTGTCGGCCCCGCCCGAAACGGCGAGTGCGAGTTTGGGTTTCTGCTCGAAGGGTCCGAGCGGCGCCATCAACCGCTCGAAAACCGCGTCATCGATTGCGGCGGGCGCGTTCATCCCGCGGCTGAAAAGCCCGTCAACGACGGCGTCAGCCGCCGCATCCCAGCTTTTGCTTTTCCCCGATCGCCTGGCGCTTTAGGCCTTCCGACGCGTCGGGGAATTCGGAGGTAAACCGCGCCAACGCCGCGCAGGCTTCCTTCTTCTTGCCGAGATTGCTCATCGACAAGCCGACCTTGAGCAGGCTTTCGCCGGCCTTCTGCGACTTCGGATACTTCGTGTAAGTGTCGAAGAAGATCGGCGCAGACTGCTCGAACTTGCCCTGGGCGAAAGCGATCTGCCCCAGCCAGAACGACGCATTGCCGGCCAGCGGATCCTTGGGATGATCCTTGAGGAAAGTCTGGAAGGCTCTGGTGGCGCCGTCGTTGTCGTTGTTGCGCAGCAGCGCGAAAGCCGCGTCGTACTGCTCTTGCGGCGTCTTCGGTGCGCCCTGCTGCGGCGTTTGCGCGGCGGCAGCCTGGACATTGGCGTTTCCGCCATCGTTGTTTTTGGGCGTCAATTTCTTGAGATCGGATTCGCTCATCTGGCCGAGCGGATGCGGCGCCGATCCCTGGGTCGGATTCCAGTCTTCGGCTTTCGCCTGGCCCTGAGGCTGTTGCTGCGACTGCTGAGCGGGCTGATTGGTCAGAGACTGCGGCGCGCCCGGCTGGTTGGCCTGAGCTTGCTGTTGGGGGGCCTGCTGCTGGATACCCTGCGCCGGCGCATTGGCGGCAACGGGGCCGCCGACACCGGCCTTCTGTTCGAGTTCCTTGAAGCGGACGTCGTTGTCGCCCTGCATCCGGTCGAGGCGCGCGTTGATTTCCGACGTGTCGTGATTGGCCTTCTCAAGTTGACCGGTCAGATCGCGCATCTGATCTTCGAGGGACTGGATGCGTTGATCGAGCTGCGAATAGGCGTCACCGCTCAAAGGAGTGCCGCTGCCGCCGGCCGCCGGGGAACTGGCGCTGGTCGCGCCGCTGCCGCCATTCGACTGGCTGCGATAGAACTGGCTCTGCAGGATATTGAGATCGCGTTCCAGACGGTCGATCCGGTCGATCAGATCATGGGTGTCTTGCTGCTGCTGTGCCCAAGCCGGCGCCGCGATCGTCGTCAGCGCCGTCAAAATCACTGCCGTTACAAGCTTTAGAGCGGTTCTCTTCATTTTATTGTCTCGCCCAACGAGGCGTGAATATACCGAGGGCTGGCTAGCGTATTAAAGCATTACGGGCAAAATTAAGGCGCCCACCGAAGCCGGCGGGCGCCCCAATCTCATCTTATACGCGGGAGCGTAGATTTACTGAATCACGCCGACACCGCGACGATTCTGCGCCCAGGCAGCTTCGTCATGGCCCATAACGGCGGGACGCGACTTGCCGTACGAGATGGTCTTCAGACGGCCGACATCGACGCCCTGTGCAACGAGGTAGTTCTTCACGGCCGTGGCACGACGATCGCCGAGGGCGAGGTTGTACTCGACGGTGCCGCGCTCGTCGCAATGACCTTCGACGGTCAGCTTGTCATTCGGATACTTCTTCAGGAAGGCAACCCACTTGTCGAGGGTGCCACGCGCATCGGCCGAAACGTCCGACTTGTCGTAGGCGAAGAAGATACGGTCGCCGACATTGGCGACGAAATCAGCCTGAGAGCCAAGAGCGACGCTCGGGGTGGCTGGAGTCATAGTGCCGTTGTTGGTCGAGCCAGCACCGGCAGTGTTGTTCGCCTTCGGGGCGGATTCGCAGGCCGCGACGAGAGCGACCGCCGCAATGATGCTCAGATAACGCAGTTTCATTTATGTTACTCCCCTTGATGAGAGGATTGAGGGTCTGGGATAGACAGTTGTGGAACTCGGCGGGAAAGCTCTGTCCGTGGACGAACGAAGCGTGTCAGCATCAAGAATCTTAACTCTTAGAAGCCTTAAATTCCCTTCGGGCGGGCGCAATATACGTCTGCCCTCCTAGGGAAGCAAGGGGGACCAAGCAGGCGCAGAAGCATCCTGCGGGGTCACCAGTCGACGCTCATTGTATCCTGTAAGATCAATGGAGTAAAGCTTAACGGTCCCGTACTTGCTGCTGGGGTCGTTGGGGTCCTGGCGTGTGTAAGCGATCACACGTCCATTAGGCGCCCAGGTCGGGCCTTCGACCAAGAAACCCTTGGCCAGCAGGCGTTCGCCGGATCCGTCGGGGCGCATAACACCAATATAGAATTCGCCGCCTTTGATCTTAGTAAAAGCGAGCAAGTCGCCGCGCGGTGACCAAACGGGGGTCGCATAGCGTCCGTCGCCGAAGCTGATGCGGGTCTGACCCGAGCCATCGGCGTTCATGACATAGATCTGCTGCGTCCCAGAACGATCTGATTCAAAAGTAACTTTTGTCCCGTCCGGCGAGTAGCACGGAGACGTATCGATGGCCGTGCTGGTGGTTAGACGCGTGCTATGGCGGGTGCGCAGATCGAGCTCATAAATCGACGAGGTGCCGTTCGTCGCCAGACTCATGATTACTTTGTTGCTGTCTGGCGAGAACCGCGGCGCGAAAGTCATACCGGGGAAGTCACCAAGAAGTTCGCGCCGGCCGTTGTCGAGATGGAGCACATAGACGCGCGGCGTGTCGCGATAGAATGACATGTAGGTGATTTCGCGCTGGTTGGGCGAAAAGCGCGGCGTCAGCACCAAGTCCGACCCGTCTGTGAGAAAACGGTTGTTTTCGCCATCCTGATCCATCAGCGCGAGGCGCGTGATGCGTTTGGTCGCCGGCCCGCCTTCGGACACATAGACGATCTGGGTGTCGAAATACCCGTCTTCGCCGGTGATGCGCTTATAAATCGCGTCGGCGACGATATGGGCCACGCGGCGCCAGCCGGTCGACTGGGCGTTGAAGGCGAGCCCCGTCATCTGGTTCTCGGCGAACACGTCCCAGAGCCGGAACTCGACGCGCAGATGACCATCGGCGGCCAGTTCCGTCGTGCCCTGAACCAGGGCCTGCGCATTGACCGCCTTCCAGTCCTGGAAGCGGACCGAAGTCCTGAGCGAGTCGGGCGTCTGGATGAAGGCCTTGGGATCGATCGGTTTGAACAGGCCCGAGCTTTCGAGGTCATGCGAGACCACGCTCGAGATGTTCCGGCCCAGCTGCTTTTCCTGGTCGCTGTTACCGGCGAAATCGGTAATGGCGATCGGCAGCGGCTGCACATTGGGATGGTTGATGTCGAGGACCAGATCGGCCGCGGCATAACGCGCCGGCGCAAGCAGGACCAAAGCGGCGACAAAGCTCAAGATGATCGAGTGGCGTTTCATCGGACGGCATTCCTTGGATCGAAGCGGAAGGTGAAACTTTTGAACTTATCGTAACTGTTCGGCGGCAGTTTGAGCGGCGACGCGGCCAGGACGGCCCGGCGCGCGCTTTCCGCAGCAGAACGGAAGAACGTGTCGGAATTGTAGCGAGGATCGTCGACCAGTTCGGCACGACTGACCGTTCCATCGGGTTGCAGCTCGACATGCACCTGTACGATCAGGTCTGCGGCGTCACGCGAGCCGATATCGAAATTCCAATGAATTTCGACCTGATGCGTAACCATGCCGATCTCGCTGGCCGTCGGCTGGGCCGATATCTCGGCTTGCGGCGTACTGGCAGCCACCTTTTGCTCCGAGGGCGGCGCAGGCGCGGGCTCGTTCTTCTGCATGTCCTGCAGCGTCTTTTCGAGATCGGCCATATCGTCTTTTGGCTTCTGCGGCTTGTCCGGCTTGTCCGGTTTCGGCGCTTGCTTCATCTGGTCGAGCGTCTTCAGTAGCGACTGGAAGTCGTCCTTGGGCGGCGGCGGCTTCTTCGGCGGCGGTTTGACGTCGGCAAGCTTATCGGGCGGCGGCGGTTGCTCCGGCTTCGGCGGCTCGGGCTTCTTTTCGGGCGCGGGCAAAGGCACCTCGGCCTTCGGCTCGGGCGGCGGCGGAGTCGGCGCGGGTGGTGGTGGAGGCGGTGTTGGTGCCGGCGGTGGTGGAGGTGGCGGTGGCGTGGGCTTCGGCTCTTCCTTCGGCGGCTCGGGCTTGGGCTCCTGCTGCTTGGGCGGCTCGGGGGGCTTCTCGACCGGCCTCTGCTCTTCGGATTTCGGTGGCGCGACTGTCGTCTTTTCGGCCAAGGGCGCCAGGTCGACCGGAATGGCTTCTTCGACCTGCGGCGGCGGTTCGGACAGGAACGGCAGGCCGAACACCGCGAAGAAGAAGATCAGCACATGCAACACCACCGACAAAACCACCCCCAACGGCATCTCCCATTGGGAGTCCGAGGCGGATTGAGGCGTTGCGAAACGGGCGTTCATCGAGACTTCACTTCTTGCGGGATTTACTCGGTGCGGGAGCCGCGGTCTTCGGTGACTGGGTAATCAACGCGACCTTGGTCAAACCCGATCCCTGCAGGTTGGTCAGAACTTCGATCATGCGCCCGTAGGTGATGGCGCCATCGCCGCGCACGAAGATGCGTGCATCAGGATTGTTGTTGCTCATCGCCTTCAGCCGGGGCGCCAATTCATCCAACTGAACCTGCGTGTCTTCTGAAAGCCAGATCGTGCCATCGGCTTTGATGCTGACCGTCAACGGACGATCGTCGCCCGTGATCGGCTTGGCATTGGCCGAAGGCAGATCGACCGGCACGCCTGAGGTGAGCAGCGGTGCGGTGACCATGAAGATCACCAGCAGCACCAGCATCACATCGACCATCGGGGTGACGTTGATCCCCGCTATGGGCTGGGTGCGGTGCCTGCCACCGCGTCCGCCTCTTCGCCCGCCGCCAACCGCCATGGCCATGGCTCAGCCCTTTTCTTCGAGCTGACGGGACAGGATCGCGCCGAACTCGCCTGCGAAGGCTTCGAGGCGCGAGGCATAGCGATCGACATCGGTCGAGAGTTTGTTGTAGGCGAGCACCGCGGGAATGGCGGCGACGAGGCCCAGCGCCGTGGCGAAGAGCGCTTCGGCGATGCCGGGCGCGACCACGGCGAGGCTGGTGTTCTTCGAAGCGCCGATATTGTGGAAGCTCGACATGATGCCCCACACCGTGCCGAACAGGCCGATGAACGGTGCCGTCGAACCGACCGAGGCCAGGAAGCCCATGCGGGCTTCGAGCTGTTCCATCTCGCGGTTCAGCGTCACCTGCATCACGCGGTCGATGCGGCGGGCGAGTCCGCCGCCGCCTTCCACCGTGCCTTTGGAGGTGGCGCGACGCCATTCGCGCATCGCCGCCACGAAGATCGACGACATCGGATCGAGCGGCCGCGAGCCGATGCGATCATAGAGTTCTTCGAGCGAGCCGCCCGACCAGAAAGCTTCCTCGAACTGATCCGCGCGCCGGAACAGGCCGCGCAGGCGGAACCATTTGTCGAAGATGATCGTCCAGCACCAGACCGAAGCCATGAGCAAAATCAGCATCACCGCTTTGACGATCAGATCGGCATCGACGAACAGCGACCAGACCGACATGTCGCCTGTTACCGATCCCGAAAGGGCCACAGATTGCACCGGGTCCATTTTGTTATTGAGCCTCCGACGAGAGAAGAGTCCGGACTTTGTCGCGCATATCGTTGGGGATGCGCGCGGTCTTGCCGTCCACTCCGATACAGACCAATCGGACGCCCATGCGCACAAGCTCTTCGTTGTCGCGCCAGACGTCCTGACGCAAGCGGATGCTGGCGCCCCCCAATTCGGCCACCGAGGTTCGCATCTCGAGCAGATCGTCGAGCCGCGCCGGCCGCATATATTCGGCATCGCATGAATGCACGCCGAGCAGAAGACCAAGTGTCTTGTTCATCGTGACGTGATCGAAGCCGGCCATGCGCATCATCTCGGTGCGCGCGCGCTCGGCAAAGGAAAAATAGGTGGCGTGATAGACCATGCCGGCAGCATCAGTGTCTGCGAAGTAGACGCGCACTGGGAAATGGTGGGTCTTGCCCACCATCCGGCCGGCCTGCTCCGCGTTCATCGCCGGCCGCCCCCCGCCCCAGCGTCATCGTCGCCGCCGAGAAGATCGATCTGGCTCGACCGCACAGGCGCCGTCAGCCCGATATGTCGCCATCCGGCCGCGGCCAGAACGCGGCCGCGCGGCGTGCGCTCGATCAGACCCTGTTGCAGCAGAAACGGTTCGACCACTTCTTCGAGCGTGTCGCGCTCTTCGGCCAGTGCCGCCGCCAGCGTCTCGATACCGACCGGACCGCCCGCATAGTTCTCGGCGATCATACGCATGTACCGCAGGTCGAGCGCGTCGAGGCCAAGTTGATCGACGCCCAGACGAGTGAGCCCGGCATCGGCCACTTCGTCGGTGACCGGCAGTGTGTCAGCGACGACCGCGAAATCGCGCACGCGGCGCATCAATCGCCCCGCCACACGCGGCGTGCCACGCGAACGTCGCGCGATCTCGCGCGCACCGGAAGATTTCATGGGGCAGTCCAGGATACGGGCACCGCGGGCTACGATCGTTTCCAGCTCGTCGGTCGTATAGAAATTCATACGCAGCGGAATCCCGAACCGTTCGCGCAAGGGCCCCGTGAGGAGACCCGACCGTGTCGTCGCCCCGATCAGGGTGAAAGGCGCCAAATCGATGCGCAACGAGCGGGCGCTGGGACCTTCGCCGGTGATCAAGTCCAGCTGAAAGTCTTCCATCGCCGGATACAGCACTTCCTCTATGGCAGGATTAAGGCGGTGGATCTCATCAATAAAGAGTACATCGCGTGGTTCGAGATTGGTCAGGATGGCAGCAAGATCGCCTGCACGAGCAATCATCGGACCCGAGGTCGGCCGGAAGCCGACACCCAATTCGCGCGCGACAATACGGGCCAAAGTGGTCTTCCCGAGACCCGGCGGACCAGCCAGCAGCACGTGGTCGAGCGGCTCGGCGCGCTGGCGAGCGGCGGCGATAAAAACTTTCAGATTTCTGCAAAGCTCGGCCTGGCCGACAAAGTCGTCGAAGGACTGCGGCCGCAATCCGACATCGGGATCGGTCGGCGCGGCATTGGGGGCCACCATGCGCGGTTCGCTCATGATACCCGCCCGAGCTGACGCAGACCGTAACGCACCAGCGCCTTCGCATCAGCGCCCTCACCTGCATTCGCGACGGCTTTGAGGATCGCATCCTCGGCCTCGGCACGACGATAACCGAGATTGACCAAGGCTGAGACTGCCTCGCCGGCCGAGCCGACGACACCGACCGGCGCGGCGCTGGTCGTCGCGGGACCGATGGCAATGCCGACCGCTTTATCCTTGAGTTCGATCGCCAGACGTGCCGCCAGTTTTGCGCCGACGCCATTGGCGCGTGAGAGCGCCGTCTTGTCGCCCGCAGCGATCGCACGCGCCAACTCGTCGGTCGACAGCGCCGATAAGATCGCCAACGCCACCTTGCCGCCGACGCCCTGCACGGTCAGCAGCAACCGGAACCAATCGCGCTCGGCCGCATCGATGAAACCGTAGAGATGGATGTGGTCTTCGCGAACATGGGTCTCGACGAAGAGCGCGATGGCCTGCCCGACGGCCAAATGACCCAGAGTGCGCGATGAACCGAAAATGAGATAGCCGACACCCCCGACATCGATCACCGCCGAGTCAGCGCCGGCCGAGTCGACGAGGCCCTTGAGCCGCGCGATCATCGTGCCCCGCCCGCTGCGGCGATACGGCGCGCGAGACCGCTATTCTGCTGCGCATGGCAGATCGCGACAGCCAGCGCATCGGCGGCGTCCGCCGTTTTGACCATGCAGCCCGGTAGCAAACGCCGCACCATGAAGCCGATCTGCTCCTTGGCGGCATGGCCCGATCCAACCACGGTCTTCTTGATCGCATTCGGTGTGTATTCGGCGCAAGCGATTCCCGCGGCGCCGATGGCGACGATTACCGCGCCGCGCGCCTGACCCAGCTTCAAGGTCGAGGTCGGGTTCTTGTTGACGAAGGTCTCTTCGACCGCCGCCGCGTCCGGCTTATAGGTGGCGATCACCTCGCTGACGCCTTTGAAGAGCTGCGCCAGTCGTTCCGATAGCGGCAGATCATCCGTCGAGCGCACAACGCCATCGGCCACCCAGCGAAGCCGATTGTCCTCGGCATCGATCACACCCCAGCCGGTGGTCCGCAAACCAGGATCGATGCCGAGGAATCGTCTACTCACGCGCTGAGCCGCTCCATCACGTCTTGGGCGATGTCGAAATTCGCCTGCACCCGCTGCACGTCGTCGTTGTCTTCGAGGACTTCGAGCAGCTTCAGCAGAGACTGCGCCGTCTGCTCATCGCCCACCGGCGCTTGAGTCTTCGGCTTCCAATCGAGCCGCGCGCTGGCCGGGGTGCCGAACTTGGTTTCCAGCGCTTCGCGCACAGCGCCGAGGCTGTCAGGCGCGCAGGTGATGTCATGGCCATCGGGCGTCGAGACCACATCGTCGGCTCCGGCATCGAGCGCGGCTTCGAACATCTTGTCGGCATCGGCGACGGTGGCCGGATAGCGGATCGCGCCGACGCGGTCGAACATGAAGCTGACCGAATTGGTTTCGCCGAGCGTCCCGCCCTGCTTGGTGAAGGCGGTGCGGATTTCCGAAGCGGTGCGGTTGCGGTTGTCGGTCAGCGCCTCGACGATGATGGCGACGCCGCCGGGGCCGTAACCCTCGTAGCGCACCTCTTCATAGTTCGCATCGCCTTCGCCGCCAGCGCCGCGCTTGATCGCCCGCTCGATCGTGTCCCGCGGCATATTGTTTTCACGCGCCGCCTGCATGGCCGAACGCAGTCGCGAATTGGAATTGGGGTCGGTTGATCCAGTCCGCGCCGACGTCGTCAATTCGCGGATGATCTTGGTAAACACTTTGGCGCGCTTCGCATCCTGCGCGCCCTTACGGTGCATAATGTTCTTAAACTGGGAATGTCCGGCCATTGCCTCTGCCCTTAGGGCTCTTTGCGAGAGCCTATACCATAGATTGTGAACGCATGCCACGGCTGGCCAGCGCATTTAACGCAGCCGGCCGCCGAATCATGCGGCTGGAGGGTGTATCAGGAATCCTGGCGGGAGGGCCAGGGGATCGGAACGATTTCGACCCCCTCGTCGCTCAATTCCTTGGCCTCGTCGGGCGTGGCCTCGCCGTAGATGGGGCGCTCTTCCGTTTCACCATAGTGAATACGCCGCGCTTCCTCGGGAAACTTGTTACCGACGTAATCGGCATTGGCCTCGACCTGCTTGCGCAGCTCGGTCATGGCCTCGCGCATCTTGATGGCGATGCCTTCGGCCTTGCTGCCGGTTCCGCCTTTGAGCAGAGCCGGCGCGCTCATAGCCTTTTTGACCTTGGTGCTGCCGCAGACCGGGCATTCGACCTTGCCGGCCTTGGCCTGCTTGTCGAAGGCGTCGCTGGTCTTGAACCAACCTTCGAAGGCGTGCTTCTTCGCGCATTGCAGATCGTAGAGGATCATTGCGGCGGACTCGCGAAGTCGCGGTCATGGCCCAGCGTCGGCATCTTACGCCGCGCGTCCTTGACCTGGTCGGTATCGATTTCGGCCATGACATAGCCGGGCTCTTCGCCCGCATCAGCCAGCACATCGCCCCAAGGGGAAACGACCAGGGCATGGCCATAAGTCTGACGACCGCCGGCATGATCGCCACATTGCGCCGGCGCCAGGACATAACAACCGGTCTCGATGGCGCGGGCGCGCAGAAGGATATGCCAGTGCGCCTTGCCCGTGGTCCGGGTGAAGGCGGAGGGCACGGTGATGAAGTCGGCGCCGGCCTTGCCCAAGGCGCGATAGAGCTGCGGGAAGCGCACGTCATAGCAGATCGACAGGCCAAGCTTGCCCCAGGGCAGATCGACGGTCTGCGCCGCCTGCCCCGGCCGGAAGGTTGCCGACTCGCGGTAGACTTCGCCATTGCCGAGATCGACATCGAACATATGGATTTTGTCGTATTGGGCAACCTGCTTGCCGGCGGGGTCGAACATATAGGTGCGGTTGGCGAGGCGGCCGTCATCCAACTTGATATGCAGCGTGCCGCCATGCAGCCAGGTCGCGGTTTCGCGGGCGAGGCTCTTGAACGCGGCAATCGCGGGATGGTTTTCGGCAGGCGCCGACTTGGCGAGCGTATTCTCGCGGCCCGACTCCATCATCACCACATTCTCGGGCATCAGAATCAAATCGGCGCCGGCCGCCTTGGCCTGGCGCGCAAGTTTGGACACCGTCTCGATATTGGTATGAAGATCGTTGCCTGCGTTGACTTGGATGCAGGCAGCGCGGAACACGGTCATGTCGGTTCGAGGATTTGATCCAACTCGCCCTTGCGGTCGAGCGCATAGAGTTCGTCGCTGCCGCCGACATGGATGCCGTTGATGAAGATCTGCGGCACGGTACGCTTGCCGCCCGCGCGCTTGATCATCGCGTCCCGGATCGCCGGATCGGCCGCCACGTCGATCTCCTTATAGGCGACGCCCTTCTTGCTCAGCAGCGACTTGGCGCGCACGCAATAGGGGCAGATCGGGGTGGTGTAAATCTCGACTTCGGGCATGGTCCTCACTCCTCACCGGCAACCTTAGGAATATAGGGATTGTTCGGCAATTTCAAAGTCGGGGGTCAGAACCACCCGGGCCAGGGTCAGGACATCAACCTGGGTCGCACCGCCCCTGTGCATAACCCGCACGCACTCCTCGACCGTCGCCCCGCTGGTGAGGACGTCGTCAATCAGAACCACCGCCTTGCCGTCGATCGCTTCAGGCCGACGCAGCCGGAACGCGCCTTTGACATTCCGCCGCCGCTGGCCGCGCCCGAGCGTCCCTTGGGATGGCGTCGCCCGCACGCGGGCTAAAGCGTCGGGAACACAGGTTTTATCGGCCTGGCGTGCGATGGCCGAGGCCAGCATCGCCGCCTGATTGTAGCGCCGCCGCCACAGCCGCCAGGGGTGGAGCGGAACGGGGACGATGACGTCGGCGTCGGCCAGTAAGGTGCTTCCGGCGCGGGCCATCCAGCGGGCGAAATGGGGTGCGGCAGCCGTCCGATCACCATGCTTGAAACGCAGGATCAGCGCCCGGCTGGCGTCGTCGTAGCGAAAGACCGCCCGGGCGCGATTATAGCCGGGCGGGTCAGCCATGCAGGCAGCGCAAAGGCTCGATCCAGCCAGATCGACCTCGAAAGGCTGCCCGCATGTGTCGCATTGGGGGGCGGTGATGAAGCTCATCCCCTCCCAGCAGGCGGTGCAGAGCGCGCCGGTTTCACCGACGATGGCGCCGCAACGCAAGCACCGGCCAGGTAGAAACGCATCGACGGCAACCGATGCCGCCTTGCCGAGCGTTTTGGCCCAGACCTGAGCCGCCGCGCTCATGGCGCTTTGGTCGCCCCGTTCGCCAGCCAGTGCTCGATCACGAAGCGCGCAACCACGCCGCGCGGCGGCAGATGCAGCCTCATCCCCCGCACCTCTTCTTTGCGGGCGATCGCCTCGACCTCGGCACGGGTAAACCACTGCGCATCTTCGAGCTCGGACGTATCGACGGTCAGTTCCTCGGTCAGCGCCTCGGAAACGAAGCCCATCATCAGCGACCCGGGAAAGGGCCAGGGCTGCGACGCGAGATAGGTCACCTTGCCGACCTTCACGCCGACCTCTTCGCCCACTTCGCGGCGGACGGCGCCTTCGATCGTTTCGGCCGGCGACACAAAGCCTGCCAGCGGGGAATAGAAGCCCGGCGGAAATCGCGGCTGACGGCCAAGGATGCAGCGGTCGCCCTTGGTCACCAGAGTCAGCACTACCGGATCGGTGCGCGGGAACTCCTGCCAGGCGCAGCTTGCATTGGTGCAGAGGCGGCGATGGCCACCATCCTTGGCGATCATCGGCGACCCGCAACGGCCACAATGCCGGGTGCGGTTGATCCAGTTGGCGAAATGCCCCGCCATCACCACCAACTGCCCTTCGCCGGGCGACAGCGTCGTCGCCGTCTGGAAGATGCCGACAAAATCGCCATCGGGCTTCACATCGCGCGGCCGGGTCTCGATCGTCTGGGGCGCCTCGGCGGGAATCACCGCGAAGCGATAGAAGTGTTCGTACTCACCGAGGAAGATGACTTCTGCACCCTTCTCGACCTCGCCATGCACAGCGTCCCAGGACACCCAGGCCAGCGCCAGCGGCTCGATCGAAGCGCTTTTGACGCGCCCGGCTTGAATGAACATGAAGCGCGAGTCGGCGCCGCGCATCAGCGCATCCAAGGCCGGCGCGTCGAGGCGGATATGTTCGTGGCGTTCGACGGATTCGTCGATGAAATTCAATATGTGCATAGCGCCAAGCTAGCCGGGTTCGCGGCGCGATGCCATAGTGCCGGCCATGTCGGAAGTTTCGGTTTTCGATCGTGCCCAAGTCCGCCGTCAACGCGACCGCGCGGCCACCACATTTGACGAACATTCTTTTCTGTTCGAGGAAGTGGCCGATCGATTGTGTGATCGACTGCTTGACGTCACGCGCCGCTTTCCCTTGGCGCTCGATCTGGGCTGCCACACCGGCGCGCTCGGCCGGCAATTGGCGGGGCGCGGCGGGATCGAACGCCTGGTCCAATGCGATCTGTCGCTGCCGATGGCGCAGCGGGCGGGCGGTGAAGCGGTGGTGGGCGATGAAGAGGCCCTGCCCTTCGCGTCAAAGACCTTCGATCTGGTGCTGAGCAATCTCAGCCTGCACTGGGTCAACGATCTGCCCGGCGCCCTGGTGCAAATCAATCACGCCCTCAAACCGGATGGCCTATTCCTCGCGACGATGCTGGGCGGCGAGACGTTGAACGAACTCCGCCGCTGCTTCATCGAAGCGGAATTATCCGAGGAAGGCGGCGCCGGGCCGCGCGTTTCGCCCTTCGCCGATGTCCGCGATGCTGGGGCATTGCTACAGCGCGCCGGCTTTGCTTTGCCGGTGGTCGATTTCGATATCATCACCGTGACCTATGCCGAGCCTCTGAAGCTGCTGGCCGATCTGCGCGGCATGGGCGAGACCAACGCGACGCTGGCCCGCCGCCGCAATACCACGCGGCGCGGCACCGTTATGAAGGCGATGGAGCTTTATCGCGAACGCTTCGCTGAGGCCGATGGCCGAGTCAAAGCGACGTTCCAAGTGCTGACCCTGACCGCCTGGCGGCCCCACGAATCGCAGCAGAAGCCCCTCGCCCGCGGCTCAGGCAAAGCAAGCCTGGCCGACACGTTGCGCACCAACTCTCCCAAATCCTGACGCTCTCCGATGCACTTTCACGCCCCGCTGGTCCGCGCGACTTTGCTGCAACGCTATAAGCGTTTCCTCGCCGATGTGCGGTTCGACGACGGCACGATCACCACCGTCCATGTCGCCAATCCCGGCACGATGATGGGGTTGATCGCCCCCGGCGAAGAAATCTGGGTCTCACCGGCCAGCAACCCCGACCGCAAGCTACAATGGAATTGGGAGTTGGTGACCGACAACGGCCATCTGGTCGGGATCAACACCGCCCATCCCAATGCCATCGTTGCCGAAGCGCTGAAGGCCGACGCGATTCCAGGGCTGCGCGGCTACGAGATGCATCGCCGCGAGGTGAAATACGGCAAGAACTCGCGCATCGACGTGCTGCTCGAAAGTCCCGGCAAGCCCGCCTGCTATCTCGAGGTCAAAAACGTCCATATGAAACGCGGGCCGGATGCCTGTTTTCCCGATTGCGTCACCGCCCGCGGCGCCAAGCATCTGGAAGAACTCTCAGATATGGTCCGGGCCGGGTATCGGGCCGTCATGCTGTTCCTGGTCCAGCGCGACGACTGCAAAGATTTCACCTTTGCCGACGACATCGACCCGGCCTATACCGCGGCCTTCGACCGGGCCATGGCAGCCGGGGTCGAGGCCCTCTGTTACGCCTGCCGGCTGTCCTTGACCGAAATCGCCCTGGATCACCCGCTTGTTATCGCCTGGCCGCGCGCTAAATAAACCCCTAACCCGTGCCCTAAAGCGCCGTATGGAAATCCTCGCCGCGGCAGGCTAGAATCCGGGAACAGCTACGGAACACCGATTGATGGATCGCGAAGACACCAAGCGCGAAGCTCAGCGCGTCACAATTCACGGCCCCGAGGCTTTCGCGGGCATGCGCAAGGCTGGCCACATGGCCGCCGAACTGCTCGACTACATCGCCCCCTTCGTCGTTCCCGGCGTGACGACCAACAAGCTCGATCAGATTTGCGAAGAGTGGACCCAGGCGCATGGCGCGATCTCCGCCCCGCTGGGCTATCGCGGCTTTCCGAAATCGATCTGCACCTCGATCAACCATGTCGTCTGCCACGGTATCCCTGGCGATCGCGCGCTCGATGACGGCGACATCGTCAATATCGACGTCACGCCGATCGTCGATGGCTGGCATGGCGATTCGAGCCGCATGTATTACGTCGGCAAGGTCGGCGTGAAGGCACGCAAGCTCTGCGACGTGACCTATGAATCTCTGATGCGCGGCATCGCGGTGGTGAAGCCGGGTGCGACGCTTGGCGATATCGGTCACGCGATCCAGGAATACGTGGAGGAAAATCGCTTCTCGGTGGTGCGCGAATTCTGCGGCCATGGGATCAGCAAGATCTTCCACGAGCCGCCGAATGTGATGCATTTCGGCCGCCCCAAAGACGGTCTGGTGATCAAACCGGGCATGATCTTCACGATCGAGCCGATGGTGAATGCCGGCCGCTGGGAGACGAAGATTCTCTCCGATGGCTGGACCGCTGTGACCAAGGATCGCAGCCTTTCGGCGCAGTTCGAGCACACGATCGGCGTCACGGAAACCGGCTGCGAGATCTTCACCCTCTCGCCGACAGGCCTCGACCGACCGCCCTATGCGGCCTGACGCGACCGAATCGGCGCGGAATTCAGGCACCGACGACGGCTCGACTGAGCCGCATTATCTCGGCCACCGGCAACGCTTGCGCGACCGCTTTCAAAAGGGCGGCGCCGATGCGTTGGCCGATTACGAGCTTCTCGAACTCATCCTGTTCCTCGCCATCCCCCGCCGCGACGTGAAGCCGCTGGCCAAGGCGCTGCTGAAGGAATTCGGCAGCCTGCAGGGCGTGTTGGGCGCGGAGGTCGGGCGGCTGGCGGATTTCGAGGGGCTGAACGAGAACGCCGCCGTGACGCTCAAAGTCGTGGCCGCGGCGGCCCGTAGCATGACGCGCGAACAGGTGATTCAGCGTAATGTGCTGACCAGCTGGGACAAGCTGATCGAGTATTGCCGCACGGCGCTGGCGCACGAGCCCACCGAACGCTTCCACCTGCTCTTTCTCGACCGCAAGAACACGCTGATCGCCGACGAGGTGCAACAGGAAGGCACGATCGATCACACGCCGGTCTACCCGCGCGAAGTGGTCAAGCGGGCGCTGGAGCTCAATGCCAGCGCCATCATCATGGTGCACAACCATCCCTCAGGCGATACCGCGCCCAGCCGCGCCGATATCGAGATGACCAAGCGCGTCCGCGACGCGCTAAGCGCGGTCAACATCGCGTTGCACGACCACCTCGTGATCGGCCGCGCGGGCCATACGAGTTTCAAAGTCCTAGGCCTGCTCTAAGGGTCTTTGCCCGCCCTCCCGAGGCGCGCCCCTAGGCCAATTTCCCGATGATTTCCATAGCCTTGCTCCATTTCGGTCACACCTTGGCCACAATGGGCCAACACCCTTCGGCGCATAATTAAGAAGGTTGAATGCTATGACCAAAGAAACGAACAAAGCCAAGACGGGCATTGCCGGTCTTGATGAAATCCTGTCCGGCGGCCTTTCGCGAGGCCACATCTTTCTATTGGAGGGCGAACCGGGAGCCGGCAAGACCACCATCGCCCTCCAATTCCTACTGGAAGGGGCAAAAGCCGGAGAACGGTCGCTTTACGTGACTCTTTCAGAGACCGAGGAGGAGCTTCGTCAAGGGGCGGCCTCCCATGGATGGACGATGGGTAGCGAGGTCGAGATTTTCGAGCTGACACCGCCGGAAAGCCTGCTCGACTCCGAGCAGCAGCAGAGTTTGCTTTATTCGTCGGACCTCGAACTCGGCGAGACGACCAAAAGCATCTTCGAGGCGGTCGAGCGCCTGAAACCGAGCCGCATCGTGCTCGACAGTCTTTCGGAAATCAGGCTCCTGGCACAAAGCTCGCTCCGCTATCGCCGGCAGATTCTCGCCGTGAAGCATTTTCTGGTGCGGCATGGCGCTACCGTACTGATGCTCGACGATCTCACGACCGAAGTCGGCGACAAGACCGTCCACAGCATCGCCCATGGCGTTGTCCGGTTGGAGGAATTGACGCCCGCCTACGGTTCAGAACGGCGCCGCTTGCGCGTCCTCAAATATCGCGGCCAGAAGTACCGCGGCGGCTTCCACGACTTCACCATCAACTACGACGGCATCAATGTATTCCCGCGTCTCGTCGCATCGGAACATCATAGCGGATTCGCCCGAACGCAGTTTTCGACCGGCATCAGCGAATTCGATGCCCTGCTCGGCGGCGGCGTCGAGGCGGGGTCGAGCACCTTGGTTCTCGGGCCTGCCGGAACGGGAAAATCACTCATCGTTCTCACTTTCGTCATGGCCGCCATCGCGCGTGGCGAAAAAGCGGCGATATTCGCGTTCGACGAGGAACTTGGATTGCTGTTTGCGCGCATGAAGAAATTGGGGATCGATCTCGAGACCGCGCGCGGGCGAGGCGATCTGATCATCGAACAAGTCGATGCCGCCGAACTGTCTCCCGGCGAATTCGCCCATCGCGTCCGCAAGACGGTCGACTCAATGAAAATCAAGACGGTCGTGATCGACAGCTTGAACGGATATCAAGCAGCGATGCCCGAGGAGAATTCACTCATCCTCCACATGCACGAATTGCTGCAATACCTGAACCGTCGCGGCGCGGCGACATTCATGACCGTCGCACAGCATGGGCTGGTCGGCGACATGCAGTCGCCCGTCGATGTGACGTATTTGGCGGATACCGTGATTCTGCTTCGTTACTTCGAGGCGATGGGCCGCGTGCGGCGCGCCATATCGATCATCAAAAAGCGGTCGGGCTTCCACGAATCGACCATTCGCGAATTCCGTATCGACAATACGGGCCTTACGCTTGGTGAACCGCTCGAGGCATTTCAGGGCGTGCTGCGCGGCGTGCCCACCTATTCCGGCGCAAACTCCCCCCTGCTCGGAAGCGAGAAGACGTGAACCCGGGACCGCTTTCAGAACGTGCGGTGATCTTGGCGCCCAACGGGCGCGACGCTCAGATCGCAACGCTCATTCTGAAGGAAGCGGGTTTCTCGGCCGGGATTGTGAACGACCTTTCGTCGCTCTGTGCTGAATTCGACAAAGGCGCCGGCCTCGCCATCATCGCCGACGAAGCGACGCGCGATGCCGATTTGCGGCCCTTGGTCGAGTTTTTGCGGCACCAACCGGCATGGTCCGACATGCCGATCGTCTTGATGACCCAGCACGGTCATGGGGTGGAGCGCAACCCGATTGCGGCCAGGCTCGCCGAAAATCTGGGCAATGTGACCTTCATCGAACGGCCCTTCCACTCGACCACCTTGATCAGCATCGTGGCGGCGGCCGTTCGCAGCCGCCGCCGTCAATACGAAGCCCGGTCACGCCTCGAACAATTGAGCGAGGGCGAAAGGCGGTTGCAGACCGCGTTGACCGCGGGTCATCTCGGTTCATGGATTGTCGACGTTCCAACGATGACGCTGCATGTTTCGGATAGCGGCCGGGCCCATTTCGGACGCTCGCCCGGCGACCCGTTTTCATTCGACGACCTCGAGAAATCGGTCCATCCGGAAGACCGGGCGCGCCGGCGTGAGGCTATTGAACTCACCCTTCGAACCGGCGCGGACTACATCATCGAATACCGCACAATTTGGCCTGACCGTTCCGTGCATTGGATCGATGTCCATGCGCGGGCGATCAAAAGCCCGGCCGGCGCGGTCAGCCAGCTTGTCGGCGTCACCACCGATATTACTGTGCGCAAAACATCCGAGCTGGAGCAAACGCGTCTGCTGAACGAGCTGGCGGCGGAACGCGCGGCACTGTCGGTTCTGACCGCGACCCTTGAACAGCGCGTTGAGCAGCGGACCGTGGAATTGATGGCCGAGGTCACCGCGCGCGAAAAGGCGCAGAAGCAATTGCTCCAATCCCAAAAGATGGAAGCGGTGGGCCAGCTGACGGGTGGCGTCGCCCACGATTTCAACAATCTTCTGATGGCCGTTATGGGCAATCTGGAGGTTCTCAGCCACCGTCTCGCGAACGACCCGCGGGCCAAGCGCTTGATCGAAGGCGCCATCGAGGGCGTGGAGCGCGGCGCATCGCTCACGCAGCGGATGCTTGCCTTTGCACGACAGCAAGACCTGAAGACGGGCCCTGTCGATTTGTCAGCGCTCTTATCTGGGATGCACGATCTTCTCGGACGCAGCCTCGGCCCGAATATCGCTTTGTTTTTGCGCGCGGACAAAACACTGCTGCCTGCACAGGTCGATGCCCAGCAGGTGGAACTGGCGATTCTCAATCTGGCGATCAACGCACGAGACGCAATGCCCGACGGGGGCACGATCACCATCAGCCTCGACCAGGAGACCGTCAACGCGAAGACCGGGCTGCGCAAAGGATCGTATCTGCGCGTTCGCGTATCCGACAACGGCTGCGGTATGGATGCCACGACGCTCAGCAAGGCTGTCGAACCCTTCTTCTCGACCAAGCCGCTCGGCAAGGGCACTGGATTAGGGTTGTCCATGGTGCACGGGCTTGCCGTCCAGCTCGGCGGCCTGCTTGAACTGTCCAGCGAAGTGAACAAGGGAACCGACGCGACCTTGTGGCTGCCCGCCGCCGAACAGCCCTTGCCTTCGAAGAAAAAACCGGCTCCGGAGAAGCCGAAAGTAGTGGCCCCTTCTCATCTGGCGACGATTCTCGTCGTCGATGACGATCCTCTGATCTCAACCAGCACCGTCCAGATGCTCGAAGATTTGGGTCATGCAGCGATCTGGGCAGACTCCGGCCAACGTGCCCTGGAGATTCTGGAAGAAGGACACGCCATCGATCTCATGCTGACGGATCAATCCATGCCGGGCATGACCGGCATCGAGCTCGCCGAGATCGTCCTCAGCAAACACCCCTCCCTGCCCGTCCTCTTGACGACCGGCTACGCCGATCTGCCCCTGGGAGAAAGGACGGAGCTTCCACGCCTGTCAAAGCCGTATCGTCAGGCGCAATTGGAAGCGATGATCAGCAAGCTGCTGAGAGGCATACGACTGTCGGAGGCCATTGGGGCGGACGCTGCGACGGAACACCTATAGCGCCTGCATGAAGGCGCGCTCTTCGTTGATGATGCAGCCTGCCGCCATCGCGTCGCGCAAATGGCCTGAAGCCTCGGGATCGACAGCAAGCTTTTCACGATAGTGCTGATACGTCGCGAGATCGGGAAACGCGATCAGCCCTATGGCGAGATTGGCCAGCCCTGCGATCTTGGTCGGCAGGTAGTAACCGACATAGGTCCCGCCGCAACGCTCGATCCCGCTCTTGATGCCTTTGGCGTAGGTGGTAAACGCATCGATCTTTTGAAAATCGAGTGTGTAGCGAATGCACAATGTGATCATGGTCGCCTCCTTTTGTGGAGACGACTCAATCACCGACGACGAGGCTGACGTTTCGATTCCGGTCGAAACGTGCCGTTCAAAGAACGGATCGCAGAATTAGGTTGGCGCCCAAGATCAGCAGGCCGATAAAGAACAGCAGCCGGAATGTCGTGGGATTGACTCGCGCCCGCACCCACTGCCCCGCCATCATGCCGATCAACGCCGGTGCCGTGCACACGGCCGACTCGCCGACCGCCGTGATGTGGAAGGCATCATGTGTCGCAAGGCCAGCGGCCAAGGCAATGGTTGAGACGGTGAAGGACAGGCCGAGCGTCTGGACCAGATCGTCTTTGTTCAGGCCGAGCGCCTGAAGATAGGGTACGGCGGGAATGACGAAAACGCCTGTGGCGCCGGTCACGACACCGGTCGCTGCGCCGATGACGGGCGCGAGCCAACGCTCCATCGGCCGCGAAACCGTGAGTTGCACCTTGGCGAGGCCCACCAGCGCATAGACGACCAAGGCAATGCCCAAGCCCAAGGTCGCGTTACTCATGCCGCCTCCCGCGATCAATCCCGTCGACAACCATGTCGCGATGAAGATGGCGATCAGCATCGTCCAGATGCGCTTGGCCGTTTGCACGCGATTGGGCCCGGCGACGAATTGCCAAACATTGGTGACCACCGATGGGATCACGAGCAGCGCGGCCGCTTCGGCCGGCGCCATGATCAGACCCAAAAGGCCGATTGCGACGGTGGGCAATCCCATGCCCGTCACGCCTTTGATCACGCCCGCCAGGACGAATGTCAGTCCGATCAGAACGTAGGGAAGATAGCCGTCATGCATCCGCTGAACTTGGCGCGGATGCGGCGCGAAGACAACGCCTTCGACTTGGAAACGAAAAAGGCGCCCGGACCCTTCGATCCGAGCGCCTTTCGTCGCGGTCTCGCTTACTGCTTCTTCTCTTCCTTTTGCGGCGCCGGATGCGCGGCAGGAGCCGCCCGCTTCCAGCCTTGCGGCGTGGCCTGCAGCCGTCGCTGCTGCTGCGGGTGCTGCACCTGCATCTGCGGGCGCGGCTGAGGACGCATCGCTTGCGGCCGTGGCGGCGCAGACGCAGCCGGACGCGGAGACTGCTGGGCTGCCGAGCGCGGTGCCGGCGGACGCGGGCCCGGTGCCGCCGCAGCCGGATGCGGCTGGTTCGGCGCGGCGTTCGGTTGCGGACGCGGTGCGCCGTTCACCGCCGCGTTCTGATGCATCGGCGGCGCGGGATGCGCCATCGGACCATTCAGCTTCGGGCCAGGCGCATGGGCCGCGGCCTCAGGATGAGCCGCTTCCGGCGCCGGGTGATAGGCGACCGGATGATCCGCGACACTGGCATGAGCGCCCGCTTGTCCTTCCGGAATCGCATTCGGCCGTGCCGCGGCCAGACGCGCCTCGGGAGTCGGCTTGAACTCGCCCATGTTCCTGCCGTTGGCCACCTGCAGATGCGCCAACTGGTCATGCGGCACATCGACGCGCGCACGGCTGACCGGCGCCGCGTGGGTGAAGGCCTGGGCCGACACCACCACGGCGGCATTGCGATTGGCGAAATGATCCATGGTCACGCGATCCGTGACCCGGATGTTGTTGATCACCGTCCGGTTGACGTTGATCACATTCACATGGCGGAAATAGCCAGGGCTGGCGTGATACCAGGGGTGAAAGACCTCGAACGGCGCCAGCGGCACCCAACCCACCGCGGCGGTCGGGCCGCCGATCGACAGGCTGATGCCGAAACCACCGCCGCCGACGAAGGCAACCAGCGCGGGCGCGTAGACGGGCGGCCCGACAATCGCCACGCCCGGCACCACCGGCGCCCAACCCCAACGGCCGCCGATCATCGCCCAGCGGCCGTAATGGTACGGCGCGAAACCCCAAGGTGCATCGTCGATCCACGTCCAGCCCCAAGGCGCGACATAAGCCCAATGACCCGTGGTGTATGGCGCCCAGCCGGCCGGCACGCTGTTGGGATACCAGACCGCGCCGTATTGCGGTGTCTGCGCCCACTGGCCGTTGGCGTTGAGATCCTGATAGCCGGTCATGCCCGGCGGCACCGATTGCGCAACTTGGGGCGGCGGCGGCGTTTCGCGGTGTTCGCGCGACAATGCCCAATCGTCGAACGGCGACGGCGCGGCTTCGGCCAGGGAGACGTTGATCGGATCGCCGCTGACGGTCGCGGACTCGCCTTCCTGCACATCGACGGCCGAACGCGGCCCGTCGAAGCGGGCGCTGCCTTCGAGCACGGAAAGCTGCGTCTGATCGGCCGGCGTGTTGTCGGCGCTCGGCTCGCCGGCGTTGACGTCGTAGCTGCCCGGCGCCAGCAGATCGACCTGACCCTTCGGCGTCAGCACCGACACACCACCAGGCGGCAGCGTCAGCACATGGATGTTCACCACGCCCTGATTGATGCGGAACTGCGTCGCGTTGTCGTCGAGTTGGACGACGTCGGCCCAGGTGTTCTGGTCGAGGCGAATCTCGGAATCGCCGACTTGAATCTCAGCCTTCGAGTCAGGTTCGGTCCAGAACGACGTCCCCGTCGTGACCGGATAGTTGACCGTGGCCGGCGACCAATCGGTCTGGTCGGATGTGTGGAAAGAAACGGTGCCCTCGGCATCGCTCAAGCGGCCGACACGGCCGGGCGGATCGGCATCCGCCCAGGCTGTCGCGCTGGCGCAGACCGTGATGGTTGCGACGGCGATGGCAATCCGGGATGTGCGGGAGATAGGCATGGGGTTGACCCTTCTTCGTAAATGCGCCTGAACGCATAGTGCTGAATTCAGGGTGCTATCGGAAGGCGGAACCGTGTCTAAATCAAGGCAGGATCGGAACTCGTCATGGTTCTGAAATCGTTAAACTTAAGCAATTGAGACGGAATTTGGATTTCGAAACCGCACCGAAATGATACGGGCGGCGACAAGCCTGCCGCCGCCCGTTCGCGAGCAATGACTTACGCGATGATGCCTTCGGCCTTCAACGCGGCCTGAACCGCCGGACGAGCGGCGACGCGATCGTAATAAGAGGTCAGTGCCGGACCGACATCGACGCCCTTATGCTTCGCCCAGGTCAGCATGGTGAAGAGATAGCCGTCGGCCACGCTGAAATCGTCGCCGAACAGATAGGTCTTGCTGCCGAGCTGCTTCGTGATCAGACCGAAGCGCATCTTCAAACGGGTGACGACGGTTTCCTTGAATTCGTCGTTGCTCTTCGGGTTGAAAAGCGGCGAGAAGGTCTTGTGCAATTCAGTGGTGATGAAGATCAGCCATTCCTGGAAACGCACGCGCTCCATGCCACCGGCCGGCGGCGCCAGCTTCTTCTCGGGCGTCTTGTCGGCGATGTATTGCAGGATCACCGCGTTCTCGGTCAGCAACTCGCCGTCATCGAGCACCAGCGCCGGCACATAGCCCTTCGAATTGATGGCCCAGAAATCGCTACCACCCTTCGTCTTCTTGGCGGCGAGATCGACGGCTTCGCTGTCATGGGTCAAACCCGCTTCCTGCAGCGCGATACGCGGCGAAAGCGAGCAGGAGCCGGTTGAATAATAGTATTTCATGGCGTTTCTCCTCGGTGATGACTGGGTGTGCCGCCGAATGGGGACACCGCTGAGCGCAGCCCATGGCCCGGCATGGCCGCACAGAAGGCTTGGCGGAGGCTAGAAGGCTGCCTGCGGCTTGTAAAGCGCCGATCCGTGATAGTTGGCCCGCGTTTTCAGGCGCTTTTGCGTTTCGTATCGCTGTGGTCAACCGCCATGCGCACAAGCCATTGCCGGATCGTGCGTTCCTGCTCCGCCGTGAGTCCGGCCGCGATCTCTGATTCCACGCCCTGGACCCGAAGCTTGCAGCGCGCCAAAGTCTTCGTCCCTTTTGCCGTCAGGCTCAGCTGCTGAATCCGGCCATGGACAGGATGCGGCCGACTGGCGATTGCGCCCGAACGTTTCAGATTGGCGACAATGCCATTGACCGTTTGCGGCGTCAGCACTGCGAGCCGCGCAAGATCGGCATTCGACAGGCCCGGATAAGCGCCGATCATCGTCAACACCACGAACTGCGCTTGGGTGACGCGATATTCGGCCAGCGCGCGCTCCATCCGGTTGCGCATCGCGCCGCCCGCTTGGCGCAGCAGATAGCCGAGATGCCCCTGCTCACCCCGCTTGCCCTCGCCTGCCGCGGGCACTTCCGGCGACTCGGTCTTGCGTTTCATATCAGGGCCCTTATATGATATTCGTATCCTGATACTATCATTGAATGCCCGGAGAGCCAACATGTCGGAACTTAAGCCCCGCATGGACTACGAACCCTTCAAGGCTGCCGCACCGGCTGTCTATGCAGCCATGGCGGCGCTGACCAAGGCAGTCAACGATTCGGGCCTCGAAAAGGACCTGACCGAGCTGATCAAGATCCGCGCTTCGCAGATCAACAGCTGCGCCTTCTGCCTTCAGTTCCATCTGACCGCCGCGCGCGGACTCGGCATTCCCGTCGAGAAGCTGGATCTTGTTGCAGCTTGGCGTGAAGCGGGTGTGTTCACGCCGCGCGAGATGGCGGCGCTGGCCTGGACCGAGACCCTGACGCGGATCGAAAGCCAGGGCGCGCCCGACGCGGTCTATGCCCAGCTGCGCGAGCAGTTCTCGGAGAGCGAGGCAGCCTTCCTGACCGTGTCGATCGGCACGATCAACCAATGGAACCGTATCGCAGTGGGCCTGCGCTTTAGCCCGCCGCTGCCGAAAGCCTGAGTTCAGCCGAAGCGGCCGGAACGGAAGTCGTCATAGGCTTCGCGGATCTGCTGCTCGGTATTCATGACGAAGGGGCCGCGCGCGACCACCGGTTCACGCAGCGGTTCCCCTGCCCAGAGCAACGCGCGCACACCCTGCCCTTCGGCGGCGGCCACGGCGAATTCCGACATCCCCTCACCGCCTGGCATGTCCATCCAGACAACGTCGCCCGCACCGGCCGGTGCGCGATCCTTACCGAACACGCCCTGGCCTTCGAGGATGTGCAGGAAGCCGTTGTAGCTGGCGGGCAGTTCCTGCACCGCCGATCCGCCGGGCTCAAGCAGGAACTCGACCATCGTCACAGGGACATGGTTGAGCGTGGCGGAACGCACATCACCCGAGTGACCGGAGAAGACGCGCACGCGCCCTTTCTCGACCTGACGCTCGGGCATTTTGCCGCCTTCGAGAATCTGAAAGCGCGGCTGGGTCATCTTCTCTTTGGCCGGCAGGTTCACCCACAGCTGCAAGGTATGAACCGTCTGCTGTCCGGCCGGCGCCTCGTTGTGAATCACGCCGCGCCCCGCGGTCATCCACATCGCATCGCCGCTTGAGAATGCGCCGGTGTTCTTGCCATGCTCGCGATGTTCGAGCGTGCCTTCGATCACATAGGTTACCGTCTCGATGCCGCGATGTGGGTGATCGTCGAACACATTCGGGCCGAACCAGTCTTCCATCAGGAAGAGGAACGGATCGGTGCGCTTGTGATCGCCATCGCCGACCAACGGCCGCACCACATGGCCCTTGCCCATGCCCGGCCGCTTGAGGCTGGCCCAGGTGGCGGCCACGCCGCGCTGATGGATGGAAGGTGACGTCATCTCCATAGCACTTTCAACACGTCCCACGGCGCTACTCTCCATCCGTCAATTTTTTCTGATCCAACTGCCGGCGTTCCAGCTTCGACACGGCGGCCTCACGCTGCTTCTCGGTCTTGGTGCGGCCGAACTTGGTGCGATTTTCGGCGGCCTGTTTTTCTTTCTCGTCGCGCGCCTTCTCTTTGCGCACCCGGCGCAGATTGACGATCTCGCTCATTGGGGCTCGCTCATTCGGCTGCCTGTTGAACGGTGCTGGCGATATAGGCATCGATCAGCGATTTGACCAGCGCGACATCGGCCGCTGTTGCCGGATTAAAGATCACCATGCCGAGATCGGGCCGTCCATCGACGGCGAAGGACGAATATTCGAGCGCAATCTTTCCGCCGCTCGGATGCAGGAGGTGCTTGGTGCCTTCGCCGTAATGGCGGACATCGTTCTCGCGCCAGAGTGAAGCGAATTCGGGGCTCGCATGGCTCAGCTCGTCCACCAGCGCTTCGATCTCTTTCGATGCCCCAGCGCGCGCTGCGTCGGCGCGGAACGCGGCCACCAGGAATCGCGTGCTGTGCTCTCGATCGGCCATCCGCGCACGTGACGCAGGATCGCAGAAGACGCGGCGCAGGATGTTGCGTTGCTCGAAGGGCACGGCGCCGTAGTCGCCCAGCACCGCCGCAGCAGCGCGGTTCCAAGCGATGACGTCCCATGTGGGCGTCCGGACAAAGGCCGGGCTGAATTCGAGCGAGTCGAGCACACGCTGCAATCGCGGCGAGATGCTCTCGACCACGTGATAGCGCACCTCGGGCTGACGGCCCAGGCCAAGGAGGAACAGATGTTCGCGCTCGACCTCGGTCAGCATCAGCGCGGCCGCGATCCGGTCGAGCACATCGGCCGACGGCGCGCCGCCGCGCCCCTGCTCCAGCCAGGTGTACCAGGTGACACTGACATTCGCGCGCTGGGCCACCTCTTCGCGCCGCAGCCCAGGCGTGCGGCGTCGCGTCGGCGCAAGACCGAAAGCGGCCGGATCGAGCTTGGTGCGGCGATCCTTCAGATAGGAGCCCAAAGGGTTGTCGTTGACGGGCGGCATCGGCGTCCTATTAGCAATTATACCTGTATAACGTCACTACTTTACCCGGATAGCCTACGCCCCCAGATTGAGCCCGTCCAAACCTTTTCATGCAACGCAGGAGCGTTTCGATGCGTGTTTTTGTGACTGGCGCCACGGGTTTTGTCGGTACCGCCGTCGTCAAGGAGTTGCTCGGCAACGGGCATTCGGTTCTCGGCATGGCGCGCTCGGATGACGGCGCCGCGAAGCTGGCCAAGGCCGGTGCCACGGTCCATCGCGGCGATCTCCAAGACCTCGACAGCCTGAAGCGTGGCGCTGCCGAGTCCGATGGCGTGGTTCATTGCGGCTTCATTCACGACTTCTCGAAATTCGCCGAGAATTGCGCGATCGACGCAGCCGCGATCGATGCGATGGGCGAGACGCTTGCCGGCTCGAATCGCCCGCTGATCGTCACCTCCGGCACCGGCGTGCTGCAACCCGAAGAACCGGGCAAGGCGATTACCGAAGATCAGCCGCAGCCCAATCCCTCGCCTTTCCCGCGCCAATCGGAAGAGAAGGGCCTGGCCTGGGCGACAAAGGGAGTCCGCGCGATGGTGGTGCGTCTACCGCCGACCACGCATGGCGCGGGCGATCACGGCTTTGTGCCGATCCTGATCAATCTCGCGCGCGAAAAAGGCGCTGCAGCCTATGTCGGCGAAGGCCTCAACGTCTGGTCAGCCGGCCATCGCTTCGATGCCGCGAAAGTCTATCGCCTCGCGCTTGAGAAAGGCATGGCCGGCGCGCGCTATCACGCCATCGCCGAAGAAGGCATCCCCTTCAAGGATATGGCCGCGGTGATCGGCCGGCACCTCAACGTGCCGGTAGTCAGCAAGACGAAGGACGAAGCCGCCGCTCATTTCGGCTGGTTCGGTCATTTCGCCGGCATGGGCAACCGCAGCTCCAGCCAGAAGACGCGTGATGCGCTGGGCTGGAAACCCACCGAGATCGGTTTGGTCGAGGATATGGAAGCCCACTACTTCGCGAAGTAAGCAGACCGCGTCAGGTGGTCGCGACCAGAAGCGCATCCGAATTGCCTGGTCGCAGACCATCGGACCGGTCGGCGAAATAGCGCTGCGCGATTTCGGCCGGCGACACGTAGCGCGTATTTTTGAACCCGGCATCGCGCGCCAGAATCGTCATTTCCTCGGGCGTGAAAAAGCTGATGAACGGCGTGCCGCCGACGCGTGCCCCTTTCTCCTCCGCCTCAAGACCTTCTCGCTCCTGCGGCTGAGCGAGTTCAAGCGGCAGCATGAAAGTCATCGCCAGTGTCGAACCCGGCGCGAGCGACGCCACGTCACGCAGCGTTGCGGCGGTCGCGTCTTTGGTCAGATACATGCTGACGCCGGTGGAGACCACAACGGCGGGCTTGTTCATGTCAAAACCGGCATCGACGAGATTCCGTATCCACGACCGGCCTGCGGTCGTTCCGATTTCGAAATCGACCGGGACCAGTCGCAACCAATCGGGAATGCCGAAGCCGAGTTCGATCAGGCGCCGCCGTTTCCATTCCTGCGGACCGGCTTGATCGACTTCGAAAACCTTCAGCGTCGCGCCGATCTCGGGCTTGCGTTGCGCAAAGCTATCGAGTCCCGCGCCGAGGATGACGTATTGGTCGATGCCGCGACGAGCCTGCTCAATAACCAGATCTTCGATCAACCGGGCGCGCGCCACCATCCAGGCGCGAATAAGCCGCGTGAACTGCGGATCGATGTCGGGGCGCCGGCGCCAATCATCGGTGGGTGCCGCCAATTTGAGCCCGACGGTGTCCTCAAGCACATGAGGCAACGGATCGATCTCGACATGCATCGCCCGCCACAAGGCAGAGCGCACCGCTGTTCTTTCGGGCCCTACCGCCGATTGATCGGCCATGATGCAATCACTCCCATGCCACTGCTGTTGCTTCTTTGATCGAACAGGGCTTGAACTGACATACATCCATGGCGCGAAATTGTGTGAAACAATTTACATCGATGGATTCACCTCGAATTTCGGCAGAGCCGGACCGAAATGACCGCGCGCCGCCTGCACAGTGTTGCATTCAAAGGCGCTGAGAGGGGCTTCGACTGCTCGCCGATCTATGGGAGACTGATCAGGCGTTATCGGCGGGCTGATATCCATTTCAGCCAGGGCGCCAAATGAAAGGCGCTCATCAGCGCGTACATCAGCGTCATCCCATTGAGCGGCAGCACATCCCGCATCGCAGCGCAGATCGCATCGGACGGACCGCTGCAGAAAGCCGTCCACAGTGCCATCACCGCGAAGGTCGGCGCGGCGGCCAGGCCGAGCCAGCGGACGACGCTGGGAACGATAGGATCGCCCCCAGCGCCAGCTTCGACGCCATTACGAATGGCAGCAGTCATCGCTGTACTCGTCATGACGTTTCCACCAGATGCCCTGCTCGTTGCGGCCCAGAGGTGCGCGATCGAGCCATTGATACGCGCCCCACAACCCGTCGAGCCCACGCGCATAGGTCGAATAGGTGTGATAGATCGAGCCGCCATCCAGGACAAAGGCGCTCATGCCCGGCCGGTCGCGGCGATAGGTCGCGGCGTCGACGCCGCAGGTGGCTGCGAACTCTGCGACGGGCGGTGGGATCGGCGTCATGTCCATCGCATGGGTGCCGCGCGCATAATTGTATTCGACCGGCCCCGCCTTCTCCTGCGCGACAGTGAAGGAGACGTTAAAATCGAAATTGAAGTCGCCGCCCTGCGACGAGGCCCAGGGGAAGCTCCACCCCATGCGCTGGCGATAGGCGAGCAGTTTGTCCAGCGGCGCGCGCGATACCGCCATCAGCTTGACGCCGTGATTGGCGAGATGAACAGCGAAGCCGTCGAAGCCGTCGGCGATCATCGAGCAGGACGGACAGCCGGCCTTGTAGTCGGGTCCGAACATGAAGTGATAGACGAGCAGTTGCGAGCGCCCGTCGAACAAGTCTTTGAGCGTCTTGGTGCCCTGCTCGGTCTCGAACGAATAGCTCTTATCGATCCGGACCCAGGGCAGGCCCTGGCGCAGTTGGGCGACATCATCGCTCCGCCGCGTTAAATCTTTCTCGGCGGCCAGCAGATCGAGCCGCGCCTCCAGCCACTTCTCACGTGTTGCGATCGCGTGCGACATAATCTTTTCGCTCCTCTCTGCCCAAGGCGACTTGCCGGGCGTTGAACCTGGGATAGATTTACGGCTGACTGCTGAAGAGCCGGGAGTGACAACTGTGTCGGGATTCGGATGGACTCGCTGATCACGGCTGCGGCGCGGGCACTGGCCTCGGGCGATGCACTGAATGCGCTGAACCACATCGCGCTGCGCGACGATCCGCCGGCCCTGGCGCTACGCGGTATTGCGATGGCGCAACTCGGCGATCTCGACCGCGCTAAATTGCTGCTGCGCCGCGCGGCGCGCGCCTTCGGTCCACGCGAAGCGGTTGCCCGCGCGCGCTGCACGGTGGCCGAGGCCGAGATCGCGCTGGTCTCGCGCGACATTACCTGGACCGTGAAGCCGCTCGACCTTGCGCGCACCGCGCTCGAACGACATGGCGACCACGCCAATGCTGCCCATGCACGCTACCTCGCCATCCGCCGCCTGCTGTTGATCGGCCGCCTTGATCAAGCCGAGCACTTGATCGCTGATTTCGACCCCGCGCCCCTGCCCGCCGCCTCACGCGCCGCCTATGAGCTGACCGTTGCGGGCTTAGCCATGCGGCGCCTCCAGACCAAAGCCGCGCGCGCGGCGCTTGCGCGGGCCGAGCGCATCGCCCGTCAGGCGCGCATCGTCTCGCTGATGGCCGAAGTTGAAAGTGCGGCCCGTATTCTCGATACACCCGCGGCGCGGCTGATCGCGCAGGGCCAGGACCGACTGCTGCGGCTCGACGATATCGAAACCCTGCTGACCTCGAAGACACTGGTCGTCGATGCCTGCCGCCATGTCATCCGCCACACCGGCGCGGTGATTTCGCTCGAAGGCCGCCCAATTCTGTTCGCGCTTGCCCGCGCGCTGGCCGAAGCCTGGCCCGGCGATGTGTCGCGCGCCGCGCTACTGAAGGACGCATTCGGCGCCAAGCATGCCGACGAATCGCATCGCGCGCGGCTGCGCGTCGAGATCGGCCGGCTGCGCAAGATGCTAGGCAAGGCCGGCGGGATCGACGCGACCAAGGATGGCTTCGCGCTCAAACCGCGTGGCCGCACCGATGTGGCCGTGCTTGCGCCGCCGAGCGACGAAGCGCACGCCACCGTGCTGGCCCTGCTGTCCGATGGCGAGGCGTGGTCGAGTTCGGCCTTGGCGCTGGCGCTCGGCGTCAGCCCGCGCACCGTGCAACGAGCGTTGGACGAACTCGTGGCGGAGAGCAAAGTACAGTCGCTTGGCCGCGGGCGCGCGCTGCGCTGGATGGCGCCGCCCGTTCCGGGTTTCCCGACAAGCTTGTTACTCCCCACGGCGCTGCCCGGCGACTAGGATGGGTGCATGAAAAAAGCACAGGCGAACGTCGTCCGCGAATACGGCCCTTTTCCGGGCGTCGCCAAGGTCAACGGGGTCAGCTATGACGGCACCAATGTCTGGATCGGCGCCGGCGACACGCTGAACGCCTTCGATCCGGCGGATGGTAAAACCCAGCGCGTGCTCGATGTGCCTGCCCATGCGGGAACGGCGTTCGACGGCAAGCATCTGTTCCAGATCGCGGGCGAGCAGATTCAGAAGGTCGATCCCGAAACCGGCAAAGTGCTGGCCACCATCCCTACGCCGCCCGGCGGCGCTGCCGGCATGGCCTGGGCCGAAGGATCGCTCTGGGTCGGTCAATATCGCGCGCGCAAGATTCATCAGGTCAACCCCGAGACCGGCGCGATCATCCGCACCATCGAGTCGAACCGCTTCGTTACCGGCGTGACCTGGCTCGAGGGCGAACTCTGGCACGCCACCTGGGAAGACGATCGCAGCGAGCTGCGCCACATCGATGCCAAGAGCGGCGACGTGCTGGAGGCGTTCGACATGCCCGAGGGCGTCACCATCTCGGGGCTCGAGTCGAACGGCAAAGACACGTTCTTCTGCGGCGGTGGCTCCAGCGGCAAAGTGCGCGCGGTGAAGCGGAAGAAATAGGAAATATCTCACCGTCGGCACCTTCGGCGGCGACGTGATCGCCCATCACATCATAGAAGGGTGTGAGTGCGGGAAGCCATCTTTTGACGCGACAAAAAAAGTCGCTATTGTCTCCCCCAATACATGCCTTTGGGGGGATGAGTTATGAACATATTTGGGAAAATAGTGCAGCCGCCGGCCGCTTTTGGTAAACGCGCCGCCGCCTTTACGGTACTTGTGGTTCTCGCTGCTTGCACCACGCATATCGAACCGAGGAACGAGACCCAAACACCCCCGTCCGCCGCCTTCGGTGGGTTCACGCCGGTGTTGCTCAAACCGCTTGGCAATCAAACCCCCAAGGATTTTCCGTCCGACGCCGTGGCCCGCGTGCAAACGGGTTTGCAAAACTGTTTGTCTCGCATACTCGGCTCCGTCGTTCTTTATAGCGATGATGCTGCAAAGGCGAACCCGACCGCGCTGGTGCTCGAACCCATCATCCTTGACGGCAAGAAGGTCTCGGTGGCGGATCGGATTCTCTTCGGCGCATTGGCGGGCAGTTCGGCCGTTCAGATGCAGGTGACCTACATTTCCGCAAAAGACGGCGCCGTGCTGGCCAAGCCGATCTTTTACGCCAAGGCCGCGGCAATGAGCGGGGCCTGGACCTTCGGCGCCCAAGACAACGCGATGCTCGATCGCCTGTCCGACAACGCGTGCCAATACACGTCCACCTATAAGACCGCCACACGCTGACGAAATAAGAGCCAGCCACCCAATCGTCGCAGCACCCGCGCTCGACCTCGGGTGCGATTGACCTATGGTATGATCGGCGCGGTCAACACAGCGAGGTCATCCTATGAGTCGCCGCTTCGACGCGATCGTCATTGGCGCCGGACAGGCCGGTCCGTCCCTTGCCGGCCGCTTGACCGGCGCGGGCATGACCGTGGCCCTGGTCGAGCGCAAGCTGTTCGGCGGCACCTGCGTCAACACCGGCTGCATGCCGACCAAGACGCTGGTGGCCAGCGCCTATGCCGCCCATCTCGCCCGGCGCGGCGCCGATTTCGGGATTGTATACGACAGCCCACCGCGCATCGACATGGCGCGGGTGAAGGCGCGCGCCGACACGGTCTCGCACAACGCGCGCACCAATGTCGAGAAATGGCTGCGCGGCATGAAAGGCTGCACAGTGCTGCAGGGCCATGCGCGCTTCGAATCAACCGACACCATCGCTGTGGACGATGAACGTCTCACCGCGCCGCGCATCTTCATCAATGTCGGCGGCCGCGCTTTCGTGCCGCCGCTGCCCGGCATCGATCGCGTGCCCTATCTGACCAACACCTCGATCCTGGCGCTCGATCGCGTGCCCGAGCATCTGATTGTGATCGGCGGCAGCTATATCGGCCTCGAATTCGCCCAGATGTATCGCCGCTTCGGTGCGCAAGTGACGGTGATCGAACAGTCCGCGCGCCTGGTGATGCGCGAAGACGAAGACGTCTCGATCGCCATCTGCGAGAGTCTCGAGGCCGAGGGTATCGCCGTGCGCACCGGCGCCAGCTGCATTCGCGTGGCGCCGCATGGCACGGGCACAAGTGCGGGCGTGTCCGTGGGCGTCGATTGCACGTCAGGTGATCCAGAGATCGCCGGCTCGGATATTCTTCTCGCTGTGGGCCGCCGCCCCAACACCGATGACCTAGGGCTCGACAAGGCCGGCGTGGCCACCGATGCGCGCGGCTATATCCGCGTCGACGATCATCTGGCCACCACCACGCCCGGCATCTGGGCGATGGGCGATTGCAACGGCCGCGGCGCTTTCACCCACACGGCCTACAACGATTTCGAGATCATCGCCGCCAATCTGCTCGACGGCGCAGATCGCGGCGTGAGCCAGCGCATCCTCGGCTACGCGCTTTATATCGACCCGCCGCTCGGCCGCGTCGGCATCACGGAGACCGAGGCGCGCAAGGGCGGCCGCAAGGTGCTGGTGGGCAAACGCCCGATGACCCGTGTCGGCCGCGCGGTGGAGAAGGACGAGACCCAGGGATTCATGAAGGTGGTGGTCGATGCCGAATCGAAAAAGATTCTCGGCGCCGCCATCCTCGGCACCGGCGGCGACGAAGCGATCCACGGCATCCTCGACATGATGAACGCCGGCGTGCCCTATACGACACTCCAAAACGCTGTCCCGATCCACCCCACCGTCTCCGAACTGATCCCCACGGTGCTGGGCGAGATGAAGCCGGTGTCTTGAACGCCGGCCCCGACTCGAAGTGCGCGCCCGACGCAAAGGGCGGCAGCGCCAAGACGCCTCACCCCGTGCGCTCGAACCGATCCGAAGGGCCGTCCCATTTCCCTAATTCGTCATGCCCGGGCACGCGAGGCATGCTCACGTCCGGGCATCCACGCCTTTTTCTCTGATGCGCCGCCAAACGTGGACCGCCGCCTCACCCCATCCGCTCGACCCATTGCACGCGCGAGGGTCCAGGTTCGAACGGATCGGCAAAGTATTGGGTTTCGCGCGCCACCTTGCCGTCAATGAACTCCATCACGCTCACGGTGTAGGACGGCTTCCCGTCATAGGTGAGAACGAATTCCGTCACCCAAAGCGGACCCGCGCCGACGATGCGGCGCACCGTAAAGCGCTTCGTGTTCGGCTGCGCAACGCGCGAGGCCTGGATGTTGTGCCGCCTCCGAATGCGCTCGCCCGATTGCGGATACTCGAGCACCGCGTCATCGCGGTAGATCTCGTGCTCGACATCGAAATGATTGGCATCCGATGCCGCCCAGTGGCGATCGAGCGCCGCGCGAATCTCGCTGTCGTTCATGCTGCTCCTATCGGCCTCCCTACGCCTTGGCCGTTGGTGGATGGGGCTTGAGATAAACGATCAGGCAGCAGATTCGCGAAGTCGAACCACAACAGGCGCGAAGTCGCCTCGGTAGCGTAGCGCATCAAATAGTTTTGCACTATCGTGACGCGCTGAATTATTAGCGCACTTTTTCTGTGCGCGACGAGAAACCCTCCCGTTCCGCCCGTCGCACCCAAAATAAGAACCTTCACACCGTGACGGCCTATCGGGCCGCCTCGAATACATCGCGTGCGGACGTCGTACCCGCTACGTGCTCGGTGCCCTCGACTCCGAGTTCCATCCATCCCGCATTCACGGCCTCAAACATTTCTTCGGCAGGTCCGGTGTGGCCCTTCGGGATGCCGAATTGCTCGAACGCTTCCGCCCATTTTGCGCGCGGGACTGCAAAGGCTTTCACGTCGCGATTCAGGACTTCACCCAATTGTTCCGCGACTTCATCCGCGGTGACCATTGAACCAAGTTCGACGACGCGCCGCCCTGACCATGCTGGTCCGGTCAAAAGGGTTGCGACCTCCGCGCCGATGTCCTTCGTCGCGACCATGGTCGATTTCCGGTCTGTCGGATTGTAGTAGACCGGTAGCGTTCCGCCCTGGGCAACCTGCAAGCCGTAAAGAAAATTTTCGAAAAATCCACCCGCACGCACAAATGCGATTGGCGATATCAGGTCGCGAAAACCTTGCTCCAGAAGCGACAAGGCCGTGATCATCCCGAGCCCGCTGGTTCTGTTCGCGCCCATCGACGAAAGCGCAACCACGCGCGGCGGCGCTGCCTTGGTGAGCGCCTGGACATAGTTTGCAATCACGCCCTTTGCTTCTTTGTAATCGGGTGAGGGCGCCCAGACAGCCGGCAACATGACGAACGCGCCTTCGACGCCTTTGAGCGCTCGCTCGATGGCTGCCGGATCATTCCAATCGCCGTCAAACAGTTCCACGCCCTGATTGGCCCAGCGCGATGCCTTCTCGCGATTGCGGACCAGCGCGCGTACTTTCTTACCGTGCGCCAACAGATGCTCTGCCGTTGCGCCGCCCACTTTTCCCGTGATTCCCATTACTAAAAACATGTGTTTTCTCCTGATCTTGAGGGACAGGGCACTGCCCTGTCGGTTCAACGGATGAGTGGCAGAATGGTCCGGATTCGGGGATCGCGCGCATAGAGGCCGCCCCATGTCATCGCGCCCAGAAGCAGGGAAACGATTTCTGGCGGCGACCCCAACTCACCGATGCGGATATGAGCGCAGATGGCGCCGCCCAAAAAGCCCGTCACCAGGATCGCGCCGAGAACGGCGGTGGCCGGGATGGCGTAGAGGATGGCGCAGGCGAGTATGATCGGACCCACGACACGGGTTAGATCCATCGCGAATCCGGTTTCCTGCAACATGCTCGCGATCTGTGCCGGCGCGAAAAGCTGAATAGTGCCGTCTGCCGCCAGAGCGATAACGACGAACGCGCTCATGATCCGGCCGGCCCACAGGGCGCGATGCACGGTCATCGTTTCAGGCGCCAGATGCAGGTTCATAGTTTCGGACATTTGCCGTTCTCCGATGGGTGGATCTCATATTCGGAGCTTACTGTGTCTCCTAAACATGATAAACATCGACGAAATGAACTAACTGTTCTCTTTACCATGAACAATACCGAGACACGACCATGCAGAATCTCGAACCCATCCTCATTTTCATAACGGTGGCGGAAATGGGGAGCTTCACCCGCGCAGCCGATAGCCTGGGCATCCAAAAGGGGAGAGCCTCAACGGCGGTCCGGAAGCTGGAAGAAGATATCGGTGTCAGGCTCCTGCACCGGACGACGCGCAGTGTGCAGTTGACGGAGGACGGACGCGCATTTCATGTCCGTGCCCGCGATCTGCTTGCTGAAGTCGATGATCTGCACTCTATGTTCGCAGGCGATCGAGTGGCGCTTCGCGGGCGTTTACGGGTCGATCTTCCGACCGAGGTGGCGCGCACGACGATCGTGCCGGCCTTGCCGGATTTCATGGCGGCTCATCCAGAGTTGGAGCTGGAAGTGTCGAGTACGGATCGGCAAGTCGATCTAGTTCAAGAGGGGTTCGACTGTGTATTGCGGCTTGGGCCCATTAGGGACGAGACGCTGATTGCCCGCCCGCTGGGCAAGTTACGCATGGTCAACGCCGCCAGTCCTGCCTATCTGGCGCGCTATGGCGTCCCTCGATCTCTAGAAGATCTGCGGCATCAGAAACATCAGGCAATTCATTTTTCGACGATGCTGGGCGCAAGACCCTATGGATGGGAATATCCAGACGGCGACACCTACGCGACACTTCAGTTGCCGGGTGCGCTACACGTCAACAGCGCGCAGACCTACGAAGCTGCCGCCCTCGCCGGCCTTGGCCTGATTCAGGCGCCACTCTTGGGGATTGGCCGATACTTGGACAGTGGAGCGCTTGTGGAGATCATTCCCGATTTTCATCGCCGAGCGCTCACCGTGTCCCTCGTCGTAGCACATCGGAACAATCTCTCGCGCCGAGTCCGCGCATTCATGAAATGGATCGAAGATGTGCTGAGGCCGTATTTAGATTAGCGAAATGAATTGCTTCGCCCGGCCATCGATATCAACGGCGAAGTAATTTCCGGGCACTTGTATGTTTCTGCGTGCAATTCCCGACTTGATCGATTCTGTCTTCGGTTCGAGCGATTGATCGGTACCGTCACCCTGGCGTTAATTCGGCACTCCAGCCAAACATAGAATCGATGTCCAAATCGGAGCTCAACCAGACAACATATCCTACTCAATCGTCCCAGGCGGTTTGCTCGTCACGTCGCAGGTTACGGGGTTGATGCGTCATCACCCCAGCTCCGCTTCATACTCCGCCGGCTTGAAACCGACCAGCAGGCGTCCGCCGATATCGAGCACCGGGCGTTTGATCATTGAGGGCTGGTCCAGCATCAACACGATCGCCTTTTTCTCGTCGAGCCCGGCACGATCCTGTTCCGGCAGTTTGCGGAAGGTCGTTCCCGCGCGGTTGAGCAGCATCTCCCAGCCGAGGTGGCGCGACCAGTCTTCGAGCCGGGCGCGCCCGATGCCGGCGGTCTTGTAGTCGTGGAACGTGTAGGCCACGCCGTGCTGGTCCAGCCAAGCGCGCGCTTTCTTCATCGTGTCGCAGTTCTTGATGCCGTAGATCGTGACGGGTTTTGTGGCGGCCATTGGCGCATCTCTCTTACGGTTAACGCGGCGCGATTTCCCAGAGCGGCGCGTAATTGATGATCGGACGCTCGAACAGCGCGCCCTTGGCCACGAACACTTTGCCGAGATCGAGCATCGGCTGAAACGTGTCGAGCTGCTTCGCCTCCGCCACCGTGCGCCACAGGCTGACATTGATCAGCGCGTTCGCGGCCTCGTCTTCGCCGGCGTAGAAATGGATCAGGCCGGGCAGCTGGCGGATGCCGGGTTCAAGCACGGCTTCCGCCTCCGCCATCATTCGCTTGAGTTCGGCGAAGTGCTGCGGCTGGCAGCGCAAAACGGACACGCGGATGGCCGGCATGTTTGTCTCCCTTCCCTGCTCATGATCGGCCGAATGCGCCGGGGCGCGCCCAAGTCACTTGGTCTTGGGAAACGGAACGCCCTTGGTGGTGAAGCGCTGCGTGCCGCGGCTCGGGTGTGCGGGGCGTCGCGGGCCGGCGGGCTTGCTGGCGCCGTGGCCGGTTCCGGGCGGCTGGTGAGCCGGCACGAGTTGGTGCGCGCCGGGGCCGATCAGATCGGCGCGGCCCATCCGCTTCAACGCATCGCGGAGCACCGGCCAGTTGTCGGCGTCGTGATAGCGCAGGAACGCCTTGTGCAGCCGGCGCTGGGTCAACCCCTTGATCGCCTCGACCTTGTCGCTGCCGCCGTGGCGCACGCCCTTCAGCGGGTTGACGCCGGTGTGATACATGGCCGTGGCGGTGGCCATCGGCGACGGCAGGAAGGTCTGCACCTGATCGGCGCGGTAGTGATTCTTCTTGAGCCAGAGCGCGAGGTTCATCATGTCCTCGTCGGTCGTGCCCGGATGCGCGGCGATGAAATACGGGATCAGGTAATATTTCTTGCCGGCCTTCTGCGCGGCTTCGTCGAACATCTCCTTGAAGCGGTCATAGGCGCCGATGCCCGGCTTCATCATCTTGTCGAGTGGCCCGCGCTCGGTGTGCTCCGGCGCGATCTTCAGACGGCCGCCGACGTGATGGGTCACCAGCTCCTCGACATATTCCGGGCTCTTCACGGCGAGGTCGTAGCGCACGCCGGACGCGACCAGCACTTTCTTGACGCCCTTTGTCTCGCGCACTTTGCGGTAGAGCCGGATCAGATCGTCATGCGAGGTGTTGAGATTGGGGCAGATGTCGGGGAACACGCAGGATGGCCGCCGGCAGGCCGCCTCGATCTTCGGGTCCTTGCAGGCCATCCGGTACATGTTGGCGGTGGGCCCGCCGATGTCGGAGATCACGCCGGTGAAGCCGGGCGTCTTGTCGCGGATCAGTTCGATCTCGCGCAGGATCGAGGTCTCCGAACGGTTCTGGATGATGCGGCCCTCATGCTCGGTGATCGAGCAGAAGGTGCAGCCGCCGAAGCAGCCGCGCATGATGGTCACCGAGAACTTGATCATGTCCCAGGCCGGGATTTTCGCATCGCCATACGAAGGATGCGGCGCGCGGGCATAGGGCAGATCGTAGACCGCATCCATCTCGTCGGTGGAGAGCGGGATCGGCGGCGGGTTCAGCCACAGGTCGCGGTCGCCATGACGCTGGACCAGCGCGCGCGCATTGCCGGGATTGCTCTCCCGGTGCAGCACGCGCGAGGCACGGGCATAGGCCTCCTTGTCCTGCTCGACCTGCTCGTATGCGGGAAGGCGGATGACGACATCGCCGGGGCGGCGCGCGGCGCCCTCATCGGCATCGTCGAGATCGTCCGCCTTCAACTCGGTGTAATGCTCGGGCACGCGACGAAACAGCGCGACGCCGCGGACGGAATGGAGATCGGACGGCGCCGCGCCGCCAGCCAGCCGGTTCGCCACCTCGACCACGGCGCGCTCGGCATTGCCATAAAGCAACAAATCCGCCTTGGCATCGGCCAGCATCGAACGCCGCACCTTCTCCGACCAGTAGTCGAAATGGGCAATGCGGCGCAGCGAGGCCTCGATCCCGCCCAGCACGATCGGCACATCCTTGAACGCCTCGCGGCAACGTTGGGCGTAGACCAGCGTGCAGCGGTCCGGCCGCTTGCCGCCCTCGCCGCCCGGCGTATAGGCGTCGTCGTGGCGTAAACGACGATCCGCCGTGTAGCGGTTGACCATCGAGTCCATATTGCCGCCGGTGACGCCGAAGAACACCCGCGGCTTGCCCAGCGCCTTGAACGGCTCGGCCGACTGCCAGTCGGGCTGCGAAATGATGCCCACCCGGAAACCCTGCGCCTCGAGCAGCCGGCCGATGATCGCCATGCCGAAGCTCGGGTGATCGACATAGGCGTCGCCGGTCACCAGCACGATGTCGCATTCATCCCAGCCGAGCGCGTCCATCTCGGCGCGGCTCATCGGCAGGAACGGCGCGGCCGTGCGGGCCCCCTTGCCGGCAGGTGCCGGGGAAGCGGGTCTTAGGATGGTTTGGGTGGCCATTTCGGGGTCCATGGCGCCCACAGATAGGCCTCTGGGGGCGCAAATTCAACCGTTGCTGACGGTTTAACGCCCCGGATGCAGCCCCGGCGCTTCCTGGCCGGTGCGCTCCACATATTCGGTGTAGCCGCCGCCGAACTGGTGCACGCCCTCGGGGGTCAGCTCCAGCACGCGGTTCGAGAGCGCGGCGAGGAAGTGGCGGTCATGCGACACGAACAGCATGGTGCCCTCGAATTCCGCCAGGGCCGCCACCAGCATCTCCTTGGTCGCCATATCCAGATGGTTGGTCGGTTCGTCGAGCACCAGGAAGTTCGGCGGGTCGAACAGCATCTTGGCCATGACGAGGCGCGCCTTCTCGCCGCCCGACAGCACGCGGCACGGCTTCTCGACATCGTCGCCCGAGAAGCCGAAGCACCCGGCCAGCGAGCGCAGCGCCCCCTGCCCGGCCTGTGGAAACGACCCATCCAGCGACTCGAACACCGTATCGTCGCCGTCGAGCAGATCCATGGCGTGCTGCGCGAAATAGCCCATGCGCACATTCGCGCCGATCGTCACCGTGCCTTGATCGGGCACCGCGGCCCAATCCGGCGGCGCGCCCAGCTCCGGCCCGCCGACACCGAAACCAGCACCGGCCACCAGCTTCAGCAGCGTGGATTTGCCCGCGCCATTGGCGCCCAGCACGCACCAGCGTTCCCGGCGGCGCACTTGGAAATCGAGCCCGGTGTAGATCGGCTGGCTGCCATAGCCCTTGTGCACGTTCCGGAAGCTGGCCACGTCATCGCCCGAGCGCGGCGGGCTGCGGAACTCGAACTGCACCGACTGGCGCCGCCGCGGCGGTTCCACCCGTTCGATCTTGTCGAGCTTCTTCACCCGGCTCTGCACCTGGGCGGCGTGCGAGGCGCGCGCCTTGAAGCGCTCGATGAATTTGATCTCCTTGGCCAGCATCGCCTGCTGGCGCTCGAATTGCGCCTGGCGCTGCGCCTCGCCCAGCGCGCGCTGTTGTTCGTAGAACGCGTAGTTGCCCGAATAGGTGGTGAGCGAACCGCCGTCGATCTCCACCACCTTACCGATGATGCGGTTCATGAATTCGCGATCATGCGACGTCATCAGCAACGCGCCGTCATAGGTTTTGAGAAACGCCTCCAGCCAGATCAGGCTTTCGAGATCGAGATGGTTGGAGGGCTCGTCGAGCAGCATGGCGTCGGGCCGCTTGAGCAGAATGCGGGCCAGCGCCACGCGCATCTTCCAGCCGCCGGAAAGAAGTCCGACATCGCCATCCATGCGTTCCTGGCTGAAACTCAAACCCGCGAGCACCTCGCGCGCCCGCGCATCCAGCCCATAGCCATCCAACTCCTCGAAGCGCCCCTGCACCTCGCCATAGCGCTCGATCAGCGCGTCCATATCCATGTTCAGCGCGGCGGCCTGATCCGGATCGACCATCGCGGCCTCGAGCTTGGCCATTTCGGCGGCCAGCACGCTCACCGGCCCGACGCCATCCATCACGGCGGCAACCGCGCTCTGGCCCGACATCTCGCCGACATCCTGGCTGAAATAGCCGATGGTGGTGCCCGGATCGATCGACACCTGGCCATCGTCGGGTGGCTCATCGCCGGAGATCATGCGGAACAGCGTCGTCTTGCCGGCGCCATTCGGCCCGACCAGCCCCACCTTCTCCCCTTTTTGGATGCCCATCGCCGCGTCGATGAACAATATCTGATGGCCGTTCTGCTTGCTGATGTTATCGAGACGAATCATGGGGGCTGTGTGTGGGAAGGTGATGTGGTGGAGGCCGGCACGTGGCCAGCTATCGCAAGGCTGTACCGGACTTCGCCTCCCTACTCAATGATGCAATTGCGCCTCAGGTCACTCGCACGCTAACATCTCCAGATCATGAACAAACGCACCTGTGTATTTATTTGCCTTACGCGCGGCAAAGGCACTTAGCTGTGGCACTTAGCCAGGCTCAGGGGGAATTGTTCTCGCCAGCACAGTACGTGCTTCGATCCGCTCTCATCGGGTCCAATGGAGACTCGCCGCTCGTCGTGCTCGGATGTACTCGAAAGAAGCGGGCTGAGCCGGCTTCAGCCAACGAACTTTATATCTCACGTCGGTTCAAAGCGAGCCTTCGTCTCGTCAGAGCGCTTGATGCACCTTACGCAATTTTGTCAGGAAAACACGGCATCGTATCACCAGAAGCCACTCTCGAACCTTACGATCTAAACTTAGCAGACGTATCAAGCGCGAAGCGGAGGCTCTGGGCAGGCAAAGTCCTCAAGCAGCTTCGCTCTCGCGGCAAAGGACGAAAGATTACGCTGTTGGCCACGCCTGATTACACAACGCCTCTTGTGGAGATCAATAAAGAGAGCGATTTACCTCTCGCGTTGGAAACGCCTTGGGTTCAGCTTGAGAAGCCGGACAGACTCGTTTGGCTCGATGAAGCTTTTCGCTTTGCGTCGCGTATTCGTGATCTTCGCATGTTCTATAGTTGGATCGACGAGCGTCGGCGGACCGGCCACGTATTCCATTTTCAAACGCTTGCCTCGCAAGCGGTACCCAAGCGAGGCGTATATATCTTTTTAGACCGCCGCGAGCCCAATTTCCTAGGCGCTCAACCGCGAATCGTCCGAATCGGCACCCATGCAGTTAGCTTAGGCTCTAAAGCAACCTTGCGTGGCCGCTTGCGCAATCATCTCGGACCAGCAAATGAGATTGGCAATCACCGCGGATCCATTTTTCGTCTTCACGTCGGTCGAGCGATGCTTGAAGCAAACACAGGCCTTGATCGCCTTCCGAGTTGGGGAGAAGGACAAGACGCTTCGCCCCACATAAAGGCTGCCGAAAGTGGTCACGAGCTTGCGGTGTCACGTTACCTTCAAGAACTCGAAGTCGCACTCATCGAAATCGATGACGAACCCACGAAAGACAGCCTACGCGCCAGTGTAGAAGCACAGTTGGTTGCGCTGTGCACCGAATCTATGCAGACAATTGACTCTCCGACACCAGACTGGCTAGGGCTACAATCTCCGGTAGCAGTCATCAGGCAATCTGGGCTATGGAATATTCGTGGGGTTGGGGGGAAATATGATCCTAAAGGAGCAGGCTCAATCGCCTCGATCATCGAGGCCTAACTAGAAATGAGCGCTCTCGACAAAGCGATTGTTAGGCAGCCGCGTCTTCCGCGTTTCCTATGTCACCTCTATCAACGTTTGAACCAACGGCGCCTCAACCTTGTGACTGGCGCGGGCATCTCGATCGACGCGGGTGTGCCTGACTGGCATGCCCTCCTTGATAGACTGGCCGCGAGCGAGGACACGCTTAAACATGATCTCACCCTGCATCGCGCGGCAGGTCTGAACCCCGAATATCTCGGCCAGATCATCTACCATCGATTAAAGAACAACTACTCGGAGATCGAGCCAGCTGATCTTCGGATCGCCACCGCAGAACATGGTTGGGGCAAAGCGATCCACGAGGCGATCTACCAACAGGTACCGCAGGATATTGCCGCTGTGGTCAAGGGCCACCCCTACTTGGCAGAATTGCGCGACCTTACACGCAAAGTACCGCTCGTTATCAATTTCAATTTTGACGATATTTTGGCTGATGCGATTGGTCACGAGATCAAGGCTGACCCAGCACACGGCAACGCCCTAAGCGTTACATGGCAACCACCACTTACTGATCGACAGCAGTTGACGACAATTTATCACGTCAACGGCGTCCTTCCGCGCGTGAGCCTCAAAAAGCGCAGTCCCCAATTGATTTTCACGGAAGATTCCTTTGCTGACGCCAGAGCGCGGTCTCCGGGTGTCAGCGCCGAATACCTTTTTTTACGTTTCGTTCAAAACACGATGCTGCTCCTAGGCCATTCGCTCTCAGACAGCTCGCTAAAAAACTATCTGCGACTGAATCGCGATAAGAGCCCAGCCAATCACCACTACATGATCTTTTGGCTAAAGGAACCAAGCGATCTCTCAAAAGGACGTCAGCAGGACATTTTCGAGGCAAATCTCGAACTATATAATCTTGTTACGATTTTTCTGACATCGGCGGAGATCCGCGAATTTCTCAACCTTCTCAATCTAGATGATCGCCGCTTTAGCGAAGCATTAGATTCACTCGGCGACGCTCGCCTCTCTCGTTACCACTATTACATTGCTGGCCCTGTTGCCGCTGGCAAGTCCACTTTGCTGGAGCAACTTCGATGCTTCCAGACTCACGAGGAATGGACACGGCCGCCTCCTAGCGAAATGTATCTCGCGTCATCAAAAATTGATGCCGAACAACAAGCCACTATTGATAAATTTATCTACTCTGAACTGAAAGAGAAGAACAAGCGTATGCACAACGCTTCGATCGGCTTCCACTTCATGGATCGTGCGCCACTCGACCTGTACGCCTTCTCAAAATCTCATGCGGAGAACAAAAAGAAGTCGGGCGAACTGCGTGAACTAGTTACGCGTGACCTCTCCCTGCAAAAGGGCGAAGTCCTATTCATTGAGGCGCCGCCGTCCGTGCTCGTGCAACGCAATTTGGCGCGCGGTCGCCCGCCTGACGACGCGGGGAAGGAAGAATATTTCGTCAATCAGACGGTTAATCTGAAAGACGTTTACAAGCCGCCGTTTGTGTTCTCTACCGGGTCCAACGACGCTGGCGACGTCGCCCGGCGCGTAGCGCGTCATGTATTATTCGACGACTATCAGCCGATTGATCTCGAAGCCATCATTAGCCGCTATGAATGACCGAAACACATATCGCGTCTATCTGGCGGCCCCCCTTTTCAACGACACAGAGCGCTCATTCAATGCGCGGCTCGCTGAATTAATAGCGCCGATGGCCGAAGTGTTCTTGCCGCAACGTGACGGTATGTTGCTGCGGGAACTTCTCCGTGATGGGACACCTTGTCCGATTGCACGAACGCTCATCTTCGAGGCCGATATCAACGCTATCCGTCGTTGTGATTGCGTTGTAGCAGTCCTCGACGGGCGCACCGTCGATGAGGGCGTCGCATTCGAGATCGGCTTTGCACGAGCCCTCGATAAGCTCTGTGTCGGACTCAAAACCGACGATCGTGTGCTGTTGAAGTCAGGTGATAACCCGATGATAGTTGCCGGCTGCCATGAAATCGTTGGCAGTATGCTTGAACTCACGGACGCTCTGAGGAGCAGGCTTTCGTCAGTTCGCTGCGTCGGCTAACTTGTCGAGCATACTGGCGCTTCACTCGCCCATCCCCCTCACTCCCACTCGATCGTCCCCGGCGGCTTGCTCGTCACATCATAGGTCACGCGGTTGATGCCGCGCACTTCGTTGATGATGCGGTTGGCGATGCGGCCCAGCAGGTCGTGCGGCAGCGGGTAGAAATCGGCGGTCATGCCGTCGGTCGAGGTCACCGCACGAATGGCACAGGCGTAATCGTAGGAGCGCGCGTCGCCCATCACGCCCACCGTGCGCACCGGCAACAGCACCACGAAGGCCTGCCAGATCGCGTCGTACAGGCCGGCGTTGCGCAGCTCGTCGAGATAGACCGCGTCGGCGTTGCGCAGAATGTCGAGCCTCTCGCGCGTGATCTCCTGGCCGGGGATGCGGATGGCCAGGCCCGGCCCGGGGAACGGGTGGCGGCCCACCATCGTGTCGGGCAGGCCCAGCTCGCGGCCCAGCACCCGCACCTCGTCCTTGAACAAGTCGCGCAGCGGCTCGACCAGGCCCATGTTCATGCGCTCGGGCAGGCCGCCGACATTGTGATGCGACTTGATGGTCACCGAGGGCCCGCCGATCACGCTCACCGACTCGATCACGTCGGGATAGAGCGTGCCCTGGGCCAGAAAGTCGGCGCCGCCGATTTTCTTCGCCTCGGTCTCGAACACGTCGATGAAGGTGGCGCCGATGATCTTGCGCTTCTCCTCGGGGTCGGTCTTGCCGGCCAGCTTGCCGAGGAACAGGTCCGACGCGTCGCTGTGGATGAGGTGGATGTTGAAGCGGTCGCGAAACACCGAGACCACCTGCTCCGACTCGCCCTTGCGCATCAGCCCGTGATCGACATAGACGCAGGTGAGCTGATCGCCGATCGCCTCATGCACCAGCGCGGCCACCACGGAGGAATCGACGCCGCCCGATAGGCCGCAGATCACTTTCTTCTTGCCCACCTGATCGCGGATCGCCTTGATCGCCTGCGCCTTGAAGGCGGCCATGGTCCAGTCGCCCTTGCAGCCGGCGACGCCGTGGGTGAAGTTCTTCAGCAGCTGCGCGCCATGCGGCGTGTGCACCACCTCGGGATGAAACTGCACGGCATAGATGCGGCGCTTGTCGTCGGCGATGGCGGCGAAGGGCGCACCCTCGGAAATGCCCACCGCGCGGAAGCCGGGCGGCAGTTTGGTGACGCGGTCGCCATGGCTCATCCACACCTGCTCGCGCTGGCCGATGCTCCACACGCCATGGAACAGCGCGCAGTCATCGGTTACGTCGACGAAGGCGCGGCCGAATTCGCGCTGGTCGCCGGGATCGACCTGGCCGCCGAGCTGGGCGCACAGCGCCTGCTGGCCATAGCAGATGCCGAGGATGGGCAGGCCAGCGGTAAGAACTGCGTCGGGGATGCGCGGGCTGTCGGTCTCGGTGACCGAGGCCGGGCCGCCGGAGAGGATCACGGCTTTGGGGCCGAACGCCTTCAGGCTGGCGCCATCGACCTTGTTGAACGGGTGGATCTCGCAATAGACGCCGCTTTCCCGCAGACGGCGGGCGATCAGCTGGGTGACCTGGGAACCGAAATCGATGATGAGCACGCGATCGGTCATAGGCACCCTTTCAGCCGGAAAGGCCGGACATTAACCAAGCCCCCGCCCAGCAACAAGGCGCGCCTTCCACACGGCCGGGTTGCTTGTGGCATGGGGCAGAGAATGGTAAACGGCACTGTTTCAATTTCCCATTCTCCCTATCCCACAGCAAAGGACGCCGTACCGATGAGCAACGGTTCCCAACCCAAGCTGCTGATTCCGGCCCTGAATCCGATCTATACCGCGCTAAACCCCCTCCTCGACCCGCTGCTCCGCATCATCACCGGCCTTTGGCTGATCCCCCATGGCGCCCAGAAGTTATTCGGCTGGAATGCCGGCCCGAATCAACCGGTTGGCTTCGACGCCCTGAGCCAGGCGTTTGAGAAATACCTGCATCTCCCCGGCGTGTTCGGGCCGCTGGCGGCCTTGATTGAATTCGTCGGCGGCATACTTCTTGTCCTCGGCCTGCTGACCCGCCCGGCGGCAACGATCGTGTTCGTCGAATTGCTGATCGCCTTCATCACAGTCCATCTGCCCAACGGCTTCTTCGCCGATGCGCATGGTTTCGAATATGTGCTGATGTGGACGGCATTGGCTGGCGTGGTGGCAGTGCGTGGCGGTGGCCGGTTCTCGGTCGACGCCCTGATTGGCCGCGAGTTTTAAGAGCGAGAGGCGAAGGAGAGACTGCGATGACCGTTTACGTATTACCCTCCGATGCGCGGGGTTCGGCCAATCATGGTTGGCTGCAATCGCATCACAGCTTCTCCTTCGCCGATTTCTACAATCCGAAGCAGATGGGCTATCGCTGGCTGCGCGTGATCAACGAAGACACGGTGCAAGGCGGCGGCGGTTTCCCCACCCATCCGCATAAGGATATGGAGATCGTCACCTACATCGTCTCCGGCGCGCTCGAACATAAGGACAGCACCGGCGGCCATTCGATCATCAAGCGCGGCGAAGTGCAGCGCATGACGGCCGGCACCGGCGTGCGCCACAGCGAGTTCAACGCCTCGCAGACCGAGGCGGTGAAGCTGTTGCAGATCTGGCTGCTGCCGGCTGAACGCGACCTGACGCCGGGTTATGAGCAGAAGCTGTTCGATGAGGCAGACAAGCACAACCAGCTGCGCCTTGTGGTCTCGCCCGATGGCCGCGATGGCTCGCTGACGATCCATCAAGACGTCAGCCTCTATGCCTCGATGCTCGACGAAGGCAAGTCGGTCGAGCTCGACATGGCCAAAGAGCGCGGCGCCTGGGTGCAGGTGATTTCCGGTACGCTCTCGGTGAACGGCCAGGAGATCGCGGAAGGCGACGGCGCGGCGATCGAGGAAGCCGAGAAGCTGACGATCACCGCGACCAAGCCGAGCGAATTCATCCTATTCGACCTGAGCTGACATTCCAGACATCGACGGAGACGAGTATGAGCAACGCGGTGCCGCTGTTCGAGCCGATCACCCTGCGCGGGCTGACCCTGCCCAATCGCATCGTGGTGGCGCCCATGTGCCAATACAGCGCCGTGGACGGCTCACCCAATGCTTGGCACGCCCAGCATCTTGGCGGTCTGGCCGCATCGGGCCCGGGTCTGGTGGTGATCGAGGCAACCGGCGTCGAAGCCATTGGCCGCATCACACCCGGCTGCACCGGCATTTATTCCGATGCCAACGAGGCCGCGTTCAAGACGCTGCTCGCCGGTATCCGCGCGGTCGCGCCGACCACCAAAATCGGCATTCAGATCGCCCATGCCGGCCGCAAAGCGTCGGTGCATCGGCCCTGGGAAGGCGGCCATCCGCTGACTGAAACCGAAGGTGCTTGGCAGACCGTATCGGCCTCCGACATCCCCTTCGGCGATTGGCACACGCCGCGCGCCGCCACCGCCGAAGACATGGCGCGGATCAAAGCGGCCTTCGTCTCGGCAGCGCAGCGCGCCCAGCGGCTGGGTTTCGATTCGCTTGAAGTCCATTCCGCACATGGCTATCTGCTGCACGAATTCCTGTCGCCGCTCAGCAACAAGCGGACCGACAATTACGGCGGCTCGTTCGAGAACCGCACCCGTTTCCCGCTCGAAGTCATCAAGGCCGTGCGCGCGGTGTGGCCAGCCGACAAGCCACTCGGCATGCGCATCAGTTCTACGGATTGGGCCGATGGTGGCTGGACCATCGACGAAGCGGTGCGCTATGTGGCCGCGGCCAAGGCCGAGGGTATCGATTTCTGCTGCGCCTCCTCAGGCGGCCTCACACCAGCGCAGAAGGTAGCGCTGGGCCCCAGCTATCAGGTGCAGTTTGCCGAACGCATCAAGCGCGAGACCAATATCCCCACCCGTGCTGTCGGCATGATCGTCGATCCGAGACAGGCCAATGAGATCGTGGCCTCGGGCAAAGCCGACATGATCGCGCTGGCCCGCACGCTCCTCGACGATCCGCGCTGGGTTTGGCATGCGGCCGACGCGCTGGGCGTTAAGGTCAACGTGCTTGGGCAATACGCGATGGCGCGCACACCCACTTGGTTGGGTGTGAAGCAGCAGCTGCGGCCGGCCGCGGAGTGATCAGTCGCGCTAATTAGTCGTTAGGGCCGCGACGCTTGAGATCGGTATAGGGCGTGCCGTCGCGATGCGTATACATCGCCGGCTTGCCGAACGGCGGCATCGCCATGTCGATATCGGGATAATGCGCGCCGTCTTCGGCGATACGGCTGCCGATTTCGAGCGCCACAACGTCGCCTGTTGACCGGTTCTGCAGGCAGTGGCCATTGCCGTCACCCGCTTTGAACCCGGCTGCATCGCCCGCGCGCAAGACCTCCTCGCCTTCGTCAGTGACCAGCACCGCCTCGCCCGAGAGGATGTAGACGAATTCGTCGGTATGCGTGTGCCAATGGCGCTGGCTCGACCATGCGCCCGGCGGCAGCCGCAGCAGATTGACGCCGAATTGTGTCAGCCCGGCTTGGTCACCCAGCTTCTTTCTCTCGCGTGCGCGGCAGGGTTGATCATAAGGCGTCGGGTAAATCGTTCCGATATTGGCCGCGATGACTGACGGGTCGATGCGCTTGGTCATGGTACCCTCGTTTTCCGCACTGCGTCACGCTAGCGAAAATTCGGCTTCATGGCGATGAGCCAGCGGTGGTTTAATTGCTCCTCCCTGGTCCGGCCGATGGTGTTGCCATGACCGATTTGTCTTCGCCGCCGATATTGCTGCGCTCATCCGAGGGCGGTGTGTTGACGCTGACGCTCAACCGCCCGCAGGCGCGCAATGCGCTCTCGATGGCGCTGATGGGTGCGTTGATCGCCGCGTTGAAAGACGTGGCCAACGATCCGTCGATCCATGTCGTGGTGTTGGCCGGTGCCAGACCGGCCTTTTGCGCTGGGCACGATCTCAAAGAGATGCGCGCCGATCCGCGCCGTGAAGCCTATGAGGCCGTCTTCGCACGCTGCTCGGAATTGATGACCACCATTGTGCGTTTGCCGAAGCCCGTCATCGCGCGAGTCCATGGCGTGGCCACCGCCGCCGGTTGCCAACTCGTTGCCAGTTGCGATCTCGCCATCGCGTCGACCGAGGCCAAGTTCGCGACGCCGGGCGTCAATATCGGCCTGTTCTGCTCGACGCCGATGGTGGCGCTCAGCCGTGCTGTCGGCCGCAAGGCCTCGATGGAGATGTTGCTGACCGGTGATTTGATCGGTGCCGAAGATGCGGTGCGAATCGGCATGATCAACCGCGCGGTCGCGCCGGATCGCCTCGACGCGGAAGTCGCCGCATTGGCCGGCCAGATCGCGTCGAAATCGCCCCTCGTGCTGAAGATCGGCAAGGAAGCCTTCTATCGTCAGGCCGAAATGACGCTCGACGATGCCTATGCCTACACGTCGCAGGTGATGACAACCAACATGCTGGCGCAAGACGCCGCCGAAGGCATCGACGCCTTCCTGCAGAAGCGTCCGCCGAATTGGAAAGGCTGCTGACTCAGGCCGGCTTGCCGTCCTTCACTTTCCAATAGTCGGCGATGATCGCCCAAGCTTCATCGGCGGTTTCGACATATTGGAAGAGATCGGGATCGCTCTCCGAAACCAAACCGTCTTCAACCAGAAGCGGCAGATTGATCGCCTGATTCCAGAATTCGCGCCCGAAGAGAATGAACGGGATGCGCTCGATCTTGCCGGTCTGCATCAGGGTCGCGGCCTCGAACATCTCGTCCATCGTGCCGAAGCCGCCGGGGAAGAAGATCAGCGCCTTCGCCCGCTGCAGGAAGTGCATCTTGCGGATCGCGAAGTAGTGAAAGCGGAAGCAGAGTTCGGGCGTGATGTAGGGATTCGGCGCTTGCTCATGCGGCAGCACGATGTTGAGACCGATCGACTTCGCGCCAGCTTCACTCGCGCCGCGATTCGCGGCTTCCATGATTCCTGGACCTCCGCCAGTCAGCACCACGAAGTCACAGACCTCGGGGCCGACGCAGGTCGAAGAAACAAGTTCGGCCAACCGCCGCGCTTCTTCATAGTAACGCGCATTGGCCAGCATGCGGCGCGCGCGGCCAAGTTGCTTGGAAAGTGCGGCATCGCGTGGATTGGCATGAGCTGCCGCTTCGACCTCATCCAGCGCTTTCTGCGCGGTCTCGTGATCGAGAATGCGGGCGCTGCCGAACACGGCGATGGTTGAACGCACGCCCTGTTCGCGCAAAAGCAGATCGGGCTTCAGCAATTCGAGTTGCAGGCGAACCGGGCGCAAGTCCTCACGCACGAGAAAGTCAGGATCGGCGAAAGCCAGCTTGTAGGTCGGCGAAAGCGACTGCGCATTTTCCTTGGGTGCTGCGCGCTCTTTGTCTTCGCGCGCGGACGGGAACGGGCTTTGGTCTTCGGGACTCATTGGGGCCTCGATATTGCTTCGCCCCGGGAATAGCCCCGTTGCGGACTCTTGTCGCTGCTTCAGCGATTGCTATCGGAAACCCAGCGGCGCAAATCGGTCGCAAGGCGCTGCAAGATCGGACCCCAGGTATACGGCTCGGTCTGTCGATAGAGCCGCATTCCCAGATACCAGGGACTATCCTCGCGCTCACCCATCCAGCGCCAGCAATTGTCGAACCGCGACAGAAGCCAGACTGGCTTACCCATCGCGGCAGCCAAATGGGCTACAGCGGTATCGACGCTGATCACGAGATCAAGATGCGTGATCAACCCAGCCGTATCGGAGAAATCTTTGATCCGCGCCGTGTGATCAATCAGCGTGGAATAGGCCCGCGCCTGCTCGGCGGCAGGGCCGACCTGAAGACTCAGGAAATTCACGCCCGGAATCTCAAGAAGCGCCCCATAGGCGTCGAGCGTGAGGCTTCGGCGGCGATCGGTTGCGTTGCATTCCACGTCGTAGTGCCGCGCATCGCCGGCCCAGACCAAACCGATCCGCGGCCTGGCCAAGCCATCAATGACGTCATTCCACTGCGCCACCGTTGGCTCGGGCGCGCGGATATAGGGAATTTCGGCCGGAATGGTTTCGAGCGTCGTATCGAAGGCAAGCGGCAGGCTCATCAAGGGACAGTGGAGATCGAATTCGGGTAGTGGCTGGCCCCGCGGCACGACAGCGGAAATACCCTCGACACCCACCATCAGGCGCGCGGCCGCAGGCTGGCATTCGAGGATCACGCGCGCGCCGCGTTCCGCCAAGAGCGGTGCATAGCGGACAAACTGGAACGTGTCGCCGAATCCCTGCTCCGCATGGACCAGGATCGTCTTGCCGTCGAAAGCTTCGCCGCGCCATTGCGGTTGCATGAAATCGCGACGGCGCTCGCGCATACGCTGCATCGCCCAGCGCGCTTCAAATTTCGGCCATCCTTCTCCGAGCCGGCCGAGATACAGCGCTGCGTATCCTTGGCTGAACACGATATCGGGGTCGCCCGGCGCCAGTTTCTCGGCGGCGTTGAACTCGTCCAAAGCACCTTGGACCTGCCCACGCCCCATCAAGATCAGGCCGAGATTGCCATGGCCGACTGCCGTCTCTTGGATCGCGAGCGAACGGCGGCATTCAGCCTCGGCTTGGACCAGCTGCCCCATATCTTTCAGGATGAGTGCATGGTTGCTGACGATCGATGCATCATTCGGCGCTTCGCTCATGGCGCGGCGATAGGCAGCCTCGGCCTCGTCGAGCCGGTTCAGCTCGCGCAGCATATTGCCGAGATTGTTCAGCGCTGCGAACAGACTCGGATCGCGCCGCAGGATTTCACGATAGAGCGCGGCCGCGTCGTCGTAACGGCGCATCTCCGCCAGCGCGTTGCCGGCATCGAACAGGTCGTCCAACGTGGCCGAGGGGACCTGCGTGAGGCCATTGAGTATAGCGGAGGCCTCATCGGCGCGATCGAGCACGGCCAACGCTTTCGCCGCGCCGATGTAGAGATTGATCGATGCCGGACGCAGCTTGGACGCCTTGAGCCAAAGGTCCAACGCTTCTTGCGCGCGCTCACGTGGCAATAGCGCTGCGAGATTGGCCATCGCCTCAACGAAATTGGAACGCTGCTGAACCGCCTTTCTATAGGCGTCGGTCGCTTCATTTGGCTTTGTCGCACGCAGCGCGTTACCGAGACCGAACAGCGCTTCAGGAATACGCCGGTCCAGTTTAAGGGCGCGGCGATACGCCTCCTCCGCCTCTTCCGCCCTGCCTGCACCCATCAAGGCATTGCCGAGATTGACGAAGGCGCCGGGCTGCTTGTCGTTGAGCTCGAGTGCCAACTCGATAAGGTTAGCCGCCATGTCGTAGTCGCCGCGCTGCGAGGCGATGACACCCATAAGATGCCGCGCATCGAAGTGTGTGGGCCGCTTGTTCAGGATCTGCTGATAGACGACCTCAGCCTCATCGAGCCGCCCGGCGCGATGCAGTTCGACCGCACGGTCGAATTCAGCATCGCTCATGCGCGGCCGAACACTCGCTTGAAGATCGTGTCGACATGGCGCGTATGCCGCTTGTGGTCGAGCAACGCATCGATCTCGGCGGGCTTCAGTTTCGCGGTCACGTCCTTGTCGGCCTTCAGCCGCTCGCCGAAATTCCCGCCCTGCTCAATCACCGCCATCGCATTGCGCTGAACCGCCGCATAGGCCTCTTCACGACTCATGCCCAGTTGCGCCAGTTCGACGAGAACCTGTCCGCTGAAGATCAGACCACCCACACGGTCCATGTTGCGCTTGATCGCGTCGGGATGGATCACCAGACGTTCGATCAAATCGGTCAGGCGATAGAGTGCGAAGTCGAGTGTGACGGTCGCATCAGGGCCGATCATGCGCTCGACCGAGGAATGGCTGATATCGCGCTCATGCCACAGCGCCACGTCTTCCAGTGCCGGGATCGCGTAAGCGCGGACCATGCGCGCGAGGCCGGTGAGATTTTCCGACAGCACCGGGTTGCGCTTGTGCGGCATCGCCGAGCTGCCCTTCTGGCCGGGCGAGAAATATTCCTCAGCCTCGCCCACTTCGGTGCGCTGCAGATGGCGGAACTCAACGGCCGCGCGTTCGATCGAACTGGCGATCACGGCCAGCGTCGTGAAGAACTGCGCGTGGCGGTCGCGCGGAATCACCTGGGTCGAAAGCGGCTCAGGCGATAGACCGAGTTTCTCGGCGACATGCTTTTCGACATCTGGGCTGATATGAGCGAAAGTACCCATGGCGCCCGAGATCGCACAAGTAGCGATGTCCTTGCGCGCGGCAATCAGGCGCTCGCGATTGCGCTGAAACTCAGCGTGGAAGCCGGCGAATTTCAGACCCATCGTCACCGGCTCGGCATGGATGCCATGGCTGCGGCCCATGACCACGAGGTCTTTGGTTTCAAAGGCGCGGCGCTCCAGCGCACGCAGCAAGGCTTCGATATCGCCCAACAGCAGATCGGCGGCGCGCGTCAACTGCACGGCCAGGCAGGTGTCGAGCACGTCCGATGACGTCATGCCGAGATGAACGAACCGCGCCTCAGGGCCAATCTGTTCGGCAAGTTCAGTGGTGAAGGCGATCACGTCATGGCGTGTCGTCTTCTCGATCTCGTCGATCCGCGCAACCCGGTCCCGGGTATAGGGTTTGTCGCCCCTCGCCCAGATGGCCTTGGCCGCGTCTTCGGGAATTATGCCCAGCTTCGCCTGGGCGTCGCAGGCATAGGCCTCGATCTCGAACCAGATGCGAAAGCGGGTTTCCGGGGCCCAGACATGGACCATTTCGGGCCGGCTATAGCGTGGGATCAAAGGCGCGTCTCCTTGGTATCCGGGCGCGGCGATTATATGAGCGGCGGCAAGGCGCGCAGGATGAAGGCAATCGCCGGCCGAGGCAAGCCACCCCGGGCCGCTTGACTCCAGCCCCGCCTTGGCTATTCCTTACAACCTTTCGCGGGTGTCGGGGAACGAATGTCGCTAGCTATTGTATTTCCGGGGCAAGGATCGCAGGCCGTCGGCATGGGCCGCGACCTCGCCCAAGCCTTTCCGGCCGCGCGCCTGCTGTTCGAGGAAGTCGACGAGGCGCTGCGTCAGAATCTGACACGCCTGATGTGGGAAGGCCCCGAGGGCGATCTCACGCTGACTGAGAACGCCCAGCCGGCGCTAATGTCCGTATCGATGGCCGTGCTGCGTACCCTGGAAGCTGAAGCCGGTTGGAAGCTGGCCGAGCGCGCTGCTTTCGTGGCTGGCCATTCACTGGGTGAATACTCGGCGCTGTGTGCGGCGGGCAGCCTGACGGTGGCCGACACGGCTCGGCTCCTCAAGCTGCGGGGCCAGGCGATGCAGAAGGCCGTGCCAGTGGGTGTCGGCGCCATGGCCGCCCTGCTCGGCATCGAGATCGATCAGGCGCGCGAGATAGCGTCGGAGGCATCGAGCGCCGACGACGCGACCGGCGAGAAGCTGGTCTGCGCTGCCGCTAATGACAACGCGCCGGGCCAAGTGGTGATCAGCGGCCACAAAGCGGCCGTCGAGAAAGCCATCGCGATTGCCGCCGAACGCGGCTTCAAGCGTTCGATCATGCTGCCCGTCTCCGCGCCCTTCCATTGTGCGTTGATGCAACCCGCCGCTGATGCGATGGCCAGCGCGCTTCAACAGGTAGCGTTACGCGCGCCGATGGTTCCCGTTATCGCCAATGTGACTGCCGAGCCGGTGGCCGATCCGATCGAAATCCGCGGCCTGCTGGTCGAACAGGTGACCGGCACCGTGCGCTGGCGCGAGTCGGTGATCGGCATGAAGAACCGCGGTGTCGACAAGATGGCCGAATTCGGCGCGGGCAAGGTGCTGGCCGGTCTCGCCAAGCGCATCGACAAAGAAATTGCAGCCGTTTCGGTTGGCCTGCCCGCCGATATCGAAACGTTCCTGAAAAGCTGAAGACGGATCGAGGAAACCGCCATGTTCGATCTCACCGGTAAAGCCGCGCTGGTCACCGGCGCTTCGGGCGCCATCGGCGGCGCCATCGCTACCGCGCTGCATGCCCAGGGCGCCAAGGTCGCGCTGTCCGGCACCCGCAAAGATGCGCTCGATGCCCTGGCCGGTACGCTCGGCGATCGCGCTTTCGTCGTACCGTGCGACCTCTCCGACTCCGCCGCGGTCGATGGATTGATCGGTGCGGCCGAGGGCGTGCTGGGTGCGGTCGATATTCTGGTCAACAATGCCGGCCTGACCAAAGACGGTTTGGCCATGCGCATGAAGGACGAGGACTGGCAGAAGGTCATCGACGTCGACCTGTCGGCCGCCTTCCGCCTCTGCCGGGCCTCGCTGCGCGGCATGATGAAGCGGCGCTGGGGCCGGATCATCAATATCACCTCGATCGTCGGCGTGACCGGCAATCCGGGCCAAGCCAATTACGCTGCCGCCAAGGCCGGGTTGATCGGTATGAGCAAGGCCCTGGCCCAGGAAGTTGCCTCGCGCGGCATCACCGTGAACTGCGTCGCGCCCGGCTTCATCGTCTCCGCGATGACCGATGTTCTGGCTGCGGAACAAAAGGAGCGCCTGCTCGGCGGAATCCCGGTCGGGCGGATGGGCGAGGCCGCCGAAATCGCCTCGGCGACGGTCTATCTCGCCAGCACCGAAGCCGCCTATGTGACAGGGCAAACGCTGCACGTTAATGGCGGTATGGCTATGATTTAATTGGATTTTCGCCCGTACTGGTCAACGCCAAGAAACTATGCTACGAGACGGCATCCAATGGACAAATAGGTACGGCCTCGACCGTTTACCTGTCCTAAGTTCTTCTTTTGAAAACAGAAATCACTGAGGGGTTGTCGCGATGTCTGATGTTGCCGAACGAGTCAAAAAGATTGTCGTCGAGCACCTGGGCGTCGAGGAGTCCAAGGTCACTGAGACCGCCAGCTTCATCGACGATTTGGGCGCGGACAGCCTCGACACGGTCGAGTTGGTCATGGCCTTCGAAGAGGAATTCTCTTGCGAGATTCCCGACGATGCCGCCGAGAAGATCATCACCGTGAAAGACGCCATCGACTACATCAAGTCGCATACGTGATCATTGGGCGCGGCTGGCGCTTTGGCGCAGCGGTATCGTAACGATCACACGGTGTACCGATGAGACGCGTTGTAGTCACCGGTGTCGGCCTGGTCACCCCTTTGGGGGCCGGTCTTAAGGCCAACTGGGAGCGTCTGATTGCGGGCGAATCGGGTATTCGCGCCATTCAGAGCTTCGACGTTTCGGATCTGCCGGCCAAGATCGCGGGGCAAGTGCCGCGCGGTACGGCCGAGCCGCATTACTTCGACGTCGATTCGGTCGTCTCCTCGAAGGATCGCCGGCGCATGGACGATTTTATCGTCTATGCGCTTGGCGCCGCGGCGGAAGCGGTGGCCGATGCCGGCTGGGCGCCCCAAGATGAAGAATCGCGTGAACGCACCGGCGTCATGATCGGTTCCGGCATCGGCGGTCTGCCCGCGATTGCCGATGGCGCGATCACGCTTAAGGAAGAAGGCCCGCGCCGTATCTCCCCCTTCTTCATTCCCGCCGCGCTGATCAACCTGGCCTCGGGCCATGTCCAGATCCGCTATGGCTTCAAGGGACCCAACCATTCGGTCGTGACGGCCTGTTCGACCGGCGCACATGCCATCGGCGATGCATCGCGTCTGATCATGCTCGACGATGCCGACGTCATGGTTGCTGGCGGGACCGAAGCCGCCGTGTGCCGCCTGGGCTTGGCCGGTTTCGCGGCCGCCCGCGCGCTCTCGACCGAATTCAACGACACGCCTGAGAAGGCCTCACGCCCGTGGGACAAGAACCGCGATGGTTTCGTCATGGGCGAAGGTTCCGGTGTCGTCGTGCTCGAAGAATACGAACACGCGAAGAAACGCGGCGCCAAGATCTATGCCGAGATCCTCGGCTATGGGATGTCGGGCGACGCCTATCACGTCACCGCCCCCAGCCCCGACGGCAATGGCGCCTTTCGCTCGATGCGCGCCGCCATCAATCGGGCTGGGATAACGCTCGAAGACATCGACTACATCAACGCGCACGGCACGTCGACCATGGCCGACGTCATCGAACTCGGTGCGGTCAAGAACCTGTTCGGCGACCATGCCTATAAGCTGTCGATGTCGTCGACCAAGTCGGCGATCGGGCACTTGCTCGGTGCGGCCGGCAGCGTTGAGGCGATCTTTTCGATCATGGCGCTCAGGACCGGGATTGTGCCGCCGACGCTCAATCTCGACACGCCTGATGAAGGCTGCGATATCGACTTGGTGCCGCACCATGCCAAGGAGCGCAAGGTCCGCTATGCGCTGTCGAACTCGTTCGGCTTCGGCGGCACCAACGCCTCGCTGATCTTCGGGGCCGTCTGATCTCCTGATGAAGCGGTTGCTGGTCCTGGTCATCGTCCTGATCCTGATTGGGATCGGCGGTTATGGCCTACTGCAATGGTTGAAGTTCGACTACACGGCGTCGGGCCCAACCCCCTCGCCCGTCACGACGATCATCGCCAAGGGATCTGGCCTTCAGCAGATCGCCAAACAGCTCTCGGATGCCGGCGCGATTCGCTCGCCCTGGCTGTTCGTCGCAGAACTGGCCCTCAACGGTAATCCGCAGCTTCAAGCCGGCGAATACGGATTTCCGGCCCATGCCAGCATCGCCAGCATCGTCGACCTGATGCATCGCGGTCAGGTTCTCGAACATAAGCTGACGATTCCCGAGGGCCTGACGATCAAGCAGGTCCTATCCCTGATCAATCAAACCCCGGAACTGCGTGGCGGGCTGCTGCAGCAGCCCGCTGAAGGCAGCATCCTGCCGCAGACTTATTTCTACGTGTATGACGACCCGCGCGACGCGCTGCTTGGCCGCATGACCGTCGCCGCTACCCAGGCGCTCGACAAACTCTGGTCCGAGCGTGCCACCGATATTCCGCTGACCGACAAGAAGCAGGCGCTGATCCTAGCCTCTGTCGTCGAGCGCGAGACAGGCGTCGCCACCGAACGCCCTCATGTGGCCGCGGTGTTCGAGAACCGGCTGCGTCTGCATATGAAGCTCGAATCGGACCCAACCGTGATTTACGCCGTCAGTCAGGGACTCGGCGTTTTGGATCGTCCAATTACCCGCGCCGATCTTGGGATCAACAGCCCCTACAACACCTATCTCAATGACGGCCTGCCTCCCGGCCCCATCTGCAATCCGGGGCGTGCGGCGATCGAAGCGGTGCTGCACCCGCTCTCGAGCGACGATCTGTATTTCGTCGCCGATGGCTCCGGCGGCCACGCTTTCGCGAAGACCCTGGCCCAGCACAACAAGAATGTCGAAAAGTGGCGGCAGTTAGAAAGGGGACAGGGGAACGGGAAGGGAGAATAGTCCCGTTCCCCTGTTAATCCGCGGGTTTCTGGGGGAGGGAGGGGACCCGCGGGTGATATCGAACGGTACGATGCTCGGCAACGGTACTCAGTGCAGTGTCGAATGGTCGGCGGTCATATCGAGTAGATCGAGTTCGTGACGCAGGCGGGCCGCTTCCATTTCCAGCAGGTCGGCAGTCGCGCGCATCAAATCCTTCATCTGATGGATCGTCTGGACCGAGTGATGGTCTGCGACGAAGTAGCGAGACGCCGCGCCGCTATGCGGCTTGTTCATCTCGAATTCCGGAATGTCGTCCTCCAGGACGAGGTCTTCCAGTTGATCCAGCATCGAACGGTCATCACGAGCCATGGTTTTCACTCCTCTGTCCGGGCTGTCGGCGGCGGCTCCGATAAGCGCTGCCTGATCTGCCGGTGTCCTCGTTAATCGCTGGAGACAAACCTACGGGTGTGCGGTGACAGCAGCACAACCGTGAGATGCCGGGACGTTGCGGAGTGTGTCGAAAAATGTCGCAGAACCGCCCTATTCTGCCGGAAAACCCAGATTTCCCAGGGCGGTAGATTAACGGCGGCGCGACCTGGCCCGGTTTTTCTTCTGGGCCGGCGACGGTGATTTTTGCGCCGCTTCGCGATTCGCCATGCCGGCCGCCGAATTAAAATTGGTCGCCGCCGGACGCCCGGTCGGCACTTCCAATTCGCGCATTTCCAGGCGCCGCAACTCGTCGCGCAGCCGCGCCGCTTCTTCGAATTCGAGATCGGCGGCGGCCGCCTTCATCCGTTTTTCAAGCTCGGCGACATAGGCCTGAACATTGTGGCCGATCATTGTCGTCTCGTCGGATTCGCCCAGGCCGACCTGCATGTAATCCTGTTCATAGACGCTCTGGATCGCGTCGTTGATATGGTGCCGCACCGACTCCGGCGTGATCCCATTGGTGGCGTTATAGGCCTGCTGCTTCTCGCGCCGGCGGTTGGTCTCGCCGATTGCATAGGTGAGCGACGCCGTCATCGTATCGGCATAGAGCATCACACGGCCGTCGATGTTGCGCGCGGCGCGGCCGATCGTCTGGACCAGCGATGTCTTGGAACGCAGAAAGCCTTCCTTATCGGCATCCAGGATCGCCACCAGCGCGCATTCAGGAATATCGAGACCTTCGCGCAGCAGGTTGATGCCGATCAGCACATCGAACACGCCGAGTCGCAGGTCGCGCACGATCTCGATACGCTCCAAAGTCTCGATGTCAGAGTGTAGATAGCGGACGCGGACGCCATGCTCGAATAGGTATTCGGTCAGGTCCTCGGCCATGCGCTTGGTCAGCACGGTCACAAGCACACGTTGGCCTTTGGCCGCGACGGTGCGCACTTCGGCCAAGAGATCGTCCACCTGATGCTCGGTCGGGCGGATGATACAGACCGGGTCGATCAGGCCCGTCGGGCGGATCACCTGCTCGACGAAGACTCCCCCACTCCGCTCCATCTCCCAAGGCCCCGGCGTGGCCGACACGAACACGGTCTGGCCGCGCATCGTGTCCCACTCCTCGAATTTGAGCGGCCGGTTGTCGACACAGGACGGCAGACGGAAACCGAATTCAGCCAAGGTGCTCTTGCGCGCGAAGTCGCCACGGAACATGCCGCCGATCTGCGGCACCGTGACGTGGGATTCGTCGAGAAACACCAGCGCATCCTGTGGCAAATATTCGAACAGAGTCGGCGGCGGCTCGCCCGGCGCGCGGCCCGTCAAATAGCGCGAATAGTTCTCGATCGATTTGCAGTGACCGACCGTCTCGAGCATCTCGAGATCGAAGCGCGTGCGCTCCTCAAGCCGCTGGGCTTCGAGCAGTTTGCCATTGGCCAGGAACCAGTCGAGCCGCTGGCGCAGCTCGTCCTTGATGCCTTTGATCGCACCGGTGATCGTCGGCCGTGGCGTCACATAGTGGCTCGACGGGAACACGGTGATATCCGTGAGCCCGCAGGTACGCTCGCCGGTCAGCGGATCGAATTCGGCGATCGATTCGACCTCGTCGCCGAACAGACTGACGCGCCAGGCGCGGTCTTCGTAGTGGACGGGGAAGATCTCGATATTGTCGCCGCGCACGCGGAAACTGCCGCGCTGGAACGCGGTATCGTTGCGCATGTATTGCAGCGCGACCAGTTGCTTGAGCAGTTCGCGCTGATCGATCTGCTGGCCAGTCGCGATCGAAATCGTCATATCGGCGTAGTTCTCGACCGAACCGATACCGTAGATACAGGAGACCGAAGCCACGATAATCACGTCGCGCCGTTCGAGCAGCGCGCGCGTGGCCGCGTGGCGCATGCGGTCGATCTGCTCGTTCACCATCGAGTCCTTCTCGATATAGGTGTCCGTGCGCGGGATATAGGCTTCGGGTTGGTAGTAGTCGTAATAGGAGACGAAGTACTCGACCGCGTTGTCGGGGAAGAACCCCTTCATCTCGGCGTAGAGCTGCGCGGCCAGGGTCTTGTTCGGCGCCAGCACCAAGGCCGGACGCCCGGTCTTGGCGATCACATGGGCCATGGTGAAGGTCTTGCCCGAACCGGTGACACCCAGAAGCACCTGGTCCCGGTCGGCTGCCTCGATGGCCGCGGTGATCTCGGTGATCGCCTGCGGCTGATCGCCGGCGGGCGAGTAGTCCGATTTCAGCTT
>DASXEH010000052.1:0-1716 GCA_036490215.1 Magnetospirillaceae bacterium
GTGCCACCATGCTTGTCATCGGACTCATCCTCAGCATGTTCGGGATCGGCCTGTTCTGCTGGCTGATCTTCACGCTCGCCGTCTACGCCTTGCCGTTCTTCGTTGGACTGACGGCAGGGATGGCGGCGTTCCATGGCGGCGCCGGCGTCATCGGTGCGCTGCTTGTCGGCATTGTCGCCGGCGCTCTCACCCTCGGCCTCGGCCAGATCGCCTTCGCGGTCGTTCGCCCGCTGCCTCTGCGCGCCGCCATCGCGGCCGCCTTCGCAATTCTGGCGGCGATCGCCGGCTATCACGCGGTGCTCGGACTCTCGCAGATCGGCGTCCCATCGCTTATCTGGCGCGAGATCTTCGCCGGGATCGGCGCGATCATCATCGGCGGTACGGCATGGGCGCGGATGACGGTTTTCGCCGAGCCCCTGCCGCTGCGGCCAGGCGGAGCGCCGCAGAACGAGCCTCAGCCGCTTCTGACGGCCGCGACGCGCGAGAGATAAGCATCGTCCTCATCGTCGATCGAGGTTGCTTTGACGATCACGCGCGGCACGATCGCGGCTCAAGTCACGGAGCATGCGGCCCACGTCGCAATCGCGCTTCGCCAGTGTGGGAGCGATCTCTAGCGGCCCATGATCCATCGGGCGGAGCGCCGCAGTGCGGCAGTCGCGCGGCAAACGATCCCGCCTTTTCCTACGCCATGGCTTCTTTCTCTACTCTTGATCGCACCGACATCTTGTGCAGGACAATCGACATCCGCCACGTCTTCTCCCGAGGATGCTGTTCAAGCACGGACGCACCTGGCCTCGTGATGGCCTGATCTGGCCGAAGACCGGCTGCGCCTCGATCGCCTGAGCCGCAACGCCGTCGGCTAGACTTTCTTCCCCTGGGCTAAAGCCCATTCCTCGCGAGGCAAGAAAGTCTCACCGCCGTCATCCTCCGCTGCGCTCCGGCCCGCGAGCGGGTGCGTCGTCGATCGTCCCCGGCCCGTCGATCGCCATCGAGGCCGCGGTGGTCGCGGGCTCGAAAACAGCAAGGAGAAGTGACATGGCTAACATCGGTTCTTTCAAGAAGGTCGGCAGCGATTTTCAAGGCGAGATCGTCACCCTCAGCCTCCAGACCAAGGGCGTGCGCATCGTGCCCGAGACCAACCGTTCCAACGACAACGCCCCCAGCCACCGGGTCTATGTGGGCCGGGCCGAGATTGGCGCCGCCTGGTCGAAGCGCTCCAACGAGGGCCGCGACTATCTCTCGCTCAAGCTCGACGATCCGAGCTTCAACGCGCCGATCTTCGCCAACCTCTTCGACGATGAAGAAGGCGAAGGCTACACCCTCATCTGGTCGCGCCCCAGCAAGCGCAACGGCGACTGAGCCGGCCCGTCTGCAATGCCCCGCCCGATTACCGGGCGGGGCTTTTGCACCAAATCCTTCAGACCGCCCCAGGCAATTTGCGGGCCGCCGACCCCGTTCTTGCGTCCGCCGGATCGTCGTGCGCACACAAAAGCTGGTCCACGAATTGCTCGACTCGCTGAGCGCCGCCGACCCTTGCGGATCGGCGTTTCGGCGCTCATAGGGCGGTTGCAGCGACATAAAGCGACTATTATAGTCGTATTTCTGGTGCGCGCAGATCGTCTGTCGGAGGTGATCATGAATGATCACCGGCCGACAAGTTCGGGCCGCGCGAGCCTTGCTGAATTGGAAGCAGGAGATGCTCGCCGAAAAAGCCCT
>DASXEH010000066.1:0-11639 GCA_036490215.1 Magnetospirillaceae bacterium
CGCCAAGAAGTACACCAATCGCGGCCTGCAGTTCCTCGACCTGATTCAGGAAGGCAATATCGGCCTGATGAAGGCGGTCGATAAGTTCGAATACCGCCGCGGCTACAAGTTCTCGACCTATGCGACCTGGTGGATTCGTCAGGCGATCACCCGCTCGATCGCCGATCAGGCGCGCACCATCCGTATTCCGGTGCACATGATCGAGACGATCAACAAGCTGGTGCGCACCAGCCGCCAGATGCTGCACGAGATCGGCCGCGAGCCGACGCCGGAAGAACTGGCCGAGAAACTCTCGATGCCGCTCGAGAAGGTGCGCAAGGTGCTCAAGATCGCCAAGGAACCGATCAGCCTCGAGACGCCGATCGGCGACGAAGAGGATTCGCATCTCGGCGATTTCATCGAAGACAAGAACGCGGTGCTGCCGCTCGACGCGGCGATCCAGGCCAACCTGCGCGAGACCACCACGCGTGTGCTCGCCAGCCTCACGCCGCGCGAAGAGCGCGTGCTGCGCATGCGCTTCGGCATCGGCATGAACACCGACCACACGCTGGAAGAAGTCGGCCAGCAATTCTCGGTGACGCGCGAACGTATCCGCCAGATCGAAGCGAAGGCGCTGCGCAAGCTGAAGCACCCGAGCCGCTCACGGAAGCTGCGGAGCTTCCTGGATACTTGATGTAACGTGACTCCCGCCGTCGTCCGCCGGCTGGCAGTCTTTTTCTTCTGCACCGCAGACTCTGACTCGCCGTGGCGCTAGCAGGCCTCTTGCAAAGGTTTCTGCGGCGCACGACCGGGCCGGGTGCTACCGGCCCTAACTTAGCGGCCCCCGTTCAATCGTTGATCATGCCGATCGGCACGCGCTTGCGTATCGGTCTGGCTTGGGCCGGCCCGACGATTGAGGGGACTGCGATTGATTTCCAGGCGGTGCTCCCGATCACGGGAGTGGCGGGCGTCGCAGTTTTTTCGCTGCAAAAGGGGCCGCGCGCGGCCGATCTCGCGGATCATGCCCATCCCGCCCTCATCCGCGATCTGTCATCGCAGATGACGGGCGACGCCGCGACAGCGGCGGTGCTTACCCAACTCGATCTGATCATAAGTGCCGATGCGGGTTTGGCTATGCGCGCCGCCAAACTGGGCAGGCCCGTCTGGATCTTGCTGCCGCCCGCTGCCGATGCCGCGGGCATCGTCGGGCGCGATGGAACCCCAACCCTATCCAACATCCATGTGTTCCGGCAGGCCCGCGGCCGTGATTGGCGCCCGGTGATCGAAGCCGTTGCGGCAGGACTGGAACAAGATGCGCGGTCGCGGCCCGCTTTTGGGCTGGACGGCGAATGCGGCTTCGCATCGGTATTCCTGAATGACGATAAGACCCCGCGATTCACGATGTCGGTGCCGCATCTGATGTTCCGCGATAAAGGCGCGGAATTTCTCGCCGCTCGCGAGCGCGGCGGCATTGGCTACGAGTTCGCATCGCGCTGTTGGATCGATGCTCATTTGGCGCCCGGCGACGTGTTCATCGATGTCGGTGCCCATTGGGGCATCATGTCGCTTCAGGCTGCCACCCGCTGGCCCGGCCAGGTGAATGTATTGGCTGTCGAGCCTTCTGCATTCAACGTAGCGAAACTCAGGGACTGGATTGCCCGCAACGATCTGGGCAATGCCATCGAGGTGGTGATGGCTGCCGCCGGTGCGGCTGCAGGGCGCGGCAGGCTGACGGCCAACACAACCATGGGCCACAGCATCAATATCGCTGCTGAAGGTGATGTCTCGGTCGTCTCGATCGACGGCCTCTTGCGCGCGCGGCCGCATCTTGCGGGCCGCAAAGCGGTGATCAAGATCGATGTCGAGGGCGGCGAACCCGAAGTGGTTGCCGGTATGGCGCAACTTTTGGCCTCCGGCGTTGTGAAGGCCGTGATCTGGGAACGTGGCGACACCTATAGCGAACCCGGCGGTACGGATCGGGTTGCGACGCTCCGGAAGAATTTCGCAGATCGCGGATTTACTGCGTGGCGCTTCGAGTCCGAGAACGAAGGCGGCCGCCTTGTTCCATTTGTGGAGGACGGCCGCTTTTGCAATGTTTTCGAACTGGGGCCGGGCTTGGAGCCCAAGCCGTTTTACGATTCCGTTCGCATCGAGCCCGGGCGCCAGCCGCACGATCCTGTGGCCGATGCCGTCAGCGCCGCGCGAACGCACTGCGATGCCGGTCATCAAGCTTTGGGGGACGGCAGGATCGATGAGGCTTTCACTCGTTATGCGGATGCCGCCGCGCTCGATCTCGGCCTCGACGAACTCTATCTCAATCTCGGCGTGGCGCTGCGCCAGGCTGGGCGGCTCGCCGCTGCCGAGGCGGCCTATCGCGTTTCACTCGGCCTGCGCGACACCGAGGCGGCTCGACACAATCTCACTAATCTTCTTCGCCAACGCGGCGGCGATATCGACCGTGGTCGCCGTGCCGGTGTGTGATCAGATATTGGGCGTTGCCAGATCGGTTGTCTTGCCTGCCGTGGACACACCAAAGTAAGCTTTCCTCGTCATTCCAATTCGTCAGGGAGCCCCTTATGACCCGCGCGCTGGCCGGCGACTTCACCGAAATTCGTGTGGTGGATATTGCGGCGCTGGCGCCGGGTGCGTCCGCCGCGGCACGCGCCCAGGCCGTTGCCGCGTTGGGGGCGGCGCTAGAGGCCAGCGGCTTTGCCTATCTCTCCGGCCATGGTGTGCCGCAGCCTTTGATCGACCGGCTGTTCGATCTGTCGCGCCGCTTCCATGCGCTGCCGCTCGATACCAAAGCGAAGATCGCCATCAACGCCGATAATCGTGGCTATCTCAAAATGGCCAGTTCGACCATCGTCACCTCGACGGTGGCCAAGAACACGCGGCCCAATCAGAGCGAATCGCTGATCTTCATGCATGAGCACATTCCCGCGCGGCTGAAAGGCACGCCGCTGCAGGGCGAGAATCAGTGGCCCGATGATGATGTGCCGGAGTTCCGCGCGGTGGTGCCCGACTATATGGCGCGCATGACCGCGCTCGGGCGCAGCGTGGCGGGTGCGGTGGCTGAATATCTCGGCGAGGCGCGCGATTTCTTCGCGCCGCATCTTGTCGAGCCGACCGAAGGCCTGCGCCTGCTCCACTATCCGCCGCAGCCCGACGAACCCGATCTTCACGGCGCCGCGCCGCACACGGATTACGGCTTCATCACCATGCTCGCGCAGGACGGTGTCGGCGGGCTCGAAGTGCGCAATGGCCAGGGCGCGTGGGTGGCTGCACCGCCGATCCCCGGCACCTTCGTCATGAATGTGGGCGATGTGCTGACGCGGTGGTCGAACGGGCGCCTGCCCTCGGTACCGCATCGCGCGCGCAATATCGGCACTCGTGACCGCTATTCCGCGCCATTCTTCTTCGACGCGGCGATGGACACGATCATCTCCTGCCCGCCGGCGATTCCGGCGCGCGGCGAAAAAGCGGCCTATCCGCCCTTCTGTTACGGCGACTACCTGCTTGAACGGCTGAACAAGAACTACGCCTATCGGCAGAAGGCGTCGTAAGGGCTTTCCGCCGCGTCACGCCGCTCTCTTCTTCCTGATCAGCACGAAGGTCGGGATCAGCCCGAGCGCGATGATCCCGGCCATCACCCACCAGCCGCGGTCATAGGCATTCATCCGCGCGATGGGATCGGCCGGTGAGCCGACCATCGCCACGAAGATCGCGACGCCGATCGCCAGGGCCGACTGCCGGATCATGTTGATCGCGCCTGAGCCGGTGGCGAACATCGACGAGGGCAGAGCCGAAGTGCCCACGCCCATCACGGTGGGGAAGGTGAGGCCGACGCCGATGCCCACCGGCGCCATCGTCAGGATTGCGACGAAAAGATTCGGCTCGGTGCCGAGCAGCGTCGCCCAGGCGATCATGCCGATGGCGAAGAAGGCGATGCCCGCCACGATCACCCGTGCCGCGCCGAAGCGCACGATCAGCTTGGTGCCGAACAAGAGCGATGTGGTCGGCACCAGCAGCGGGCCGATGGCGATGGCCGCTCCGGTCTTGAGGGCCGACCAGCCCCATTCCGTCTGTTCCCACAGCACAGTCGAGAGCAGCATTGCACCGAAGGCGGCGGAATAGGGCGCCATCACCAGCGCGGCGCCGGTGTATTGGCGGATCTTGAACATCGCCGGATTGACGAAGGGATTCTCGGCGCGCAGGCAGTGGACGACGAACAGCGCGAGGCAGATCGCGGCACCGGCAAAACTCGCGATGGTGGCCGGCGCGGTCCAACCCCAATCGTTGACCTTGACGATGGCCAGCGTCACCGCGGCGATGCCGCCGGTGATCAGGATCGCCGGCCATAGAGTCGGGCGCGGTGCATCGTGGCCCGGCACGGCAGGCAGCTTCCACCAGCCGATCAACAGCGCAACGGCGCCGATCGGCACATTGACAAGGAAGATCCAGCGCCAACTGAATTCCAGAAGCGCGCCACCGACGACAGGGCCCAGCGCCGCCGCCAGTCCGCCGATGGCCGTCCAGGTGCGCACGGCATGTCCGCGCCGCTCGGGTGGGAAGGTGGCGAGCAGCAATCCGATCGAGGTGGGCGTCATCAACGCCGCGCCCGCCGCTTGCAGCACGCGATAGGCGACAAGAGCCGCGACGGAATCAGCAATCGAGCAGGCGGCCGAGGCGATGGTGAACACGGCCACGCCCAGCATGAAGCTGCGGTCGCGGCGATGGCGTTCGGCCCAGCGGCCGAAGAACACCAGCAGCGCCGCATAGGTGATCGCATAGCCGTTCAGCACCCAGGAGAGGTCTTCCAGACTGTGGCTGCCGAGATCGCGGGCGATGTTGGGCAGGCCGACATTGACGATGAAGAGATCGATATTGGCCAGAACCATGCCGACGCAGACGATCGCCAGCACCTGATTGGGCGTGGTGGCGCGCGCCGGACGCGCGGGGGCCGCGGCAGGAGCCGCGGCGTCGAAATCGAAACCGGACCCTGAGAGGACGATGCCGTCGCTATCCGGCTCGCTCATGCTGATCTCTCCGCTGCAATTATTAATGACGATCGCCACTATTGATATTCGTGACGATTGCCATTAATAATGTCAACGGTCAGGATGGCGGACAGGCGCATGGCTGGAGTGCGGTATGAGAGTGTCGAAGGAAAAAGCGGCGGCCAACCGCGAGAAAATTCTGAACGAAGCGGCTCGGCTATTCCGCGAACGCGGCTTGGCAGGTATCGGCGTCGATGAATTGACCGAGGCCGCCGGGCTCAGCTATGGCAGTCTTTATAGCCATTTCGGCTCGAAAGATGGGCTGATGGCCGAGGCGGTGAAACAGGCCTCCGCCAATTTTGCGACCAAGATGCGCGACAAGCCGAGCATGGCCGCCTATGTGGCGCAGTATCTCTCGGCCGATCATCGCGACGATCCCGGCGGGGGCTGTTCTGTGGCCACGCTGGCGAGCGACATGCCGCGCCAGAGCAAAGCGGTGCGTCGCGCCTTCACCGAGAATTTCCGGGGCGCCGTCACCCGTATCGGCGCGCGGATGAAGGCCGGCAAACGTTCGGTCAGCGACGATGACGTATTGGCCGCGGTGTCCACCCTGGTCGGCGCGATCATCATCGCGCGCGGCGTCGACGATGCCGATCTCTCCGACCGCGTTCTCGCGGCTGCGAAGGCTCGCCTGCGATAATACTGTCTGTAATAAGCCGATTTCATTTCGTTTATATTTTAGAAATTTTAGGTGCTTTCTGATCGCGCCTATATTGTATTAGTATAAATAGATATTCGCCACCGAAAGCAGGTGGAATAGGGGGATTCATGCCTTTTAGGTTTGAATTCGACGATCCGGAAAATACGGATCGCGTACTGCTGCACGAATTTATCCGGCAGCTGCGGGTGTTGCTCATAAACTTGATCTACGAAACAGGCTACACAGCGCCTGGGCTCGGGTTCATCGCTGGAACGCGTGAGCAACTGGAGATTCTTTGGAGAGAGACTGAGCCCGAATTTGATCGAGTCAACATCGCGATCGACAGAGTCGAGACGAGGAATCTTGAAAGCGTGGGATTAGCGAAGTCGGCTCTGCGTGCCAAACTTAACATTCTTCAGCTCTTTGCTCAGCGATTTAGGAACGCCGCCGATGCGGCCAGAAACGCAGACGTCGGCGGCATAGGGCTCATTCGGAGAATGGTCCGTCTGCTTTCACAGTTGCTGGGAGTCATCAACACGATTCTCGGTAGCTTGGCGAAGGCTCTTGGCAAGGGAGAGGCCATAAAAGAGCTCAAGGATATGCTGGAACACGCCATCGAAACGGAAGAAGTGATTGACGATTAGTCGAAATATTGGGCGCTAATCCGCCTCAATCTTGCCTTCGATGCCACGTAAATCTGAGCACGGTTTGGAGAGAGTCGTGCCGTGCGGAACGTCGAGCAATGGGTTCCAACCCGGGTCGTATCTGGTGTCGGCGGCTGGCGGCCGTCGTCCGATCCGTCGCGCGTCAGCCCCGCCTCGCGCGTGGTGGCCGGATGTTTGATCCGTCACTACCAGAAAGCGATTGAGGATTACGCCGCCGGCCGGCTGCTCGATCTCGGCTGTGGCTATGTGCCGTATTACGGCATCTATCGCGATCGCGTCGACGAAGCAGTCTGCGTCGACTGGGCCGGTACGCTCCACAAGAGCGCGTTCCTGGATTACGAAGCCGACCTCAATCGCGGTCTGCCGTTTTTGGACAGCGATAGTTTCGACACGGTGCTGCTGACCGATGTGCTGGAGCACATCTATCGGCCGGCGGCGCTGGTGGCCGAGACCTATCGAGTCTTAAAGAGCGGCGGCAATCTCATCCTCGGCGTGCCGTTCCTCTATTGGATTCACGAAGACCCGTACGACTATCACCGCTACACCGAATTCGCTCTGCGCCGGCTCTGTACCGATGCGGGTTTTGTCGTCGCACAGCTCACAGCCTATGGCGGCGCGCCCGAGGTGATCGCCGATCTCGGCGGCAAGCTGCTGATGGCGATGCATCTGGGGCGGTTATGCGGGGTCTACGCGGCGCTGTGCCGGATGTTCCTCAATCTCAATGCGATGCGCAACCTGTCGGCGCGCACCGCTGGACATCTGCCGCTCGGTTACGTTTTGGTGGCACGCAAGTGAGGTTGCGCCGCCACCGGTAACGCGTCACCATGGATACAGCCAAAGGGTGGGGCCAATGGCTGGGGGATTTCCATGAGCGCTATCAAACTGCCGATCGTCCCGGCATCGTTTTTCGCTATCGTGCTCGGCCTCTGCGGGCTGGGCGGCGCCTGGCGCGCAGCGCACCGCGTGTGGGAGACGCCGGTGTGGGTGAGCGAAGCACTGATGGCCGCGGCGGTCATCATCTGGATCATCCTTGCCGTTCTCTACATCCTCAAATGGGTCTTCGTGCGCGCGGCGGCGAAGGCCGAACTGATGCATCCGATACAGTGCTGCTTTATCGGCCTGGGCGGCGTGTCGACGATGCTGGTGGGCGGCGCCCTGTTGCCCTATTCGCGCATCGCCGCCGTGATCGTGTTCGCGGTCGGCGCCATACTCACCGTCTGCTTCGGCGTCTGGCGTACCGGATTGCTGTGGCAGGGCGACCGCGACCCATCGACCACAACCCCTGTATTGCTTCTGCCGACCGCGGCCGGTGCCTTTGTCGCGGCCACCAATCTATCGGCGCTGGGTTATCCCGATTGGGGGCAGGTGGTTTTCGGCATCGGGTTCTTCTCCTGGCTCGCGATCGAGTCGATCCTGATCCACCGTCTCTACACCATGCCGCAAATGATCCCGGCCTTGCGCCCCACGCTCGGCATCATGCTGGCGCCGCCGACCGTCGGCGGTATCGCTTATCTGAGCGGTACTGTCGGCGCGCCCGATGCTCTGGTCCATGCCATGCTCGGCTATGGGATATTGCAGGCGCTGGTGCTGATCCGATTGATCCGGTGGTTGCGCGCGCAGCCTTTCGGCGCCGGTTATTGGGCCTTCACCTTCGGCGCAAGTGCGCTGGCCACGCTAGCCATCCGCTTGGTCGACCGCGGCGACACGACGGGACCAGTGGTGACCTCCGCGCCTTATTTCCTCGGACTCGCCTCGCTGGTGATCGCCGTGATTGCGCTTGCCACGCTGCGCCAGTTGCTGACGGGCAAGCTGGTGCCGGCCCCGGTGCCGGCCGCCGCGCCTGCGCCGGCTCCTGCATCGCCCTGAGACTTACGCCGCTTCGGTCGGCATCGGCCCGGTATAGCGCGATAGCGGACGGATCAACCGGCCGCTCTGTTCCTGTTCGCGGGCATGGGCGATCCAGCCGGCGGTGCGGGCCGCGCCGAACACCGGCGTGAAGCCCTCACGCGGAATGCCCAGCGCTTCCAGCAGAACCGCGGTGTAGTATTCGACATTGGTATCGAGCCGTCGATGAGTCTTGCGCGCCCGCAGCGCCCGTAGCGCCGCAGCCTCGACCGCCTCGGCGAGTTGGATGCGGTCAGTGCGATGGTGCAGCCGCCTGATGGCGGCCTTCAACACATCGGCACGCGGATCGCGCACCTGATAGATGCGATGGCCGAAGCCCATCAGCCGCTCGCCGCGATCGAGCGCCGCGCCGATCCAAGCCTCGGCATGGTCGGCGGCGCCGATCGCATCGAGCATGTCGAGCACCGGACCCGGCGCGCCGCCATGGAGCGGGCCCTTGAGCGCGCACAGACCCGCGACGATCGACGAGGGCAGGCCGGCAGCGGTCGACGCCACCACGCGGGCGGCAAAGGTCGAGGCGTTGAGCCCATGATCCATCACGGTGACGAGATAGGTGTCGAGCCCCGCGATCTCGGTCTCGTCGCCCGCAGTGCCGCGGATCATGCGCAGCAGATCGGCTGCATGCGGCAGAGCTGCGTCAGGCGTCACCGGCGCTTCGCCGCGTTCACTGCGGATCGCCAGCGCCGCCGCTGTCCCTGCTGCGCCGAGCAGGGCTGCGGGTTCCGACGCAAAATCGGTATCGGGTAACGCCGCGAGCAGGGCACGCATCGCTTCGGTGGCTGTTAGTCCGTTGAGGTGTGGCAGCATCGGTGCGAAACGGGCGAAGGCGCGTTGCCGCGCCGCGGCGATCATGTGGCGCAGATCGTCGGTGGGCACAATGCCCTGCCACAGCACGGCCACCACATCTTCAAAGCCTGCGTGACCGGCCAAGGTTTCGAGATCGTGGCCGCGCAAGATCAGCCGGCCGGCCTCGCCATCCACATGGCTGAGCACCGTCTCTGCCGCCACTACGCCATCCAATCCGCTCGCCATCGCAACCTCCAACACCACAACGCTACGGGTCGAAGGTGGTGCGGGGTTGCCGAATGGTCAATCTTGAATCAATATATCAACATATGGATGCCCTGACGCCCCAGACACGCGCCGACCCCCTGCCAGCCGGTTTGATCGATGCGGTGGAGGCGACGGCGCGCCTGCGCATCAGCCGCGCCACCCTCTATGCCTATGTCAGCCGCGGGTTGATCCGCTCGGTGGTCAAGCCCGACGATCCGCGTGCTCATCTTTACGCAGCCGCCGATATCGCCATGCTGGCCCGGCGCAAGACGCGCATGCGACGCCCGGCCGCGGCCGCGGCCACCGCGCTCGACTGGGGCCTGCCGGTCCTGGAGACACGGATCGCCCGGATCGAAAATGGGCGACTCTCCTATCGCGGCGCCGATGCCACCACCCTGGCCGAGACGCAGAGCTTCGAACAGGTGTGCCGCCGCCTCTGGGATGCGGGCCGTGCTGATCCGTTCAAGGGCGTACATTTCGATCCTGGTAGCGCATCCGGTTGGACGCGCATGGCCGCGCGTGTGAGATCCTGGCCGGCGACCGATCGCGCGATGGCGCTGCTATCGCTGATCTTGGACGCAGATCGCGATGGGAAGGCGCCGTTCCACACTGCCGCGCGGCTGGTCCTGATGATCGCGACGGCGGCAGCCGGCACCGCGCTCGATCCGCGTCTGCCGCTGCATAGGGCTTTGGCGAAAGCGTGGGACAGGCCGAAAGCCGCCGATGCGATCCGCCGCGCGCTGATCCTCAGCGCCGATCACGAACTCAATGTTTCCACCTTCGCTGTGCGGGTGGTGGCATCGTCGGGTGCTTCGCTGACTGCGTCGCTGCTGGCGGGGCTGGCGGCGCTAAGCGGTCCCCGGCATGGCGGCGCGACATTGCGCGCGGCCAAAATGATCGCGGCGATGAGCCGCTCGGGCGGCGTCGAGGCGGTGTTGCGCGACCTGATCAAGCGCGATGTTCCGATTCCCGGCTTCGGCCATCCGCTCTATCCCGATGGCGATCCGCGGGCCGAAGCTCTGCTGCCTCATATCGGTACCGCTCCGCTGGTACGGGATGCGGCGACGGCGATTCACAACGCAACCGGCCAGCATCCCACGATCGATCTGGCTTTGGTGGGCGTGGAGTTGGGGCAGCGCCTGCCGCCGGGTGCGGCACTGGCGCTGTTTGCCATCGGTCGCACATCGGGATGGATCGCCCATGCGCTGGAGCAACAGGCCAATCAGACCCTGATCCGCCCGCGCGCCCGTTTTGTGGCCGACGAGCCGCCGATTGGCACGTCTTGACGGGGCGAGGTAATTACTTGAGCCAGCCTAAGAATCGTGGCAAAGCCTTGACCCTTCCCGCTGATCCTTTCTCCTGGTGGGGCCCGTAGCTCAATTGGTTAGAGCCGGCCGCTCATAACGGTCTGGTTGCAGGTTCAAGTCCTGCCGGGCCCACCAACCAGACGGGACGAGAGACGGCAACCAGAATGCGGATGGCGGAAAAGCCTGTATTTACCGGGGTTCTCTTGCATTCGCGACGGCCCGGAGACTGAACTGGGGACGCATTGAGGGGCAAATTGGGCGTTTTTCTCTAGGGGCCGATTTGGACGACCAAACCATCTGAGTCGATTCCGCGATGGATAATCTGATTGTTGGTTGGTGTCTTCCCGGTTCCACCAATCAGATCACAAGAGAGACGACGACCCGACCGCGAGTGCCGACAGAGCCCGTATCGTCGCCTCTTTGTCGCATTCCTTGGCGCCCGGAGACGTCGCGGAAACGGTGTTGGCGGCCAAGCCAGCCAATTTTCTCCGGAGGTATTTTTCGATAACCTAACGATCGAGCTTTTTTCCAAGGTGACGAAGCTTCGAACCATATGTCAAGGCGCTCCGACGAGACTATAGGGCGCCCAGAATTTGGGATGTGCATAAGCATAGGTGGCAATTCCCTCGTCCAGATTTGCGCCGCTGTCGATTAAAGCCAACTCGGCGCGGCGCAGATCGGTGCTTCGCTCCGCGGATGGATTGGCCTGCTGATTACGGAATACCTCGGTCACCAATTGGCGCGCGGCGATCGTGTCGACCGGCCAGTTCGTTACTAACAAGGAGCGCGCGCCGGCATAGAAGAAGGCACGCCCTAGGCCCGAGACGGCTTCAGCGCCGCGTCCCCCCGCACCGCCGGTATTACATGCGGATAACACCACCCAATCGGCATCGAGTTTGAGCCCCATCACCTTGTCCATCGTCAACAGTCCGTCGCCGCTGCTGCCGGGCACGTCGGGGGCGGACAAAGCCAAAGCGGGTTGGGACAATCCGTTGATACTGCCTACCATCAGTCCGTGGGTGGCAAACATCAC
>DASXEH010000083.1:0-3709 GCA_036490215.1 Magnetospirillaceae bacterium
TTCCTCGTTCGCTGCTACGTGATCGACCTGCTCCCCTTAAACGCCCCCGTTTTGAGTAGAGTCCGTTCCCTACGGGAGACGTTCGTGCGCCCGCAGGCGGCTATGTGACCAATCTGGCGCTGCGCAAAGGCGCGCGAGTCGCAGCGCTGCCGCTGTCACCGGTCATGGCCTTCATCGACACGTCGGAGACGACGATCGGCATCGAAATTGCCCAGATCGACGCGCGCTATATCCGGCCAGGCCAACTCGCCGAAGTCGCATTCAAATTCCTGCCCGGGCACGTTTATTCGGGCAGAGTCGTCGCGGTGCTGCAAGCGATAGCGATCGGCCAGGTGCAGGCGTCCGGTCTCGCCGTAACGCCAAAAGAGATTGAGTCTCCGCCGTTTGGCGTGCGCGTCGTGCTTGACGATGCGAATGTAGCGGCTCGCTTACCGGCCGGAAGTGTCGGGCAAGCTGCAATCTATACGGAACACGTCAATGTGCGCGTTTCGCGGGATCGTGAGCGCGGATTTCACTGCATCGTGAGCAAGTATTTCGCGGGATCGTGAGCAACGATTTCAGAGGATCGTGAGCAGCGATTTCAGGCGATCGTGAGCACCTTTGGGGGTGCTGGATGCTTCGGCCGACAACTCAACCGGGCTACGGGATGCCTCATTCAACCGATGAGGAAGCCCGATGCCTACCCAGAGATTGTCGATGCGCCGGATCAGAGAAGTTCTACGTTTGCGGCACCAGGGCCTGACCGAGCGCGTCATTGCGCAGATGTTGGGGGTGAGCAATGGGGTCGTGCATGGTTACGTGCAGCGTGCCCGCCTTGCCGGGCTGAGCTGGCCGCTGCCGGAGGGCCTCGACGACGAGGGTCTGGATCTGCTGCTGTTCCCGGCGCCGATGGCAGCGTCGCAAAGCGACCGGCGACCGATCCCCGATTGGATTTATGTCGAGAAGGAGCTGCGTCGTCGCAGCGTGACACGCCTGCTGTTGTGGGAAGAGTATCGCGCCGCCAATCCCAACGGCTTTGGCTATACCTGGTTTTGCACGACTTTCGAGGCCTGGAAGAAGCGTGCGCAGCCGAGCATGCGTCAGACCCACATCGGCGGCGAGAAGGTGTTCGTCGATTTCGCCGGCGATACCATCGACATCCTCGATCCCATCACCGGCGAAGCGCGCGCCATGAAGCTGTTCGTCGCGGCGATGGGGGCCTCGAACTACACCTATGCCGAGGCTTGCCCCAGCGAGAGCCTGTCCGACTGGATCAGCTTGCATGCCAACCTGTTCCAGTTCCTGGGCGGCGTGCCGAAGTTCGTGGTCTGCGATAATCTCAAGGCCGCCGTGACTAATCCCGATCGCTACGATCCCGGGATCAACCGCACCTATGCCGAGATGGCGGCCCATTACGGCACCGCTATACTCGCGGCACGGCCGAGGCGGCCAAAGGACAAGGCGAAGGTCGAGGTTGCCGTCCAGATCGCGCAGCGCTGGATCCTGGCCCGCCTGCGCAACCAGCGCTTCTTTTCCCTGGCGGAACTCAATGCCGCTATCCGGATGCTGGTCGTCGAACTCAACGCCCGCCAGATGCGCAGTTTCGGCTCCAGCCGCGCCGAACTGTTCGCCGAGATTGATCGTCTCAAGTTGGGAGAACTGCCCGACCAGCCATACGTCTTTGCCCGCTGGAAGCGTTGCCGCGTCGCGCCCGACTATCACGTCGAGATCGACGGCCATTGGTATTCCACCCCTTATCGCCTGATCCGTGAACTCGTCGATGTGCGCATCGCCGACAAGACCGTCGAGGTCTTCCACAAGGGTCAGAGGATCGCCAGCCACGCCCGTGCGCCCAATCGGCGCGGCCACACCACGATCGCCGATCATATGCCGAGTGCCCATCGCCGCTACGGCAAGTGGACGCCCGCAGGACTGATCGCTGCCGGCGAGAAGATCGGTCCTTCCACCGCGGCATTTTTCGAGGCCGTCATCGCGGCACGGCCCCATCCCGAGCAAGGCTTTCGCACCTGCCTCGGCATCCTGTCGCTGACCAGGAGCTACGACAATGCGCGCGTCGATGCAGCCTGCCGACGCGGCATCCTCATCAAGGCGCGCTCCGTCGCCTCGATCCGTTCGATCCTCAAGAACGGCCTTGATCGCGCTTTCCTCGACGACACGCCCGACCACCAGCCCCTGCGCCACGGCAACATCCGCGGTCAGGGCTATTTCCACTGAACCATTTCTACTGAACCATGGAGATCTCAATGCTGACGCACCCCACCCATGACCGGCTGATCTTGCTCGGCTTAACCGGAATGGCCAAAGCCTTCGAGGAACAGCGACGATCGCCGGATCTCGATGCCCTGCCGTTCGAGGAACGCATCGGGCTTCTCGTCGATCGCGAAGCTGCCGAGCGCGACACCAAACGTCTCACAACCCGCCTCAAGTTCGCCGCGCTGCGCCAGAGCGCATGTGTGGAAGACGTCGATTTGCGCTCGCCACGCGGTATCGACCGCGCCGTCTTCGCTAGACTCGTCGTCGGCGACTGGATCGACCGCAATGAGAACTTGCTCATCACAGGGGCAACCGGGCTCGGCAAGAGTTGGATTGCCTGCGCGTTGGGCCACAAAGCTTGCCGCGACAATCGTTCGGTCCAATATCACCGCGTCCCGCGCCTGTTCGAGGCACTCGCCCTGGCTCGCGGCGACGGCCGTTATGGCCGCCTGCTCAAATCTCTCGGCCGCGTTCAGCTCTTGATCCTCGACGATTGGGGGCTGTCGGTCCTCAATCCGTCCGAACGGCGCGACCTTCTCGAGATCCTTGACGATCGCCACGGTCGCGCCTCGACCATCGTCACCAGCCAAATCCCCGTCGAACATTGGCACGATATCATCGGCGATCCCACCTTGGGCGACGCCATCTTGGACCGTCTCGTTCACAACGCTCACCGCCTTCAGCTCACCGGAGAAAGCATGCGAAAGCAGAACGCCCGCAATCAAACTCTTGACGCCGCCTCAAACCCCTGAACCAATCACCATGTCGGCGAAGCGGCCGCTCATGATCGCGTGAAATATCTGCTCACGATCAATCGAAATGAGCGCTCACCATCAAGTGAAATCGCCGCTCACCATCAGCGAAATGCGCAGCATCGCTCGTGCTTGGTTGGTGCCGCCGCTGAGTTTGGCCTGCCCCGACAACGGCGTGCGGGCGGCAAGGTTCGGCGCACGGCTATCGAGACTGCCATTACCGCTGGTGGTCCGCCGCGAACGGTCAGTCTTTGCGCCTGAGCTCGAGGACGACTGTCTCGGATTGAGCAGATCCGGAGCATCGAGATCGTCCTCACCGGCAATGCCGACGAGCGTGAACAGTGCATAGCGGCGGGCATAGGTCAGCGCCGCCCCCATCCGATGCGGCTGGTCGGAGTCCGCGACGGTGCACACCGGCCAGTCCGAGGCGATCCATTCGCCGGAGGCGTGCGCCAGGACGGTGGTCAAATTGACGGTACCGGCAGCCTGATCGATGGCGGTAGTCTGGACGGTGGCGATCGCATGCTGGCCCAAGGTCTTGCGCACTATATCTAGACCGCTCGCCAACGAAGCATAGCGGAACAGCCGTTCGGCAGCAGCATGATCGCCGTCGTCGGCCTTGATGCTGCCGACGAGAGACTTTTCTGGGTTGGTCAGCTGGCACTGCGCCTTGGCCAGCGCCGCGGCCAGGCAGGCAATGGACT
>DASXEH010000073.1:0-78551 GCA_036490215.1 Magnetospirillaceae bacterium
CTGACGGCCGTCCGCAAACCCCGCGTGCGAGATAGGCGCGGTTTCTAATGGTTTGGGCCCGGAAAAGCAAGGGAAAACCGGGTTACGCCGGCTGTGGATAGCCGGTGGATAACCGCCTGAAATAAAAGCTAGAAACACCGCGATACTCCTTCCCCCCTTGAGGGGGAAGGACGGGATGGGGGGTGTCGCGCGGAAAACACCCCCCACCCGACCCTCCCCCTCAAGGGGGGAGGGCAGGAAGCCAAGGCTTGACAGGCAAGTATTTACTTACCTATTATTCAGGCAAGCAATCACTTGCATATATATAGACCATGACCGAACGCGACGATGCCGATCTGCTGTTCAAAGCCCTGGCCGATCCCAGCCGGCGCAAGCTGCTCGATCTGCTGCATGCCCATGACGGCCGCACGCTCAACGAGTTGTGCGAGCACCTCGACATGACGCGCCAAGGCGTGACCCAGCACCTCGACGTGCTGGAGGCGGCGAACCTGGTCGCCACCCGGAGGCAGGGGCGCGAGAAGCTGCATTTCCTCAATCCGGTGCCGTTGCAGGACATCTACGAGCGCTGGATCGCCAAATTCGAAAAGCCGCGCCTCAAGGCGCTCTCGGATCTCAAGCATCGCTTGGAGGAGAAAGACGATGACTAAATCCACCTATGTCTATGTGGCCTATATCCGCACGACGCAGGAGAAGCTGTGGTCGGCGCTGATCGACCCGGCGTTCCAGAAGCAGTACTGGTTCGGCTGCCATTGCGAGAGCGAATGGAAGGCGGGCGCTTCGTGGACGCTGTTCAACACCGATGGTCAGGTCCTCGATGCGGGCGCGATCGTCGAAGCCGAACCGCCGCGGCGCCTGGTGATCCGCTGGCAGCATCAGAGCAAGCCCGAGCTCAACGCCGAGGGCGACTCGTTCTGCACGATCGAACTGGAACCCAGCAGCACCGCGATCAAGCTCTCGATCACCCACACCATCGAGCGCAACCCCTCGAAGCTGATCGAGGCGGTCGGCGGCGGCTGGCCGAAAGTGATCTCCAACCTCAAGTCGCTGTTGGAGACCGGCACCATCGCGATGGAGGAAGCCTATCCGGCAGCGGCGAAGGCGGAGGCGTGAGTGAGACTCGGAAATCGGTACAAGAAACAGTGCGCTGCGAGGGTCGCAGGACGGCAAACGGCAAAAAGACCGAAAGCCAGAAGCCGAGATGGATAATTTTGCCACCGCGAAAATCGGGAGGCCAGTGTCACGCCCCTTCCCCCCTTGAGGGGGAAGGACGGGATGGGGGGTATCGCATGAACATACCCCCCACCCACCCCTCCCCCTCAAGGGGGGAGGGCTAGGCAGGTTACACCTCCCGCACCTCCAACACCCCCGGCGTGGCGCGGACGGCGTTGATCAGCGATGGCGACAGCGTATAACTGCCCGGCAGATGGGCCTCGACTTCGCGTTCGCCGGCGCGGGCGACGAGAATGATATGCCCGCCCTTGCCCTTGCCCGGGCCGCCGATGATCTCTTTGAGTGCGGGCAGCGGCTTGTCGTCGTTGATCGAGATGCGCAGGCCCGCCGTCGATCCGGCGGCCGCCTTGTCGAGGCTTTCAACCGCAATCGCCGTGAAGCGCCACGATTCGTCTTCGTCGCGCTTCTGCGCCTCGACCGTGAGGAGGATCGGCGCCGTGGCTTCGAGCAGTTCGCGCGCCATGCCGAGCACCTCGGCGAACATGGTTATCTCCATTTGCCCCGACGCATCGGAGATCGTGAGATGCGCCATGCGCGTGCCGCGGCTGGTCATGCGCTCCTGCTTGCCGGTGACGACGCCCGCGAGCTTCACCCGCGTGTTGCCGCCGGCGGCGAGATGGCGCTGCAGATTGGCCGCACCCACCACGCCGAGACGCTGAAGCGCGCGGCTATAGACTTCCATCGGGTGGGCCGAAAGATAGAAGCCCACCGCCTCGAATTCCTGCTGGAGCCGCTCGGTCGGCTTCCAATCGAGGCGCGTGTGCATGGCGAGCGGCTGCGGCTCGCCGCCACCGAACAGATTCGACTGGCCCGACTTGCGCTCGTTGGCCGATTCGCTGGCCTGGCCGAGGATGACATCGATACCGCCGAACAGCATCGCACGGTTGTTGTCCACGGAGTCGAAAGCGCCGGCCTTGACCAGGCTTTCGAGCTGGCGGCGATTGACCATCTTGTTGTCGAGGCGCTGCGCGAAATCGGCAATCGATTTGAACGGCCCATTCTTGTCGCGCTCCGCCACCAGATCGCGCATCGCCGCCGCGCCCACACCCTTGAGCGCGGCCAGCGCATAGCGTACCGCCAGCCGCCCATCGGGCCCCTCTTCCACGCGGAAATCGGCGCCGGATTTGTTGATGTCGGGCGGCAGGATCTTGTAGCCCATGCGTTCAAGCTCGCCCTTGAACACGCCGAGCTTGTCGGTGAGGCCGAGATCGCAGGTCATCGACGCGGCGATGAAGGCCACCGGGAAGTTGGCCTTCAGCCAGCCGGTCTGATAGGCGACCAGCGCGTAGGCCGCCGCATGCGATTTGTTGAAGCCGTAGCCGGCGAACTTGGCCACCTGATCGAAAATCTCGGTGGCCTTGGCGGGATCGACGCCGCGCCCCACCGCGCCATCGGTGAAGGTTTTGCGCTGGGCATCCATCTCCGCCTGGATCTTCTTACCCATCGCGCGGCGCAGCAGATCGGCGCCGCCCAGAGAGTAACCGGACAGCTCCTGCGCAATCTGCATCACCTGTTCCTGATAGATCATGATCCCGTTCGTTTCCTTCAGGATCTTTTCCAGGCGCGGATGCAGGTAGTCGGCTTCTTCCTTGCCGTGCTTGACCGAGATGTAGCGCGGGATGTTGTCCATCGGGCCGGGGCGATAGAGCGCGACGACGGCGATCAGGTCTTCGAACTTGTCGGCCCTCATCCCGCGCATCACATCGCGCATGCCCGAACCTTCGAGCTGGAACACGCCGATGGTTTCGCCGCGGCCGAGCATCGCGAAGGTGGACGGATCGTCGAGCGGGATGTTGGCGAGATCGATCGTCGCGCCTTGCGTGTCCTTGATGAAGTCGACGGCATAGCGCAGCACGGTGAGCGTCTTCAGGCCGAGGAAGTCGAACTTCACCAGCCCCGCGCTTTCCACCCATTTCATGTTGAACTGCGTGGCCGGCATCGTCGAGCGCGGATCGCGATAGAGCGGCACCAGTTGCTGCAAGGGCCGGTCGCCGATCACCACGCCGGCGGCATGGGTCGAGGCGTGGCGATAGAGGCCTTCGAGCTTGATAGCGAGATCGATGAGATGCGCCACCTGCTCATCGCTGTCGCGCATTTCCTGCAGCAGCGGCTCGCCCGCGATCGCGTCGGGCAGGGTCACCGGATTGGCGGGGTTGTTCGGCACCAGCTTGGTGAGGCGGTCGACCTGGCCATAGGGCATCTGCAGCACGCGGCCGACATCGCGCAGCACCGCGCGCGCCTGCAGCTTGCCGAAGGTGATGATCTGCGCCACGCGGTCGGCGCCGTAGCGATTCTGCACGTAGCGAATCACCTCGTCGCGCCGGTCCATGCAGAAGTCGATATCGAAGTCGGGCATGGACACGCGTTCGGGGTTGAGGAAGCGCTCGAACAGCAGGCCGAAGCGCAACGGATCGAGATCGGTGATCGTCAGCGCCCAGGCCACCGCAGAACCCGCGCCCGAACCACGGCCCGGACCCACCGGAATGCCCTGCGCCTTCGACCATTGGATGAAGTCGGCGACGATCAGGAAGTAGCCGGAGAAGCCCATGCGCACGATCATGTCGAGCTCATAGGTCAGGCGTTCGCGATAGGGCTTGGTCTTCGCCTCGCGAATCTCGGCGTCCATCGATTTCGGAAACAGAATCTCAAGCCGGCGCTCCAGCCCATCCGCAGCCATCTTGCGCAGCATGTCCTGCTCGTCGACGCCTTCGGTCGAGAAGGCCGGCAGGATCGGGCTGCGCTTTTCCACCATGAAGGCGCAGCGCTTGGCGATGACCACTGTATTCTCGATCGCGTCGGGCAGATCGGCGAACAGCGTCTTCATCTCGGCGGCCGATTTGAAACGATGATCGGGCGTCAGGCGGCGGCGCTCTTCCTGCGAGACATAGGCGCCATCGGCGATGCACAGCAGCGCGTCATGGGCCTCGTACATCGCTTCGTCGAGGAAATATGGCTCGTTGGTGGCGACCAGCGGCAGTTTCAGCTTGTCGGCCAGCGCGATCATCGCCGCTTCGACCTGCTTTTCGTCAGCCATGCCGTGACGCTGGAGTTCGACATAGAGCCGGTTCGGAAAAGCCTGCATCAGCCCGTGCAGCAACTCTTCGCCGCGATGCGCCTGGCCTTCAACGAGCAACCGCCCGAGCGCGCCCTTGGCCCCGCCGGTCAGCGCGATCAGCCCTTCGGCATGCGCAATCACATCGGCGAAGGTGATCTGCGGCCGCTCGCCGGCGTCGGTTTCGAGATAGGCCTTCGACACCAGCGCGCAGAGATTGCGATAGCCCAACTCGTTCTGGCACAAAAGCTCGATGAAATCGGGATCGGGTTTGCGCAAATCATCGCGGCCCAAGCCGCCGCGATCCTCGTCGTCGCGCCGGATGAAAATCTGCGCGCCGATGATCGGCTGAATACCCTTTTCGGCGGCGGTCTGCGAGAATTCCAGCGCGCCGAACAGGTTGCCCGTATCGGTGATCGCCACCGCCGGCATCTTTTCCGCAACGCAGCGCCCCACCAGATCCTTGATCCGGATCGCGCCCTCCGACAGCGAATAGGCGCAGTGGACGCGAAGATGGATGAAATCGGCCAAGCCGTTCGATGATGCGGGCATGACCGCAAGGTAATGCGGCTATGCCCGTTTTGCCAAGTGACCAGACTTGCCTAAGGCCCAGAACCCGATAGGGTGCCTGCGCCATGCCCCCGTTTCACATTTTTCTGGCCGTTCTCGTGACCCTGGTGTGGGGTGGCACCTTTGTCTTCATCAAATGGGGACTAGACGCATTTCCGCCGCTGACCTTCGCGGCCCTGCGTTTCGCCTGCGCTTCGTTACCGTTCCTGTTGATCTATCCCTCGCGCGGCGGCGTGAAATGGAAATGGATCATCGGCATCGGCCTGTTCCTCGGCGTCGGCCAGTTCGGCCTGTTGTTCACCGGTATGAAACTCGGCATGCCGCCGGGGCTGACATCCGCCGTTGTGCAAACCCATGCCTTCTTCACGGTGCTGTTCGCGATCCTGTTCCTCAAGGAGCGGCCGAGCTGGCAGAACTTCACCGGTCTCGCGCTGGCTTTCGCCGGCGTGGTGGTGATCGCCGGCAATCTCGGCGCGGTGCCGCTGCTGCCCTTTCTTTGCGTGATCGGCGGCGCGGCGTGCTGGGGCGTATCGAACATCCTGACACGGCAATCGGGCGCCGATAATGCGCTGCGCCTGATCGTCTGGGCCAGCCTGGTGCCGCCGATCCCGCTGATGCTGCTCTCCTGGGCGACCGAAGGCAGCGATGCGATCGCGCATGGTTTCGAGCATGTCACGTGGCTGGCGATTGTCTCGGTGGCGGTGGTGTCTTTCGGCGCGACCAACCTGGCCTTCGGGATGTGGAGCTTCCTGCTGCGCAAGCATCGCGCGGCGGTGGTGGCGCCTTATGCGCTGCTGGTGCCGCTGTTCGGCATCAGCACCAGTATGGTGATTCTGCGCGAGTCGATCAGCACGACCAAGTGGATCGGCTGCGGGCTGATCGTGGCCGGTGTTGCCGCCAATTCCTGGCCCGCACACAAAGCGGTCGTCGCCGATACGGAAACGCCGGGCTAACCGATGCCACCCCTTCACGCGGCGCTGGCCGTTCTCTGCACCATCATCTGGGGCTTGAATTTCGCCGCCGCCAAATTCGGCCTGGCGGTGTTCCCGCCCTTCCTGTTCACAGGTCTGCGCTTCGCGGTTGCCTCGGTGCCGTTTCTGATCTTCACGCGTCCGCCGGATATTCCCTGGCGGTGGACGATCCTCGTCGGCCTGATGCTCGGGGTCGGCCAGTTCGGCCTGTTGTTCACAGGCATGACCTTGGGCATGCCGCCAGGCCTCAGTTCGACGATGATGCAGACCCAGCCCTTCTTCACCATGGCCTTCGCGGCGATCTTCCTGGCCGAACGGCCGCGCTGGCAGAATCTCGCCGGACTGTTGCTGGCCTTCGCGGGCGTGCTGGTGATCGCGGGCAATCTCGACGATGTTCCGCTGCTGCCCTTCGTGCTGGTGATCGGGGCAGCCGCGTTCTGGGCGGCGACCAATGTGGCGACCCGCTATGCCCGCGCTTCGGACGCGTGGCAGTTCATCGTGTGGGTCAGCGCCATCTCGCCGCTGCCGATGTTCGCGCTCTCATGGATCTTCGAGGGACAGGCGCGGATCGTGTCCAGCTTCGCCAATGTCACTTGGACCGCGATCGGCGGCCTGCTCTTCGTCGCTTGGGTCGCGACCAACGGCGCCTATGGCTGGTGGAGCTGGCTGTTGAAGCGTTACCCGGCCGCAACCGTCGCGCCCTATTCGCTCCTGGTGCCGATCTGGGGCATCAGCGCGGCGATGGTGCTTTTCGATGAGCCAGTCAGCCGGATGAAATGGATCGGCATCGCGCTGATCGTCGCCGGCGTGGCGGCGAATTCGTGGCCGCGGCGGAAGGTGGCTGCTTCCTCTTAGACATACCCCCCACCCCGCCCTCCCCCTCAAGGGGGGAGGGTTTTTTTATTCCCTCTCCCCTTGAGGGAGAGGGGTAGGGTGAGGGGTGCGGCGAGCGGCAGCGAGCATTCAAAGCAGGCGCTTCGCGCAAATGTCTCCTGGACTCCGGATCGGCGCTTCGCTGCGCTCAGCTTGTCCGGAGTGACCGTTTTTTATTAAGGCCGCCGCTTCACCCGCGTCGTCGGTTCCGCGTTGCGCGGGTCTTCGGGCCAAGGATGCTTCGGATAGCGGCCGCGCATTTCGCTGCGCACCGATTTGTAGCTGTTGGCCCAGAAGCCGGCGAGATCGCTGGTCACTTGCAGCGGCCGACCGGCCGGCGACAACAGATGCAAACGCAGCGGCACTTTGCCATCCGCCACGGTGGGTGTCGTCGCGCTGCCGAACATCTCCTGCAAACGAACCGCGAGCGTCGGCGTGCCATCGCTGTAGTCGATCGGGTGGCGTGAGCCGCTGGGCACGGTGATATGGCTGGGCGCGAGCGCATCGAGCTTGCGCTGCTTGTCCCAGTCCATGCCGATCTTGAGCGCGGCACCGAGATCGATCCGTGAAAGTTGCGAGAGCCGCGTGATGCCGTCGAGATGCGGCGAGAGCCAATCCTCGAGCGTGGCCAACAGCGTTGCGTCGGCAAGATCGGGCCAGCCGGCCTCGTTGCCCTGGACGCGCCGCAGGAACGCGACGCGCGACCGCCACGCTTCGACCTCCTTGCTCCAAGGCAAGACCGCGAGCCCGGCTTGGCGAATGCCATCGATCATCGCCACTGCAATCTGATCCGCCGGCAGCTTGGGCAGCGCCGTTTCCTTGAGCACAAGATCACCAAGACAAACCTGCCGCCGCGCCACCACCACGCCGTCGCGCGCATCCCAAGCAACCACGTCGCGCGTGACGATGCGATCGGCGAAAGTGTCTTCGATCTCGGCCAAGGTTAGCGGCGCGGCCAGGAAGATGCGTGCCTCACGCTTGTCGCCGTCGAGATCGGCCACGGCGAGGTAGTCCTGCGCCGCCAGCGGATCAGTCGCCGGCAACACCGCGCCGCGTCCGTTGCTCAACAAGAATTGTCCGTTGCCTCCCGTGAAATTTGAAGATTGGCGACGCTGCGCGATGCGGTCAGGATAGGCCTCGGCCAGAACCAGACCCGCGTCGTCGAAATCGCTGCGCGCGTCGCCGGCTTTGATCCGCCGCCGCCACTCCTTCGCCTGCTGCCGCACCTGATGCAGCATGCCGCGATCGATCGACAAACCAGGCGCGTCGATGTCGCGCGTCTCGCCGGCGACGATCTCCAGCCGCAGCCGCAGATCGGCATCGCGCGCCTGATGTCCACCGTGTGCTTTCACTAGGTCGCGTGCCGAGAGCGCAGCGGCGATATCGCAAGCCAAACCACCATGACCGCGCGCATCGCCCGCGAGGATCATATGGGCCAGTCGTGGATGGAGGCCGAAACGCGCCATGGCGCGGCCATGCGCCGTCACCTGCCCCACTGCATCGAACGCATCGAGGCGCGTCAGCAGATCGCGCGCCTGGCGATAGGCCGAGTCGGGCGGCGGATCGAGCCAGGCCAGTTGCGTGACGTCGCCCGCGCCCCAGCAGGCGAGTTCAAGCGCCAGCGGCGCCAGATCGGTGGCCAGAATTTCCGGCATCGAATAGCGGGCCAACGCCTTGTGCTCGGCTTCGGGCCAGAGGCGATAGCAGACGCCCGGCTCCAAACGTCCTGCACGGCCGCGCCGCTGATCGGCCGAGGCCTGCGACACCTTCACCGTTTCCAGCCGCGTCATCCCGCCACCCGGATCGAAACGCGGCACGCGCATCTGCCCGCCATCGATGACGATGCGGATGCCGTCGATGGTCAGGCTGGTCTCGGCAATCGAGGTTGAGAGCACGATCTTGCGCTTGCCCGGCCGCGCGGGCAGCAGCGCGGCATCCTGCGCATCTTGCGCCAGCTCGCCATAGAGCGGCGCGACGATCACATTCGACTCGAGCCGCGATTCATTCAGCAACCGCTCGACACGCCTGATCTCGCCTGCGCCGGGCAGGAAGACAAGGATGCTCCCCTGCTCTTCTTCCAAGGCCTGACGAATCGCGGCGGCCACATTGGCCTCGAAGCGCAATTGCGGCACCGGCACGATATGGCGCGTCTCGACTGGAAAGCTACGTCCCGCGCTGGTGACGATGGGGGCGTCGCCCATCAGCTTGGCCACGCGCTCGCCATCCAGCGTGGCCGACATCACGATCAGGCGTAGATCGTCGCGCAGATAATTCTGCGCCTCGATGCACAGCGCGAGACCGAGATCGGCATCGATGCCACGCTCATGGAATTCGTCGAAGATCACCGCGCCGATGCCATTCAACGACGAATTGTCCTGCAGCATGCGGATGAGAATGCCGTCGGTGACGACTTCGATGCGCGTGCCCTTGCCCGTCTTGCTGTCGAGCCGCATGCGATAGCCGACCGTGCCGCCCACCGGCTCGCCGCGTGTCGCCGCCATACGCCGCGCCGCCGCCCGCGTCGCCAAGCGGCGCGGCTCGAGCATCAGTATCTTCTTGCCCGCCAGCCAGGCCTCGTCGAGCAGCGCCAATGGCACGCGCGTCGTCTTGCCGGCGCCGGGCGGCGCCTGCAGGACGAGATTGCGCCCGGCGCGTAAGGCCGTCTGGATCTCGGGGATGACCGGCTCGATCGGTAACTCAACCATGGCGGGACAGTTCAACGGATCGGGGGTGGCCGTCCAGTCTCTTCTATGCTACCCAGCCACCGCACCCATGGAAGCCTTCCTGATCGCCTTCGTCACTGTCGCCATCGCCGAAATGGGCGACCGCACCCAGCTTCTCACGCTGGTGCTCTCGGCCCGCTTCCGCAAGCCTATCCCGATCATCCTGGCGATCCTGGTGGCGACCTTGGTCAATCATGCGTTAGCCGGCGCGATTGGCGTGGCCTTCGGACGGTTCCTGACGCCTGAAATCTTGGATGCGGTGGTCGGCGCCAGCATGCTGGGCATGGCGATCTGGACCCTGATCCCCGACAAGCTCGGCGACGAGACCAAGACCGGCCATCGCGGCGCGTTCGTGACCACACTGATCGCGTTCTTCATCGCCGAGATCGGAGACAAGACGCAGATCGCCACGGTCGCGCTGGCGGCGGGCTACTCGAACTTGCCGGCGGTGGTGGCCGGTACGACAGCCGGCATGCTGGCCGCCAATATCCCGGTAGTGTTCTTGGGTAGTGCCTTCGCCGCGCGCCTGCCGATGGCGATGATCCACCGCGTCGCCTCGGCGCTGTTCGCCGTGCTCGGCCTCTACTTCATCGCCAAGGCGGTGATGCAGTGGACGGGGTGGACGTTGTGAGCCGCGCTACGCCGTCAGCACCACCCGGTTGCGGCCGCCGTCTTTCGCCACGTAAAGCGCTTCGTCGGCCTGCTTGACCAGCGTGTCGGAGGTCAACGTGTCGTCCGGCATGATCGCCGCCACGCCGAAGCTGGCAGTCACATGACCGAACGGTGAGAACGCATGGGGCAGCGCTAAACTCTCAAGCGCCACGCGAATATCCTCGACCAGGCGCCGCGCATGGGCGCCATCGGTGGCCGCGCAAACGATGACGAATTCCTCGCCGCCATAGCGCGCGACGAAATCGCCGGCGCGGCGGATATGTTGTTTCAGAACCTGGCCGACCTGGCGTAAGCACTCATCGCCCCTCTGGTGGCCATATTGGTCGTTGTAGGGTTTGAAAAAGTCGACATCCATCATCGCCACCGCCAGCGATTGCCGGTTGCGCGAGGCGCGCCGCCACTCTTCCTCAAGAAGCTCATCGAACCGGCGGCGATTGGCGATCCCAGTCAGCGCATCGATCGTGCTGAGATCCGACAGCTTCTGATTCGATGCCGCAAGCTCGACGACCAACCTGAGCGTCCGCCGCTGTTCCTGATAGATCAGATACGATCCGATCGAGATCAGCAGCGCGAAGATCAAGGTGAGCACGCCGGCATAGACGACGCTCCGGCGCCACCCTGCCAATACCTGATCGGTCGCGAGACCGACAATCAGATGCATCGCCCGACCCGGGATGCGCTGAAAATAGATGATGCGGTCGACATGATCGAACGGCGAGTTCGTGGTGAAAAAACCATCCTCGACGCCGGACCGCAGGAATTCGGCGACATGGGGAACCGGCCGCCGTTGACCGACGAACTGCATGTCTTGGCCATGGTCCGCGTATCGCACGATGATCGTCATATCGTTGTCGCTCATCGAGAAGACGTCTTGCGAGCCGAGTTGCAGCGGCCGGCCGGTCACCCGCTCGGCCATGCCTTCGATCTCGATCGAGCCGTAAACCACGCCGCCGAATTGCCCGTTCGGCAACTCGATCCGCCGCGCGCAGACCAGAACCCATTTCTTGATGATATAGCCCAGCACGGGACTCGAAATCGCCATTCCCGCATTCGGATCGTCGCGGAGCTGCTGGAAATATTTGCGGTCGGCAATATTGACGTTGTCGGCGTTGATCTTCCCGGTGCCGTACAGGACTTTCCCCGACGCATCGGTCACATGAAGCCCCAAGAGCCCAGGGGTGCGATGGACCAGGCTTTCCAAGATATCGACAAAGGTAGGGTCCCTGGCCTCCGCCCATTGCGGATGCAACCGCGTCTGGTCGGCCACTGTCTGGAGCAGTAGGTCGATATTCTGGAACGCGCCGACCATACTGGTGCCGAGCACGCTGCCGAGGTTCTGCGCTGCCAGCCTGGTGCGATCCTCGACATCCGCGCGGCTCTGGCGCAACGCCTGGACCTGGATGCCCACGATCAGAAGAATGAGCGCGACACTGACGACCACATGTCTGATCGCGCGGGCACGATCGGAAAGTTCAGCAGTCGAATTGTTGGTCATTTTCTCGCGCGCCTGGGCGTCCTTTGCCGGCAACATTGTCCCCCAGATTTCCAAACCGAACATAGGCCATTGCGACTATTCAACCCAGATGATTTACAATACGTCTCAAAGCGGTTGCGCGGCTCTGTGTCCGCAATGGGGAAAACATGGCTGGAAGCCAAGACTTCGCCGCCGATCCACGTAACGAAGCGGCGCTGATCTCGCTCAATGGCGCCCTGGTCCGGCGTTCCGAAGCCAAGGTATCGATTTTCGATGCCGGCTTCGTGCTCGGCGACGGGGTTTGGGAAGGCCTGCGACTACATCGTGACCGTCTGCTGTTCGCGGATGCGCATTTCCAGCGGCTCTATGACGGTGCCCGCGCGATCGCACTCGATATCGGCATGGATCGGGCCGCCCTCGAAGCCCGTCTTTGGGCGCTGCTCGACGCCAATCAAATGACCGATGGCGTGCATATCCGGCTGATGGTGACGCGCGGCGAAAAACGCGCCCCCAACCAAGATCCGCGCAACGCGCTCGGCCGGCCGACCATCGTCATCGTGGCGGAACATAAACTGCCCAGCCCCGCGATCGTGACGCAGGGCCTGAGCCTGGCCACCTCGACGATCCGCTGCACGCCCGCCGATATGTTCGACATGCGACTGAATTCCCACAGCCGGCTGGCCCTGATCACGGCGCTGCTCGATGCGATCAAGGCCGGGGCCGACGAGGCGCTGATGCTCGATCCGCACGGCTTCGTTTCAAGCTGCAACGCGACGAACTTCTTTTTCGTGCGCAACAACGCGGTCTGTAGCTCGACCGGCGCCTATTGCTTCAACGGGGTCACGCGCGACAACGTCATCGCACTCTGCCGTGCGAACGGCATTCCGTTGCGCCTGGAAAACTTCGGGCTCGACGATGTGCATGCCGCCGACGAAGCCTTCGTCACCGGCACATTCGGCGGCCTCACGCCGGTGCGCCAGATCGACGGCCATGTCCTGCCCGCAGCGCTGCCCGGCCCGATCACCACGCGCTTGCGGATGCTGTATGAGCAGTTGAAGGATGCGGAGCCCGTCCACCGTGCCTGACACCGCACCCGAGACCATCGTGCGGATCGCCATGTGGTCCGGGCCACGCAACATCTCGACCGCGATGATGCGCGCCTTCGAGAACCGGCCCGATACCGCCGTTCTCGACGAGCCCTTCTACGCCGCCTATCTGGCCAAGACCGGCCTCGACCATCCGATGCGCGCCGAGGTTCTGGCGTCGCAGCCGACCGATCCGGCGGCTGTCGTCGCGAGCCTTCTCGGCCCGCCGCCGGACGGAAGGTCGGTTTTCTATCAGAAGCACATGACGCATCACATGCTGCCCAGCTTCGATCGCGACTGGATCGCGCGGTGCCGCAACGCGTTCCTCATCCGCGCACCCGAGGATGTGCTGGCGTCCTACACCGAGAAGCGCGCCGATGTGACCCTGGCGGATGTCGGCTTTGTGCAGCAGCGCGAATTGTTCGAACTTGAATGCGATCGCCTGGGCAAGGCGCCGCCGGTGATCGAGTCGCGCGCCGTGCTGGCCGATCCGCGCGGCACACTCAGTGTTCTTTGCGCGAGCCTCGGTATCGCATTTTCCGAACGCATGCTGTCTTGGCCGGCCGGACGACGCGCCAGCGACGGCGTTTGGGCACCCGCCTGGTACGACGCAGTGGAGCGCTCGACCGGATTCGCACCGCCGCGCGCGCATGCCGAACGCGCGCCGCTGCGCGACGATCTCAGAGCGATCGCCGATGCCGCGCGTCCGCATTACGAGCGCCTGGCCGGATTTGCTTTGAGTGGGAATCGATAATCCGAAGAAAACCAAATGGTCGGGGCGGCCGGATTTGAACCGACGACCCCCAGTCCCCCAGACTGATGCGCTACCGGGCTGCGCTACGCCCCGACATTTGGCTTCCGAGCCCTAACCGGGCCGGAGGGGGCGCACTATAGCCACCGCCCCCGATGCTGGCAACGATACTCGGAAGTCTCTATTTCTGGCTGGGTTTCTTGCCCGAAACGCTCGTCGCGTCGGCCAGTTGTTTGCACAGATCGTCGATCTCGACGATCAGGGTTTCCAGCATCATGCGGCGCGCGCCGGTGATGCCCACCGCCGGTGTCAGCATGGGAGCGGCGGCAAGAGAAGGCGTTGGCTGCACCGGACGCTCTGGCGCGGGCGTCGAACTGACTGCCGGGCTGACGGCAACCGGTGCAGGCGCTGGTACCGGAGCGGACTGAGGCGCGGTCACGGGCGCCAAGCTCGGACGCGCGACCACAGCAGCAGGCGCGGGCGGCGGCACATCGCTGTCATCGCCCATGCCGGCAGCGCCACGCGCCTGTTCGCGCAACAGCTTCTGCACGCCGCGGATTGTGTAGCCGTCTTTGTAGAGCAGGTCGCGGATGCGCCGCAGCAGCAGCACGTCCTCGGGCCGGTAATAGCGCCGCCCGCCGCCGCGCTTCAACGGCTTGATGGTCTGGAAACGGCTTTCCCAGAAGCGCAGGACATGCTGCGGCACATCCAGGTCTTCGGAAACCTCGCTGATGGTGCGGAATGCGGCTTCGGACTTTTGTGGCCGGCGCATCGCGACAGCCTCGAGCCGGGCGCCGTCGCTCGCCCCTTCACTCATACCAACCTACCTGTGCTCAAACTCACGTCACCCCGTCCCAATCCTGCGCCCCACTCAAGGGTCAGGCGGGCCGTTTGGGAGGACCACCGACTGGAGGAGTGCCCGCACCCGGAACGGGCGTGCCGCTGCTGCCCGGCAGGCCACCGGCCGCCATGGCTTCGACGCCGTCGTTAATGCGCGACTTCAAGAGCTGCGAGGGCCGGAACACCAACACCCGACGCGGCAGGATCGGAACTTCCTCGCCGGTCTTGGGATTGCGGCCGACCCGCTGACCCTTGGAACGAATCGAGAAGCTGCCGAACGACGAAATCTTCACCGACTCGCCCCTGGTCAGGGCCGAGGCGATCTCGCCCAGCACCATTTCAAGCAAATCGGCGGACTCGTTTCGCGAGAGCCCGACCTCTTGATAAACCGACTCGCTCAATTGCGCTCGCGTAATGGTTCTCTCGGCCATGCGCAGCACCCTCGATTTGATATTTTGATTAGGCTATCCCGCGCTCGGAAAGTCGTCAATATCAAAGGGATGGAAGCGTAAGTTGCCGTCTGGACCGAGGCAATGTTGTGACTCGGCTTGATTCCTGAGGAATCCCGCGCGAATCCCACGGATTCAGGGGCAAAAGATGGATACAGGCTGGGGCGCGTGGCCCTGCAATTAGAAGCGGGCTAAGGCCGCGCCCACCGCGTGCGGAGCACGCAAATCACAGAAACTGGGGCGAGAACGCCCCCATGATCAGAAGCGAGCCAGCGCCGCGCCCCAGGTGAAACCGCCGCCCATGGCTTCCATCAGGACCAGATTACCGGGCGTGATACGGCCGTCGCCGATGCCTTCGGCCAGGGCCAACGGCACCGAGGCGGCCGAGGTATTGGCGTGACGTTCGACGGTCATGATCACCCGGTCGGACGACACGTTGAGCTTGCGCGCCGTGCCTTCGATGATCCGGCGGTTGGCCTGATGCGGCACGATCCAGTCGATATCGGCCGGCGTCAGGCTGTTGGCGGCCAAAGTCTCACCGACCACATCAGCCAGGTTGATCACCGCGTGCTTGAACACCTCGCGGCCGCGCATTCGCAGATGGCCGACGGTGCGGGTGGTCGAAGGCCCGCCATCGACATAGAGCATGTCGTAATAGCGGCCATCGGAATGAAGATGGGTCGACAGGATGCCCTTGTCCTGCCCGTTGCCGGTGCTGGCCTGCCCCTTGAGCACGACCGCGCCCGCGCCATCGCCGAACAGAACGCAGGTGGTGCGATCAGTCCAGTCGAGAAGGCGCGAGAAGGTCTCGGCGCCGATCACCAGTGCGGTATTGGCCTGACCCAGCTTCACGAAATTGTCGGCCACGGCCATCGCGTAGATGAAGCCCGAGCACACGGCCTGAACGTCGAAGGCCGCGCCCTTGGTCATGCCGAGCTCGGCCTGCACCTTGGCGGCGGTGGCCGGGAAGGTGTTATCGGGCGTGGCGGTGGCGACGACGATCAGGTCAAGGTCGGCGGCGGTCACATTCGCCGCTTGCATCGCCTTGTCGGCGGCCTTCAGCGCCAGATGCGAGGTGAACTCGCCTTCGGCGGCGATATGGCGCTGCTTGATACCGGTGCGCTCGATGATCCATTCGTCGGTGGTATCGACAATCTTGGTCAGTTCGGCATTGGTCATCACGCGCTCGGGCAGATAGCTGCCCACGCCGATGATGGTCGAACGGCGCAGTTGGGTCGAAATGTTCATACGGCAGCCGCCTGGGGCGAAGGAGTGCTCGGAGTCTGAAGCGTTTGAAGCTTCGCCAACTCGTCCTTGATGCGATCGTTGAAGCCGCCGGAAACGAGATCGACGACGACGCCGATCGCATTGGCGAAACCGACCGCGTCGGTGCCGCCATGGCTCTTCACGGCGATGCCATTGAGACCCAGAAACATGGCGCCATTATAGCGCCGCGGATCGGTGCGCAGTTTCACTTTCATGAGTGCGCGCCGTGCCAAGGCGTAACCGATGCGCGCGATGAAGGAGTTGTAGAACGCGTCGCGCAGGAAGTGCGTATACAGCTTGGCCGTGCCTTCGCCCACCTTCAGCGCGATATTGCCGGTGAAGCCATCGGTCACCACCACATCGGCCGTACCCGCGGGAATGTCGTCGCCTTCGACGAAGCCATGGAAGCGGATCGGCAGGCGGCCGTCGCGCAGGATCGCCGCGGCGTCGCGCACCGCATCGTTGCCCTTGAGATCTTCGGAACCGACATTGAGCAGGCCGACGATCGGCTGCTCGATGCCGAGCACCGTGCGCGCGAAGACATCGCCCATCACGGCGAATTCGACGAGGTTGCGCGCATCGCATTCGATATTGGCGCCGAAGTCGAGCATCACCGTCTCACCGCGCGCGGTCGGAAAGAAACCGGCCAGCGCCGGCCGGGCGAGGCCAGGCAACATGCGCAGAACGAACTTGGAAACAGCGAGTAACGCGCCGGTGTTGCCGGCCGAGATCAACCCGGCGGCCCGGCCCTGGGCAACCGCATCGGCGGCCAGCCACATGCTGGTCTGCCGCCCCTGGCGCAGCACCTGCGACGGTTTGGCATCCGCCGTCACCACCTGATCGGTGTGGATGACCTCGCAAACCTCGCGCGCAGCGGCGTTCTTCTTCTCGGCCAGCAACGGCTCGATCTTGGCGCGGTCGCCGAACAGCAGGAAGCGCGCTTGAGGATAACGCTCGCGCGCGATGGCAACGCCTTCGATCACCACATCGGGGGCTTTGTCCCCACCCATGGCGTCGAGTGCGATCGTCAACGGCGTGGTCAAAGCTTCAGGCCCCCAAAACCAAAGGGTTACGAAGCGATGTTAAGCGGCAGCGTCTTTCTGAGCAACCACCTCGCGGTCAGCATAGTGACCGCAAGAGGAGCACACATGATGCGCGCGCTTACGCTCGCCGCAATTCGGGCATTCCATATGTCCGACCGGCTTCAAGGCGTGATGGGCGCGGCGCATATCGCGACGCGACTTGGAGGTTTTCTTCTTCGGAACGGCCATGTTCGTAAACTCGCAGCAAAAACGGGCAATTGGGAAGGCAGGTTAGTAACGGAAATCGGCCGTAGTATCAAGCCTGACGGCAACCCCGGTCTCCCCGCCACTTTTACGCCATAGTTTCTCACTCTTAAGCCATGATCCCATGGGAGATTTCGCTCCGGCGGCTAACCGCCACCGTCACTCCCAATACGAAGGAAATAATCCAATGAACGCTGAACGCAAGATTTTCGGGCTCCGCGCGGTCGCCGCCTCCGCGGCTTTGAGCACCGCCCTGCTCTTCGCCGCGTCGAGCTATGCCGCCGATGCGACGACCCAAGCGCCGGCCGACAACAGCCAGGCTGCCCCCGCCGCCCCGGCCCAGGCCGCCGCTCCGGCTGCCGGCAAGCATGAAGACCGCGTCGATGCGCGGATCAAGGAACTGCATGCAAAGCTGCACATCACCGAGGCCCAGAAGCCGCAATGGGACGCGTATGTCCAGACGTTGCGCGACAACGCCGCAGCGATGGATCAGGGCTCGCAGCAGCTAAGCGACGCAGCCAAGGCGCGCATGACCAAGGCGAAGATGACCGCGCTCGACGATCTCAAGGCCTATGAGCAATTCGCCGACGCCAAGGCCAACGTTGACCAGCAGCATTCCGAGGGGCTGAAGAAGCTCGTGCCGGCTTTCGAGGCGCTCTACAACACGATGTCCGATCATCAGAAGAAGATCACCGACCGCATGTTCGACGAGGCGCGTCGGATGCACGAAGCCAAAATGCAGCAGCACGCCAAAGGCTGATCCCGCCATTGAGGCTTCGTATTTCGTGAAGGAGGATGTGTCATGAAAATCTCCCGCATCATCGCCGCGATTGTTTTCGCCGGCTTTGCCGGTGGCGCCGTCGCGACGCCTGCCTTCGCCGATTGGCATCGCGACCACGACCGGCACTGGCATGACCCGCACTGGCACGACCCGCATTGCTGCGGCGGGCCGGGCGTTGTCATCGCCCAGCCGCCGGTGGTCTACGCGGCGCCGCAGCCGTACTACGCCCCGCCGCCGCCCATGGTCGGTCTGGGCCTCGACGTCCATATTCGCTGAGTCCGCGTTCTGACGCTCTCGTCCTGAGAGCGTCTTGAACCGTATCGCCCCGATGCGTGTCCTTCCCGGATACGCATCGGGGTAACGGTTTCCCCTACTTCTCCCATCATCCTTTCGCGCAACCCTGTATGGCATGGGGGTTGCGAGGTTCTGCGTGTCCCATGCGGCCATGGACGCGACTCCTCGGAATTCGAGGCGATCGCGATAGGGCTTAAGGGACAACCATGCCTAGGGCTCGGCAAAAACTGCCGGGTGACGCGCATGGGACCTCAACGACGCGGGAGCGGCCATGAGCATCCTGGGGATCTTCGGAACGGTCGGCGGCGCGAGTTCGGCTCAGCCGGCCGCAGCCGGATCGAGCGCGAGTTCGGGCATGTCGTCGAAGGCGGCCAGCGAGAGCAACGCCGCCGTGCAGAGCTTCATGAACTACATGAAGGAAACGCCGGCGCAGCGCTTCGAGGATTCCTGGCTTGCCGCGCATGGGCTGACCGAGAAAGAACTCAACGCGATGCCGGCCGACAAGCGCGAAGCCATCCTCAAGCAGATGGCCGAAGACATGAAGAAGGACGTCCAGCAAGCCACGCAGAAGAAACTGGCCCAGAGCTCAGGCGGCGCCGGCGCCGCAGCCAGCATGCTCAGCCTGAGCTGATCACTTTTCCTTTTTGAGCTTGGCCAGCGCGGCGAAGGGATTTTGCCGCTGTTCGGGTTCGCCTTCCTCCGGCCGGTCGAAGACCGCGCCCGGCGCGCGCGGATAGGGATCGAGGGCCAGCGCCACTTCCTCGGCTACCGCTTCGCCGATATCGATGATGCCGTCGACCAGCGGGTCGGGCGGTTCCTCGGCGTCCAAATCGAATTCCATATCGTCGAGATCGTCGCTCGGCGGCTTGGCGTCGGGCGAATAGACGCGCTCGAACTCTTCCTCGATCTTGGCCGGCACATCGACCAGCGTCACCACACAAGCCTGATGCACCTGCGCCTCGACGCGGCCCGCCAGGCGCACCATGTTGCCGGCCAAGGGCTTCAACGTCAGATGGGCCTTCAGCGTATCGATGCCGAGAATGCCGAACCGTTTGGCCAGCGCCTTGCGCTCGGCTTCGTCGGCTTCGATCACGAAATGCTTCTCGCGATCCTTAAGCTGATCGACGGCAATCGGCCGCGGGAATTCGGGGGGCTGCGTAGCCTCGCTCATGCAAGCACGGGCTCCGGGAAATGGACCTTTCCGATCAGTAACGAGTCCGTGCCCTGCTCCGCCAGATCGGCGACGGCGGTGGTCATGTACTGCGCCACGCGGGCGACCGCGTCGGCGGCAACCGGCTTGCCGCGATAGAGATTGCGGCCCAGCGCTTCGGCCAACACGGCGGGGTCGCTAAGACCCGGTTCGTAGGCGGCGATGCGGCCCATCAGCGCCTTGACCATCGTCTTCACCTTGCGGCCGACCGACAGATCGCCGACGCCGATCTCGCGCAGGTTCTCGTCCATATCGGTGAACATATGATCGAACAGCGCCTGGGACACGGCGCCCGCCTGCTGCCCGGCGTCGCGCAGCCGGTAGAAGATCAGAAACACATGCAACGACAGGAGATCGAACCGGCCATCGAGCGTATCGGGCACAGCCGCGTGCAGGTAAAATTCGGGCCGGCGCGCCTGGGCAACGGCTGCTTCATAAAGCGTGGCAGCCACTTGGTCGGTACGGGTGGGTCCGAAAAGACGTTTCAACATGAAGGCACTCCGATGCCGCGGTTGACAATTCGAGCGCGCGGCGTGCAAGTTGCGCACAGTATCGGCCCGGGGTTGGGCCGGTCAATTGGCCCGGTTCGTGGGTGGCTCGGTTAGCGATACGTGGGTTGACGATCCTGGGGCCGATCGGGGTTCATTCAGTGGTTCGCATGATTCATCGTTCATATCGTTTGCTTTTCGCCGCGGCCATGGTCGCCGGCGTTGCCGCCTGCGGTCCCGATGTGATCCCGCATGGCGATCTTCCCCAGCCCGACCACCTGTCGCAGATCGAGCCGGGCCGCACCCGGTCCGACGTGCTGGCGCTATTAGGCACACCCTCGACCACATTCAATCTGGACGCCGACCGCTGGTACTACATCAGCAACCAGAGCCAAGAATATATGTGGCACCACATCGAGGAAGTCTCGCGGCTGGTCATCGTCATCGATTTCGACAAGAAGGGCGTGGTCACCGGCGTGCGCAAGCTGACGCTGAAGGACGGTGAAGACGTCGCCATGGTCGAGCGCACCACGCCCACCTCTGGCAACACCCTGTCGCTGCTCGGCCAGCTGGTCGGCAACGTCGGCCGCTTCGACACCAGCACCGCAACGAAGTGAGGTCACGCGCTGTGTGACGTCATTGCGAGCGCAGCGAAGCAATCCAGCTTCGTGCCTCGAATATGGATTGCTTCGGCGCTGCGCTTCTCGCAATGACAGCCTGGGAAAACAAAAAGGGCGGAACCTTGCGGTTCCGCCCTTCTCGTTTAGACCGCGTCGCGTCTTAGTGCGGCGCCACCATCGCCAACAGCAGCAAGGCAACGATGTTGATGATCTTGATCATCGGGTTGACGGCCGGACCAGCGGTGTCCTTGTAGGGATCGCCGACGGTGTCGCCGGTCACCGCCGCCTTATGGGCGTCGGAGCCTTTGCCACCGTAGTTGCCGTCTTCGATGTACTTCTTGGCGTTGTCCCACGCGCCGCCGCCCGAGGTCATCGAGAGCGCGACGAACAGGCCGGTGACGATCGTGCCGAGCAGCATCGCGCCCAGGGACGAGAAGGCCGGCCCCATGCCCGCGACGAGATCGATCACGATGAACAGGACGATCGGCGCCAGAACCGGCAACAGCGAGGGGATGATCATCTCGCGGATGGCGGCCTTGGTCAGCATGTCGACCGCGCGGCCATATTCCGGCTTAGCGGTGCCGGCCATGATGCCCGGGATCTCCTTGAACTGACGCCGTACTTCAACGACGACTGCACCGGCGGCACGACCCACCGCCTGCATGCCCATCGCGCCGAACAGGTAGGGCAGCAGACCGCCGATGAAGAGCCCGATCACGACGAACGGATCCTGCAGGGCGAAGCTGACCTTGAGATCGGCGAAGTAGTGCTGCAAGTCCTCGGTGTAAGAGGCGAACAGCACCAGCGCGGCGAGACCTGCCGAACCGATCGCGTAACCCTTGGTGACGGCCTTGGTGGTGTTACCCACCGCGTCGAGCGCGTCGGTGATCTTGCGCACGTCCTTGGGCAGGTCCGACATTTCGGCGATGCCGCCGGCGTTGTCGGTAACCGGACCATAGGCGTCGAGCGCCACGATCATGCCGGCCAGGGCCAGCATCGTGGTCACCGCGATGGCGATGCCGAACAGGCCCGCCGTCAGATAGGTGACGATGATGCCGATCGAGATCACCAGCACGGGAAGCGCGGTGGCTTCCATCGAGACGGCGAGACCCTGGATCACGTTGGTGCCGTGACCCGTGGTCGAGGCCTTCGCGACGCTACGAACCGGGCGATAGTCGGTGCCGGTGTAGTACTCGGTGATCCACACCAGGAGGCCGGTGATGACCAGACCGACCACGGAGCAGACATAGAGCGAGCCCGAGGTGATGGCCAAGCCGTTTGCCGTGGTGAAGACGGTCGAGAAGCCGCCCATCAGCCATTGCACCAGACCCGCGATGGCGATCAGCGAAAGGATGCCGGTCACGATCAGGCCCTTATACAGCGCCCGCATGATCTTCATCGACGAGTCGAGACGCACGAAGAACGTGCCGATCACCGAGGTGACGATGCAGGCACCGCCCACGGCCAGCGGGAAGAGCATCAGCACTTCCTGGGCCGGGCCGGTGAAGAAGATCGAGGCCAGCAGCATGGTGGCGACGATCGTCACCGCATAGGTCTCGAACAGGTCGGCCGCCATACCTGCGCAGTCGCCGACATTGTCGGCGATCACGGCCGGGTTGCGTGGATCATCCTCGGGAATGCCGGCTTCGACCTTACCCACCAGATCGGCGCCGACATCGGCACCCTTGGTGAAGATGCCGCCGCCGAGACGCGCGAAGATCGAGATCAGCGACGCGCCGAAGGAGAGCGCAACCAGCGCTTCAACCTGCGGACGGCCTTCGATGCCGAGGTTCTTGAGGACGATGTAATAGATGGCAACGCCCAAGAGGCCGAGGCCGACGACCAGAAGGCCGGTGACCGCGCCCGACTTGAAGGCGACGCTGAGCGCCTGCGCCATGCCGCTGCTGCGGGCAGCCTCAGCCGTACGCACATTGGCGCGCACCGAGACGTTCATGCCGATATAGCCGGCCAGAGCCGACAGAACCGAGCCGATGACGAAGCCGATCGCGACATACATGCCCAGGCGGATGCCGAGGATGATGGCGATGACGACGCCGACGATGGCGATGGTGGTGTATTGCCGGTTGAGGTAGGCGCGAGCGCCTTCCTGAACGGCGGCGGCGATCTCCTGCATGCGCGGCGTACCGGCCGGTGCAGCAAGAACGGAACGTACGGCCCAGGCGCCGTACAGCAGCGCGATCACGCCGCAGATCAGGACAAAGGCATAAGCGATACCCATGCTTCCTCGCTTAAAGAATTGTTTCGATTATAAAATCCCCCGCCGCGCATGGCGCGGCCGGACCGCGCAGGCACGCGCGGCGGCGGTAAACTGCCAGAACCGGAACGCCTGTGCAACAACGGCCGAAATAAATCACCGATCGTAGATGGCCTTGATCACCACATCCTGGATCAGGCCTTTGCCCACGGTCTTATCGGCAGCCATCATCAACCGGTCGTGAATTAACTTCTTATCGGCGGCCGAATGGGCATCGGAATGGTTCGGAACCAGCTCAAACAGGGTCAAAGTGAAGGCATTGACGATCAGAGGCATCTTGGCTTCGATCTTGGACCGGTCGGCCTTCATGACGTCGAGTGCGATATCCAGGCCCAATGACCGGTTAATGCCGTGATCCTGAACCACGGGGATGATGAAACTGCCGACGGCGGCTTCGTCATGGGCGGGGGGTGGCGGTGGCGCCGGCGGCGCCGGCGGGGCCTTGGGTTTCATCAAATTGGCCAGCGGGCCGACATGCAGAAAGATCGACGCGGCCGCCGCCCCGCCGCCCAGCAGCGCGATCAGAACGACAATGATGATGATCCGCTTCATGACCCGAAATGCCGATAGCCCCGCGCCGGCAAAGTCATCGTCTTGCCGCTCGCCCGTTCCACGCGCACACCCGATCCGGTGATGATCTCCCCGATGGGGGTGAGGCGCAAGCCGAGATCGGCGCCGAGCGTCTCCAGCCGTTCTTCCGCGTCAGGCGGTGCGGTGAAGAGCAGTTCGTAATCGTCGCCGCCGGTCAGGGCCGTGGCCAGCCCCTGCCCCAACCCCGCCTCGATCGCCGCACGGCCAGCATCGGACAGGGGCACCTGATCGGCGTTGACGACCGCACCGACACCGGAGGCTTCGCAGATATGGCCAAGATCGCCGACCAGCCCATCGGAGATATCCATCGCCGCATGGGCGATGCCGATCAGAGCACGGCCGAGTTTGAGGCGCGGTTCGGGCAGACGATAGCGGACCGACAGCGCGGCAATGTCATTGGGCTTGAGGGCGCTCGCCTCGCCGCGCGCGGCGACCAGGCCGAACGCCCCATCGCCGATGGTGCCCGACACCCAAATCGTGTCGCCCACCTGCGCGCGCGACCGCCGCAGTTCCTTACCGGTCTCGACCATGCCAATGGCCGTCAGCGCAAAGGTGGCCGGACCGGGCGTGGCTACCGTGTCGCCGCCGAGCAGCGACACACCGAACGTATTGCAATCGGCCGCCAGACCGCCGGCGAACTCCTCCATCCAGGTCGCGGTGGCGTTCCGCGCGAAACTGGCAACGAGCAGCAGGCCCTTGGGTATCGCCCCCATGGCCGCCAAGTCGGACAAATTGACGCGCACCAGCTTGCGCGCCACCAGTTCGGGCGCATCGTCGGGCAGATAATGGACACCGGCGACGATGGCGTCCGTCGTCATCACCAGACTATGGCCGGGCGGACAATCGACGAGGGCCGCATCGTCACGCAGATCGAGAGCGCCGGGATCGGTTGCCAGCGGCGCGAATAGATTGCGGATGAGATCGAATTCGTCAGGCGCCGGCACGGTTGCCGATTTCCCCACCGCGCACCACACGCGCGATGCGGTCGAGCACGGCGTTCACCAGACCAGGCTCGCTGCCGCCGTAGAACGCGCCGGCGACGTCGGTATATTCCGAGATCGACACGCGCGGCGGAATATCGGACCGCGTGCTGAGCTCATAGGCGCCGGCACGCAGGATCGACAGCATGATGACTTCGAGCCGTCCGACCGACCAGCCTTCGTTGAGCGCGCCGGCGATCATCTGGTCGAGATCGCCAATGCGTTCGAGCGCCCCGCGCACCAAGGACGCGAACAGCGTGGCGTCCGGCTTCGCCAACGGCACTTCGACTTCGGGCAGGTCCTCGGCCTCGGGGCCGATCATGGTCGTGCGGCCGACGCCGTGATCGACGAAATCGCGGATGATCGCGTCCGCGCTCGCGCCGGTCATCTCGGATTGATAGAGCGCCTGCACCGCGGCCAGACGCGCAGCCGACAGCCGGCGCGGCCCGCGTTTACCGTCATCGAGCTTGGTTTCTCCGTCGCTCATTCGAAACCGAAACCCAATTCAGTCTTGAGCCCGATCATGCGCAGGCAGGCGCGCGCCGCCTGGCCGCCGTGATCGGTGCCTTCGATGCGGCAGCGGGCCATGGCCTGTTCGAGAGTCTGCACCGTCAGGATGCCGTTGCCGACGGCGAGCAGGCGCTGGACGGCGATATCCTGCACGCCGCGCATCGCCTCGCGGCAGATGTGATCATAGTGATCGGTCTCGCCTTTGATCGCGCAACCGAGCACGACATAACCGGCCGCACCCCAGGTGCCGGGCGAACGCTCGCCGGCCTTCACCGCGAAAGCCAAAGTGGCAGGCAACTCGGCGACGCCGGGGATCGTGATCACCCGCGAGGTCGCGCCGGCTGCTTCGAGCGCCGCGTTGACGCCGCGCAGCAGATGATCGGCGATGTCGTTGTAGAAACGCGCCTCGATGACGACAATGCGTGCGCCGCGGGCCGCCGTGGTTTGCGTATGGATGGCCGCGCCGGTCATGTCGTCTTCCAGTCGAGAGGGATTTCCCGCGTCTCGACCACTTTGAGGCCATGACCTTCGAGGCCGACGATCGAGCGATGCGAATTGGAGAGCAGGATCATTTCCTTGATGCCGAGATCGAGCAGGATCTGCGCGCCGACGCCATAGTCGCGCAGCGACGCACCCTCACCGCCGCCTTCGAGCCGCGCCTTGACCTGTTCCGACAGCGCCGTCGAATTCGGCTCGCGGATCAGCAGCACCGCGCCCCGGCCTTCCTTGGCGATCATGCCCATCGCCGCGTGCAACTGCCCGGCCTTGCCGCCGTTGCGATCGCCCAGTGCATCGTCGAGCACGTTGAGCGCATGGACGCGCACCATGGCCGGCCCGCCTTCGGTCACATCGCCCATCACCAGCGCGACATGCTCGGCATAGGACGCCGTGTTGACATAGATCATCATCCGCCACTTGCCGCCCCAGGCCGATTCGAGATCGGTCTCGACGGTGCGGGTGACCAGCTTGTCGTGGCGGCGGCGATAAGCGATCAGATCGGCGATGGTGCCGAGCTTGATGCCGTGGAACTGGGCGAAGGCGACCAGTTCGGGCGTGCGCGCCATGGTGCCGTCGTCATTCATGATCTCGCAGATCATGCCGGCCGGGTTCAACCCCGCCAGCCGCGCGATATCGACGGCGGCTTCGGTGTGGCCGGCGCGCACCAGCACACCGCCCTCGCGCGCCATCAACGGGAAAACATGGCCGGGGCTGACGATATCCGTCGCGCCTTTTTTGGGATCGATGGCCACCGCGATCGTCTGGGCGCGATCGGCGGCCGAGATGCCGGTGGTCACGCCTTCGCGCGCTTCGATGCTGACGGTGAAGGCCGTCTCATGGCGCGTGCCGTTGCGCGGCGTCATCATCGAGAGGCCAAGCTGCTGGATGCGGTCGCGCGTCATCGCCAGGCAGATCAGGCCACGCGCGTGCTTGGCCATGAAATTGACCTGCTCCGCGGCAGCGAATGATGCCGGCAGGATCAGGTCGCCTTCGTTCTCGCGGCCCTCATCGTCGATGAGGATGAACATGCGCCCGTTCTTCGCCTCTTCGATGATCTCCTCGATCGGCGACATATACGGGTGGAAGCGCGAGACGGACGACATGGAAAGGTTTGTCATGGGGATCAGGCCTTGGCGATCAGGCGCGCAACATATCGCGCCAGCATGTCGATTTCCATGTTCACCGCGTCGCCGGGTTTGAGCGCCCCCAGCGTCGTGTGTGCCGCCGTATGCGGGATGATGTTGACGCCAAAGGTCGAATCGTCGACTTCGTTGACCGTCAGCGACACGCCTTCGAGCGCCACCGATCCCTTGGGTGCGACGAATTTGGCAAGTTCGGCCGGCGGCGCGAAGACCAGGCGGATCGAATCGTTCTCTTTACGGGTCGAGACCAGCTTGGCGACGCCGTCGGTGTGGCCCGAGACGATATGGCCGCCCAGCTCATTACCGACCTTGAGCGCGCGTTCGAGGTTGAGCTTGGTGCCTTTCTTCCAGGCGCCCAGCGTCGTCTTGGCGATGGTCTCGGCCGAGGCGACCACCGAGAACTGGTTCTTGCGCAATTCGGTGACGGTGAGGCAGATGCCGCTGCAGGCGATCGAGGCGCCGATCGGGATCGTGTCGGGATCGTAAGTGGTGGCGATGGCGAGGCGGCGCTCGTCGGTCCCGATGACCGCAGTCACTTCGCCGATATCGGTGATGATACCAGTGAACATATCAGCCTTGCGTTGGGCGATGGGATAAGGCGGCGCGTCCGGCGGCCATCAGGCGGCCGCCGGTAGAACGAAGATCAGTCGTCGAGTACGCTGCCACCGATTTTCCCGATGAAATCTTCGAAATCCTTCGCCTCGCGGAAGTTCTTGTAGACCGAGGCAAAGCGGACATAAGCAACCGGATCGAGCCCGGCAAGGGCTTCCATCACCATTTCGCCGATCATGGTCGACGGAATTTCGGTCTCGCCGCTGCTTTCCAGGCGGCGCTGGATGCTGTTGACCACCCGCTCGACCCGTTCGGGTTCGACGGGACGTTTGCGCACGGCAACCGCGATCGAGCGGGCCAGCTTGTCGCGATCGAAGGCGGCGCGCTGGCCGTTCTTCTTCACCACCACCAGATCGCGCAGCTGCACGCGCTCGAATGTGGTGAAGCGCGAACCGCATTGCGGGCACGAACGGCGGCGTCGGATGGCGGCATTGTCTTCGGTCGGCCGCGAATCCTTAACCTGAGTATCCTCGTGGCCGCAGAACGGACAACGCATTGCTCAATCCCCCACACCAAAAAATCAGAACGTCGAAGCGACTGACTGTTTGCTCACTGCCGATAGATCGGGAACCGATCGCACAGTTCCGCGACCTTTTGCCGAACGCGAATCTCGATATCCCCATTCTTGTCCGGCGTCGCCGCCAGACCTTCGAGCGTTTCGGCAATCAATTCGCCGACGCGCTTGAACTCTTCCTTGCCGAAGCCGCGCGTGGTGGCGGCCGGCGAGCCGAGACGAACCCCCGAGGTGATCGTCGGCTTTTCCGGATCGAAGGGAATGCCGTTCTTGTTGCAGGTGATGGCCGCGCGCTCAAGCCCATGCTCAGCCACCTTGCCCGTCAGCTTCTTCGGCCGCATATCGACCAGCATTAGATGCGTATCGGTGCCGCCCGAAACGATATCGAAGCCGCGAGCCTTCAGCGTCTCGGCCAACACCGCAGCATTCTCTTTCACCGCCTTCGCATAGGCCTTGAACTCAGGACGCAACGCCTCGCCGAGCGCCACAGCTTTCGCGGCGATCACATGCATCAGCGGACCGCCCTGGAGACCCGGGAAGATCGCCGAGTTGATCTTCTTGCCGAGGTCGAGGTCGTTCGAAAGGATCATGCCGCCGCGCGGGCCGCGCAGCGTCTTGTGCGTCGTCGTCGTCGTCACATGGGCATGCGGCACGGGGCTCGGATGCACGCCGCCTGCGACAAGACCGGCGAAATGCGCCATGTCGACCATCAGCTTCGCGCCGACCTCATCCGCGACCCTGCGGAAGGCGGCGAAATCGATCTCGCGCGGATAGGCCGAACCGCCGGCCACGATGACCTTCGGCTTGTGCTCCTTCGCCAGGCGCTCAACCTCTTCCATGTCGATGCGCTGATCATCCTTGCGCACCGTGTAGGAGACGCATTTGAACCACTTGCCCGACATGTTGGCGTTGGCGCCATGGGTCAGATGGCCGCCGGCGGCGAGATCGAGACCCATGAAGGTGTCGCCCGGCTGCATCAGCGCCATGAACACGGCCTGATTGGCCTGCGAGCCGGAATGGGGCTGCACATTGGCATAGCTGCAGCCGAACAGCTGCTTGGCGCGTTCGATCGCCAGATCTTCGGCGACGTCCACATACTCGCAACCGCCGTAATAGCGTTTACCTGAATAACCTTCGGCGTATTTGTTGGTGAGCACCGAACCCTGCGCCTCGAGAACCGCGCGCGAGACGATGTTCTCCGACGCAATCAACTCGATCTGATTCTGCTGGCGACCCAATTCCTTGTCGATCGCCGCCCGAATCTCGGGATCGGTCTCGGACAGAGGCGCGTTGAAGAAGCGAAGCGACTGGGACTGCTCAACCGTCATAACCGTTAGGTCCTCTTCTCTCTCGTACTCAGACAGACATCTCATCGGCGGGCGACATCTTGGCGATGCGCCGCGCGTGCCGGCCACCCTCGAAGACGGTGGTCAGGAAAATCTGCAGGCAATCCTTGGCCAGGTCCGGGCCGATGGTGCGACCGCCCATGCAGATCACATTGGCATCGTTGTGCTGGCGCGACAGCCGCGCGCCGAGGGCGTCATGGATCAGCGCGGCACGGATCCAGGGAAAGCGATTGGCGGCGATGCTGATGCCGATGCCGGTCCCGCAGAGAAGCACACCGAAAGTCGCTTGCTTCTCATGCAACGCAGCCGCCATCCGCTGGGCATAGTCGGGATAGTCGACCGACTCGGTGCTGTCCGTGCCGAGGTCGAGCAACGGATAGCCCAGCCGGTTCAATTCCACGGCGAGGATGGTCTTCAGGTCGAAGCCCCCGTGATCGGAGGCCACCGCGACGATGGGCAACGACATAGCCGGTTAACAATGGGAAGTGAGGAACAAAGGGGTTGATACCATATGTCGGAAAGGGGTGCCAGGGGGCCACAACCGCTCGCGAGCATCGCCAGGAGCGGCAAGGTTCAGCGGGATCGCCAAATCGACGCCAGTCACACCTTAGCATTCAATAGAATCGGCAAAACACGGCGCTACGACGCTTCAGTATCAGCCGCAAACGCCAAGTCATGCGCCATTAATGCGGGTGAAATGCGCGGCTGAATGTGGTTCGCGAAAATCGGGTTTCGATTTCGCACACAACTCGACGCTTAAGCTCAAATGCTGGTGCGCGACGTTGCCCATTTTTGATGCTCCCTATTCTTCGCCTTTCGCCACGATCACATGATCATTATTCAACAAACACCCCACGCGATTGACATCAATCATCCACTATGCGCTGATTGTACGTAAGTCGTGTAGAAACTGGGGGCTGCAAAGAAAATGAGCGAAGGAGGTTTGGACAAAACTTCGCGGAGCGAAATTTTGCGTATGGCAGTTGAGGTGGTTTCCGCTTACGTCGGCCGCAATTCGATCCCGTCCCAGCAAATCCCCGAGGTCATCCAAACCGTCGTCTCCGCGCTGAACACTCTCGGCGCGCGCGGGATGGACGGTGGGGGCGAACCACCGAAGCCGGCGATTGCGATCAAGAAATCGATCGCGCCGGACTACATCATCTGTCTGGAAGACGGAAAGAAGTTGAAGATGCTGAAGCGGCATCTGCGCACCAACTTCAACCTGACGCCCGATCAATACCGCGCCAAATGGGGCCTGGCGCCCGACTATCCGATGGTGGCGCCCAACTACGCCCTGCAGCGTTCGGCCTTCGCCAAGAAGATCGGCCTCGGCCGCAAGCCGGGCGAAAAGAAATCGAAGCGCGGCCGCGGACGCTAACTACACGCGGGGCTTGCCACCGCCGGCATTCTTTTCCATGACGTAGCGCAATTTGCGCAACGCGGTCTGCTTGAGCGCGTGCTTGTCCATACGCGCCAAGCCGACGATCGAGACCTCGGTATTGGTGATCGGCTCGATCGCCGAGACCTTGACGTAGTCCCCTACGCGCCTGAATTCAAAAATGATTTCAGTCTTCGGCGGCGTCACGGCGCGACTCGCCCCGGCGTTACGACTTGCCAGCGCATATTTTTACCAATTTTCTTAGTTATATAAATCATATTCACACAACTTTCTGCCTTTTTCCTTGACTCGTCGCGAAACCGGGGTGTTTGCTCGCCCTCCATCATAAACGTCGCTTCGCGGAGGGACCAATGAGCGTTGCCAGCAAACATCCCGAGACCATCGTGCTCCATGCGGGCTATCGCGCCGATCCTTCCACCAACGCGGTTGCCGTGCCGATCTATCAAACCACGTCCTATCAGTTCAAAGACACCAAGCACGCCTCGAATCTGTTCGCTCTCGCCGAGCTCGGCAACATCTATACGCGCATCATGAACCCGACCAACGACGTGCTCGAGCAGCGCATCACCGCGCTCGAAGGCGGCGTGGCGGCACTGGCGGTGGCCTCGGGTCAGGCGGCCAGCATGTTTGCGATCCTCAACGTGGCGCAGGCGGGCGACAACTTCGTCACCTCCACCGATCTCTATGGCGGCACCTGGAATCTGTTCGCCAACACCTTCAAGCAGCTCGGCATCGAGGCGCGCTTTGTTGATCCGGCCGATCCGGAAAACTTCCGCCGCGCGACCGACGCCAAGACCCGCGCCTACTATGCCGAGACGCTGCCCAATCCCAAGCTCCAGGTGTTCCCGATCGCCGAAGTGGCCAAGATCGGCAACGAGCTCGGCGTGCCGCTGGTCGTCGACAACACCGCGGCGCCCGTGATCTGCAAACCCTTCGATCTCGGCGCGCATATCATCGTCTATTCGACCACCAAATATATCGGCGGCCATGGCACCTCGATCGGCGGCATCATTGTCGACTCGGGCAAGTTCGATTGGGAGAAACACGCCAAGCGCTTCCCGCTGTTGAACGAGCCCGATCCCAGCTATCACGGTGCGGTGTGGACCCAGGCGGTGAAGCCGCTCGGCCCGATCGCCTATATCATTCGCGCCCGCGTCATCCTGCAGCGTGACATCGGCGCGGCAGTGAGCCCTTTCAACGCGTTCCAGACCATCGCCGGGCTTGAGACGCTGCCGCTGCGGATGCGCGAGCACAACAAGAATGCGCTGGCCGTGGTCGATTTCCTGACCAAGCAGCCGAAGGTGACCAAGGTCATCCATCCGTCGCTGCAGACCGGCGAGAACAAGCGCCGCGCCGATGTCGCGCTCAAGGGCGGCTATGGCGCGCTGGTCGGTTTCGAGCTGAAGGGCGGCATCGAGTCGGGCAAGACATTCATCGATGCGCTCAAGCTGCTCTATCACGTCGCCAATATCGGCGACGCACGCTCACTGGCCATCCATCCCGCCAGCACGACCCATTCGCAATTGAGCGCCGACGATCAGGTGAAGACCGGCGTGACCCCCGGCTATGTCCGCCTCTCGGTCGGCATCGAGCACATCGACGACATCCTCGCCGACCTGAAACAGGCGTTGGACGCGGCTTAACTAGCGTCCGTCATCGCGAGGAGGCATCGCCGACGAAGCGATCCAGAGCTTTTGCGCCGCCCTGGATTGCTTCGCTCCGCTCGCAATGACGATTCAATTGGCCCACTTGAGCCGCCCCACTTGAGCCGCGACCCGGAAAGGTGAATAAAGGGGGCATGTCCACGCCCCCGAATCATCCTCCCGCTTCCGCTCAAGGTTCTCTTGGCAGCTTCCCGCGCACGCGGATGCGCCGCAATCGCCGCTATCCCTGGTCGCGCAAGCTGGTCGCCGAAAATGTGCTGACCGCCGGCGACCTGATCTGGCCGGTGTTCATCACCGAGGGTAAAGGTCAGCGCACCCCCATCGCATCCATGCCCGGCGTGTTCCGCCACAGCATCGATACGCTGGTCGAGGCGGTGCAGGAAGCGGCGAGCCTCGGCGTGCCGGCCATCGCGCTGTTCCCCGAAGTCGATGCAGCATTGAAGACACCCGATGGCCGCGAGGCGACCAATCCCGACAATCTGATCTGCCGCGCCGTGCGCGCGGTGAAGAAGGCCTCGCCCGAGACCGGCATCGTCTGCGACGTGGCGCTCGACCCGTTCAACAGCGATGGCCATGACGGCCTCGTCATCGACGACTATGTCGACAACGATCTCACCGTCGCCATCCTTTGCCGCCAGGCGCTCGTGCAGGCCGAAGTCGGCTGCGACGTGATCGCGCCGTCGGACATGATGGATGGGCGCATCGGATCGATCCGCGACGCGCTCGACGCCGCCGGCCATCAGCGTGTGCAGATCATGTCTTACGCCGCCAAATACGCCTCGGCCTTCTACGGCCCGTTCCGCGACGCGATCGGCACCAAGGCCGTGCTGAAGGGCGACAAGAAAACCTATCAGATGGACCCGGCCAATTCCGACGAAGCCATTCGCGAAGTCGCGCTCGATATCGAGGAAGGTGCGGACATGGTGATGGTGAAGCCGGGCATGCCCTATCTCGACATCTGTCGCCGCGTGAAGGAAACCTTCGGCGTGCCCACCTTCGCCTATCAGGTCAGCGGCGAATACGCGATGCTGAAAGGCGCGGCCAATAACGGCTGGCTCGACAACGACCGCGTGGTGCTGGAAAGCCTGCTCGGCTTCAAACGCGCCGGCTGCAACGGCGTGCTCACCTATTTCGCGGTCGAAGCAGCGAAGCTCCTGAAGAAGGGGTGAGCGGTTTTCAATTGATCGTGTAAGTCGTCTCGGTCGTCTGGGGCAGGTAGATGCTCTGGCAATTGTCGGCTTCGTCGGTGATCACCCAGGGGTGGGTGACGAAGGTCTGCTGGCGATGGGATTGTCCAGGTGGGACGTCGAAATAGAAAACGCGCTGTCCCTGATAATTGATCCAAAAGGCCTTGATGAGCCTTGTGCTGCGATTGACGAAATTGACGGCGGTCGAAATGTTGCCGACGTATGACTGTAGCTTAGATTCCACGGGGCAAATCGCGTCTGCTGCTTTGCAAGTCGTCGATACGAGCATCAGAACACCAGCGACAATCATCAATGACCGCATCTCAGTCTCCATTACAAGAACGCAGGACAGCGAACACACTTTCACGACTCGACCAGAGCATTACTCCAAAGTCAAATTCCCGTACTCCAGTGTGGGAAGCGCGTCGGAATTGGTAGAATGTGAATGGCGCGGGCGTCGATCTCCAGTTCATCCCCGCCTTTCGTTATATTTAGCCTGATATGGCGCCCGCAAAACGCGCCGCCGAAAGAAACTGACATCAGCCGAAGCATGACGCGTTGAAGCTTTGGCGGCTATCATGAGCCGCTAAGTTTCGTCCTTCTGGAGTTTGAAATGGCCGAGGCCGCCGGCAGCGTTGTGTTTGCCATCTTCCCGCTTGTCACCCAGCTCGACTTCACCGGTCCGTATCAGGTGCTGGCGCGGTTGCCCGGCTATCGCGTGATTCTGGCGTCGCTCGAGGGCGGCCCGATCAAAAGCGGCGAAGGCCTTCTCTTCGGCGAGACGGTGCCGATCAGCACGATCAAGGCCTGCGACATTCTGTGCGTGCCCGGCGGACCCGGCACCGACGCGGTGATGGAAGACGCGGCCTATCTCACCGAGATCAAGCGCCTCGCGGCAACCGCAACCTGGATCACCTCGGTCTGCACCGGCTCGCTGATTCTCGGCGCGGCCGGATTGCTCAAGGACAAGCACGCCGCCTGTCACTGGGCCTCGCGCGACTTGCTCACTGCCTTCGGCGCGATCCCCGATGCGAGCCGCGTCGTGCAGGACGGCAATATCGTCACCGGCGGCGGCGTCACCGCCGGCATCGACTTCGCGCTCACGCTCGCCGCCGAGATCGCCGGCGAAGAGATCGCCCAGGCGATCCAGCTCGGCATCGAATACGCGCCCGCCCCGCCCTTCGCTTCGGGCCGCGTCGAACTGGCACCGTCTTCGGTGCGCACGCTGGTCAATCAGGCCGGCGCCAAGATGATGCAGGACCGCAAGGAAGCCGTTGCCCGCGCGGCGGCGCGCCTCAACGCGCCCAGCGAGCCGGCGAAGGTCGAGATCATCAAGAGCTGGAAAGCGCTCGGCTAAACGCCGCGACCGGCCCTCAGGGCACGCGCTTCAACAGATAGAGCAGCGCGATATAGGGGAACTCAACTTCGGTTGCGCTGCGCAGCGTGTCGTGGCGTTCGATCAGGGCTGCGAGCTTGGCGCGCAGATCGGCCGCCTCGGCCTCAGGCAATTGCGCGATGTAACTCGTCGAAAACGCACGGTCGACAATGCCGCTCACCGGCATGCGATGCACGAACGGAAACGCATAGTCGCCCACGCGCTCAAAATTCGGATTGGTGAAAATCTGCCGCCAATAGTCGGAGCCGAAACGGCGCGAATCCTTGGAATAGCCTTCGATCAATTTTGAGAATTCGCCGACCCAGGGCACGTTGCTGTCGCGGCGATTCCAGAGCAGCGCGAGATGACCGCCGGGCTTGAGCAGGCGGTGAATCTCGTTCGCGGCCTCGGGATAGTCGAACCAGTGATACGAGGTTGCGCAGCACACCAGATCGGCGGTGCCGTCAGGCAACGGCACCGCTTCGGCTTTGGCGTTGATAACCTCGATGCCGGTGTCGCCGCCCTGCGGGATGCGTGCGGCCATCTCGGGCAGCGGTTCGACCGCCACGACGCGTTTGGCGCGGCCGATCAGGACTCTTGTGAACTTGCCGGTGCCGGCGCCGAGTTCGACGATCGTCTCCGCCGACGGCAGCGCTGCGAGGACTTCGGGCGGATAGTCGGGCCGGCCGGCGACGTATTCATCGACCCGTTTTGCGAAACCGGCGGCGGCGGTGGACAAGGCCATGGCTCACTCACGCGACTCATGCTGGACAGGCGCAAAGTGTAGTCCCCGGCCTAGCGCCGCCGCGATGAAAACGCTGTAACGCTGTGCTGCAAGCGGAGGACGACCTCCGCCCATCCTTCGAGACGCCGTTCGCCTCATCCTGAGGGGCGCGAAGCGGCGTCTCGAAGGAGAGACGAATGGCCCTCAGGATGAGGGACTTGGTTGCAAAGGGCGCACTGGTCCTGTCCGAAGGGACGCGTTAGGGTCGCGCCCCATGACGCCCTCTTCTGACGGCGCGGCGCAGACCAGTCCCGCCGCGCCCCAATTCGATCCGCGCATCTGGCTGTTGGCTCTCGGCACCTTCGCCGTGGGAACCGACAACCTTGTCATCGCCGGTATTCTGCCGGTGGTGGCCGACGACTTGAAGGTCGGGATCGATTCGGCCGGGCTGCTGGTGACGGCCTACGCGCTGTCCTACGGCATCGGCTCGCCACTGATGGCCGCGATCACGGGCCGCCTCAAGCGCGAGCGCATGGTGGTGTGGGCGATCGGCGCGTTCGGCGTGGCCAATCTTCTCTGCGCGATCGCGCCCACCTATTCCTTCCTGATCGCGGCGCGCGTCCTGGCCGGGATTGCCGCCGCCGTTTATACGCCAAGCGCCTATGCGCTGGCGGTCTCGGTGACGACGCCCGAACGGCGCGGCCGCGCGCTCTCGACGGTGTTGATGGGCATCTCGAGCGCGACCGTTCTCGGCGTGCCGATCGGCACCGCAATCGGCCACACCCTCGGATGGCATTCGAGCTTCGTCCTGGTGGCGCTGCTGTCGGCGGTGGCGATGGGCGCGCTGCTCGGGATCGGCCTGCAAGGCGGCGAGGCCGCACCCTCCGCGTTGCTGAGTGTCGCCGCGCGGCTGCGCCCGCTGACCCGCCCTACGATCCTGCTGGCGCTCGCGCCCAATTTCCTGTGGGGCGTCGGCAGCATGGCGATGTTCGCCTATGTCTCGCCGATCCTGAGCCCGTATTTCGGCCCGAGCACGATCGTCCTGCTGCTGCTGATCAATGGTCTCGGCGGCTTGGTGGGCAGTTTCTTCGGCGGACGGTTGGGCGACCGGTTCGGACCGGTTCGGCCGATGATCGCGTGCCTCTCCTGCAACGCAATCAACCTGACCATCTGGGGCCTGTTCAACGGCAGTTTCGCGCTGAACGCGGCCGTGATGTTCATGTACGCGATCTGCGGCTGGACGATGGGGCCATCGCAACAGGTGCGCATCATCCGCATCGATCCGGCCAGCACCACGGTGACCTTGGCGCTCAACAACGCAACCTTCTATTTCGGCAATTCGATCGGCGCGGCGATGGGCGGCGCATTGATCGCCTATATGCAACCGAGCGACCTCACCTTCGTCAGCGCCTTCTTCGCAGTTCTCTGCCTCTGTGCGCTGGCGCTGAGCGTGACGTACAACCGGCGCGTCCTCACGGCGCAATCTTAGTCCTACACATCGTCATGGCCGGGCACGCGAGCGGTGCTCGCGTCCGGCCATCCACGTCTCTCTTTGAGATAAAGAAGCTAGACACAAAGGAGAATCATTCTCCTTCATCGCCTTCAATTTGCTTCGTGCCTTCGTGGTGAAACTTAAAGAAAGCGTGGATGCCCGGCACAAGGCCGGGCATGACGAAAAGAAAAACGCCTTCTTCCCTCACGCCGTCTTCGCCAGCCAGTTCCTGATCAACTCGATCTGATCGGGCGCCATCAGCGCGGGTGCGTGGCCGGCGCCTTCGATGACGGCGAGTTCAGCTTTGGGTCCGCGCTTGGTCATGTCCTCGGCGGTCTGCGGGAGCAGCAGATCGGACTCCGCGCCGCGCAACACCAGAACGGGGCATTTGATCGCCTCCCAGACCGGCCAGAAGGCGACATCGGTCACGGGCCCGACCTTGAAGGCCATGGCGATACCCGGATCGTAGTGCAGACGCCACTTCCCCTCTTCGGCCGGCTTCGAACTGATGCGCGCGAAAAAGCGCCAGTCTTCGTCCTTGGTGATGCCGAAGGGCTTGGCCAGTTCGCGATACATCGCCTCGACATCTTCGATGCCGCCATAGCGCGCATCCTTGCCGGTATAGGCGGCGATACGGTCGAGCGCCGCCTTTGGAATGAACGGCCCGACATCGTTGAGCACCAGCCGCGCGATCGGCGCATTCGGGTTCGCGGCCAGCAGCATGCCGATGATCCCACCCATCGACGTGCCCAGCCAATCGACGCGCTCGACACCCAGCCGCGCGATCAGGGTCGCGCAGGCCTGGACATAGTTGGGATTGGCATAGTCGGTCTTGTAATCCCACCAGTCCGATTCGCCCCGGCCGGGCATATCCGGGCACACAACCCGGTATTCCTTGGACAAGGCACGGGCCAGATAGTCAAAATCGCGGCCGAGCCGGGTCAGGCCATGGACGCACATCAGAACGCGCGGATTGTCCGAATCGCCCCATTCCATATAGGCGAGACGGTAGAAACCGCGCGGCCCCAGGACCGGAACGTAGTTCTGACGGGGCGCGTTATCCCCGAACAACCACGGCACATACGACCGCAAACCACCCATCCACGCCCCCACCGAATACGTTTGCCCCATCACCCGCAGGATTGATCCTAACCAGGGGGCCGGCCCCCGCCAACCGGTCCGTCCGGAGCCAATTTGAGGGCCGGAACAGGCCCGCGGTTGCGGTCAGGCCCCGGCTCCGATAGGCTGATGAAATGCGATTTGTGTTCCGAATCATCGTTGTACTGATCGTCATCATCCTCGTGGCCCTGGGCGCGGGGTATTTCTGGCTTACCACGTCGCTGCCCACGGTCGCCGGTAATATCCGCCTTCAGGGGCTGACCTCCGAGGTGGTGATCGCGCGCGACAATCTCGGTGTGCCGCGCATCGTGGCCCAGAACGCCAACGACGCCTATTTCGCGCTGGGCTTCGCCCATGCCCAGGACCGGTTGTGGCAGATGGAGCTGCAGCGCCGTGTCGGCGCGGGCCGGATGTCGGAGCTGGTCGGCGCCGATGCACTGCCGCTCGACAAGTTCATGCGTACGCTGGGCCTGTATCATCTGGCCGAGCAGAGCGTCGATACACTGCCGCCCGATATCAAGAAGGCTTTCGAGGCCTACGCGGCCGGCGTGAACGCCTACATCAATAATCGCCAGGGCGCGCTGCCGCCGGAATTCGTGTTGCTGCGCTCGACTCCGGAGCCGTGGAAAGTCGCCGACAGTCTGGTCTGGGGCCGGCTGATGGGCTTACAGCTTTCGGGCAATTGGCGCGATGAATTGCTGCGCGGCCGCGTCGCCGCCAAGGTTCCGCCCGATCAGGTCAACGATCTGTGGCCCGCTTATCCCGCCAACCAGCCGATCACCTTGGCCGCGAACGACGCGGGCAACGACACCGTTCGTCACGCCGCCGCCGCGGTGCCGAGCGCGACTGCAGCGTTGACGAAAGACACGCTGGCGCTGTTCGAAAAGATGGTCGCGGCGATTCCCGCCGAAGGACGTCCGCGCCTCGCCTCGAACGAATGGGTGCTGTCCGGCAGCCGCACCGCGACGGGCAAGCCGCTCCTGGCCAACGATCCGCACCTCGCGCTCGACGTGCCGGTGCTGTGGTACCTCGCGTCGATCGTCGCGCCCGATCTCGAAGTCACCGGCGTCACCGCGCCGGGTGTTCCGGCGGTGGTGTTGGGCCATAACAAACGTATCGCCTGGGGATTCACCACCACCAGCAGCGACACGATGGATCTGTTCATCGAGAAAACCGATGGCGACGGCTATGTGACGCCTGATGGCACCAAGCCCTTCGTCACGCGCGACGAAGTGATCAAGGTGCGCGGCGCCGCGCCGGTCACGATCAAAGTGCGTTCGACGCGCCATGGTCCGGTGGTCACGGATATTCTCGGCGACGACGCCGGCGGCCAGGTTCTCGCCTTGTCGGCCAATTTCCTCGAACCGGGCGATATCAACGGCGCGGCGATCATGAACGTCAACCGCGCGCAGAACTGGGACCAGTTTCTCGGCGCGTTGAAGGATTTCGTCGCTCCCGAGCAGAACGCGTCCTATGCCGATGTCGACGGGCATATCGGCCTGATCGCGCCGGCCAAGGTTCCGATCCGCAAGGCCGGCGACGGCACGGTGCCGCGTCCCGGCTGGACCGGTGAATTCGACTGGACCGGCTGGATACCCTTCGAGGAACTGCCGCGCGTGTTCGATCCGCCGTCGGGCGTGATCGTCAATGCCAACAACCGCCTCGTGCCCGATTCCTATCCGCATCTGCTGACGGTCTCATGGCCCGAGGGCTATCGCGCCCAACGCATCGTCGATCTGCTCGGCAACCGCACCGGGCTGACGCCGCATGATATGTCGACGATCCAGATGGACGAGATGGATCTGGCGGCGGCGCAGCTCAATCCGCTGCTGATGAAGACGCCGCCGGTGGGCCCGCAGGAGACCGCCGCGCATCAACTGCTTCAGAACTGGAATGGCGAGGCCGACCAGCACGGGCCGGAGGCGCTGATCTTCAATTCCTGGATCGAGCATCTGCAGCGCGACCTGTTGAAGCCGTGGCTGGGCGATATCGGCAAATCCTTCGATGAGCCGCGGCCGCAATTCTTGGCCGCCGTGCTGACGGGCCGCACGGTGTGGTGCGCCCCGCCGGGCAGCGTGCCGCCCGCCAATTGCGATGCCGTCGTGGCGCAATCGCTGGGCGAGACGGTCGCCGATCTGGCCGCCAGTTATGGCCCCAACATGGCCGACTGGCACTGGGGCACCGCCCACCGCGCCACCCTGGACGCCCTGTTGTTCGGCCGTATCCCCGTCCTCGACAAGCTGACCCGGCTCGATGCCCCCAAGGGCGGTGACGACTTCACGGTCCAGCGCGGTGCCTATCAGTCGGTCAATATGGTGCTGTTCCCCAATCATCACGGGGCGGGATTCCGGGGCATTTACGACCTGTCGGACCTCAATAGCAGCCGGTTCGTGATCACCACGGGCCAATCGGGCAACCCGCTGTCCGACCATTGGGGGGATATGTTCGAGCGCTGGCTGGCCGGGGCTTCGATCATGCTCGATCCAGGCCGGGCCCGGCCCGACGTCCTGACCCTGGCGCCGGCGCAATAACGCCCTAGATCGATACTGCCCCAATCGCGGGCTTGCCTATACCCTGCCCCAAAATGGTATTTAGTGGCGACAACCGGTTCAAATTGTAGCAATATTTGACCCGACGCAGGGGAGCCTGGTGTGGTGGCGGGCTAGGGGTTCGGCATGTTTGTAATCATTGGCATCGTCGTCGTTATCGTCTGTGTGATCGGCGGTTATGTCGGCAACGGCGGCGAAATCGGCGTTCTGATCCAGCCGCTCGAATTCCTCATCATCCTCGGTGCCGCCGCCGGCGGCTTCCTGATCGGCAACCCCAAATCGGTGGTGAGCGCCACCGTCAAATCCTTCGGCTTGCTGATGAAGGGGTCGCGCCACAACAAGGCGTCGTATCTCGAAGTTCTGTCGCTGCTCTATTCGCTGTTCCGCCTGGCCAAGACCAAAGGCGACTTGGCGCTGGAAAGCCATGTGGAAAAGCCCGACGACAGCCCGCTGTTCCAGAAATTCCCCAAATTCAGCGCCGACCATCATACGCGCGACTTCCTTTGCGATTACCTGCGCTTGCTGACCCTGGGCACCCACAACGCCCATGAGGTTGAGACCATCATCGACGCGGAAATCGAGTCGCATCACCACGAGTCCAGTCAGGTGGCAGACGCGATCACCAACATCGCCGACGGTCTGCCGGCGCTGGGTATCGTCGCCGCGGTGCTGGGCGTCATTCACACCATGGGCTCGATCACCGAGCCGCCGGAAGTGCTGGGCCATCTGATCGGCGGCGCGCTGGTGGGTACGTTTTTCGGCGTGCTGGTGTCCTATGGCTTCGTCGGCCCGATCGCGCGTGGTCTGACGGCGATCTATTCCAGCGAGAGCGAATATCTGAATTGCATCAAATCGGCCCTGCTCGCCCATATGATGGGGTATGCTCCGCAGGTGTCGATCGAGTTCGGCCGCAAGACGCTGTCGCCGCATGTGCGGCCCAGCTTCCAAGAGGTCGAAGAGACCGTCTCCAACCTGGCTCCGGATTGAGCCTTTAGGAACCCGCGATGGCTGACGAACACGGCGGCGGCCAACCGATCATCATCAAGCGGATCAAGAAGGGCGGGCACGCTCATCACGGCGGTGCCTGGAAGCTGGCTTATGCCGACTTCGTGACCGCGATGATGGCGTTCTTCCTGCTGCTCTGGTTGTTGAACGCGGTCACCGAGGAACAGCTCCAGGGCATCGCCGACTATTTCGCGCCGACCACCGTTTCGCAGTCGAATAACGGCGCGGGCGGCATGCTCGGCGGTCAGGTTGTCGGCAAGGGCGCCGAGACCTCGAACGGCGCGCCGCCGGCGATCGCGCTCTCCTTGCCGCCGCCGAGCATCGGTGAAGGCGGCGAGGCGCTGACCGATCCGAAGGAAGGCATGTCGGACCAGGATCTCGAAGGCCTGTCCGACAAGCCCAACGAGCAGGCCGGCACCGGCCTGGCGGCCAAAGGGACCGGCACGCCGAAGGACACCAAGGGCACCGAGTCCGGCCAAGGTCCGGCGCAAGCGCAAGCGTCGGCGCAAGCCCAGGCACAAGCCCAACCACTGACGGCAGCCCAGATCAGCGAACAGCAACTCGCGCAGGCGCAGGCGGCCAAGGAGCAGGCCGATTTCCAGAAAGCGCAGGCCGCGCTGAAACAGGCGATCAACTCGATCCCCGAACTGGCGAAACTGGCCGATAGCTTGTTGGTCGACAACACGCCCGAAGGACTGCGCATTCAGATCGTCGATCAGGAAGGCCTGGCGATGTTCCCATCGGGTTCGGCCGATATGTTCGGCCACACCCACGCGTTGCTCAATCTGGTCGGCCGCGTGATCAAGCAGCTGCCCGAGAAGATTTCGATTTCGGGCCACACCGATTCGGTGAAGTTCGCCGGCGACAACAACTACACCAACTGGGAACTGTCGGCGGATCGCGCCCTGGCCGCGCGCCGCGTGCTGACAGCCGAAGGCGGCGTGCCTGCAGATCGTGTGGAACGAGTGATCGGCCAGGCCGACACCGAGCCGCTGCTGAAGGACGACCCGGCCAATCCGCGCAACCGCCGTCTGACGATCGTCCTGCTGCGTCAAAATCCGCCGGGTGCGCCGAATGCGGTCGATGTCACCGAGAAGCAGATGCAGACGGGCAACGTGCCCGCGCCGCTGAAGCCACCATCCGCACCGCCGGCCGTTCCTTCGGCCTCCGGCGCGATGCCCGCCGCGACAGGAACCGCGCCCAAGCAATGAGCACCTGATCATGGCCGGCGCGTTTTCGGTTCTGCCGCCCTTATCCACGACCTGGCCACCCGATCCACTGCATGAGCCGCAGTTTTACCGTGACGTCACGTCGCGACGGGTGTTCGCCTTCGTCATCGATTTGATGATCGTCGCCATGGCCAGCATCGTGGCCTATATGGCGCTGATCATGGTGACGGTTATGACCCTGGGTTTGGCCGCGCCGTTGTTCATCCTTTTCGCCCATCCGATCCTGGGTTTGGCCTATCACGTGGTATTGCTGGCCTCGCCCGCGTCGGGAACCCTGGGCATGCGGCTGATGGGGCTACGCGCTTGGTCTGTGGCCGGCGGGCGGCCGAACGGCTTTCAGGCGGTGGTTCACGGCGTCTGCTACTACGGCTCGATGGCCGTCACCAGCGGCCTGATCTGCCTGGTGGCGCTGTTCAACGCCCGCCGCCTGACCCTGCACGATATGTTGGCGGGCGTTGTCGTCTTGCGCGACATCTAGTTTTGGCCGCCTGCCTCGGTCGTCCCGGGGGCAATGCTAGGGTGGCGGTTTCGGTAATTACTTACGGTTTGGCCACGCCAGACCACTGGCGCCCGATCTGCCGATGCCGCATAGTATCGGTCTAGGTTGGAGGATCGACGGGCCGGTCCATGGATCAGATCACATTACAGCGGCCGCACTTCTTCTTCACGACTGCGCCGCTACCCTGCCCCTATATCGCCGGACGGCTCGAACGCAAGATTGTCACCGAGCTGACCGGTCCTGACGCCGAGCGCCTGCACGAGGCGCTGTCGCGCGCGGGTTTCCGCCGCAGCCATTCGATCGCCTATACGCCCGCCTGCCCCGGCTGCAATGCCTGTGTGCCGGTGCGCATCGTCGTCGATCAATTCAAACCGCGCCGCACCCAGCGCCGCATCCGGCGCGCCAACACCCATTTGCTGACGCGCCAAGTCGGCGCGCGCGCCACCGCCGAGCAGTATCGCCTCTTCGCGCGCTATCAGGAGACGCGCCACTCGGGCGGCGACATGGCGCTGATGGGATTTTACGACTATCGCTCGATGGTCGAGGACAGCCCGATCGACACCTGCATCGTCGAATTCCGCGGCGAAGGCGGCGCGTTGCGCGCGGCCGTGCTCACCGATCGCATGACGGATGGCTTGTCGGCGGTCTACAGCTTCTACGATCCGGAAACGCCCTTCGCCTCGCTGGGCACCTATATGGTGCTCTGGCTGGTCGAAGAAGCGAAGCGCCTGGGTCTGCCCTACGTCTATCTCGGCTACTGGATCGGCGACAGCGACAAGATGGCGTATAAAGCGCGCTTCCAGCCGCTCGAAGCCTTTGGCCCGCAAGGCTGGCTGCCGATGGATCTCACGCCCGGCGGCGCATCACGCACCCAAAAAGCCTGCGCCAAAGCATGAAATTCCTGTCGTGAAGTTCAAAGGCACCGACACTTACGTCGCCACCGAAGACATGATGGTGGCGGTGAACGCCGCCATCGCGCTGGAACGTCCGCTGCTGATCAAAGGCGAACCCGGCACCGGCAAGACCGTGCTGGCGCAGGAAGTGGCGGCGGCGCTCGGCAAACCGCTGATCGCCTGGCACATCAAATCGACGACCAAGGCGCAGCAAGGCCTCTACGAATACGACGCCGTGGCGCGGCTGCGCGATTCCCAGCTGGGCGACCAGCGCGTGCACGACATCAAGAACTACATCTCCCGCGGCAAGCTGTGGGAGGCGTTCGATGCGCCCAGCCCGCCGGTGCTGCTGATCGACGAGATCGACAAGGCCGACATCGAATTCCCCAACGATCTGTTGCTCGAACTCGACCGCATGGAATTCCATGTCTACGAGACCCGCGAAGTGATCAAGGCCCAACAGCGGCCGATCGTCTTCATCACTTCGAACAACGAGAAGGAACTGCCCGACGCATTCCTGCGCCGCTGCTTCTTCCACTACATCCGTTTCCCCGAGCGCGAGACGATGGAACGCATCGTTGCCGTGCACTTCCCCGATATCAAAAAGAACCTGGTGCGCGAGGCGCTGACCGTGTTCTTCGAACTGCGCGACGTGCCGGGGCTGAAGAAGAAGCCATCGACCTCGGAACTGCTCGACTGGATCAAGCTGCTGATGGTCGAGGATCTGCCGCCCGAGGCGCTGAAGGCCAAGGATCAGCGCGCCTTCATCCCGCCGCTGCATGGCGCGCTGCTCAAGAACGAACAGGATGTGCAACTGTTCGAGCGCCTGGCCTTCATGGCGCGGCGCGGCGATCGGTAGTCGGCTGTCATTGCGAGGAACGAAAGTGACGAAGCAATCCAGCTTTTTCTCGGTGAAAATGGATTGCCACGCCACCCTGAAGGGTGGCTCGCAATGACGGGCATGCGTACCGGGGCAAAGCACTAAAATGTTCCCCGGCTTCTTCTACGCCCTGAAGCGCGCCGACATTCCGGTCACTCTGCGTGAATATCTGACGCTGATGGAAGCGATGGCCGCCGGTGTGTCTGAGTACGGCGTCGAGCGCTTCTATTATCTGGCGCGCGCGACCTTGGTGAAGGACGAGCGCAATCTCGACAAGTTCGATCGCGTCTTCGGCGAAACCTTCAAAGGGCTCGAAGCAACCGGCGCCGATATCGAAACGCTGATGGCGCGCATTCCCGAGGAATGGCTGCGCAAACTGGCCGAGAAGACCCTGACCGACGAGGAAAAGGCGCTGGTCGAATCCCTCGGCGGATTCGAGGCGGTGATGAAGGCGCTGATGGAGCGTCTGGCCAAGCAGACGGATCGCCACCAGGGCGGTTCGAAAGCAATCGGCACGGCCGGCACCTCGCCCTTCGGCGCCCATGGCTACAATCCCGAAGGTGTGCGCATCGGCCAGGAAGAATCGCGCAACCGCCGCGCGATCAAGGTCTGGGACAAGCGCGAGTTCAAAAATCTCGACGACAATATCGAGCTCGGCACGCGCAATGTGAAGATCGCATTGCGCCGCTTGCGCCGTTTTGCACGCGAGGGCGCGGCCACCGAACTCGATCTGCCCGACACCGTGCGCTCTACCGCGCACAAGGCCGGCATGCTCGATATCAAGATGGTGCCCGAGCGTCACAACGCAGTGAAGGTGCTGCTGCTGCTCGATATCGGCGGGTCGATGGACGATTACATTCGTCTCTGCGAGACGCTGTTCTCCGCCACGCGCAGCGAGTTCAAACACCTCGAGCACTTCTATTTCCACAACTGCCCCTATGAGAGCCTGTGGCGCGACAATTATCGCCGCCGCGACTCCGGGACCAGCACGCTCGACGTGATCCGCACCTACCCACCCGATTGGAAGCTGATCTTCGTCGGCGATGCAGCGATGGCGCCATCGGAGATCGGGGCGCCCGGCGGCAGCGTCGAACACTGGAATGAAGAGGCCGGCGACATCTGGATGGAGCGGCTGCTGCGTCAGTTCCCCCATGCGGCCTGGCTTAACCCGCTGCCGGAAAACGGCTGGGGCTATACGGCGAGCGTGGGTTTGATGCAACGGCTGATGGGAGGGCGGATGTTTCCGCTGACCGTGGCGGGCATCGACAGCGCCGCCAGGGCTTTAAGCTAGAGATTCTAACCTAGATTAGCTGAAATATTTCTTTCTCCGTCATCACCGGGCACGTGAGACATGCTCACGTCCGGTGATCCACGCCTTTGCAGCGCATCTGCCTGGAAGACGTGGATGCCCGGCACAAGGCCGGGCATGACGAAAAGGGAAAATGGATTGCGTCGCCTATCGGCTCGCAATGACGCACTGGTGGGATGGCTGAAAACGAAAAACGCGCTGCCGCAGCGGCAACGCGATTTAAGGCGGATTTCCACTACCCGCCAACCACCGGCACAAGGCCGGCGGGTACTCAATTACATCTGACGCGACAGCGTCTGCGTGTTCGGGATCTGCGCGGCCATCTGCCAAGCAACCTGCTGCTTCGGCGCGGCCTTGCGGCTGGCGTTGATATTGGCAGCGCGGATCTCGTCGATCACGATGCCATCGAAGTGACGGCGCTGCGACGAAACCATGGGTGCCTGTCCGATCGGTGATGCGGCGGCAGACGCCACCACCTGCGACCCATCGCCCGCCGAGTCACGGCTGGCGATGGAGGCTTCCGCTTCGGCCTTACCCGGCGCCAGCAAAATGGCACCGAACATCGCGATGCCGAGGATCGCGGAAACGAGGGTGAAAACTAGGCTGATCATTTCTCTTTACTCCTTCGTTTTCTCCGGCCGCCGATCCGTCTCAGGGGGGGAGAGGATCGGACCGGCGGCCTGGAGGACTAATCGATCAGAGGGGAACCGATCGATTAGCCGTTGATCAAAACGAGGCGGCCACTGCTGGCCACGGCGGTACCTTCAGACTGACCCGCGGCCGGCTTCTCGACGCGATAGGCCAGACGGCCGACATGGACGATTTCGGTCGGATCGTTCACGGTGCCCGTAAGGGCCTCGGCGGTCACGACCGGCTGCACCTGGCGTTGCTGACCAGCCCAGACCACCACATAACCCGGGGCATTATCCTGGGCCGCCTGAGTCACCGGCGTGCCGGTCTTCTCGATCGGGTTCATAGTGTCGGGACCACCGGCGCGGCCGGCATAGGCCGAGGTGGAAGCAACAAGCGCGAGGCCGAGGGCGGCGGCGGCAGTTGTGAACTTGGTCATGGTAAGTACTCCTACTCTCTCTTTTTTGGACCGGTGGCCGGTACGACGAACCATTCCGCCGTTGCTTCCAGTCCCCACCACGCCGCCAGTGACTTTTTGATAAATCGATACGCGACGTGTCGGAACGGAATATCATCCTTTCGCACTGCAATATCCAATGCGTTTTCGGAATACGTGACGTTGCGTATCGATATGACCTGCCCCACTTGACGGCACTTTGTATCGACTAATTTACTGAAATTATTACAAATTTTAGACAGCTGCTGCCGATTGGAGCTATGCCTGCCCAGCGCCTACGCACAAACCCCAGATGAAATCCATTCCTTGGCAAGTTACATCTGTGTTGAAGATTTCAGATACGTGACGTAGCGTATCCTAAGAATGTTGCGAGGCAGACCATGATTAGCGACACAGAAAAACGCACACCGGGACGGAAGCGTGACGAATCCACGCGCGACGCGATTCTCAAGGCCGCATTCGACATGATCGACACCGAGGGCTATCGCGGCTTCACCATCGAAGGCGTGGCGCAGCGTTCAGGCGCCGGCAAGACCACGATCTACCGCTGGTGGCCGACCAAGGAGGATCTGGCTTTCGACGCCTTGATGAAGGAGTTCAGCGCCAGTTTCGCCGACGACTACCATCCCGACTCGGTGATCGACGGCATCAAGCACTACCTGCACATCTTGGGCGAAAGCTTCAACGGCAAGCCCGGCAAGGTGCTGGCGTCCTTTGTCGGCGGCGGCCAGTGTCAGGAGAGTTCAGCCGAGCGTTTCCGCGAGCGCTTCCTGGCGCCGCGCCGCGAGAAAGGCCGCCTCGCCTTGCAGAAGGGTATCGCGAGTGGCGAGTTGCGCGCCGACATCGATATCGACATCGCGCTCGATGCGCTGATCAGCCCGTTTTTCTTCCGCCTGTTGTGGCGCACCGGCACGTTCGACCAGGCCTGGACCGATCGCATGGTCGAGACCGTGATCCGCGGCCTGGCCAATCCCAATCCGCCGGCCACTCATCACGCCCATGCCGCCGCGGCGCCTGCGCTCAAGGCTGCGGAAGAACACGCGACGATCTGAGTCGCGTCTAATTGTCATCGCGAGCGACAGCGACGCGATCCAGCTCATCTGGATCGCTTCGTCGCGTTGTTCCTCGCGATGACGAGCCTCTCGCTCTTCTCTTTCCCACGCCCATAAAAAAAAGCCCCGGCTCGCAAGGAGAGCCGGGGCCAATTCAGGGTAGAGGGGTTTCTAGGCTGAGTTATTTTTACGTTTGAACGGTCGCTCGATGCTTACCAGGCCACCTGGAAGCGACCGGCGATCGCGTCGACCTTCGCGCCGTTCGCCACAGACGTGGCGGCCGTCGATTCCTTCGAAATGTCGGCATGGACATAGTTCAGCATCAGACGAACGTTGCTGCTGACGTAGTAGTTCATGCCCAGCGTGACGGCCGTTTGCGTACCGCCGTTGACACCGGCTTCAGCAGCCGACGCCGTGTTCGCGGTCCATCCGCTCTTCAGATCGGTGTAGCTGAAGCGGGCGCCGAATTCGAGCGCACCCCAGCCGCTGCCGCTCGAGATGTTGAGCGGTGCATCGGGGATTACGCCAGTGTAGGCACCGGTGGACGGGTTGTAGTGACGCTTACCGCCGATCGACCAGCTGGCCTGACCATAACCACCGTCGAAGTCCAGGTTGGCAGCGTTCGGCAGAGCAGTGCTGTGATAACGCTGGACGTCATAGAGATAGTATTCGCCCTGCGCGAAGAAGTGGTCGAACTGGCCGGCCAATTCCGCGCCGTACACTTCGGCATTGCGCACGTTGTTGATCGCGCCGGTCGAGAGGATGGCCGTCGGATCGATACGCAGTTCCGGACGATCGCTCAAGCTGATCGAGTGATTGCCGGCAACCGAGGTCGCAGGCGTCGCCGAGCCCGTGTTGTACTCGGTCGTGGTGGCGCCGGGTTGGACGACATACGAGACGTTGGCGCCAACGTGGATGTTGTTGCCGTCGGCATCCGACCACGGGTTGTACGTGGCACGGCCCAGGAAGGCGAGCGGTTCGCCGCTGGGAGACACGGTGGTCGGCGCGCTGGTTGTGTTGCTGACGGTGACCGGCGCGGAGTGCGCGTCGCCCGCGGCCGGGCCGGTTACGTAAGCGCCCGCCCAGTAAGCGGTCTTGTAGCTGCGGAGACCGGCGGCCGAGCGGTTATCACCACCGCCGAAAGCCGTGGCCACAACCTGCGACGACGAGCGTTCCATGAACATGGTGTCGTTCGAGCTGACCGATTCGTCGAGCGTGAACGGCACGTCGATATAACCAACGTCGAACGCCAACGGAACGAAGTGGTCGGCCTTGTTGAAGCCGTTATAGGTGATGAAGGCGTTTTCGATTTCGGAAGCGCCGAAGCCCGAGACGAACGGGTTGTTGGTGTCGTCGGTGCCGCCGAATTCGGCGATGAAGGTATAGGCGAAGTCGCTGGCGAACTTGCCGGTCACGCCGATACGGGCGCGGCGGGCGTCGACACCACTGTTCAGCCCGGTCGGGCTGGTCAAGCCGGCGTCATGCGAGAAGTGGGTGTAGGAACCCACATCGAAATGCAGACGGCCGGTGAGTTCGATCGAGTCCTGGCCATCGGCGCTGACCCAGCCGAACTGGTGGCCACCGGTTTCATAGCCATAGGCAGGCTTGGCGCCGGCCGGCAGCGTCGGCGTCATAGTGGCCTGCTGGGCCTGGGTCTTCTTCAGGCCATCGATCTGCGCCTGCAGCTGGCGGATCTGGTCTTCGAGCAGCTGAAGCTGCTGCGAATCATCGGCGCGGGCCGGAGCTTGCGCCATACCGGCGAAAGCGGCCATGCCGGCAACAAGGGCGATAGCAGAAGAAGTCGCGAGACGGCGCTTACGGCCGCTCAGCTCTCCCGCACCCCCAAGATTTTTTTCGACAGACATAAAACCCCTCCTTGCGAGACATCAAAAGGTCGTGTGAACAAGCCGGTTTGACCGGCCTTGGGTCGGATGTATTGCCCGCAGGTATAACTGCGTGACAACGTTGCACTCGGTTAAGCTTGAATGACAGTTTTCATATTGCCGACTTGGACATAACCTTTTGAAACTGGCTACTTATTTGCGAACGACCGACTGTGACTTTTATAACACAGTCATCGAACTCAATCGCCACTCCGGTGCAGACCCCATTTTGTCACAGCATTGATTCTCAACGAGAATCTCAAAATTACTGGAAGCCCCCACCGAGCGCGACGCTAAGCCATTAGCTTCATTTATATATTTCCCTATTTTGGCTGTCTATCGAAAATTAAAATACATTTTAATTTTGCCATATTGTCTGTTGAATTAAGCTAGCGCTGCTGGCGTGTAAGCTCGCGCAGCAGGCGATTTATTTTAGTTATCAGTGAGTTAGGGGAAATTTGGAGCGCAGATTAAGGGAAGACCGCGCCTATTGAGCGCTGGTCGGAGCCTCGGTTGCTTCGCCGCCGAGAAACAACACACCGTCGCGGTGAATGAGCGTGAGCGGCTCCAGCGATCCGCCCATGCAGGGGCCATCGATACCCTTGCCGTCGGCAACCCGGAACACGGCCGAGTGCCAGGCACACATCACCAGCCCGTCCTTGAGCATGATGAAACGCCCCGGCCCCGCGTTCAGCGGCAGCAGGAAGTGCGGACACATGTTGCGATAGGCGAGCACAACCTCGCCCTGGCGGAAGACGACGACGTGCAACGGGTCATCCGGCGCACCGACATAGATCTCGCGCGCGCCGCCATCGGCGATCGCATCGGCGGCGCAGAGTTTTGCGCCGGCATAGTTAGTAGCAGGCGTCATCGTTTCCGCACCATCGAGAGACCGTCGCCCACAGTGAGCAGGCACATATCGACACGCTTGTCGTCGCGCACTTTCAGGTTCAGCGCGCGGATCGCTTCGGTCGAGGCCTCATGATCCTTGGGATCGGCAACCGACCCGCCCCACAGCACGTTGTCGATCAGCATCACCCCGCCGGCGCGCAGAAGCTGGAGCCCGCGCTCATAGTAGGAGTCGTAGCCGGTCTTGTCGGCATCGATGAACATCATGTCGTAGGTCCCAGCCCCATTTCCCGGCCCATCCTCGGCGAGCAGTGCGTCCAACGTCTTCAGCGCCGGCGCGATGCGCAGATCGATTTTGTCGGCGACACCGGCTTCCGTCCAGAAGCGGCGCGCGATCGATGTGGTCTCGGCATTGATGTCGCAGCAGACGATCCGGCCGTCCTCGGGCATCGCCAGCGCCACCGCGAGCGCGCTGTAGCCGGTGAAGGTGCCGACCTCGATCGCACGCCGCGCGCCGATGATGCGCGCCACCAGCGCCATGAACTGGCCCTGATCGGGCGAGATCTGCATCCCCGCCCCGGGAATCCCCACCGTGGCCTCGCGCAGTTTCTTCTGCACCGGGTGCTCGCGCAGCGACGTATCAAGCAGGTAGTCGTAAAGCGTTTCGGTCATTCTCGGGGCGCGTGGCGACATGGCTCAAATCCTTAAATGATTATTTTCAATCATGGCGTAATAACTCAAGAACGGCGCGATGAAATCGCATCAGATGACGTGAATACATCGCTTATTCCGCGTGAAACCGGCCGGCGGAAGTGACAGACTTATACTACGAAATTCCCATGAGGAACGACGGCGGCGCCGCAATCGTTCCGGGCGGAGGACATGCAGCACTATCGTCTGACGGCAGAAGATCAGGACGCCTTCGAACGCGACGGCTTCTTCTTCGTGCGCGGCTTGTTCGACAAGGACGAGATCGCGCTTCTCTCCCGCGCGATGGAAACCGACCCGAGCATCCTCGGCCATGCCAATCATCTGAAAGACGGCAGTGGTGCGGCGACGCGCATCGTGTTGTGGAACCATCCGGGCGACAGCGTCTACGGTCTGGCCGCGCGCTCGCGCCGCGTGGTCGACACGATGGAAAGTCTGTTGGGTGGCGAGGTCTATCACTACCACTCGAAGCTCACCGCCAAAGATCCCTATGAAGGCGGCGCTTGGGAGTGGCACCAGGACTACGGCTACTGGTACGCCAATGGCTGCCTGTTCCCGCTGATGGCCAGCTGCATGATCGCGCTCGATCGCTCCGACCGCGACAATGGTTGCCTGCAGGTGCTGAAAGGCTCGCAGGCGATGGGCCGCATCGAGCATGTCCATCTCGACGGCAAGCAGGTCGGCGCCGATCCGGCGCGCATCGAGATGGCGATGCAACGGCTCGAGCTGATCTATTGCGAGATGAACCCGGGCGACGGGCTGTTCTTCCATTCGAACCTATTGCACCGCTCGGACCAGAATCGCTCGGCGCGGCGCCGCTGGACTCTGCTCTGCTGCTACAACGCCGCGCGCAACAACCCGATGCTTCAGCACCACCATCCGTCCTACACCAAGCTTCACAAGGTGGAAGACGATGCGCTGAAGCAAGCCGGACTGAAACTCGCGGATGGCAGCGGCGAGGCGTTCATGGAAAGCGTCGAGACCACCGCCGATGCGCCGTGGAAAGACCGCGAGATCACGACGAAACAATAAGTCTCAAAATCGTCATTGCGAGCCGCGGCCACAGCGCGGCTCGCAACGACAGGCCTTCCTACTTCGTCAGCATCGCCTGAACATCGCTCGCGTCCTTGCGCGCGGTCGCCAGATCGTCGCTCGCGATGCCTTCTTTAGCCTTCGCGAGCGCACCATCGAGCTTCGCTTTGTCACCGCCATCCGCCGCGGCGCCATTGCCCTTGCCGTCGCAGGGATTGCCGGCCGCCTTGTCGAAACCGGCGCCCGCCGGCCCTACGATGCAATTGACCACGTGCTGAAGATGCATATGGACCATCTTCAGATCGGCCGAGCCGGCGGCCATGCCGGCATGCTGGCCGGCGGTGGCGATTTCCTGCGTCGCGTCGGCAAAGGCCGGCGCGGCTGACAATCCGGCAAAACCCGCCACGGCAAGGACGCTCAGCGTCAATCGAACAGTCATGATGTTTCTCCCTGGGATGATCACCTGTCTGTCCTTCCACAACAGACAGGATTTTATTCCCCAGGGAGGCGTCTTTTTTATGTCCCGCTCAGGGCCCGACGAACCCGTAACTGCCCACCACCACCGGCTCAGCCCCAACCGGTGGCTCGACACAACGATCCTTGATGCCGGCGTCGAATCGCTTGAACGACTCCAACGCGGTCACCGACGGCACGCCCTCGGGAATCGTCGCATAGTGGATGAACGTGCCATCGGGCAGGCGCAGGGTCATATAACGCAGCCCCACAGGCGCTTTGGCGGCCAATTCCTTGTAGACTTCGCCGATCAGCCGGGCGTTCTCGTCGGCGCATTCGGGCTTCGTCTTATAGCGGACCAGTACCTGTCTCATGGCTATGCTCCTGGGTTGAGTTCCTGGGATGAAGACGATGGAGCGGCCGCAAAAGATTCGGTCCCAAAAGATTTGGTGGGATTGGCGAATCCTTTGCGCATCATCGAACGTCATAGGTTGAGACAGGGTCATCAGGAGAAATCATGGCCGATACCGGAACCGTCGTACCCGTCGACCGCGCCGCTTTCGAGCGGCTGCTGGGCGAGATGCGGCCGAAACTGCACCGGTACTGCGCGCGCATGACCGGTTCGGTCATCGACGGCGAAGACATCACCCAGGACGCGCTGATGAAGGCGGTGGCCGCCTATACCGGCAGCGAGGGCATGGGCAATATCGAGGCCTGGCTGTTCCGCATCGCCCATAACACCGCGCTCGACTTCCTGCGCCGCCGCGCGCGGCAGAACGCCATCCACGTGGACAAGGACGATATGGAAATGATCGCCGATCCTGTCTCCGTCACCGATGATCGCCAGGCCGTCGCCGCCAGCCTGCGCACCCTGATGCGCCTCCCCGTGACTCAGCGCAGCAGCGTCATCCTGATGGACGTGCTGGGCTATACGATCCAGGAGATCACCAGCATCACCGAGACCACGGTTCCCGCGGTGAAGGCGGCGCTCCATCGTGGCCGCACGCGGCTGGGCGAGTTGGTGCGCGAACCCGAGGATCAAGCGCCGCCCACCCTCGATGCGGCCGAGCAGGCGCGCCTGGCGGACTACATCGACCGTTTCAACGCGCGCGACTTCGACGCACTGCGCGCGATGCTGGCCGACGAGGTGAAGCTCGATCTGGTCAATCGCACGCGCCTCAACGGACGGTCCGAGGTCAGCAACTATTTCAGCCGCTATTCCCAGGCCCTCGACTGGCAGCTGTTTCCCGGCTTGGTCGACGGGCGGCCGGCCATCCTGGTCTACGACCCGGACGACTCGTCGCACCGGCCGAAGTATTTCATGCTGCTGGAATGGACCACGGACCGGGTTCTGGCCATCCGCGACTTCCGCTACGCCCGCTACGCGGTCGAGGGCGCGGCGTTCATCCGGCTGCGGTAGCTCCGCAGCGCTGTTGACCCGGCCCGCCCCAGGGCTATTCTGCCGCCCGGATCAGAGAACAGGCGGCATATGAGCATTATGGTGACCGGCGCGGCCGGGTTTATCGGCTATCACCTCAGCCAGGCCCTGCTGGCCCGCGGCGATCGGGTGGTGGGCGTCGATAGTCTCAACGCCTATTACGACCCCAAGCTGAAGCACGCGCGGCTCGACCGTCTCGCGCGCCATGACAACTTCACCTTCAACCAGGTCGAGTTGTCCGATCGCGCGGCGATGGAAACCCTCGGTGCGCGCCACACCGACGTCACCCATATCGTCAATCTCGCCGCCCAGGCCGGTGTTCGCCATTCGCTGCTGCACCCGCGCGATTACATCCAGGCCAACCTTTCCGGTTTCCTCGAAGTGCTCGAACTCGCGCGGCACATGCCGAAGACGCCGAATCTGGTTTATGCCAGCTCGTCCTCGGTCTATGGCGCCAACACGAAGCTGCCCTTCGCGGTGGAAGACGCCGCCGACCGGCCGCTGGCGCTCTACGGCGCGACCAAGAAAGCCAATGAGGCGATGGCCTATAGCTACGCCCATCTCTATCGCATCCCGTCGATCGGCTTCCGCTTCTTTACGGTCTATGGCCCGTGGGGCCGGCCCGATATGTCGGCCTATATCTTCACCCGCGCGATCCTGGCGGGCGAAGAGATCACCGTGAACAACAATGGCGATATGCGCCGCGACTTCACCTTTGTCGATGATATCGTCGCGGGCCTGGTGGCGAGCCTCGATCATCCGCCGGCGCCGGGCGCAGACGGCAGCGCGCCACATCGCGTCTACAATCTCGGCAACCACAAATCCGAGCCGCTGATGCGCTTTATCGAGATTCTTGAGACTGCGTGCGGCAAGAAAGCGAAGATCAAATTCGCGCCGATGCAGGACGGCGATGTGAAGGACACCTATGCCGATATCGCGGCCAGCACGCGCGATCTCGGCTTCATGCCGCGTGTCAGCATCGATGAGGGCTTGCCGCGCTTCGTGGACTGGTACAAGTCGTACCACAAGGCGTGAACGGCGCTGCGGTCAGCGGTCGCACAATACCTGGACAGTATAGGCCTTCATCCGGTCCGCGAGATCCGCGGTCTCCATCGCATGGCCCGACTTCGCGGTCGCGTAGGCGACGTTGTTGGCGTCGAGGAAATCGCGCGCCACACTGGCCTTGATCGCGAAGTTCACGTTCTGCGCCACGTCGCCGGTCACGCGCGCCAACGCGACCGCGTTCAATTTGGCCACCGCGATACCGACGACATTGCCGCTGGTGTCGACCACCGGGCCGCCGCTGTTGCCGGGCTGAACCGGCGCGGTGATCTGGATCATCCGCGTGTCGTCCGCAAGGCCCGCGAGCGCACTGACCGTGCCGGTGGTCACATTGCCCTGGCTGGTGAGAATGCCCGCGAGCGGATAGCCGTAAGAGATGATGCTGTCGCCGGGCCGGATGCCGCGATCATCGCGGAAAGCGGCGATTTGGGGGAAGGTGAAGCTGCCATCGATCTTGACCAGCGCAAGGTCGTTGCGTTCGTCGTGATTGAGGAGCGAGGCGCCATGCGTCGCGCCGTCGCTGGTGTGGACCGACACGGTTTTGCACGCCGGCACCACATGAGCATTGGTCAACACGGTGCCGGTCTTGGTGACCAGGAAGCCCGTACCCGTCAGGCGGCCCGTACCGGGCATCGCTCCTAAAGGCGGCGCTGTGGCGCTGGCGGTGGACAGCGACGGCGACGATTTGAGCAGCGCAACTTCGTCCATCCCCGATTTCCATTGCGCGGCGAGGCCTTGAACGCGGGTGACTTCACCGGGGCCGATCTGCCGTGCCGCATTGTCGCGGATGATGATGGCGATTGCCGATTGATTGCCCTTGATATGGGCGCTGCCGAGGGACGCCCAGAAATAGGCGCGCGACGCATCGCGTTGCACGCCGTTGCCGGCCAGAAGATGCCCGCCCAACTCGACTTGCGCCAAGGCGAAACCCCGCAGCGCCAGGATCTGCAATTGCTTGGCTGCCTCGACCGGGTCCTTGGTAACGCCTTCCCCGCGGTCGTACATCTGCGCGAGATTGAATTGGGCCGTATCGTTGTGATGATCGATCGCCTTGCGATACCAGTTGATCGCCTCGGCATAATTCTGGGCGACGCCAAGCCCGTGCTCGTAGAGAAAGCCAATCCCGTTTTCGGCGCCGGCATTGCCCTGGTCCGCCGACAACCGGTACCATTTCGCGGCTTCCCCCGGATCTTTCGGAACGCCAATGCCTGCCTGGTAGAGCAGCCCCAGATTGAGCTGCGCCACGGCATAGCCCTTGTCGGCAGCCGATCGCATCCACTTGATCCCCTCGTTGAAATCCTTGGCGACGCCTTTGCCTGTCATGTACAGCAGCGCGAGACGGTTCTGGGCGTCGGCGTTGCCGCCTTTGGCGAGCGGCCGCAATTCGGCCGCGGTCGAATTGCCCGACAGCGGCATCGCCGAACTCGATGAAGACGACGAGTCGGACGAACCCTCCACGCTGTCAGGATTCAGGACATCATCGTCCGACTTCATCCGGCCGCCGGCGGCCAGCGCATTTCCACCCACCGCCATGGCGGCGACCAACAGCGCAGCCACGGTTTTTCCGCGCCCCATTCGCCAGCCATTCTGGAAGATCGCCGAGTAAATGTGCTGATGCATCGAGAGCAGCCCCTCTGAGGCCGAGAATGAATTGACTACACCCGTATGGGCCACCCGCCGCTTGTCGTCCAGCCGCTCATCTATACTTGGCAAAAACAGGTCTGTGAATACTGGACGCATCGGTAACTGCGGGGCCAGCCGGCATCATCCGCGCCTCAGTGTCGAGGAAGACGCAACGCGCTCAGCGGTCGCACTGAACTTCGACCGTATAGGTCTTCATCTGATCGGCGAGATCGGCGGTTTCCATCTTGCGCACCGACTTGGCCGTGACATAGCTGACGGCGTTGGCTTCAAGGAAATCGCGCGCCACGTTTTCCTTGATCGCGAAATTGATGTTCTGCGCCATATCGCCGGTGCTGTTGGCGATCTTGAGCGCATTCAGCTTGCTCACCACCACGCCAACCACATTGCCGCTGATATCGACCACCGGCCCGCCGCTATTGCCCTGCTGCACCGGCGCGCTGATCTGCAGGAGCCGCGTATCGTTGCCGATCCCGGCCAGCGCGCTGACCATGCCGGTGGTCAGGTTGCCCTGATCGGCCAATACGCCGTTCAGCGGAAAACCGTAGACCACCACATCGTCGCCCTGGCGGATCGAACGATCGTCGCGGAATGTCGCCGGATGGGCGAAGACGTGATCGATCTTGAGCAGGGCGAGATCGACGTGCTCATCGCGGTTGAGCACCGTGGCGACGTGCTTGACCCCGTCCGGCTCGTGGACCGTGACGGATTTGCAATCGGGCACCACATGCGCATTGGTGATCGCGAAACCGTCATGGGTCACGACGAAGGCCGTCCCCATCGAGCGGACGATCACCGTGCCATGCGGCGCGCTCTGGGGCGCCGTCTCGTTGGGCGGCGCTGACGGCATCAACGCCGCCACGCTCATGCCGGGCCGCCACTGGCTGGCCAGGTTCTGAATGCGCACCACCTCGTCGGGGGACAGCGACTGCACCGCCCGGTCCCGCATCGTGTTGGCCGTCGCGATCTGGTTTTCCGGCGCATGCGGCGCACCGATAGCCGCCCAGAAATAGGACAGGCGCGCATCGCGCGTCACGCCTTCGCCCGCCAGGTAATGGTTGGCCAGATCGATCTGGGCCAGCGCAAATCCGTGCTCGGCGCTTTTGCGCAACCACTCGACCGCCGCGGCCTGATCCTTGGGCCCGCCTTCGCCCCGTTCGTTCATGATGCCGAGATTGAATTCGGCTTCCGGATCGTTCTGCGCCGCCGCCTTGCGATACCAGCCGAGCGCCAGCGCATAGTCCTGCTCGACGCCGACACCATGTTCATAGGCGAAGCCGAGATGATTCTGGGCGCCCGGATTGTTCTGATCGGCGGCCCGACGCAGCCAGGTGGCCGCCTCGATCGGATCCTTGGGAACGCCTAATCCGGCGCTGTAGAGCAGGCCGAGATTCAGTTCCGCCACCGGATGGCCTTTGTCGGCCGCGCGGCGCAGCCACTTCACACCCTCGATCAGATTGCGTGGCACGCCTTTGCCGTTGATGTAGATCAGACCCAGGCGATTCTGTGCGTCGGCGTTGCCCACGAGCGCCAGAGGCAACAGTCCCGCGACATCGTTGGGCAGGTTCTTCTCGCGCTCGACCAGCGCCTGCTGCGAATTCGGGTCCTCCGCCGCCCATGCCGACGCAATGCCCGCCACCAGCGATGCGGCGAGAATGACGGCGCCGAGGCTTGGTGCCCTTCTGATCATGGCCGCAACTGTAGCAGCGTCCCGGGCCTCGGACCATGTCCGGACCCGGCATATCGGCTTACCCGCGCCCGGTGTATAGTAGGCGAAAGCCGGCGCCGTTCCTGGCGCCTGGCGCCGAACCGGAGGAGTGCGGTCCATGACGATCAACGGAGACATGCTGGTTCTGACTCTGGCGCTGCTGCTGTTGATACAGCTCGTCCAGGGCATGCACACGAGCAAGCTGCACGGTCTGCCCTATTCGTTCAGCCCGCGCGACAAGAGTGTCGATGTCGGTTTGTACGGCGGCCGCCTGCAGCGCGCCAAGATCAATCTGATCGAGAACCTGGCCCTGTTCGCGCCGCTTTCGGTGCTGGGTGAGGTGCTGCAGAACGTCGATAAAGGGATCATCGCCACCGGGGCGATCGTCTTCTTCGTCGCGCGCGTGGTGCATGTGATCTGCTACGTGGCCGGGATCAACGGTGTCCGCACGCTGGCCTGGCTGGCCTGCGTGGTCGGCAGCGTGATGGTGGCGCTGGGCGTGCTCGGCTGGGCGTGATTACCCTGGTGTCATTGCGAGCGGTAGCGAAGCAATCCATTTTGGCACAAAGCTGGATTGCTTCGTCGCTCCGCTTCTCGCAATGACGATCAATTAGGCCCGCGCGCCGCTTATTTCTCGAGGCGCTTGCCGCTCACGCCGTCGAACAAGTGCAGGTTGCCGGGCCGGAGCGTCAAGGTGAGCGCCTGGTCCGGCTTCCAGCCGTGATCGGGATGCACCTGGACCACGGCAATCGTGCCATCGCCCAGCTTGACGTGCAGGAACGACTCGGCGCCGAGATATTCCTCGCCCATCAGCGTGCCCTTCAGCCCGTCGCCACCGGCGGCCGCGACTTCGAACCCGTTGGGCCGCACACCCACGGTGACCTTGCCATTGGCGGGAATCTCGGTCGGCAATGATCCCGTATTGGCGATCTCGACGCGACCACCCGCCGCCGTACCCGCCAGTATGTTCATGCGCGGCGAGCCGATGAAGGTGGCGACGAAAGTATTCGCGGGACGGCGATAGAGATCCGACGGCGTGCCGATCTGTTGCGCGATGCCCTCGTTCATCACCACGATGCGATCGGCCAAGGTCATGGCTTCGATCTGATCGTGGGTGACGTAGACGATCGTCGCATGCAGGCGGCGATGCAGATCGGCAAGTTCGATGCGCACCTGACCGCGCAGCGCCGCATCGAGATTCGACAGCGGCTCGTCGAACAGGAACACTTCGGGATGGCGCACGATGGCGCGGCCGATGGCGACACGTTGTCTTTGGCCGCCCGAAAGCTGCGACGGCTTGCGCTTGAGATAGGGCGCGAGTTCGAGGATGCGCACCGCTTCGGTCAGACGCTCGGCAATCGTCGCCGGCGGCGTCTTGGCCTGCTTCAGGCCGAGCACCATATTGCCTTCGACCGTGAGATGCGGATAGAGCGCGTAGCTTTGGAACACCATCGCCACGCCGCGCTTCGACGGCGGCGCAACGCTGACATCCTTGCCGCCGATCAGGATGCGGCCGGCGCTCTGATCCTCAAGCCCGGCGATGATGCGCAACAGCGTCGACTTGCCGCAGCCCGACGGGCCGACGATGACGATGAACTCGCCCTCGGCCACGTCGAGATCGATCTTCTTCAGAACCTCAACCGGACCGAAGCTTTTCTGTACGCCGTCGATGACCAGCTTACCCATGACGAACGGCCTCGATGATCATTTCACGGCTCTTCATTTCACCGCTCCGGCGGTCAACCCGCGCATCAATTGGCGCGAGAACAGGATGTAGAGGATGACGACGGGAACGATGGCGAGCGTCAGCGCCGCCAGCAGCGCGTTCCAGTCGACCACGAACTGCCCGATGAAGCTTTGCGCACCCAAGGTCACCGTCTTGGTGCCGGCGCCGGGCGCGAGCACCAGCGGGAACCACAGATCGTTCCAAATCGGCACCATGGTGAAGACGGTGATGGTCGCGATCGCGGGCCGTATCACCGGCATCACCAGGCGGAACAGGATCGTGTATTCCGACAGCCCGTCGATGCGCGCCGCGTTCTTGAGATCGTCGGACACCTGGCGCATGAACTCGGACAGCACATAGATCGCCAGCGGCAAACCCTGTGCCGTATAGACCAGGATCAGCGCGAGCAGCGTGTTGGCGAGATCGAGCCCGACCATGATCTTGAGAATCGCCACCGTGCCCAGCCGGATCGGGATCATGATGCCGATCGCCATATAGAGGCCGACCAGGCGATTCATCTTGAAGCGGTATTCGGAGAGCGCGAATCCGGCCATCGCGCCGAAGATCACGATCAACGCCAGCGAAACGATGGTGACGATCAGGCTGTTCTCGAAATAGAGCGCAAAATCGCCGCGCAGGAACACCGTGTGATAGCCGACCACGCTGAACGTGTCGGGCGTCGGCGGAACCAGCGGCTCGCCGAAAATTCCGGCTTTGCTTTTCAGCGAGTTCATCGTCACCAGGATCACCGGGGCCAACGCGATGATCGTGTAGAGGATCAGGATCGCATGGGCGGCGATTTCGGCCTTGATGTTGCGGCGGGCTTTGGCCATGGGCGGCTCAGAGCTGGTAGTAGGTGAGTCGGCGCTGCACGCCGAACAGATAGACCAGCACACCGGCCAGGATGATCAGGAACATAGAACCCGCGATGGTGGCGCCCATATAGGGGTCGCCCAGCACCAGCTGATTGCCGAAGAAGATGCGATAGAGAAACGTGCCCAGCAGATCGGTCGAGTAGTTGGGCGAGGCGATCGCGCCCTGGCTGACATAGACCAGATCGAAGGCGTTGAAGTTGCCGACGAAGGTCAGGATCGAAATGATGCCGATCGTCGGCCAGATCAGCGGCAGCTTGATCTTGAAGAACTGGGCGAAGCCGGTCAGCCCATCGAGCGACGCCGCTTCGAGCAGCTCCTCGGGAATCGCGAGCAGCGCGGCATAGGTCAGCATCATCGGGATGCCGACGAACTGCCACACCGAGATCAGCGCCAGCGTGGTCAGCGCGGTGCTCTCCTGGCCGAGCCAGGGCTCGAACCACGATCCCAAACCGATGGCGTGAAGGATGCTCCGCGAGATGCCCCAGGTGGGGCTGAGGATCAGGCGCCAGGTGAAGCCGACGATGACGAAGGACAGCATGGTCGGCATGAAGAAGGCCGAGCGGTAGAAGCCGCGGCCGGGCAGATGCTGGATCGAGAGCAGCGCGGCGAGGCCGACGCCGATCGGGTTCTGCACCAGCATGTGAATGATGAAGAAGTGGCAGTTGTCGAACAGCGCATTCCAGAACGAGTCCGACCAGTTCGGATCGCCGAACAGCTTCGCCCAATTGGCGATGCCGACGAAGATCTCGGGCGCATCGTTCAGCTTGTTGAAGAACGAGAGCCGCAGCGTCTCGATCAGCGGGATGATCATCACCAGCGTATAGATCGCGGCAGCCGGAGCGAGCAACGCACCGATGTGCCAACGGACCGGCCTACGCGGCGCTGTGGTGGTGGTCATGAGTGGTGACTTTGAAATTGAGAGGTACCCCCCACCCCTCCCTCCCCCTCAAGGGGGGAGGGTGATCCCTTCCTATTCCCTCCCCCCTTGAGGGGGAGGGTTAGGGTGGGGGGTACCTGCATCACAAACAACTCAACCGGGCGATCTTACTTCGCCGGCTTGTACCAGCTGTCCAGACCCGCCTGCAGCTTCTTGGCAGCCGCATCCGGTGTATCCGTGCCGTTGATGACGTTGGCCGACTCGACCCAGAGCTGGTCTTCGAGGTTCGGCTTCGCGCCACGCGACAGGATCTGGTAGGACGCGCGGATCGACGACTTGCACTGGCCGCGCCAGCTCACGAATTCCTGAGCGATCGGGTCCTTCTGCTCAACCTTGCCGTTGTAGAGCGGGAAGAAGCCCGGCAGCGAGTTCGAGTAGAGACCGGCGAACTCGGCCGAGGCCACCCAAGACAGGAACTTCTTGGCGGCGTCGGCATTCTTGCTCTTCGGGTTCAGGCCGACGGCGATGTCGACATGGTCCGAGATGTAGCAGGTGTCGCCCGCCTTCTCGACCGGCGGCGGGAAGATGCCGAGCGGGAACTTCGCGTCCTTTTCGAACTGCGAGATTTCCCACGAACCGGTCGGATAGATCGCAGCCTTGCCCAGCGTGAACAACGTCTGGCTGTCGGAATAGGACTGCGCCTTATAGCCGTCACCCATATAGGGCGCCCACTTCGCGAGCTGCTTGAAGGGCTCGACGAATTGCGGGTCGGTCAGCTTCGCCGTGCCCTTGATCAGGGCGAGGCGGCCGTCTTCGCCATGCCAGTAGTTCGGACCGATGTTCTCCCAGCCCATGGTGGCTGCTTCCCACTGGTCCTTGGTGCCCATGTCGATCGGGACATAGGTGCCGTCCTTCTTGAGCTTGTCGAGGTCGGCATAGAATTCGGCGACGGTCTTCGGCGGGGCGGCGATGCCGACCTTCTTGAAGGCGTCTTTATTGTAGAAGAAGCCGTGCAGCACCGAAGCCATCGGCACGCAGAAGGTTGACTTGCCATCGTCGGTCGACCACGCGGCCTTGGCGACAGGCGCGAACTTGTCCATGCCGGGCAGCGAGGTGATGTCGGCCAGTTGGCCCTTCTTGAAGAGCTCGAGCGAGGCGTCGAACGGACGGCAGGTGATGATGTCACCAGCGGTGCCGGCGGTCAGCTTGGCGTTCAGCGCGGCGTTGTAGTCGGCGGGCGCGGTCGGCGAAAATGTCACCTTGATGCCCGGATTGGCTTTTTCGAAGGCCGGAATGATCTTGTCCTGCCAGATCGCGAGGTCGTCGCTACGCCAGCTCTCGATCGTCAACTGAGCGTCGGCGAAGGCCGAAGCGGCCGAGCCCATCATCGCTACGGCCGAGGCCGCTGCCAAAATCAGCGCTTTCTTCATCGCAGATTACTCCCCTCGTGCTGTTTGCACGTCAGCGTTACGGATGCGGTGCGGGCGCCCTCTTCATCGCAGTACGGCCGGTCCACAAACCCCTGGGGCACAGCCCTCAGGCGGCGCGGCTCCGACGATACCTCGATCCCTGTGATCGCCCGAACATACCAATATGATACCGAATGATGACAACTCGGCAAGGGCAATTTGTCGCCCGGATAGAATTGGCACAGGATCGGGATTAAGGAACCAATTGTATCAGGCACGATTGCATTAATCTTGCAGCGATCTCAACCGCATGACCAGCACCCGACTCTGTCACCAACCCTCTCAACGAGTCAAAGTGACTTTGCTGAGCGAGGGTGGGTTTTCGGGATCGCGGCCGCGGCGCCGGGCCAGTGCCGGCAGGGCGGCGTAGAACCCGGCGATCATCGGCACAGGCGCCGCCGGCGCCAGCGCATCGGCCAGTTTGGGCGCGGTGACGAGGATGGTCGGCGAGCCCTGCTCGGCCAAAGCCTTCAACGCCTCAACCACGGATGCGCCAGCCGGTCCGGGCCCAGCAAAGCCGAGGACAGCCAACTTCTTGCCGGCGATGGCGCGTGGCCCATGCATCACCTCGGCGGCGCTGACCGCTTCGGCATGCAGGCCCGAGGTTTCCTTCAGCTTCAACGCGGCTTCGTTGGCGACGGGAAGGCTCGCACCGCGGCCGATCACATAGGCCGCTTCGATCGATTCGAGCAGGCTGAGATCAAGCGGCGTGCTCATCTGCTCCTGCGTCGCCTTGGCGATGGCGGCGCAGCGTTCGTCACCGCCCTCGGCGCGACCCGACAGCGCCTCGGCCCACAGATCCACCACCAGCAGCGAACAAGCGAAAGACTTGGTGGCAGCGACGGATGTCTCCGCGCCTGCGCTCTGGTCGAGCACCACATCGGCGCCGGTGGCCAGCGGTGCGTTCACATCGTTGACCAGTGCGAAACGCACGCCGCCGGCATCGGCAAACGCCGCCTGCGCCGCGATCAGATCGGGGCTGCGCGCCGATTGCGAGATGGCGAGCGTCCACAGCCCGCCGTTCTTCGGCCGCGCGCCATCGAGGCTGGCGAGTGACGGCGCAAACGAGCCGACCGGCAGGTTGAGCGCTGGGGTCAGGCGATAGCCCGCATAGGCGGCCACGGCATCCGACGTGCCGCGCGCGATGGTGAACAATGCCGGCGGCCGCGCGACGCGAAACCGCATCAGCGAATCGGTGAAGGCAACACGATTGGCGGCGGCCACGCCCTTCAGGCGCGCCGGAATTTCCGCGATTTCAGACTCAAGCAGCGACATCGATTCCTTCACCATCAATCCAAACACCACGCACTTGCAATTGCCCGTCGAGCTGCACCATCGAGGCGCGCGCGCCGGGTTTGATCCGCCCCAGATCGTCGAGGCCGAGATAGTCAGCCGGACGCGTCGAGGCCATCGCCACCGCTTCGGCCAGCGGCAGGCCAATCGACACGAGATTGCGCACCGCGTCAGCAAGCGTAATCACACTGCTGGCCAGCGTATCTTCCTGTTCCTTCAGCACGACCTTCATGCCGCGCTTGATCACCTTGCGGTCGCCCAGCATGTATTCGCCATCGGGCATACCGGCAGCGGCGGAGGCGTCGGTCACCGTGTAGAGTTTCGGGATCGCGCGCCGCGCCATCAGGATCACTTGCGGATGAATGTGATTGAGGTCGGCGATGATCTCGGCATATTCCGCATGGGCCAGCGCCCAGGTGGCGACACCTGGCGCGCGATGGCTGACGCCGCTCATCGCGTTGAACAGATGGGTGAAGCCGGTGCAGCCGCAGGCGAAGGCGTTGTCCACCTGCTCCTGGCTCGCCAGCGTATGGCCCACCTGCACGCGGCAGCGATGCTCGGCGAAGACCTTGATCACATCCATGCCGCCCACGATCTCGGGCGCAACGGTGGCGACGACGATCGGGAAACGCTTCGCCCAATCCTCCGCCAACGAGGCCTCACCTGCATGTGGGTATGGCGCCTGCGCGCCGAGCCGGCCCGGATTGATGAACGGCCCTTCGAGATGCGCGCCCAGCACCGCCGACTCGCCGGCCTGCTGCTTCTTCTGGACGTTGACGATATCGGTCAGCGCCGATTCGATCACCTCGACCGGCGCGGTGACGGTGGAGGGCGTCATCGCCACGGTGCCATGCGACGCGTGATAGGCCAGCGTCTTGCGCACGCCGGTTTCGCCCGACATGCATTCATGGCCATGTCCACCATGGACATGGAGATCGATATAGCCGGGCACGATGAAGGGCGGCTCGAGCGCAGCACCTTCGTAGAGCAGCTTGCCTTCGATCGCGGCAATCCGCCCATCCTTGCCGATGCTGACGGTGCCCGACACCCAGCCGGACGTGGTGAGGATCGAACCCTTGGGCGTCGACGGTGTCGCACTCATAAACACTCTCCTTGCTCTGCGCTCCGCGCAACCGCGTCATGCCGAGCATGCAAATAAAGTCTGGCGGCAAAGCCGCCGGCGCGCTCCGCGCTCATACTGACAACTCCGCAACGGTGTAATAACGGTCGCCACGATAAAGAGAGCGCGTGTATTCCACGGCGCGCCCATCGCCGGCGAAACTGAGACGCTGGATCGCCAGCAGCGCAGCACCTTCGGCCACGCCGAGCTCCTTGCCCTGCTCCACGGTCGCCACTTCGGCGCGCATCCGCTGCACCATGCGCACCGGATTCGATCCTGTCTGCTCCATGGCGCGATAGAGCGAGCCGACGCCGTCATAGTCCTGCGGCACGGCGGAGGCCGGCACCACCACATATTCGATCGACATCGGCTCGCCATCGGCCGAGCGGATACGGTCGAGCCGCAGCACCGCCGTGGTCGGCGAAAGTCCCATATGGAACGCCTCGTCGGGGCTGACAAGGCCGCGCAGCAAGCGCCGCACACGGGTCGAGGCGGTCATGCCGCGGCTGGCCATGTCTTCGGTGAAACCGCGCAGCTGGCCGACCGGCGGTTTGAGCAAACGCGAGACGAATGTGCCGGCGCCGAGGCGGCGATCGAGCATGCCGGCATCGGTCAGGATGTCGAAGGCCCGGCGCAGCGTGGTGCGCGAGATATCGAGCGCGTCGCACAGTGTGCGTTCGGCCGGCAGCGCATCGCCCGAGCCAACCACACCGGTGCGGATCGCCTCTTCGATGATGCGCGCCAGCACGGAACTGCGCGGCCCATGCGGACTGTCCTTGAGGCGCGCGCGCGTGAAGCCGATCAAATCTGTCACGGCACGAATTCCATGGTCTCGTCGAGCACCTTTTCTTCCGGTGCGCGGCCCATGGCCACGAGATAGCAGCCTTGCATCGCATCGGCCTGCGGCGTCGCGAGTTTGTGGCCCAGCGTCTCGCTGATCATGGGTGCGAAAATCGACGCGAGACCGCCGGCGGCATAAAGCGCGTCGCTGGGGCCGATATCGAGCACGCGCGCCAAGGCGGATAGATATTCCACCGCCCGCTTGCGCGTCTGCACCGCACGCGGCACGCCGTCATCGGCGGCGGCCAGCAACAGCGGCGCCAGCGCAGCCAGCCGGTCCGGGCCGATGCCGCTGATCGCGTCGTTGACCTTGGCGCGGCCGCCGAAATAGGCCAGCACGCGCGTGCTGAGTCCATCCGCGAGCTGAATGCCGTCGACCACTTCGAGCATATGGCGCAGCGCTTTGACACCGAGCCAGGCGCCGCTGCCGCGATCACCCGCGACCCAGCCCCAGGCATCGCGCTGCACCGAAAATCCGTTGGGCCAGAGGCGATGGCCGGCCACGCCGGTGCCGATGATCATCAGCCCGCAAGGCTTACCGCCACCGGCGCCGATCAGCGCGGCATAGCCATCGCTCATCGTCACCACGCGCTTGAAATTCGGCAGTGCGGCCAGAAACTTCTCACGCGCCGCCGGCACATAAAGCCCGGCCGCGCCGATCGACAGCACCGCGTCGCCGGTCTTGGCGGGATCGAGTCCCGCGGTCTTCGCGCAGCGCTCCCACAGCGCCAGCGTGCTCGTCAGCGCCCGATCGAGATTCGTGCTCGGATTGCAGGGCCCGTCCTCGCCCTCGGCCAATACCCGACCATCGGCACCGAACAGCCGCCCCCGACTCTTCGTGCCGCCGCCATCGATACAGAAGATCGGGGCAGGGACCATACCAATATAATATCAATTAGAACCACGGGTTCAAGCGCGGGCGCCGAAACCCTGATTCATGAGGCACTTAGCCGAGGTCAGCCGCCGAGATGGGGGCGCAGGGCCGAGAGACCAGCCAGCGTAACCTGTTCCGAAGTGAGAGTTCGCGCCGGGATTTCGAGCAGCCCGCAGGCGGCCACATAACGCTCGGCCACAGCCGGTGCGCCGATGACCAGAACCGGCGCTTTGGGCTTGGCCGCGTAGATCGTATGGCCGATGAGCAGACCCGAAAGGTAATCGGCCGCCGCGGTGCCCGGCATGTCGCCCAGCAGCACGCGCGTGCGCACGCCGAACAGGTGATGCAGCAGCCCACCCTCGCTCGCGCTCCCCTCGCCGGCCCGCTTCACACCGGCGGCAAAGACCGAGGCATCGCCCGGCCCCTTCGCCTCTTCCATCATGCGGCCAAGGATGCTGTGCGCCTTCAGCACCGCAAAGACTTCACCAGTCATGTGGGTGGCGAAGCCAGCGATGGTCTCGCCTTCCACCCGCACATGCTTCGAATGGGTGCCGGCCATGATAATCGACCCGATACCCTCATTGGCGTTGAGTGCCAGCGCGCCCATCACCTGCACTTCCTCGCCGCGCATCACATCGGGCACGCCCTCGGTGTCGCGGCAGGTGAGGCCCGGGCAGATCAACGCCTGCGAACCCTTGCGCCATTCGACCGGACGCACACCTTTAGCAATCGCGCGCAAATCGGCGGGGCAATCCACATAGGGCACTTCGAGCCAGCCCTGGCGGCTGCCGACCATGCCGCTCATCAGCACACCATCGGCGTCCTTCTCCCAGCCAGCGGTGATCGCATCGAGCACGGCGGGAAAACCACCGGCGGGAACTGAAAGAATCCCCTCGGGCCGCTCACGCGACTCGACGGCGTTGCCTTGCGCATCGAGCCGATAGGCCCGCAATTGGCTGGTTCCCCAATCGACCGCGATCATGTGGTGCTGTGCTCCGCCCTGTCTTATTTATTCGTCATGCCCGGCCTTGTGCCAGGCATCCAGGCCTTGTTTTACCACGAAGGCATGAAGGCAGAAGAAGGAACACGAAGAAGGAATTGGCCGTCATTGCGAGCGCAGCGAAGCAATCCAGTTTTCGCGCCGCCTTGGATTGCTTCGTCGCTACGCTTCTTGCAATGACAGAGGAGACGGAAACTTCGTGCTCCTTGGTGTCTTCGTGCCTTAGTGGTTCACTCTTTTTGTCCAGCGGGAGACAAAGCGATGCAGTTCCACCATGGCCTCGACAGTTTTCGCGGCACGCGCGCCTGGGACTCAACCAGTCTCGGCGAGGTCGAGGGCGCAACAGTGAAGGTCCATTGGACCGACCAACCCTATCAGTGGCATGTCAACGATGGCGCCGAGGCCTTCGTCGTGCTCGCGGGAACGGTGGACATGCACTGGCGCAATGCGTCGGGCGAACACGTGACACGCCTCAACGCCGGCGATGCCTGCTTCGCGAACACAGGCGACGAACATGTCGCCCATCCCCAAGGCGCCGCGCGGATACTGGTGGTGGAGAAGAAGGGAAGCGTATGAGGGGTCGACAGCTTTAGCCTTCGGTTGCGACAGTGTCCGGCCCACTGGATTTAGCCAATGCGAGATAGAGTCGCGATGCGATGGCTACCAAAGCCACGATTGTCATAAACGAAAAGATCGCGCTAATTGCTGAGTTGGCGATCGAGCCTACTGACGAGTCGAGGCCTATCTTCTGCACGTAAGACAGTTGCAGCTCTTTGGCGATGCCAATGGGTATCAGAGTCAACGTCAAGATCGCGACAGTCTTCCAGAAAACCCCCGTAGTAGCCTCTATCGCCCATTCCCAGCGTGCATCATCAACTGCCACTGCGGGGAAAAGAACGATCGCGCGGATAGAAAACCAAGCTACGACGATCGAGAAAAGGATTCCGACCACGACAATAGTAGCCATCGTTTCAGGCATTACACCGATCTGCCGGGCCAATTCATGCCCCAAAGGGTATACATAACCCAATAGGGAAAGGAGAACGAGGAAACCGAAAAATTGTAGAAACCGCAGGTTCAGCGGCCACAGCGTATAGCGGTGCGAGACTTCGCCTAGAATTATAAAGCGATGTACGGCAATGGCTAACGGCGTCTTGAGCAAGTTCTGAAGGATACCCAGTTCCAACGCCTTCACGGCGATCGATTCAATAGGTCCCCTTCCTCGCATTATCTCCGAAGCCCACTCCCCAGCGACATATAACGCGCTAAGAAGTACGAACGCCACGAGCGACATCATCCAGAGGCGCCCGATCACCCGCCACATATCGTCGTAAGCAAGGGCGACCGAATCGACGATCCGGATCGATGGACGCTCGGTGGTCAGGCACTCCTCCTCTTTTTCGCGGCGCGATCCTACCCCTCCAAAAAATCCTCGATATACGCCTTGATGATCGAATCGAGGTTCGGGTCTTTGGGGCAGCCGAGCGCGATGGCGCGGTCGGCATTCGTGCCGGTGGGCCAGCCGGCCACGATCTTCATGATGAAGGGATCTTCCTGCACGGTGATCGTGCCGAGATGGCGGTTGCCCGCGACACGTTTCAGGCTTTCGATCATCTGCGCCACGGTCGCGGTCGTGCTGGGCAGGTTGAAGGCGCGATCGGGGCCCACGGCGTCGCTGGGCGCCTCGTGCAATTTCACGAAACCTTCGACGATGGTGCGGTAGCAGGCCACCGGGTGCTGCGTCTCGAGCGGCACGGGCAGCACGCAATCGACGCCATTGAGCGGCTCGCGGATCACGCCCGAGGCCCAGCTTGAGGCCGCCTTGTTGGGCTTGCCGGGGCGCACCACCACGGTAGGCAGGCGCGCGGCGCGGCCATCGACGAAACCCTTGCGCGTGTAGTCGTTGATCAGCTGCTCGCCTGATGCCTTGGTCATGCCATAGGTGGTCTGCGGCGTCTGCTTGGTGCTGTCGCTGACGGTCTTGGGCATGCTCGGGCCGCCGAACACGGCGACGGAACTGGCGAACACGATCTTGGGTTTACTCTGCTTGGCGCGCAGCGCTTCGAGCAGATGGAGATGACCGTCGAGATTGACGCGCATGGCGAGATCGAAATCCTGCTCGCCTTCGCCCGATACAATGGAGGCAAGGTGGAACACCGAGATATCGGCGCGATCGATCAGGCCGGTGATGGTGGCCTTGTCGGCGATGTTTCCGGCTTTGATGGTAATGCGCTTGTCGTCGAGCCCGGGGATCGGCTTGGCAGGCATCGCCACATCGAACAGCACCATCTCGTCGACCGGCTCCAGCTTACCCGCGCTGTTGGTGAGTTGGCCCAGCGCCAGGATGCGCTTGGCCAGTTGCGAGCCGATGAATCCGGTGCCGCCGGTGATCAAGACCTTCATGGATGTTCCCCTTGCCTACTTTTGCTTTGTAATAGGGTGCAAAAGTGCCCCATCCGGCCCGTCCGGGCAACGGCTACCGCATCGTCACAGATCGGCGTTTTGCGCATATTTGGCGCTCCGGTGGAAGCCGATATAGTCATGTTCAAAGTTTCAATCGTCATTCCCGCGCAGGCGGGAATCCAGGGCCATTTCCCGACGCGGCCCCTGGACCCCCGCCTTCGCGGGGGTGACGAAAAAAGAGGAAAGAGGAGCACCCATCCGTCATGTCCGAACCCACCATCACCGGGGTAAAGCCCGGCTTGCGTGTTTTTGTCAGTGCCGGCGCCGCCGGCATCGGCCGCGCTATCGCCGATACGCTGGCCGCTCATGGCGCGCGCATCTATGTGTGCGATGTTTCCGCTGACGCGCTGCACAAATGCCTGGCCGACCATCCTGACTGGCATGGCATGGTGGCCGATGTGTCCGACGAGGCGGCGGTGAACCGCGTGTTTGATGACATTACTGCAAAGCTCGGCGGGCTCGATGCGCTGGTGAACAACGCAGGCATCGCCGGCCCGACTGCGGGTGTCGAGGCGATCGACCCGAACGAGTGGCGCCGCACGATCGATATCAATCTCAACGGGCAATTCTATTGCCTGCACCGCGCCGTGCCGCTGCTGCGCGAAGGACGATCACCTGGGGCCGGTGACGGGATCATCATCAATCTGGCCTCGGTGGCGGGACGGTTGGGCTATGCCTATCGCCTGCCCTACGCCGCCACCAAATGGGCGATCGTCGGTATGACCGAAAGCCTGGCCAAGGAGTTGGGGCCCGAGGGCATCCGCGTCAACGCACTGCTGCCCGGCATCGTCGAGGGGCCGCGCATCGAACGCGTGATCACCGACCGCGCCAAACAACTGGGCGTGCCTTATGCGGAGATGGAGCAGGAATATCTCGACAAGGTCTCGCTGCGGCGCATGGTGACGGCCCAGGACGTGGCGAATATGGCCCTGTTCCTGTGTTCGACTGCGGGGCGTAATATCTCCGGGCAGGCCCTGTCGGTCTGCGGCAATGTCGAGACGCTATAAGAGTCAGTAGGGAGCACGTCATGGCGCGCAAAGTTGCAATCATCGGCTCGGGTCTGATCGGCCGGTCCTGGGCCATCTGCTTCGCCCGCGGCGGCTATGACGTGGCGATGTGGGACCCCGAGGTTCAGTCGCTGAAGACCTCGCTCGACGCCATCGGCAATCTGCTGGTCGATCTCGAAAAGGGCGGACTGCTGCAGAACCAGACCGCCGCGACTGTGCGCAAGCGGATCGTGCCTGTGCGCACCATCGAAGAGGCTGTGGCCGAATCGGTGCATGTGCAGGAGAACGGGCCGGAACAGCTTCAGGTGAAGAAGGACCTGTTCCAGAAGCTCGACATCGCCGCGCCGGCCGATGCGGTTCTGGCCAGTTCGAGTTCGGCGATCCCCGCTTCGCAATTCACCGAGACGCTGCGCGGCAAGGGGCGCTGCCTGATCGCCCATCCGATCAACCCGCCCTATCTGGTGCCCGCTGTCGAACTGGTGCCCGCCCCGTGGACAGAGGCACCAGTGGTGGAGCGCACGCGCTCGTTGATGGCCCGCATCGGCATGGCGCCGATGATCCTGAACAAAGAGGTCGACGGTTTTGTGGTCAACCGGCTGCAGGCCGCGCTGCTGCACGAGGCGTTCCGCTTGGTCGAAGGCGGCTACGCTTCGGTGGCCGATATCGACATCGCCGTCGGCAAGGGCCTTGGCCTGCGTTGGTCCTTCATGGGCCCGTTCGAGACGATCGATCTCAATGCGCCCGGCGGCGTGGCCGACTATGTCGCGCGCTACGACGGTGCAATGAAAAAGATGGCCGAGACACAGAAAGAACCGGTCACCTGGGTGGGTGCACTGACGGAAAAAATCACCGCCGATCGCGACCGCCGGTTGCCGCGCGCCGAACTCGCCAACCGCCAGCGCTGGCGCGACCGGCGTTTGATGGCGCTCCTGCGCCACTTCACCGCCGCAGAGAAAGAGATCGGGACCTAAGCACTTCGTGCTCGGCTCCGACCTTCTCGCGATCCTGAGCGCGATCTGCATCGCCACGAGCGGCATGCTCGTCAGCGAACTCAACGGCCGCGTCGACATCGTCCGCTTCGCCCGCTGGAACATGATCGCGGCGATGCTGATGACCGGCGCCGGATCGCTGATCCTCGGCGGGTGGCGTACGATAGAGGGGTGGCAGCTGGGCCTTCTCGCCGGGTCCAGTTTCGCCGGCATCATCATCGCCAGCACAACCTATTTCTCGGCCATCTACATGGCTGGGCCGCGTATGACGGCGCTGCTGTTCTCGCTCGCCTCGCCCTTCGCGGTGGCGCTCGGCTATTTCGTGCTGGGCGAAACCATCAGCATGCGTCAGGGGCTCGGCATCGCCATCATCCTCACGGGTATCGTCTTGGCCGTCGGCGCGGCGCGCGGACGACGCGAACCCACCGCCGACGCCACAAAACCGCCGCGCCAATTCTGGATCGGTATCGCACTCGGCGTCATCACGGCGCTGGGGCAAGCGGCGGGCGGCTTACTTGCGCGCCCGGCGATGGCGGCGGGCGTCGAGCCCTTTACCGCCATGGCGATCCGCTCCGGTATCGCCGCGGTGTTCTACATCGCGCTCGGCCTGTCGCCGATTGCCTGGGCGAAACAACCTTACCGGTTCAAATGGCGCGATCTCAGCGTCGGTGTCGGCGCATCGTTCTTCGGCACCGGACTCGGCATGACGCTGCTGATGGCGGCCTTGGCCGATGGCGATGTCGGCATCGTCTCGACACTGTCCTCGATGACGCCGATCGCGATCCTGCCGATGGTCTGGATTCGCACACGCACGGCGCCACGCCCACTCGCCTGGATCGGCGCGGGCCTGGCGGTGGTCGGCACCGCCCTGCTCAGTATTCCTTAGCTAGCCGGTGACGCGGCGGCCGCGGCCGTAGACCAGCATCATGACCACGATCACGATGCCATAGATCACCTGGCGGCCGGCCTCGGGCATCTGCATCACCGACAGGATGCTTTGCAACAGCGTGATCAGCATGACGCCGGCGATGGTGCCGTAATAGGAGCCGCGCCCGCCCAGGATCGACGTGCCGCCGAGAACCACGGCGGCAATCGAAGGCAGCAGATAGGGGTCGCCCATCGCCTGCGCGGCCTTGCTGGCATAACCGGCCAGCAGAATGCCGCCGAAGGCCGAGAGCCCACCCGACATCGCGAAAGCGAACATCACCACGCGCTGGGTGCTGATACCCGAGAGATAGGCCGCGCGCTCGCGATTACCGATGGCATAGACCGCACGACCGAAGACCGTGCGATTGAGCAGAAAGACGGTAACGGCGCCGACGATCAGCCAGACGATCAACGCGTTGGGAATGCCGAACAGCGTCTCGCCGGTGGCGATGAAGCGCATCGCGCCCGACGCCGAATCCTGGGGCGAATAGCCGCCGGTGTGCACCACCATCAGGCCCTGGGCGACGGCGTTGATCGCCAAGGTGACGATCATCGACGGGATGCGCAGATAGGCGACACCGATGCCGTTGAGGAAGCCAAGGAACACACCGCACGCGATGCCGAAGGGAATGGCAAGCGCGATGCCCACCGGTCCCCAGGCCGCCGCCGAGGCCGACATCATGCCGCCGACGGCGACCACCCACGGCACCGACAAATCAATTTGGCCGAGCAGGATCACAATCATCATGCCGGTGGCGATGATGCCGAGAAACGACGCCACCTTGAGCTGCTGCAGCAGATAGTCGCCCGACAGGAAGTTGGAATTATAGAGTCCGCCGATCAGCAGCAGCAAAACCACGCAGGCATAGGCGATCGCGACGGCGGGATCGATGCGGCGCATCAGCGTGCGGAGCGAAATCGAGGGAACGGCGGCGGCTTCGGCGGTCATGCGCGCCTCAGCCGAACAGATCGAGACGGTTGCGCACGCGCACCAGCTGCGCGGCACCGACGCAGACCGAGAGCAACAGCACGATGCCCTGGAACAGCGGTTGCCACAGCGGCTCGACATCGAAATCGAACAGCAGGTCGCCGATCGCGCGATAGGCAAAGGCGCCGAAGATCGCGCCGATGGCGCTGCCCGAGCCGCCGAACAGTGATACGCCGCCCAGCACCACCGCGGCGATCGAATAGAGCGTGTAGGTGTTGCCATTGGCGAGCGACGCCTCGCCCGAAGCGGTCGTGAAGGTCAGGTACAGTCCGGCCATCGCCGACAACAACCCTGACAAAGTATAGGCCGTGAATTTGGCGCGGCGGATCGGCACGCCCGACATATAGGCGGCCACTTCCGAAGACCCAATCGCATAGGCCGCGCGGCCGATCGTCGACCGGCGGAACGGCACCCAGATGACGAGCGCTATAACGACGAGGCCCAGCAATGAGGCGGGAATGCCACCGGGCAGCTGACCCATCATCGCCGCGGCAAAGTCATTGTTGAAGGCGTCGGCCACATCGGGATCGGGGCGCAACCACAGCGCGGCGCCGAAATAGACTGCGCCGGTCGCGATGGTGGTTACGATCGGCTGCAGACGTCCGAAAATGACGATGACGCCATTGATCGCGCCGCAGACAGCGCCGATCGCCAGCACGCCGAGAACGCCGACGGCCGTCTGCACCGGCGATCCGATGACGATGATCGACGCCAGGCAGTTGCAGAGGATGAACACCATGCCGACGGAGAGATCGATACCGGCGGTGACGACGACGAGTGTCTGCGCCATCGCCACCAGCGCCAGCACGACGCCCTTGTTGCAGGCGGTGTTGACGACATTGGTAACGGCGGTGACGGTGAAGCCCTGATCGGTGATCGCCGGATGATTGAAGAGATAGATAGCGAACATCACGACGAAGATCGCCACCGCGATCACCGTGCCTTTGTTCTCGCCGAATTTATAGCGCCAATCGCTCACGCGCCGGCTCCTTTGCCCGTCGAGACTTCACTCGTCGAAATGTTCAGCGCGCCGGCGATCAACGCGCGCTCGGTGATCTGGTCGCCTTCGAGCACGCGCTTGACCTCGCCGTCATAGAGCACCAGCACGCGATCGCAACAGCCGATCAGTTCGTCATAATCGGTCGAGTAGAAGATCACCGCAGCGCCGCCATCGGCCAGCTTGCGCAGAAGTTGGTAAATCTCCTGCTTGGTGCCGACATCGATGCCGCGCGTCGGGTCATTGAGCAGAATGATGCGCGGTTCGATCATCAGCCATTTGGCGATAACCACCTTCTGCTGATTGCCGCCCGAGAGCGATCCGACGGGGAGATCGGTTCCGGCTGATTTCACCGACAAGACCTTCATCATCTCGGCGACCCTATTGCGCTCGGCAGTCCGGTCGATCACGCCGCCGCGCGCGAAACGGCTGAGCGCGGCGAAAGAGAGATTGTCACCCACCGACATCGGCAGCATCAGCCCTTCGGTCTTGCGGTCCTCAGGGATCAGCGCCATGCGGATATCTTTACCCTTGGCTTGGCGCGGGCTGGTCACCTCGACCTTCTTGCCGTCGACCAGCACCTCGCCGGTGAGGCCTTTGAGCACACCGAACAGCGCCAGCAGCAATTCGCGCTGGCCCTGTCCGTCGAGACCGCCCAGCCCCACCACCTCGCCCGGGCGGGCGGCCAGCGAAATATTCTTCAGGCGATTGGTCCAGCTGAGATTGCGCACCTCGATCACCGGCTGCGTCTCACGCGATGCCGGTGCGGGCTTCGGCGGAAAGACGTGGCTGTATTCGCGGCCGATCATCATCTCGACCACGTCGGCGTCGCTCTTGGTGCCGGCTTGATAGGTGGCGACATGACGGCCATTGCGGAACACCGAGCAATCGTCCGCCAGTTCGGCGATCTCATGCATGCGGTGCGAGATATAGAGCAGCGCCAAGCCTTCGGCGCGCAGACGCTTGATCACCGCAAAGACTTTAGTAACGTCCGCCGCGGTCAGTGCCGATGTGGCTTCGTCGAGAATGAGAATACGCGGCTTGCGCATCAGTGCCTTGGCGATCTCCACCATCTGGCGGCGTGAGAGCGGCAAGTCTTTGACCGGCGCGAGCGGGTGCACGTCTTCGGCCCCGGCGCGCGCCAATGCCTCTTCGGCCAGGGCGCGCTGCCGTTTGCGATCGATCAGACCGAAGCGCTTCGGCGGATCGCTGATCAGGATATTGTCGGCGACGGAGAGATCGGGCAGCAGCGACAATTCCTGGAAGATACAGGCAATGCCGGCGCGGTTGGCGGCGGCCGGCGACGGAAACGTCACCTCTTTGCCGTCGAAAACCATGCGGCCCTCATCGGGCGCCACCACACCCGACATGATCTTGATCAAAGTCGATTTGCCCGCGCCGTTCTCGCCGAGAATGGCATGGACGCGGCCGGCCTGAACCGTGAGGCCAGCCTTCTCCAAGGCCCGGACGCCTCCGTAAGATTTGGAGACGCCCTCCATCTGAAACAACGGGACGGGCGTATTCATCAACTCACCGGATAAAGGCGCCGCGGAACACGTCCGCGGCGCCCATCGTCCATCACACTACGATACGGCTTACTCGTTCTTTTCCGACTGCCCCATGATCTGCTGCGCCGTGAAGTTGATGCCGCAGGTCGGGAAGGAGTTGCCGACGAAGAAGTTGTCGGACTGGTTGGAATAGTAGTCCTGGCCGTCCTTGAAGTTCGGATCTTCGGCAATCGCCAGCGGCAGCTTGATCGACTGCGG
>DASXEH010000077.1:0-181554 GCA_036490215.1 Magnetospirillaceae bacterium
CGGGCTGAGACGTCCGCTTCGCCTTCCCTTCAGACAAAATAAGAGGCGCGCCGCAGGTGATACTGCGGCGCGCCCGAAGAACGGCACCGTAGGGGGGAAGGAGCGGCGCCATCCTTCATCGGTGCGTGACGATTGCCACGCACCGAGCGGTCAGGCGCGGCGGCTTACAGCACGCCCACCGCACCAACAGCCAGCGACAGCTGGTCACCACGATAGCGCGGCGCTTGCAGCCATTGCGTTTCGGTACCCGAGACGACGACCTGGCCCGCGTTCATCTGCGCCTGCGTCGCCGGAACGGCGACGTAATAGCCAGGACCGAAGGCCGGACCAGTCACGATCGCGAAGCGGACTTCGCCGGTGGCCGGAACGATGGCGACCGCGCTGACCTGGCCCATCGGCGTGCCGGCCGAGTCGATGACCGCCATGCCGACGACGCTGCCGAAGCGCGCGAATTGCAGCGGCGCGCCCGGGATGATCGGGCCAGGAGCCGGGGCCGGCGAGACCGGCGGCAGCATGCCGACCACCGGTGCCGGCGCAGGCGGCGGTGCGACCGCAGTGATCACCGTGCGCGGATAATGATGCTCAAGCGCGGCCAGCGTCGGGAATTGCGGCAGAGTGGCCAAGGTGTAGTCGGTGGCCGTGATGCGCGCGGTGGTCGGCCCGATGGTCAGTGCGTTGACCGGCACGATCACGACGGCGGCCGAGGGCGCGCCGGAGAGAATGACATAGCGCGGCTGCGCCTGAACCGGATCGACGATCGTGGCCGCGATGGCAAGCGGCGTCGGGCCGGCGGTGTTATCGACGCGGCGGCCGATCAAGTCACCCTGATATGCAGTCAAGAGACCGGCCGGCGGCACCAGCGTCTCGCCGTCCCACATGCCTTGCTGGAAGTCGGGCTGATTGGGAACCGCCGTGGTGCACGCGGCCATCGTCAGCGCGAGGATGACCGAAGTGCCCATCGTCAGCCACATGCGCCGCAGCGGCCGGTGAACGGCGACGGTGATGGAACGCTTCGTGCGGCGCGCATGCGCCTGCAGCAGAGCGATGGGAGACTGCGCGCGGGGCGCGGCAGGGCGGGAAATGACTTCGGGCATGATGCTCTCCTCCGGTCTTGGCATTGGGCGGTCTTGGCATTGGGCGGTCGTGGCGTTGGGGCGCGCGATTTCGGACCGGCGCGACCGGTGCCAGAACACCACCCGCCTATGGCCGCATGCGGACGGAGTCGGGGCCTTCCTTGGGCAAAGCCGCGATTATTCTGTGTTCGCGCGGGGGAGGCTCAGCTCATATCAGGCGTTTATTTAGAGAGATGCGTCTCGGTGACGGTGATCAGCACCGGCGTACGATGATGTCCGCTGATCGCATGGAAGAGCGTGCCGGTAACCGAGACGCGCTTGCCGAGCCACTTCTTTTTGAACGGATAGCTGTCCGGGTAGTACAGCAATTGGAGACGCTTTAGGTCGTTCTCTGGATCTTGAAGAAATCCATCATCCATTCCCGTCACGCAAATCGGTCTGTCGAGATCGAGGGCGATATAACCTTCTTTCGCATCATGCTTGGGATCTTCGCCATAGCCCGGCGGACCCCACGCGAAATGGGAGGTTATCTTGCCTGTCAGCGTGACGACAGCAGGCTCGTAGGTGAGACACTCATCGGCCTTGGCAGGACGAAGTGCCGCTGCGACGAGAACACCAAACAGACCGCAGCACAGAGCTACAAGCTTGTGGTGCGTCTGACCGTTCCGACTTGCCATCCTTCCATCCTTTTGATTGCACCGATGACGCTGGTGAGCTGATCGGCGCTCAGGGTTCCGATCACCGATGATCCAGAAAGACCCGTCCATTGTTGTACCAACGCTTGATAGCGCGCGGTGTTATTTTCCTTGGGTGGCGCCCATCGTGCAATCGCGGCATCCAAGGTCAGTGGCGCATATTTCGACGAATGCAACAGAGACTGCATCGCCTGTGTCCCTGTGGCTTCGTCGGGGAAAACGACGAAACCGCCGGCACAGCCGATAGCGCCATACGACATGGCGGCGGTGCTGCATTCGATATTGCCGGGATTGTTGTTACGCCAGGCTGGGGTTCCGCCCGATCGCGTCTCGGTTGTGCCATCGGCATAATCGATTTCGACATCGCGGCCGACGGCCTTTGCACGGAGCGCGCGATTGGCCGGGCCCGATTGGCTTGCCGATACGGTCCAGCGTCCATTTTCATCCCGAGGTTCATCCGGATCGAAAACCTTCGAAACTGAGTCAGCCATCTCATGCCATCCTAGAACATATCATGAACAATTAGCAAGGCTACCGCTTTGGGCGCGTACGGCAGCTTTGCTGGCTCGTGCCCTGGCGCGCCGTATTCATCGCGGTATAGGATCGGGGTCTCGTCGAATGGCGTAAAAACGCAATTCGCAATCGGTCGCGTAGAAGCCGGTAGCGGGGATTAGGGGAAGGAGTCGCGCGTCATGAATCGTCCGGTGCCACCTGAGGCTGGGGGCAAAGCGGCGCAGCAGCCGCCGTCAGACGAACTCGCTGGCCTGTCGGATCACTATTTCATCCGCACCAAGGCGATCGTGAAGGATCACGGCGATGTGCGCGTGACCTATGCCGTATTCCTGCGCCGTCCGGTTTTGTCGGCGACCCGCATCGCGACGCAATGGCTGGAACGCGTCGCGGCCGAGCGCGGCACGCAATTCGAGATCGAACTCAATTATCCGGAAGGCGAATGGGTGGGCGCCGGCGAACCGCTGCTCTACATCACCGGCTCATTCTTCCATCTTGTGGATTGCGAGACGGTGCTGCTGCAGAAAGTGGGGCCGCCCTGCGTTGCCGCCTATAACGCCTTCTCGATGTGCTCGGATCTGCCGAAGGTCGGCTTCCTGGCGATGGATGCGCGGCATGCCGCCGGCAGCGAGATGGCCGAGCTGATGGCCTATGCCGCATCGGTGGGATCGGCGGCCGCGAAACGCCACGCGAATGCGAAAGGCTTCGTCGGCAATGCCACATCGGCGACCGCGCATTATTTTGGTCAAGCCAGCGGGCTTGGCACGATGCCGCATGCGCTGATCGGCTACGCCGGTTCGACCGTGCGGGCGGCCGAGATGTTCCACAAGACTTTTCCCGATGACGATCTCACGGTGCTGACCGACTATTTCGGCCACGAAGTGACCGACGGTCTTGCCGTGTGCGCACGTTTCCCCGAACTCGCGCGCGCCGGGAAACTGGCGATGCGGCTCGACACCCATGGCGGCCGCTTCATGGAAGGGCTCGACCCGCAGCGTTCCTACGCCGTGCTCGAACGCCATGCGCCGGAAGCGATCCGCGGCTATCGCACCGATGCCGAATTGCGTCACCTGGTGGGCACAGGTGTCACCGCCGCATCGATCTGGTCGTTGCGCGAGGAGCTGGACGCCAAGGGCTGGGACAAAGTGCGCATCGTCGTGTCGTCGGGCTTCAGCCCGGCGAAGTGCCGGGTGATGGCCTATGCGCGCGCGCCGATCGATCTGGTGGGCACCGGCTCGTTCCTGCCCGAAGAATGGGGAGAGACCTACGCGACGGCCGATATCATTTCCTACGACGGCAAGCAGACCGTAAAAGTAGGCCGCGAGTTCCTGCTGCGTCGTAAGGCGAAAAGCTGACGAGGGCTTACTTCGTCGACGGTGTTGCAGACGGCGTTGTCGTCGGCAGGGCGACAGCCACCGCCTTCGTCGCCGGACACAATGCAGGAACGGCGGTACCGAGTCCGGCCATGTCATCGGCCATGGAATTCGCCACGACTTGATAGGGCGCACCGCAAATCAATTCGCGCCCGACGCTGATCTCGTCCTTACCGGCTCCCATCTCCGCATGAACGACCTGCGTGTTGGCCTGGGTGAACGCCGTTTGCACTTCGCTGCAGCCGCCAAGCGCGGCAAGACTGACGAGTCCAACCGCAACCATGACGACGGTCGGCATCATGCCGGATGAGAATCCGGCTTGTTTGCCTTTGGTCACGTCACTCGCCGGCAAAATGACCGACATGCCGTTCGACGCCACGAGCGGCGCGGCATTCGTGATGTCACCGGCCATATCCTTCGCGCGCAGAATATTCAGCGCGAGAATATCGACGACGCGATAAAACTTGCCGGCGACGCTGTTCGGATTAGGGCTGGGCGTCAGCGCCGCGATCATCGACGCGGCTGTAACGATATGCGTCGGATCAGCCAATAGCCAATCCAACACCGACTGCGCAAATTGCACGGTGGTCATGATGAGACTCCGGAGTGTTCAGAATTTTTTTGAGGGGGCGAGATCGATACGACGGCCGCTGTCGTTTCATCAGACGGCAAGCCAATCGTTGGAGTAGGCCGCGAGATTCTGTTGCGGCGCGAGTCCACTTCCTAGGCCGGACTGTAATAAATTAAGATTTTATTCGATTAGTCAAAAGCAAACCGGTAAATTCCCCAACCTCTTCTTTTCGCTGCCCGTACAGACACGGCCAACTGCTAGACTGTTGCGGATGCCGTTTTAAAGATCACTGCTAACCGATCCATCCCCATGCTCAGAGCGGAAACCCGAGCGATGAAAAAAATCCTTCCGAAGAGAGAGATCGGAAAGACAGGCGTATTCGTCGGAGAGATCGGCCTCGGCGCCATGCCGATGTCCAAAGTGAACCGCCTGACGGTTGAGCAAGCGACAGAGGTAATCCGAGCTTTCGTCGATAGCGGCGGCGATTTTATCGACACAGCCGATGTTTATGCCATTGATTTTGCCGATCGCGGCCACAATGAACACCTGATCGCCAGCGTGATGAAGGCGCTGGGACGGAAAGAAGTCAAGATCGCGACCAAGGGTGGCAATTCAACGCCCGATAAAAAATGGCCCCCGTCACTGCGGTTCGCCCTAGAGTCGAGCCTGAGGTCACTAAACACTGAGAGTATCTTTCTATACCAGCTGCACTGGCCGATGCCGCGATGGCAGGCCGCAATCCATGAGATGGTGCACTTCAAGAGCGAAGGCAAAATCCAACATATTGGCGTATCCAATTTCAATTTAGACCAGCTAAAGGAAGCCGTTTCGATCGCACCGATATCGACGGTGCAAAATCGTTTCAGTCTTTTCGACCGCGGCGACTTCGATAGCGGCTTAATCAAATACTGCGCGGAGAACGGAATCACCTATATCGCGTATTCACCATTCGGAGGCGTCGACAATGAGTCGGCTTTAGCCGGACGAGGTGGCCATGCCGATTTGATTAAGCACCTTGCTCCGATCGCACAGCATTACGATATTAGCCCGTATACGTTGGCACTCGCTGGCTTGCTCCGCATGGGTAGCCCGATGCTGCCGATCCCAGGCGCGAGTAGCATACGGAGTGTCAAATCTAGTCTCGCGGCGCTGGATTTAAAACTCGATGAAACGCACGCGGCTGAACTCGACGCACTCTGGAAGCTGCCAACGACGGCACATAGCAACCGAAAAAAGACGGCGACGAAAGGAACTCAGAAAATGCCTAGTCTGATCGCGGCCCTACCAGCGCCGAAGGCCGCCACAGATCAGATTCCACTTCGAGCCTACAAGTATTCCCGCTTCACACTTCATCTACCTGCGGGTCATGGATTGCCAGAAGCGAATGCGTCAAACCCTCTATCAGACCGCTTCCTTCCACATCTTAGTAGCTATTTAAAGCCGGGGTCGATCGTCATCGACGTTGGCGCAAATTGCGGTGACACACTCGCCTCGATGTACAGCACGAACAAAGGGGTCAAATTCATATGTATTGAGGCCGACCCACGCTTCTTCGCCTTTCTCAAGCATAATGTAGAAAGACTACTTATTCAGGATCCCGCCGCAACCGTGTGGGGCATCCGAGCATTGGTCGGCAAATCAATTAAAGATGCATCGCTACAGACAAATGGGTCGACCAGCTGGGTTGCCGAGGGCGCGGGCGGTGCGAAATCTCCCACACAAACGATCGACGCGATTTTGGCCGGCGCTGGTCGGCATGTCGATGTTAACCTTCTTAAGGTAGATGTCGACGGCTTCGATTACGATGTCATTGAGTCGGCGACCGAATTGCTTGAGCGGCAGGGGCCAGCACTATTTTTCGAGACCGATGTGCATTTCCCTTATCAGCGCGCTGGATATTTGCGACTCCTCAATCGCCTTACCGAATATGGCTACACCAACTGGGCAGTATTCGACAACTTTGGCGAGGTCATTTTGCAGACACACAGCGTCAGCCAAGTGAAACAGTTGCTCGAATATATTTGGAGACAGAGCGATGGCCGTACGCGACGCACCATCTACTACTTCGACATCCTTGCCTATAAGCCGAAAGATGAGATTTTTTACGACATAGTGCTCGCAGACTTCATCGCTGGACGTCTCCGTTCACCATTCTCCGAAATACCCACCTAAATTCGGCGACACGAGCCTTGTCGTGTCCGATGGTCAGCCGAGCAACTTACTGCCCTGCAGCAGCTCATAAACAACCAGCCTGAGCGCATCCTATACGCATGCAGAAGATGAGGGGTCGGCCGGTCGGCCTAGTGCAGTTCGATGGCAAGCAGAATGCGGTTGAGCTTGTCGTCGCTGGGGTCGTTCATCGTCAGGGGCCCAACTGTACTATAGAAATTTGTCGGCGAGACGCAGGAGAAGACCGTCCGCGCGTATTGAGTGACGCGCACATTCTGGATATAGCCGGCGAAGAAAACATTCGAAGCGGGGCCGCCACCAATCGCAATGCCAGCCGTCGTCATGAAGGCGCTGCTATAGCTGGTCGAACCAACATTCACACAATCAACCCAAAGCGCGATCGTGTTGTTGTGCCGGACGGCGCGGAGATCGTGCCAGTGGTTCAGGGAGATATTGCCGCCCGAGCTGGTGATCAGCGGCGCCGAGCCGAGCGACGCGAAGATCGGCGTCGTGTTGCTCGATGCAAATCCGAGCATCGGGCATGTTGTCGCGCTAGAGCTGTAGCAGGTCACGATCTGGGCGTCGCCGGAACCGCCATTGGCGGTTGGGTAGACCTCTGCATCGATCTCGAAATCCTGACCAGCGGCAAACTCAACGGCCGTTGCCGTCGTGTTATAGGCATAGTTGCTCGTGCCGTTGAGCGGGCCCCAGGAATACCCGTTCGGGACATTCGAGACGGAATTGTTGAAGCCGACCGAACCGCTATTGGTCAGCGTTATCCCGCTGCCGCTCGCATCGCTCAAACTGTTGTTAAAATTGAACAGAGCTGTAACGAGGCTGAAGAAAGGATCAGGCGATGGCCCGCATCCGAAAGCCGGATTTTGCAGCTCCCAATGATTTGGGCCACTCATATAGGTGACAATTTCGACAGCATTAGCCGCGCCGATGTCATTGGCTACGAGTGCCTGACCGCCGCACTTCGTGATCGTGACAGCTCCGGACCCATTCGGATTAAACGTGGGCGCCGTGCTCGTATTATTTCCTACCGACACGAACGCGACCTGGAGCTGATTTACCTCGCTGACAGTGGGACTATAGATCGCTGTGATCGTATTGATGCCTGAGACGGTGGTAATGGGAAGGCTATTGCTGGGCGCGCTGAGCGGCTGTCCGCTGATCTTGACGACATTGACCTGATAGTTGCCCGACCCCAGCGCCACGATGATCAGCCGGTCGCCGGCGGCGGTCGTGTAATTCGTCCCGCCGGAGTTGAGGATCATCGAGGTCGCGTTATAGGTCAGCTGAAAGGCGCCGGCGGCTGTGGCGTGGATGATTTGGCCGGCCACGCAGCTCGATCCGAAACTCGTAATCGTCGTCGTGCCGGTGATCGACACCGCGGCCGTGCCAACCGAGCAGATATCGGTCGTGCTGGCAGAGGCGATCGTGCCGATGGCAACGGTCGATTGCTGCGTCGTCATCCACCAATTGCCGGCGCCATCCGTCTGAAAGCGGGCGATGTAACCCATCGGCACGGTTGCACCGGCGCCGGTCGCGCCGCCATTGATTTTGTCCGACCCTGCAATGGTTGCCGTCACCGGCCCGCCTTCCGCAAAAAGCGAGAAGGCGAGTCCGGCCGGCAGCGTGGTGGTCTGGCTCAGCGTATAGGTTGCGGAGCCGAGTGCGACAAAAGCGTCGGGGTGGTTCGACGCGCCGACGGTCTGGTTGGAGAGACTGGCCGATAGTGCCAACGGCGTCGAAGCCAGCGCATTGGTTTCATCGATCGCGAAGAGCGGAATCCAGGTAGGGACGAAAGCCACCGGTCGAGCGGTTGCGCGACAGCATGTAGAAGAACTGCGCGCGAGAGAAATGGGTGAGCTCGTCGAAACCGATCAGCGGGATCTGCGCGCCTTGCCAAGCATACACTGTGCTCTCGTATTCCAGATGGGCGAAGCGCACGCGCGCGCCCGAGCGGAACTGCCATTCGCGCAATTGCACGTGTGGCTTCGCACCAACTGGCGCGTAAAGCTTCCCGCTCTCGTCCCACAACCCGCCCGGGTTGGTCACCTGCGTCAAGTTGCGGCGGAAAATCACCGCCGAGAAATTGCGATTGAACGCATGCCGCATCGGCTCGAGCAGCAAGGCCCATGACTTGCCTCCTCCGGCAGCGCCGCCGTAAATCGCGATATCGGCCGGCGTTTCCAGAAACCGCGACTGCGGCCCGGGCTGCGGCGCGATGCGAAGCGGCATGGGCGAGCCTCACGAAGTTTCGTCGGGTTCAGTCTTCGGCGGTGCGTCGCCGCGATTGTTGGGCGGCACGTCGATCTGCGGTATTTCGCGATCGCCGCCGCTCATCTCCTTCCGCTTCGCGTCTTGGGTCGCGAGCACGCGCCGGACGCGAGCCAAGGCCGCCGCCGTCCGCGCATTGCGATTGAAGGCCGCGTCCTTGTCGCCATTCTCACCGCCCTCGATCGCATGGTCGGCTTCGAAGGCGTGGCGTTCGGCCGCTTCCTGCAGGAAACGCAGCGCTTCGAGATCGTCCGACAGATCGACGTGAAGGCGGCAGCGCCCGCCCATCACCGGCGAGTTCTTGCAGGGCGTACCGACAACGGTCGGGGCACCGCAGCGCGGCTTGACTATTTCAGATGACAGCGGATTTTCGGAATTCTGGGTCGCCGCGCCGTCGGATCGGCGTTGGGCGCTCTTCGGCTTCGAGGGCATTGTCAATTTTTCCTGGGGCGAAGTCAATCGGAATTTTGCGGTAAGCGCAAATTTCTATCGGATGAGCATCGTCGAGGCCAAGCGGGGATTGGCCAGAAAAGCAAAACGCCCCAGCGGGTTACCGCGGAGGCGTTCGTTTGGCTTGCGAGGAGTGTCAACTTTTTCGAAGGCGGCGTCAAGGAGAAAATTACGACTATCGTTATTACTACGAGATCGTAAGTTTTACGATATCCACGGCTCGGCCGCCGCACCCAAGCCGGTGAGGGCCCAGCGGATCAGCCGCTTGTCCAGCGGCGGATTGGCCAGCGAGTCGGCCAGTCGCCGCAACGATCCATGCCACAACCGGTATTCGCCACGCGTCATCTGCACCCAGGCATCGTCCGGGTAGGGACGGACCGGGCAATAGAGAACGGGCACGGCCCGCTCACGGCCCCGGCCATCGATCACCAGCGCGACCTCGTCATAGCGATCCTGGATGACGCGATCGCGGTCGTCATAGACCGGCTCGAACTCCTGCCGTCCGTCGGACCATTCCGGCGTGCCGCCCTGACGTCCATACCGCAGCAAGAGCATCGCGCCGGCCCAATCGGTCTTGCTCTGCTCGACCAGAAGATCGTGGACCAGCTCAGCATCGGGATGAACGGCGGGGCGTTGCCACCCGCCCTTCTCGATCCGCGCGCCGAGCGCAGCAACCTCTGCCAATTGAGCACATCCGCAGCCCGACCATTGCTGGACGGGCTCGGGCTCCGCCTTCGCAATACGCTTGGGCGTCCACAAACCCTTGCCGCTCACGATGTCGGCCTTCTGGCGCGCATAGGTCCAGACAAGGAGCGCGGTCAGCGTGGCGGGCTCGCGGATTTTGGTGAGCGGCGGTGCCGCTTTGCGCATGCCGGTCATACCGCGTCTCCCGCGCGAACGGACGTCGCGGGTCGCGCCACACGATAGAGCGGCCGGCCGGGCCAGGCCTCGAGCACCCCCTGCTCCACCAGCCGTTCGAAGACCGGACGCGGCGCCAGACCGTCGGGCATGACCCAGCCGTCGAAGCCCCGCACGCAACGGACCAGAGCGAGGTCCGACAGGGCTTCCGCCAATGGATCGGCCTTGATCGGCGTGGTGAAAACGGGTTCCGAGAGCCCCAGCCGCGTGACCATGGTCATGACAGCGATCCTCTTCTTGCGATGACAGCGAAGGGAGGAAAATAGCGACTATCGTAAATTGCGGTCAACGCATAAATTACGATTACGGTAGTTGATTGACGGCTTTCGGAATGCGATAATCGGAATATGGACAACCGTTGGATCGGTGACAGGCTGAAAAGCTTGCGCAAAACCAAAAGCGGCCTCGCCAAGGCGCTGGGGATCGATCCCGCACGCGTGTCCGAAATTATTGGCGGCCGGCGCAACGTTCAGGTGACCGAATTGCCGGTCATGGCCGCGATCCTGGAAATGCCCACCGAGGAACTGGTCGGCCGGTTGATCTCGCGCCGCCAGGCGCGGCATGCCGCCGATGAAGACGATGGCGCAGGCGGCTTCCAGATGGCCGAACCCGCTGGCAATGACGGATTCGTGCCGCAGCCCTTGGAAATGCCCGCGCGCGGCGCCCTGCTCCGCGATCTGCCGGTGTATGGCTCGGCAGTCGGCGGCGTCGATGGGTCCTTCGAGATGAACGGCCAGGTGGTCGAATATGTCGAGCGGTCACCCTCGCTCGGCGGCGCGCGCAATGCCTATGGCATCTATGTGCAAGGCGAATCGATGTCGCCGCGCTTCGAAGCGGGATGGCTGGTGCTGGTCAATCCCAGCCGGCCGGTGCGCCGCGGCGATAACGTGGTGGTGCAGTTGAAAGGCATCGACGAACACGCGCCGCCGCTGGCCTATCTCAAAGTGTTCGAGAGCCGCACGCCGAACAATCTGATCGTGCGGCAGTTCAATCCGGCGCGCATGCTGGAATGGCCGCTCTCGGATGTAATCTCCGTTCACCGCGTGGTCGGCGTCGGCGAGTTGTGAGACTGCGTGCTCTCGAAAGCGGAAGCTAGTCCGCATCTTCAAAAATGGAACGTCATGCCCGGCCCGCCGGCTCTGTTGGCTTCCTAGACTTTCGCGCGCGAAGCGCGACTGCCGGGCATCCACGTCTTTGGAAGATTCACCACGAAGGTGATGAAGGTCACCGAGGAAAGTCCTCTTCGTGTTCTTCGTCTTTCTTCGTGCCTTCGTGGTGAACTTTTATCTTGGGGAAAGACCGCGTGGATGGCTTCTCTAAGGCGCCGGCACGCGATCCAGCACCAGCCCCACCACGCCGCGCAGCGCCAGATCTTCCTGCCAGGGCAGCGGCTCGATCCGCGTGTGGGTGAGCAGCGTCTCGACCATCGCCTCGCTCAGCCCATGGCGCAGGCCCGCTTCGAGATGGCGATAAGCGCGCACGCCAGGCCCGGTCACCAGAACCAGATCGGGACTGACCAGCGCGATCAGATTGCCGATGCCGCAACCCAGCACGCGGCCGGCCTGTTCGAACAGTTTCTGCGCGCGCTCGTCGCCGCCATCGGCCAAGTCGCTGATCGCACGCATCTCGCTTTCCGAGGGATGCTGCACATTCACCGCCGGCAAACCGAACATGATGCGCGCGTCGCGATGGAGCGCATAATCGGCGACGTAGCTCTCGATACAGCCGCGCTTGCCGCACATGCAGAGCGGCCCATCGATCTGGAATTTGGAGTGGCCGAATTCGGCGGCGGCGCCGGTGCTGCCGTCATAGAGATGGCCACCGAGTATCAGGCCCATGCCGACGCCCGTACCCAACATCACCACCGCAAGATTTTCGACATCGTGAAAGCGCGCGCGGTTGCGCACGGCGCTGGCGATGCTGTTGGCGTCGTTCATCATCACAACGGGCAAGCCGAAGCGCCCCGCCAGCGGCCGCACGATGTTGACGTCGCGCGCGGCCAGCGCCGGACTCCACACCAAAGTTTCGACGCTGCGCACCAGCCCCTGCACGGCAATGCCGATGCCGAGGCACGGCCCGTAGCCGGTGGTGTGGCGCGCGTGAAAATCGGCGATCGCATCGCCCATCGCGCGCACCAGCTCGGCGGCGGACAAGGTGCGGGTCTCGATCGCGGTGCTCTCCGTCTCACTGACGCCGCCGGAGAAATCGCCGAGCGCCACCTGGATTTCGTTGATCGACAATTTGACGGCGATGATGCAGGCGGTGCGCGCCACCAGATCGATCATCACCTTGGGACGGCCGCGACCACGACTGCCATTCGCGTCGCTGTCGTCGTCGGCTTCGACTTCGCGCACCAGCCCGTTCTGCAAGAGCTCGCTTGAGATCGCCGACACCGTCGCCGGCGACAATCCGACCAGGCGCGCGAGATCGATGCGCGCCATCTGCCCGTGGACGCGCAGCAGCCGCAACAGCCGGTCGCGATTGACCGAACGCGTAGAATCGATCTCGATCCTGGCCATTCATCCCCTGCCCGGCTTCGGCCCTAATGGACGCGCCGTGGCCCCTTATTTATTTCATTGGCGGAAAGAATTGCGGGACGATTAGACGAAGTCAACCCGGAATCATGCGGCAGATGATGGATATCGCGCAGGTGGCGGACATCCGTATTTGCTTTGCGCTCATTTGCGTTCGGCACTGCAACATGGTGCCTGGCGCTGATTTGTATGACGTTTTGCATCAACAAGAGGCCGCGATTTCCGCTTGACGCTTGGCCGGCAACCGCGCCATTTTATTTTCGCGAATTGAAATAATAAAAAAACCCGCAAGGGCGATCGCATGACGTGGTCGTCAACGGGATCAGTGGGGAGGGGTCATCTTCTAACGAGCGATGACGCGCGCGGTGCACACGCACACGCGTGTCGAGCGATGCGAAGCGCACCGGTCCGCAACAGGAGCGGTGTGGCTCTTTCTTTTAAGTCCTGACCTATACAACAACGATGAGACGGAGGAGAGCACATATGAAGTCGAAGTGGCATCTCAGCGGCGCACGCGCCGCGATGGCGATCGCGTTCGGCGTGACCGCTTTGGGCCTGATGGCAAACGCCGCCCAAGCTAAGGACAAGATCGCGGTGAGCTGGAACAACTTCCAGGAAGAGCGTTGGAAGACCGACGAAGCGGCGATCAAGGGCGCGCTGGCCAAGGCCGGTTTTGACTACATCAGCGCCGACGCAGGCAGCAGCGCCACCAAGCAGCTCGCCGACGTCGAAAACCTGATCGCGCAGAAGCCGAAGGCGATCATCATCCTGGCCCAGGACTCGGGCGCGATCGAGCCGGCCGTGCAGAAGGCCCTCGACGAAAAGATCCCGGTCGTCGGCTATGACCGTCTGATCGAAAATCCCGGCGCCTACTATCTGACCTTCGACAACGCCCTGGTCGGCGAAATGCAGGCCCAGGCCGTGATGAAGGCGCAGCCCAAGGGCAACTACGCGATCATCAAAGGCAACTCGGCTGACCCGAATGCCGACTTCCTGCGCGGCGGTATCGAGAAGGTGATCGGCGGGGCTGTGAAGTCCGGCGCGATCAAGATCGTCTGCGAGACCTACACCGACGACTGGAAGCCGGACAATGCGCAGAAGGAAATGGAACAGTGCCTGACCAAGACCAACAATAAGGTCGACGCTGTCATTTCTGAAAACGACGGTATGGCGGGCGGCGTCGTTGCCGCTCTGACCGCCCAGGGCCTGGCCGGTATCCCGGTCTCGGGCCAGGACGGCGATCATGCCGCTCTGAACCGCGTCGCGCTCGGCACGCAGACCGTGTCGGTGTGGAAGGATGCGCGCGCTCTCGGCAAGGCCGCCGGCGAAATCGCCGCCGAACTGGCCAAGGGTACTGCGCTCGACAAGGTGAAGGGCACCGTGAAGTTCGGCAACGGTCCGAAGAAGGTCCAGATGAACGCGACCCTTCTGAAGCCCGAAGCCATCACCAAGGCGAACCTCAATGTCGTGATCGACGCCAAGTGGATCACGAAGGACGAGGTCTGCAAGGGCGTGAAGGCTGGCTCCGTGAAGGCGTGCGGCTAATCTAACGGTCAATGCCGCGCGTTTCCTCAGGAAGCGCGCGGCACTTTATTCTACGACCCCGCCTTTCACTTGACGCGAATGGCGGGGTCATTTTTTCTACTGCACCGCGGGCCTCGGCCCGCCTCTGATAGAACCTCCTAGGGGTCCCGCGATCATGGGCGCTATCAAACGATTCATTTCCCGGCTCGAGCTCGATCCGCGCCTGTTCGGCATGATCGGCGCTTTGGTCTTGATCTGGGTCGCGTTCGACATCGCGTCCGACGGCCTCTTCCTGACGCCGCGCAACCTCTACAATCTCTCACTGCAAACCGCCTCGGTCGCAATCATGGCGATTGGCATGGTGATGATCATCGTGACGCGACAAATCGATCTGTCCGCGGGTTCGGTGCTGGGCGTGCTCGGCATGCTGATGGCGGTGATGCAGTCGCGCATTCTCCCCGACAGTCTGGGCGGCTGGATCTGGCCGGTCACGGTTGTGTTCGGCATCGCCTGCGGCCTGATCATCGGCGGCTTCCACGGCTGGCTGATCGGCTATCTCGGCATTCCCGCTTTCGTCGTGACCCTCGGCGGCCTGCTGGTCTGGCGTGGCGCGGCCTGGTGGGTGACCACCGGTCAGACGGTGTCGCCGCTCGATCAGAACTTCGAATTGCTGGGTGGCGGCGTCTACGGCACCTTAGGTGCGCAAGTCGGATCGTGGTCGAGTTGGTTGGTCGGCCTGATTGCAGTCGCCGCCCTGGTGATGGGCGCGCTGCGCAGCCGACGCAAACGCATCGCCTATGGCTTCCCGGTCCGCCCGATCTGGGCCGAGTCGGTCGTCACGGTCATTCAATGCGTCGTCGTGCTGGCTTTCGTGGCCGTGATGCAGGCCTATGAGATGCCGGGCATCGCCGCCAAGCGCTTGTACGAAGCGCGCGGCCTGACGGTGCCCGATGGCGGCATCGTCATTCCCGAAGGCATTCCGATTCCGATCCTGATCGTGCTGGGTCTGGTGATCATCTTCACCGTGCTGCTGACCCGCTCGCGCTTCGGCCGCTATGTCTACGCGATCGGCGGCAATCCCGAAGCCGCCAATCTGGCCGGCATCAACAACAAGCGGATGATCTTCTGGGTGTTCGTCGTCATGGGCCTGCTGACCGCGATCTCGGCGGTGGTGGCCTCGGCGCGTTTGCAATCCGCCGATAACGGCCTGGGCACCGGCGACGAGCTGCGCGTGATCGCCTCGACTGTGATCGGCGGCACCTCGCTGATGGGCGGCATCGGCACCATACCGGGCGCAATCCTGGGCGCGGTGGTGATCCAGAGCCTGCAGAGCGGCATGACCTTGCTGGGCGCCGACAGTTCGCTGCAGAACATCGCCACCGGCGCGGTTCTCGTGATCGCCGTCTTCCTCGACATGCAGTATCAGCGCCGCCGGCGTAAGTAAGGAACAGGGTTAAGGATCGGGCCATGAGCGAAGCCGCAACCACCACCGCGATCAACTACTCCAGCGCGCCGCTGATCGAGATGCGCAACATCTCGGTGAGCTTTGGTGGCGTGCGCGCCGTCGATGACGTGAGCGTCAATCTCTATCCCGGCGAAGTGGTCGGACTGCTCGGCCATAACGGCGCGGGCAAATCGACGCTGATCAAGGTACTCTCGGGCGCCTATCACAGCGACTCGGGCGAGATTTGGATCAACGGCAAGAAGGTCACGATCAACTCGGCGCGCGACGCGCTCGATAACCGCATCGAGACGATCTATCAGAACCTGGCGTTGGCCGATAACCTCGACGCCTGCGCCAATCTGTTCCTCGGCCGCGAAGAAGTTCTGGCCTCGGGCCTGCTCGACGAAGGCAGGATGGAAGACGCGACCCGCAAGGTGATGGGCCGCCTCAATCCCAACTTCCAGAAATTCCACGCGCCGGTCTCGGCATTGTCGGGTGGTCAGCGTCAATCGGTGGCCATCGCGCGCACCGTGCATTTCAACGCGCGCATTCTGATCATGGACGAACCGACCGCCGCGCTCGGCGTGGCCGAAACCAAGGTCATCCACGATCTGATCCGCCAGCTCAAGAAGGAAGGCATCGGCATCTTCCTGATCAGCCACGACATCCATGACGTGTTCGATCTGGCCGATCGCTGCACCGTGATGAAGAACGGCAAACTGGTCGGCAGCGTCTACACCAAGGATGTCACCCAGGACGAAGTGCTTGGCATGATCATCCTGGGCAAGATGCCCAACGTGCAGAGCGCGGCGAACACGACAGCGAACTGATCATCGTATCGGGCTGTGCCGCTTAACTGTCTTCGGGCGGTGCCGCCGCTCTTACGAACGCAATCATGCGATCGATTTCCGGACTCGTATTGATTACGTGCATGTCGATGTTTGGATTGCTGGCTTTGAAGACGCGGAAAATTTCGTCGGCGAAGGGTTGTCCGATCTGCTCGACCCCTTGAAAATCGAGCATCACTTCGGAGAAATTTTCGAAGCGCGACAGTATTCGCTTAGCCTGAGATCGTGACACAAGCTGCTCGCCGGGATAGCGACCCAATTTGATCGGCACATGAGTCTTACGAAATCCGATTTCGTCGCTTTCGTATTTTTCGAAAACCCGTCGCGTCGTCGTTTCGGAATCGGTGGTAATGGTCATCCGAACTGCTGTGCTTGGAAAACCATCTTGGGTCGTTTCTTCAGCTTCGATGAGCCATTCCGAATCTTCCGTTAGTGTTCTCCGATAGAAAAGGCCTTTTGAAGCAACTTCGAATTGGTTGAACATGCGCGACGTGAAAAAAATTCCTTCGCCGGAATGACGCGCACGATCCGTTGTAAGCCTGCCTTTGGCCAGTTCGAGGAGTGCGCTACGCGCGTCAGCGAGACCGAAAGCATTTTTGATTTTTTCAAAAACGCCTACACCCTCATCCGTTATGAGCATTTTTATTCGAGCGTAGTTGTAGTCAAAAAGTATATCGGCCGTCTTGCTGAGCGAATGATCGATCACGTTGTTGAGCATTTCCGTAAAGCCGTATTGGCAAATGTCCAATACGTTTTTTTTGATGCCGCTGACGTGATCCAGAATTCGAAAACGCCAGATTTGATCCTCCGCCAGCCCAGCGGAAACCTCGATTTGGAATGTGGTCTGAAAAATTGATTTGAGGGCGTAGCGCCGCGCGCGCGTATTGCCTTCCGCCGTTAGAAGACCTTCGGCGATCAGTCGCTGCATATAGCCGGAGATCGCCGCACGCGAGAGTCCGAATTGGGTCGCCGCTATAGAGCTGACGGTATCCGGCTTATCGGTGACGTTCCGGAGAATGAACTCCCGTACCGCCGCATTTTCTCGACTTGGACGCGCCATTGTTAACTTTACGGGCAGGTTTGTAAACTTTAGGCACGCCCATTGTAAAGGCTATGGCCTCATATTGTCAAGGATAAGGACGGCTATTTGCAACCCTATGCCAGTCCTGGTGGCCACACGAATTGCGATACGTCGCGGACACGCCCATGTCTTATGGCGATGACGACCTTGATGAGCGGTGCGGGAGAAATGCAGTGATGGCCGATCCCAAAGGCAAAGCACACGATCTGGTCGAGACGCCCGCGCATCAAAGCGAGCGGCTCGACGAGGCGTTGGACGAAAGCTTTCCGGCGAGTGATCCGCCCGCCGTTTCACCCATGCATGAACCGAAGGCCTTTGCCTCTGAAGAATCATCTGCCGTTCGCGACAATCCCGAGCGGCAGCGTTTCGAGCTGAAGGCCGGCGATCAGTTGGCGGCGGCCGAATATCGCATCCAAGACGGCACGATCGTCTTCTTCCACACCGAAGTGCCCACAGCACTCGAAGGGCAGGGGATCGCGACGCGGTTGATCCAGGGCGCGCTGGACGAGGCGCGGGCGCGGGGATTGAAAGTCGTCTCGCGCTGTTCCTTCGTCAGCCACTTCCTGCGGCAGCATCCGGACTATCAGGATTTGCTGGCGCGCTGAGCGCGGGCGTGATCGTCAGGACCGAGCGAAGTGCATAAGCGGTTCGATGTCGTGGGCGTCGGCCGCCTTGAGCGCGGCGATATAGGCTTTGCGCAGCGCGCCGGGATTGCAGAGACTTCCGCTCCCCCACGAGAATCGCTCGCCACCAAGCCGCATGATGAGCAAGTCGGCCGCCATGCGCGCGTGCCGTCCATTTCCGTTGGGAAACGGATGGATCTGAACCAGGCGATGATGGAAGCGCACGGCGATTTCACCGGGCCGATGTGATTGTGCCTCGGTCTGTGCTCTTACATCGCCAACGAGTTTTTTGAGTTCCGTCGGTATCAACCAGTGGTCGATACCGATATTCCGCTCACTCGTACGAAATGTTCCTGCCCACCGCCAAACATCGCCGAACATGTGGCGGTGCAATTCCATGATGAAGCGTTCCGTCAGGATGTCGCGGCGGCGTGCGAGAGCCCAGTCTTGACCGCGCAGGATGTTTTCTTGTTCCACGAGATTGAGGTCGCCGCGCGTCGCGATGTGCGTCGGCTTCAGCGCTTTCTTCTCATCCGGTGTCAGCGGTGTGGCCGCATCGTCTGGCTCTACAAAGATACCGCTCACAACTCATTCCAGATCGCGCGCGGATTCATGTCGCGGACGATGGCGTCGATCCGTGCTTCGAAACTCTTGTCGGGTACTGCTTGGTTTTCGAGCGCCATTGTGTGCGCGACCGACTGCAGACGGCGACGAGCCACCTTGCGTGCCTGAGTCAGATAGGTCGTTTCGAGCGACTCGCGCGGCACCAACGCGTAGACCAGCGTGCAGTCCATCGCTTCGGCAATCCTGCGTAGCGTCGAGAGCTGGATCGTGCCCTTGAGTTCCGATTGCTCGAAGGCCACGAGCGTCGGTTGCTTCACGCCGAGACGACGAGCGAGTTGAAGCGAGGACATGCTCAAGGCTTTGCGAATGGCTTTGATCCAGCCCTGGGCCGGCAGTTTCAGGTCCTCGATCGACCGCGTGTTCCGATAACGGGCATCCAGGCCTTGCCGGGATTGTGCCGCGGAATGGGAAATATCCATAGCCCATAACCTATAAGAACAATCTAATATTATAGATTATAGGCTATAAAATGACCCATAAGCAATAGCCCGTAGGCTATATAAATTTGGGCACTACGTGACATTGGATATGAAAAAATTTAGCGAAGACAGATACTTAAAGACTAATTTCCGCCTTCGAGGTGCCAGCTTTCGCCGTCATGGGCGAGCATCACCGGAATGCGCTGCTGGCCGTCCCATGCGCCGCGTTTGAGCTTGAGGTGATTGGGATCGCCCCAGCCGACGATATCGAACGCGTCTTGGCCGGCATCGGCCTTCACTGAAAAGTCCAATGAGGGCGCGTCGCCATTCAGCGACCAGACTTCGAGCGCATGCGGACCCGGCGTTTCGGGATCGTTCATACTGGCCGCGAGGCGCTTACCATCCGGCGCGAAGACCGGCTGGCCAGCCAGCGAGATCACCGTGCCCGATTGCGTGTCGATCAGCAGCGCATCGCCGCCGTCATACCAATGGTCGGCGACGGCTTGATAGCGGCCATCGCCCGAGCTGCCGAGATACTCGTAAGACCGCTCGATCTCGGGCGGGCAGACCAGCTGGCCGCATTGCATATCGTCGGACAGCGACAAATCCTGGCCGCTTTGTAGCTGGAAGGAGAGCGTCGAGCCCTTGCGGACGGCGTGACCGTTGCTGGCTGCCAGGCGCGGCCCTTCGATTGGGTCGCGGCCCGCCGCCATCTGCGCCAGCCAATCGCCCATGCCGACATCGGGAGCGACGTCGGGCGGGGCTTCGGGCATCGCCATCGGACCGTTGACCCGCGGCGGGGCCTGGCTGGCATCGAGCAGGCTGGGGCGGTCCCAAGGCACATCCCAGGGCAGAACCTTGTCGATGGGCTGGGACTGGCCGACCTGGATCTTGTAGCCGCCGGCGGTGGGGTCCCAACCGAGATAGCGGTATTGGCTGGCCAAAGAGCCTGCACAGGGCAGGGCGCCGCATTTGATATGGTCGGTCAACATCAGAACGGCGCCGGTGGCCATGCGGAAGTGCAGGGCAGCGCCGTCGCGCCAGACCAGCCCATTGCTGTCGGACAACGCCCGCTGCTCGCCGCTGCTGCCGAAGCCAACGACCAGCTGATCCTGAAAGGCGATCCCGGCGGCGGCGGTTGCCACCACGGGCGCCACGATTGCTAAAGCGATTGCGAACCTGTGCATAACCAGCCTGTCCGTCGCAACAACCCACTTGTCGCGAATACCGGCAGCACCTCCCGAGCCACACAATCACTAAACATCGGGATCAAGGCCGAACGATGGCAGTTTTTGAGGCATGTGAGTTGGGGTTGGGCCTTGGTGCACCGCAAGAAGAGGGATCTGGCGGTGGTTCCGACCGCAAGGCGCTGGGCCCGCTTCCCGCATCCGGGCGGAGGCAGTCGGTTTTCCGTAAAGCGCGGTACCTATGACAGTTTTGACGCTTTTCGAGGGTTGCTTTATAACGCCCTCTCGGCTTCTATAGCGCGTTCCCGCTGCGGATTTTTGCCGTTCTGACCTTTTCGGGGGTAAATGGCGCGTGGCTGGCGAACAAGGGGTTTCAGTGCCTGAGTACGGTCGGGGTCCGTCCGGCCCGGCCAAGGAGAAGAATGCGAATGGCTAGCAATTCCGCAACCGCGTCCGGCAAGCCGCCCGTGGACGCCTCGCGCCGCGATTTTCTGATTTATGCGGCTACGGGGGCCGCCGCTGTCGGTGCGGCCCTGGCCGCCTGGCCATTCATCAACAGCATGAACCCGGCCGCCGACACCTTGGCTTTGTCGTCGATCGACGTCGATCTGAAGCCGGTCGAAGAGGGCCAGCGCCTGACGGTGGCGTGGCGCGGCAAGCCGGTGTTCATCGATCATCGCACCAAGAAAGAGATCGACGAAGCCCGTGCGGTCAACGTGGCCGAGCTGCGCGATCCCCAAAAGGACGAAGAGCGCGTCAAAAAGGCCGAATGGCTGATCATGGTCGGCATCTGCACCCATCTCGGCTGCGTGCCGCTGGGCCAGAAGGCGAGCGATCCGCGCGGCGAGTTCGGCGGTTGGTTTTGCCCCTGCCACGGTTCGCAATACGACACCGCCGGCCGTATCCGCAAAGGACCCGCGCCGCGGAATCTGGAGGTGCCGCAATACGCCTTCACCACCGACACCACCGTGAAGATCGGTTAAGGGGCAAGATCGATGAGCGACCACGCCTTCCAGAACCGCACCATCCGTTGGGTCGACAGCCGTCTGCCGATCTTCTCGATCCTCCATCACAGCACGTCGGGTTATCCGGCGCCGAAGAACCTGAACTACTGGTGGAACTTCGGTTCGCTGGCCCTGTTCATGCTGGTCACGATGATCCTGACCGGCATCTTCCTGGCGATGAACTACACGCCGGAAGCCACCCTGGCCTTCAATTCCGTCGAACGCATCATGCGTGACGTGAATCACGGCTGGCTGCTGCGCTACCTGCATTCCAACGGCGCGTCCTTCTTCTTCTTCGTCACCTATGTGCACATCTTCCGCGGCCTCTATTACGGCTCGTACAAGGCGCCGCGCGAATTGCTCTGGTGGCTGGGCCTCGCGATCTACATCGTCATGATGGCGACCGCGTTCATGGGCTATGTGCTCCCCTGGGGCCAGATGTCCTTCTGGGGCGCGACCGTGATCACCAACCTGTTCTCGGCAATCCCACTGGTGGGCGAGTCGATCACCACCTGGCTGTGGGGTGGTTTCGCGGTCGGCAATCCGACGCTGAACCGCTTCTTCGCGCTGCACTACCTGCTGCCCTTCGTCATCCTGGGCATCGTCGGCCTGCATCTCTGGGCCCTGCACACCGCCAAATCGAACAACCCGCTGGGCATCGATGTGAAGGGTCCGCAGGACACCGTTCCGTTCCACCCGTACTACACGGTGAAGGATATGTTCGGTGTGGGCGTGCTGGTGATGATCTATGCCGCGGTGGTGTTCTTCCTGCCGAACGCGCTGGGCGATGTCGACAACTACATCCCCGCCAATTCGCTGGTGACGCCGACGCATATCGTGCCGGAATGGTATCTGCTGCCCTTCTACGCGATGCTGCGCTCGATCCCGGACATCTGGTTCATTCCCGCCAAGCTGGCCGGCGTGCTGACCCTCGCCTTCGCCCTACTGATCCTGTTCGTCGTGCCGTGGCTCGACACCTCGAAAGTCCGTTCGGCGCGCTTCCGTCCGGTCTACAAGTGGCTGTTCGCGCTGTTCGTCGTCGACTGCATCTGGCTCGACTGGATCGGCGCCCAGGTGCCGAACGACTCCATCGTTTTGGAAGGCCGTCTGGCGACTATCTATTACTTCGGGTTCTTCCTGATCATCATGCCGCTGCTGGGTTGGTTCGAGAAAACCAAGCCACTGCCGACGAGCATCAGCGCACCCGTTCTCAAGGCTCAGGAGAAAGCCTGATGCGTAAGCAATTGCTCGCCGCCGCGTTTGCCGCGGCTCTCGGCCTCGGCTTCGCCGGCACTGGTCCGGCGATGGCCGACGACGAAATCAAACTGGTCCATCAGGATTGGCCGTGGCTCGGCATCTTCGGCCACTACGACGTCGCGCAGCTCAAGCGCGGCTTCCAGGTCTATCATGACGTCTGCTCGAACTGTCATTCGCTGAAGCTGGTTGCCTATCGCAATCTGGGCGGCGGCGGTGCGGGTACGACGGGTCTCGGCTACTCCGACGACGACGTAAAGAAGTTCGCCGCCGAGAAGCAGGTGCCGGACGAACCGAACGATGCCGGCGACGTGAAGCCGCGTCCGGCGCGGCCGTCCGATCGCTTCGTCTCGCCCTTCCCCAATGACAACGCCGCCCGCGCGGCGAATAACGGCGCGCTGCCGCCGGATCTGTCGTTGATCGTGAAGGCGCGTGAAGGCGGGCCGGATTACGTCTACGCGATCCTGACCGGCTTCGTCGATCCGGCGCCGGCCGATTTCAAGTTGAACCCCGGCATGCACTACAACAAAGCCTTTGCCGGCCATCAGATCGGCATGCCGCCGCCGCTGGCCGACAATGTCGTCACCTATACCGACGGCACCAAGGCGACGCTGGACCAGGAAGCGCACGACATCGTCGCCTTCCTGAACTGGGCGGCCGAGCCGGAACTGGATGTGCGTCACAACCTTGGCATCAAGGTCCTGATCTTCGCCGGCATCCTGACCATCCTGGCCTATGTGCTGAAGCGCCAGATCTGGTCCGACGTGCCCCACTAAGCCGTCGAGCGACTTCGGTCGCTGAAGCAAAACCCCTCCTGGTAACGGGAGGGGTTTTTCTTTGCCCCTCACCGGGTCGCTTGAAAGATCGCCCGTTAAGGCACTTTTCAAAGTCTCTTCAATGGGTTATGGTCGCTGATATCGTATCTTTTACTGTTACAATCTAGAGACGGTACGCCGTCTCGAGCTCGTTTTCGATGCAAGGGAGAACACGATGTCGATCCTTTATTCCAAGGCCACGCTGGGTCCGCTGACGCTGCAAAATCATCTGGTGATGTCGCCGATGACGCGCAGCCGCGCCATCGACAACGTGCCCAACGAGTTGATGGCCACCTATTACGGACAGCGCGCCTCGGCCGGCTTGATCATCACCGAAGGCACTTCGCCGTCGCCCAACGGACTTGGCTATGCGCGCATCCCCGGCGCGTATTCAACGGCGCAGACCGCCGGCTGGAAGAAGGTCGCCGATGCGGTGCATGCCGGCGGCGCCAAGATTTTCTTGCAGCTGATGCATTGCGGCCGGATCACTCATGACCTCAACCTGCCCAAGGGCGCGAAGACGGTTGCCCCATCGGCGGTGCAGGCGGCCGGCGAGATGTGGACCGACGCCGAAGGCATGAAGCCGCAACCGGTGCCGCATGCGCTGACCGAAGCGGAACTCAAGTCGACGCTCGATGAATATGTGACCGCGTCGAAGAACGCGATCGCCGCGGGCTGCGACGGCGTCGAGCTGCATGGCGCCAATGGCTATCTGCTCGAACAGTTCATCCGCCCGAACAGCAACCAGCGCACCGACAATTACGGCGGCTCGATTGAGAACCGCGCGCGCTTCGTGATCGAGGTGGTCAATGCCGTGGCGGCCGCCATCGGCAAGGACAAAGTGGGCATTCGCCTCTCGCCCTATGGCGTGTTCAACGATATGCCGATCTATGATGCGATGGAATCCGACTACACCTATATCGCGCAGCAGCTCGACGCGACCGGCATCGTCTATGTCCATCTCGTCGATCACTCGCCGATGGGCGCGCCCGCCGTGCCGGATTCGATCAAGGCAACGTATCGCAAAACCTTCAAGCGGACCCTGATCCTGTCCGGCGGCTATGACGCCGCGCGCGCCGAAGCCGATCTGGTGGCCAAGAAGGCCGATCTGATCGCCGTCGGCCGTCCGTTCCTGGCCAACCCGGATTTGATCACGCGCTGGCAGACCAACGCCGCCGTGAACGCGCCGAACTTCGACACGTTCTATACGCCGGGCGAGACGGGCTACACCGACTATCCGACGCTCTGACCGCTTCGCACTTTCGACGCAAAACCCCTTCCGGCAACGGGAGGGGTTTTTTGTTATAGTCGTCTCCGCAACAGCGGGGGGAAAGCGGCGTGTCGGTCATCGGCATCATCGGGGGCAGCGGCATCTATCAGATCGACGGCCTGGCCGATGCGCAGTGGCGCACGGTGGGCGGGCCGTTCGGTGCGCCGTCGGACGAGATCCTGTTCGGGACGCTGGGTGGGCAGAAACTAGCCTTCCTGCCGCGCCATGGCCGCGGCCACCGCATCCCGCCGTCGGAGATCAATTACCGCGCCAATATCGACGCGCTGAAGCGCAGCGGCGTGACCCAGATCGTATCGGTCTCGGCGGTGGGATCGTTGCGCGACGAATTGCCGCCCGGCACTTTCGTGGTGATCGACCAGTTCATCGACCGCACCTTCGCGCGCGTCAAAAGCTTTTTCGGCACGGGCTTGGTTGCGCATGTGGGCTTCGGCCATCCTGTCTGCGGGCGGATGGGCGATGCACTGGAGGCCTCGGCGCGCGCGATCGGCGTGCCGACCAAACGCGGCGGCACGCTGGTGGTAATGGAAGGCCCGCAATTCTCGACTATGGCCGAGAGCAATATGCATCGCGGCTGGGGCGCCGATCTGATCGGCATGACCGGGATGCCTGAGGCCAAGCTCGCCCGCGAAGCCGAGATTTGCTACGCGACCGTGGCGATGGTCACCGACTATGATTCGTGGCACCCGAATCACGATCACGTGACGGTCGATGCGGTGGTGAAGGTGCTGCTGAACAACGCCGACAACGCGCGGGCTTTGGTGCGCACCGTGACGCCGAAGCTGCAGCATGACGGCCCGTGCCCCAAGGGTTGCCATCACGCGCTCGACAACGCGATCATGACCGCGCCCGAGATGCGCGACCGCGGGTTGATGACCAAGCTCGATGCCATCGCCGGACGGGTGCTCAAATGAAATTCGGATCGTCGCGTGAGGTCGATTTCGCGAGCCTGTGGCAGCGCGCCTTTCTGCCGCCGCTGCATCCCGGCGGCTGGCGCATCATTCCGATCTTTGTCGTCGCGACTTTGATTCTCTTTTGGATCTGGACGCCGCTCGGCTGGATCGGGGTGGCCGCGACACTGTGGTGCGCGACGTTGTTCCGCGAACCTAAGCGCATCGCGCCGATGCGATCTGTCACCGCCGTGAGTCCGATCGATGGCTTGGTGGCCGAAGTCGGCTCGGCGCCGCCGCCTGCCGATCTGGCGCTGGGCATCGAGGATTTACCCTGCGTCTCGATCCTGTTGGGACCCTGGGATTCGCACGCCGTGCGCGCGCCCGCCGATGGACGGCTGGCGAAACAGACCGTCATGCATGACGGCCGGCGTGGCGAACGAATCGCCGTCCGCATCGAGTGCGATTCCCATGCGGTTGGTTTGGTCTTGATCGCGGATGGTATGGGCCGGCGCATCAGCACCGATCTCGATTCCGGTGCCCCGCTGAAGCCCGGCGATCGGTTCGGACTGATTCTGTTTGCTGGCCGGGCCGAGCTGTACCTACCGGCGGGGACAATCGCCGCGGTCGCGGTGGGTCAACGTATGGTAGCCGGCGAGACGATTTTGGCCGAGCTCCAGGGTTGATTGCATTTATATTCGTCAAAAATGCAACGCTGTGATGTTTTTGCGGTTTATCGCGGCCTAACATTGTGCGCTTGCTGAACTAGGACTAAAACTGGGCGTCTCCTGAACCCCCCTACAGGATTGATCCCATGCGTCATTTAGGTGCCTTATTTGCCTCCGCTGCCGCTGCCGCATTGATCACGGCTTCTGCACCGGCCGCTTTCGCTGACGATGGTTGGTACTTCTCCGCCGGCGCCGGCGCCAACTTCGTTCCCGACCTCAAGCTCCGCGACACCAATCCGACCTATAACGGCAAGGTCGAATCCAACACCGGTATCGGCATCACCGCCGCCGGCGGCTATGCATTCGGCCCGGTACGCGTCGAAGGCGAATTGGGTTGGCGCGATAACGGTCTCGACAAGGCAGCCAATCCCGGCGGCACCGTTTCGGCCAGCGGCGACCTGCAGCCCTGGACCTTGATGGCCAATGGCTATTACGACTTCGCTACCGGCACCAGTTGGACGCCGTATCTCGGCGCCGGTGTCGGCATGGCCTATCTCGACGGCAATGTCCAGGAAGCCGGCACGACGGTCAGCGAGTTGGGCCGCGCTGGTTTCGCGTATCAAGGGATGGCCGGCGTCGCCTACAAGGTCAGCGATGCGCTGTCGCTCAAGGGCGAATATCGCTATCTCGCGACCGAGCAGATCGAAGTGCCGAACACCAGCGCGGTTGGCGGTGGCCACGGCAATATGACCTACGAAGCGCATTCGGTCCTGGTGGGCTTCATCTATCACTTCGGCGCCGAACCCAAGCCGATGCCGGCCATGGCTGCGGCTGCCGCGGCACCGCCGCCGCCCGAGCCGCCGAAGGCGCCTGAGCCCGTGCCGGCCGTGGTCGCGCCGAGCGCCTTCAACGTGTTCTTCGACTTCGACAAGTCGACGATCACCGCCGATACGCGCAAGGTCATCGAACAGGCCGCCCAATTGGCGAAGACCAAGGGTGCCGCGCGCATCGATCTCACCGGCCACACCGATACGGTCGGCACCGATGCTTACAACATGAAGCTATCGGTCCGCCGCGCCGAAGCGGTGAAGAAGGTGCTGGTGCAGCTCGGCATTCCCGCCGACGAAATCGACGTCGTCGGCAAGGGCAAGACCGATCTGCTGGTACCGACCGCCGATGGCGTGCGCGAGCCGAAGAATCGCCGCGTCGAAATCGTTCTGCCGCAGTAAGTCCGGCAGTTCGCTCGAACGAGAATCATGCCCGGCCACGGCCGGGCATGACCTCTTCACCCGAACAACTTAGTCCTTGTTGGAAGCCTGCGCGTGAGCGCTGGTCACGGTCTTGGCGCGCGGACGATGCAGGCCGCAGAGCGGCACCAGATCGTCGGGCACATGACCGTTGGCGGCGAAGGCCGCAATATTGTCGGGCGTGATCAGCAGCGCGGCGTCGAGATTGAGCCAGGCGTTGCGGCAATAGTCCGGATTGGTGGCCACATCTTCCGATGCGGCGTTGGCCAGCTTCGTCATCCATGAGTCGAAGCTGTTGGTGCCGCCATGCTGCGCGAAATGGACCTGCAGGATCTGCGCATTGGCGCGCAGCACATCGCTGAATCGATCGACAAAGCGATTGTAGCGATCGGCGATCGCGTCGCGCTGCGCTTTGACCACGCCACATGAGAGTGCGGCCACGGTGAATTCCTGCTGCATGCGGCGCAGCTGGGCTTCCTTGACGTCAGCCGCTTGGAAGCAGGCGACCGTCGAAGCTTGCGCTTGTCCGATGCCCAACAGGAGTACGGTAGCCGAAACGCTTAAAAACTTACGCAAACCCCATCCCCGTCATCTGATAACGGCGCGGCCGGCACTGTCCCGTGAAAAAACTAACCTAGGTCGGCAAAGTAAGTCGATTCGTTTAATCGATTTCGTTGATCTTGCCACAATTGAGCGCTTGTCCGGCGGTGCCGGTCTTGGCAAAGCCCGCTGCCGGTGGCTAAACTCGCCCGCGCAAAAGAGCGCGACATCCTGATCTAAACTATTGATCGTGAAGAAGTCTTTAACCGCGAGGTCTGTGTGACCGATCCGTCATCCATGGTTCCCCGCGCGCATGCGCTGCGCGGTGTACGGCTTCTGTGCATCGGCGACGTGATGCTCGACCGCTTTACCTACGGCGAGGTGGAACGCATCTCGCCCGAAGCGCCGATCCCCGTGCTGCACATCAAGCGCGAGACGGCGATGCTGGGTGGCGCCGGCAACGTGGTGCGCAACCTGGTGGCGCTGGGCGCCGAGGCGCATTTCCTGGCCGCCGTCGGCGACGACACAGCCGGCCGTGACGTGACGCGCCTGATCGGCGAACAGGACGGCGTCGAACCGGTCATCGTCGTCGAGGCCGATCGCGAGACCACGATCAAGACCCGCTTCATCGGCGCCAGCCAGCAATTGCTACGCGTCGACCGCGAGACCTCGAGCCCGTTGAGCGAGTCCTCTCGCGAACGCATCCGCATGACGGTGACCAAACTGATCGGCGATGTCGGCGCGGTGGTGCTGTCGGATTACGGCAAGGGCGTGTTGGCGCCGGCTTTGGTGCATGCGATTATCGAGATCGCGGCGGCGGCCAAGAGGCCGGTGCTGATCGACCCGAAGGGCATCGATTACACCGTCTATCGCGGCGCGACGATCGTCACGCCCAATCGCAAAGAATTGCACGAAGCCACGCGCATGCCGGTGGGCAATGACGATGAGATCGTCGCCGCCGCGCGCCATCTGATCGCCACCTGCCATATCGGCCATGTGCTGGTGACGCGCAGCCAAGACGGCATGACGCTCGTCACCGCTAAAGGTCTCGCGCAACATCTGCCCGCAGAAGCGCGCGAGGTGTTCGACGTCTCCGGCGCCGGCGATACGGTGATGGCGGTGATGGCCGCTTCCATTGCCGGCGGCACCTCGCCCGTCGAGGCCGCCAGGCTCGCCAATATCGCGGCGGGGATCGTGGTCGGCAAAGTGGGTACCGCGGTGGTCACCACCGACGAGTTGGTGGCCGCACTCCACCATTCGGACATCTCGGCCGGCGAAGCGAAAGTGGCCTCGCTTGAGGCCGCTCTCGGCCGGGTCGAACGCTGGCGGCGGCGCGGCTTAAAGGTGGGCTTCACCAATGGCTGCTTCGATCTTCTGCACCCGGGGCACATCTCGCTGCTGTCGCAAGCCCATGCCGCCTGCGACCGCCTCGTCGTCGGCCTCAATGCCGATGCGTCGGTGAAGCGGCTCAAGGGCCCGACGCGGCCGGTCCAGCATGAGGCAGCGCGGGCCACGGTTCTGTCGTCGCTCGAAACCGTCGATCTGGTGACGATCTTCGAGGAGGACACGCCGGAGCGGCTGATCCGCGCCTTGAAACCCGAGGTGCTGGTGAAGGGCGCCGATTACACTGTCGACAAGGTGGTGGGCGCTGATCTCGTCCAGGGCTGGGGCGGTAAGGTGGTTCTGGCCGAACTCACCCCCGGGCAGAGCACCACCGCCACAATTGCAAAAATGGCGAAGTGACCGCAAAACCCAAAAGTGACTACATCGTTCCCGACCTGCTCGCACCCGGCTTGCGCCTGGTGTTCTGCGGCACAGCGCCCAGCCGCATCTCGAAGGACAAGCGCGCCTATTACGCCAATCCGGGCAACCGTTTCTGGAAAAGCCTGCACGAGGCGACGCTGACGCCGCACCGCTTTCAGCCCCATGATTATCCCAAGCTTTTGGCGCTGGGCATCGGCCTGACCGATCTCAACAAAATCGAGTGGGGCAACGATGACGAACTGACGCCGGCCGGCTTCGATGTCGCGGCCTTTACACGCAAGATGCGCCGCTATCGTCCGGGGGCGATCGCCTTCACCAGCAAATACACGGCGAGCCTGTATCTGGGCTGCAAGACCGGCGATCTCGATTACGGACTCCACTCTGCCACAGTTGATGGCATCCCGTTACACGTTCTGCCCTCGACCTCAGGCCAAGCGGTGCGCTATTTCAATCTGGCGCCGTGGGTCGCGTTGGCGCGTGGGATCGAGGTGGGGTTCGCCGGTGACGGGAGTTCTGTATCGAGTCGCGGTCGCCGCTCTGCTGGCGATGCTCGCAGCTTGCGCGAATAACCCGCCGCAACTCGCGGGCGCGCCGCCGCCGGTGCCGAAGGTCGAACACGAGAGCTGCTATCAGGAACTCGATGCCGATGGCGTCACCTATCAACGCCAGCGCGATTTCCATGAAGAGAATGGCTGCGGTATCGACCACAACGTCAAAGTCGACAAATCACCGATCCCGCTGAGCCGCCCGGCGCTGATGAACTGTTCCTTCGCCGCCACCCTGGCGGAATTCGAGATCCGCATCGTGCGCCCCGCGGCCATGCGCATACTGCACAAGCAGGTGACGCAGGTTGCCCATGTCGGCACCTATAATTGCCGCGGCGAGCGCGGCGGCGATGCCAGCCGTCTGTCGCAGCACGCCTATGGCAAGGCGATCGACATCATCGGTTTCGAAGTTGAGGGCGGCGAGCGCATTTCCGTTTCGAAAGATTGGCACGGCAGCGATGCGAAGGCGCAGTTCCTGCACGAAGTCGCCAAAGGCGCCTGCAGCATTTTCGACGTGGTGATCACGCCCAACCACAACAGCTTCCACTCGGACCACATCCATGTGGATATCGGGCCTTACAAATTCTGCGGCATCTAAGTGCAACCTGCGGCTTGACGTGACACAGATAGTTGCATATACAATTATTGATCATGAAGAGGTCGAGCCGTGGCCACTAGGGTCGATGCCCGCGAGATTTTAGGCTGCAACTGCCTGCGCATCCGCCGCACCGCGCGGCGGATTACGGTGATGTATGACGAGACGATGGCGCCGACCGGGCTGACCGTGGGTCAATTCGGCATCCTGGCGCAGCTCTATGGCTTCGCCAGTTTCGGCCGCCCCAGCGTGCCGGCCGGGACCTTGGCCGAGCGGCGCGATCTCGACCCGACCACGCTCAGCCGCACCATGAAGCCGCTGCAGGCTCAGGGCTTGATTCGCTTCCGCCGCGATCCGGATGACGGCCGCGTCCGGTTGATCGAGCTGACCGACGCCGGCGAGAAGCAATTCCTGCGGGGCGTGCCGTATTGGCGCGCAGCGCAACAGAACCTCGACAAACTGCTCGGCCGTGTGACCTCGGCCAGCTTGAGCGACATTCTCGATCAGACCCTGAGCAAGATCGCGGCCTGAGCCGCATTGCCATCGTCACGCTGCGCAAACTGACATGTAGATAGTTGCATATACAACGACTGAAGGAGAAGGATGATGCCGACACTCGATCTTTGGGGCGCGATCACCCTGAGCGCCACCGCCGTGGCGACGATTGCCGTTCTGGCCGTATGGTATGGACGCGAACAGGGCGGCCTTCGGCGTGTCTTGATTCATAGCGCCTGGCTGGTGGCCGTGGTCGTGATCACCGGCACCGGCCTGCTCGATGTTCTGGGCACGCCCGGCCTCGGCATCATGGTCGCCGTGCCGTTGATCCTGGCGATCGTTGCCGCGATTCGTAGTCCGCGATTTGCCGCCGCGATCCAGTCGATCCCGACCACGGCACTGATCGCCATCAGCGCGTTGCGCGTGGAAGGCGTGTATTTCGTCCTGCTGTTCGCCGATCACCGCCTGCCCGCGCCCTTCGCGCCGGCAGCCGGTTGGGGCGACATGATCACCGGCGCGCTCGCCCTGCCGGTGGCCTGGGCCTGGTATCGCCGCATCCCCGGCGCGACCGCGCTGCTGCTGCTGTGGAACCTGTTCGGCTTTGCCGATCTGGTCGACGCGATCGGACTCGGTGTGACCTCGGCCGAGGGCTCGCCTGTACGCATCTTCTTCGGCGATCCGAGCTCGGCGGCGATGACCACGCTGCCCTGGATTCTGATCCCCGGCTTCATCGTGCCCAATCTGCTGCTGACCCATCTCGCGATCTTCCGCCGCGTGCTCGGCGGCTCGCGGTCGACACACGCTGTCGCGAACTAGGCGAAGAGGGCGAGGGCGATCGGCACGATCACGGCGGTCACCAGGGCGTTCAGCGCCATGGCGATCCCCGCGAATGTGCCGGCCACCGGGTTCACCTGAAAGGCGCGCGCCGTGCCGATGCCGTGGGACGCGAGCCCCGCCGCAAAGCCCCGCGCGCGCCAATCGGTGATCTTAAGGCGGTTCATCAGCGGCGTGACGATGATGGCGCCGAAGATGCCGGTGATGATCACCAGCACCGCCGTCAGCGCCGGATTGCCGCCGAGTTTTTCGCTGATGCCCATGGCCACGCCCGCCGTCACCGATTTCGGCGCGATCGAGATCAGAATATCGCGCGGTACGCCGAAAGCTTTGACCACGAGAATCGCCGAGCCGGTCGCCACCACCGCGCCGACGGCCAGCGCCGCCACCATCGGCACCAGCGCGCGCACCACTTGGCGGCGATAATCATAGAGCGGCACAGCCAGTGCGACCGTTGCCGGACCGAGCAGGAAATGGACGAACTGCGCGCCTTCGAAATAGGTGCGATAAGGCGTGTGGGTCAGCGTCAGCACCACGCCGATGATCCAGATCGCATGCAGCACCGGGCTCATCAACGGGTGGCGCTTGGTGGCGAGCGAGGCGGTGTCGGTCAGGGCGTAGGCAACAAGCGTGACCGTCAGCCACAACAGCGGCGTGCGCGAGAGATAGACCCAGAGCGAGAAATCCGACGCGGCGTTCATGGCGCGTCACCCTCGGCCGAGGCGTGGAATCGTTTCGCGACCCAGAGGAAGGTGGCCACGGTGGCGAGCAACGCCGCCACGGTCGAAACGATCACCGCCGCCGCCAGAGCCACGCCGTATTGACTGAGAACCTGCAGGTTCTGGATGACGCCGACGCCCGCCGGCACGAACATCAGCGACAGATGGGAGAGAATGCCGCGCCCAGCGCGCTCCAACCCATCGCCCGTCATCGGCTTGGGCAAGCTGTTGCGGAGCCGATCGCGCAGCACCAGCACGATCAGCATCAACGCCATCCCGATCACCGGCCCCGGAATCGGCAAATCAAACGCCCGCGCGATCACCTCGCCGACCAATTGGCAGAGCAGGATGACGGCGAGGGAGGGGATCATGAATGACTCCAGGCTTTAACTCGATGACAACCGGGCCGACTTAGCTTGGGTAAAGCACTGACCTATTTCAATGTGACGCGCTGCAAGGACGGCTCAGGGATTAAAAGGATGCAAATACCAAGCTTTCGCCACATCCTTGAATTAGGTTGAATGGGCTAAGAGGCGGCATATATTTTACTGTTATAAAGTACGGCTAGTAGCGTGGACTTTTGACGTGATTTTCGGTAATCTGCCCGTGTCATTTTTAACGATGGAGGATGCAATGGTTCACATGGGAGTGAAGCCGGGGACCTGACCGGTACCAAAACCATTGGAACGAATCTAAGAGCCCCGCCCTAAAAAGTCGCGGGGCTCTCGTTTTGTGGGGAGCCCACAATGCGCCACGTGAGAATTCGATATCTCGTTTATATCTCGGTGGCTATTGCTGCAGCATTGGGATTGCGCTTCGCAATGCTTGATTCCGTCGCGCCTGGCGGCCCTCACTATCTCGAAGCTCTATCATTTTCCGGAGCAATGTTAGTTGCCACGGGTTGGATAGTGACCAATGAAGTCTCCATCAGAAATCTGCGCAAACAACATACGATCACACTTATTTCCGACTTTCTAATTCGCAAAGAGCGAATCGAAGACAAAAAACTAATCAAGACTAAGCTTCCAAAATTAGCCCTAATTACGAGCATCGCCGGCCTGGATTACGGTGACGATAACAACGATCTTCTGCAAGCTATCGATCGAGAATTGAACTTTTACGAGTTTATCGCGGTGGGCCTCAAAAACGGCGATCTGGATGGGCGCATTTCCTACGATATCGTTCGGGGTTTGTTAGTCGGCTTCATCACACAGGTTCACCCTTACATCGATTACTGGCGGGTGAAAGACCCCGAGACTTGGGAACACGCTGTTCAATTGGCCGACAAATGGAAACTGAAGCGAAGCAGCTAATAGCATGGGCGCGGGGCGCGACGACGCTTTGTAGAACAGCGTACTGCCAATAACTGTCAGCATTCTGACAGAACCCCTTGGCATCGATACGACCAAACTGCGATGCTTTGCCCATGGCGCGGTCCGAACGGTTGCTCGATTTGATCCAGGCGTTGCGGCGGCATCGCCATCCGGTGAGCGCGGCGGTGTTGGCCGAAGAATTGGATGTGTCGCTGCGCACGATCTATCGCGATGTGCAAACGCTGATCGGCCAGGGCGCCACCATCGAGGGCGAGGCGGGTGTGGGCTATGTGCTGAAGCCCGGCTTCGTGCTGCCGCCCTTGATGTTCGACGATCCAGAGATCGAGGCGCTGGTGCTGGGCGCGCGCTGGGTGATGAAGCGCGCCGACGATAAGGAACTGGCGGCGGCGGCCAAGAATGCGCTGGCCAAGATCGTGGCGGTGCTGCCGGAAGACTTGCGCGACAACGCCGAGTATTCCGGATTGCTTGCCGGGCCGGGCGAAAGCCTGGCGGCCGGCAAGATCGATCTGGGCCCGATCCGCCAGGCGATTCGCGACGAGGTGAAGCTGCGCATTCAATACGAAGACGACAAAGGCAAGGCCACCGATCGTGTGATCTGGCCGATCGCGCTGGGCTTCTTCGACAAGGTGCGGGTGGTGGCGGGCTGGTGCGAGCTGCGCGAAGACTTCCGCCATTTCCGCGCCGATCGCATCGCCGGGCTGCGCGCCACCGGCAAGCGCTACCCGAAGCGCCGCCGCGCGCTGCTGAAGGACTGGCGCGCGGCCAATAAAATCCCGGAGCCGTTCTAGAGGCAGAAAGAAAGATAGGGGACGAACGACATGATCGCCGATCTACCGAACGAGATCGAAGTTGTTACCTTGTTCGTCGACGACATCAGCGCGTCGAAAGCATTCTACGCGAAGGTCTTTGCGAGCAAGACCGTTTGGGAAGATGCGGTGTCGGCCGTGCTCGAATTTGGTGGGGTCATGATCAATCTTCTCGATGCCTCGCGGGCACCGCCGCTCGTTGAGCCGTTGCGCGTCGCGGCAGCGGCGGCGGGACCGCGGGTGTTGTTGACGATCAGAGTGCGTGACGTTGATCAGATCTGTTCGTCGCTGCGGAGCATTGGCGTCGAACTGCTCAACGGGCCGATTGATCGTCCATGGGGCAGACGAACCGCGGCCTTTGCGGACCCTTCCGGTCATGTGTGGGAGGTCGCGCAGGCGATTGGATAGGGTTTCAAACTAACCCGCGATTTCGACGACCACTTTCCCCCGTGCCGATTTCGACGAGAGCATCTGATACGCATCCTCGACCGTGATCAACGTGAAGCGGCGCGGATCGAGGCGCGGGGTGATCTTGCCGGCTTCGACGAGCTTCGTGATCGCGCGCAGGATTTCGCCGTGGTGTTCGCGGCCTTCGCCGGTGAGCAAGGGCTCCAGCGTGAACACACCCGAATAGCTGGCGGCCTTGAATGAGAGCGGCGCCAGCGCGTGCGTGCCCCAGCCGAGGCTGCTCACCACATGGCCGAAGCGGCGCACCGCCTGGAACGACGCGTCGAGCGCGGGCCCGCCGATCGTGTCATAGACGATATCGAAACCGCGGCCGGCGGTGTGTTCGGCCACATAACTCTCCACCGATGTGGCGCGATCGATCGGCGTGGCACCCAACTGCGTGAGCAGGTCGGCCTTGGCCGCGCCATCGACACCGAACACCCGCGCCCCGAAGGCGAGCGCGAGTTGGACGACGATATGGCCGACACCGCCGGCGGCGCCTTGCACCAGCACCGCCTGACCCGGCTGGACCTTGGCGCGGTCGACCAAGCCTTCCCAGGCGGTGATGGCGATCAGCGGCAAGGCCGCCGCTTCGCGCCAATCCAAATTCGCGGGCTTCGGCGCCAACAGCCGCGCATCGACCGCGGCGAATTCGGCCAGTGAGCCCTGCAGCCCGCCGACACCGCCGGTCATCCCGTAGACCGCATCGCCGGGCTGGAACTGGGTGACGCCGGCGCCGACCGATTCGACCACACCGGCGAGATCGATGCCGAGGATCGCCGGCAGGGGATGCTTGGCATGGGTGGCCTGACCGGCGCGGATCTTGAGGTCGAGCGGGTTGACGCCGCTGGCCTTGATGCGCACCAGCACCTGGCCCGCCTGCGGCAGCGGCCGCCTCACCGGCATCAGGGCGAACCCCGCGCCCGGCGCGTCGAGAACCGCCGCCTTCATCACCTGTTCGCTGATCATGGACCCCTCCATTCCGAAGACGGGTCAAAGATAGGCTTGTAAAAATGTTGGAAAACTATCGATATTGGCTAAACCTCATTCACTTTTGAATGGGCCAACAGACCTGTCGTGATCCGGCGATGAATTGGGACGACCTACGCATCTTTCTGGCGGTGGCCCGCGCCGGCACTTTGGGCAAGGCCGCACGCAAGCTGGGCCAAAGCCAGCCGACAATGGGCCGGCGGCTGAAAGCACTGGAGGAGGCGGTCGGCCAGGCGCTGTTTCAGCGCACCGCGGAAGGCTTCGTGCTGACCGACGAGGGCGCGGCGGTTCTGGCCCATGCCGAACGCATCGAAGAAGAGGCGCTGGCCTTCGAGCGCGAACTCGAGGGCCAGGACCAGGGACTCGATGGCGCGCTGCGGCTGTCGTCCTCCGACTGGTTCGGCATCCATATGCTGACACCGGTGCTGGCCGATTTCGCTGGCCAGCATCCGCGCGTGTCTGTCGAGCTGCTGACCGATATGCGGCTCTACAGCCTGTCGCGCCGCGAGGCCGATATGGTGTTTCGCATCCAGGCCTTCGATGAGCCCGACGTGATCGCACGCCGGCTGATGGATATTCCCTATGGGCTTTATCAGAAGAAGGGCGCCGAGCCGCCGCGCATCGGCTATGGACGCGGCGCGGCGCTGATCACGATGGATGTCGGCTTCGGTGAGATGCCCGACGCAGTCTGGTTGGCGAAGATGTTTCCCCAGGCGCGCGCGGTGTCGCGCAGCAACAACCGCGATGTGCAGGCGCGGCTGTGCGCGCAGGGTGTGGGGCTTGCGGTGCTGCCGCGTCCGCTGGGTGACGCGGCGCAAGGCATCGAGCGCGTCGATCTCGGTGAGGAACCGCCGAGCCGCACGACCTGGGTCGGCTATCACCGCGATCTCAAGCGGCTCGCTCGGCTTCGCGCGCTGCTCGACCTCGTGATCGAGTGGCTGGCGAATTAGTCTTTTCGCGAGACCCTCACCCTTCCGTGCGGGAGCACGTCAGGGTGAGGAACCCCCCAAGAGTAACGCTCTACAGAACCGTCAGCATCGAGGCCACCAATGGGTGACGCACGATGTCGCGATCTTCGAGCCGCACTACGGCAACATCCGGCAACGCTTCGAGACGATTCGCGATGTCCGGAAGACCCGACATGCCGGGCAGCAGATCGTTCTGATCGGGATCGCCCGTGAGCACCATCGTCGAGTGCCAGCCCAGACGGGTGAGGATCATTTTGATCTGCCCATACGTGCAGTTCTGGACTTCGTCGATGACCACGAACGAGTTGTTGATGGTGCGCCCGCGCATATAGGCCACCGGCGCGATCTCGATCGAACCATCGGCGAGCAGAGCGCGCAGGCGCTTGCCCCCCAGCCGGTCGGCGAGCGCGTCGTAGAGCGGCCGCAGATAAGGCGCCAATTTTTCCTGCAGATCGCCCGGCAGATAACCCAGGCTCTCTCCGGCTTCGACCGCGGGACGCGAGAGCACGATGCGCGCCACACGTCCCTCTTCGAAGGCTTCCACCGCGGAAGCGATCGCAAGATAAGTTTTCCCCGTGCCCGCTGGTCCAAGGGCCAGCGTAAGACTTTTCTCCTTGATCGCGCTCAACAGAGCGCCCTGGTTGTCCGACTGCGGCCTGATCTTTTTGACGTAGCGTTGATCGCGGCCTTCTTCATCGCCATCCCAATTTGCCGGGATGACGTTGCTCCATAGCGGGCGGCTCGCCGTGTCAGATCGTTCAGATCGTGACTGTGCGGCGGCGCGCGAGCGTTTGCTCATCACATGCTCCGGTGAGTTTCAGGGAGAGGTATGTCGGATAGGTGGCCCCCAAGGGGGAGACGCCGGAGGTAACAACCGTGGTGCTTCGGGCCTGTCCGGGGAGAGGCGGAGACAGCGCACAACGGGGAAACTTTCCTCCGACGGCTTGGGGGCCGAAATATATAGTACACAATACCGCGACGAATTTCTACTGAATATCGCGGTTAGGTGTGATCATTAACACAATAGGTGGAGAGGCTGCGTGAAAGCCTTGTGAAACCTCGAACTTAGAATCGTCTGCTAAGTAATCACTGCGCGGATTACTGCTTCACATCGAGCTTTTCGAGATTCAGCCGCGCATCGTCGGCGGCCGGCGATTGCGGCGCGAGGCGCAACACCTGAGTCCAGGATTTGTGCGCACCGGTTTTATCGCCGGCGAGACGTTTCACATTTCCGTCTTCGAGCCAGGCATCGGGTGAATTGGGATCGAGCGCGAGCGCCTGAGTCGCGTCGGCGGCCGCGCCCTTGAGATCGCTGAGCTCGCGCTTCGCCGCCGCACGATAGGTGTAGGCATCCGCGCGATTCGGCGCGAGGCCGATTGCCTGATCGAGATCCACCACCGCGTCTTGCCAGCTGTGACCGAGCGCCGAACTTTCCGCGCGATCGATCAGAAGGTCGGGCTGCGCGGGTGTGAGTTTCAGCGCCGCAGTTTGATCGGCATAGGCGCGGCTGGGATCGCCATCGAGAATCCAGGCCTGGCCGGCTTGCGCCAACATGCCGGCGCGGATCTGCGGCTCGTTGTGACTCGCGGTGGCCAGTTCCTCGAGACGGCGCGCGGCTTCCTTGTATTGCTTGAGGCCGATCAGCGCGACGTCGCCGCAATCTTCGGCCGGCTCACCGCCGCCTTCGCCCATCCAGGTGAGCGCCATCTCCCACGCATCGGTGGGACGTCTCTTAGCAAGCTGCATGCACGCGGCGTAACGCTGCGCCGGATCGCTGGGCGTCGTCACCGGCGGCGCGATCGGTGCGGTCTTGTCGGCGGCACAAACCGATCCGCCGATCATCGTCGTCGCGACGGCGGCCAACATGCCACGCCGAACCCAACCCATCATCGTTTCCAATTTTCTAACCTTGTGTCACGCGCGCTGCGCAGCGGCGATCCGTTCCATCACATAGAGACGCAGCATCGCGCGCATCTCATCGAGAAGCACGTTGCGCGTCAACTTGGCTTCGGCGTTCATCGCGGCGGCGGCCTTCATCGTGTGCAGCGCGACGATCGCCATCGCCTGGGCCTGATCCGCGCCGAGCTGCGGCACATTGGCCAGCAGCATGGCACGAATCGCGCCGCGCAATTGCTCGCGCACTTCGGCCGCGCCGTCATAGAGACCGGCATGGGCTTCGACCAGCGCGGTGAAGGCCGGATGCTCGGCATGGAAGTCGAGCATCGCATCGACCAGGCGATCGGCCAGCTCTTCGGACTTCCAAGCCGCAGCCTGCTCGCACAACGCTTCGAGCTTGGCAACGAGTTCGTCGCCATAGGTACTGCGCAGCGCGCCGGCGATCAGTTCTTTATTGGGAAAGAATTGATAGAGCGAGCCGATGGCCGCGCCGGCGCGGGCCGCGATCTCGGCCATGGTGGCCGCGTCATAGCCTTTTTCGGCGAAGACCTGAGCGGCGGCATCGAGCAGGGCCGCCACCCGTTCCCGGCCGCGTTTGCGGCGCGGCTCTTTGATCGTCACGCTTGCGTTTTGTGAGGACATCCTCATACAACCTAGATGAGCCTGTCCTCACATTATATGCGGAGCCCGACGTCAATGGAAAAAATCGACCCCCAAACCACTGCGCTCGTCGTCATCGACCTGCAAAAGGGCATCATGCGCATGCCCGTCGCACCCCATGCCGCGGCGGATGTGCTGACGCGCACGCTCAGCCTGGTCGAGCGCTTCCGGACTGCCAAAGCGCCGGTCGCCCTCGTCAATGTCGGCTGGTCGGCGGATTTCGGCGATGCCCTGAAGCAGCCGGTTGACGCGGCACCGGCCTCGGCACACGGCGGCATGCCGGCCGACTTCAAGGACCTCGCCCCCGAACTGGGGCCGGCGCCGACCGATATCCTGATCACCAAGCGGCAATGGAATGCCTTTTACGGTACCGAGCTTGACCTGCAGCTGCGCCGCCGCGGCATCAAGACCATCGTGATGACCGGCATCGCCACCCATATCGGCGTCGAAGGCACGGCGCGCGCCGGTTGGGAAATGGGCTACGCCTTCATCTTCGCCGAAGACGCGATGAGCAGCATGACCGCAGAAGCCCACAAATTCTCGACCACGGTCGTCTTGCCGCGGCTGGGCCGCATCCGCCCGACCGCGGAGATTTTGGCGGCACTCGGTTGATGCCTTAACATCAAACCTACGTAGAATCCGAGGTCGACGCCGGCGGCAAAATCGCGAGGATAGCGCCGCCGGGTCGACTTCCAGGGGAAGCGCCGGGCCTTGAATAAAAACCTCTTTTATTGGGCTGGCCTGCTCGTGGCTTCCTTGGCGCTTTCCTATGGGTTGCACGCGGTTCACGTTCCGGCGTCGTATCTGATCGGACCGATGGTGGTGGCGATCGGGTTCGGCGCCAGAGGCGCACCCATCAAACTGCCGCCGATCGCCTTTACCGCCGCCCAGGCCATCATCGGCTGCCTGGTGGCGCGCACCCTGAGCGCATCGATCCTGACATCGCTGGCGTCCGATTGGGCGCCGATGCTGCTGAGCGTGGCGGCGACCGTATCCTCCGGTGCCTTGGCCGGATGGTTGCTGATGCGTTTCGCCGGATTGCCCGGTTCGACCGCCGCTTGGGGATCGACCCCCGGCGCCGCTTCGGTGATGGTGGCGATGGCCGCCGATTTCGGGGCCGATCCACGCCTGGTCGCCTTCATTCAATATCTCCGCGTGGTGATCGTCGTTCTGTCGATCTCGCTCGGGTCGCATCTGATCTTCGGCGTGACGGGTGCTGCGCCCGGCGCCGGTGCGCCACCCACGCCGGAAGGCCTCGATCTCGCTTTGCCGCTGATCGAAACCCTGGCGATCGCCGGCTTTGGCGCGTTTGTCGGTTTGCGCCTCAAGATCCCGGCTGGCGCGCTGCTGGTGCCGATGGTTCTGGCCGCCGCGTTCAACATTTCGAAGATCGTGACGATCACCCTGCCGCCCTGGCTTCTGGGCGCCACCTATCTGGTGGTGGGCTGGTATATCGGCCTGGGTTTTACCCGCGATGTTTTCGTCTACGCGCTGCGGGTTTTGCCCAAAGTCTTAATGTCGAGTGTCGTGCTCATTGCACTCTGCGGCCTGGCGTCGTGGATTTTGACACTTCTGTTGCCGATCGACGGTTTAACCGCCTATCTGGCCACAAGCCCTGGGGGATTGGATTCCGTGGTCATCATCGCTGTCGGCAGCCATGCCGATGCGCCTTTCGTTATCGCGGCGCAAACGCTACGCTTGTTCGCCGTTATGGGGACGGGCCCCTTCATCGCCAAACTGCTTAGCCGGACCAAATAGACCGCCATGCCTCGTCTACTCTGTTTTGGATACGGCTACAGCGCGCGCGCCCTAGCTCAATTGCTCGAGCCGCAAGGCTGGACGGTTATCGGGACGTCGCGCGAACCCAACGAACCGGGCCTGCTGCGCTTCGATCGCGATCTGCGCTTGCTGTCCGAAGACCTGGACGGCGTGACGCATATCCTGTCGTCGGTGCCGCCCGACGATCGCAGCGATCCGGTGCTCGACCAGATGTGGCCGCGCTTCGTCACGTTGAAGCCGTCTCTGAAGTGGATCGGCTATCTGTCGAGCACGGGCGTCTACGGCGATCACAATGGCGCCTGGGTCGATGAAGGCACGCGGCCGGCGCCGACCTCCGACCGCGCGCGCCGCCGTTCGACCGCTGAGGCTTCATGGCTGGTTCTCGGTCAGGAACAGAAGCTCCCTGTTCATGTGTTCCGCCTGTCAGGGATCTATGGTCCTGGCCGCAGCGCCATCGACGATGTGCATGCCGGCACCGCGCGGCGCATCGTGAAGCCGGGCCATCTGTTCGGCCGCGTCCATGTGGACGACATCGCGACCACGCTGATGGCTTCGATCGACAAGCCCAATCCCGGCGCGATCTACAACGTCACCGATGACGAGCCGGCCGCACCGGCCGATGTGGTGAAATACGCCTGCGATCTGCTGCGCGTGAAGGTCCCACCGGAGATTCCGTTCGAGCAGGCGGAGATGAGCGAGATGAGCGCGAGCTTCTGGACCGATCGCCGTCGCGTCAGCAATGCCCGCATCAAACGCGAGCTGGGCGTAAAGCTGGCCTATCCCACCTACCGCGAAGGCCTGCAGGCCATTCTCGAATCGCAGCTGGTCAAGCGCGAAGCCTAACCTTTGGCGAGGATCGCCATCGTTACGCGCGAGATGCAGACCAGCTTGCCGGCCTCGTCGGTGATCTTCACTTCCCAGACATGCGTGTTGCGGCCGAGATGGGCCGGGCGCGCGACGGCATAGACATAACCGTCCGTCGCCGACCGCACATGGTTGGCGTTGATCTCAAGCCCGACGCAATGGAACTTCTCGCGGTCGACGGCATAGGTCGCGCCCAGACTTGCGACCGTTTCCGACAGCGCTACAGAGGCGCCACCATGCAGAAGTCCAGCCGGCTGCTTGGTGCGGTGATCGACCGGCATGCGCGCTTTGAGAAAATCGTCGCCGGCTTCGAGCAATTCGATGCCGAGATGTTCGATCATCGTGTTCTTGCCGCGGGTGGTGATGAAATCGAGATCGACCCCGCCGAACCAAATGCTCATGTGTTCCGTTCCCCCGTTTGTTTTTAGGCGCGGCTGACATTCGCTGTCGGCCGCAACAGATCGTCGAGCGTCATGCGCAGGCGAACGAGATCGGCGGGCTCGCTGAGCCGATGCCCCGCGCCCTTCACTAGCGTCACCGCCACATCGGTCGAAGCCAGTTTCTCTTGCAGCGTGAGCGAGGTCTGCCACGGCACGTCGGCATCTTCGAGACCGTGGATCAGGCGCACCGGACAGGTGATCGGAATCGGGCCGCGCAGCACGAGATGGTTGCGCGCCTCGTCGATCAGATTTTTCGTGATCGGATAGGACGGCAGATCATAGGTGCCGGGGATCATGATCTGGCCCTGTTCGTCGAGCACGCGGCGGTCTTCAGGTTTGAACGCGGCGAGAATTAAATCCTCGGTGAAATCGGGCGCGGCGGCGAGACCGACGAGACCCGCCACGCGCTGCGGCCGAAGCAGCGCGGCCAGGACCATGATCCAACCGCCGAAACTGGAGCCGACGAGAATCTGCGGACCTTCGGTGAGTGCGTCCAACACCGCGGCGGCATCTTCGGCCCAGCGGCCGATCGTCCCGTGCGCGAAATCGCCCGAGCTTTTGCCATGCGCGAAGCCGTCGAACAGCAGACAGGCCTGACCGCGGCCACGACAATAGGCCTCGACCGCCTGAGCTTTGCCGCCGGTCATGTCGGAACGGAAACCGTGCAGAAAGACGATGCCGGGCGGATTGCGGCCGATCACCGCCGCGCGCGTGCGACGATAGGCGATCGTGTTTCCATCAGGCCGCGCGAGCCGGCCCTCTTCGGTGTCGCTCATTTTTATCGGCGCTCCGTGCTCACTCCGCCGCCGACCACAACGCGCCTTTGATCTTCTTCAGGAACTCTTCGTGTTTCGCGAGCTCCTCGGCGGACACCGTGTCGGGGCGTGGTTCGCGGCGAATGGGTCCGGATGCGGCGGCGGCAATCTGTTTGCCGGTCGCAGCCGTAGCCGCCGCGAGTTCGAGACCCGCCTGACGCCCGCCGATCAGCTCAATATAGACCGAGGCCAGAAGCTGCGCGTCGAGCAGGGCGCCGTGCAGATTGCGGCCCGAGAGATCGACATTGAAGCGCTTGCACAGCGCATCGAGGCTGGCCGGCGCGCCGGGGAATTTGCGCCGCGCGATATAGAGCGTGTCGATCGCCTGGCTGCGCGGCACGATGGGTAGACCGATCGCCGTCAGCTCGTGGTTGAGAAAGTTCATGTCGAAATCGGCGTTGTGAATCACCAAAGGCGAATCGCCGATGAATTCGACCAACGCCTGGGCGTGCGCATCGAAGGTTTCGTGTTTGGCGAGAAAATCGGCCGACAGACCGTGCACGCGAAAGGCCTCGTCGGGCATGTCGCGTTCGGGATTGATATAGCGGTGAAAGCTCTCGCCGGTGGGGATGTGATTCATCAGCTCGATACAGCCGACTTCGACCAGCCGGTGCCCGGATTTGGGATCGAGACCGGTGGTTTCCGTATCGAACACGACTTCACGCATCGACTGTGCTCCTATACGCGCGCAACGCGCGGACGATTCTAACCCATTGGCGCAGGGTGGCACGGCGGCCATTGCCGGTGGGCACGATATAGTCGGCCCAGCGTCGCTTTTCCGCATCGGGCATTTGGCGGGACATCACGGCGGCGAGACGCTCGGGCGTCATGCCGCGGCGCTTGAGCACGCGTTGCTCCTGCAGGAACCCCGGCGCGCTGACCACGGCCACCGCATCGCATTGGCCTTCGCCGCCGGTTTCGAACAGAAGCGGGATATCGAGCGCGACCAGGGGGAGGCGGCGACGCTGAGCGGCAGCGATGAACCGCGCATGGCGCTGACGGACCAGCGGATGGAGAATGCCTTCCAGTTTCGCGAGCGCTTTGTCATCGCCGAAGACCTTGGCGCCCAATGCCGCGCGATCGATGGCGCCGTTCTTCACCACGCCGGGGAAGGCTTTGCCGACGGATTCGACCGCCACGCCGCCCGGGGCCATCAGCGCGTGCACCACGGCATCGGCGTCATGCACCGGGATACCCAGACGGCGCAGTTGCGCGGCTGCTACCGATTTGCCCATGCCGATCGAGCCGGTGATGCCCAGGACAATCATCGTGCGATCATCCCGCTTCCACCGCTTTGCGCAGATCGAGCGTGACCTGCGGCATGACGCCGAACCACGCCGCGAAACCGGGCCGCGCCTGATGGAGCAACATCCCCAAGCCGTCGACCGTCGGGTTGCCGCGCGCCGCGGCGCGCGCCAGCAGATCGGTGATCAGCGGCACATAGACGATATCGTTGACCAGTGCCGTCACAGGCAAAGCATCGAGGGCAAGATCGAGCGGCGGGTGGCCGGTCATGCCCTGCGTGGTGGTGTTGACCAACAGCGCCGCACCGCGCAACGCCTCGGCGCGTTCCGACCAGGCGACCGGCTTCACCGGGCCGCCGAGATGCGCGGCCAGATCCTGCGCGCGTTCGAGGGTGCGGTTGACCAGACGAATCTCGGGCGCGCCGTCATCGATCAACGCGGCCACGATCGCGCGCGCCGAGCCACCGGCGCCGAGCACGACAGCCGGGCCCTTGGTGGCGACGAAGCCCGAGGCGCTATGCCGCAGATTCTCGATGAAGCCGAAGGCGTCGGTATTGGTGGCGCTGATCTTGCCATCGGTGCCAAAGACCAAGGTATTTGCTGCACCGATGCGTTTGGCCACATCATCAACCGTATCGGCCAGACGCAACGCGGCTTCCTTATGCGGCACGGTGACATTCGCGCCGGCGAAACCGAGCTGTGGCAAGGTTCGCACCGCGCGCTCGAAATGCTCGGGCGCGACCGGCAGCGGGATATAGGCGCCGTCGATGCGGTGTTGCGCCAGCCAGAACCCATGGAGCTTGGGCGAGCGCGAGTGTCCGACCGGCCAGCCCAGCACGCCGGCGATCCGCGCCTTGCCGGTCAATGTCATGACGGAATGGCGCCCGCGCGGCGAAGCTGATCGAGCAATGGCAGAAGCGGCAAACCCAGCACGGTGAAGAAATCCCCCTCGACCTTGGTGAACAGCTGGGCGCCCAACGCTTCGAGCTGATAGGCGCCAACCGATCCCAGAACGGCCTCGCCCGCCAGCGCGAGATAGGCATCGAGGAAGGTATCGCTGAACACGCGCATCGACAATGTGGCCGATTCGGCGTGGCTCCAGGTGATTTCGCCTTTCTGCGCGATGGCCACCGCGCTGATCAGCCGATGCCGCTTGCCGCGCAAATCCTTCAATTGCCGCTTGGCGACATCGATGCCGCCCGGCTTGTCGAGCAGCTTGCCGTCGCAGTCGAGCACCTGATCGGCGCCGATCACCAGCGCATCGGGATGGAGTTTCGAGACGGCCAGCGCCTTGAGTTCGGCCAGTTCGGTGGCGACCTTTTCGGCGCGTGCGCGGTTTGAGGTCAACCGCGTCTTGACCGGACGTTCGTCGACCTCGGGTGCGATCGACTGGGCGGTGACGCCCGCATCGGCCAGAAGCTTCATCCGCGTGGTGCTGGTGGAGGCGAGGATCACGGTCGGCGCGGTGCGCGCCACCAGCCGCGGTTCGATCCGGTCTTTTTCCGCTTTGGTGCGCAGCGTGGTCATGATGAGGACGGCGAGGCCAGGCCAGCCAGTTTGGCGGTCTGGCGCTGGCTGTAATGCTGGAGAATCGAGGCCGCGGCTTCTTCGATCGACCGCCGCGTCATATCGATCACCGGCCAGCCGCGTTCGGTGAACAGGCGCCGGGCCGAGGTCACTTCGTCACGCACGCCATCGGGATCTGCATAGCCCGGCACGTCGCGATCGAGGAATTGCAGCCGCGCGCGGCGGACATCCACAAGGCTTTTCGGTTCGCGGGTGAGGCCGACGATCAGGGGTTTCTTCGCCTCAAGCACTTCGACCGGCAGTGGCGTATCAGGAATGATCGGCACATTGGCGGCCTTGATCCCGCGATTGGCGAGATACATGCAGGTTGGCGTTTTCGACGTGCGCGACACACCCACCACGATCACATCGGCTTCGTCGATGTCTTCAAGCAGCTGGCCGTCATCATGCGCCAAAGTGAAATGCATCGCATCGATGCGTTTGAAATACTCGGCATCGAGAATGTGCTGCGCGCCCGGCTCCATACCGAATTCGGCATTGAGATAATTGGCCAGCGCCGCCATCACCGGATCGAGCACGGGAACGCAGGGCACACGGAGCTGACGGCAGCCTTCTTCGAGCGCCAGGCGCACATCGGGATCGACCAGCGTGGCCAGCACCAGTCCCGGTTCGACCTTCACACCTTCAAGCACGTTCTCGACCTGGTTTCTGTTCCGCACCAGCCACCAGAGATGGGTGTTCGCCTCATAGCCGGCGAATTGCACGACGCAGGCGCGCGCGACCGACGAGATGGTTTCGCCGGTCGAGTCGGACACGAGATGCAGATGAAAGCGATTGGTCGCCAAAGTCTGTGAACAACCATGTGGATGAGCGGTGGCCAAACCACCCCAGGGAGGCCGAACGGCATATTGCCCGAAGCTATACCCTGTCGTCACCCCTAGCTGACGGTGTTCGCCTCGCAACGGAACAAGATTCATTCGTTAACCCTGAGTCATGGGGATAAGCACGGCAATGCCTGGGCGCGTGGCATTTCCGTGACCCGAACGCCGGGATGAATCGGTGGTGGGTCGGACTGAGCGTCTAATCCCCGATTCCCACAGGGACCCTCTACAACCTCCATCTTCTCTCTTAAGACTCTATAGATTAAAGAAGAGGCCCGACCTGAAGAGCCTGGACGTCCCCGTTTGAGCCCTATTACCTCTCAAAAACCGATCTTGCGTGTCCTGGCTGGTGACAGTTTGGATCCGCCACCGGTTTGGCTGATGCGGCAAGCGGGACGATATCTGCCCGAGTATCGGGAGATACGAAGCAAGGTCGGCGGCTTTCTCGATCTCTGTTACACGCCCGACCTGGCAACCGAAGTGACACTGCAGCCGGTCCTGCGCTTCGGCATGGATGCAGCGATCCTGTTTTCCGACATTCTCGTCATCTGCGATGCACTAGGGCAGAAAGTTGCCTTCAATGAAGGAACCGGACCGGCGTTGGAGCCTATGCGTTCAGCCGATGACTTCGAGCGGCTGAGTCTCGATCGTGCACCAGAGGTCTATGCGCCGGTGCTGGAGACGGTTCAGCAGGTGAAGGCAGCCCTGCCGCCTGAGGTGACGTTGATCGGCTTCGCGGGCGCGCCCTGGACCGTAGCGACCTATATGATCGAGGGTCAGGGTGGGACCGACTTCACCACAGCTAAGCGGCTCTCGCATGAAGACCCGATCCTGTTTCGCCGCTTGATCGATACCCTGGTCGAAGCAACCACGGCTTATCTGATCGCGCAGATCGATGCCGGCGCCGAGGTGATCCAACTGTTCGACAGTTGGGCCGGTGCGCTCAGCGAGGATGATTTCAACGCCTGGGTGATCGCACCAACCAAGGCAATTGTCAGCGCTTTGAAAGCCGCGAAGTCCCACATTCCGATCATCGGTTTTCCGCGCGCGGCTGGCCCGCAATATCTCGCCTATGCCGCCGAGACGGGCGTCGATGCCGTCAGCCTCGATTTCATGATGCCGCTCAGCTGGGCCGCGCAGCATCTGCCGAAGTCGGTCGCGCTGCAGGGCAATCTCGATCCGGCGCTGTTGCTGGTGGGCGGCGCGCCACTCGAAGCCGGTGTGGATCGCATCAAGCAGGCGTGGCATGGCCGGCCCTATATCTTCAATCTCGGCCATGGCGTGACGCCGCCAACACCGCCCGAAAACGTAGCGCGCCTGATCGAGCGCGTGCGGGCGAAGCCCTGACCATGCCACGCACCGCCATCGTTCTCTTCAATCTCGGCGGGCCGGACAGTCTGGCGGCGGTGCGGCCGTTTCTGTTCAACCTGTTCAGCGACAAAGCGATCATTCGCCTGCCCACACCGCTGCGGCAAATGATCGCCTGGATCATCGCCAAGCGCCGCGATGTCGTCGCCCAGGAAATCTATGAGCGGATGGGTGGCTCATCGCCGCTGCTGAAGGAAACCAAGGCGCAAGCCGCGGCTTTGGAGCAAGCGTTGGGTGGCGATACGAAGGCCTTCATCGCCATGCGCTACTGGCATCCGATGACACGCGAAGCGGTGGCACAGGTCAAAGACTGGCGGCCGGAGCGGATCGTGCTGCTGCCGCTCTATCCCCAGTTCTCGACCACCACCACGGCGTCTTCGGTGGCGGCGTGGAAAAAGGAAGCCGCGCGCGCGGGCCTCGTGGCGAAATCTGCCGAGATCGTCGAGTACCCTGAGCTTCTGGGCATGATCGCGGCCCAGGCACAGATGATCGATGCCGCGCTCGCTCAAGCCGGAGAAGGCGCGCGGGTGTTGTTCTCGGCCCATGGGCTGCCGAAGCGCATCGTGACCCGGGGCGATCGCTATCCCGATCAGGTGATGCTGACCGCGCGCGCCATTGCCAAGCTGCTGGCCGAGAGCTATGGCCGACGCGATCAGGATTGGCGGGTTTGCTATCAAAGCCGTGTCGGCCCGGTGGAGTGGATCGGCCCCTATACCGACGACGAAATCCGCCGCGCGGGGGCCGAGAAGAAGCCGCTGGTGGTGGTGCCGATCGCTTTCGTCTCCGAGCATTCCGAGACTCTGGTCGAACTCGATATGGACTATAAGAAGGTGGCCAACGACGCGGGCGTACCCACCTATATCCGTGTGCCGGCACTGGGCACCCATCCGGCATTCATCGCCGGTCTGGCCGAGTTGGTGAAGGACGCGTTTCCCTACGGGAATTGAAAGCGGGAGTTGTGAGCGATGGCTGATCTGTATCCCTATATCAAGGCGCTGCATGTCATCGCGGTGATCGCATGGTTGTCAGGGCTGCTCTACATGCCGCGGCTGTTCGTCTATCACGCCCAGGTGCCGGCCGATTCGGAGCAGGCCAAGACCTTCGTGGTGATGGAACGCAAGCTGATGCACATGATCACCGTGCCGGCGGCAACCTTCGCCTGGATCCTCGGCCTCATCCTGCTGTCGCAGCTCGGCAGCGGGATGAACTATTGGTTTTATCCGAAGTTTCTGTGTGTGGTGCTGATGACCGCTTTCATGTTCGCGGCCGAGAAGTGGCGCCGCGACCTGGCTGCCGGGACCAACACCAAGACCCCGCGCTTCTTCAAGCGCGTGAACGAGGTCCCAACGATCCTGATGATCATCATCGTGATCCTCGTGGTAGCAAAACCGTTCTAAATAGGGCAGCGGCGAGCGGCGGGACGAAACCGTGGCCGCCGGCGCGTGCCCCATGACTCGCGTTGACAGGCCCTACCGGTTCGGTTAATGCTCCAGGGGTCTTTCGGGGTCACCACCACATCTGAGCAGTGTTTAACGGTCAGGCGCACAAGCCTGGTCATGGTGGCGTTAATCGTGATCCCGCGAAGCGGCCTCATTCGGCCGCCACCTTTCCCCACCGCCTTCCCCATATCCCATCCCCGGACCAATCCATGAATTTGAGTGAGCTCAAGGCGAAAACCCCGGCAGAACTCCTGGCGTTCGCCGAAGAATTGCAGATCGAGAACGCATCGACCCTGCGCAAGCAGGACATGATGTTCGCGATCCTGAAGCAGCTGGCCGAGAACGACACGCCGATCTATGGCGATGGCGTGTTGGAAATCCTGACCGACGGCTTCGGCTTCCTGCGCTCGCCCGAATCGAACTACCTGCCGGGCCCCGACGACATCTATGTCTCCCCCAGCCAGGTGCGCCGCTTCGGTCTGCGCACCGGCGACACGGTGGAAGGCCAGATCCGTTCGCCCAAGGATGGCGAGCGTTATTTCGCCTTGCTCAAGGTCGACACGGCCAATTTCGAGCAGCCCGAGAACGTCCGCCATCGCATCAATTTCGACAACCTGACGCCGCTCTATCCCGAAGAGCGCCTCAAGCTTGAGCTCGAAGACCCGACCAAGAAAGACCTGACGACGCGGGTGATCGATCTGATCTCGCCGCTCGGTAAAGGTCAGCGCGCTTTGATCGTGGCGCCGCCGCGCACCGGTAAGACGGTGATGCTGCAGAACATCGCCCATGCGATCTCGGCCAATCATCCCGAGGTCTATCTGATCGTGCTGCTGATCGACGAGCGGCCGGAAGAAGTGACCGACATGGCGCGTTCGGTGAAGGGCGAAGTGATCTCGTCCACCTTCGACGAACCGGCCACCCGCCACGTGCAAGTGACCGAGATGGTGCTCGAAAAGGCCAAGCGCCTGGTGGAGCACAAGCGCGATGTGGTGATCCTGCTCGATTCGATCACGCGCCTCGCGCGTGCCTATAACACCGTTGTCCCTTCATCGGGCAAGGTGCTGACCGGCGGTGTCGACGCCAACGCGCTGCAGCGCCCGAAGCGCTTCTTCGGCGCGGCGCGCAATATCGAGGAAGGTGGTTCGCTGACCATCATCGCCACCGCGCTGATCGATACCGGCAGCCGCATGGACGAAGTGATCTTCGAAGAATTCAAGGGCACCGGTAACTCGGAAATCATCCTCGACCGCAAGCTCTCCGACAAGCGCACCTTCCCCTCGATCGACATCACCAAGTCCGGTACCCGCAAGGAAGAGCTGCTGGTGGACAAGGGCGTGTTGGCCAAAATGTGGGTGCTGCGCCGCGTGCTGATGCCGATGGGCGTGACCGACTCGATGGAGTTCCTGGTCGACAAGCTGAAGCACTCGAAGACAAACAGCGACTTCTTCGACCAGATGAACACGTGAGGCGCCGCCGCCATCCGGCGGCGTGCATCTTCAATGCAACCGACAAGAGTACTTATCGCCCGACTACCGGTGGTGGTGGCTGATAGTGCTGCGGTTTCTACTTACTTGATCGACCATCCAATACATATATAAGTTGTATTGGTCGGTTTGAGCAGACGCTGATCCAACATGCCCGCGGGCACGCGGCCGCTGATTTCGAGTCGCGGGGGAACGTGAATGAGCGGTGGAACGCCCATTGTCCACGGCTGGCGTGTGGCCATTCCCATCCTGATCCTTACGATCGGAACGGCCCTTACTTTTGCCGGATTTTACCAAGCCACTCAGCGCCAGAATGAACGCATTCGCGACTTCCTCGACTTGCGCGTCGAATCGCGCATGCAGGAGGTGCGGCACAAGCTGGCCGAGGCCACAGTGTCGGTGGCCGCGGTAGCGGATTTTATCGCCTCGCAGGCTAACCCGACGGCGAAAGATGTCGAACGGTTTGCATATAAGGCTCGCGGCGTAACGCCAGTTCTGCGCCTGGCGTGGGCGCCAAGCGTCATGAAAGAAGCGCGGGCCACTTTCGAAGACGATGTGCAGCGGATCGACGGACGATCGTCGTTTGCCATTCTCGATCCGAGGCAGGGTCAACTTGCGCCCGCCGGAGACCGTAGCGAATACGCACCGATCCGAGCCGAACAGGTCTTCGGCCCCGTGCCATCCATACTCGGCATCGATCTTCTGGCCGATACGCCACGGCGCGCCCCAGCGATACGGGCGTTGAATCAAGGTATTCCGGTCGCGACCGATTCCTTTCTGCCGATCTTTGTCGGCAATACGCGGCCGATCATCCTCGTTTTCTGGCCGGTGTACGGCGATATCGACCAAACCAAGTTTAGCGTTAGGCAGCCTGTGCCGATGGGGTTGGCCATGGGTGCTTATTTCACCGAAGACCTGATCCGCTACGCCATCAGCGACATTCCCGAGATCGTTGCGCGCATCTCGTTTTTTATCGGCGACGCCGCGCCGGGCGATTCGACATTGCCCGCCCTCGTCTATGAGCCGGATACGAAGCGACTCATTCAGCCGGCTACAGCCTCCGATCGCGCGCCCGGCAGTCTGCGCCTCAGCCGATCATTCGAACAGTTTGGCCGGCAGTGGACGACGGTCTTCGATTTCCCTGCGCCCTTTGTCGCCGGTCAGCGTTCGCCTGAGCGCTGGTTCGGGCTGGCTCTCGGTCTGGGCTTCACCATGCTATTGGCGGCCTATGTTTCGGTCGAACAGCGCCGGCGATCGTTCGCCGAGGCCACCGTCGTCGATCGCACCCGGGAGTTGGCGCGCAGCAGCGAACACCTGCATCACATCCAACAGGCTGGAAAAATCGGCACGATCGAGGTCGATCTGGTCACTCAGCGTGCCACCTGGTCCGCAGAGATTTTCCACCTCGTCGGTCTCGATCCGACATCGGCCAGGCCATCCATCGACGTTCTGCTGGATGCGGCTCATCCTGAAGACCGCGCCGGCGTGCAAGACGCGATCGAGCGCGAGACCCTGGGGCAGGAATTCGCGCCGATCGAATTCAGGATCGTGAAAGACGGTGTGATCCGCTGGCTGTCGCATAGTTCAAACTTTGTCCGCAACGCCGAGGATGTGCCGCAGACGTTGATCGTCACACTCTATGATGTGACGAGCCGCGTGGAGGCTCAGCAGGCTGCCATGCGGATGCAGACCCTGTTGGCGGCGATCGTCGAATCGTCGGATGACGCGATCATCAGCAAGACGCTGGACGGGATCGTGACCTCCTGGAATGCCGCCGCCACCGCGATCTTCGGCCACACGAGTGCCGAGATGCTGGGCCGATCGATCTCGGTCCTGGCGGTACCGGGGCGCGAGGACGATATGACCCAGATCCTGGCGCGGGTGAAGCGCGACGAACGGGTCGAGCATTACGAAACGCAGCGACGCCACAAATCGGGCGCGATCATCGACATCTCCCTGACGGTCTCACCAATTCATGATTCCACCGGAAAGATCATCGGTGCGTCGAAGACGGCCCGCGATATTACGGCCACGAAACGGGCCGAAGCCCAACGCCAGTCGCTCGAAGCGCAATTGCGGCAATCGCAGCGCATGGAGGTCATCGGGCAGATGACCGGCGGCATTGCGCACGACTTCAACAACCTTTTGACCGTTGTCATGGGCCGCATCGAGCTGGTCGACATGCAGGTCGAGGAAGAATCGCCGTTGCGCGACTCCCTGCGCGCGTGTCTGAACGCGGCGCGACGTGGTGCTTCCTTGACGCGCAGCATGTTGACCTTCGCCCGCCAGCAGCCGCAGAACCCCGAGCCGATCGATGTGGTGGCCACGATTGCTGATGCGGTTGAGATGCTGCCGCGGACTCTGGGTGAGGCCATCGCGATCAAGACGAAATACGAGCCAAGCTTATGGCGTTGCATGGCCGACTCAGCCTTGTTGCAAAATGCGCTGCTCAACTTGGCCGTGAATGCGCGCGATGCGATGCCGGCGGGTGGTACCTTGACGGTCGAGGCCAGCAATGCGCGCCTCGACGCGGCCTATGCCGCGATGAATGCAGATGTATCGGCCGGCGAATACGTGGCCCTATCGGTGTCGGATACCGGCACCGGCATGTCGGCTGAAACAATTGCGCGCGTCTTCGAACCCTTTTTCACGACGAAGGAAGTGGGCAAGGGGACGGGCCTTGGCCTCAGCATGGTCTATGGCTTCGCCAAGCAATCGGGTGGACACGTCAAAATCTACAGCGAGTTGGGTATCGGCACGACGATCAGGCTGTACCTGCCGCGCAGCACGACAGACGTGAAATCCGAGATCTCTGTCATGGCGCCTCAACGCAAAAAGCCGGCGACGGGCAAACAGACCGTGCTGTTGATTGAAGATGACGACGATATCCGCGCGCTCGCGACCATCCAACTGACTCGTCTGGGCTATACCGTTATCTCCGGCGGCAGTGGTCCCGAGGGGCTGCGGCTGCTCGAGCGGCATCCCGAGATCGTCTTGCTGCTGACCGATCTGACTTTGCCGGAAGGCATAAGCGGTGTCGAGCTGGCCGGCCGGGCGCTGCAAAAAGCACCGGAACTGCGCGTGCTTTATATGTCGGGCTATACGGAGGACGCCGTCATCAATCAAGGACGCGGCGACGCTTCCATTCGGTTGCTGCAAAAGCCTTTCGGAATTGAGGAGTTGGAGCGGCTGATCAATGCCGTTCTGGATTGACCTGCTTGCGCGCGACTCTTAAATCCCGGTGCCGCTGTCTTCCCAGGCCACGGCGGTCATGTTCGCCAGGATTTCGTTGATCGCTTTGAGGAATTCGGCCACGTCGATCGGCTTGGTCAGGTAATGAGTGAAACCCGCCGCCAAACCGTCTTCGATCTGGCGCTGCATGGCTGCGGCGCTGAGCGCCATCACCGGCACGCCGGTCAAGGATGGGATCGCGCGGATCGCGCGCAGCACCTCGAACCCGCTCATGCCCGGCAGGTTGATGTCGAGCACGATGATATCGGGGCGATGGGCGCGGGCGAGATCGAGGCCGGCGCGCGGCTCGGCCGCGGTCAACAGCGTGATATTCCCCACGCTTTCGATCAGCTCTTCCATCAGTCGGATATTGGACGGGTTATCCTCGATATAGAGCATCTGGAAGCCGCCGATGCGGTCGCGCGTGCGTTTCTCCGACGCGGCTTCGGGATTACGGCGCAGACGCGACTCGCTGCCGAGGATCGCCGGCAATTCGACCGCGAAGGTGGTGCCTGTGCCCTTCGCGCTGTGCACCGCGATCGTGCCGCTCATCAGATCGACCAGTTTCTTGACGATCGAGAGGCCGATGCCTGAACCCTGGATCGGTCCGGTCTCGGCACCCAGACGATTGAAGGGTTGGAACAGCTCGGCCTGCCGATCTTCGGCAATGCCGGGCCCGGTATCGACCACCGAGAGGCGGACACGATCGAGACCGACCGCCTCGACGATCACCCTCACCTGGCCGCCCTCGGTGTTGTATTTGATCGCGTTGCTGCCGAGATTCATCAGCACCTGCATCAGGCGCACGCGATCGGCGCGCACCGCCGGCAGATCGTTGGGCATGACGATCGTCAGCGCGATCTGCGCTTCGTCGGCGAGAATCTGCAACGACGCGCGCACCTGTTCGATCACCGGCGGCAGCTGGACGCGTTCGAGCGACAATTTGATATTGCCGGTTTCGATCTTGCTGAAATCGAGAATGTCTTCGATCAGCGCGAGAAGGTGCGAGCCGCTGCGTTCGATCTGACTGATCTGACGCGACTGGCGCTGGGTGAGCGGTTCTTTCGCATTGAGACCGAGCAATTGTGCGAAGCCCAGGATCGAATTGAGGGGTGTGCGCAGCTCGTGGCTCATATTGGCCAGGAATTCGTTCTTGGCGGTGTTGGCGGCCTCGGCCTGTTCTTTGGCCTTGGCCAGGATCGTCTGGTTGACGACCTCTTCGGTGATATCGGTGCCGGTGCCGCGATAGCCGATGAACGTGCCCGAGGGTCCGTAGACCGGCGTGCCGCTGACCTTCCAATAAGTCTCGCGACCATCGGGGAGTAAGCCGCGATAGATCCAGCCGCGGAAGATTTTGCGCGCAGCAAGATCGGCCACCTGCTGCTGGCGGGTCTCGCCTTCGGCCATCGGCTTCAAAGTGTCGAGCGCGGGGCGGCCGATGAAATCGTCGGCGCGTGCGCCGGTAGCCGGCGTGAAGCGTTCGGACAGATAGACGATCCGCGTGTCCTGGTCGGTTTCCCAGAACCAGTCGGACGCGACCTCGGCGAAATGCTTGAAGCGCTGTTCGCTGGCGGTGAGCCGCGAACTAGCTTCGATGCCGCGGCGGAAGGTGCGCCAGGCAAAGGCGACACCGATGCTCCAGAGAAGAATGCTGGAGACACCGAGACCGATGACGACGAGATTGGTGGCCGTGCGTGCGGCCTCACCCATATGGTTCGAGAAGCTTTCCTCGAGTTGCGTGAGATCGTCGTCGATCAAATCGACTTGCTGCAGCGTGGTCTCGCGTGCGGCTTCGGTCAGCGTGCCGCCGCGAATCATCTTGTGGAGATCATCGCCGAAATTGGAAAGCTTGGCGGTGAGCGCATCGCCATGCACCCAGTCATCGACCGCCTTGGCGAACGGGCCCCAGTAATGGGCCCAGACGAAGAGTTGGATCAGACCGGGGAGATCGGCGGGATCGTTCTTGCCCTGGCGGAAGCCGTTGAACGCAGCGGTGTAGTCGTAGGAGGGCGATTTCTGCAACGCTTCGCGCGCCAGGCGGTCGCCAATCGGTGCGGCGATGGCGATGCGGAACGCGTCGTAATATTTCTCATCGCCGGTGCGCACATAACGATGCAGGCTGAGCACCGCTTCCTTCTGGCCCTTGGCGTAGAAGGACTCGCCCGACGCATAGGCGCGGATGCTGTCGATCACGGCGACGGCGGTATAACCCACAGCCAGAGCCGCGATCTGCACGCCGACGAAGATCAGCGCGATCAGAACGAAGCGCGTGACTTGCGGTTTGGTCTCTGGGTTCAGATGGAACGCCATGTACTCGATCCGTCGGGACGCAAAGGCCCCTTCGGCCGCCCCCAATAAATTTGGCGGCCATTATAGGCGCATGCTGCGGTGGCGAGAATGCCCGGAAAACACTTACTAAAGCCCTGTGATGGACGTCACATCTGTCTGGGGCTCCCTCTCCGCCCCCGAGGACGGAGAGGAATGGCATCGCGTTACAGCGTCAGGATGACCGAGCCCGTGGTTTTGCGTGCGGCCACGTCCTCATGGGCCTTGGCGGCGTCGGCCAGCGGGTAGGTGTGGTTGATGCGGATTTTCACCTTGCCCGACTTCACCGCGCCGAACAGGGCGCGCGACGAGGCAACCAGCTCCTCGCGCGTGCCGTTATAGGTGAAGAGCGACGGCCGGGTGAGGAAGATGCCGCGCTTGACCAAAGTCGTCGTCGGAACCGGCGGGACGGCGCCGGAAGACTGGCCGAACAGTGCAAGGACGCCGCGCTTGGCGATGCATTCGAGCGATTTGTCGAAGGTGTCGACGCCGACCGAGTCATAGACCACCGGCACGCCCTTGCCCTTGGTGATGGCGTTGACGCGGGCCACGAAGTCTTCCTTCGCGGTGACGATCGGATAATGGCAGCCGTGCTTCTTGGCCAGCGCGGCCTTTTCGTCGGTGGAGACGGTGCCGATCACTTTCGCGCCGAGGGCCTTGGCCCACTGGCAGACGATCAGGCCGACACCGCCGGCGGCGGCATGGATCAGGATCGTGTCGCCCTTCTTCACTTTATAGGTGCGGCGAAGCAGGTATTCGGCGGTCATGCCTTTCAGCATCATCGCGGCGGCTTCTTCGTCTTTGATCCCTGACGGAACCGCCACCAGCTGATCGGCGGCGATCAGGCGCTTTTCCGAATAGGACCCCGGCGTGCCGCCGGCATAGGCGACGCGCTGGCCGATCTTGAGGTCCTTCACGCCTTTGCCCAGCGCCTCGATGATGCCGGCACCTTCCATGCCGATCGGGTGCGGCAGCGGCAGGGGATAGAGGCCGTTGCGATGATAGATGTCGATGAAGTTGAAGCCCACCGCCGTGTGGCGCACCAGCGCCTGGCCAGGGCCGGGTGCGCCGACTTCGATATCCTCCCACTTCATCACTTCCGGCCCGCCGGTGGCGTGGATGCGGATCGCCTTCGTCATGATGTTTCTCCCTTTCAGATATTGGGGGCCGCCTTATGCCCCGAGATTGGCTTTGAAGAATGCTGCCGTGCGGCCATTGGCGAGTTCCGCTGCCGTCTGATCGAAATGACTGCCGCCGATGCGCGCGAAGGCGTGGTCGACATTGGCGTAGGAATGGATGGTGACGTGGTTATTGCTCTTCAGTCCGTCCTTGACCTTCGCTTGGACCGGCGGCGGCACGAAGCCATCCTTCTCGGCGATGTGCAGCATCAGCGGCTTTTTGATGTTGGCGGCTTCGCCGAGCAGCGAGTCGAGCATGATGCCGTAATAGCCGACCGAGCAATCGGAGTCGGTGCGCGCGGCGGTCATATAGGCGAGCCGGCCACCGAGGCAGTAGCCGACTGCGCCGGCCTTACCGGTGCAGGCGGGATGGCTGCGCAGCGCACCGAGCGTCGCCTTGATGTCGTCGACGGCCTTGTCCTGATCCACCTTGCCCAGCAGTTCGAGCGCTTCATTCATCTGCGTCTTGTCGTCGAGCTGGATGCCGGGCTTGAGCCGCCAAAAGAGATCGGGGCAGATCGCCGTGTAGCCCTGCGCGGCATAAGCATCGGCCGTCTGGCGCATCACGCTATTCACGCCAAAGATTTCCTGGATGATCACGACGCCCGGACCCTTGCCCGATTTCGGCGCGGCGACATAAGCGGAGAACTGGCCGCCATCGGCGGCTTTAACGGTGATTTCAGCCATATGCATCTCTCCTAAACGCTATGCAGTCCCCACCAAGGGGGCGAGTTTAGGAGCGCGACGGCAAACTTGTCACCCCAGCGATTACAAAGCGCCTTCCAGCCGTAATAAAGCGCGCTTGCCGTCGAGCCCGGAGATACTCGACCAACCACCGATGCGACCACCGGCGCCGATCACGCGGTGACACGGGATCAGGATGGAGATCGGGCATTCGCGACAGGCTGTGCCTACCGCGCGCGGGCCGCTATCGGTGTCATGGGCGATATCGCCATAGCTGCGGGTTTGGCCATAAGGAATGCGGATGATCGCGTTCCACACTTTCACTTGATACGGCGTGCCGGGCGGGGCGATCGGAATCTCGAACCGCTTCCGCTTGCGGTCGAAATACTCGTCGATCTGTTTGCGGGTACGATTGAGTAGGCGGGTCGGCTTGCCACCGGCGGCGCGGCCCGACTCGATGACGACGATGGCGCCGCTTTCCTCGAACACCGTGTAATCGCCCAACGGCGTATCAAAAGAGATATAGGGCAGGGTCGGCTCCATAGGGCTGTATGCCGCAAATCTTTACAAAGCTTACAAAGCCTGAAGGTTCTTAAATCTAATCCCTGATTTGATAAATCACGACATACATCCGTTTCCCACCGATTGGTGGGATCAGCGATGTCATCGCCAAGATTAACGATATCTCGGCCAATATCGCGTCCGCTGTTGAAGAACAGAGCGCCGCTACGCGCGAGATCTCGTCGAACATGCAGAACGCGGCTTCGGGCGTGCAAAGCATGAGCGACGCGATGAATGAGATCGCCAGCGCCACCAGCCAGATCGACTCGTCCACCCGCAAAGTGCGCGAGGCGTCGCGGGCTCTGGCCTAAGATTGGGTGGGGTTTGAAGCGATCAAATCGTCGCCGTCCAGGCGCCGGTGACGAAGACAACCTCGTCTTCGCCCGGCCAGGGCGGCATGGTGACGCCGACGATGCCAAGCGCGTCGGTCTCGGCGGCACGGAACTGGAATTTCGTGCCGACCGGAATCGTGATCGCAGTGCCAAAGGCCAATGGAACGATTTCCTCATGGCCATTCTGCGCCCGCCACATCTCGCCGCGCCCCGACACGACGAACCACATCTCCTCCACGGTGCGATGGACGACGGCCTTGGCAACCTGCCCCGGGGCTAGTTTGAAATGCGCCATGCTGCCGCCGGCCAGCCGATGCAACAGCCGCACCTCGGACCCATCGGGCGCCATCACATCGGGCTTGTCGGGTAGAGTGATGGTGGCGAAGTCGGTCACGTGGTTCCCCTTATTCTCCACTCAACGCCCGCTGCAACGCCTCAGGCGTCATGAGCGGCAGTGAACAACTCTGCCCGCGGCAGACGATCGCCGTGGCCGGGCCCGGCTTCACCGGCGGATAGCCTTTGGGTAGCACCGCACCCGGTGCGAGATGGACGATCACCAGATTGGGATCGCCGCTCGCGGCCGCCACGCGCAGTAACGCCGCGCGGTCCGCATCGCCATCTGCGCCGATGATCGTCACGCGCACCGCATTGGTGAGCAGTTCCCAGGCGTTGAGCAGCGCGCCCATGGAGGGGAACTGACGGCCGATCTCGCCGGTGAAGGCGGTGACGGTGGTTTCGGCGCGCTGACGATAGGTGTCGTCGCCGGTGATGTGGAACAGCCGGGCCCAGTTTTCGGCCATGGCTGCGTTGCCCGAGGGGTGGGCGTGGTCGAGCGCGCTCTTGGTGCGCACGATCAGGGTCGGCGCGTCATCGGCGGTGAAGAAATAACCACCCGCCGGATCGTGATAGTGGCGATGGGCCGATTTCATCAAGGCCTCGGCCTTGTGTAGGAACGTGGTCTCACCGGTGGTCTCATAGAGCGCCAGCGCCGCGCGGGTCATCTGGGCGTAGTCGTCGAGCATCGCGTCGGGCTGGAGACGGCCGAGACGCAGCGAATGATGCAGGCGGAGTTCGCGGTTGGGTTCCAATCTCGTCATGTGCGACACCACCGCCTCGAACGCCGTGTGCGCGGCGGCCAGCCAATCGGCGCGTTCGAAAGCAAAGGCGGCTTTGGCCAGTGCCGCGATCATCATGCCGTTCCAGTCGGCCAGCACTTTGTCGTCGCGGCCCGGCCAGACACGTTTGGCGCGCAGTTCGAGCAGTGTCAGGCGCGCGCCGTCGAGCGCGATCTCTTCAGCGTCTTCGAGTTTGCCGCCGGGATGATTGCGGTGGAGGATGTTGTGATCCTCCCAATTGCCTTCGTCGGTCACGCCATAGACGCGGCAGACCAGCGCCGCCAGATCGGGCCGGAGCGCCGCTTCGATCTCGGCTTTCGACCAGACATAGAACTTGCCTTCCTCGTGTTCGCTGTCGGCGTCGTAGGAGGCGGCGAAGGCGTTGTGCTCGGCCATCATCTCACGCAGCAGCCAGCCGGCGGTCTCACTCACGCGGCGCTGATAGAGCGGATCGCCGGTCTGTTTCCACACCAGGGTCAGCAGCTCCATCAGCCCGGCATTGTCGTAGAGCATCTTTTCGAAATGCGGCACCAGCCATTCGGCGTCTGTGGAGTAGCGCGCGAAGCCACCGCCGAGATGATCGTAGATGCCGCCTTGGCAGATGCGGGCCAAGGTCAGCACCACGGCGCGGCCCATGGATTCCTCGCCACGCCGGCAATAGCCGCGCCATAGCATCTCGAACAGACCGGTCTGCGGAAATTTCGGCGCGCCCTGGGTGCCGCCGTTCTTGGGATCGATCATGCGCAGCAGCGAGCCGGCGGCAATATCGAGTGCGGTGTTGGTCAGTGCCTCGCCGCCGCTGGGTCGTGCGTTCTCGGCCAAGCCCACACGCAGCGCTTCGACATTGCCGGCCACATTGTCGGGCTTGTTCGTGAAGGTGTCGGACAGTGCCGTCAGCACCTGGGCGAAACCGGGCCGGCCATAACGAGGCTGCGGCGGAAAATAGGTGCCGCCCCAGAACGGCTCGGCCTTGGGTGTCAGGAACATGGTCAGCGGCCAGCCGCCATGTTCGCCGATCAGGGCCAGCGCCGATTGATAGATCGCGTCGATATCAGGCCGTTCCTCGCGATCGACCTTGATCGGAATGAAGTGATCGTTCATCAGCGCGGCGATGGATGGGTCCTCGAAGGACTCGTGGGCCATCACATGGCACCAATGGCAGGCCGCATAACCGACGCTGAGCAGGATCGGCTTGTTCTGCGTCTTGGCCTCGGCCAGCGCCGCCTCGCCCCAGGGCCGCCAATGGACCGGGTTGTCCTTGTGCTGCAATAGATAGGGGCTGGTTTCCTGGTCGAGCAGGTTGCGGCTCAAGGTTTTTCCTTTGTCTTTATGCCGGGAGGCTGGTTGCGGAGCAGCGGTCTCCTGCTTAGTTTGTCATGGATCGGCGGGTTTACAACTGCCGTGGGATTGCGGCGGGAGGCACGGCGTGAAGATCAAATTCGATATCGACTGCACGCCGGAAGAGGCCCGCGCGTTTCTCGGCCTGCCCGATGTGGCGCCGTTGCAATCGGCGATGATGGAAGAGGTCGAGAAGCGCATGAGGGCGGGGCTCGACGCGATGTCGCCCGAGGCGCTGCTCAAGACCTGGCTGCCGGCCGGGATGCAGAATCTCGAAGAGATGCAGAAGATGTTCTGGTCGCGCTTCGGCGGCGCCGGCCAGTGGACCGATAAGGACAAGTGAACCCGATGGGCAGTTTGCCTTCCGATCCCGCGCCCTATTACCGCCTGCATGTGTTCGCCTGTACCAACCGCCGCGCCGATGGTCATCCGCGCGGCAGTTGTGCGGCGCGGGGTGCGGAAGACTTGCGCGACTACATGAAGAAGAAGGCGCGCGAGCTGGGCATCGACGGCGCGCGCATCAACTCGGCCGGTTGTCTCGACCGCTGCGAGCTGGGGCCGACGATGGTGATCTATCCGGAAGGCGTCTGGTACCACTACGACACGCCAGCGGATATCGACGAGATCCTCACCACCCATGTCAAGAACGGCGGGCGTGTCGAGCGGCTGATGATGAAGCCCGAAGACGGGCCGCCGAAGAAAGAGAAGCTCGCCGCGAAGGGGTGAGGCTTATTCCATTAAAGCGAGGAAGGTCACGATACCCCGGCTGAGCCGCCTGAGATCGGTCTCGCTCAGCCGACCGATTTGTGCACCCAATTTTCCCCGGGGAACCGTTGTGATTTTATCGATCATGATGCGTGAGGTCGCGCGCAAGCCGTTGCTGGCGCTAGGCGCGACCTCCAGTCGCAAGAGGGGCGCGTCGGTCGGGTCCGTCGTGAATGGGCAGATCGTGATCGAGTCGCGCGTATCGAAGCGGTCGGATTGGACAATGACGATAGGGCGAGGCTTTCCGGCGTAATCGGGGCCACCGGAGACCGTCCAGATCTCGCCGCGCTTCATCCAATCTTGATTTCGGAAATCGCGTCGATGAAGGCCTGATCCTCTGCCGCGAACCGGCTTTCGGCGATCAATCGGCATTGGCGCTTAGCCTCTGCCGCGAACTTCGGCGAGCGTGTATCCGGCACCCAGATTTGCACCGGCCGCAGCCCTTGCGCGCGCAGACGCACGCGATGGGCGCGGACCTTATCGCGTGAGGTCGTGGCCTTCGATCGGGTCGGCTTGCGCTTCGAGGAAGATGGCATCGGCAATCCCATTGGTTACATGTAACCTAGTCTTTCGCCCCTCGCAAAGCAAGACGAGGACGGCGGAGCGCGCTATATGGTGACGCCATGGCCTCGTCTGCATCCACCATCTTCGCGCTCGCCAGCGCGCCGGGGAAATCCGGCGTGGCGGTGTTTCGCATCTCGGGCGTGAAAGCCGCAGCGGCGCTTGAAGCGTTGACCAGCGAGCCACTGCCCGACGCACGTCGTCTCGTGCGCGCGGTGGTACGTGACGCGCGTGGCGAGATCATCGATGACGGGCTGGTGGCGTGGTTTCCGAAGCCGCACAGCTTCACCGGCGAAGACGTGGTCGAGCTGCATCTCCATGGCGGCCGCGCCGTCGCGAATGCGCTGGGCGATGCACTTGTCACACAAGGCCTGCGCCCGGCCGAGCCCGGCGAGTTCAGCCGCCGCGCCTTCATTGCCGGTAAGCTCGATCTGACGCGCGCCGAAGGCATCGCCGACCTCGTCGATGCCGAGACGGCGGCACAGCGGCGTCAGGCGCTGCGACAGATGGGCGGCGCGTTGGCGACGATCGTCGAAGGCTGGCGCGGGCGGCTGTTGCGGGCGCAAGCGCATATCGAAGCCGAGATCGATTTCGTGGAAGATGGATTGCCGCAAGAATTAGGCGTTGAGGCGAAGGGCGTGCTGACGCGCCTGGCCGATGAGATGGCCAAGAGCCTGGCCGATCAACGGCGCGGCGAACGGCTGCGCGACGGGTTCCAGGTGGTGCTGCTCGGTCCACCAAATGTCGGAAAATCAAGTATAATCAATAAACTAGCAGGACGTGACGCGGCGATTGTCGCGGCCAGCGCCGGCACCACGCGCGATGTGATCGAGGTGCATCTCGATCTTGGCGGCTTCCCGGTCACCATCGCCGACACCGCTGGGCTGCGCGAGGCCGAGGGCGAAGTGGAAGCCGAGGGCATCCGTCGCAGCCGCAGCCGCGCCGAGGATGCCGACCTGCGGCTCGTCGTGTTCGACGCGACCGCACTGCCGCGCCTCGACCCGGAAGCGCGCGCGATGCTCGGGCCCAATGCGATTGCGCTCTTCAACAAGCGTGATGTGGCCGCTGGCATGTTGCCCGAATCCCTCGATGGCGCCGGCGTTCTCGCACTCTCGGCCAAGACCGGCCTCGGCTTCGATTCGCTGGTCTCGACCATCGCCACCAAGGCGTCCGATGCGCTGGAGGCCGGCGGTGCGGCGGTGCTGACCCGGGCGCGGCATCGCGCGGCGGTCACCCAGGCGGAAATAGCTTTGCGCCAGGCTTTGCGCGCCGCTCTTCCCGAACTGGTGGCAGAAGATGTAAGACATGCCGCCGACGCGCTGGGACGAATTACCGGGCGCATCGATATTGAAGAGATGCTGGACGTCATTTTTCGTGAGTTCTGCATCGGTAAGTGACTGATTCAGGCTGATTTCCCGAAAATGTTTCACGTGAAACATTTTCTCAGGTCGAGGCGCTAAGTCATTGATGAGTGGGTTCGATGTCATCGTGGTGGGGGGTGGACATGCCGGCTGTGAAGCCGCTGCCGCCGCCGCGCGCCTGGGCGCCAAGACCATGCTGCTGACCCAGAAGCGCGACACGATCGGCGCGATGAGCTGCAACCCCTCGATCGGCGGCCTGGCCAAGGGCCAGCTGGTGCGTGAGATCGATGCGCTCGACGGGCTGATGGGCCGGGTGGCCGATGCCGGCGGCATCCAGTTCCGCATGCTCAACGCGAGTAAAGGCCCCGCCGTCCGGGGTCCGCGCGCCCAGGCTGATCGTAAACTCTACAAGCGCGCGATGGCCGAAGCTTTGGCTGCTACCGCCAATCTTTCCGTCATGGAAGGTTCGGCGGAAGACCTGGTGGTCGAACAGGGCCGGGTGTCGGCCGTGGTGCTGGGGACGGGCGAGACGATCTCAACCGGCGCCGTGGTGCTGACCACTGGTACGTTCCTGTCGGGCCTGATCCATATCGGCGAAATCAAGATTCCCGCCGGCCGAATGGGCGACGCGCCCAGCCTCGGCCTCTCCAAGACCCTGGCACGGCTCGATTTCCCGCTGGGGCGGTTGAAGACCGGCACGCCCTGCCGCCTCGACGGCCGCACCATCGACTGGGCCAGCCTCGACATGCAGCCGGGTGACGATCCACCGCGGCCATTCTCCTATCTGACCGAGCGGATCACCACGCCCCAGATCCAGTGCGGCATCACCTCCACCACACCGGCCGGCCACGCGCTGATCCGCGCCAATCTGCATCGCGCGCCGATGTATTCGGGCCAGATCGGCTCGGTGGGGCCGCGCTATTGCCCCTCGATCGAGGACAAGGTGGTCCGCTTCGCCGACCGCGAACGCCATCAGATCTTCCTCGAACCCGAGGGCTTGGACGACGACACGGTCTATCCGAACGGCATTTCGACCTCGCTGCCCGAAGAGGTGCAGCGTGAACTCCTCACCCATATCCCGGGCCTGGAAAATTCTGTGATGCTGCGGCCAGGCTATGCGATCGAATACGACTATGTCGATCCGCGCGCGCTGGGGCCGAGCCTCGAAACCCGTGCGGTGCAGGGTCTGTTCTTCGCCGGCCAGATCAATGGCACCACTGGCTACGAAGAGGCGGCGGCCCAGGGGATTCTCGCCGGGATCAATGCCGCCAAGCGCGCCGGCGGCGGCGAAGCGTTTATCCTGGATCGTGCCGATGCCTATATCGGCGTGCTGGTTGACGACCTGATCACGCGCGGCACCAGCGAGCCCTATCGGATGTTCACCTCGCGCGCCGAGTACCGGCTGCTGCTGCGCGCCGACAATGCCGATCTGCGCCTGACACCCAAGGGCATCGCCACTGGTGTCGTCGGATCGCGCCGCGCCGAGGCTTTCGCCACCAAGCGCGCCGCGCTCGAAGCCGGGCACGCGTTGATGGATGGGCTTGATGCCACACCCGACGCGCTGCGCGGCCAGGGCGTTGCCGCCAACCGTGACGGTGTCCGTCGGTCTGCGTTCGACCTGCTGCGTCAGCCCGATGTGGAATGGGCGCAGCTTGCCGCCATCTGGCCGGCGCTGAACGACCTCACTCCCGATGTCGCCGAGCAGTTGGAGATCGAAGGCCGCTATGCCGGCTACCTCGAACGCCAGGATGCCGACATCGCGTCGTTCCGTCGTGACGAGGGCATGGCGATCCCGGCCGATCTCGACTTCGCGCAAGTGGGTGGACTCTCGACCGAGATTCGCACCAAGCTGACCCAGGCGCGGCCGGCAACTTTGGGGGCGGCTGGCCGTATCCCGGGGGTGACGCCGGCAGCGTTGGTGGCGGTACTCGCTTATGTGAAACGTCGCGCCGGCGACAAGACCCGCGCCGCCTAAGAGAAATCAGATCGCCCCCAACAAAGAAGTAAGAGGACACATTCAATGGCCCAGTTCCGGCAACGCGATTTCGCCGCCGCCGTTCATGTTTCACGTGAAACAATGGGCATGTTCGAAACTTACGTGAAGCTGCTCGAACAATGGCAGCCCAAGGTCAACCTGATCGGCGCATCGACGTTCCCGGACCTTTGGAATCGCCATATGCTTGATTCTGCTCAGGTTTTTCCATTTTTGCCCGAAGGTCAGGTCCTCGATGCCGGCTCCGGCGCTGGTTTTCCGGGCTTGGTGCTGGGCATCATGGCGACCGAAGATGAAAACCGCGGCCCGATCCATCTCGTGGAATCGGATGGCCGTAAATGCGCTTTTCTCGAAGAAGTCATCAAAGAGACCGGCGCCAAGGCGATCATCCATAATGAGCGGATCGAGGCGATGACGCCCTTCCCGGTTGCCGCCGTGACCGCCCGCGCGCTGGCGCCGCTCGACCGGCTGCTGCCGCTCCTCGAGAACTTCCTGGTGCAGCCCGACGCGCACGGCTTCTTCTTCAAGGGCAAGGGCGCCAACGACGAATTGACCGAGGCGCGCAAAGACTGGAGTATGAACGTCGAGCGGATCCAGAGCGTAACGGATCCCACCGGCGTGCTTCTGCATCTCACCGAGGTCAAACGTGGCCGCAGCTGACGCGCCTTCCCCCTCCGCGCCGCGCATCATCGCCATCGCCAACCAAAAGGGCGGCGTCGGCAAGACCACGACCGCGATCAATCTCGCGACGGCCATGGCCGCGACGAAGAAGAGCGTGCTGATCATCGATCTCGATCCGCAAGGCAATGCCAGCACCGGGCTCGGCATCGACCGCAAGGACCGCGTCACCAACACTTATCATCTGCTGACCGGCGAGGCCGAGTTGAAGGACGCCGCGCGTCCCACCGGCATTCCCGATCTCGATATAGTGCCGTCGAATTCCGATCTCGCCGGGGCCGAGGTTGAGTTGGTCGACGCCGAAGAGCGCGAATATCGCCTCAAGCTCGCGCTCGCCGGCACCCAGGGCTACGACTACATCCTGGTCGATTGCCCGCCTGGGCTGACGCTGCTGATGCTCAACGCGCTGGTCGCGGCGCAAGCGGTGCTCGTGCCATTGCAGTGTGAGTTTTTGGCACTCGACGGTGTGTCGCAGGTGGTGCAGACGATCGAGCGCGTGCAGAAAAACTTCAACCCGTCACTCACGCTGCACGGCATCTTGCTCACCATGTATGACGCGCGCACCAATCTCTCCGACATGGTGGCTGCCGATGTGCGCGGCTATTTCGGCGCCAAGGTTTACGAGACGGTGATCCCGCGCAATGTGCGCGTCTCGGAAGCGCCCAGCCATGGCAAGCCGGTGTTGCTCTACGACTACCGCAGCGCCGGGTCCGAGGCCTATATCAACCTCGCCGGCGAAGTGTTGAAGCGCGAGCGGGAGATGACCGCGTGAGCCCCGCGGACGGCCCGAAGAAACCGCTGCGCGGTTTAGGCCGCGGCTTGTCTGCGCTGATGGGCGATGTCAGCGCCCCGCCGGTGCCGACCACGCCGCCCGCATCGAGTCCGGCCGCCGCCAGTGCTGCACCGGCGCCTGCGCCAAACTCCGCCGACGCCGCGCGCGGTCTGCGCCAATTGCCGACGATCAGCCTCAAGCCCGGTAAGTTCCAGCCGCGCCGCCATTTCGACGAAGCGGCGATCAAAGGCCTGGCCGAGTCGCTCAAGAACCAGGGCATGCTGCAGCCGATCCTGGTGCGGAAACTCGGCGCCAGCGAGACCTACGAGATCATTGCCGGCGAGCGACGCTGGCGCGCGGCGCAGGCCGCCGGTCTGCACGAAGTGCCAGTGCTGGTGCGCACGCTCACCGATGCCGAAGCGCTCGAGATCGCGCTGGTCGAAAACCTGCAGCGCGAAGACCTCAACGCGATCGAAGAGGCCGAGGCCTATCGCCGCCTGATGGACGAGTTCGGCCACACCCAGGAAGCGCTGGCCCAGCATCTCGGTAAAAGCCGCAGTCATGTCGCCAACACGCTGCGCCTTCTGGTGCTGCCCGATGAGGTGAAGGCGATGCTGGAGCAGGGCAAACTCTCGCCCGGCCATGCGCGTGCGCTCCTCGTGGCCAATGATCCACTGGCGCTGGCGCACGAGATCATCGCCAAGAATCTCAGCGTGCGCGAAACCGAAGACCTGGTTAAACGCGAATCCACGCCCAACAAGGCGCAGCGCGCGGGCAAGAAGACGGTGCGCAAGATCGCCGATGCCGATGTGCGTGCGCTCGAACACGACCTCGCCACCAGCCTCGGTCTCGAGGTCGAGCTCAAGGTAAAGGGGCAGGGCGGCGAATTGCGCCTGCGCTACGCCACGCTCGACCAGCTCGACGGGCTGCTGACCAAGCTGGGGCAGGGGAAGCGGTAGCCTCTACGCCGCCCGCTTCCGTGAAGGCCTGATCAAAACTTCGGCCGAAATGCCCAGCTTCTCATTTAGCCGGCGAATCATGGCGATCGACAGGCCGCGTTTGCGATTGAGCACCTCGGCGATCCGGGTGCGGCTACCGATGACACTTTCCAAGTCGCGACGCGTGAGGCCCTGCTGCTCCATCCGGAACAGAATCGCTTCCACCGGATCGGGCGGGTCCATCGGAAAGTGTTCCGATTCGTAGACGTCGATGAGCGTGGCCAGAACGTCCAGACGATCACCATTGGGCGTTCCCGCTTTCGAACCCCAAAGCCGCTCAATTTCCGTCAGTGCCCGCTCGTAGTCGGCCTTGGTGCGAATTGGTTTAACCTCAGTCGCCATGCATCACCTTTTCCACATCGATCCGGTCATAGTCCTTATGGGTGCCGAGCCATTTGATCCAGACAATCGACTTTTCAAAATCGACGGTACTTATTTCTCTCCTAGTTGTGAACCGCCGGCACATACCCCGGTAGGGATTGTTAGCCCTCTGGAATCGCGGTGCTTTATCTAAGCCCTGCCAAAAGCGGCCGAGATTCTTTGCAGTTTGGTAATCTCGCCCCTCTTTTTTTAGCCCATTCCTTATATAATCGGCCCCACGGAGAGTTGGCGTCTCTCGGGAGAGAGAGCGCCGTTGGGGTGTGTGGTATGGGGCTGTTGAGCGCGACGAATCTGTCGCCCTGGCTGGTCGCGTTTTCCCTGAACATCGCGATGGGGTTGGTGCTCATCCTCATCTACAACGCCGCGCGCTCGGCGTTGCGCGATGAGCGGCGCCAGATCGCGACCGCGCCTTTGATCGGCCTGCTGTTCGGCATCAGCGCCATCGTCTCGATGAACTATCCGGTGCACACGTCCTCCGGGCTCAGCATCGACGCGCGCACCGTCTTCGTCCTGGTCGGCAGCCTGTTCGGCGGACCGATCGGCGGTGTCATCACGGCAACGCTGACAGGCGGCTTCCGGCTGTTCTTGGGCGGCGTGGGCAGTTTGGCGGGATTCTTCTCGATCGTCGTCACCACCGGCGTGGGCCTTGCCGGGTGGTGGTGGTGCAGGAAGGTCAGCGATCTGCGCGCCCATGAGCTGTGGATCATCGGTTTCATCAACGCACTGCTGATCACCATCGAAGTCGATCTCATTCAGTGGGTCGACGGCGCGCCGGGCTTGCCGGCCGAGGCGATCGAGGCCGGTTTCGTGATATTTCCGCTGGGCACCGTCTTGCTCGGTTACGCAATGGGCATGAGCCACCACCGGATGTGGTCACGCCAACGCCAGCGTCTGGTCGATATCGTCGAGACCACCACTGACTTGATTTGGGAGACCGATGCCGAAGGGCGGCTGACCTATCTCTCTGATCGCCACTTCGACATCCTCGGCGTCAAGCCCGAGGACTATATCGGCCAACGTCCCACCGATGTCGGTTCTCTGTGGATCGACGAAGCCACGGCGCGCATCGGCGAAGATGCCTATGCCACGCACAAACCCTATTCGGGTCTTCTGAAGCGGACCCACCATCGCGACGGCTCGGCCCGCATTCTCCTGTTGAACGCCCGGCCGCGATTCGACGATCGCGGCCGTTTCCAAGGGTATCGCGGCACGTCGCAAGACGTCACCGCCAGCCAGCATATGGAAGACGAGCTGCGCCGCAGCCGCGACGGCTTGGTGCGCGCCCAGAGGATGGGCCAGATCGGCAGCGGCGAAGTCGACTTCATCACCGGCGTGACGATTTGGTCCGACGAGATGTACGCGATGATGGGATTCGACAAGGCCGGCGGCGCGTCGCTCGAACGCTATCTGCCCTATGTCCATCCCGACGACCGGTCGCTGCTCGAACTCTGGCGCGAGCGGAACAACAAAGGCGAACAAAGCCCGCCGATCGAATACCGCTTTGTCCGGCCCGATGGCGAATTGCGCTGGTTCCATCGCGAGGCGGCGGTGGAATGCGACGCCCAGGGCCGTGCCGTCAAGCTCTATACGACGCAGCAGGACGTCACCGAGCAGCGCCAAACCGAGAACGCGCTGCGCCGCAGCCTGCGCACGCAGCGGATGATGAGCGACTGCAATCAGATCCTGATCCATGCGCGCGATGAGGCGCAGCTGGTGCGCGATATCTGCCGCACCATATGCGAGATCGGCGGCTACGCGCAGGCCTGGGTGGGGTTGGTCGGCCATGACGCCGAGAAATCGATCGTCCCCGTCGCCGCGTTCAATGTCGATGGCCAGGCGGTGGCCGATGCCTATGTCCAGACACTGAACATCACCTGGGACGAAAACGATGCCCGCGGCCGCGGGCCGATCGGACGCTGCATTCGTTCACGACAGGTCGTCATCGCGCGCGATACCGATCCATCCGCCGACCTGGCACGCTGGCGCAGCCTGGTGAAGACTTTGGGGTTCCGCTCCACGCTCACCCTTCCGCTCTACGACGAAAGCCAGGTCTTCGCGGTGCTGGGCATCTACGCCAAAATTTCGGACGCGTTCGACAGCGCCGAGATCGAGATGATGACCGAACTCGGTTCGGATATCGCCTATGGCCTGCGAGGGCTGCGGACACGCGCCGAACGCAACGAGGCGACGCGGGAACTGGCCGAGACCAAGGATGCATTGCGCGCGATCATGGACCATACGATCGATGGTCTGGTCACGATCGACGATCAGGGTACGATCCTCACTTTCAGCCGCCCGGCCGAAGCCATCTTCGGCCTGGCCGCCGATGAGGCGATCGGCGGCAGCGTATCGATGCTGATCCAGCCGCCGCAGGGTTCCCGCAGCGACGACGACGTGACCCGCGTTCTGGCGGCCGGCCTGCCGCGGATCGTCGGCCGCGGGCGTGAGGTGGTCGGCCGGCGCAAAGACGGCACCACCTTCCCGATGGACCTTCAGGTCGAGGAAATCCCCAGCGCCGCCGCCGGCCGCCGCTTCGTGGCTACCGTGCGCGACGTGACGCTGCGTAAACAGACCGAGGCTCAGCTGCAGCAGGCCCAGAAGATGGAAGCGATGGGCCAGCTCACTGGCGGCGTGGCCCATGACTTCAACAATCTGCTGGGCGTCATCCTCGGCCGTCTTGAACTGCTGGCGCTCGAACTCGAAGACAATCCGCGCCAGCAGGCCTGGGCGCGAACCTGCGTCAAGGCGGTCGAGCGCGGCGCGACGCTGACCAAAAGCCTGCTTGCCTTCGCACGCCAGCAGGCCCTTGAGCCGATCGAGCTCGACCTCAACGGCGTGCTTGGCGATCTGGAAGACCTGATGCAGCGGACCCTGGGCGAGGCCTATGAATTCCGCGTCACCAAACAGGCGAGTCTCTGGACTACGGAGGCCGATCCAGGTCAGCTCCAGAATGCGCTGCTCAATCTCGTGCTCAACGCTCGCGACGCCATGCCCAATGGCGGCCGCGTCACGGTCACCACCTCGAATGCGCAACTCGACAGCGACTATGCCGGCAGTCATCAGGACCTGCGGCCGGGCGACTATGTGCTGATGTCGGTGGCCGATACCGGCATGGGCATGTCGCCCGAAGTGATGGCGCGGGCCTTCGAGCCCTTCTACACCACCAAGGGCACGGGCAAGGGCAGCGGGCTCGGCCTCTCCATGGTCTATGGCTTCGTCAAGCAGAGCGGCGGCCATGTCGCCATCTACAGCGAGCCAGGTCACGGCACCAATATCCGCATCTATCTGCCGCGCAAGCACGGTGCCGCTGTTGTGGAAGAGCAGAAGCCGCAGGCCATCGTCGGCGGGACGGAGACCATCCTGATCGTCGAAGACAACGAGGACATGCGCGATCTGACGCGCCTACAGCTGGAACGCCTCGGATATACGATCTTCGATGCCGGTGATGCGGCGGACGGGCTGACGACTCTCACGGACCATCCCGAAATTGCACTCCTGCTGACCGATGTGGTTTTGCCGCATGGTCAGAACGGACCCCAGCTTGCGCAGAAGGCGCTGGCGCACGTGCCGCATCTCGCCGTGGTCTTTATGTCGGGCTACAACGAGCAGCACGAGGAGATCGAGAAGGCGCGGGGCGACCGGCCGCTGCGGCTGCTCCAAAAGCCGTTCCATGTGGCGGCGCTGGCGGCACAGCTGCGCGCCGCGCTCGACGACGCCAATCGAATTCGGAATTCAGACGCCGCGGCCGAGTGAATTCGCGTCGACAAATTTCGACATACCCCGACACGGTTCGGGGATTATGACAGCGCTCGCGTAATACATTGCGCCCCTAGTCTTCGCTTCAACGGCAGCACAGCGCCACCCTGAAGCGAGGACGCCATGAACGAGACCCCCAAATTCGATTTCCGTGATCTGATGGCCGTTGCCGCCCAGATTCACGATCAAGGCGTTCCTGCCAAGCATGCGCCGCATCTGGCTTGCGAATGGAGCCGCGATGTCGGCACCGGCCGGATGGAATGCCATTGGGTCACCGATCTGCCGCAGCAGTGATAGGCGATCCGTCTTTCTAGTCCGGTTCGCGCGGCACCAGGTTCGCGAGAACCGAATCCGCATCGGGCATGTCCTCGGGCGGCAGCTGTCCTTCCAATCGCAATACCGCATAGCCGTGGACCAACGACCAGGCGGCGACCGTCGCGGCCTTGATCGCCCGCGCTGTGGATTGAGCTGGGAAGGCTGCGGCAACCGTCTCACCCAGTATTTGCCACGCCTTTGCCGCTTCGCTTTCCAACGCGTCATGGCGGCCGAAGCCCGGCCGCGCGGCGCCGAACATCAAGCGATAGAGCCCGGGATGGGTGAGCGCGAATGCGATATAGGTCTGGCCCAACGCACGCAGCCGTCCCAGCGCATTGCGGCGCTTGGCGCCTTCCAATGCCGCTTCGAACGCCCGATTGATCTCGGTGAAGCCGCGACCGGCGATCGCCGCCAGCAGCGCGTCCTTGTCTGCGAAATGGCGGTAGACGGCCGCCGCCGAAACCTCGGTCTGGCGTGCCACCGCGCGAAGGCTCAGCGCCTCGAGACCCGACTCCTCAATCGCCCGCACGCCTTCGTCGATCAAAGCTGCGGCCAGATCGCCGTGGTGATAGGCCCGTACAGCACCCTTGCTTGTGCTTTTCTCCGGGGCCTTCATTGCCCGCTCGTGTCGGTGTTGACACTGTTCACATTGCGGCCTATGTTAATGTTAACAACGTTCACATTATGGCCGCGTTGCGGGCCAGCGGCAAGCACGAACGGAGCGCTCCCATGGATTGGTATCCGATTCTCAAAACGGTGCATGTCGTCGGCGTGATCCTGTTCGTCGGCAATATCACCGTCACCGGCATGTGGAAGGCGATGGCCGACCGGACCCGCGATCCGCACATCATCGCCTTTGCCCAGCGCCTGGTCACGCTGACTGATTGGGTCTTCACGCTGGGCGGCATCGTCCTGCTCGCGATCAGTGGCGCATTGACGGCGCAGATCGGCGGTTATGCGATGACCGCGCCTTGGCTGATCTGGGGCACCGCGCTGTTCGCACTTACCGGCGTCATCTGGATCGCGGTTCTGGTTCCCGCGCAGATGGCGCTCGGCCGCATGGCGAGAGAATTCGCCGTTTCGGGGGCAATCCCTGATCGCTATTGGCGGATCGAGCGCCGATGGATGGTGTTCGGCATCGTCGCCACCATCCTGCCCATCGCCACCGTGGCGGTGATGGTATTCAAGGCGGGTTGATCGAGATCCCTATTTCGCCCTACCGGCAGCGCGCGCGAGCTGCATCACCGCGCGGCCGCAGATCGCATCGGCCGGCAAACCGGTGGTCTTGGTGTCGATCTCGGCCTGTTGCAGCAGATCGAGCGCCGTCGCGGCGCGTGCCGCGGGCCAGCGCGCCACCTGGCTGCGCAAGCGCTGTGCCGTGCGAAAGAATGGTTTGGGTTTCAGCGACGCGATCGCCTGATCGGCGGTCTTGCCCGCCCCGGTCATGCCGGCCAGCAGATGCAGCCGCTTGAAATGTCGCCCCAGCGCCCGCACCACGGCCACGGGATGGGTGCCTTCGCCGAGCATCTTGTCCAGCACGCGCTGGGCCTGGGCCTGATCGCCATCGGCAGCGGCCAGCGCCAGATCATCGAGTGTCATCGCCGCGCCATCGCCAACGCAGGCCATCGCGTCTTCCAGGGTCAGGCGCCCCGGCCGGCCGAGATAGATCGCAACCTTTTCCAATTCGCCGCGCGTCGCGCGCCGATCGCCGCCCAGGTGATCGGTCAAATATTCGAAGGCATCGGCATCGGCGGCAATCCCATGCTTGCCCAGCACCTCGCGCACCACCCCGGCCAGCGCCTCGCCGTCATCCATATAGCAAGGGATGGCGGCGGCGTTGTCGGCCTCCTCGAACAGGCTGCGCAGACCCGAGCGCGGCGACAAATCGCCCGCTTTCAGCAACACCAACGCATCGCCCCCGTCTGAACTGGGTGGGGGCGCGGCCAGGAATCCCTTGGCCGCGTTGGTCGCGTGCTCGTCGGCATCGTCCACCAGGACCACGCGCCGGCCACCGCCGAAAGCCAGCGCCGCGGCTTCGTCGGCCAGACGCGCCGGATCGGCGGACAGCTGCGACGAGGTCAGCCGCGCCACCCGGAACGCATCGTTGAGATCGGGCACGACCGCCTTGGCCATCGCATCGACGCGCTCATCGGCCAGGCCCGCATCAGGCCCATAGACAAGGATCGCGCGCGCGGCCTTATCGGGTGCGGTCAGGAAGGAACGGATGCGCGCCGGCTGGATTTTCATGGCCGCGTCCCGCGCATGTTCATGGGTTGCTATTGGCCGGCTGCTGACCCTCGGCCGCGGCGTGTGCCTCTTGGGCACGGACGAAATAGGTGGCCATACGATTGCGCATTTCGATCGCGATCTCTTCGGCTGCGCGGCGCTGCACGTCGCTGCGGGCCACCACGTTCGAATATTGCTGGTTGAGATAATCGAAGCTGAAGTCGCGGGAGAACGTGCCGTTGGTCAGGCCGGTATCGCCTTCGTAGAGCGTAAAGGTCACCACATAGTTGACCGAGTCGCGGGTCGCGGTCTCATCTTTGGCGAGCGCGACCTGCGCCTCTGAAACTTCGAGCTTCACGTCGAGGCGATAGCGCGCATGGGCGGGCTGACCATTCGGATTGAGCCGCTGCAGGATTGCGTTGCGCACCAACTGGCCCTCGCGATCGGGCAAGGGCTGCACATAGATGGTCGCCATTTCCGACTGGACGCGCGGATCGACCGACTGCCTGCCGTACAGCGCATGGAATCCGCAGCCGGCCAGCGCCAGCAGTGCCGCTCCGATGAGGGCGTTACGCCACCACATTGACGATCCGATTGGGCACCACCACCACCTTCTTTGGTGTCTTGCCGGCCAGTTTGCTCTGGACCGCCGGCATCGCCAAGGCCGCGTTTTCAGCAGCTTTGGCATCGATGTCTTTCGCCAGTTCCAGTGTACCGGCCAGCTTGCCGTTGATCTGCACCGCGACGGTCACATTATCCTGGGCCACCAATGCCGGATCGGCCACCGGCCAAGCCGCGCCGGCCAACAGCGTCTTATGGCCGAGCGTATGCCACAACTCTTCGGCCAGATGCGGCATCATCGGCCCAACCAGGCGCACGGCGATTTCGAGCGCCTCGCGCAGCACCCACAGCGCGCCCTCTTCGTCGCCGACGAGTTCGGCGATCGCATTGGTCAGCTCGCGGATGCGCGCCACCGCGCGATTGAAGTGGAAGCGATCGAGATCGCCAGTCACATCGGCAATGGTGCGGTGGGCACGGCGGCGCAGGTCGTCGACGATCGGCGCCAGTTTGTTCGGGATCGGCGCGCCCGAGGGCGGCAGTGTGTCGGCAGCCGCGCCCACCATGCGCCACAGCCGATTGAGATAGCGGAACGCGCCATCGATCCCGGCCTCGGTCCAATCGAGATCGCGCTCGGGCGGGCTATCGGACAACATGAACAGCCGCGCGGTGTCGGCACCATAGGTCGCGATGATATGCGCCGGGTCGACCACGTTCTTCTTCGACTTGCTCATCTTCTCCGAGCGGCCGACGACGACGGGCCCGCCGGTCTTGGTCTCGATCCAGCCCCCGCCCTCTTTACGCGTCAGATCGTCGGGCGAAATCCAGGCTTTGTCCGCGTTCTTATAGGTCTCGTGGCAGACCATGCCTTGGGTCAGCAGGCCGGCGAAGGGTTCGTCGATGTCGAGATAACCGCAATCCCGGAGCGCCCGGGTGAAGAAGCGCGAATACAGCAGGTGCAGAACCGCGTGTTCGACGCCGCCGATATATTGATCCACCGGCAGCCAGCGCTTGGCGGCTTCACGTGTGAAACCGCGGTCTTGCGTGTTGGGCGACGCGAAGCGCGCGAAATACCACGATGACTCGAAGAAGGTGTCGAAGGTATCCGTCTCGCGCCGCGCCGGCTTGCCGCAGGTCGGGCAGCTCACGTTCTTCCAGGTCGGGTGCCGCTCGAGCGGATTGCCGGGCGCGTCGAAGGTCACGTCTTCGGGCAAGGTCACCGGCAGATCTTTCTCCGGCACCGGCACCACGCCGCAGCTGCCGCAATGGATGATCGGAATCGGGCAGCCCCAATAGCGCTGACGCGACACGCCCCAATCGCGCAGGCGCCAGGTCACGGCACGTTTGCCCGTGCCCTTGGCTTCCATCATGTCGATGGCTTTGGCCTTGGCGCGCGTTACATCCAGCCCGTCGAGCGGACCCGAATTATAGGCGGTGCCGTCATCGGTATAGGCCGTGTCACCGACAGCAAACGTCGCCGGATCGCCGCCAGGCGGCAACACCACCGGCTTCACCGGCAGCTTGTATTTGCGCGCGAAGTCCAGGTCGCGCTGGTCATGCGCCGGGCAGCCGAAGATCGCGCCGGTGCCATATTCCATCAGCACGAAATTGGCGACATAGATCGGCAGAACCTGACCGTCTACCATCGGATTGGTCACGGTCAGGCCGGTGGCGTAACCCTTCTTCTCGGCGGTTTCGATTGCCGCTTCGGATGTGCCGGTGTGGCGGCAGTCGGCAATGAATTCAACCAGCGTCGCGTCGGTCTTCGCCGCTTCGGCGGCCAGCGGATGGTCGATCGACACGGCAACGAAAGACGCGCCGTAGAGCGTGTCGGGTCGCGTCGTGTAGACCTCGACGGTTTCGCCATTCCGACCCACGATCGGAAAGCGCAGTCGCAGACCTTCCGAACGGCCGATCCAGTTCTCCTGCATCAGGCGAACCTTGTCGGGCCAGCGCTCGAGTTTGCCGAGCGCGCTCAACAACTCCTCGGCGTAATGCGTGATCTTCAGATTCCATTGGTTCAGCAGCCGCTTTTCCACCGGCACGCCCGACCGCCAGCCCTTGCCGTCCACCACCTGCTCATTGGCCAGAACCGTGTTTTCGGCCGGGTCCCAGTTGACCCAGGACTCCTTGCGATAGGCCAGGCCGGCCTTCAGGAACTCCAGGAACATCTTCTGTTCGTGGCGGTAGTAGGACGGATCGCAAGTCGCCACTTCGCGCGCCCAGTCATAGGACAGGCCCATCGATTTCAGCTGGGTCCGCATCGCGGCGATGTTTTCGTGGGTCCATTTCGCCGGATGGACGCCGCGCTCGATGGCGGCGTTCTCGGCCGGCAAACCGAATGCGTCCCAGCCCATCGGGTGCAGCACATTGAAGCCCTTGGCGCGCTTGTAGCGCGCGACCACGTCGCCCAAGGTGTAGTTGCGCACATGGCCCATATGGATGCGCCCCGACGGATAGGGAAACATCTCAAGCACGTAGTATTTGGGCTTGGTGTCGTCCTCGCGCGCGACGAAGCTGCCGCGCTTGTCCCATTCGGCTTGCCAACGCGCTTCGACTTCGGCGGGGCTGTAACGGCTGCTCTCGGAAGATGACATCGGTCAGGGGCTCACAGGGTTGCCTTATGGTCGGTAGACATACGGAGTTCAGGCGATTGACGCAACATCTGCAACAGGGTTGTTGCCTTGATGTAGCAGGGGTTTTCGCCTAGTTTACGCTGCTTTAGCCAGCAACGAGGCCGATGTGAGCCGCGATCAACGGCCGGGTAGCGCGGCCAACCCCCAAGCGGCCGCGGCGGCGCTGTTCCAGAACGCGGTGCAAGCCTTCCAAACCGGCCGGCTGGCCGAAGCCGAACAGGCTTGCCGCCGCATCCTGGCTCAGTTCCCCAGTAATCCATCCGCTTTGCATATGTTGGGCGCGATCGCGCTGCGCACCGGTCATCTCGATGACGCGAAAACCCTAATCGGCCGCGCGCTGTCGCAAAATCCGCGCGACCCAGACGTCCACAATAGCCTAGGCGCCGTGCAGCTCGAATTGAAGGATTATGCCCCCGCGCTGCGGTCTTTTGACGCCGCGCTTAAATTGCGCAACGCCTATCCCGATGCCCATGCCAATCGCGCGCGCGTCCTGCTGGAATTGAACCGGTTCGACGAGGCTGCCGCGAGCGCCCGGCAAGCCGTCGCGCTGCGTCCCGATTTCTTCGATGCCTGGACCCATCTCGGCAATGCCTTGTTGCAGTTCGGACAGTTGGATGATGCGGACGGCGCTTTCAAGCGTGCAGTTGCGTTACGTCCCAATCACGCTGGAGCGCATAACAATCTGGGTCGGGTCGCGCATGATCGCGGCGCCCTGCGCGCCGCCGCCGCTGAATTTCGCCGTGCAATCGAACTGGCCCCGGCCGATCCCGATGGCTACGTCAATTTAGGCCATACGTTAAATCGATCGATGTTGCCCGATAAGGCCGAAGCCGTCTTTCGCGACGCTCTGAAATTGGCCCCCACCGAGCTTCGGGCGCTTGTCGGTCTTGGTGATGCGCTCTTGCAGCAAGGGCGGATTGACGAAGCTTTGGACGTCCATCGCAACGCGGTTGCTCTGCATCCCGCCGACAGCGAGGCGCATCTGCGTCTCGGTCTGGCGTATATGAATGTAGGCCGTCGCGATCAATCCATGGAGAGCCTGAACGCGGCTCTCCGGATTAAACCCGACTCGGCGCTGGCGTTGGCCCGCCTGCTCGAAGTGCGAGATCCAAAACCCGACGACTCACTGTTTCTGAGAATCGAGAAGCTGCTGGCGCTTGGTCACCTGACTGGCGACGACGAAAGCCTCCTTCGCTTCGCGCTTGGCAAAACCCTTCTCAAGGCGAAAGACGGCGCTCGTGCCTTCGCCCATCTCGATAGGGCGAATCGATTGAGACGTTCGCAGATCGACTTCGATATCAGCAAGGCTGAGGAGTTCCTCGCCGCCATCGCCCGCCGGTTCACGCCCGATTTGTTCCAACGGTTTGCCGGCGCCGGCGCATTATCGGGTCGCCCCATCTTCGTTGTCGGGATGCAGCGATCGGGCACGACACTTATTGAACAAATCCTGGCATCGCATCCCCAAGTCTGGGGTGGCGGCGAACTGGGCATCCTTGACGACCTGACAAGTAGACTTCCCGAACCGGGCTACCCGGGGGGCTTATCCACTTTTGATCCTGCGGCCCTTACCGAACTGGGCCGAGCCTATCTCGCGCAAACCGACCAGCTAGCTAACGGGCGGGCGCGGCTCATCGACAAAATGCCGGGCAATTTCATCGCTGCCGGTCTGATTGCATTAGCGCTGCCCAATGCGCGCATTATTTCGTGCCGCCGCAATGCGGTTGATACCTGCCTCTCTTGTTATTCGCAGGGCTTCGATAACGTCCCCTTCAGTCATGACCTGGTGGAGTTGGGGCGATATTGGCGCGCCTATGATGCCCTCATCGCACATTGGCGCGATCTGCTGCCGTCCGATCGCTTTATCGATGTGCAATACGAAGATGTCGTCGCCGACACCGAGTTTCAGGCGCGCCGTCTCGTAGCCTTCGCCGGGCTTGAGTGGGACGACGCTTGTCTTGCTTTCCACAAAACAGAGCGCACGATCAGCACCGCCAGCATCAATCAGGTGCGGCAGCCGATCTATACCAGCAGCGTGCGTCGCTGGGCCCCGTTTGCGGCCCAGATACAGCCGCTGCTGCAAGCGCTCGGGTTGGAGCAGCCGGCCTAGCTCTTCGTCGCGTTGTCGGCGACACGCAATTCGCGCGCGCGGGCCAGGATCGAGTCTTCCATTTGCGTTGCCGTCTTGGCATCGACCTTGGCATCGACCCAGGAGTTGCCGTCGGCGCTCTTCACCTGGCGGAAGACGCTGACACGAAGCCCGTCGGCGCGCAGCTGGCGATCGAGGATGAAGATCGAAAGCTTCAGCCGCTCATTGGGCGTTTCGGGCGGCGAATACCAGTCGGTGATGATCACGCCGCCGAAGGGATCGGCCGAAGTCAGCGGCATGAAGGAAACGGTGTCGAGTGTGGCGCGCCACAGATAGACGTTGACGCCGATGCCACCGCCTTCGCCGCCGCCCTTGTTCTTGCTGTCGTTGCCGAACAGGTTCAAACCGCCTGGACCGAACACCGTGTCTTGCGGCGCATCCTTGGTGTAGCGCGTCTTTTCATGGGGGTTGGGCGGGACCGGATAGTTGTCCGAGTTCTCGTCGCAGCTGGCCAACACGGCCATCGCGACGATCGCCATCAAAATCCGTACACGTCCGTTGATCATCTCAAAACACCCCTGCTCGCGCGGCCTGCTGAGTTAACACGATTCAAGCCGCTAACAAGCGCCCTGATAGCATGGCGTGGCGACACGATCCAAGGTCATTGCCACCCTGCTTCCCTATCGTGCCTTGATGTAACCGGCGGCGCGGCAGAGGGCACCCCGCAAATGGAAATCCGGGTCTCATTTGTGCCGGCGGGGTTTCAAAGTGATCATGGTCTGACCGCGATACAACCCGCCGATCCGAAGGGCGGGTGGTTACAGCAAATTAACCACGCTGCGGCGCAACAAATTCAAAAATCTGGAAATATTACTTTTCTATCAATGAACTAACGCCAATGTGGCGTCTTTGCCACATGTCGCCATTTTCGTCACATTCACGCCAGATTGTCGTTCCGTGCTTTGATTTAGGCCGCTAAATTGACACTCGAACGGTACCACCGGAGTTCGTCCATTTGGACGGGTTCCATTTTTTATCAAACTAGAGGGGAATCCATGAAAAAGGTTCTGCTTTTGGGGGCGTCCGCTCTCGCCCTCGGCATGGGCAGCACGGCTGCTTTCGCCGATGATCCGCTGAAGGTCACTCTGTCGGGCACCGGCCAGGAATGGTTCGGCTATGCCAGCAACAGCAAGGATGACGTCGGCAACGTTTCGAAGGCGTTCGCGCAGAGCAACAACAGCTTCTCGCTGAACGGTTCGACGAAGCTCGATAACGGCATCACCGTCGGCGTGTCGTTCACGATGAACGCTTCGCCGGGCACGGAAGGTTCGCAGGCCCATCTGACCACCGCGGCTGGTTCGGCTACGAACTCGACCGCGTATGCGGTTGGCACCGGCTCGCCTGAAACCAACATCGTCAGCTTCGCTGGCGGCTTCGGTCAGGTGTCCATCGGCTGGCAGCCGAATGCGGCTCTCGCGACTGGTCTCGACGGTCCGTCCTTCGGCGTCGGTGGTCTGAGCTGGGGTCGTTGGGCTGGTTGGGTTGATGGCCCGGCCCACAACAACCTGATCGCCGGTTCGGGCGTCACCTCGGTGTACGACGATTACTGGGCGAACAAGATCGAGTACGCCACGCCGACTATGGCTGGCTTCCAAGTCACGGCCAGCTTCACGCCGAATATGGCCGGCGTTGACTCGGGCGCTTCGGCCTCGGGCGGCACCAATGGCGGTTGGGGCGGCGATTCGACCTCGGTCGCTTTGACCTATGCCGGTGATTTCGGCGCTGCCAAGGTGAAGGCTCAAGTGGCCTACACCGACGAGCAGTTCAAGAGCTACGTGAACCCGGCAACGGCGTCCTATAGCACCGGCGTAGCCGTGGTCACGGCTTCCAGCCTCGCTGCTGGCGGCACGGTCAATGGTTACCAGGGCGGTCTTAGCGTTTCGTTCGGCGGCCTCACCATCGGTGGCGCTGTTGCCGATCGCGAAGCCGGTCGCAGCGCGACGGAAGCCACCAAGACGGCTCTCTCGGAAGGTCTCACCTACGACGTGGGTGTGAGCTACACGATGGGTCCGTGGGGTATTGCGGCCAGCTACTACACCTCGCAGGCTGACAATAATGAGTACGTCACTGGTGGTCATGATACCGACCACTACTACGGTGTGTCGTTCCAGTACACGCTCGGGCCGGGCATCACGCTCGATCTCGAAAACGCCCTCGTCGACTACAAGATCGACGATCCGGGTGCAACCAGCAACGTCAACAAGAACAACGGCTGGTTCTCGGTTCTGTCGACCACGGTCAACTTCTAATCCCTCTGGGATTGGTTGTGGAAAGGGCGGCTTCGGCCGCCCTTTCTTTTTGTCCGAAGCGCATCGCGAAACTCCTCCGCTCGCGATGTGATGTCCTCAGTCGTGCGTCAGATTGCCGACCGTCGCGATGCCGGCCGCGCCGCTATTCGCGAGCATCCTCAGCGTCCGCCCCGTCACACCGCCCAACGCCCAGATGGGGATTCGCGCGCCGCGCACCAGGGCGCGAAACCGCGCGATGCCCAACGGCACCGCATCAGGATGGCTAGCCGTCGCGAAGACCGGCGACAGCAATGTGATATCCGCCCCCAGTTGCGCCGCACGCCGCACGGCGATCCGTGAATGCGCCGCTACGCTCAGCTTGGCCTTAGTCCGGCGATGCCAGAGGCGGATGCGCGCGCCGGCATTCCTTGCACGCCCCTCCGGCAGATGCAGTCCAGCGTCGAATGCTACGGCGAGATCGAAATCATCGGCGATGAGCAGAATGAGCCGCCGCGCGCGGCACGCTTTGCGCAGCGCCCGCGCCAAGGTTGCGCGTTCCGGGGTGTCGTAGTGCCGCAGGATGACCAGGCTGCCGGGCGGCAGCAGCGGCAACAGCGGCAACGGATCGGGCAAACGCTTATGATCGGTCATCAGCGCAAAACCCGTCCTCATGCCGGGATTGAGTCGCCGCGCCCGCTCTGCCAGATTGGTCATCTCTTAAGCCTAGCACCTGTTTCGATTGAGCGTCGCGTTCTCCCATATTGACCACGATGTCCGACACCGCATCATCTTCCGCGATCATCTCCCGCTGGCGCACCGTCCGCGCCACGATCGCCGATGCCTGCACGGCTGCGGGCCGCGATCCGGCAATGGTGACGTTGCTGGCGGTGAGCAAGACCCATCCCGCGGAAGCCGCGCGCGCCCTCCTCGAAGCCGGTCAACGCGACTTCGGCGAGAACCGCGTGCAGGAAGCGCAGGGCAAGTGGCCGACGCTGAAAGCCGCGTTTCCCGATACGCGGCTCCATCTGATCGGGCCGTTGCAAACCAACAAGCTGCGCGACGCGGTGGCCTTGTTCGACGCGATCGAAACGCTGGATCGTCCGAAGCTGGCCGAGGCTTTGGCGCGCGAGATCGATCGCAGCGGCCGCCGGCCGGATTGCTATGTCGAGGTGAATGTCGGCGCCGAACCGCAAAAGGCGGGCGTGCTGCCTGACGCTGCCGACGCGTTCATCGAGGACTGTCGCACCCGCTTGGCGCTTCCCGTGGTCGGGCTGATGTGCATTCCGCCCGACGGCGAAGATGCTTCGCCGCATTTCGCGACGCTGGCCGCGATCGCCGCGCGTCATGGGCTCGTGCGCCTGTCGATGGGCATGAGCGGTGATTTCGAGAAAGCCGTCGCGGCGGGATCGACCGAGGTGCGCGTCGGCACCGCGATCTTCGGTTCGCGCGCGCCGCATCCGTGATTAGCGCGGCCCGGTAACCGTCACCGCGTCGCCCGGCGTGGCCATCGCCAGAATGTCGCGCAGATCCATCGGCGCCAGGGCCACGCAGCCTTCGGTCGGCGCCCATCCCGGCCGCGCGACATGCATGAAGATCGCGCTGCCCTTGCCGGCCACCACTGGCGCGTCGTTATAGCCGAGCACCAGAATCAGATCGTAGAGACTATCCTCGCGCCACAGAATCTCGTGCCGCGCGGGATGCGGCAGTTTGATGCGGCGGTTGTAATCCGGGTGTGTGGAATCGTCACACCAGCCGTCCTCGCGCATGATGGGCGAGAGCGGCAGGCGCGTGACCGGCGGCAGGATACGGTCGGCGCGATAAAAAACCGCGCGCAGCGGCCAGGCTCCTTCGGGCGTCGCGCCGTCGCCCTCGCGCTTGTCGGGTCTCGTGCCTGTCTTGCCGAGCGCGCAGATGAATCGCTTGCCGTGAGCGAAGAGCCAACCATCGGCGGTGACACGAATGATCGCCATCCGGCAATCCTACGCGAATGGACGCTCTTAGTGCAGGACGATGCTCGAGGAGCCGCCCGCGGTCGGGTCAACCGGCGCAACAGCCGAAGCCGGCTGCAGCAGCGCCGTCGGTGCGCTGCCATCGGCCGCAACACCGTTTGCAGGGTCGCTATTCTGCGCCGCGAGACGCTGAGCGCTGCGGTACTTGTCGAGCGCCTGGGTATAGGCGCTCAGGAAGTTATGCTGCGGATCTTGCTGCACGGCGGTTTCCTCCGCCTGGGCCGATAGCGCCATCGACTTGCCGCCCGGAATCGCGCCCGGACCGGTGGTCGGCGGCGGCAGGACGGCTGTCGGTTTCGCCGGACCATTGCGCGGCGGCACGGGGAACATTTTGGTCGTGGCGTTGGCGGCTGAGGCCACGTGGATCGAAGCCGGCGTTGCCGCGGCAGATGTGCCGGGCACTGTATCCGGTGCGGGGGGCAGAATGGGCGCAGGCTGTGCGCCGGTGCCGAAAGTGGCGAAGGATTTGGAGGCCGAGGCCGGCGCGGCGGAAGCCACTTGAACCGTGGCGGCACCCGTCCCCGCCGCGGCAGATTGCCCGGCCGCACCACCGCTGCCGCCGAAAACGAGATAGTCGCCCATGGTCATCGGGCCATTCTGCGCGGACGCCGCGGCGGCGGTCGGCGCCGCATAGGGCGAGCCCGCCGGCACGATCGCGGGCGTTTCCGTGCCCATCGTCGCCGCGGGCTGCGCGACACTGGCGGTGGTCAGCGAAGCCGGCTTTAGGGTCGGATTGGCCGACGCGGTGTTCGACGGAGTTGCCTGGGCTGTTCCCAAGGCCGTTCCTTGGGCCAGGGTCTTCTTAGTCGGCAGCGGGGTCGGCTTAACCGCCGACGAGGTGGTGAGGGTCTTCGGCTGGCCCGTCGTGGCGGCGGCAACCTGGGCGGCGGGCTGGGACGCTTTGGCCACGGCGGTCTCGCCGTCCTTGGCCTTATCGTCGCCGCCGACACCGAGCCAGGACATCGCCATTTCGCCGGCATCCTTGCCGGTGGCGTCCTTCAAGCCGAGATCGGCCACGGCCAGGCCAGCGCCGAGCGGCCCGCCATAGATCGCGCCGCCGACCACATCGGCAAAAGCGCTTTCATGGTCGCCGGTGACGGCGCGGTAGATCGCGTTGACGACCGGAATGTGCTGCAGCGGGTTGATGGTGTCGATCAGATCGGAAAAGCTCGGTGTGTTGCCTTTGTTGAAGGCCGACGTCGTGCCCTGGCCGTCACCGATAATCGCCACATGGCCGCCTCGGCCCTGCGGCAACATTACCGATGAAGAAACAGACGCGGTGGTCATAACCCCAAATCCCTTTGCAACCCCTTGCACCCTAAAAAGCAAAGGCCGTGCCAGACATTTTAGTACGTACATTCAATGGATTACGGGAGGCGGTCAGCGCAACGCGACCCTACCGGGCGGGTTTGATCCGGCAGGTTCTGCCGACAATTTCGTAGCGGGTTGGCTTGAGGTAGCATCGCGGCGTCTCAGCGCGGAAGGACTCAGGTGGACGAGAAGAGGCTTCTGTTGGTCGACCAAGACGGGCCTTTGCGCCGCACGCTGGCGGCTCATCTCGGCGGTTTCGGCTATGTGGTCGCGCAAACGGCATCGGGCGGCGAAGCCTTGGCCCAGGCCGGGCAGCACGATCTTCTGGTCGTGGCCAGCGCCCCTGCCGATGCCGATGCGCTGAGTCTTTGCGACGCGTGGTGCAATGCCGGCGCCGCCATCCTGGTCCTGACCGAAGACGGCGACGTGGCCGAGCCGCTCAATACCGCCGGTGCGCTGACCTTGGCCAAACCAGTTCGGCTGGCCGATCTGTCGCGCCTGGTGAAGGATGCGCTGCGCCCCGCCGCCGCGCCGGAATTCGTCATCGGTCCGCTGCGCTTTCATCCGCCGACACGCGAGCTGGCGGGCGACGGGCTGAAGCCGATCCGGCTGACCGAGAAGGAAGCCGCGATCCTCGCTTATCTGCACCGCTCCAATGACCGCGCCGTGCCGCGCGACGAATTGCTGCAGCAGATTTGGGGCTATGCCGACGCCATCGCCACGCACACGCTGGAAACCCACATCTACCGGCTGCGGCGCAAGCTGGCCGAGAACGGTCCGGCGCCGATGCCGCAGCTGATCAGCGATGGCACCGGCTATCGCCTAAACGAGCCCTAAGTCTCGGCCAATAGCGTCCGATAGAGATCGAGATGGGCTTGCGCGATCAGGCGTTGATCGAAGCGCGTCTCCGCCCTTTGTCGCGCGGCACGCCCCATCTGCGCGCGCAGGGCGGGATCACTGGCTAGGCGTTCCATCGCAGCGGCCAGCGCTTCCGGATTCTTGAGCGGGACGAGTACACCCTCGACGCCGGCCTCGATCACATCGCGGCAACCGGTCGTATCGGTGGTGATCACCGGACGGCCGCAAGCCATCGCCTCCAGCAACGCCTTGGGCAGGCCTTCGCGCCAGGACGGCAGCACCGCCACATGGGCATCGCGCCATACGGCGGCGATGTCGCTGCGCGGGCCCAGCCATTCGACACCGGGCTCGGCGGCGAAGGCGCGCAACTGTTCCTCCGTCAGGCTCATCGGGTTTTCGGGGTCGGGCGCGCCGATCAGGCGCAGCGTGACCGGCACACCTTTGCTGCGCAGCAAGCGTGCAGCATCCACCGCCTCGGGCACGCCCTTGTCGATCAGCATCCGCGCCACCAAAGCGAACACCACAGGCGGCTCGGAAGGGATCGGCTGGACCGGAAAGCCGGTCAGATCGACGCCGGAGCCGCGGATGATGACGATGCGCGCCTCGGGTGCGAAGCCATTGGCCAGACCCTGGGCGCGGTCATCGTCATTCTGCACCAACACGCGTCCGCGCTTGCGATTGAGCAGCGGCCGCAGCGCCGCCAGCACAAGGCGGCGGATCAGTCCGGCGCTTTTGCTTGCGCCCGACAGAACCGAACCCATTCCCGCCAGCGCGCTGACGAGATGCGGCGTGCCGGCGACCCAGGCGGCGATATTGCCGTACAGAACGGGCTTCAACCCGACGCTATGCAGGATGTCGGGCCGGTGGCGGCGCAAGAGGCCGATCATCGCCCAGACGGTGACCAGGTCGACGAACGGGTTCATGCCGCCGCGGCTGATCGGGATCGGCTCGAGGATGAAACCCGCGTTTTTGATCGCCTCGCCCTTATCGGCAACACGGGTGGCGATCACCACCTCCCAGCCGGCATCGCGGCAGGCCTCGGCCAAGACGCGGCGATGCGACAGGAAGTACCAATCCTCGCTGATGAAAAAGACGATCTTGGTCAAGGCGATGCTTACGATTGTGTGGCCGCGCTGTCGTTGCACACTAGCCGAGGCAGGCCCGGCTTGACAGGGTCTCGGCCCATCGGCAGCTTCGCGCCGTGACCGAATCCGCCCGTCCGATCCTGTTCATTGCCGGCAATCGTCTCGGGGATGCCGTTCTCGCCTCGGGCGTGCTTGCGCGCCTGATGGAGGAGCGGCCCGAGGCGCGCGTGACCATCGCCTGCGGCGCGCTGCCGGCGCCGCTCTTCGCCGATGTGCCGCGGCTCGACCGCATCATCGCCATGCGCCGGCGCGGCATGGGCCGGCACTGGATGGCGCTCTGGGCGCAGACGGCGGGTCACCGCTGGGACACCGTGGCCGATATGCGCGGCTCGATTTTCGGCTGGACGGTCTGGGCGCGGCGGCGCTGGGTCAGTCATGCCGAATATCGTCACGAGCATCGGATCGAAGAGATCGCGCGGCAATTCGGGCTCGACCCGGTTCCCGCACCGAAGCTCTGGATTTCCCCCGAACGCAGCGGACGCGTCGCCGATCAGCTCGGTGGCGATACGCCGATCCTGGCGATCGCGCCGACTTCGAATTGGGGCGGAAAGCAATGGCCGGCCGAGCGTTTCGCAGAGACGGTGCGGCGCTTGACCGCGCCCGGCGGCAAATTGGCGGGCGCGCGCGTTCTGGTCTCGGCTTCGGCCAATGAACGACCGGCGGCGCAGCCGGTGCTTGATGCGATCCCGGTGGCACAACGCATCGATTGGATCGGCATGCCCGATCTTCTCGACTTGGCCGCGGTTTTCGCGCGTTGCCGCTTGTTCATCGGCAACGATTCGGGGCTGATGCATCTCGCTGCCGCGTCAGGCGCTCCCACGCTCGGCCTGTTCGGGCCCAGCCGGGAGTGGCGCTACCGACCATGGGGGGAGAAGGCGGCTTTCGTGCGCACGCCGGAAAGCCACGAGGCCCTCACCACCGAAGACCCCAGCTTCAAATTCGCCAGCCACGATACACGCATGGGCAGTCTTACGATCGATGCGGTGGTCGAGGCGGCGGAAGCGCTACTGGCCCGAACCTGACGGCAAGTGTGCCTGCCGTCAGTGCCTGAAATGGCGCATCCCGGTGAAGACCATCGCCAAGCCGCGTTCATCGGCCGCGGCGATCACTTCGTCATCGCGCACCGAGCCGCCGGGCTGGATGATCGCGGTGGCGCCGGCTTCGGCGGCGGCGATCAAACCATCGGCGAAGGGAAAGAACGCGTCGGAAGCGACCACGCTGCCGATGGCCGGGCTTTCCTTCAGCCCCGCCAGCTCACCCGATTCGCCTGCGCGGATCGCCGCGATGCGCGAGGAGTCACGGCGGTTCATCTGTCCCGCGCCGACGCCAACCGTGGTGCCGTCCTTGGCATAGACGATCGCGTTCGACTTCACATGCTTGCAGACGGTGAAAGCGAACAGCAGGTCTTCGAGTTCCTTCTCGGTCGGCGCGCGTTTGGTGACGATTTTGAGGTCGGCCTTGGTCACATGGCCGTTGTCGCGGCTCTGCAGCAGATAGCCGCCGGCCAGGCTTTTGACGGTCATGCCGGCACTGGTTGGATCGGGCATGCCGCCGGCCAGCAGCACGCGCACGTTCTTCTTGGCCGTCATGATCTTCAACGCTTCGTCTGATGCGTCGGGCGCGATCACCACTTCGGTCAGGATCTTCACCACTTCGGTCGCGGTTTTGGCGTCGAGCGGGCGGTTGAAGGCGATGATGCCGCCAAAGGCCGAAACCGGATCGCAGGCCAGTGCGCGCCGATAGGCCTCGTTGATATCCGCGGCGATCGCCACGCCGCAGGGATTGGCATGCTTGATGATGACACAGGCCGGGCCCGAAAACTCGGCCACGCATTCATAGGCGGCTTCGGTGTCGTTCAGGTTGTTGTAGGAGAGTTCCTTGCCCTGGACCATCCGCGCGGTGGCGATGCCCGACCGCTTGGTTCCGTCGCTATAGAAGGCCGCCTGCTGATGCGGGTTTTCACCATAGCGAAGCGTCTGCACCAGATCGCCGGCAACCGTCAGGCGCTTGGGGAACGGCTCGCCCAGCTGCGTGGCGAACCATTGCGTGATGGCGGCGTCGTATGACCCGGTGCGGCCATAGGCGGTGGCGGCCAGGCGCTTGCGCAGCGCCAACGTCGTCGCCCCACCCTGCTGCTCCATCGCAGCGCTGACCACCGCGTAGTCTTCGGGATCGACCACCACGGCCACGTGATCGTGATTCTTGGCGGCGGCGCGGATCAGGGCCGGCCCACCGATGTCGATGTTCTCGATACAAGTGGCGAAATCCGCACCCTTCGCCACCGTGGCGCTGAAGGGATAGAGGTTCACCACCACCAGATCGATCGGCGCGATCTGCTGCTCGGTCATCGCCTTCTCATGGGCTGCATCACCGCGGATGCCGAGGATGCCGCCATGGATCTTGGGGTGCAGCGTTTTCACACGCCCATCCATGATTTCGGGGAAACCGGTGTGGTCCGAAACTTCCTTCACCGGTACACCCGCGTCGCGCAGCGATTTCGCCGTGCCGCCGGTGGACAGGATTTCCACACCGCGCGCCGCGAGAAATTTGGCGAAATCGAGAAGACCGGTCTTGTCGGAAACGGAGATCAAAGCGCGGCGAATGATCGGTTCGGACATCGCGGGACCACCTTCGAGTTTCGACGAGAGGGCTGTCCTATAGCACGCGAAATCGCGCTGTGCAGCCGTGAATACGGCTGGCGGTTCGTCGTGCAATACCTGCCGCAAATTCAGGCATCGCAACTGTGATTTTCATCAACGCGGAGGCTTCCGTGAACGCCATGACTACGCCTATAAAATGGGAAACCGACGATGTGACGCGCCGCTATTTCGAACCGCGCCCGTTGCCTGAAAACGGCACATTCGAATTGGCGCTGGTGCTCGGCGGTACGGTATCCGCCGGCGCCTACACGGCCGGCGTGCTCGACTTCCTGATCGAGGCGCTTGATGCCTGGGCCGCGCGGCGCGGCAAGGACCCCGCCGCACCAACGCACAACGTCCATCTCAAAGTCGTCGCCGGCACGTCGGGTGGCGGCGTGAATGCGGCGATCCTGACGCGCGCCCTCGCTTATTCCTTTCCGCCTGTGCGCACAAAAACACCCTCGGCTGTGGCGGCGACCAATCCCTTCTACGACACCTGGGTCAATCGCCTCGATCTCAGTCGGTTCCTCGATACCGGCGATTTGAAGACTCAACCGGTGTGCGGGCTCCTTAACGCACAGCCGATCGACGACGGTGCTGCGGCCATCGAGACTTTCACCGGCGCCGGGCCGCAAGATCGCAGCATCTTCGTCCCCGGTCCGCTGGCGACGATCCTTACCATCACCAATCTGCGCGGCGTCGCCTATACCACTTCATTCGGTACGGCTTCGGGTGAGACGTTCATCGACCATACGGACTTCGCGCGCTTCGCCGTCACCTATGCGTGGCATCAACCGTCGTCCGCGCGGCCCGATGAATTCTTGGTGCGCTTCGATCCGCCGCCGCCGGACCAGAACGGATGGCGCGTCTTGGGCCACTACGCGCGCGGCACGGCGGCTTTCCCGCTCGGCTTTCCGGCGCGCAATCTTTCACGGCCGGCGCAACACTATCGCTATCTCGCCATGGTTGTTCCCGGCGATGGCATCGATCCTGATCGCGTCATGCCGCTGGTGCCCGATGTGAACCAGTTCGGCACAGCGGCCGGCTACGACTTCCCCGCCGTCGATGGCGGTGCCACCGACAATGAACCGATCGAGCTGGCGCGCGTCGCGCTGTCAGGGATCGGCGGGCGCAACCCGCGCGAGGGCCACAAGGCGAAGCGCGCCGTGCTGCTGATCGATCCCTTCGGCGGCGGCGCCAGCGCCGGCCCGCAGACGATATCCGGCGTGGTCGATACGATCGGGCCGCTGCTTCAGAGTATGATCGGCCAGGCGCGCTACGATTCGCGCGACATCCTTCTGGCTCTGCGTGACGATGTATACAGCCGGTTCATAATCGCGGCACGGCGCGGCAATCCCTCAGGCGGCACATGGTCCGGCGACGAGGCCTTGGCCGGTGCCGGGCTCGCCGCCTTCATGGGTTTCGCCTGCGCCGATTTCCGCCGTCACGACTACTTCCTCGGTCGGCGCAACTGTCAGGCCTTCCTGCGCAAGGCTTTCGTGCTGCCGGTTGGGGCTGATGCATTCGGTGCCGGCTGGAACCAGGTCACTGATCTCAGTCCGTTCATTGTCGAAGACGGTAGCCAGAAATTCCTGCCGCTGATCCCCCTTTTCGGCGACGTGGCCGTCGATGAGCCAGAGCCCGTCTGGCCGCGCGGCGCGTTCCAGCCCGAGGCATTGCGGCCGGCAATCGAAAAGCGGCTTGTGGCGTTGGCAACCGCGCTCGCCGGATCGAGCCGCGCGATGCGGTCATTGGCCTGGGCGGCCGCATGGCTGCTCAAACGCAGGATTTCGAATTGGATCGTAGCGAAGATGCAGGCCGCGCTCAAAACGGCGCAGCTGCTTTAGCTAACGGAAGCGTATTCCGGCACCAGGTCCTTGAGCGCGGCCAGCATGCCCTCGCGGTCGCGCGCACGGCAGCGGCCTTCGATCGCGTCCAAGGTCGCAACGACGCGCGCGCGTTCATAGCGTCGCGCGGCGGCGGCCAGAATTCCCTGCTGCCCGGTCGGTTCCGGCGGCTCGGCGACATGAAAGATTTCCTCGAACAGCTTCTCGCCCGGCCGCAGCCCGGTGAATTCGATCTTCACGTCGATATCGGGCCGCTTGCCGGCCAGCCGGATCATCTGCCGTGCCAGATCGACGATGCGCACCGGCTCACCCATATCGAGCACGAACACGCGTCCGCGCCATGAGGCATCGGCCTCGCCCAAGGCCGAGGCCTGCAGCACCAGTTCCACCGCTTCGCGCACCGTCATGAAATAGCGCGTCATCTCGGGATGGGTCACGGTCAACGGGCCGCCAGCGGTCAGCTGCTGGCGGAACAGCGGCACCACGGAACCGGTCGAACCCAGCACATTGCCGAAGCGCACGGTGATGATGCGCGTGCTGTTGGCTTCGGCGTCGAGCGCCTGGCAATAGGTTTCGGCCGCGCGCTTGGCCATGCCCATGATCGAGGACGGGTTCACGGCCTTGTCGGTCGAGATCAGCACCATCAGCCGCACACCGGCCGCCAGCGCCGCATCGGCCACGATGCGCGTGCCCACGGCGTTGGTCAGCACGCCTTCGATCGGATTGGCTTCGACCAGCGGTACATGCTTCAGCGCGGCGGCATGGAACACCAGTTCCGGCTGGAATGCGGTCATCACATCGGCCATGCGGCCACGGTCGCGCACGTCGCCGATCAAAGCCTCGCGCCATAAATCAGACTGGCGGCCGGCGATCTCGCGGTCGATCGTGTAGAGCGCGAACTCGCTGCTATCGAGCAGCGCCAATTTGGCTGGCGCGGCATCGGCGATCTGGCGCGCCAGTTCCGAACCGATGCTGCCGCCCGCGCCGGTCACCAGCACGCGGCGGCCGCGGATCAACGCGCGCATGGCGCTGCGATCAAGCACCGCTTGCGGCCGACCGAGCAAGTCTTCGACGGCCACCGGCGCCACCGCGCTGGCATCGCTCACGCCGCCTTTGAGCTCGTTTAATCCCGGCAGGCGCGCCAAGGTCAGGCCCGCTGCATCTGCAGCGTCGAGCAGCTGACGCACCGCCGCGCCGTCCATATGTTCTTCGGTCAGGATCACGCGTTCCGGCGCCTGGCCGCGCGTGCGCAGATGCTTGACGGCTTCGGGCAGTGTGTCCAGCGTGCCCAGCACTTCAACATCGTGGATGCGCAAGCCGACGCGGTTGCCCTTGGGCGACAGGATGGCGACGGGGCGATAGCCGGCATCGGGGCTTTTCATCGCGCGGATGAAATGCTCGGCGCCATCACCATCGCCGGCCAACAGAACCGGCACGCGCCGATCATTGCCCACGGCGGCATCGCGGGTGGCGCGGCGATCCTTGGCGACGCGATAGAGGAAACGCGGACCGCCCAGCAACGCGATCAGCACGAACCAGTTGATAATCGGCAACGAGCGCGGGAAATCCTCGAGGCGCGTCACCAGGAACAGGATCGGGATGAAGATCACGATCGCCAGGCTGACGGCGCGGACCAGCGCCACCAGATCGTCAACCGACGCGTAGCGCCACACGCCGCGATAGAGGCGCAGGCTCAGAAACACGACGGCCGACACCGCGACGAACACCACCATGCCGCGGATCAGCCGCTCGCTATCCCACAACCCGCCGCCGGCATGGCTGCCGACACGCAGCCAGAGCGACAGCGGCAGCGACGCCGCCGTCATGATCAGATCATGAACGAAGGCAACGCCGCCGCGGTTGAAGGGAAACGGTTTGCCGCCCATGGGTTCGGCCTTGTTCGCCCCTGCGTCTCGATCAGCCCAGATAGTCGCGCTTGCCGACCTCGACGCCGATATGGCGCATGATGTCGTAGGCGGTGACCACGTGGAAATAGAAGTTGGCGGTGCCGCGGCCGAGCACGAAGTCGAGCCCCGACATCTCCATGGTCTTTCCGCCACCGATCGGCAGAGTCAGAGTGCGCGTTTCGGCGCCGTCGAAATCGGAGGGCTGCAATCCCTTGATGAAATCGGCGGTCTTGGCCAGGCGCGCCTTCAGTTCCGCGATCGTGGTCTCGGTGTCGGGAAAGCTCGGAACCTCTTTGCCGGCCAGGCGCCCGACCAAGCCCTTGGCCGTATCGCTGACAATCTGGATTTGCTGCACCAGAGGGAGCATGTCGGGGTAGAGGCGCGCCTGCAGCAGCTTCGGCTCGTCCAACTTGCGGGCCGTGGCATAGGCGGCGGCTTTATCCAACAGCCGGTCCAGGGTGGCGAGCATCTTCAATGTCGGGGTCACGGCGGCCTGGTGCATTGTCAGGGGCATGGCGTTTCCTTTGGTCTGGTGGGTGCTTTTCAGCGCGATGGCAAGGCCTCCCCTATACCGCTCCCGGGGTCATTCGGCTAGTCTGGTCGGGGTTCAACAAGGGAGACATGCGTGACCGACCGGGTCAGCGTAACGGCGGGTTTCAAAGCCGATCTTGGCGATATTCCCATTATCGACGATCCCGCCCTGGTGAAGTTGAAAAGCCGCGACTTCTATTGGTACAGCCCGATCCTCAAGGCCGAGCTGAAAGACCTGACCGCCGATCTGATCGTCCAGCCCCGCAACGAGGACGACATCGTCCGCATTGCCGCAGCTTGTGCGAAACATCGCGTGCCCCTCACCCAGCGCGGCGCCGGCACCGGCAATTACGGCCAAGCCATGCCGCTGGCCGGCGGTGTGGTGATGGAGCTGCTGGCGCTCGACAAAGTGCTCTCGGTCAAGGACGGCATCCTGCGCGTGCAGTGCGGGAAGAAGATGACCGAGATCGACCGCGAACTGCGCCCCCAGGGCTGGGAGCTGCGCATGTTCCCCTCCACCAAGCGCACCGCCACCATCGGCGGCTTCATCTGCGGCGGATCGGGCGGGGTCGGTTCGGTCACCTGGGGCGGGTTGCGCGAACGCGGCAATCTGATCGGTGCGCGCGTCGTCACCCTGGAAGACAAGCCGCGCATCGTCAAATTGAGGGGCGACCGCACCAATCTGATCAACCGCACCTATGGCGCGACCGGCATCGTCACCGAACTCGAATTGCCCCTCCAGCCGGCGATCCCCTGGCGCGATCTGGTGATCGAATTCGACACCTATGCCGCCGCCGCGCATTTCGGCCAGGATCTTGCCAATCATCAGGCGATCGAAAAGAAGCTGGTCACCGCTATCGATTGGCCGCTGCCGTCCTATTTCAAGCAGCTTGCCGGCATCATTCCCGAGGGCAAGGCGATCGTCATTGCCATGGTCTCTCCCGCCGGCCGCGTCTGTATCGACGATCTCACGGCGCAGCATGGCGGCCGGCTGATCTATGACGAAGACGCCGTGGCCGCCGAGATGGATCCCGAGCGCACGCCGTTGTTCGAATTCACCTGGAACCACACCACGCTGCAGGTGCTGAAGAAGGACCGCTACAACTTCACCTATCTGCAAAGCCTCTTCCCGATCGGCCGCAATCTCGAAGCGATGGAAGAGATGCGCGCTCATTTCGGCGACGAGGTGATGATGCATGCCGAGTTCATCCGCTTCGACGGCGCGATCACCAATTCCGCGCTGCAAGTGGTGCGCTACACCACCGCCGAGCGGCTGAACGAGATCATGGCCTATCACGAGGCCCATGGCGTGCTGATCGCCAATCCCCACGTAGTGACGGTCGAAGACGGTTCCAGGCACAAGCGCGTGCCCGGCGATCAGGTCAGCTTCAAGCACGAGGTCGACCCGATGGGCCTGCTCAATCCGGGCAAGATGCGCAGCTTTGCGGTTGGCAAGGCCGCCGAGTAGGCCAAAAGTCATATTTTTCCCAAAGGGTTACGCCGTTATCAGCGCGTTAACCCCTGGCTTGCTATCACCAAGGGTGGCGATTAGTGTCGCGGCGCGTTTTTGATCACGAAAGGCACGGCCTTCCATGGCAATAAAGAAACGAATCCTGGTCACCGGCGGCGCGGGTTTTCTCGGCTCGCATCTGTGCGAACGTCTGGTGCGCGAAGGCCACGAAGTTTTGTGCGTCGACAACTTCTTTACCGGGCGCCGCGCCAACGTCGCGCATCTGTTGACCGAGTCGAATTTCGAGTTGATGCGTCACGATGTGACCTTCGCGCTCTATGTCGAGGTCGATCAGATCTACAACCTCGCCTGTCCGGCCTCGCCGGTGCACTACCAGTTCGATCCCGTGCAGACCACGAAGACATCGGTGCATGGCGCGATCAACATGCTGGGCCTGGCCAAGCGCACCCGCGCGCGCATCCTGCAGGCCTCGACCTCGGAAGTGTATGGCGATCCGACCGTGCATCCGCAGACCGAAGACTATCGCGGTAACGTCAACCCGATCGGCCCGCGCGCCTGCTACGACGAAGGCAAGCGCTGCGCCGAAACGCTGTTCTTCGACTATTACCGTCAGCACAAAACCGAAATCCGCGTCATGCGCATCTTCAATACCTATGGTCCGCGCATGCATCCGAACGACGGCCGCGTTGTGTCGAACTTCATCGTCCAGGCGCTGAAGGGCGAGCCGATCACCATCTATGGCGAAGGCAGCCAGACGCGTTCGTTCTGTTATGTCGACGATCTGATCGAAGGCATGATCCGCCTGATGAATCAGGACGAGATCACCGGCCCGGTGAATATCGGCAATCCGCGTGAGCTCACCATCCGCGAACTGGCCGAGATGGTTCTCGCCAAGATCGGTGGCAAGTCGCAGCTGATCAAAAAGCCGCTGCCGGAAGACGATCCGCTGCAGCGCAAGCCCGATATCACGCTGGCCAAGGCCAAGCTCGGCGGTTGGGAACCGAAGGTGACCCTGGAAGAAGGCCTCGAAAAGACGATCGCCTACTTCACCGCGCAGCAGAAGGCGGGGTTACTGTAGTTCGTAGCGGCTCTTTCAAAAAAGTCCGTCATGGCCGGGCTTGTCCCGGCCATCCACGTCTTAATTCACCACGAAGGCGCGAAGGAAGACGAAGAGCACGAAGCAATCATCTTCGTGCCCTTTAGTATCTTCGTGCCTTCGTGGTTTGTGCTTTTAGAAAGACGTGGATGCCCGGCACAAGGCCGGGCATGACGGTATTGGGAAGCGTCTAAGCCTTCGCCGCCAACCATTCCAGGATTGCATCCGCCGCCGGCTGCCACCAGGCGGTGTCGACCATGATGCCGTGCGGTGCGCCGTGCAGCACGTTGATGTCGGCACTCCAATAGGTCGCCGCCTCGCGAAACGCCGAGACCGGCATGAAGGCATCGGCATCGCCGCCCATCACCAGGATCGGCGGACGCTCAGAGATCGAGGGCGGCGTCGGCTGGGCCGGCGCGAGTAATTCTGCGGCGACGCGTTGCGATTCCTGCTGCAGCCGCGGCAGCAGCTTGCGTACTGCCTCGAGCGGCGTTTCCGACGACAGGAAGGCGCGCTGGATCACATGCGGCGAGACCGCCTCGGGTCCGAGCGTCTGCAGCACGCCCAGCTGCCACAACAGGTCCGGTGCGATCAGCGACATGTGCATCGCCGAGGACGCAACGCCCGATGGCGGCACGGAGGATAGCAACACCGCCGCCTCGACGCCCTCGGCCTTGCCCTTGCGGCCCAGGTAATGCTGCACCAGCAGCCCGCCCATGGAATGGCCGATCAGCACCACCGGCTCGCCCACATGGGCCACGGCGGCCTCGATATCGTCGACATAGTCCGACAGGGTTGACCAGGCCAGTGTGCCGCCGCTGCCGCCATGGCCGCGCAGGCTGACCGCATAGCTGTTCCAGCCCTGGGTGCAGAAATACGGAAGGAAGGTGTCGGCCCAGATCCAGGCGCCGCAATAGGCGCCATGGACGAACAGCACCGTGCCGCGCGGCGCGGTGCCATGCTTGCCGGTGCCGGTTTTGGTCACTTTGCAGTGAAGAAATTCAAGATTCACGGCCATTCCCCAAAAGCGGCGGACCCGATCCGACTATAGCTGCCTTGGTTGCCAGCGTCAGCCCGCGCTCGACATTTTGGGCGCGACAGAACGGTGACGATTGGCTGCCCCGCCTACTTTATCTCCCTGTAACGCGCGACGCGCGCAGGGCTCCCATGCATCTCTTGTGATGTGCACCCTTTCGGTGTAAACAGCGTCGCCAACTCACTTTAGGGCGCGCGGCGCCGGAGGTTGGCATGCGGATCGAGGAAGCGCTTACGTTCGACGACGTGCTCCTGGTTCCAGCCGCCTCGTCAGTCCTCCCCACTCAGACCGATACGCGAACCAAGCTCACGCGCACGATCGAGCTCGGCATCCCGCTGGTATCTTCGGCGATGGACACGGTCACCGAATCGCGTCTCGCCATCGCCATGGCCCAGGCCGGTGGGATGGGCATCATCCACAAGAACCTCGATATCGTCGCCCAGGCCGAGGAAGTGCGCCGGGTGAAGCGCTTCGAATCGGGCATGGTGGTCAATCCGGTCGTCATCAATCCCGACAAGACCTTGGCTGAGGCGCATGCGCTGATGGCCCATCACAAGGTCAGCGGCGTGCCGGTGATCGAGAAAAGCGGCAAGGTGGTCGGCATCCTCACCAACCGCGATGTCCGCTTCGCCACCGATCCGAACACATTGGTCAGCGCGCTGATGACGAAGGACGTCGTCACCGTGCGCGAAGGCGTGCCGCCGGAAGAGGCGCGGCGCTTGCTCCACCAGCATCGCATCGAGAAGCTGGTGGTGGTCGATGATGCCTATCGCTGCATCGGTCTGATTACGGTCAAGGATATGGAGAAGGCGCAGGCCTATCCGAACGCCTGTAAGGACGAACGCGGCCGGCTGCGCGTCGGTGCGGCGACGGGCGTGGGTAAAGACGGAATCGCGCGCGTCGAGGCGCTGCTCGATGCCGGCGTCGATCTGATCGTGGTCGATACGGCACACGGCCATTCCGCCGGCGTGCTGGCTGCCGTGCGCGAGATCAAGAAACTGACCAACTACACCCAGGTCATGGCCGGCAATGTCGCCACCGGCGACGGCGCCAAGGCGCTGATCGATGTGGGTGCCGATGCGGTCAAGATCGGCATCGGCCCGGGCACGATCTGCACCACGCGCGTGGTGGCGGGTGTCGGCGTGCCGCAATTGACCGCGGTGCTCGAAGCCGCCGAAGCCGCCGCGAAAAGCAACACGCCGGTGATCGCCGATGGCGGCATCAAATATTCAGGCGATATTGCCAAAGCCATCGCGGCCGGCGCGTCGGCGGTGATGATCGGCTCGCTTTTCGCCGGCACCGAGGAAGCGCCGGGCGAGGTGTTTCTCTATCAGGGCCGCTCCTACAAATACTATCGCGGCATGGGCTCGATCGGCGCGATGGCGCGCGGCTCGGCCGACCGCTATTTCCAGGCCGAAGTCACCGAGACCTTGAAGCTGGTGCCCGAAGGCATCGAAGCGCGCGTGCCGTATAAAGGCCCGGTCGGCGCGGTGATCCATCAGCTGGTCGGCGGCTTGCGCGCGGGCATGGGCTATACCGGCCACGCCTCGATCGCGGAGATGCAGGGCCACTGCCAGTTCCGCCGCGTCACCCACGCGGGCCTGCGCGAAAGCCATGTGCACGACGTGTCGATCGTGCGCGAGGCGCCGAACTACCGCGTCGGCGATTAGGTTTACATCGGTGTCTATTAATTGCGTCATGCCCGGACTTGATCCGGGCATCCACGTCTTTGGTGCCGCTAGAAAGTCGTGGATGGCCGGGTCAAGCCCGGCCATGACGAATCGTATAAGGGCGGTGAGCTCATGAACCCCTCCGCGCGTTTTCAGGCGGTGCTCGAAGTGACCGATGCGGTCGATCAGGCACGCGCGCCGGCCGATCAGGTCGCGTCATCTTATTTCCGGCAGCGGCGCTATATCGGCTCGTCGGATCGCCGCTGGATCTCGCTGCAGCTCTGGGGTCTGCTGCGCCGGCGCGCGCGGCTCGATTGGTGGCTGACCGGCAAACATGCGCCGCTCGATGCGCGACGCCGATTGATTGCCGATCTCGTGCTCGACGCGAAATTGCCGGTCACCGAAATTTCCGAACTGTTCACCGGCCAGGAACACGCGCCTGAAAGACTCTCGGGCGATGAGCGTGCGCTGATCGGCGAACTCGCCGGGCAGAATCTCGTTCATCGCGGCATGGCGCCGTGGGTGAAGGGCGAGTTTCCCGAATGGCTGACGCCGAGCTTTCAGGCGCTGTTCGGCGTGTCGCTCGATGCCGAGATGACGGCGCTGCTCGATGCGGCGCCGGTCGATCTGCGCGTCAACACGCTGAAAGGCACGCGCAAGGACGCCATCGCCGGTTTCGTCGCCGAGGGCCTTCATCCGCAGCCGACGCCGTTTTCGCCGGTGGGCTTGCGCCTGTCAGCGCGCACACAACTTTCGGCGCAAGAGGTTTTCAAAAGCGGACTGGTCGAAGTCCAGGACGAAGGATCGCAACTCGCGGCGCTGCTCTTGGGTGCGAAGCCGGGCGAATCAGTGGTCGACTATTGCGCTGGTGCGGGCGGCAAGACGCTGGCGATCGCCGCGCAGATGGAGAACAAGGGGCGGCTGGCTGCACTCGATATCGACAAGCGCCGCTCGGATCGCGCTGCCGAACGCCTGCGCCGCGCCGGCGTGTTCAATACCACACGGCATGTGCTCGCCCCCGAGGGCGATCCCTGGATCAAGCGCCGCGCCTCGACGATCGATCGTGTCCTGGTCGATGCGCCCTGCACCGGCTCCGGCACCTGGCGCCGCAATCCCGATGCGCGTTGGCGCCTGACCCAAGATGATCTCGCGCGACTGATCCAGACGCAAGCCGCGATCCTCGCCAACGCGGCGCGGCTGGTGAAAAAGGGCGGGCGGCTGGTCTATGTCACCTGCTCGCTACTCACCGAGGAGAACGAGGCGCAGATCGATGCCTTCCTCGCCGCGCATCCCAATTTCGCAGTGACGCCGCTGCAGGATGCTTGGGCGGAAAGCGTTGGCGGCACTTGCCCGGTCGATGGCCCCTATCTGCGGCTCACGCCCGCGCGCAACGGCACCGACGGCTTTTTCGCCGCAGTGATGACGCGCTCAGCGGCCTAGGATGAAGGTCGATTCGGTCTTGGTCGACGGACGATAGACCTGCACCGTCACGCTGCCATGGGCGCGGATCGCGCTCGTCTTTCGTCCGAAATCTTCGGCACTGAGAATCGGCACGCCATCGCAGGCGGTGATGATATCGCCCGGCAACAACCCGGCCTGTTCGGCGATGGTGCCCGGCTCGGTGCGCAGCACCTTGAGGCCACGTTCTTGTGCGTTCGGAACCGTCACCATATCGCTGTCGACATGCAAGCCCAGCTGGCGATCGGGCGTCGTTGCCGCAGCGTGAGCCGCAGAGTCACCGGATGACGGCGTCCGTGCCGGCATAATCACCACGCCGATCGGCGGCATATGGAACGACGCCAGAACCTGGTTGGTGGCATCGATCTGCGCATGGATCAGCGCAGGCGTGACCGTGATGATCTGATCGGTGCCGTCACGTGCGCTGATCTTCACGGAGAAACCGGTGTCCTTGCGGCCGACCAACATCTGTTCGTCGATAGCGATGCCGATATCCTGTTGCTGCCGGCAGCCGGGATGGCTGCACGTCTCCAACCTGACAATTTTGACCACGGGCAGGTTCTGCGCCTGATCGCTCGCCGCCATGGTGAAGAGCGGCCGCGGCTTGGAAAAAGTCGACGAGAAGTAAATCTGATATTGCGTCGAATGATCGCCCTGCCTGCCAACGCTGCTGCGCAAGAACCAATCGAAACTCCAGCCCGGCTGGCCGCCGACCGCGGTCTCGAGGCCGTTGATTACGATCGCCGCGCTGTAGCGATCGTCTAAGATTCCGGGTGTGGTCCGCAGGGGTCGCGCAGCCAGCGTCGGCAGCGCGAAACTGCAAATCGCGAGGATGATCGCACCACACAGGGTGGCGTGGCGGGCCGATATCGGCAGGCGGATCATGCTTCCCCCAAAGGCCGGATCACATGACGTCCAGGCGGTTACGAACATAACCGGAACCGATTTTTGCAACAAGGGGTTGCAAACCCAGTTCTCGACAAGGCGCATCTCGACAAGACGGGCCCTCGCTGCCACGCTTGCGCGATCACAAGAACGATTGTCGAGGGAGCGCCGCGATGCTGAAGATCTGGGGCCGGGCCAATTCGTCCAATGTGCAAAAGGTGCTGTGGGGTGCCGAGGAACTCGGCCTGCCTTTTGAACGCATCGATATCGGCGGCCCGTTCGGCGGCACCAAGGAGCCGCAATATCTCGCCCTCAATCCCAACTCGCTGGTGCCGACCATCGAGGACGACGGTCTGGTGCTGTGGGAATCGAACAGCATTCTGCGCTACCTGGCCGGGCAGTATGGCAATGCCAAGGCCGAAACGGTCACGCTGCTGCCGACCATACCGGCCAAGCGGGCCGAGGCCGAGCGCTGGATGGATTGGCAGCTCACCACTCTCACTCCCTCTATGACGACCTTGTTCGGCGGGCTGGTGCGCACGCCGCCCGAGAAGCGCGATCTGACCGCGATCGAAGCCGCGCGCAAGTCGGCGGCGAACGCCTTCGACATCCTGGATCGTCACCTCGCTGCGCGCGATTTCGTGGCCGGCATGCATTTCACCGTCGGCGATATCCCCATCGGCATCGCGGCATGGCGCTGGTTCAATCTGCCGATCGAACGGCCGAGCCAACCGCATCTGCGCGCTTGGTTCGAGCGGCTGCTGGAGCGGCCCGGCTATAAGAAATACGTCGCCCTGCCGATGACGTGAGGATGGGCCGCGCAGCATCAATCGGTCTTGCGATTGGGTTTGCGGTCGTGGTGCCGCGCCTGGCCATCGCAGCCGAGGATGCCGCCACCCCGCCGCGGTTGCCGTTGTTCGGCAGTGTCGAAGAGGCCCGGCATCATTGCCCCAATGACACGGTGATCCGCATCGATCTGCCCGAGGGTTTCTATCTGCATGGCGATCGCGGCATCGGCGGCGCATCGCTCGATCGCGTGTTCGTCTGCCGCGACGAAGCGCAGGCGATTTGGACCGCGCCGCATAAGCCGAGTCACTAAAAGAAAACCCCGCGCACTCTTGCGAATGCGCGGGGTGTATTGGGTGACGGAAGCGGTTAGGCCGACTTACGTACCAGGTTTGGCATTGCCGAGGCGATCACGTAGTAGACCGCGCCGGCGATGATCACGCCGAAGAACCATCCATAGATGCCCCACCAGTCGGGCAGCACGGTGGTAAAATTCGGCAGGATCGTCGAGAAGATCGCGCCGATGATGGCCGCCGCGAAAGCCGCCACGCTCCAACCATTCTGATAGCGATAGGCGCCGTGCTCCTGATAGAGCGCGTTGACGTCGACGACGCCTTTGCGGATCAGATAGTAGTCGACCATGATCACGCCGAAGATCGGTCCCATCGTGGCGCCGATGCCGCCGACGAAGGCCGCCGCACCACCTTCCCAGGGCGCGAAGGGATAGAGCACCAGGGCGATGATCGCTGCGATATAGCCACCTCTTTTGAAGTTGATCTGTCGCGGGAAGACGTTGGCGAAGTCGAAGGCCGGCGAGACGAAGTTCGCCACCACGTTGATGCCGAGCGTGGCCACCGCGAAGGTCAGTGCGGCGATCAGCGCCAGGAACCAGCTTTCGAACTTGGCCGAGATCTGGTCGGGGTGGATCAGCACTTCGCCATACACTGCAAAGGCTGCCGTGGTGGTGACGCCCGCCACCAGTGAGAACAGGATCAGGTTCACCGGCAGACCCCAGATATTGCCCTTGCGCACGCTCGCCTCGTCGGGCGCATAGCGCGAGAAGTCGCAGAAGTTGAGGTAGAGCGCGGCGAAATAGGTGACCCAGGTCGCGGCCACGGCCAGCAGCGCCGAGAACGAGCCGGGCTCGCCGGGAATGCCGGCATCGGCCGTGCTCTTCAGCAGCACGTCCTTCGGAATCGATCCGCCGAACGACAGGCCACCCTTGATCACGAGGACGATCGCCAGGACCAGCATCATCACCCATACGGCGGGGCCGGCCCAATCCTGGAACTTGCGCACGGTTTCCATGCCGCGCTGAATGATCAGAAGCTGCAGCGCCCAGACGACGACGAAGCAGATCACTTCCAGCGTCGTGTGGCCGAGCAGGTGCGAGTTCTTCTGGAAATCGGCCAGCACGTCATTGCGCACCAGCAGCGCAACGATCGCGCCCGAGGCGGCGGCCGTTTGCGCGCCGTACCAGAAGCAGGCGACGATCGCGCGCACCAGGGCGGGGATATTGGCGCCCCAGACGCCGAACGACGCGCGCGCCAGAACCGGATAGGGCACGCCCGTGCGCACGCCGGCTTTGCCCACCAGGCTCATCAGGACATAGATCACCAGCGAGCCGATGCCGATGGCGATGATGAAGTTGATGAAGTTGCCGCACAGCAGGAACAGGCTGGCGGCCAGGTAATAGCCCCACAGGCTGTGCACGTCCGACGTCCAGACGTTGAAAATGCTGAATGGGCCCCAGTTGCGTTGGGCCGCAGGCGCCAGATCCTCGTTATAGAGGCCCGGCGACGGGTTGGTGACGGTCATCGATGCAATCCTCCCAAGGCACCGGACCTCACGTCCGGCGCGGTTCGTTTTCGTTGTATTGAGCTGTGCTGGCCGGGTTCAACCGCCCGAAAGCCTGCCCAAATTTTGGGCAATGTTAAGGGAAGATGACAGGAAAGGTGAAGCGCCTATTGGTTGCAGTGAAATTATTGCATTTATCGCATAATATAGTTACGATGTTCCCGTTATTTTCCACAACTTCTGGGAGGTTCCATGCCCGAAGCCCCGATCCGCGAATTTCGTCTGGCCCGTGGCTGGCCCGACGGACTCAACCCGTTTCTCAGTGAGGATGGTGCGTTTCTCGGGGATGGCACACCGCTTCTCGAACGCGTCGGCCATCAGTGGCGGCCGCGGACCGAACGCGATCTTGATAGCGTACTGGCCAAAGCCTTCGGGTCCTCAACCCGGATCGGATGGCGGATGGAAAGTCTCGCGACCATCGCCAGAGCACTCAATCGCGGCGATCGGTCGCTTGCCGCCATTGCCCTAGTGCAGGCCGAACTACCGACGCGGCTCGCCAAGGATGGGACTGCGGCGAAGACTGAAGCGCGCGTCTTACCCGGCAACGGAAAGCAAAGCGGCGAGTGGACCGCATCGCCTGCTGCGTCGATGTCGATCAGCGACAGCGGGAAGAAATTTATCCGCCAGTACGAAGGCAAGAAAGATAGGAAGGGCGAGTTTGAGTCGCAGGAGTATCCAGGCGAAGACAAGAAGAACCGCACGATCGGCTTCGGGCGGAAATTGTCGTCGCAATCCTTCTTCCCCGATGGCATCAGCGAAAGCGACGCGGAGACGATGTTCATGGACGACATCGCCGATGCCCAGCACGCGGTCCAGACCAGTGTGAAAGTGCTACTAACCCAGCCGCAATACGACGCGCTGGTGTCGCTGACTTTCAATATCGGATCAGGTCGTTTCCGGAACTCGGCGCTTTTGCAGGCACTGAACGCTGGCGACTATGGTGACGCTGCTGATCGATTCGGCGACTGGACCTACAGCGAGGGAAAATACGTGCAAGGCTTGAAGAACCGGCGCGATGACGAGCAAGCGCTATTCAGAAGCGGAACGAAGTGATGAGATCGGCTCGTCCGCTTAATCGCTCCAGTCGATAGGAGGAACGGCAATGTATCGTGCACTCTTGTTTGCGGGTCTGTTCGCAGCGGCCTGTTTGGGATCGGGGGCGGCATCATCTCAACCTGCATGCCCCCACGGCGATCAATCCGACATATCCAAGAAAGACGTCGCTTTCGCGCGGGATATGCAGCAAGCAATGGAGCATGACGATCGCGAGTGGTTCGCGGACCATACGCACTACCCGATGAGATATTCATTTGGTGCCTACCAGAAAACGCTCTTCATCAGAAGCCGCGCCGAGTTTCTGGCAAAATTCGACAAGCTCTTCATCTACAACACCATCTTTGCCATCCGGCACACCCGACCCGATTGCCTGCTTAAGGAGATGGGCAATGTGATGATGGGCGATGGTGAAGTCTGGTTCGGGCCGTTCGACGCGAAAGGTAAGCCGGGCACGAAAGTTCTTCTGATTGTTACGATCTGGACGGCCGATCAGGGGTTGTAGCGAGCCGAACCGACCTCGTCCGGCAACCCTTTGCGTCGAGCGGCCTCGCATCAGGATTTGTCTCCGCCAGGTCTGGACTAAAGGAAGATGGCAAGAAAGGGAGGTCATCCTATGCCTGAAGCCCCAATTCGTGAATTCCGCCTGGCGCGCGGCCAGCCTGATGGCTTCAGCCCGTTTCTCAGCGAGGACGGTGCGTTTCTGGGGAATGGCTTGCCGCTTCTTGAGCGCGTTGGCCGTCAGTGGCGGCCGCGGTCCGAGCGCGATCTTGATGGCGCGCTCGCCAAAGCCTCCGGGTCTTCGGCCCGGATCGGGTGGCGGATGGAAAGTCTCGCCACGATAGCCAGAGCGCTTAATCGCGGCGACCGGTCACTCGCCGCCATCGCTCTGGTACAAGCCGAATTCCCGACGCTCACGAAAGGCAATCCGGACGTGGCGAGCGAGCCACGCGATGCGAAAGGCCGGTGGACGCTGAGTGCGGCGGGGCGGAAATTCATCCAGAGCCACGAGACGATTGGCGGTCGCCCCAATCTCAAGCCCTATGGCGACATTGCGAACCACCCGACCATCGGGTTTGGTCATAAGATTCGAAAAGACGAATCCTATCCCAACGGCATCACGTCCGAAAAAGCGCAGGATTTGTTCGACGGCGATATCGGTGATGTTGAAAAGACAATCAACGACTACGTCAACGTGCCGTTGACCCAATCGCAATTCGATGCCCTGGCGTCATTCTCCTATAACGAGGGCACCACGGCCTTTGCAGGCTCGACCTTGCTTCGGCTGCTCAACCAAGGCGACTATGACGGCGCGGCGAACGCGTTCGATGATTGGACGCGCGCCGGAAAGGATCCGCATGCGCTGAAAAATCGGCGCGACGCCGAGAAGGCCATGTTCACCAACGGAGTCTACCCGTGATTGCCGCATTCATGCGTCGCTCTGCCCTGTTTATCGCGCTGTCTCTGTCTGTTGTCGGCGCGGCGATGGCCAAAACGTCGGACATCATGAAACCGGATGCAGATGATCTCCAATCATTCGCGCTCTGGCAAAGGGCGATCGCCCAAGATGATCGCGCTTGGGTCGTCAAGCACAGCGAACCACCGCTCGACATCGTGGCGTGCCTGAACGATAGGGTCGGAGATAAAGCTTTCGGCGACCGACTCGACCGCAAGGATTGGAGCTCAGACTACGATCGCGTCATCACGGCACACGTCAAAAAGGCTATCGCAGAGGCGGTGCCGGAGGATTTGTTTCGCGACAAGTATTTAGGACTATTGCTCTACCGTCCAGGCATCGCGATCTGGTTCTCAGAGCCATGGGATAATGACAAAGACGCCAAAGTTGAAAAATACAATCTAGGGCAGGTCTGGGATTGGGGGCGTGACACCTGCAGCACCGTCATACTTGATCCACGCAACAAAGATTACAAAGCCGTTCCGGCTGCTCTACGGGGCTCATGGGGCATCAAGGGCAAATGCGCGCGCGTGAACGATCGCCTGATTTTGACCGCTACAACCAGTCAGATGGGCAAGGACAAGCCTCGCCCAATCTTTTTCGAAATGCACGACGGCCCCGTCGGCGCCTTCCAGGCGCTCGACTGGGATGCGGAGTACGAGAGCGGTCATTTCAATGTCGATATCCTGAGGATGAATGGGCTCGATCTCGTCGAGGGCTGGGCCAGTATGCCGAGCATGGGCTTCTATCAGCGCTGCAAGACGCCGCCCAAAAAGAACTAACCCGCCAGCCCTTTGAGCCTATAGAGCAGGTCGAGCGCTTCTTTGGGCGACATCGAATCGGGATTCGATTCGGCCAGAAGCTGCTCGGCGGGACTCGGGCCGCGGGTGGCGGCGGTCGTATGTCCCGAAGACGCAGGCCGGGCGGCGGCGAAGAGGGGCAGGTCATCGGCGAGGCGTGCGAGTGCGCCGGCCTGTTCGCCGCTCTCCAAAGTGCGCAGGACTTCCTCCGCGCGTTCGACAGCGGCGCTGGGCAGGCCGGCCAGGCGCGCGACATGGATGCCGTAGCTGCGGTCGGCGGTGCCCGGTCCCACCTCATGCAGGAACACCACCTCGCCCTGCCATTCCTTGACGCGCATGCAATGGCAGGAGAGCGCCGGCAGTTTCGCGGCCAGCGATGTGAGTTCGTGATAATGGGTGGCGAACAACGCCCGGCATCGATTGGCGGCGTGCAGATGCTCGACCACCGCCCAGGCGATCGAGAGACCATCGAAGGTCGCTGTGCCGCGGCCGATCTCGTCGAGGATCACCAGCGCGCGCGGTCCCGCCTGATTGAGGATGGCCGCCGTCTCCACCATCTCCACCATGAAGGTCGAACGGCCGCGCGCCAGATCGTCGGCCGCGCCCACGCGCGAGAAAAGGCGATCCACCACGCCGATGCGCGCGCTTTCGGCGGGCACGAAGCTACCCATCTGGGCGAGAATCGCGATCAGTGCGTTCTGGCGCAGGAAGGTGCTCTTACCTGCCATGTTGGGGCCGGTCAGCAGCCACAAGCGTTGCGTGGGCGTGAGATCGCAGTCATTCGCGACGAAGGGCGCGTCGGAGATCGCCTCCACCACCGGATGGCGCCCCGCATGGATCGCGAAATCGGCGCTGTCGTCGACGATGGGCCGCACATAGCGGCGATCGACAGCGAGTTCGGCCAGCGCCGCGGCGACATCGAGCGCGGCCAGCGCATGCGCCGCGCGGCCGATCTCGGTGGCGCGCTGCGTCACCTCGGTGATCAGATCGGCGAACAGTTCGAGTTCAAGCGCCAGGGCCTTGTCGGCGGCGCCGCGAATCTTGCCTTCGAGTTCGCCCAGCTCGACGGTGGTGTAGCGCACCGAGGACGCAATCGTCTGGCGATGAATGAAGGTCTCGCCCATGCGTTCGGCCTGTTTGGGCGGCACTTCGATGTGATAGCCGAGCACGTTGTTGTGCTTGATCTTGAGTGCCGACACGCCGGTCTGTTCGGCGTAGCGCGCCTGCAACGCCACGATCACGCGGCGGCTTTCGTCGCGCAAGCCGCGCTGCTCATCGAGCACGGCGTGATAGCCCGCCGCGATGAAGCCGCCGTCGCGCGTGAGCAGCGGCAACTCCGTCGCCAACGCGCGCGCGAGGCGTTCGACCAGAGTCATATGTTCGCCCAGGCCTTCGGCGGCGGCGCGGATGCCAGCGAGTGGTGCTTCTAATCCGCCATCAATCAGCAAAGTGCGCAGCCCCGGCGCTTCGGCCAGTGCGTCGCGTACATTGGCCAGGTCACGCGGCCCGCCGCGGCCGAGTGAAATGCGCGACAGCGCGCGTTCCACATCGGGTACGTGGCGCAGCCGCTCGCGCAGATCGGCGCGCAGCGCTGGACGGTCGACGAAGAACTGCACGGCGTCGTGACGATGGCCGATGGCTTGCGGGTCGGTCAGCGGCGCGGCCAGATGCGCGGCCAGCAGACGCGCGCCGGCGCCGGTGAGCGTGCGGTCGATCGTCGATAGTAGGCTACCGCGCCGTTCGCCATTCAAGGTCTCGACCAGTTCAAGATTGCGGCGCGTGGCGCCGTCGATCTCCATCACCGCGCCTTCGGCCAGACGGCGTGGCGCGGCGATGCGCGGCAGCTTGCCCTTCTGCGTCAGCTCTATGTAGTCGACCAGCGCACCGCCGGCGGCAAGTTCCGGCCGCGTGAAATTGCCGAACCCGTCGAGCGCCTTGACGCCGAATACCGTCTCCAGCCGCCGCCGTGCGTTCTCCGAGTCGAACCGCGCCGAGGGCAGGGGCGAGAGAATGCTGCGCCACTCGCGCCAGGTCTCGAACAGTTCGGGCCGGTTGAGCAGCTTTTCCGAGACCAGCAATTCGCCGGGCGAAAGCCGCGCCAGCGCCGCGGCCACGGCGTTCACCGCCAGCGGCTGCAATTGGAAATCGCCGGTCGAGATATCGACCCAGGCCAGACCCAACGCACCCTGCGCCTCGGCCAGCGCGGCCAGGTAGTTGTGTCGGCGCGCATCGAGCAGCGCGTCTTCGGTCAGCGTGCCCGGCGTGATCAGCCGCACCACCGCGCGCTCGACCACGCTCTTGTTGCCGCGCTTCTTGGCGGCGGCCGGATCTTCCATCTGCTCGGCCACCGCGACCTTGAAGCCTTTGCGGATCAGCCGCGACAGATAGGCCTCGTGCGAATGCACCGGCACGCCGCACATCGGGATGTCGTCGCCCGCGTGTTTGCCGCGTTTGGTCAGCGTGATGTCGAGTGCTTCGCTGGCCTTCACCGCATCGTCGAAGAACAGCTCGTAGAAATCGCCCATGCGATAGAACAGCAGACTGTCGGGATGGGCGCGCTTGATGGCCAGGTACTGGACCATCATCGGGCTGCCCAGATCGGCGGCGAAGTCGTCGGCCTCGACCGGCGGCGCATTGGCTGGCATATCGGGCACGGAATTGGGCCCTAGGTGGTTTGGGGCGTCGTCCATTGGGTCGATCATGACGGTGGAAGGCGGGCAGAGTAGCATGGCTGGGTGAGACCTGTCGTGCCCCACGGGCCTTAGAGTGCCGATGCCGGTGCGAGTGCGATTTCAATGCGAAGGGAGGCCGATTGGTGATCGATACCGACCGTTTGTTCATCCGCGATGTTCGTCCTACCGACGCCGATGCATTCTTCGATTTCATGCAGCGCGAGGACTATTGGCGCAACCTGCCTATCGATCCGCCGACGCGCGCCTCGATGCAGACGCTCATCGAGCGCCGGCTGAGCGAGCAAACGGCGACGCCACGCGTCCTCTACATCCTTGCGGCGGTTGACAAGGCGACGGACAAAGTCGTGGGCGAGGCAATTCTCCGGGTCACCAATCTGCGGCACCGGAACGGCGAAGTGGGATGGGCCGTCGCCTGGCACCAGACGGGGAAGAATCTCGGAACCGAGATCGGCCGCGCCATGATTCGATTTGGCTTCGACCAACTCGACCTGCACCGCATCTCAGCGCGCTGCCGCGTCGGCAACACCGCCTCGCAGCGCATCATGACCAAGCTGGGGATGCAGTACGAGGGTATCGCCCGCGAGGATGTCAACGCGCGTGACGAATGGTGGTCGTCGTCGCAGTGGTCGATCCTGCGGGGCGATTCCGCCCGCCCATAACCTTGTTGCGGCGGCGGTCCGGGCCCGAAGCTGGCAACCACCGTCCGCGCCAGTATATGCTGACCCCACCTGCGGCCGGGCAGAAGCGGGCAAGGAGCCATTGATGATCACCGTCCACCACCTCAACAATTCCCGCTCGCAGCGCATCTTGTGGCTGCTCGAAGAACTGCGGATTCCTTATGAGGTGGTGAAATATCAGCGCGATCCGCAAACCCGTCTGGCGCCGCCCGAACTCAAGGGGCCGCATCCGCTGGGCAAGGCGCCGGTGATCGAGGATGACGGCCGCATCGTCGCCGAGTCGGGCGCGGTGATCGAATACGTCCTGCGCAAATACGGCAATGGCCGCCTGGCGCCTGATCCGGCGCTGCCTGCCTATATCGATTACCTGCAGTGGATGCACTTTGCCGAAGGCTCGGCCATGCTGCCGCTGTTGCTCGCGCTCTATGTCGGGCGCCTGGGCGAAGCCGGCGCACCACTGAAGCCGCGCATCACCAGCGAGATCGCCAATCACCTCGGCTATATGGACAAGGCGCTGGAGGGGAAGGACTACTTCCTCGGCGACGAGCTGTCGGCCGCCGATATCCATCTCAGCTTCGTGGTCGAGGCTGCCGATGCACGCGGCTTCCTGAAGGATTATCCCAACCTGATCGCCTTCCGGGACCGCTACCGTGCCCGTCCGGCCTGGCAGCGCGCGATCGAAAAGGGTGGACCCTTCACCCTGGGCAAGTGAGTCCGGTTACCGCACGCGTCGCGGTGCAGCAAAAAAACGTCCTGCCGAATCAAAGGATGAGGCTCATTCGGCTGGTCTGACTTTTCGCAACTGCGAAAGAAAAATCCCGCGTTTTCCGAGGGTTAGCCGAGCCGCCCTCTATTCATTCCCGGATTTTTGCTGCACTATAAAGGTGCAGCAAAAAAGAGCCGTCCGTCGCCAAAGGCGGACTCATTGGTCCGGGAAGGATACGTCCGTGAGCATGCAGAAGTTCCCCGAGTCTGGGGAGTTGCCGGCCGCTATCGATGGCGCGAAGGTCCGCACGGTCACGCCGGTGCCGAACAGCGAGGAGGTCACCGCCCGCAGCGATCTCGGCCGAGAGTCTCTTGCGATGCACGCCGCCGGCCGGCCCGGCAAGATCGAGATCATCGCCTCGAAGCCGCTCACGACGCAGCGCGATCTGTCGCTCGCCTACAGCCCCGGCGTGGCCGCGCCCTGTCTGCGCATCGCCAAGGATGCGGGCCTGGCCTACGACTACACGATCAAAGGCAATCTGGTCGCGGTGATCTCGAACGGCACGGCGGTGCTGGGCCTGGGCGATCTCGGCGCACTGGCCAGCAAGCCGGTGATGGAAGGCAAGTCGGTCTTGTTCAAGCGCTTCGCCGATGTCGACTCGATCGATCTCGAAGTCGATACGCGCGACGTCGATGAGTTCGTCAACTGCGTGCGATTCCTGGGTCCCACCTTCGGTGGCATCAATCTCGAAGACATCAAGGCGCCGGAATGTTTCATCATCGAACAGCGCCTGCGCGAGCTGATGAACATCCCCGTCTTCCATGACGATCAGCACGGTACCGCGATCATCGCCGCCGCCGGCATGATCAACGCGCTGGATATCACCGGCCGCGACATCAAGACCGCCAAGCTGGTGGTCAACGGCGCCGGTGCGGCGGCGATCGCCTGTATCGAATTGCTCAAGGCGATGGGCATGACGCCGAGCAACGTGATCATGTGCGACACCAAGGGCGTGGTCTACAAGGGCCGCACCGAGGGCATGAACCAGTGGAAGAGCGCCCATGCCGCCGAAACCAAGGCACGCACCTTGGCCGAAGCGATGGACGGCGCCGATGTGTTCTTCGGCTTGTCGGTGAAGGACGCGGTGACGCCCGAGATGGTTCTGGCGATGGCCGAGAAGCCGATCATCTTCGCCATGGCCAATCCCGATCCCGAAATCGTACCCGAAGTGGCCAAGGCCGTGCGGCCCGATGCGATCGTCGCCACCGGGCGCTCCGACTACCCGAACCAGGTCAATAACGTCCTCGGCTTCCCCTACATCTTCCGCGGCGCGCTCGATGTGCGCGCCTCCACCATTAATGACGCGATGAAGATCGCGGCGGTCGAGGCGCTGGCGGCGCTGGCGCGCGAAGACGTGCCCGATGAGGTCGACGCAGCCTATTCCGGCCGCCGCCTGCGTTATGGGCCCGACTATCTCATTCCCGTGCCCTTCGATCCGCGGCTGATCTACAAGGTGCCGCCGGCTGTGGCGCGCGCGGCGATGGATTCGGGCGTGGCTCGCCGGCCGATCGCGGATATGGAGGTCTATCGTGCCGAACTGGCCGCACGCCTCGATCCAACCACCGCCTCGATGCAAGCGATCTTCGAAGCGGTGCGCGCCAATCCGCAGCGCGTCATCTTCGCCGAAGGCGAGGAAGAGAAGACCATCCGTGCCGCGATCGCCTTCCGCAGTGCTGGCTACGGCACGCCGATCCTGCTTGGCCGCGAAGACCGCGTGCGTCAGACGGTGAAGTCGATCGGTCTCGGCAATTCGATGGACGGGATCGAGATCCTCAACGCGCGCATCTCCGATCGCCTGAAATACTACACCGACATGCTCTATGAGCGGCAGCAGCGCAAAGGCCTGCTGCTGCGCGATTGCCATCGACTGATGACGCAAGACCGCAACGTCTTCGCATCGGCCGCCGTGGCGGCAGGCGATGCGGCGGCGATGGTCACGGGCCTCACGCGCAACTACTACCAGGCCTATGACGATATCCGCCGCGTGATCGATCCCGAACCGGGCCAGCTTGTTTTCGGCATTACGATCCTTGTGAGCCGCTCGCGCACGGTGTTCATCGCCGATACGGTGGCGCTCGAAACGCCCACGCCGCCACAACTGGCCGACATCGCCTGCCAGACGGCGGCCAAAGCGCGCAGGCTGGGTCACGAGCCGCGCGTTGCGCTGCTCTCTTATGCGAATTTCGGCAATCCGCCGAACCTCAATTCGGAACGCGTCCACCAAGCGGTCGATATTCTCGATCAGCGCGGCGTCGATTTCGAATACGACGGCGAGATGGCCGCCGATGTGGCGCTCGACCGCGAGTTGCTCGCGCTCTATCCCTTCTGCCGGCTGACGGCGCCGGCCAACATTCTCGTCATGCCGGGTCTCTATTCAGCCAACATCGCGGCGAAGCTCTTGCAGAAGCTGGGCGGCGGCACGGTGATCGGTCCGGTGATCACCGGCCTGGCGAAGCCGGTGCAGATCACCACGATGGATGCCAGCACCACCGACATGGTCAACATGGCCGTGCTCGCCTGCCACGAGGCGCTTCGGCAGAAATAGGCTGCCGCACGCACATTTTTTCTTTATTCGTCATGCCCGGCCTTGTGCCGGGCATCCACGTCTTTGAGCAAGAAAGTCGTGGATGACCGGACGTGGGCACCGCTCGCATGCCCGGCCATGACGAAAAATCAAAATAAGACGAAGCTAATGCGCCGGGCGCGGGCCGCGCGTTCGGCCGAGCAGAATGCCGATCACCAGCGCGGCGATCAATTGGCCGGCGGCCGAGACGATCATCACCGCTTCGGGTGCGGCATCGTAGAGGCGGCCCATGATCGCGCTGCCGGCGAACCAGGCGATGCCGAAACAGGCATTGTAGGTGCCGAAGGCCGAAGCGCGGCGCTCGGCGGCGACCGAAATGGCGATCACCGCGCGCACGATGCCTTCCTGCGCGCCCATGCCGATCCCCCACAGCGCGACGCCGACAAAGGCCAAGATCGTGCTGCCCGACAAAGCACAAGCCGCTGCAAAAGCGGCAAGGGCGAGCGCGACCGCGAGCACAATCGCGCCCATCCGGTCGAACAGCTTGCCGCCGAAAAAGGCGGAGAACGCCTGCATCGCATTGGCCAGGGCATAGGCCACCGGAATCCAGGCCACGGGCAGCGTGCCGGTCTTCTGGAAATGAAAGGCCATCAGCGAATAGTCCAGGGTCGCGGCTGCCACCAGACTCATCGTCACGACCACGATCCAATAGGTGCGGTGCAGATCCTGCGTCGCCACGCGCACCGTATTCATACGCAGCGATTCGGGATGGGGGAACAACCGCCACGCGGTGAACAGCGCGATGAAGCAGCACACCACCGGAATCGTCAGCATCGCGAAAGCAATCGCATAGTCGCCGCGCCAGGCCATTACCGCGGCCACGATCAGCGGGCCCAGCACGGCGCCGGTTTGATCCATCGCCTGATGCAGGCCGAAGCCCCAGCCATGGCCGGTCGCCTCGGTCGCGTTGGACAGAAGTGCGTCGCGCGCCGGATTGCGCAGTGCCTTGCCGGTGCGCTCGGCCACGATCAGCAATGCGGCCAGCTGCCAGCTTCCGGCCAGCGACAGCAGCGGCACCGCGCCGAGCTGGATGATGAAGCCGATGGTGACGAAGGTCCAATAGCGCCGCGTGCGATCGGCGAAGATGCCCGACAGCATGCGCAGCGCGTAGCCGACGAGTTCGCCGCCGCCGGCCACGGCGCCGACGATGGCGCCGCTGGCGCCGAGCGTGGCGAGGAACGGACCGGTGGCGCTGCGTGCGCCCTCATAGGCCATATCGGCGAATAGGCTGATCGTGCCGATGGCCACGATGAACAGCACGGCATTGCGCCGGGCCAGACCAATCGCCGTTTGCTGGGCGGGAGACGATGCGTCGGGACTCATGACGCGCACACGCTAGCGCCACGTTGCGCGGGCGTCAGCCCCTCAAATTGGCGCTTTCCATGACAGTGTCGTGACGATTGGCGAGATATGCGGTGGGCCGCGTCAGTCCCGATCAGTCATCCAGCACCTTGCGCACACGTGTCGCCAATTCACGACCGGCGAAGGGCTTGGGAATCAACATCTGTCCCGGCTGCAACCGCCCCTGCCGGATCAGCGCGTCCTCGGTATAGCCCGACGCGAACAGCACGCGCAGCGTCGGCCGTGTCTTGGCGATTTCGGCGGCCAGCTGGTTGCCGTTCATACCGCCGGGCAGCATCAGGTCGGTCAGCAGCAGGTCGACCACGGTCGCGCTGTTGTTCATATGCTCAAGCGCCGCGTGCGCGTCGCTTACGGCGGTCACGCGATACCCCAACCGGCCCAGCGCGGTCTCGACGAATTCGCGCACCATCTCGTCGTCCTCGACCAGCAGGATGCGTTCGGTTCCGCCCATTGGTTTGGCCTTCGCCTCGACGGCGGCCGGGGCAACATTTCCTGTATCCTTTGCACTGCGCGGTAAAAACATGGTGACCCGGGTTCCTTCTCCGACTTCGGAATAAATATTGGCGTAACCACCGGACTGCTTGCAGAAACCATAGACCATCGCCAGGCCGAGACCGGTGCCGCGCCCTTCGTCTTTCGTCGTGAAGAAGGGTTCGAAGGCCCGCTCCAGCACCTCGGCCGACATGCCGGTGCCATTGTCGCTGACCGAGACGGCGACGTAAGAGCCTTCGACCACGCCGGCGCGTTTGGCCAGATCGGCGTCGTCAAAAACGCGATTCTCCATCTCAATGCTCAGCCGCCCGCCGCCGGGCATCGCGTCGCGCGCATTGACGGCGAGATTGATGATGGCAGCCTCGAGCTGGCTTTTGTCGGCCTCTATCGCCCACAAGCTGTTGGCCGGCCTGATCGCGAATTCGATCTCTTCGCCCAGCGTCCGCTGCAAGATGGCATCGAGATCGACGGCCACGGATTTCAAGTCGATCGTTACCGGCGTCAGCATTTGGCGGCGGCCGAAGGAGAGCAGGCGCCGCGTGAGTTCCGCACCCTGCCGCGTCGCCTTGACCACGGCATCCGACAGCCGCCGCGCCGACTCGGGCAGGTCGACGTCTTCGCTCAACAGCGACGCACTGCCGAGAATCGACGTCAGCAGGTTGTTGAAGTCGTGCGCAATGCCGCCGCTCAAGGCACCCAGCGATTCGAGCTTCTGCGCGTGCGCCATGTGCTCCTGAAGCTGGTTGTGCTCGTTCTGCGCTTTCTGGATTTCCGTGATGTCCATCAGCGTAGCGACGACGCTGAGCGGCACATTGTTGCCGTCGCGGGCGTATTCCGTTGCGCATTGCAGCCAGCGGATATCGCCGTCGCCGCAGCGGATGCGGTACTTCGTCGATTCAACCAGCCGTCCGGCCATGATCGCGTGGCCGGATTGCCGCACACTGTCGCGGTCCTCGGGATGAACCGTCAGCAGGAACGCATCGAGGCTGGGCGGCACTTTCGGGTCCAGGCCGATGATGTTGTAAAGCTCGTCGGACCAATGCAGCGCGCCGGTGCGGAGATCGACCTCGACGCTGCCGATCCTGCCCGCGCTTTGCGCGCGGCTCAGATGTTCGCGGCTGCTGCGCACCTCTTCGGCGTAGGCGATCAAGGCCGCTTCCATATGGCGACGCTCGGACACGTCTTGCAGCGTGAACAGAATGCTCATCGGATTTTGCCGCGCGTCGCGCACCACCACCACTTGGCGCTGCAGCCAACGCACCGTGCCGTTGGGCCGGCGCACGCGGATTTCCACCGGCGGCAACAGCCCTTTGTGTTTCAGAATCTCGTCGCGCGTCATCAGCTTCGAGCGATCCTCGGACAGGATCGGCTCCATAAACGCCTGCAGGCTGGGCTTCACCACGGTGGGGTCGTACCCTAAAAGGCGCGAGAACTCGTCCGACCAATAGGCTTCGCCAGTGCGCAGATCGAGCTCGGAGCTGCCGATCGCGCCCACGCTTTGGGCGCGCTGCAGGTGATCCTGGCTACGCCGCAGTTTGTCGGCGGCTTCCAGAAGCGCCATTTCCATCTGCTTGCGCGCGGTGACGTCGAGCAGGGTGGTGATCACCCGGATCGGCGCGCCGGTGACGTCCTTGAACGCCGTGCCCTGGCGCTGCACCCAGCGTACCAGACCGCTGGGCGTGACCAGGCGGTATTCGACCGGTTCGCCGATATCGCCCAGCCAACTCGCGCTGCGCAACCGCTGGGCGATCGACAAATCGTCGGGGTGAATACGGTCTTCGAACGCCTGATCCGATGGCTCGATTTCGCCTGGCTCAAAGCCGAGCAGCCGGTACAGCTCGTCCGACCAGCGCAACTCGCGCGTCCGCAGATCGCGATCGACGCTGCCCACGCGCGCGATGCGCTGAGCGATGTCGAGATGTTCGCTGCGGTTGCGCAGGGCCTCGTCGGTGGTCCGCAGGGCCTCTTCCATCTGCCTGCGTTCGGTGATGTCTTGGAATACTTCGACCAGTTCGGTCGATTTGCCGCTGGCATCGCGCACCACCTCCGAATGGCGGTTCAGCCAGCGGGTGGTTCCATCGCCGCGCACGATCCGAAACTCAAACGGCGGAACGATCTTGCCCCGCGTGTCATCCAGGATCGCCGCACGCACATGCTCGCGATCCTCGGCATGGACCATCTTCAGGAAGGTTTCGAAATTGGGCGCGATATCGGTCGGCTTCAGCCCGGCGATGCGGAACATTTCTTCGGTCCAGATCGCTTCGCCCGATGTCAGGTTGATTTCCGAACTGCCCGAAACCGATATCCGCTGCGCGATCGCCAGATGTTCGCGGTTGAGCCGCAGCTTGACGACGCCGATGGGCAGGCGCACCAGCGAATTGCCGGCCGACTCGCCGCGATTCGACAGCTCGACGATCGTGCCCGTCGCCGCGCGCGGATTGCCCGCCGAATCACGCAGGATCGTCGACTCGGAATAGACCCATTGGATTTCGCCGGCGTCGCGCACGATGCGGTAAACGAGCGAATAGGGCTCGGCGGTGACCATGCAACGCCGATGCGCTTCCACTGCCATCGGCCGATCGTCGGGATGGATGCGCTCGAGGAATGTGTCGATCGACTCATCATGCCGACCCGGCGGCACGCCGAAGAGACGGCACATCTCGATCGATACGACGAAGTGTTTGCGATGAGGCAGGTCGATATGCCATGTGCCAACGCGTCGGCTGTGGCCGCCCAGCGTCGCACCCGCACTCTCGATGCGTGCGGCCGGCGTTATGGCCTCGCCAAACAGATCACGCACAGCGACAATCTCCCTCACATGGGCTGCGCGCCCACGCCCGTTGAAAGCGGTACGTCGCCGCTCAACGAAGACTCGCCCTTCGAATGCAACCCTACGGTCTGCGCCAGCGTCCCACCGCACGGTGACCTCCCTCGGAACGCGATCAAGCACCGATAGGTCCGCACATAGTCACCGCCAGCGCTTGCAGCGCCGGTTAGCGACCTAACCTCCTTTCTTTCCCTCGAGTCTTATCGCAGCACACTTCTAAGTAGCTATGAAAGGCGTATTTGGCGCATATCTGATTTCTTCAAGTATCGATGCCAAGCTGCCGTTCGCGCGCTCCCAAAAAAAGAGCGCATGTGTGTGCTTGAAATTCCATTCAGTATAAAATCATCTCAACGTAAAGTTGAAGCTCTCTGTCACCGTAAGGGGGCACCCGAGATTCCCTGAGAGCCGTCTAAGGGTCGATGCTTATCGAACGATCAGTCTTTGTAGGAAGGCGATAGGATTTGTTAAAACCTCGGCGCTATTGTCCTCTCCGACTATGTCCATGCCGCAGCCTCAACAGTCTCTGCCCCCCTCCGGCTTTGTCCTAAACAATGCCGGCGTGGCGATTGGCGACCCGATTCCGTGGGTGCGCATTCGTTTGCATCCGCAAGGCGAGGTCAATCTCGAGCAGTTCGGCGGCCTGCGGACAGCCTTGGTGTTTCTGGGCACGGCTGCGGATCCGCGGGTAAAGGCGGCGCTCGCGCAATTGATTGTCAGTTTCGATGCGCTGCGGCGCGACCGGCGCGCCAATGATTTTGCCGTCGTGCCGGTTTTCGCCGATCCGGCTTCGGTCGACGACCCCACGGTTAAATCGTGGTTGGATCGCGCACCGGTGATTTTGGATACAAATCTGGCGCTGCACCGCGCCTTCGGCCTTGCCAATGGCAATACGGTGCGCATCGCTGCATTCATCACCGATTCGCAACTGATCGTGCGTCAGGTGGTCGAATTCACGACGCCCGATGGGTTTGCATCATCCGCCGTGGGTGCGGTGCGGTCGCAGCTCGAATCGAACGAGCCCGGCCACGCGCCGGTGCTGCTGATCCCCGGCGTACTCAGCCCGGCCGAATGCGCCGGGCTGATCGCTTACTATGATTCATCGACGCCCGAAGGCAGCGGCTACATGCTGAAAGACGCCGACGGTAAATATCGCCTCGTCGACGATCCCAATCGCAAGGTGCGCCGCGACGTGGTGCTGGAAGCCAGCACGCCGCTGTTCGATTCGGTCATGGAGCGTCTGCGCCGCCGTGTGTTCATGCAGCTGCGCCGCTACTTCATGTTCGAAACGGTGGCGCTCGAACGCATTCTGCTGGCGCGCTATGCCGCCGACGAAGGCGGACACTTCCGCAAGCACCGCGATTACGCCGATATCGGCTCGCATCGCGAGTTCGGCCTCACGCTCAATCTCAACGACGATTTCGCCGGCGGGCATCTGGCCTTCCCCGAATTTCCGGGCGAGCGCTACAAGCCCAGTGCCGGCACCGCGCTGATCTATTCGGGCGCGATCACCCATCAGGTCGAGCCCGTCACGGCCGGCAATCGCTATTGCCTGCTCTCCTTCATGATGGGTGGTGTGGGTATGGTTCAGGTCGATCGCTATAAGCAGACCCATGGCGAAGCGATCGCCGCCAACCCAATGCCCGGCGGCTTGCCCGAAGCCTTCGGCCAGCGCTGATAATCCTGCATTCGATTTGAGATCAAGAAGCGGAGTGCGGCGGTAAGCCCGATCGCGCTTTCCTGTGCGTCGATTTCAGACGCATCAGGATTTCGCCCATGGCCTCGCTTCCGTTTCTATCGCCTGCCTTCCATCGCCTCGCCTGGTCGAATCTCGCCGCGCAATCGGCCGAGCAGATCGGCCTCGCCGCCGCGCCCATCGTCGCCGTTCTGATGCTCGGCGCCGGCGCGAGCCAGACCGGGTTGCTTCAAGCGGTGCAGACACTCCCGTTCCTGCTCCTGGCAATTCCGCTGGGTCTGCTCGCTGACCGCACGCCGCGGCGCCGCTTGATGCTGTGCGGCGAAATCCTGCGCGTGGCGTCTTTTATCGGGATCATCATCAGCGTCGAGGCGCATATGCTGAGTGTGGCGATGCTTGCCGCTTTCGGTTTCGTCGGCGCCACGGGCACGGTGGCCTGCAGCGTCTCGGCGCCATCGCTGGTGCCATCCCTGGTCGCGCGTGATGGGCTGACGGCCGCGAATGGCCGCCTGGAATTGGTACGCAGCGTCGCCTATGCCGCCGGCCCCGCTTTGGGCGGCGCGCTGGTGGGATGGATCGGCGCGATGGCGGCCTTTGCCATCGCCGCGCTGATTTCATGCGGTGCGGCGGTTTTGCTCGGTGGATTGAAAGAGTCGCCCCGCGCGAAGCTGCCGCCGCGAAATCCCATACAGGATATCGCCGAGGGTGGCCGTTTTGTCTTCGCCCATCCGCTGCTGCGTCCGATTCTGGCCACCGCCGTCGTGTTCAACATCGCCTTCTTCGTGCAGCAGGCCGTGTTCGTACCTTACGCGGTGCATGCGTTGCATCTGTCGGCCTCAGGCGTCGGCGTGACGATGGCGGCCTATGGCGGCGGGATGCTGGTGGCGGCGCTGTTCGCCGGCCGGATCATGCGGCGTTTGCCGTTCGGCATGACCATCGCGATCGGGCCGCTCACCGGGCTTTGCGCGGCCATCGCCATGGCCGTGACGATTTGGGTGCCATCGATGGCGGTGGCAATGGTCAGCTTCTTCCTGATCGGCGCAGGCCCGATTCTCTGGGTCATCGGCACCACGACTTTGCGCCAGTTGGTCACGCCACAGCGGCTCCTGGGCCGCGTCTCGGCGATCCTGACGGTGGCCACCTTCGGCGCGCGGCCGTTGGGGGCGGGCATCGGCGCATTGATCGGTGGCCTCTATGGCGCACCAATTTGTCTGCTTTTGGCACTCGCGGGTTTCGGTGTTCAAGCGCTCATCATTCTGGCGTCGCCCGCTGTGCATCTGAAAACACAGCCTCAACCAGTTGGCGATTTGTCGCCTGCGGAATGAAGCTTTTATGACCTTCCTCTGCGCCTGCGGCGCGCATGGACTCCGGCGCGAATCCGGGATAATCGGAAGGCATGGCCCAGTCTCCGACATTCCGCCGCGCGTTCGCCCTGGTCATCTGGGTCGTCGTCCCGATTCTGGCCATCTTCGCCGCGCTTGCGATCTCGGGCGAATTGCGGGTGTTGATCGCCGCCATCGGCGCGGTCGTGGCGATCGTTCTGGCTATGATCCCGGCGCGAAGACTGGTGCGCGATTTCGATGACGCAACCGAATATGCGAATCGCCTGGCCGATGGCGCCCAGGTTACGCCACCGGATGTCGGCACGGAAACCGCAGCCGCGATGGTCAGCGCCCTCGAACGGCTGCGGCGCGGGGTTAAAACGCGCGATGCCACGCTCGAAGGCCTGCTCGATATGCATGAGCAGCTGTTCGACAGCCTGCCGGGCCCGACATTCCTGTTGAACGCCCAACGCCGCATCACCCGCGTCAATCGCGCCGCGCGCACCTTGTTCGGCGAAAAACTTCGCGAGCGCGATCTTGCGACCGTGCTGCGCAACCCGCCACTGCTCGATGCGGTCGAGCGCGCGATGCAGGGTGGTCCGGGTGACGCGGTTGAGTTCACTTTGCCGGGTGGGCCCGACGGTGTGTTCCGCGCGGTGATCGAACCGCTGCCCAAGCCGGCGGTGGACGGCACGCTGGCGGTGGTGGCGCTGCACGATGTCACCGAGCTGAAGCGCGTCGAGCGCATGCGCGCCGATTTCGTCGCCAATGCCAGCCACGAGTTGCGCACGCCGCTGGCCGCGCTGCTGGGCTTCATCGAAACGCTGCAGGGTCCTGCGAAAGACGATCGCGAGGCGCATGAACGCTTCCTCGGCATCATGCATGAACAGGCCGCGCGCATGTCGCGCCTGGTGGCCGATCTGCTGACGCTCTCGCGCATCGAGCTCTCGGAACACAGCCGGCCGCAGGGCCGGGCCGATCTTGGCCCGATTTTGAAGCGTGTTGCCGAGGCGCTGGAAATCCATGCGCGCAACAAGCGGATGCGCATCCAGGTCGATTTCCCGATGGACCTGCCCTCGGTCAACGGGCAGGACGACGAACTCAGCCAGATTTTCCAGAACCTGGTCGACAACGCGATCAAATACGGCCGCGACGGCACCGATGTGGAGATCAAGGCGTGCATCTCCGCCGATCCGCCGCCGGCCTATCCCGAACGCGCGGCGCGCGCGATTGCGGTGTCGGTGCGCGATCGCGGCGAAGGCATCGCGCGCGAAAATCTGCCGCGCCTGACCGAGCGCTTTTTCCGCATCGACACGGCGCGTTCGCGCCGCCTCGGTGGCACCGGCCTCGGCCTCGCGATCGTCAAGCATTCGATCAACCGCCATCGCGGCGCGCTGGTGATCGACTCGACCCAAGGCGAAGGCAGCACCTTCACCGTCTATCTGCCGGCGTCCGAAGCCTGAATTTCAGGTCGGTGCGTTGCGGCTCGCCCGTGCGATCCAGGGCAGCAGCGCCAGCGCTGGCAGGGTAATCACCGTGGTCAGCAGGAAATAGTCGACCCAGCCCATCGTCTGGGCCAGCACGCCGCTGATCGAGCCGACGATGTTGAGGCCGACCACGGCCACCGAGGACAGCAGCGCGTATTGAGTGGCGGTGAAGGCGGGCGAACAGAGGCTCGACAGATAGGCCACCATCGCCGCCGCCGCCATGCCGCCGGTCAGGTTCTCTGCCGCGACGCACAGCGCCAGCGCCTCGACCCGATGGCCCGCCACCGCCTGCAGCACATAGGCGAGGTTGCCCACCGATTGCAGCACGCCGCAGATCAGCAACGCGCGCAGCGGCCCGATCTTCGCCGTCACGATCCCGCCCAGCAGTGCACCGCCGACCGTGGCGAAGAACCCGAAAACCTTCGAGACCGCGGCAATCTCATCCAGTGTGAAGCCCAGCTCGATATAAAGTGGCGACGCCATGCGGCCTGCCAGTGCCTCGCCCAGCTTGTAGCCGAAGATGAAGATCAGGATCACCGGCCAGATCGGGCGGCGCATGAAGTCGGCAAAGGGATCGACCACCGCGGTCTTGATCCAGGCGCGCAGCGATTCGGGGCCGTGTCGCGTCGTGGCTGAGGCTCCGGGCTCGGGCGCCAGAATGAACACCACCAGCCCCACCACCAGCAATGCCGCCATCGTGGCGTAGGCTGCGAACCAGCTGACATGCTGAGCGATCACCAGCGATCCGGCCCCGGAGACCAGCATGGCGATGCGGTAGCCGGCCTGGATCAGCGCGGCGCCCGGGCCTTGTTCCTCGGCGGTCAGGCTTTCCACGCGGTAGGCGTCGATCACGACGTCCTGGCTGGCCGACAGGAACGCCACCAAGATCGCGAGCGCACGCACCAATTCGAGATTGTTCGCAGGGTCGCAAGATCCCAGCGCGATGATCGCGATGATGAGCGCGATCTGGATCGTGATCCCCCAGCCCCGCCGCCGTCCGAACGGCAGCGGCGGCGGCAGGCGGTCGATCAGCGGCGACCAGACGAATTTGAAGGCATAGGGCGTGCCCACTGCAGCGAAGGCGCCAATCGCACCCAGACTGATGCCGTCGACCTTAAGCCAGGTCGCCAGAGTCGAGTAGGTTAGGAGCAGGGGCAGGCCCGAGGCAAAGCCCAACGGCAGGATGGTCAGAACCCGCCGGTCGGTATAGACGTCGAGCGCATGCCGCCAGCCACGGAGGGTCGTGTCCGTTTCCATCCCCTAGGCTTTATCAAGGATTGCGGCGCGCCGGAAGACGGCGCTTGAGGCAGGACTAGGCCAGCACCAGCAGATCGGCTTCGATCTGCACCTGATTGCGGCCGGCACCCTTGGCGCGGTAGAGCGCGGCATCGGCGGCCGACACTGTTTCTTCCCAGCTGCCTGACAGGGCCGAGAGCGGGGCCACGCCGAAGCTGGCCGTCACATGCAGCGGCCCGCGGCCCGTCTCGATCGCGAGTGCGGCGATGCGAGTGCGCAGGCGCTCGGCCAATTGCCCGGCCTCGGAGAGCGTTGTCTCCGGCAATAGAATCGCGAATTCCTCGCCGCCCAGCCGCGCCAGAAGATCGGTGCCGCGAATTTCCTCGTTGCAGGCGCCGGCCACCGTCTTCAGTGCCTCGTCGCCCACCGGGTGGCCGTAGGAATCGTTGACGCGTTTGAAGTGATCGAGATCGAGCAGGATCACCGCGCCGGTATGGCCATAGCGATAGCACCGATCTTTCTCGGCCGCGGCGGCTTCGGCGAAATGGCGGCGATTGACCGCGCCGGTCAGCGGATCGGTGCGTGCTTCGCGCGTTGCCACCTGTTCCTGCCACCAGGCGCGGCGGAACGCGGCCTCGAACTTGGCCGAAACGATCACTGCGAAGAACGAGCATAGGATCGTGAAGAACACCGCATTGGCGATCAAGGTGCGATTGGTGGTCGAGTCGATCGTCACGCCGATGATGACGGCCGAGGCCAGCAAGGCGCCGATTGCCGCGTCGCGCCGGTTGGGCAGCACGCTCGGTAGCCACATATAGACGAAGATCAGCATGGCCAAGCCGTTGAGCAGTCCGCCATCGAGCGTCGCCGCGGCCTTCATCACGCCGAAGGGCACGGCTAATGTGTAGGCGTACATCAGCGCGCGAAACAGTGTGTAGTTCTTGCGCGGCGCGGTCAGCCAGACGGTGTGGATCGGGGCGATGATCAGCGCCGTGCCCAGCCGCCACAGGAAGGCGATGTCGGCATGCGCCGGATCGATGATCCGGTCCCACAAATTGAACGCGATGATGACGATGCCGATGCCGATGCCGCGATAGCTGCTGCCGCTGCCCAGCTGGATGCCGAGATCGTCGAGATAGGCGGTCTCATCCGCCTTGTTATCGAATGGGCGCGCTGCGCCGAAAAGCCCCGCCATCGACACTCCCAAACATCTCCGCCGCCACTACTCTCCGCAATGGCCTAGAACGCGGATCGTTCATCCCGTTTGGAGATTGTTTTTATTTAAGTACAAGCAAAGTAAAGCGGTGCTTTCGAGTCCGCAATCGGATCCAATTAGTACGAGTCGTTTTCGCGCATCTTATGTGCATAGAGTCGAAACTTTAACGATATCAGACGATAATCTGAGAATGATTCGCGATGCGGAGACGTTGGGTGCCAAAACTTTTTCGGCACACTGGTGTAGTCTGCGTGCGCAGAGAGATCGGCCATGCATACAAAGACGCTCTTCACGATCGGCTATGAAAAGGCGACGCCAGACACGCTGGTCGCGGCGCTGCGCGCGGCGGGGGTTAAAACCCTGATCGATGTCCGCGCCGTGCCGGCCTCGCGCCGCCCGGGTTTCTCAAAGAACAAACTGGCGGCGCGGCTGGAAACCGATGGTATCGCCTATGTCCATCTCCGCGATCTCGGCACGCCAAAAGCAGGCCGCGACGCGGCGCGCGCCGGCCAGACCGAGAAGATGCACGGCATCTTCAACACGCATATGGAGAAGCCCGAAGCACTGGCCGCGCTCGGTCAGGCGATCGCGATCGCAACCGAGTCGCCTTCGTGCCTGCTCTGCCTGGAACGATCCCACGACGACTGCCACCGCGGCATCCTCGCCGCGATGATGCAGGAGCGGGTGGGGTTTAGGGTGGAGAAGCTGGTGCCGTGACCTTCATCCTTCGAGGCGCGTCATGCTTTGCATGCAACGCACGACGCGCATCTCAGGATAAGGCCACCACAAAAACCCTCACCCTGAGGAGCCACGAAGTGGCGTCTCGAAGGGTGGGAAGATTAAGCGTCTTCCTTCGCCCGGGCGGCGCGCTTGCGTTCGTTGGGATCGAGGATCGCCTTACGCAGGCGCACGCTTTTCGGCGTCACTTCGACCAGCTCGTCGTCCTCGATATAGGCGATCGCCTGTTCGAGGTTCATCTTGCGCGGCGTGGTCAGGCGAATGGCTTCGTCCTTCGACGTCGTGCGGATGTTGGTGAGCTGCTTTTCCTTGAGCGGATTGACCTCGAGGTCGTTGCCGCGGCTGTGCTCGCCGATGATCATGCCCGGATAGGTCTTCACGCCGCCACCGATGAAGAGCGGGCCGCGTTCTTCCAGGTACCAGAGCGCGTAGGTCACGGTTTCACCCGCCGCGTTCGAGATCAGCACGCCGTTGCGCCGACCTTCCACCGCGCCGCGCCACGGACCATAGCCGTGGAAGATGCGATACATCAGCCCGGTGCCGCGCGTGTCGGTCAGGAATTCGCCGTGATAGCCGATCAAGCCGCGCGAGGGCGCCAGGAAGGCGAGACGCAGACGGCCTGTGCCCGAGGGCTTCATCTCGGTCATCTCGGCCTTGCGCATGGCCATCTTCTCGACAACCACGCCCGAATATTGCTCGTCGAGATCGATCACGACCTCTTCGATCGGCTCAAGCTTCTTGCCGTTGTCGTCGGCCTGGGTCAGCACGCGCGGGCGTGAGATGGCGAGCTCGAAGCCTTCGCGGCGCATCTGTTCGATCAGCACGCCCAGCTGCAATTCGCCGCGGCCGGCCACTTCGAACGAGTCGGTCGAGTCGGTGTGCGTAATGCGAATCGCCACATTGGTCTCGGATTCGCGCGCCAGGCGTGCAGCGATGACGCGGCTGGTCACCTTGTCGCCTTCAGTGCCGGCCAGCGGGCTGTTGTTGACCGAGAAGGTCATGGCCAGTGTGGGCGGATCGATCGGCTGCGCCTTCAGGGCTTCGGTCACTTCCAGCGCGCAAATCGTATCGGCCACGGTGGTCTTGGTCATGCCGGCCATGGCGACGATGTCGCCGGCCTCGGCTTCGGCAACCGGTACGCGCTCGATGCCGCGGAAGGCGAGAATCTTGGTGATGCGGAAATTTTCGATCACGCTGCCGTCGCGCGCCAGCGACTTCACGCTCATATTGGTCTTGGCCGTGCCGGAATAGATGCGGCCGGTCAGGATGCGGCCGAGATAGGGATCGGCTTCCAAGGTCGTGGCCAGCATCGAGAACGGCGCCGCCGCGTCGCCATGACGTTCCGGCGGCGGCACATGGCGCAGGATCAGATCGAACAGCGGCGACAGATTCTCGCCCTTCTCATTGGTCTCGCTGGCCCAGCCGTCGCGGCCCACCGCGAACAGGGTGGGGAAGTCGAGCTGATCGTCACTGGCGTCCAGCGCCGCGAACAGATCGAAGACCTCGTTGTGCACTTCGTCGGCGCGCGCGTCGCCGCGATCGACCTTGTTGATGATGACGATCGGGCGCAGGCCCAGGGCGAGCGCCTTCTGGGTGACGAACTTGGTCTGGGGCATCGGCCCTTCGGCCGCGTCGACCAGAACCACCACACCGTCGACCATCGACAGGATGCGCTCTACCTCGCCGCCGAAATCGGCGTGGCCGGGCGTGTCCACGATATTGATGCGCACACCTTTCCAGTCGATCGAGGTGCACTTGGCGAGAATGGTGATGCCGCGCTCTTTTTCGAGCTCGTTCGAATCCATCACGCGCTCTTCAACCTGCTGGTTGGCGCGGAACGAGCCCGACTGCTGCAACATGGCGTCGACCAGAGTGGTCTTGCCGTGGTCAACGTGAGCGATAATGGCAATGTTACGAATATCCATGATGCGTGCTTTTAACTCGTCAGGTCAGCAGTGAAATAGCGTTTAACGCACGCTTTTCAAGGCAGGCGCAGCCAACGCGGCCAGATCGGCCTCGGGGCGGGCGCCCATGTGGGAAATGATTTCGGCGGCGCAGATGCTGCCGAGCTTGCAGCAGACATCCAAGGGAAGATTCTGCGTCAAACCGTAAAGAAAACCGGAGGCGTAGAGATCGCCGGCGCCGGTGGTGTCAATGACCGCCTTCACCGGTTCGGCGTTCACGCGCACCACCTCGTCGCCGCGGACCGCCATCGAGCCCTTTTCGCTGCGGGTCAGCGCGGCCACCTGCACGTCCTTGCCGACGCGCTTCACGGCCGTCTCGAAGTCAGTTTGGTAAAGCGAGGTGATTTCTTCTTCGTTGGCGAACAGGATGTCGACTTCCTTGCCCAACATGGCCAGGAACTCGTCGCGATGGCGGCTGACACAGAAGGGATCGGAGAGCGTGATCGCCATCCGGCCGCCGGCGGCGTGCACGATCTTGGCGGCCTTGCGCATCGCGTCTTTGGCGCGCGGCGGGTCCCACAGATAGCCTTCGAAATAGACCACCTGCGACTGGCCGATGACCGCCGCGTCGATGTCTTCGGGGCCCAGTTCGGCGCAAGCGCCCAGATAAGTGTTCATCGTGCGATGCGCGTCGGGGGTCACGAAGATCATGCAGCGCGCGGTGGCTGGCCCGTCGGTCAGGGGTACGGTGTCGAAGGTGACGCCCTGGGCGCGCATGTCGTGGGTGAACACCTTGCCCAGCTGGTCGTCATGGACCTTGCCGATATAGGCGGCCTTGCCACCCAGTGCCGCGACGCCGGCCGCGGTGTTGCCCGCGCTGCCGCCCGAGACTTCAACCGCCGGACCCATCTTGGAATAGATCTCTTCCGCGCGCGCCGCATCGATCAGCGTCATGATGTTGCGGTTGAGGTTCAACCGCTCAATGGTCGCGTCGTCGGCGTGGCACAGAATGTCGACGATGGCGTTGCCAATACACGCCACGTCATAGGCGAACTTCGCCATTCGGGTCTCCGGTCAAAAGGCGGGCGGAGTATACCGACCATGCCGCGCCGCACAATGAAAAATGACGCGGTTTTGGCTGTATTTTGCGGGTTTGTAAGGCCTGAAAGTCGGATTTCAGGCTCTCAACAGCTAGGGCTTATCGTCTAGCCCGTCCAGCCGGCGCACCGCGTCTTGAGCTGGGTCATAGCCATGGGCGGCGGCGTCTTTGAACAGGCTCAAGGCTCTCGCATGATCCTGAGACAATCCGCCCTGGCCATAATCGTACATGAGGCCAAGGTCGTAGGAGGCTTTGGCAAATCCCGCGGCCGCCGCCTTCTCGAAAAGCTTCCGCGCGGCCACCTCGTCCTTCGCGATGTCGCCTTGGCCATTCAGTGTCATATCGCCGAGCACATCGATGGCGTTCGCATCGCCTTGATCGGCCGCGAGCCGGTACAACCGCGCCGCTTCGGTTTCGCTTTGCGGTAAGCCGCCGAAGCCTTTCAGGTACATGTAGGCCGTCATGCGCTGGCCGATCGCGTCGCCGTCTTCTGCGGCCCATTTGTAGTAGTACGCGGCCTGCAGCAAATTCCGAGGCAGGCTGGCCGAGCCATTCAGATAGGCCCGGGCTACAGACACTTTGGCCCTACTGCTCCCGTGATCTGCCGCTGATTTCAACAGACGTATCGCCTCGGCCTCGTCTTTGTCCAAGCCGCCCTGCCCCTGGTAATACTTCCAGGCCAAAGCCTCCTCCGCTCCCGCGTTTCCGCGTTCGGCCCCTGCTTTGTAGTGGAGCACGGCCTGCCGCTCGTCTTTTTCGATGCCGCCGCCGCCATTATCGTAGATCCAGCCAAGTTCCTCTTCCGCTTCGCCATCCCCTTGGTTCGCCGCCAGGCGATAGAGGCGGACGGCTTCGGTCTCGTCCTTGGCCAATCCGCCAAGACCATTCCAATAAAAATCACCAAGTGCCTGGCGCGCCCCGGCATCGCCCTTGTCAGCAGCAAGTTTGTAGAGGCGGAAGGCCTCGCTTTCGCTTTTATCCAGGCCGCCACGCCCATATCGGTAGTACCAGGCCAGATCGCGCTGCGCGTACGAATCCTTCTGTGCCGCCGCCAGTTGCAGCAGTTTCACGGCCGCAACCTCGTCTTTGGGTATGCCGTCCCTGCCGCTCTCATAGAACAGCGCCAAGTTGTATTGCGCCTTCCACTGCCCTTGATCTGCGGCCAAGCGGTAATAGCGCGCTGCCGCGGCGGTATCCTTGGGATAGCCGCCCAACCCGTACTCATAGATCACGCCTAAACGGAATTGCGCGTACCCATCGCCCTTATCGGCGGCGCTTTGGAACTTCTCGACATCTTTGGGCGTCAGGTTGGGGCCTGTATAGCCATCGGCTCGCTGCGGCTGCTTGGTCGTTTGATCGTTCGAATTGTCCTGCGGCATGAGCGAGGCGATGAGCGTTTCCACATCGCCGCCGCCGGTGACCAGATATGTCGCGACAAGAATCGCCGCTGCGATGAGGGCGAGGATGTAAATCGGCCGGACGATGGGGCGGCGCTCCAGCGGCGGCAGGGGCATCGCCGACCGCGCCTTGCGATCGGGTGGTGGCTCGGATTGCTGCAACGGTAACGGTGCTTCGCCTGCCACCTGTCTCCCCCGACATCCGCAGAGGATGTTATGAGAGCAAATCCCGGCCAACGCGACAACCGCGAGAACACAGCCGCCGGACTACCCTGCGCTCGGCGCTCATGCTTGAATGGCGACCATGATCGCATCCTATGCCAAGGCCATCGCGCAACTGCCCGATCCGAAACTCGCCAAGATCGTTCTGATCGGGTTGGTCGCCACGCTCATCCTCTACGCGCTTGTCTATGTCGCGGTGGGATGGGGCGCGCATCACATCCTCTATCGCGTCGATATTTTCGGCTGGCATCCGCTGACGATTTTCTCCGAGGTGCTCGGCGGCGTCGCGGTCTTCATCCTCACGCTGTTGCTGTTTCCTGCTGTGGCAACGACGGTTCTGAGCTTTCTGCTTGAAGATGTCGCGCGCGCGGTCGAAGCCGCGTATTACCCATCGCTCGGCGTGGTGCGGCGTCAGGGCTTCGGCGAATTGCTGTGGCAGGCGGTGCGCTTCATGCTGGTGATGCTGGTCATCAACATCGTCGGCCTGATCTTCTACATCCCGCTCGCGATTTTTTTCGGACTCGGCGCGGCACTCTATTTCATCATCAATGGTTATCTGCTCGGGCGGGAGTATTTCGAACTCGTCGCCATGCGCCGACTCGATCGGCGCACTGCCGATGCGCTGCGCCGCGCCCATCTCGGACGGGTGTGGCTGGGGGGCATCGTGCTGGCCTTTGTTTCGACCGTTCCCTTCCTCAATCTCCTCGCCCCAGTCATCGGCACCGCCGCTATGCTGCACGAATTTGAGGCATTGCGGAGTCGCGACGGCCTAGTGTAATATTGTAGGTAATTCAATTGCGTATGCATCGGGGGGTGCAGCAATTTAATTACCCCCGCGCATAAGCTCTTCTGTTTGTTCGTCTTTTGGCGAGAACCGCCGTCGTGTCGATTTGGGGACAAAAGCCGTTAACCTTTATAATCCCGCTGCTTAGCGCGATTGCGCTGGCGGCGTGCGCGGTGCCACCGTCGGCCAAGGTGGGCGGCGCAGCATCGGTTGCGCCGGCGAGTTATGCACCGATCCCCGACTCGATTCATCCACAGACCTTCGCCCATCCCGCACCGACCCTGACCGACCTCGCCCGCGGCCCGCAGCATTTCGAAGGGCTCGAAGGCAAAGAGGTCCTCGCCGCCCTCGGCGATCCCAGTTTCCGTCGCCGCGAAAAACCGGCCGAGGTTTGGCAATACTACGGCCCGGGCTGCATCCTCGATCTCTTCCTCTATGACGACAAACCCCCGATCTCGCCCACCTCGACCAAGCCGGTCGAAGGCGCGGATCTCGACGGTCGTGTCGTGCATGCGGAACTGCGGGGCCGCGAAGATCGCCCGGCCGAGGCCGCGTGCCTCTCGCGCCTGATCACCCAGCGCCACGCGCCGGTGGGTTGATCGTCGCGGGCTGAAACCCGCTTAAGCCTCGACCGTCGTCTTTCCTTTGAACGCGCAGTAGTCGCGCACCGCGCAGTTGGGGCAGTCGGGTTTGCGCGCCTTGCAGACATGGCGTCCGTGCAGGATCAGCCAGTGATGGGCGTGCAGCTTCCACTTCGCGGGCGTCACCTTCTCCAGCCCCTCCTCGACCTTGTGCGGCGTCGTGCCTTTAGCGAGTCCGGTGCGGTTGGCGACGCGGAATACATGCGTGTCGACGGCAATCGTCGCATGGCCGAAAGCCACGTTGCGCACCACATTGGCCGTCTTGCGGCCCACGCCCGGCAGCGCTTCGAGCGCGTCGTGATCTTCGGGCACCACGCTGCCATGCTTGTCGATCAAAATGCGCGACAGCGCGATCACGTTCTTGGCCTTGGTGTTGAACAGGCCGATGGTGCGGATGTGTTTCTTCAGGCCCTCTTCGCCCAGCGCGAGCATTTTGGCCGGTGTGTCGACGGTCTTGAACAGGTCCTTGGTCGCCTTGTTGACGCCCACATCGGTCGCCTGTGCCGACAGCACCACCGCCACCAGCAGCGTGTACGGGTTCTTGAAGTCCAGCTCGCTCCTGGGCGTCGGCATGCGCTTGGCCAGGGCGGCGTAGAATTTGTCGATCACTTGCGGCGTCACGCGCGGGCTCCCCGGGGTTTCTCTCGCTTGCGCCGGGATGGTAGCATGCGCGCCATGAAGGCCAAGCGCACCCCGCATCGGATGATCCTCGCTGTCGTTCTGGCGACGGCAGTGCTTGTCGGCTGCAATCGCGCCGAGGAAACCAAAGGCACGTTGTTCCCGTCGAGCAGCAGCCATGTCTCGCCGCCACCGGTCGCGGTGCCGCGTCTGCCGCCGGGCAGTTTCGATGCGGCGCAAAGCCGTGCCGAGCGTGGTGAGGCGGCAAGGCTGCGGCAGGCCAACGATGCCGCCGCCGCGCGGGGCCATGCCGAGCATGCCGCGATGCTGTGGCCTGCCGATCTCGCCGCCTGGGACGAGTTGAAGGCCGATTGCACGGCGCTCAACGACGTCACCTGCGAGCGCTACGCCGATTTCTTCCACGCCAAGATCGAATTCGTCACGCCCCTGCCGCCGCGCATGGCCGTGCTGGGCTTTGCCTCGCTCAACGCATCCGGGCTCGGCGTGAAGGTGGGTGACTACACCTACGACCAGCAGACGCTGGATACGGCGCTGCGGCTGGCCAGCTTCTATGACGAGCAGGATCAACTGCGCGATGCGCGGCTGAAGCCCAAGCCAGCCGCCACGCCATCCGCCGCGAAATAGCGGCTCCCTCCAAAAATCGGCCCGGCCAAAAACCGGCACAGGTCCTGCAATTCCATCTCCGTGTCGCGTGATGCGGCTTCGCCGGGATCAGTGTTCCGGAGTGGTCAAAAAGCGCGAAACATGAGGTTTCCCGGGGGTTTCCGGCTTCGGCCAGCCATCGGGATTTGATCGAACGTCCCGGCAATTCTTGCCCCCACGGGCAAAGGCCGGTGGACATGGAAGGATGGAGTGACAATGTCGTCTTTGATCAGTTCGGACACCGCGTCGTCCTATTTCGGCACGGGCGGCGCCAAGGGCAGCGCCCTGGGCCAGCAGATGAAGAAGCTCGCGCATGACACCAAGTCGGGCAATACAAGCGCCGCGCAAAAGGACTCGGATGCGTTGTCGCAGATGATGAGCAGCGGCGGTGCGTCGAGCCCGTTTGCGTCGATGCTGAGCCAAGCGGGCGGTGGGATGCCGATGGGCAACTCGCAAAGTGCCGGGGCGTCGGACTTTGCGTCCGGTGCGTCGATGAGCAGCCTGAGCGGCGCCTCGCGCGCCGGTTATATCGGCAGCGCGCTCAACATCGCGGCGTAAGAAGACTCTTCACCTCGCCCGGACTCAGTCCGGAGGACGGGCGAGGTAGAGCTCAGTTGAGCCCTAATACGTCCTTCATGGTGTAGAGCTTGGCAGGCTTACCGGCCAGCCAGGCGGCGGCACGCACCGCGCCCTTGGCGAAGACTTGCCGTGACGACGCGCGATGGCTGAACTCGATGCGCTCGCCATCGGCCGCGAACATCACCGTGTGATCGCCCACCACATCGCCGCCGCGCAACGTCGCAAAGCCGATCTCACCTTTGGGCCGCGCGCCGACAATGCCGTCGCGCGTCTTGCGCCACACATCGTCGAGCTTCACGCCGCGCCCGCTGGCAGCCGCCTTGCCCAAGGCCAAGGCCGTGCCGGACGGCGAGTCGACCTTGTGATGATGATGCATCTCGACGATCTCGATATCGTAGCTCGTATCGAGTGTCTTGGCGGCGCGCGCCACCATGTCGAGCAGCACATTGACGCCGATGCTCATATTGGCCGACCACATGATCGGTATGGTCTGCGCCGCTTCTTCGATGGCGCGCGTCTCATAGGCATCAAGGCCGGTGGTGCCGATCACCATCGCCTTGCGCATTGTCGCGGCGAGTTTGGCGTTATTGGCGGTGGCGGCCGGCATGGTGAAATCGATCACGACATCGGCGGCGGCGAACAGTGCCTTGATGTCGTCGGTGGCCTTGACGCCGATCGCCGTGCGGCCAGCTAGCTCGCCCAGATCGCGGCCCACCGCGGCATCGCCCGCGCGCTCGGCGCCGGCCGCCAGATTGACTCCGTCGGTGCTCAGCACTTCGGCCAGCAAAGTGCGCCCCATGCGCCCGCCGCAGCCGGCAATGCCGATCTTGATCATCTGAAGTCCTCAAAAGTTAGCCACGTAAATGCACCCCACCCTAGCCCTCCCCATCGTGCTTTGCACGCCTACGCATGACGAGGGGAGGGGACAAAAAACAAAACCCCTCCCCCTTTGCGGGGAGGGGTTGGGGTGGGGGACGTCCAGACCACAGATGCTGCCGCTCAGTCCTTCAGGTCTTCCCAGAGTTCCTTGACCTTGGCGAAGAAGCCGGCCGATTCCGGGCTGTTGTCTTTGCCGCCGCCTTCGGACTCGAACTGACGCAACAGATCTTCCTGTTTGCGCGACAGTTTCACCGGCGTCTCAACGGTGGCTTCGATGAACATGTCGCCGCGCGCCGGGCTTCTGAGAACGCTCATGCCCTTGCTGCGCAGGCGGAACTGATGGCCCGATTGCGTGCCGGCCGGGATCGTCACCTTGGCGCGGCTGCCGTCCACCGTCGGCACTTCGATCGCGCCGCCAAGCGCCGCCGTGGTCATCGGAATCGGCACGCGGCAGAGGATATTGGCGCCGTCGCGCTGGAACAGGCGATGCGGCTTCACGGATAGGAAGATGTAGAGGTCGCCATTGGCCGAGCCGCGCATGCCGGCCTCGCCTTCGCCCGACAGGCGGATGCGCGTGCCGTCCTCGACGCCGGCCGGGATGGTGACCTGCAGCGTCTTTTCCTTGCGCGTACGGCCGGAACCGCTGCAGCCCCGGCAGGGATCGCGGATCACGCGGCCCGCGCCCTGGCAGGTGGGGCAGGTGCGTTCGATGGTGAAGAAGCCCTGGGTGGCGCGCACCTTGCCGGCGCCGCGGCAGGTGCCGCATTCGACCGGCGCTGCGCCGTCTTTGCCGCCGGTGCCTTTGCACTGCTCGCACGGGATCGCACTCGGCACCTTGATCTGGGTGCTCTTGCCGACGAAGGCTTCCTCGAGCGTCACTTCCATGTTGTAGCGCAGATCGGCGCCGCGCGCGGCGGCACCCTGGCCGCGCCGCCCGCCCATGAACTCGCCGAACATGTCTTCGAAAATATCGGCGAAGCCGGCGCCGAAACCGAAATCGCCCGGGCCGCCACCCGCGCCGCGTCCGCCGTTCTCGAAGGCGGCGTGGCCAAAGCGGTCATAGGCCGCGCGCCGCTGCTCGTCCTTCAGGACGTCATAGGCTTCGTTGAGTTCCTTGAACTTGTGCTCGGCCTGTTTGTCGCCGGGATTGCGGTCGGGATGGTGGTCCATGGCGAGTTTGCGGAACGCCTTTTTGATCTCGTCCGCGCCCACGCCCTTTTTCAGGCCCAAAACCTCGTAGTAGTCACGTTTGCTCATCGTTTCTCACCGGGCGTTCCGACGTCTGTCGCGCCGCCCCAATCTTGTTACCGCATCCCTGAATGCGCGAAGGCCCGCTGCCATCGATGATGGAGCGGGCCCCGAACATCACGCAAGCCGCCGTGATCACTTCGGCTTCTTGTCGCCGTCCACTTCTTCGAAGTCGGCATCGACCACGCCGTCCTTACCCGAAGCGCCGGCCTCGCCGCCCGCATTCGGAGCCGCACCTGGTGCCGCGCCGCTTTCCTGCTGCGCCTTGTACATGGCCTCGCCCAGTTTCATCGAGGACTCGGTCAGCGCATCGGTCTTCGCCTTGATGACGGCGGCGTCACCCGAATCGAGTACGTCCTTTACCGCGGCGAGATCGGCTTCGATCTTGCCCTTCTCGGGCGCGCCGAGCTTGTCGCCGTAGTCCTTCAGGCTCTTCTCGGTCGCATGGATCAGCCCGTCGGCGTGGTTACGCGCCTCCACGGCTTCCTTGCGCTTCTTGTCGTCGGCCGCATGGGCTTCGGCGTCCTTCACCATCTTGTCGATATCGGCGTCGCTGAGACCGCCCGAGGCTTGGATGCGGATTTGCTGTTCCTTGCCCGTGGCCTTGTCCTTGGCCGAAACCGAAACGATGCCGTTGGCGTCGATGTCGAAGGTCACCTCGATCTGCGGAATGCCGCGCGGTGCCGGCGGAATGCCCATCAGGTCGAACTGGCCGAGGATCTTGTTGTCGGCCGCCATCTCGCGCTCGCCTTGGAACACGCGGATGGTCACCGCGTTCTGATTGTCCTCGGCGGTCGAGAAGGTGTTGCTCTTCTTCGTCGGGATCGTCGTGTTGCGGTCGATCAGGCGCGTGAACACGCCGCCCAGCGTCTCGATGCCCAAGCTGAGCGGGGTCACGTCGAGCAGCAGGACGTCTTTCACTTCGCCCTTGAGCACGCCGGCCTGAATGGCCGCGCCGATCGCCACCACCTCATCGGGGTTGACGCCCTTATGCGGCTCGCGGCCGAAGAACTCCTTCACGACCTCGACCACCTTGGGCATGCGGGTCATACCGCCGACCAGGATGACTTCGTCGATCTCGCTGGCCTTCAGCCCGGCATCCTTCAGCGCGTTGCGGCACGGATCGATGGTGCGGGTGATCAGGTCTTCCACCAAAGCTTCGAGCTTGGCGCGCGTCAGCTTGATGTTGAGGTGCTTCGGGCCTGCTGCATCGGCGGTGATGAACGGCAGGTTGACCTCGGTCTGCATCGAGGACGACAGCTCGATCTTGGCCTTTTCCGCCGATTCCTTCAGGCGCTGCAGGGCCAGCTTGTCCTTGCGCAGGTCGATGCCCTGTTCGCGCTTAAACTCGTCGGCCAAGTAATCCATGATGCGCGCGTCGAAGTCTTCGCCGCCGAGGAAGGTGTCGCCATTGGTCGACTTCACCTCGAACACGCCGTCGCCGATTTCCAGCACCGAGACGTCGAAGGTGCCGCCGCCCAGGTCATAGACCGCGACGGTGCCGTTGCCCTTCTTCTCCATGCCATAGGCGAGCGCAGCCGCCGTCGGCTCGTTGATGATGCGCAGCACCTCCAGGCCGGCGATCTTGCCGGCGTCCTTGGTGGCTTGGCGCTGACTGTCGTTGAAATAGGCCGGAACGGTGATCACCGCCTGGGTGACCTTTTCGCCGAGATAGCTCTCGGCCGTTTCCTTCATCTTGCCGAGGATGAAGGCTGAAATCTGGCTGGGGCTGTATTTCTTGCCCTGGGCTTCCGTCCATGCGTCGCCGTTCTCGCCCTCGACGATCTTGTAGGGAACGAGGCCGACGGCCTTCTTGGTCTGCGCATCGCCATAGCGGCGGCCAATCAGACGCTTGATCGCGAACAGGGTGTTGGTTGGGTTGGTGACGGCCTGGCGCTTGGCAGCCTGGCCGACCAGACGCTCGCCGGAATCGGCAAAAGCGACCATCGACGGCGTCGTGCGCGCGCCTTCAGAATTCTCAATTACCTTGGCGCTCTTGCCTTCCATGATGGCAACGCAGGAGTTGGTGGTACCAAGGTCGATACCGATGACTTTGCTCATAGTGTCCTCTTTCGTTGCGGCCGGTTCTCTAGGCCCCCGAAGGCAGCCACCGGAACCCCCGCCGGTTATCGGGTTGAAGGGAGACAGAGTTATAGCCCGGATCGGCTATAAAGGCCCCGTCCATCCTCCGGTTATATAGGGGAGGGTCACGGGGGGCGCAACGGCGGATAACACCGAGGAAACGAGGCTTTTGAGTCCTTTATGGGGCTGCCACGATCCTGCCCCCGACTCTGGTCCCGACCGCGCCTCTAACCATCCCGTCCCATTGCCTTCCGCCTTGATGCCGCCATGCTGGGCGGGATAGATAAGCCGCCCGCCGGGATTCCCGCAGCCGGGTGGAGGGTTTCCGTGCTCAAGCGTCTCTACAATTCGGTTATGCGCCTGGCCGCCAGCCCCTATGCCGTGTGGTGGCTGGCCCTGGTCTCCTTCGTCGAGGCCTCGGTTTTCCCGATTCCCCCCGATGTGCTGCTGATCCCCATGATTGTCGCCGCCCGGAACCGGGCCTGGCGCTATGCCTTGGTGGCCACGGCCGCTTCGGTGGCCGGGGGTTGGCTGGGCTATTCGATCGGCTGGTTGCTTTACGACCAATTCGGCAAAAACATCATCGCCTTCTACCATCTTCAGGCCGAATTCGACGCCTTCCGGGCGGCTTTCGACCAATACGGCGGCTGGATCGTGTTGGCGAAGGGCGCTACGCCGATCCCCTATAAGCTGGTCACCATCGCTTCCGGTGTCGCCCATCTCGATCCGGTGATCTTCACCTTGGCCTCGATCGTCTCACGGGCGCTGCGCTTTTTCATCGTCGCGGCGCTGCTGTGGAAGTTCGGCGAACCAATCCGCGATTTCGTCGAAAAGCGGCTGGTTCTGGTCACTTCGGCCTTCGTCGCGCTGCTGGTCGGCGGCTATCTTGTCCTCAAGCTGGCGGCCTAAGATCGACCGATGACCTCGCGCCTACCGCCGATCCTGCTGCTGCTCGCCAGCGCCGCCGCTCTTGCCGCCGTCCTGATCGCCCAATTCGGCTTCGGGCTCGAGCCTTGCCATCTCTGCACACTGCAGCGTGTACCTTATGCCTTCGGGCTCCTCGTCGCCCTGGCGGCGTCGCTCGAAGGCCGGGACCAGCGCCAGCGCGGCATGCTGCTGTCCGTCTGCGCCCTGATCTTCGCAACCAATCTCGGCCTGGCCTTCTTCCATATCGGTGTCGAGCAGCACTGGTGGGAATCGGCTTGTGCCGAGGCCCAGAAGCTTTCGAGCAATGCCGGCGGCCTGCTGGCGCGGCTCAAGGCCGGCAAGGCCGAGCCCGCCTGCGACAGTGTGCCCTTCCAGATTTTCGGCATCTCGCTGGCCGGGCTCAATCTGATATTCTCGCTGGTGTTGACGGTGTATGCGGCTCTGGCCGCGCGCCGCACGTTCCAACAGTCCTGAGGCCGCGATGAGCGAGTCCACAGAACCAAAGCCGATGCCGGACATGCTGTCGCCCGAAGAGCGGGTGGCGCGTACCATTCGCGTCGACCAGGCAGGCGAATACGGCGCCGTGCGCATCTATCAGGGGCAGCGCGCTGTGCTCGGCAAAGCCGGTGCGTCGGCCAAGGCGCTGGCTGAGATGGAAGCGGCCGAGCGCCAGCATCTCGCCACCTTCAATGCGCTGATGGTCGAACGCCGCGTGCGTCCCACGGCCCTGTCGCCGCTCTGGCATATCGCTGGTTTCGCACTGGGCGCGGGCACGGCGCTGCTCGGCGAGAAGGCGGCGATGGCCTGCACCGTCGCCGTCGAGGACGTGATCGAAGAACACTATGCGCGCCAGGCCGAAGCGTTGAAGGCCTCGGGCGAGACGAAATTGGTCGGCGAGATCGAGCGGGCGCGTGCCGGTGAACTCGAACACCGCGATACGGCGCTGGCCGCCGGCGCTAAAGACGCGCCAGGCTATGAGGCGCTGACCGCCGTCGTGAAAGCCGGATCGAAACTCGCGATCTGGCTCAGCGAGCGAATCTAGGTTCAACGCAGCAAGATCCGTCAGGCCGGGCGCGGCGGGCTCAGCGATACTCTGCGCGTCCAAGGCGGAGAGCGGCGTGAACGCGTCCAGCATCAAACGGTATCAAGTTCGGCTTCAGCGTGTGCTCGAACACATCGAGGCGCATCTGGGTGACGAGTTGACCGTCGAGGCGCTGAGCGATGTCGCGGCGTTCTCGAAGCACCACTTCCACCGGCAGTTCACGTCGCTATTCGGCATCGGCGTCTATCGCTATGTGCAGCTGGCGCGGCTGAAACGCGCGTCCTATCGGCTGGCCTTCCGCGATGACGATTCGATTTTAGAGATCGCGCTCGATAGTGGCTATGAGGGGCCGGAGGCGTTTGCCCGCGCTTTCAAGCAGCAGATCGGCCAGACGCCGAGCGGATTTCGCGAGCAGCCGCAGTGGAAGCCTTGGTATGCGCTCTACCGGCCCATCAGCGACATGAAGGCGATCCATATGAAACGCGACTGGCAACTCGATCGGGTCAAACTCGTCGACACCAAGGATCTGCGCGTCTTGGTGCTCGAACACCGTGGCGATCCGGCACTGCTCGGCGACTCGATCCGACGCTTCATCGCCTGGCGCAAAACGGTCGGTCTGCCGCCCCGGCTGGGGCCGACCTTCAACATCCTTTATGACGATCCCACCACCACGCCGCCCGACGCCTTTCGCCTCGATCTCTGCGTTGCCAGCGATCGCGCGTTGGGCGCGGACGATACGGGGCTGGTGGCGAAGATGATTCCCGGCGGCCGCTGCGCGGTGCTGCGCCATGTCGGGTCCGACGACACGTTCAACGACGCAGCCGAGTTCCTCTATGGCACCTGGCTGCCCCAAAGCGGCGAGGAGATGCGCGATGTTCCGTTCTACTGCCAACGCGTCGCGTTCTTCCCCGACGTGCCCGAGCACGAAGCGGTGACGGACCTTTTTCTGCCGCTGAAATAGGGAAGGATGGGCTTGAGCTCCGTCAACGAGTGCGGGCTTTTTCCGCGGCCCATGGTTCGAGGCTCCGCTTTGCGGAGCACCTCACCATGAGGATGTTGGTTAATTGATAGCCCTCATCCTGAGGTGCGAGCGCAAGCTCGCCTCGAAGGATGGGCCGTTTCCCGGCCGATCACACCTGATCGAGTTCGCTATCCCAATACAGAAAGTCGCGCCAGCTCTCGTGCAGATAGTTGGGCGGGAAGGCCCGGCCGTTTTCCTGGAGCAGGAAGGTGGTCGGCTGCACCGGCGCGACGCGCGGGAACATCCGTGCTTCTTTGGGAAGCTGATCGCCTTTCGCCAGATTGCAGGGCGAGCAGGCTGTGACTACGTTTTCCCAGGTTGTCTTGCCGCCGCGCGAACGCGGGATTACATGATCGAAGGTGAGATCGTGGGTGGGAAATTCGTCGCCGCAGAACTGGCAGCTGAAGCTGTCGCGCAGGAACACGTTGAACCGCGTGAAGGCCGGACGCCGCGCGGCGGGAATGTATTCCTTGAGCGAGATCACCGAGGGCAGGCGGATCGCCTGAGTCGGCGAGCGCACGATGCGGTCATAGAGCGAGACTACGTTGACGCGGCCCGAAACGACCGCCTTCACCGATTCCTGCCAGGACCAAAGAGACAACGGGTAGTAGCTCAGCGGACGGAAGTCCGCATTCAACACCAGGGCGGGGCAGGCTTCGAGGGCCATTTGCACGGTGTGTTCTCCCACTTCGGTATCTACCAGAATTTGTGCGGCACTCAAATGAAAACGGCGTGTCGGTGGGATGCGCGCTCTACAGGTTGAGATTCGGGCCGCCGTTCCTACGACTGGACGGCGAGTGGACAGCGATCAAATCGTGGGCGGGTTGCGCGATGGGGCTTGCCAAATCCCCGACTCTGCGATACAGAGTCAGAGTACTCTGAATTGCAGAGTTTAGGTTTGGCCGATTTTCAGGGCCTAATTTCAGGGTCGGGGAGAGCAGCGATGGACATGCTGAGCGGGATTGTTGAACACACGCCAACTTGGGTGTTCGTCGTTTTCGCGCTTCTGGTGATGATGGGCGTGCAATCGATGCGGCCGCGCCGGGTTCGTTTGGTGCGCCTGCTGATCACCCCGGCGATCTTCATCGTCTGGGGCATCGTCAGCCTGACCAGCAAGCACGCCTTCTCGACCATGCTGCTGACCGACTGGCTGGTCACCGCTGCCGTCGGTATTGCCATCGCCGGCGCTCTGGTCCGTTTCCACGCGCTGCGCGCCGATCGTCAGCGCCTCATCGTCCAGGTTCCCGGCAGCAGGCTGCCGCTGATCCGCAACGTGACGATCTTTGCCGCGAAATACGCGCTGGCCGTCGCCGCGGTGGTCGCGACCAGTGCCGCAGACCAGGTCGCCTTCTTGGACGTTGCCGTCTCCGGGCTGTGCGTCGGCTACTTCTTGGGCTGGCTCGGCCGGTTGATGATGGCCTATCGCCATGCGCCAGCTCTCGATGAAAGTGTGGTGATCGCGCCGGGAGCCGCGTCATGATTGGCCCGCACGGCGAACCGGTCGTCCGCCTGACCGATGTGGTCAAGGTCTATGATGATGACGGCCTCACCGTGAAGGCGATCGACGACATCACCTTCACCATCCCGCGGCGGCGCTTCACCATGATCGTCGGCCCCTCGGGCAGCGGCAAGACCACGCTGCTCAACCTGATGGGCTGCATCGACACCGCCACCACCGGCATGGTCGAAGTCTGCGGCCAGAATATCGCCAAGCTGCGCGATAACGCAGTGTCTGATTTCCGCGCCGCCAATATCGGTTTCATCTTCCAGAACTTCAGCCTCGTGCCGGTGCTGACGGCCTACGAGAATGTCGAATACCCGCTGCTGTTGCTCGGTCTCAATGCGAAAGACCGCCGCACGCGCACGATGGCGATGCTCGACGCGGTGGGTCTCGCCGAGCATAAGAACCATCGGCCCAACCAGCTCTCGGGTGGCCAGCGGCAGCGCGTGGCGATTGCGCGTGCACTGGTGAAAGAACCCGAGGTGGTGCTGGCCGATGAGCCGACCGCCAATCTCGATAGCGCCACCGGCGCATCGATCATCGAATTGATGAAACGCCAGCAGCACGAGCGCGCCACCACCTTCATCTTCTCGACTCATGATCCGCATCTGATCTCGCACGCGCAGGAGACCTTCGTCATCCGCGACGGCAAGCTCTTGGATCACACCGTAGGAGCGGCCTGATGCTCTTCAAGATCGCGCTGCGCAACATCCTGCGCAATCGCCGCCGGTCGACCATGACCATCTCGGCGATCGCCGTGGGCGCCATGGCTATGCTGCTGTTCGGCGCCTTCACCACCTTCGTCATTCTCGGCATCCGCACCACGACGATCGACAGTGCCGGCCATCTGACCGTGCTGCGCACCGGCTATTTCGCCTTCGGCACCGGCAACCCCTCGGCCTATGGCATTCCCGACTACGAAGCGGTAATGAAGACGATCAGCGACGATCCCGAGATCGGGCCGAAGCTGGCCGTGATCACGCCCTCGATCAGCCTGTTCGGCATCGCCGGCAATTTCTCGGCCGACAGTTCGCGCACCTTCATCGGCTCCGGCGTCGTGCCCTCCGATCGCAAGCGGATGCGCGAATGGAACGAATATCATCTCGGCGGCGGGCGCCGCCTCACGCGCCCACCGTCACCGCTCAGCGACGATGACATCACCAAGGGCGTGATCGGTCTCGGGCTTGCCCGCACGCTCAGCCTGTGCGCGCCGCTTCATGTCGCCGACTGCCCGGCCGCGCCCGAGAAGAAGACGGCCGCCGTCGCCGGTGCCGCACCGGCGCCCGATCTCGCCGACCTCACCGCACAAGACACCAAGGGCGATGCGTCGGCCAACGATAACGGTATGCCGCGCATCGACCTGCTCTCGGCCACAGCCGGCGGCGCGCCCAATGTGGTGACGATCAGCGTTGCCGGCACCGAACAGCAGCCCGCCAAGGAACTCGACGACGGCTTTGTCGGCATGCATCTGAAGCTGGCGCAGCAGCTGGTCTATGGTCGCGGCGAGCACAAGGTCACCAGTATCGTGCTGCAGTTGAAGAAGACCGAGGATATGGCCGCGGTGCGCACGCGGCTCGAAGCGCTGTTCAAGGACAAGGGGCTCGATCTCGAAGTGCACGACTTCACCGAGTTCAACCCGATGTATAAGCAGATCGTGCAGTTCTTCGGCGCCATCTTCTCCTTCATCGCGCTGATCATGATCGTCATCGTGCTCTTCACCGTGGTCAACACGATGAGCATGAGCGTGATGGAGCGCACCAACGAGATCGGCACCACGCGTGCCCTCGGTGTCCGTCGCAGCGGCATTCGCCGCCAGTTCCTGGCAGAGGGTTGGCTGCTCGGTTTCCTCGGCGCGACGCTGGGCGTCATCTTGGCCGCGATCATTGCCGCGATCGTCAACCATGCCGGCCTCACCTGGCAGCCGCCGGGCCAGTCGGGCCACGTGCCGCTCTATCTCTATCTCGCCGGTGCGCATGGCTTGATCATCGCCACCTGGGTCATCCTGGTCGTGGTCGCGACCATCGCCGCTCTGGTTCCCGCCAGCCGCGCCGCGCGGATGGCCGTGGTCGACGCACTGCGGCATGTGTGAGTGAGGATCGCCATGGATAAGCTCATCACTCTGGCTCTGGCCTGCATCTTGTCGTTGCTCGTTGCGGCGCTGCGGCCCCTGATCGCCCATGCCGATGCGCCGCTCTCGGCCCAAGACATGATCGCGGCGGCCGACAAGGCGCGGAACCCGAATGTACCGTTCCGCCTGACCAACACGTTGACCGAGTATCGCAATGGCCAGGCGATCGACAAATCGGTCGTTGTGGTCTTCGCCAAGCTTGATCCCAGTTCTGGGCAGTTCCGCAATATCGTGCGCTTCGTCGATCCGCCGCGCGACGAAGGCAAGCTGGTGCTGATGGACGGCACCAAGATGTGGTTCTACGACCCGGCATCGAAGGCCAGCGTGCCGATCTCGCCGCAGCAACGCCTGATCGGTCAGGCCTCGGATGGCGATGTCGTCACCGTCAATTTCGCACGCGACTACACCGCGAAACTGGATGGCGAGGAAAAGCTACTTGATGCCGATCACAAGGAACGCGATTGCTGGCATCTCGATCTGGCCGCAGCCAATGGCGATGCGGTCTATTCGCGCATGGAACTGTGGCTCGAGAAGGGCACGTACTTCGCGGTCAAGAGCAAGCACTACTCCGACAGCGGCCGCCTGCTGAAGATCGCCTATTACCACAAGATGGCCGACGCGCTCGGTGCGCAGCGGCCGCAGGAAACGATCATCATCGACGCGGTCGACGCGAAACTGGTGACGACCATGGACGCCGCCGATTGGCGCCCGGCCGAGATTGCCGACTCGTGGTACCAGCGCGACTACCTGCCGCGGCTGCAGTTGGGGAAGTGATGGCCCAAGCGCTTCCTTTCCCAACAACCGTCATGGCCGGGCTTGACCCGGCCATCCACGACTTTTTTGCGGCACCACGTGGATGCCCGGATCAAGTCCGGGCATGACGAGAAAAATACATCTCTATCTTTCTCTCTTCATGCTCGGCGTCGCTGGCACCGCATGGGCCGACGAGAATTCTGATCTCGATTCGATTCCCGGCACGATCGGCCAGCAACCGCCCACCGCGCCGAACCCGCCCGCCACGACGTCGTCCAGCGGCGCGCTGAGCACTAAGACCTATGTGGAAGATGCGTTCACCCAGGATGTGCTGCGCAGCCATCTCGCCGTGCCGCTGCCGTCGTCTTCGTCGCCAAGCCTGGATTGGCAGAACCGCACCAGCCTCGACGAGGTTGCCACCTGGCATGCGGCCGAGGGCTTGGACGCGACCGTGAGCGATCGCTTCAATCTGTTCGAACAGAACAACTATGCCTTCCCGGTCCATCAGGACATCCAGAACGATTTCCGCGAAGGCTATGTCACTTGGCAGGGTGCGCCCGAAACCTATCTCGAAGCCGGGCGCATCAATATCCGCCACGGTGTCGCCGTCGGCTTCAATCCCACTGACTTCTTCAAGACGCGGACGCTGGTCGATCAGGCCTCGCAGGATCCTTCGGTCCTGCGCAACGATCGCCTCGGCACCGGCATGGTCCAGGCGCAGAAGATCTTCGAAGGCGGGTCGATCGCACTCGATATCGCGCCGAAGCTGCGATCGGTTCAGGCGATTCCGGTCAGCACTCCCGCGCCCAGTTTCGATCCTGGTTTCGGCCGCACCAACAGTGAGAACCGGATGCTGCTCAGCGGCAGCTACGATATCGGCGGCGGCATGACGCCCGAGCTGCTGGCCTATCACGCCGACAGCGGCACCAAATTCGGCGCCAATATCTCGCGCACCATCGGCCAGTCGGTCGTAGCCTATGCCGAATGGGCCGGCGGCAACGAGGCCAGCCTCACCAGCCGCGCCATCGAATTCGGCAAGTTGACCGGAACGCTGCCCGCCGCCGTGCCCGATAGCGATTCCGGCACGCATTTCCAGAACGACGCCGCGATCGGTGCATCCTGGACCAGCGCGGTCGACAAGCTGACGCTCAACCTCGAATACCACTATCACCAGTCGGCGTTCTCGGGCTCGGATTGGCACAACTGGTTTACCGAGGGCAACAGCCACACCCCGAACATCAACGGCGTGCTCTGGTATATCCGCAGCTATGCGCAAGACCAGCAGGAGCCGATGAGCCAGCAGGAGGTGTTTCTCCGCGCCGACTGGACCGACGCGTTCATCGACAAGCTGGAGCTCTCCGCGATCGCCTTCGTGAATGTCTATGACGGCTCGATGTTGACCCAGGGCACGGCAAGTTACTATGTGTCGGATGCCTGGACGCTGAGCGCCTTGGTGGGGGGGACTATCGGTGGCGCGCACACCCAACAGGGCAGCACGCCGCAGGAAGCCAGCTTCATCGCCGAAGCGACGCGGTATTTCTAGCGGCCGGGCCATGCAGGGGATAGCCACCATGTCGATCGATCCGCAAACCGCCGCCTCCTCGCTCTCCGATGTCGAGCGCGTCGAACAACGCACGCGCGAAGCCGTCTGGTATTTCGGCGCGAGCACGTTTCTGTTTTGGTGGGGCGGCATTTCCACCATCGGCAATGTCTTCGAACATTTCGAGCCGCTCTATGCCGCCAAGGCCTGGGCGGTTCTCACCGTGCTGGCCTTCATCGGCAGTTTCGTGATCGCCCGCTCGCGCCGTCATTCCGACGAGCGGCGACGCGCAGACAATCGGATTCTCTATGCCCAGTTGATCCTGGTCGTCTTCGGCCTCCTGTGGACTCAGGTGCTGGGCACGATCGGCTATCGCGAGCTCGATGCGTTCTGGCCGACGCTGTGGATGTTCGGCTTCATGATCGCGGGCCTTTGGGTCGGGCGCTTTTTCGTTTGGTGCGGCATGTCGGTCACGCTGCTCACCATCGCCGGCTACTACTGGGCCGGCAATTGGTTCGAGATCTGGATGGCCGTGCTCAATGGCGCCGCTCTGATCGGCGGCGGCTTCTGGCTGCGGCGCATCGGCGTGGCGCGGAGCTAGACATGGCATCCGAACCCCACATAGCGCCGCAAGACGCCGCTGCGTCGCTCTCCGATGTCGAGGTGATCGAACGCCGCACGCGCGAGGCGGTGCGCTACGCCTATGCCTCCACCTTTCAGATCATGTGGGGCACGCTGGTCGCGATCGGCTACATCGCTGAATACATCAGCCCCAAGACCGACCTCTACAGCTGGATCGCCGTATTGGTGGTCGGCATCATCGGCGGCATCACGATCCGCCGCTCGCGTGCCAACCGCTCGGGCCGTCCGGTCGATTGGCGCGTGGTCTATGGCCAGATCGCACTGGTCGCGTTCGGCTTCTTGTGGACGACTCTTCTGACCGATGCGACGCCGCGTCAGATCAATGCGCTCTGGCCGACCTTCTATATGTTCACCATGGTGCTGTTCGGCATCTGGGTCGGGCGCTTCTTCGTCGGCCTCGGCCTCGTCGTGACGGCGCTGGTCGCGGTCGGTTATCTCTGGGCCGGCGATTGGTTCCTGCCCTGGATGGCCGTGGTTGCCGGCGGCGGCTGCATCGCCAGCGGCCTCTATCTGCGCCGCATCGGCTTGCAGAACCAGACCCTGCCATGAGCGGCGGCAACGATATCATCCATCAGGCGGTGCGGCTGCGCATCATGGCGTCGTTGAACGCCCTACCCCAGGGCGACGCGATCGAGTTCACCCGGCTCAAAACGCTGACCTCGGCCACTGATGGCAATCTCGGCTCGCATCTCGATGCGCTGGAACGGGCCGGTTATGTGACCATCGAAAAGCGTTTTGCCGGCAAGAAACCGCAGACGCGGGTCAAAGCCACCCCCGCCGGCCGCCGCGCCTTTACCGAACATGTCGCCTATTTGCGCGAAATCCTCGACCAGTCGGGCCCTATAGGCTGAGTCCGGTTCAGTTTGGCCGCTGATTCCGACCTATTTCAGCGAAAATTCCGCTTTAAACCCCTCACAGTGGGCCGCATGGCCCCTATGCGGAGGGGTTTATTGGCTGTTAAGGGCCATTTGCCCATAATAGAGGCATGGAAAACGTACAGAGCATGCCGCTGGCCTCGGCGCCGGCCTCGAACCCGTCTGTTTCATCGTCGTCCGCCGCCGCGATCGCCGCCGAAGGCGCGACCATGGCCGTGATCTTTGCGCTGAGCTTCTCTCATATGCTCAACGATGCGATCCAGTCGCTGATCCCCGCGCTCTATCCGATGCTGAAAGAGAACTTCGCGCTCAGCTTCGCGCAGATCGGGTTGATCACTCTGGCGTTCAACACCACGGGTTCGATCCTGCAGCCCTTCGTCGGCTACTACACCGACAAACACCCCAAGACCTATGCGCTGCCCATCGGCATGACGGCGACCTTGCTCGGCCTGCTGCTGCTGGCGGTGGCCGATTCTTATTGGCTGCTGCTGGCGGCCGCGGCGATGGTCGGCACCGGGTCCTCGGTCTTCCATCCCGAATCCTCGCGCGTCGCGCGCATGGCCTCGGGCGGCCGTCACGGTATGGCGCAGTCGATGTTCCAGGTCGGCGGCAATATCGGCTCATCGCTCGGCCCATTGCTGGCGGCCTTCATCGTTCTCCAGCGCGGCCAGCATAGCGTGGCCTGGTTCTCGATCGCGGCCATGGTTGCGATCACCGTGTTGACCTTCTGCGGCCGCTGGTATGCCCGCGAACGCACGCGCCGCGCGGCAATGCCGAAGCGCCGCGGTTCGGGCAATATCAATGTGCTCTCGCGCAACCGCGTCATCGGCGCGATCGTCGTGCTGTTCATGCTGATCCTGTCGAAGTACCTCTACATCACCAGCCTGGGCAGCTATTACACCTTCTACCTGATGAACAAGTTCAACCTGCCGGCGGAAACCGCGCAGGTCTATCTGTTCGTCTTCCTGTTCTCGGTGGCGCTGGGCACGGTGGTCGGCGGCCCGATCGGCGACCGGGTGGGGCGCAAATATGTGATCTGGGTGTCGATCCTGGGTGTGCTGCCCTTCACGCTGATGCTGCCGCACGCCAATCTGATGTGGACGGCAGTGCTCAGCGTGGTGATCGGCCTGATCCTGTCCTCGGCCTTTTCGGCGATCTTGGTGTTCGCGCAAGAGCTGGTGCCGGGCAAGGTGGGTCTGATCGCCGGTATCTTCTTCGGCTTCGCCTTCGGCGTCGGCGGTCTCGGCGCTGCCGCGCTGGGCGAGCTGGCGGATCACACCAGCATCGACTTCGTCTACAAGGTCTGTGCCTATCTGCCGATCATGGGCCTGCTGACCGTCTTCCTGCCGAGTATCGAAACGCGGCGGAAGCACGGGCCGCAGGTCGAAGCGACGGTGCCGCCCACGCCGGCGGAGTAAGTCGGAGACGCAGCGTTAAACGGAAAGGGCGGGCTCAACACCCGCCCTTTTTTATTTCTTGAACGCGCGCGCGACGAAGGCGATGCCTTCTTCGAGGCCTACGGCGTCGATGCCATGCTGCAGACCGGGGCGTGCCACGGCCTTCACGTCGATCCCTTCGCCGGCCAGCGCCTCTTCGCTCAAGCGCATCGAGACGAACGGCACCACCGGATCGGCCTCGCCATGCACCAACAGGACCGGCGGGCGCGATTTTAATTCCTTGCCGAGCAGCTCGGGTGCGATCAGCCGGCCCGAATAGCCCACCACAGCGGCCACCGGTGTGTCGCGGCGCGGCGCTACATGCAGCGACATCATCGTGCCCTGCGAGAACCCGATCAGCGCAAGATCGGCATTGGTCAGGCCGCGCTTGTCGAGTTCCTGATCGAGGAACGCATTCAGGATCGGCGCCACCGCCTTGACGCCCGACAGGGCCGAGACGTTGGACACGGTTTGCAGGCTGAACCACTGCCGGCCATAGGGCGCCATGTCAAACGGGAACGGCGCGTTGGGGGACAGGAACGCCGCGTCAGGCAGATGGCGCGCGAACATCGTGCCGAGATCGATCAGATCGTTGCCGTCCGAACCCAGCCCGTGCAGAAACACGACAAGCTGTTTCGCCGGTCCACCCGAAGCGGGCTCGATCGACGGGCCGATCATCTCAGTCAATTGGGCAGTGTAATCGGTCATGGTGCTATTTCCCTGGAGCTCTCTCTTTCGTCATCACCGGGCTTGTCCCGGTGATCCATGCCTTTTTGCTTTAAGACGTGGATGCCCGGCACAAGGCCGGGCATGACGAGACTTATTTTCGAAGGCCTACTTCGCGCAGCGCCCGATCCAGCCAGGGCGCGGCCAGGCGTTCCTGGGCGCGATTCTGGCTCAGGCGGCTGCGCAGCACGGTGAAGTCTACGGCGTCGAGCGGCTGGTCCTGTCCGGCGCAGGTGAAGACCACGATCTCCTTGCCGGTCTCGGGATCCTTCAGCCGCTGCAGGCACTGCGCGCAAATCTCTTTCATCATGCACTGCATCGGCGAATTGATCGAGCCGATTGCCTCGTGCTTCTTGGTCAGATGCGCCGCCAGCACGCCGTGCCGCGCCTCGGCCACCGCGCGCATCATGCCGTCCGAGCCGATCGCGATCACGCGGTCGACATCGGAGAGTTTGGTTGATGCGTCGCCCAACTTGCCTTCCGCATAGGCCGCCATCGCCTGCACGATATTGCCGACGAAGCTTTTGTCCTGCGGCCGGTCCGGCGCAAAGCCGTCGCCGCTATCGACACACCACACCACCTGATCGGCAGCCGCTTCGATTTCGGCAACCTTGTAACGGTCTTCGGCCTTGCGATAGCCGGCGAAGTAGAGCACGCGCGATCCGGCGGCGCGCAGCGCTTGGCCGATCGAGAACAGCACCGCATTGCCGAGACCGCCGCCGGCCAGCAGCACCGTCTCGCCCGCGGGGGTTTCGGTCGGCACGCCGGTTGGGCCCATCAGCACCACCGGCTCGCCCGGCTTCAGTGCGATGCAGAGATCGGACGAACCGCCCATCTCCAGGACGATCACCGAAACGAGTCCCTGTGCCGGATCGACCCAGGCGCCGGTCAGCGCCAAGCCTTCCATGGCGAGCAGCGTATCGGCAGTCTTCGGCGCGAAGCTCTCGAAATTCTGCAGGCGATAGAACTGGCCGGGATGGAAGGCCCGCGCCGCCGCCGGCGCCCGCACTACCACTTCGACGATGGTCGGGCTCAGGCGATCGACTCTAACGACGGTCGCACGCAGCTCATCATTGGCGCGCGTGAAGAGTGCGGCCGGCGTGCTACGCGGCTGCGCCTTCATCAACACGCGATCGACGATCGGATAGCCCTGTTTGGCGCTGGCCATCGCGGTGACGACATTGCCGGCGAAAGACGGGTGCAGATCGCCGAAGAACGACACATGGGTCTCGCCTTCAATGCTCATCAGCACGCGTATCGCGCTGGGCTTGGGCGTCTTCTCGGGCTCGCTCGGGTTGCCGTCCTCGTCCACCGCTTCGAAATAGCGGCCATGCAGATGCACGCTGGCATCCTCGCGCGCGAGCACGGTATTGGGCACTGTGCCAGCCGCAACCAGGATCGATTTGGCGGGCAGCACATGCGAGCCGCCTTCGGCATCGTTGACGCGCAAGCCGCGCGCCGTGCCGAACTCGTCGACCTCCACGCCTTGCGGCGACAGGCGCTCGGCGAAGCGGATGCCTTCCTCCAGCGCCTTGGCCACTTCTTCGTGGTTGCGCGTATAGGCGGGCGATTCGATCAACAGGCGGCGATAGGCGATGGTCGCGCCGCCCCAGCTTTGCAGCAGCTCGATCAGGCGCGGTTCGCGGCCTTCCGTCTTCGCGAGCGCGCGCTCGTCGCGGATCGCGCGGCCATGGGCCAGGAATTCCTCGGCCACCACGATGTCGGGCAGGGTGAAGCCGGCGCGCAAAGGAGTCTCACCGCGCTCGGCCACCAGCGTTTCCCAGCGCGCCAGGAATTTCTCCACTTGCACGGGGTAATAGGCCAGCGCTTCGGTGGCCGTGTCGACCGCGGTCAAGCCGCCGCCGATCACCACCACCGGCAGGCGCAGTTGCAGATTGGCGAGCGAGTCGGAACGCGCAGCACCGGTCAGTTGCAGCGCCATCAGGAAGTCGCTGGCCTGGCGCACGCCGGGGGCGAGGTTGTTGGGCATGTCGATGATGGTCGGCTTGCCCGCGCCCAGGCACAGCGCGACATGATCGAAGCCCATCGCGAATGCCTGGGCGAGGGTGATCGTGCTGGCCAGACGCACGCCGCCGATCATCAGGAATTCGGCGCGGCGCTCCAGCAGCAGCCGCATCACCTTCAAGTAATTCTTGTCCCAGCGCACGGTGATGCCGTATTCGGCCACGCCGCCGAAGCCCGCCATCACGCGCTCGGATAGGTTCTCGCGAATCTCGTCCATGCTCTTGATCGGGCGGAACGGCACGCGATTGCCCGCCGCGTCGATGCCCGAAAGCTCGGCCGGCAGCGGCTCGATCTTCAACCCGTCGATCGCGACGACCGCATGGCCCTGGTTCATCAGATGATGGGCCAGCGTGATGCCGGCCGGACCGAGGCCGGCCACCAGCACCGTGCGGCCACTCGCCAGCTTCGGCAGCGGCCGGCGCAGATCGAGCGGATTCCAGCGCGTCAGCAGCGAATAGATCTCGAAGCCCCAAGGCAGCGCCAGGATGTTCTTGAGGATATGCGTCTCGGCCTGCGGGATATCGACCGGATCGCGGCCGGCTGCCGAATAGATGCAGGCCGTCATACAGTCATTGCAGATGCGATGGCCAGTGCCGGCCACCATCGGATTGTCGATCACGGCGAAGGCGAGTGCAGCCAGGCTCAGGCCCTGCGCCTTCACCTCGTGCATTTCCGAGATGCGCTCTTCCAGCGGGCAGCCGGTCAGCGTGGTGCCCAGCGCGTTCTTGGCGAAAGCACCGGTCTTCTTGTCTTTGCTGCCCTTCGAGCAGCTGTCCTTCTTCTGGTGATGGCAGAAGATGCAGTAATGCACTTCATCCATTGCGTGGGTCAGATCGGCGCCATGATCGGTGAGCGCGAATCCGTCGCGCTGGCGCCACTCCTCGGCGTCGAAGGTGAATTGCGCCGTGCCGTGTTCATTGACCGTGTGCACCGGCACCAGCGCCTTCGGGTCGCGCTTATGCGGTTGCTTGAACAGGCGGCCGTGCTTGTGCTTCTTCTTGCCAGCGGCGGCATACAGCGCCCAGGCGGCATAGCGCGCCAGCGTGTCGAGCGCGGCGGTGTTCTGGTCTTCGGTCTCCAGCAACGTGGTCACGCGCTTGGCGAAGATCATCTCGTCCCAGGCGCCACCCAGCAGCGCCGCGACATCTTTCTCCAGCGCCTCGCCATCGAGCGCGGCAGCCGCGTCCGGCGTCAGCGCTTTGGCGGCACGGCGCTGGACGAACAGGCGCTTGGCGGAATAGAGCGGGGCGAGGGCGTTCTGGGCTTCGGCTTGCGCGGCCAGTTCACGCGCCACGCCGAACAGCGCGCCGGTGAATTCCTCGACATGGGGCGCGACCGCCATCAGCAGGTCGGCCTCGTCGCGCGCTTCGGTCGGCGGGGTCGCGCGCGCGGCGATTAGGCGCGCATGCAATTCGGAGTCGGCTTTGGCGAGGGCAGACAGAAACGCCGCGTCGATCTTCGCCAACCCGTCGCGATGGTAGAGATCGTCAAATCGAATAGAAAAGCCGAGCGCCGGCTCGGCCATCGCCACACCCATCGCGGTCCTCGTAAACTCACCGCAGAGCGGCGAAAAAAGCCCCTGTCGCCGGGGCGCGAAGGCACTCTATATAACGTCTAGCCCGGGCGGCTTCCAGCGATTTAGGCCGGTTAAATTGGTAATAGTCACAATCCGCTTGTGTGAATTTATATGTCGATCTAAGAGTCTGTAGGGATTGAAGAATGCGGTATGAGGAAGCCAGCGCGGCAATGCCCGCCGGGCGGCGTGCGGTGGGGCGGTGGTTGTTGGCCGTGGCCGGCATGACCTTCGTGATGGTCATTCTGGGCGGCGCGACGCGGCTTTCGGGCTCGGGTCTCTCGATGGTGCATTGGCAGGTGTTGCATGTCCTGCCGCCGCTGACCGCTGCCGAATGGCAGCAGGCCTTCGCCGATTACCAGCAATCGCCTCAGTTCCAGCTGGTGAACACCGGCATGACCGTGGCCGGGTTCAAAAGCATCTTCTGGCTCGAATACATCCATCGCCTGTGGGGCCGGCTGATCGGCTTCGCCTTCCTGATCCCCTTCGTCTGGTTCGTCATCCGCGGCCAGCTCACAAGGCGCGATGCGCCGCGGCTGTTCGTGCTGTTCATCCTCGGCGGGCTGCAGGGCGTGCTCGGCTGGTTCATGGTGAAAAGCGGACTCGAAGCGCGGCCCGAGGTCAGCCACTATCGCCTCGCCGCGCATCTGGTGGCCGCGCTGATCCTCTATGCGGGGCTCGTCTGGTCGGCGCTGGTTTATCTCCATGCCGGCGAGGCGCTGCAGGACAAGGTCGAAGGCGCGCGCGCTGTGCGCAAGCGGCTGATGATTCCGCTCACGCTGATCTGTCTCACCATTCCCGCCGGCGCGCTGGTGGCCGGGCTTCATGCGGGGCTGATCTACAACACCTTCCCGCTGATGGGCGGCGTTGTCCTACCGAATGATGCCTGGGCGCAATCGCCCGCGTGGCTCAATTTCTTCAACAACCCGACCCTAGTGCAGTTCGATCACCGCGTGCTGGCCATCGTCACCTGGGCGAGTGCGGTGGCCGTGTGGTGGTCATCGCGCGGTGTGGCGCTGCCGCCAAAGCAGAAACAGGCCGTCGCGCTGGTGCCTCTGGTGGCGTCGGCGCAGGCGTTGCTGGGTATCGCGACTTTGCTCGAAGTGGTGCCGCTGCCGCTTGCCGTCGCGCACCAGGCCGGCGCGTTCCTGCTGTTCACGTCGCTGCTCTGGGCGGTGTTTACGCTGAAAGCGGTGCGGTAGCCGAAATCGGTGCGCCCTGCGCATGTGCCGCTGTGATCTGCTCAAGCACAGATGGAAGTTCCGCGATCGCCGTGTTTGAACTGCCGTGCAGGCGGGATTTGATCATGCGATGCGTCCCAGGCTCGATCAGCTTGGCGATCGTGGCGACCAGATCGCCCAGGCCTTTGAACAACAGCGCGATCTCTTGATCGCGGGCCCAGAGCGCGTTGTAGCGCTCCTGAAGCAAGGTGTTCTTTCCGAATTCGAGAATCATCGGCAATTGCGAGTAGCGTGCTTCGGCTATGGACGCGGGCCCCGGCTTGCCGACAAAGAAATCGCTGCAGCCCATGTATTCGTACATTTTGTCGGTCAGTCCGAGAACGAGGCGCGGACGTTCGCTGGGAAGCGATCTTATTTTGTCCGCCAACGCGCTGTTGGTCCCGCACGCATAGATCATCTGCACCGGTAAAGCGCTGCGCTCGATGGCGGTGGCATAGTCGAGCATCCGATCGGAACCGCGCCCGCCAAACATCATCAAGCCGGTCAAGAGATCCTGAGACAGTTCGGGATGCCGCGGCCGAGCGCCATCCTCCCCCGTCTGCGTCTGCGCGTTCTGTTTGTGGAAGTCGGGCGAGATAATCACGCCATCCAATTTGAATATCTTGGCATCGGGGATGCCGAACGCGCGGGCCTGCTCGGCGCAACGATCCGTGCCGCAGATGATGTATTGGTTCGACCGATCGTGGATCCAGACGCCGCGGGCGAATTCGGCGAAATCCGTCACCAGTGTCGCGAAAGGTGTACGCTTCGCCATCCGCTTCACGGATCTCGCCGCGGCGCCATTGATCATTGGCATGACCGACAGAATCAAGTCGGGATCATATTTGGCGCAATAACCCGCCAGACGCTTGGACAGATTTCTCGACGTCACCGCCATCGATATAGCGGTAATGGCGGCAACGACCGGGTAGAGAAGACGCGTATGGCCGCGCTGAAGAACGAGCTTGTTATAGATATCCGGCCCAGAGATGCCGACCGTGTGCAGGAAGGGATCGATCGATTCGAGAACATCGCGGTACACATCGATGATATCGACGCGATAGGTTCCCGCTTCCTCCAATTCCCGCTTCAAGGCGTTTGCAGTTGCGACATGCCCGTAGCCGCAATCTGTGTAGAGGATCGTCAATTTCTTCATCTGGGCCACACGGTAGCCCGTCCGCGCGACCAACGCCAACGCTGCTTTGCCCTAGGGATCGCCCGCGCCGCAGAGTGACGGCTACACCGCCACCTTGGCCGCGATATGCGGGTGCGGGTCGTAGCCTTCGAGGGTGAAGTCCTCGTATTTGAAGTCGAACAGGTTCTTCACCGCGGGATTCAACTTCATCTTCGGCAGCGGGCGCGGCGAGCGCGAGAGTTGCAGATCGGCCTGCTCCAGATGATTGAGATAGAGATGCGCGTCGCCCAGTGTGTGGATGAACTCGCCGGCATCGAGGCCGCTCACCTGCGCGATCATCATCGTCAGCAGCGCGTAGGACGCGATGTTGAACGGCACGCCGAGGAAGATATCGGCCGAGCGCTGGTACAGCTGACAGGAGAGCTTGCCGTCGGCTACGTAGAACTGGAACAGGCAATGGCAGGGCGGCAGTTTCATCTTGGGAATATCGGGCGGGTTCCAGGCCGAGACGATCAAGCGCCGTGAATCCGGGCTGGTCTTGATCATCTTCAGCAGGTCGCTGATCTGATCGATCGTGCCGCCATCCTGCGTCGGCCAGGAGCGCCACTGCGCGCCATAGATCGGGCCGAGATTGCCGTCCTTATCGGCCCATTCGTCCCAGATCGTCACCTTGTTCTCGTGCAGATAGGTGAGATTGGTTTCGCCCTTCAGGAACCACAGCAGCTCGTGAATGATCGAGCGCAGATGCACCTTCTTGGTCGTGACCAGCGGGAAACCCTCGGCCAGGTCGAAGCGCATCTGCCAGCCGAACACGCTGACCGTGCCGGTGCCGGTGCGGTCGGTTTTCTTGTGCCCCTCGCGGCGCACATGGTCCATCAGATCGAGATATTGGCGCATGGGGTGAGTCTAGCAAGGAATGGCGAAAAGGCGAAGCCGCTTGCCCCGCCCTTCGAGACGGTCCTCCGGACCTCCTCAGGGTGAGGCAAGCTCGTAAAAGAAAACCTCATCCTGAGGTGCGAGCATTCGCGAGCCTCGAAGGATGGGCCGCGCTCAGAAATTTTCCACCCAGGGACGTACCTCAATCTCCCAGGTCCAGGCACTGCGTGGCTGCTTGAGCAGATGCAGATAGCTGGCGGCGATCGCATCCGGGTCGAGCAGCGAATCGGGCTTACCGGCGGGCACAGGGCGATCGGCGCTGCGGATGCCGCCATCGATCACGATATGCCCGACATGGATGCCTTTCGGCGCCAGCTCGCGGGCCATGCTCTGCGCCAATCCGCGCAGCGCGAACTTGGCCATGGCGAAGGGCGCCGATTGCGCATAGCCCTTCACACTGGCCGAGGCGCCGGTGAACAAGATCGCGCCATGGCCCTTCGGCACCATGCGCTTGGCGGCTTCTTGTGCCACAAGGAATCCGCCATAGGCGCCGACCATGATCGCGCGTTCCACATCGGTGGGCACAAGATCGATGAGTGGACCGCGTGCCCGCGCGCTGGGGTTGAACACCACCACATCGGGCGTGCCGATCTGCGCTTCCATCTCGGCGAAGAGCTTTGTCACCGACTCGGGCTTCGAAGCATCGCAGGTGAAAGCCTTCGCGCCGGTCTCTTTGCAGAGCCCGGCCAGCTTGTCGGTCTGCCGCGCGGCCAGGCCGATCTTCATCCCCTCGTGCGCGAACAGCCGGGCCAGGGAGGCGGATAGTCCTTCGCCGGCGCCGACGATCAGGGTGGTGGTGTAGACGGGTGCGGTCATCGGGGGCTCCTTAAGCGTCGGAAGTGCCTGACAAATTTACCGGAATTTGAAAGCAAGCGGCGGAGTGCGGCCACCCTACCCGATCATAGATAGTGCGGATCACCGGCGCTGTCCCCATATCCTAGGCCGATACCCTAGGAACAGCGCCCCGGAACAAGGAGCGCTATCATGACAACCATGGCCCTACACGCCCGCACCGCCGCCCCGATCTCTGCGCCGCACTACGCTGACGATGCCACGCGCTGGCAGGCGGTGGTGAACAAGGACGCGCGCGCCGATGGCGCGTTCTTCTATTCGGTGAAAACCACGGGCGTCTATTGCCGGCCGTCCTGTGCCGCCCGTCCGGCCCGCCGCGAGAATGTGGCCTTCCATACGACCTGTGCCGATGCCGAACGCGCCGGCTTTCGCGCCTGCAAGCGGTGCAAGCCCGACCAGGGCAGCTTGGCCGAGCGCCGGGCTCTGGCGATCGAGAAGGCCTGCCGTTTGATCGAGGACGCCGAAGAGTTGCCCGATCTCGCGGCGATGGCGGAGGCGGCCGGCATGAGCCGGCACCACTTTCACCGCGTGTTCAAATCGATCACCGGCGTCACGCCCAAGGCCTATGCCGCGGCCCATCGTGCGCGGAAGGTGCGCGGTGAGTTGGCGCGTGCCGGCTCGATCACCGAAGCGATCTACGATGCCGGCTTCAACTCCAATGGCCGCTTCTATGCAAAATCGTCGGAGCTGCTGGGCATGACGCCGACCGATTTCCGCACTGGCGGCACCGGCGCCGAGATCCGTTTTGCGGTGTGCGAAAGCTCGCTCGGGCCGATGATGGTTGCGGCCACGGACAAGGGCGTCTGCACGATCGCGTTCGACGACAATCCCGACAAGCTAGTGCGCGACCTGCAGGATCAATTCCCCAAGGCGCGGCTGATCGGCGCGGACGCGAGTTTCGAAAAGATGGTGGCGCAGGTGGTCGGTTTCATCGAAGCGCCGGCTCTGGGCCTCGATCTGCCACTCGATGTGCGCGGCACCGCGTTCCAACAGCGCGTGTGGCAGGCGCTGCGCCGCGTGCCGGCCGGCAAGACGGTCAGTTATGCCGACATCGCGCGCAAGATCGGCAGGCCCGAAGCGGTGCGGGCTGTGGCCGGGGCCTGTGCGGCCAACACCATCGCGGTGGCCATCCCCTGCCATCGCGTGGTGCGCACCGACGGCGAGATCTCCGGCTATCGCTGGGGCGTCGAGCGCAAGAAGAAGCTGTTGGCCAAAGAAGCGGCGGCACGTGAGGCCAAAGCATGACGGCCGTGGCGAAGCGCCTGCTCGAACCCGAGGCTGCTCCGGCAGACATCGAAGCTGAATTGAATGCACAGGGCTGTGCCATCTTGCACAGCCTGCTGTCGCCCTCAGAGTGTGCGGCGATTGACGCGCTCTATGACGATGACTCGAAGTTCCGCAGCCGCGTGGTCATGGCGCGGCACGGTTTCGGGCGCGGCGAGTACAAATACTTCGCCGACCCGTTGCCGGGGCCTGTCGCCGCTTTGCGCACGACCCTTTATACAGCGCTGGCCGATATCGCCAATCGCTGGAACGAGGCGATGGGAATCGAAGAGCGTTATCCCGCGCGCCATGCTGCTTACCGCACGCAATGCCACACGGCGGGACAGACACGGCCGACACCGCTGCTACTGCGTTACGGCCCCGGCGACTATAATTGCCTGCATCAGGATCTCTATGGCGATCACGTTTTCCCCTTGCAGGTCGCCATTCTGCTCTCCGGTCCCGATCGCGACTTCACCGGCGGCGAGTTCGTCCTCACCGAACAGCGGCCGCGCATGCAGTCGCGCGCCGAAGTGGTGCCGCTGCGCCAGGGCGACGGCGTACTATTTCCTGTGCATCATCGCCCGGTGCAGGGCGCGCGCGGCGTCTATCGCGTGAATATGCGCCACGGCGTCAGTCGGCTGCGCAGTGGCCAGCGCAGCACGCTTGGTATCATCTTCCACGACGCGAAATGATATGACCCGTACCGCCGCCATCGCCGATCTGTTTGCCGAACCGCTTGTGCCGCTGGCGCCGGGTGCCGTGCTGCTGCGTGGCTTCGCGCGCGATCGGGAACGAGCGCTGATCGGCGCTCTACCGGCCATCGCCGCTGTGGCGCCATTCCGCCACATGGTCGTTCCGATGGGCCATAAGATGAGTGTCGCCATGACCAATTGCGGCGATGCCGGTTGGGTCACCGACCGGAAAGGCTATCGCTATGCGAAGGCTGACCCCGAAACGGACAAGCCGTGGCCGCCGATGCCGCCGGTCTTCGTTGATTTGGCTGTGCGCGCGGCAGCGGCAGCGGGCTATGCGGATTTCGCGCCCGACTCGTGCCTCATCAATCGCTACGAGCCCGGCGCCAAAATGGGGCTGCACAAGGATCTCAACGAGGGCGATCTGACCAAGCCCATCGTCTCGGTCTCGCTCGGCCTGCCGGCCACGTTCCTGTTCGGCGGCGCCGAGCGCAAAGGCAAGCCGCAGCGCCTAGCGTTGGAAAGCGGCGATGTTGTCATCTGGGGCGGGCCGTCGCGCCTGTTCTTCCATGGCGTCGATCCGGTCGAGGACGGCCAGCTCCCGCTCACCGGCGCGCTGCGCTACAATTTGACATTCAGGAAGGCGCTGTAGGCCGTTTCCCATTTTCGTCATGCCCGGACTTGATCCGGGCATCCATGTCTTTACCTCATCAAAGAAAGGCGTGGATGGCCGGGTCAAGCCCGGCCATGACGCTTAGGAGGATGTGATGGGTATTCACCACTCATCCTTCAAGGCCTGACGCCTTCGCCCAATCACCCGGCTTGCCCCGGGCGCCGTCCCGGGCGAGGATCGTCCCCAGGAACGCCATGGTCAAAAACGATCTCCACGCCATCAAGAGCCTGATGCCCTATCTCTGGCCGAAGGGTCAGTTCGAGCTGCGCGCGCGCGTGGTCGCGGCGATGGCGTGCCTGATCGTCGCCAAATTGGCCGGCGTGACCGTGCCGCTCTTCTACAAGCGCGCGGTCGACGCGCTGACGCCGCACGGCAACGCCCTAATCATCGCGCCGGTGGCCATGATCCTGGCCTATGCCGGCCTGCGCATGGCCAGCCAGATTTTCGGCGAATTCCGCGACGCGATTTTTGCCAAGGTGGCGCAGCGCGCCGTGCGTGGCATCGGGCTTGCCACCTTCCGCCACCTCCACTCGCTCAGCTTGCGCTTCCATCTCGACCGGCACACCGGCGGCATGAGTCGCTCGATCGAACGCGGCACGGCGGGCATCGCCTTCCTGCTGCAGTTCATGCTGTTCAACATTCTGCCGACCTTGGTCGAGCTGGCGCTGGTCAGCGCCGTGCTGTGGAAGCTCTATGATGCGTCCTTTGCGCTGGTCACGCTGGGGACGATCCTGATCTATATCGGCTTCACCATCACCGTCACCGAGTGGCGCACCAAATATCGCCGCGACATGAATGAGCGCGACACCCAGGCCAATGCCAAGGCGATCGACAGTCTGCTCAATTACGAGACGGTGAAGTATTTCGGCAACGAAGAGCATGAGGCGCGGCGCTACGACGCGGCGCTGGCGCTCTACGAAAAGGCGGCCGTCAAAAGCCAGACCAGCCTCAGCGCATTGAATGTCGGTCAAGGCGCGGTGATCGCGATCGGGTTGACCGCCGTGATGATCATGGCCGGCAATGGTGTCGCCTCAGGCAAGATGACGGTGGGCGATTTCGTGCTGGTGAATTCGTATCTCGTGCAGCTCTACCTGCCGCTCAACTTCCTCGGCTTCGTCTATCGCCAGATCCGCCAGAGCCTCGCGGACATTGAACAGATGGTGAAGCTGCTGCAGGTCGAGCGCGAGGTCGATGATGCGCCCGATGCCAAGCCGTTGCCCGAGGGCCCCGGCGCCATCGATTTCTGGCATGTGAACTTCGCCTATGATCCGCGCCGGTCGATTCTCGAAGAGCTCAACTTCTCGGTGCCGCCGGGCCGGATGGTGGCAGTGGTCGGCGCTTCGGGCGCGGGCAAGAGCACCTTATCGAGACTTCTCTATCGCTTCTACGATGTCACCGGCGGCGCGATCGCCATCGATGGCCATGACATCCGCACGCTGACGCAATCGTCCCTGCGCGCGGCCATCGGCATCGTTCCGCAAGACACGGTGCTGTTCAACGACACGATCCGCTACAACATCCTCTACGGCCGGCCCGACGCCAGCGTGGAAGACGTGGAAGAGGCGGCGCGGCTGGCACGCATCCACGACTTCATCGCCAGCCTGCCCGATGGCTACAACACCAAGGTCGGCGAGCGCGGGTTGAAGTTGTCGGGCGGCGAGAAGCAGCGCGTGGCCATCGCGCGCGTGATCCTGAAGCGGCCACGCATTCTGGTCTTCGACGAGGCCACCTCGGCGCTTGATTCAAAGACTGAGAAGGAAATCCAAGCCAGCCTCGATCAAGTGTCGAAAGGCGTCACCACGTTGGTGATCGCGCATCGGCTCTCCACCGTGGTGGCCGCCGACGGCATCATCGTGCTCGATCACGGCCGCGTCGCCGAGCGTGGCACCCATGACGAGCTGTTGGAGAAGAACGGCCTCTACGCCACGATGTGGCGCCGCCAAATGGAAGCCCGCGCCGCCGAAACCGTCATCGCGCAGGCCGAGAAAGCCGAAAAGGAAGAGGCGGCGGAGTAGGCGAACTTGGGCACTGCCCCATTTCGAAGAAATGCGGGCGGATTAACGTGACAGGCCGTTAATCCGCTTCCGCCCGTGGTTAAACCACTTGTGCGCACATCGGCGACTTTCGCATCACCACATCAATCGCATTCTCGCCCATCCTGTCGGGCGCCGGGGCGTGTGGTTATCCACTCAGGGGTGACCCGGTCGGCATCATGCGAAGCCTAAGCTTCATTTGATACCTCCTCTTCACCGTCGCATGTGACGGTTGGATCGAGGTAAGGAGGAAATGACAAGATTACAAGCCGCTCGTACCCTCGTACCTTCCCTTGGCCCTATATGGTTAGCGGCAGGCATGGAGACCAAGATGGCTACATCTGAGAATATGAACGGCTTCATCAAATGGTGCCGTCAAGAAATTGCAGACCTGAAGCAACAACTGGAGCCGATGGAATCCGGCCGAATGCACATGGGCTCCAGGTCGCCGGGCGGGCAGTGGAGAGATATTACTGGCGAACAAATCGAATCCCTTAGGCGTAACATTGTTGAGCTTGAGCGAGTCATCAAAGAGCACGAGTAACGCTTGACGCTCTTTTCCCACCGCGGTATTCCTCACCCCATGAACGCCACGCTCCACAATCGATTTTATTCGCGCTGCCCCACATAGGCGGCTGATTGCGCGTGACGTTCTGACACGACAACCCGAAGCCGCCGCTCACCGGCGGCTTTCGTGTTTCTAGGGCTTCCGGTCGCGGTCTGACCAGGAGCCGAAAATGATCGCCGAAGACCTATGCCGTGCCTATCTCACCGCGCTGAACGCCGGCAGTCGCGACGCCGTGCGCGCGCTATTCACGTCCGATGCCGTGGTGGTTTCACCGCTTTACGGCATCTGGCCGGCCGAGGCGTTCTTCAAGGACCTGTTCGCCGCCACGCGCCAATCGCAGACGACACTGACGAATGTTTTCGCGAGCGTGCGCGACAAAGCGACCATTGCGCTCCAGTTTCGCTATCGCTGGATCTTGGCCACGGGCAAGACGGTCGAGTTCGAATGCGTCGATGTCTTCGAACTGACCGATGATCGCGAACACGTTCAGAAGCTGACGATCGTCTATGACACGGCGCCGCTGCGCGTCGATTGGGAGGCGGCGCGGATTTAGTGTGCCCCTGGAAATCGGACCGAATTTAGTCTAAATTCGGTCCGATTATCCCGAAAGGCTATTGCGATGAAACTCACCAACCAAGTGCGGCCCATCAGCTATCTCAAGGCCCATGCGCCCGAGATCATCGAAGGTTTGGCCGAAGGCGGCGCGCCGGTGATCATCACCCAGCGCGGCGAAGCCAAGGCCGTCCTGCAAGATTTGGCCAGCTACGAAGCCACCCAGGAAACCCTGGCGCTTCTGAAAATCCTGGCGCTGGGTGAGAAAGACGTCGCGGAAGGCAATCTGATTCCAGCACGTGAAGCTTTCGCGCGCATTCGCAAAGAGATTAAGGGCAAGAAAAAGCGCTAGACGATGCGCTACGCGGTTATCTTAACGCCCGCTGCTCTGAACGATCTCCGTCAGCTCCGCCAATATGTGGAAGATCATGATGGCGCGCAGCGTGCAGATCAGATTCTAACGGCGCTCGAAACCACGATCCTACATCTCGAAACTCATCCCGAACGCGGCAATGCCCCTAAGGAATTGCGCGCTTTAGGGCTGTCGGGGTTCCGCGAGCTTCACTACAAGCCCTATCGCATCATCTATCGCACGGTTGAGTCGCAGGTGATCGTCTACTGCATCCTCGACGGCCGGCGCGATATGCAGACTCTGCTGCAGCAACGCCTGGTGCGTTAACCGCTGCGCTTGGCTTGGGCCACCCGCGGGTCATCGGGTTCGACGACGATCACATCGTGGCGCACACCTCCGGGTGTGGTCTCACGCACCATCAGCGCAACCTGATCGTCGCGCACCGTGCCGAGATTCTTGGCGCGGTCGGGCAGCAATGCCCAGGCCTCTTGTCCGCTGCGCAGCAGGAACAGCCGGCCGCGCGATGCAGCATGGCGCGCCATGTTCTGAAGATCGGTGATGAAGGGCGGCTGACGCCAGGCATCGCCACGCGATGCATCCACATGGACCATCACCTGGTTCTGGCTGATGTTGTAGGCCAGCACCATGCGCGAGTGTTTCGGCGCCCAATGGTCGGGAATGCCGGCATCCACCATCCAGCCGCAATAGAAGGCGCGGCATTCCTCGGGCCGCGTCTCATAAATGTTGCAGCCCTTGCCGATGGCGCAGTCGGGGCACCATTTCTGCCGCGGCTTCTTCAGCGCCACCACTTCCAGCATCTTGCAGCACATGGTGCAGCCGTCGCAGCTGCGTCCCGGCACCAGGTTGAGCGCCGGTTCCGGTGGCAAAGATGGGGCTGTGCTGGTCTCGGGAAGGCTGTCAGACATTGCGACTCCACTACGCCACCGCGGGCTGAAATAGTGCGCGTTTTGCGCCGATTTGCCGAAACCCGCCGGAGCGCCTATATTAAGGACGCCGGGAAACCGGCTAAAGCGCTAAACGCCATGCGGAATAAGCGTTGCGGACCCGGGGGCGGTACCCGGCGCCTCCACCAAATTCTCCCGCCGTTTCTTGCGGCATCGGCGGGAGCCCTGGGGGCGAAATAGGATCGACGCGCGTAGTAAAGGCACGGTTTGCACTCGGTATGGTTCCGCCGTTATCGGGCTAATCCTACAAGTGCCAACGATAATCTCGTAGCACTCGCTGCCTAATAGGTAAGCGCGGTTCGGGGGGCACCGGGCAACAGAAGCCCCCCACTTCTCACAGCACCCATTCGTCGCGCAATTTAGTGTCGCCGCCCGTGTCACAGCGATATCAAATGGCGTCGAGATGTAATCCCGTGTGCGCCATCACTTGACTCGGCGCGCCAAAGGCGTGTGAATCCGCAGAGACTGCGAGATCGGCGCTGCGGGGGCGGCGCATCAGACGAGACGAAGGACGTTGCTGACGATGGCTTCCGGCGTGTTGCGATACGACAGAATGGTGGAAGACGCGCTCAAGGGCGTGTTGCGCGCGGCGTTGAAGGCCAGCGAGCAGGGGCTTCCAGGCGACCATCATTTCTACATTACCTTCCGCACCGGCCATCCCGGCGTCTCGATCGCCGAGCACCTGCATGCCCGCTATCCGGGCGAGATGACGATCGTCATTCAGCACCAGTATTGGGGGCTGGAAGTCGACGAGCAGAAATTCGCCGTCACGCTCTCCTTCAATCGCGTCAATGAACGGCTGGTGATTCCCTTCGCCGCCGTCACCGCCTTTGCCGATCCGTCGGCCAAGTTCGGCTTGCAGTTCCAGGGCACCGCGACCGGCGAAACCGACGCCGAGGTGGTTCCGCTGCCCGACGCACCCGCCTCCAATGAAATCGACGATAAGGTCACCTCGGTCAACCCACCGCCGCAGCCGGCCACCGGTACGGCAGATGCCTCGGGCGAGCGCGGCCAAGTCATCGCCCTGGACGCCTTCCGGAAGAAATAAGCGGCCGCCGCTTTTTGCGTCATGGCCGGGCCCTGCGCGCTTTGCGCGCTAACCTGATTTAGCCGGCGAAGCCGGCGGCCCGGCCATCCACGACTTTTGTGCCGCGAGACGTGGATGCCCGGATCAAGTCCGGGCATGACGCTTGTATGTGTAGGGCCAAATTTCCGTAACCCAGTAAGGGTTGGGACGAGCCGGAAATGGCGATAAGATCACTCCTCCCTCGCCTCCGGACAGCCGCCCATGACCTTCGATCCCCAAGCCATCGACGCCGCCCCCTTTGCCGACATCTTCCCGCATGGCGAAGACACCACGCCTTACGTGAAGATTTCCGGCGATTTGGTCGGCACCGAGAAATTCAACGGCCGGTCGATGCTGACCATCGATCCCAAGGCGCTGACTTTGATCACCCGCTCGGCCTTCGCGCAGATTTCCCATCTGCTGCGTCCGACGCATCTCGCCCAGCTCGCCTCGATCCTCAAAGACCCCGAGGCCAGCGACAATGATCGCTTCGTCGCGCTCGATCTGTTGAAGAACGCCAATATCGCGGCCGGCATGGTTCTGCCCATGTGCCAGGACACCGGCACCGCCACGATCATCGGCAAGAAGGGCCAGCAGGTCTGGACCGGCGGCGGCGATGCGGTGGCGATCGCGCAAGGCGTGGCCGAGGCCTACACGCAACTCAACCTGCGTTACTCGCAGGTCTCGCCGAGAGACATGTTCGACGAGGTCAACACCGGCAACAACCTGCCGGCGCAGATCGATCTCTATGCCGAAGAGGGCGACGAATACCACTTCCTCTTCATCGCCAAGGGCGGCGGCTCGGCCAACAAATCCTTCCTGCATCAGCAGACCAAGGCACTGCTCAATCCCGAATCGCTGACCAAGTTCCTCGACGCGCAGATCCGCACGCTGGGCACGGCCGCTTGTCCGCCCTATCACCTGGCGGTGGTGATCGGCGGCATGTCGGCGGAGATGGCGTTGAAGACGGTGAAGCTCGCCTCGACGCATTATCTCGACAATCTGCCCACCGCGGGCGGCAAGCATGGCCACGCTTTCCGCGATCTCGAATGGGAAGCGAAGCTGCTCGAACTCACGCGCAAGTCGGGCATCGGCGCGCAGTTCGGCGGCAAGTATTTCTGCCACGACGCCCGCGTGATTCGCCTGCCGCGGCACGGTGCATCTTGTCCTGTCGCCATCGGCGTGTCCTGCTCGGCCGATCGCCAGATGATGGGCAAGATCACCCATGAGGGCTTGTTCATCGAACAGCTCGAGACCGATCCGGCGAAATACATGCCCGAGATCGACGAGTCGAAGCTTTCGGGCGACGTGGTGAAGATCGATCTCGCCAAGCCGATGGACGAAATCCGCCGCACGCTCGGCGCCTATCCGGTCAAGACGCGCGTGTCGCTCTCGGGCACCATGATCGTCGCGCGCGACATCGCGCACGCGAAGCTGAAAGAAATGCTCGATCAAGGCGGCGATCTGCCCGACTACTTCAAGAATCATCCGATCTATTACGCCGGTCCGGCCAAAACGCCGAAGGGTTATGCCTCGGGCGCTTTCGGTCCCACCACCGCGGGCCGCATGGATTCCTATGTCGATCTGTTCCAGTCGAAGGGCGGCTCGATGGTGATGCTGGCCAAGGGCAACCGGAGCAAAGCGGTGGCCGATGCCTGCAAGACATGGGGCGGGTTCTATCTCGGCTCGGTCGGCGGCGCTGCGGCGGGCCTGGCCCAGAATCACATCCGCAAGGTCGAGGTGCTGGCCTTCCCCGAACTCGGGATGGAAGCGATCTGGAAGATCGAAGTGGAAGATTTCCCCGCCTTCATCATCACCGACGACAAGGGCAACGATTTCTTCGCTGCTCTGTCCCATTGACGGTGCCGCCCATGCCACGCGATGGAACCGCCCGCGAACCCGAACATCAGGACGACGGCGATTCGGGGCGCAAAAAAGCGCTGATCGCGCTGGCCGTGGTCGTCGGTCTGGTGGTGGTCAGCATTGTTCTGCTGCATGTGCTGAAGAAATCGTCCGACCTCGAAGACTGCGAAATGCAGGGCCGCACCAACTGCGCACCGCTGGATACGTCGAAGTGAAAGTACGAGAGGTATGAAAGCGAGAGACTTTCAGTTCGAGCTGATCGATGTCCTCCGCGAAGTTTTGCCCTCTTGCTGCGAAGTCAAACCAGAGTGGTCCGTCGCTAAAGATGAGGAGGATGGCTTTCGCGACTTAGAGCGCTACGCCCCTCGCCTAGATATCGCTACAGGTCCGTGGAACGTTACGAGAGCCGCGGCGAGCAATGTTAGGAAAATTCACGAAGCGGCAGAGATTGAGATAATCAAGCGCATCAGCGGCGCGGCGGACCCCAAACTAAATAGAAACCCACGATGCCTTCTGGCAATCGAAATTGAGTTCAGTGGTTCGTCGAAGCACATCCTTGGAGGCTGTACTAACGCAAGCATGATGGGTGCAGTGGGCATCGTGATCGGGCACCACGACAATATTGATAAGATTCGACGCATCGAGGGATACGCTGCTTGGTTGCGGCAAAAGGAGAAATCGGATCCGTCCCTGTTTGGGAACGTAAGGGTTTATGAGACGACAGAATTTATCGATCTTCTTCACATCCGCTCCAAATAGGTCAGTCCCGCTGCCTTGACCGGGCCGCTTCGGCCCTATAGGTTCCCTCGCATGTCGCACATCGACCGCATGATTGGACTCCTTCTCCTTACGGGCCCGGCGCTCTAAGAGCTCCGGGGTTTCTGCGTTTTCCCGTCGTCCAAGTCGGTTTCGGTGTTGCAGTCATGATCTCCCAAACTTCGAGCGCCCACTCTCCCTGCGCCCCCTTCGCGCGTGCGCTTCTGCGACTTAGCGGCGGCCACCGGGCCTGAACGGCTGCCCGGCGGCTGACGCCTTCGCCGTCCTCAATTCGCAGAACCAAAACGCCGCCGCACAGCCGCCGGCCAGATTTACGGAGCACAGGATGTCCACCCCGAAAGTCGATCCCGCTCAGAAGTACCGCGCCTTCGAGCGGATCAATCTGCCCGACCGCCGCTGGCCGTCCGCTGTCATCACCAAGCCGCCGGTGTGGTGCAGCGTCGATCTCCGCGACGGCAACCAGGCCTTGGTTGAGCCCATGGGTCCGGATCGCAAGCGCCGCTTCTTCGATACGCTGGTGAAGATGGGCTTCAAGGAGATCGAAGTCGGTTTCCCCTCGGCCTCGCAGACCGACTTCGATTTCGTCCGCAGCCTGATCGAAGAGAAGCTGATTCCCGATGACGTGACGATCCAGGTTCTGACCCAAGCGCGGGGCGAGTTGATCCGCCGCACCTTCGAGTCGTTGAAGGGCGTGCGCCGCGCGATCGTCCATCTCTATAATTCGACCTCGACGCTCCAGCGCCGCGTGGTGTTCCGCCAGGACCGCGACGGGATCAAGGAGATCGCCGTCAATGGCGCGAAGCTGATCCGCGAACTGGCCGATGCGGTCACGGGCGAGTCCGAGATCCTCTATCAGTACTCGCCGGAAAGCTTCACCGGCACCGAGCTCGATTTCGCCAAAGAGATTTGCGAGGCGGTGATGGATGTGTTCGAGCCGACGCCGGCCAAGAAATTCATCATCAACCTGCCAGCCACGGTCGAGATGGCCACGCCGAATATCTATGCCGATCAGATCGAGTGGTTCGGCCGCAACGTGAAGAAGCGCGACTCGGTTGTGCTGTCGGTCCATCCGCATAACGATCGCGGCACCGGCGTCGCCGCGGCGGAACTGGCGATGATGGCGGGCGCCGATCGTGTCGAGGGCACGCTGTTCGGCAATGGTGAGCGCACCGGCAATGTCGATGTGATCACGCTCGCAATGAATATGTTCAGCCAGGGCATCGATCCGGGCCTCGATTGTTCCGACATCGACTCATTGGTGAAGGTGGCCGAGCACTGCAATCAATTGCCGGTGCATCCGCGCCATCCTTACGCCGGCGAGCTGGTCTTCACCGCCTTCTCGGGGTCGCATCAGGATGCGATCAACAAGGGCTTCAAGGAAATGCAGGCCAGCAATTCCAAGGAATGGGCCGTGCCCTATCTGCCGATCGATCCCGCCGATCTCGGCCGCAGCTATGAAGCGGTGATCCGCATCAACAGCCAGTCGGGCAAGGGCGGCGTGGCTTATATCCTGGAGCAGGATCACGGGCTGCAATTGCCACGTGGCTTGCAGGTTGAATTCAGCAAGGTGATCCAGGCGGTCACCGATCGCGATGGCGGTGAGTTGAGCGGCAAGCGCATCTGGGAGACGTTCTCAACTGAATATCTCCACCAGGATGGGCCGGTCGAGTTCGTCGACCATCGCACCGGGCGCGACCGCAGCAAGACGCGCCGGCTCGATGCCACGCTGAAAATCGGCGGCGAGACGAAGCGGATCGAAGGCCATGGCACCGGCCCGATCGATGCCTATGTCGACGCGCTGGGCAACGCTACCGGCATCGTCTTCACCGTGGCCGATTATCGCGAACACGCGGTGGGCAGCGGCGCCGATGCGGTGGCCTGCGCTTATGTCGAAGCGCGCGCCAAAGAGGGGCGCAGCATGTTCGGTGTCGGCATGGACAAGGACAGCGCCACGGCCGCGCTGCGCGCGGTGACCAGCGCCGTCAATCGCATCGCGCGCCTCGACGGCTGAACTGAAGGGAACGGGCGGCATCTACTCGGCCGCCCGCTTCTTCTTCCCCGGCGGCTTGAGCTGTATGGGTTTGGCGGGTGCCGGCTCGTTCGTCGGCGGCTTCGGTGGGGCGGTGGATGTCGCTTTGACGAATTGATTGAACTGCTCGCTCAGTGAAGTCATCTGCTCGAAATAGACCGAGCTCATCAGCTCGGCCAGATCGCGCTGGGCGGCCACCGCTTCCTCGGGCGATTTCGCGGTGGCGAGACGCCGAAGAATCCCATTGCCGGTTTCGACTTCTTTACGAGCGGCCGTCCACACCTGTCGGCTCGCTTCGGTCGCTGCGGTGAAGAATTTCTGCTGCACATCGATCCAGCCCAACATCGCCTCAGCCGGGCTGAAACCCGTGGGCCAGGTGAAGGGCGGAAAGGCATTCTGAAGCTGTTCGATCCAACGCGTGTCTTTCGGGGCCATGGCCAGCCTCCAAAGATCAGTGGTCCGCGGGTGATCCCCGGGTCACGCCCGGGGATGACGCCACCTGACCGGTGCCGTCATTTTGCGACCTTTGTGCCCCGCTGCGCCAGCCAGGTCTGTAACGGGTTGATATCCATCACTTGCCGCGGGTTGGACAGTCCACCCGACAGGCGCAACACCAAAGGCGGCGCATCGGGCGCGTCGGCCAGGTGCAGATCGGCATGGGCGTCCATGGCATAGGCGGGCAGATTGACCGCGCCGCTGGCCTTCATCGTGCCGCCATCGGCCAGCAAGGTCAGGTCGTCGCTGGTGAAGATGCCGCCGGTGGCTTTGATCGTACCGGTCAAGGATTTGAACGGCGTCGAACCGCTGGCGCCGGCCTGCATCAGCGTCAGCAGGCTCGCCGCGTTCGGCGTCTTCAGCCGGGCATCGGCCGCCTTGAGGTCGAAGCCCTTCAACGTACCGTCATGGGCGTCGATCTTGGCGCTGCCGGCCAGCCGGCCCATCAGCTCGGCGGGCGAATCGCCGGTCGTGGTCAGGTCGGCGCCGAAATCGATCATGCCGTCGGCCAAATTGAGATTGGCCACACCCAGCACAGCCTGCTTCAACTGCGCCTTGCTCAGTTGAACGCCACCGGATACGGCGCCCGAATCATCGAGTGCGGCTGAGGCGGTCAGATCGCCATCCCACAGCTTGGCAGTGAACTTGTCGAGCGTGGCCTTGCCATCGGCCAGGGTCATCGCCAGCGACGGGTTGTTCACCTTCACCGATCCCCAGGTGAAGGCGGTGGCCGTGATCGCCACACTGGCGTCCGCCGACCGCATCCAGGTCAGATCGATGGGATCATGCGAGAAATGATCGACGATGCCACCCACCGCGACATTCGGGCGCGGCGCGGCTTGCGGCACGGCGGGTTCGCCGGGCGGGGCTTTTTGGACTTGCGGTGCCGGTGCCGCGGGTTTGGCAGCGGACGCCGTCTGCGCCGCCGATCCCATCAACGCATCGAGCGGCACATCGCCGGCGTTCAGCGCGATGTCGAGATGCGTGCGATCCGCCAGATCGATGCCGACATGGCCCGTTGTCGTGATCGAACCGATCGCGAGCTTGAGATCGTCCACACTCAGCTTCTGCGCGGTGCCGGTCAGATGGAAGGCCGCGGACAGCGGTTGGTTGCCGGCGCGGCGGCGATAGTCGACGCCGACCAGGCGCAACGCGCCCGCGAGGTTCGGATGAGTGAGCGTCGCGTTGAGATCGACGCTCGGTGTGGCGAGGGGCGTCGTGATCTTGCCGCCGATGGTCGCGTTCACACCAGCCGCGGCGCCCTGCGATTGGATGGTCAGCGCCGCGGCGTCGCCATCGATCTGCGCCGACAGGGTCAGCGCACCGAGATTGTCGGGCGGCGTGGTGACGCCGATCGCGCCCAGCAGGACATGCGGATCGGTGGCGCTGACATCGAGTTTCATCGCGTCGAAATGCGGGGTTCCGCCAAGATCGTCGACCTTGCCGGCCATGGTGGCTTTGGCGCCCTCGAGATCGGCTACCGTCAGTGAGCGCAGCGTCAGCCCGCCATTGGTCAGGCCGCCGTCGAGATCGAGGCCCGCCAGGGTCACGCCGCGCGTCACCAACTGCCCCACATGGCCGCGGATATTGGCGTCGAAGGCGCTCAACCACTGGCCCAATGGACCCAGGCTGGTCACCGCGCCAGAAGGCGAGGCGGGGATCGTGGTTGGCGCCGTCCCCGATACGGGCGCGCTCGCGGCAATGGCGCGCGGGCGATAGGCATCGGCGTTCAACGTGTCGATGGAGAACGACGCGCCCAGCGCCGGGCGCGGCGCCGTGGCGGTGGGCAGGCGCAGATCAACGGCCGTGGTTATGTGCGTACCGTCAACGCGGATCTCCGCGCCGTCGAGTTTGACACGATCGGGCGCGGCGGCGAGATGGCCGGTGAAGCGGGCCGCGCCCAGCCGATCCTCGGGCACAGCGCCCACATCCACGGCCAGCCAGCGCAACAGACTGCGCAGATCGTCGGTGCCGGTCTCGAACGAGCCGTCGAAATTCAGTTTGCCGTCGGGCGATGAATCGACGAAGCCGAACAGGTTGACCTGGCTGTTGCCGGGCAGGGTCGCACCCACCTGGTTGACCGTCACCTCGCCATTGGCCAACAGCGCATCAAGGCGCGCGCCGCGAATCAGCACGCCATGCCAAGGGATCGATTCGGCCGACAGATCGACGCTGGCGCCAAGCCAGGTCGGCAGTTTGAAGGCCAACCCTGTCAATGCCGGCAACGCCGCGGCGGGCGTGGCCGCCGCTGCGGTCTTGCCGCCATCCTGCGCCGCAATCTGCATCTTCGACCACGGCGCGAAATCGACGCGTGGCGCAGAGAGCTTCAGATCGAGTTGTGGATCGCCTTCCAGATTCAGCGCCGTGTATCCCACCAGCGACGCGCCCGGCAGATCGAAAGTCACATTCTGCACGGCAACGTCTTGGATGCTCGCCGCGACCCTGCCATGCAGTTCGATGGCGCCGCTCGGCGCATTGGCGAGGCCGATCAAACCAGCCACGCGATCTGCGTGTGCGGCTTTGATCGTCAGCCGCCCGGCGAGAACAGTGGCTTCGTCATGGCCGGTCAGGGTGCCGCCGAGCGACAAGCGTGCCGCGCCGTCGCCGAGATCGAGAGCAAGATCGACGGGCGTTTCTTTACTATCGAGCTGCCCGATCGAGCCCTGCGCACTTATCGGCGTCGAACCACTGTGCCCTGTCACGCGAAACTGGAACGGACCGGATTCACCGCCAGCGGTTGCGCTGGCGTTGATGCCTTCCGCGGTCATGACGCCGATGCGCGGCAGGCGCAGGCTCACCATCGCGTCGCGCAACTCGATCTGCTCCAACGCGCCCGATCCATTGCCGGACAGAAGCGAAACATCGCTCTGCGGTCCGGCGTCAGGCGCCTTGGAATGAACATGGACGTCGGGCGTGGGAACGAAGCGCCAATTGGCGCGCCCATCGGCCAGCCGCTCGATATGGATCTGCGGCCGCTCCAACACCAGCGACGAGATTTCGAACCGGCCGCCCAGCAGCGGCAAGCCGCGCAGCCGCAACGCCATGCGATCGACGGACGCAAAATCCTTGTCCGCCGCGCCGGCGATGTTGGCGACATGGACGCGCTCGGCAACCATCTGCGGCACGGGCAACAGGGTCAGGCTGAGGGAGCCGTCGATCGCCACGGCCCGGCCCAGCTTTTCCTCGACCGCGGTCGAGATGCGCTCGCGATAGCCGTTCCAATCGATAAATTCGGGCGCAACCAGCGCCAGGGCGATGATCGCGAGCAACAGCCCGGCGGGAATCGCGACGATCGGGCGCAGCAGCGGGTGGCGCGCAGGTTTGGCGCTATCCCTTCGCTGCGGTATTTTCACGGCACCAACTCGCCCTCGCGGGCAATCACCGCTTCGACGAAAGCCAGGTCGTCCTGCGTGTCGACCGAGGCATGGGTCCGGCCGCGATAATCGACCAGCGCGACGCGAATCGGAATCCCATTCTCCAATGCACGCAGCTGCTCCAGCTGCTCGGCCCGCTCAAGCGGCGAAGGCGGCAGCGCCGACAGCCGCTCCAGCACCTCGGAGCGATAGCCATAAATGCCGATATGGCGATGCATCGGCGCGTCGGCGCCGTCGCGGCGGAACGGGATCATCATCTTCGAGAAATAGAGTGCGCGGCCGGTGAGGTCCATCGTCACCATCGTTCCGCTCGACGGGCTCTTGGATTTCAGCGCCGTCGTCTCGGCGATCTGCGTCGGCGTCAGGCGCACGGCGGCGGTCACCATCCCGGCCGTTGGGTCGGCGGCGCAGGCATCCACCAAAGCCTGCACCACCCAAGGCGGCGTCAGCACCGCGTCGCCTTGCAGATTGATGGCGGCGTCGGGCCGCTCTTTCATCTGGCCGATAGCCGCGCGGACGCGATCGGTCCCGGTTGCCAGATCGGGCGAGGTCATGATCGCCTGGGCGCCGAAGCTCTCGGCATGAACGGCGATGCGCGGATCGTCGGTCGCGATCCATACGCCCGCAATGCCGTTGACAGCCTTGGCGATGTCCCAGACCCGGTGCAGGAGCGAACGGCCGGCGATTTCGATCAGCGGCTTGCCCGGAAGACGTTTGGACTGATACCGCGCCGGGATGACGATGGCGATTTTCATGCGCCCGTTCGAGACCTCCGTTTCCGATCGCTGCGGTCTTGGCGCCGCAGGCGCATCACGGGCTCACCTTGGCCTTGATCCGCGGCGTCGGCAATCCATCGATTCTTGGCCATCAATTCTCGGCCATCAATTCGTGACCGCAAACCCGCCGCCGCAGCCGACGCGCACCTGGCGAACGATGCTGAAGATCCCCTTCTCTTCGCTGTCCAACCCCTGCACGCCCTTGAGCTGAATCGCCAGGCCCAACAGCATCCAATCGCTATAGGTGATCTTGGTGCGGATCATGCCCTCATAGCAGGTGCAAAACGACGACTTCTTGTTGTCCGGGATGTCTTTGAATGCCATGCAGGAGTTGTGCAGCGCCGGCACACCGGCATCGGGGAAGGTCGCACGCTCTTCGGCGGTGCTGCCGGCGCCGTTCTTGATGCGGCAGTAATTGACGTCGAAGATATTCTTTTCCATGGCGGCCTTGCTGTCGGCGTCGAGCCCGTCTGGCCCCTTGGTCTTCAAGGTCTCGCTGACCTTGGCAAAGGTCGCGTAGGGAATATCGGCTTGAACCGCCGTGGTGTAGCAAGAGCACACGCTCTGCCGTTTGTCGGCCGGGACATCCTTGGCATTCAAGCATCCCTCGCGCAGGCTCTTCACGGTTTCGGCCGGGTATTTGCCGGCCGTCGCGGTCGCGCTGTCGGCGGCCCAAGCCACAGGAGCGAAGCCGATCGTCGCCGCCATCACCAAGGAAACGATAAACCGCATGACGAAAATCCTGTCGAATGGAGAGGCCCGAACGGGCGAGGGACAGCGATGAGATGAAGTTAAAGCAAGAGCCGGAGTCTAGGTCCAGGCCACGTCGTAAAGGGTTATCTTTTCGGAAAAGCCTTTGAGTGCCACCGGCCCGCGCGATCTGAAATTGGCCTTGCCGCCGGACAATTCGCGCACGACGTTGGTGCACACGATCTGATCCGTACCGGCCGCCGCACACACGCGCGCTGCCAGCTGGACCGTGGCGCCGAACAGATCTTCTTCTTCCTGAATCGGCTCGCCGGCATTGATGCCGATGCGCAGATGCAATTCCTGATCGGGGAACCGCGCATTGTTGGCGGCGCAGGCGCGCTGGATGGCGATCGTCGCCTCGACGGCCGAAGCCGGGCTCGGGAACGAGGCCATGATGCCGTCACCCGTATGCTTGACTTGCTTGCCGCCATATTCGTTCAGCGCCGCGCGCACGATACTGTTATGCCGGCGCACGATCACCTGCGCGGCCTGATCGCCTTTGACCTGCGTCATGTCGGTCGAGCCGACCATGTCGGTGAACATCACCGCCATGATGCGCGGTGCGGCCTCGGCGCTCTGCGGCTTGCCCCAGGCATCGAACAGCGCCTTCATCGGCGGCAGCGGCATGGCCGGGTTTTCGATGAAGGATTCGGCGGCCACGCGGCCAGCCTGCACCATGCCGAGATAACGCTTCTCGGTCATGTATTCTTCGTATTTGGCGCTGAAGCTCTTGGCGGCGTCTTTGCGCGTGCCCATATCGGTCAGCGCACTGGCCAGAAGCTCGCGGCGCTGTTCCGCCTCGAGTCCGTTCTTGTCGCCGACCACGTCCACGGCGCCGGCCAGCATCAGGCTGACGCCGAAGCGGTTATAAGCATCGAGCTGCGGCCGCGATTTCTGCACTTCGCTCAAAAGCCCCTGGGTGAACTTGCCCATGGTGCCGCGCTGCATCTCGACGGCAACACCCGCGCTCTCTTCAGCCGGTTCTTCGGTGGGCTTTTCCTCGGCGACCGGTTCCTCAGGCTTTTTCTCTTCCTCGGGCAGAGGATCATCCAGAACGTCGGCGAGCGTGTCTTCCTCGTCCTTCGGTTCCTCTTCGGCCTTCTTCTTGGGCTTGGGCGGCGCTTTGGCCTTGGCCGATTTGCGCGGGGCCGGTGCGCTCGGTGCGCGATCGGTGAACCCGGCCCAACGCACTTTCCGACTGGCCAGGGGAATCGCGATGATCAGGAAGCTGGTGATGAAAATGACGAATTGCAGCGGACCGAGATAGGAATAGTGAAGCTGCATCCACGCGCTCTTCTGCAGCACGAAAGACGCCACCATCGTCACCACAACGGCCCCGATCAGCGAGCCGACGATGACCAGCACCATGCGGCCGAGCGCGCCAATTGTGCCTTGCGCCGCGCTGGCGTTGGCCTGCTGGCGTGCAGCGATCGCGCCGCGCGAAACGCCGGCCGTTGCCGCCGCGCGGCCACCGCCACCGCCGCCGAAATCGTCGAAGCCACCGCCTCCGCCGCCACGGGCGAGGCCGCCACGCGGCGCGGCCGGCTTGCGCGGCGGCGGCTTGTCGGTGGCATAGACGGTGGTTTCTTCGCTGGTGTTCTCGGACGAGTTATAGACCTCGCGCGAAACTTTGACCGATGTGGCCAGTTCGCGCTCGATGGTCTTGGCTTCCTCGATCGCCTTCTCGCGCTCGTCGCGCCGGTAACGGGCGTGCAGCACCCATCGACCACCGTCGATGAGATAAACTTCGTATGTCGTGACCGAAAGCGGAGCCATGCGTCCCTAAAGAGCCGGTTCCGCTAATCCAAGGCTTGGTTAGGCGCAGACATAGCAATACTCCCGCCAATCTAAGACGGTGATAAACCCGCAACCCTATCAAGCATACCTAATAATTAGGAAA
>DASXEH010000046.1:0-33722 GCA_036490215.1 Magnetospirillaceae bacterium
AGATCGCCATGCTGTTCCTGAGATCACGTGTGCGGGTGGCGCCGATGAAGACCCCGTCGAGTTGGAAACTCCAGACTGAGAGGATCGGAGAGACCGCGGCCCAAGGCAGATAGGTCAGCGCCGCATCGCGGATCGAAGCGTGATCGGTCAGCCCGGCGATGATCAGCGGCCCGATCAGTGCGTAGAACGCGGTGAAGATCAGTGCACTGATGCCGGCCCACAACGTCGAGATGCGCACCGCCGCACGATAGGCCTGCCGCCCACCCGCACCGATGGCCGCGCCTACCAAGGCCTCGGCAGCCTGCGCGAATCCGTCGAGTACAAAGGCCATGAAGGTCTGCAGGTTCATCAGGAGCGCATTGCCGGCCAGGATCGCGTCGCCCTGCTGCGCGCCTTCATGGGTGAACCAGGCGAAGCAGGCGAGCAGACACAGCGTGCGCAGGAATACATCGCGATTGACCAGAAGCAACCGAACGACCGCCGTCCGCTCCCATAGCTGGGCCACGATCAGAGGCGCAAGACCACGCGGCCGCGTGCGCCAGAGGATGGCGGCCCCGAGGATCAGCCCCACCGCATCGGCCAGCGCCGTCGCACCGGCAAGCCCGCCGACACCCCAATCGAGGCCGTAAACAAACGCGAAGGCGGCAATCATGTTGGTGACATTGATCGTCACCTGAATGAGCATGGCTGTCTTGGCACGCTGCTGCCCCAGCATCGTGCCCAGGACCACATAGTTCGCCAGCGCCATCGGCGCGGCCCACAGGCGGATCGAGCAATAGATATGACCGGCAGCGACCACTTCGGGACTGCCGCCGAGAAGATTAAGCGCGCCTGTCACCAGCGGTGCCTTGACCACGATCAACGCGAGACCGATCGCTACGGCCAGGGCCAGCGCCCGCAGCACCGTGGCACGCAACGCGACGCCGTCGCCCGCACCATGGGCTTGGGCGACCAACCCGGTCGTCGCCATGCGCAGGAAGCCGAAACCCCAATAGACCGTGTTGAAGAACAGGCCACCCAGCGCCACGCCGCCCAGCGACGCTGCCGAGGGCAGATGGCCGGCGATGGCGGCATCGACGATCGAGAGCAGCGGCTGGGTCAGATTCGCCGCGATAATCGGCAGCGCCAGAGATAGAACCCGACGATGGGTAGGAGGGGCTGGATCGGGGTGCATGACGCTCGGGAAACGCTGAAAAACAAGGGCCGACGTGCAGGAACATGCCGTGGCTATTTTGTGGCGAGGATGAGAACTCTCGACCACAAACATGCCACAAAGCGGCGCGAAATCACCCTACCAAGACCAATCAAGACCGTTTCATCGGCCATTGCCATCGACCCACACGTGGGATATGGAAACGCCAATGATAACAGACGTCAGATAGACAATACGACCGATCTTCGCCCAGCCCACATGCGGCTAGGGCCCTGCCAAAATGGGGTCTCATATGCGCTCTGCCTTGATTGCGGCAACGTTTGCTTTGTTGCTGGGTTCCGCCTCCTTCGCCACCCCCGTCCTGGCCGACGACGCCAAGACGGATAATGTCCACGGCACCTTCCTGGTGGCTCCGTACACGGCAGTCACGGTTGCGGCCCCGACGGCCTCGATCGCACTGAAACTGCATAATTACGGCGAGGCGCCCGAACCCGTAACCCTGTCGGTCGGCGGCGTTCCCACCGGCTGGAAGGTCCAGTTCCTGGGTGGCGGACAGCCTGTGGGCGCGGCTATGGCCGCGCCTGGCGAATCGGTCGATCTGACCTTGCGCCTCGACATTCCTTCGGACACCAAGACCCAGAGCGCTGATCTGGTGCTGCATGCCGACGGCAAGGCGACCAAAGCGGCCCTGCCGCTGAGCGTGAAGCTGGGCAACGATCTGCCGGTCAACCTGTCGGTGAAGGCGGAACTGCCCTCGCTGAGCGGCTCACCCACGGCCAGCTACTCGTACAACCTGAATGTCCGCAACGACAGCGGCAAGGACGTGCTGGTCAGTCTGGCCGCGACCCTGCCGCAGGGCTTCCAGGCCTCGTTCACCAAGCAATACGACCAGCAGGAAATCTCATCGCTGCCGATCAAGGCCGGCGAGACCCAGACTGTGGCGATGAAGCTGAAGCTGCCCGACAACGTGGTCGCCGGGAACTACGACTTCGAAGGCAAGGTCTCGGCCTCGGGCGCCGAAGCCTCGACCCCGCTGTCGCTGCGTCTCGAAGGCCAGCCGAAGCTGGGCCTGGCCACACCGGATGGTCGCCTGTCGGGTAACGCCGAAGCGGGCAAGAGCACCACTGTAACCTTCGTTGTCACGAATAGCGGCACTGCGCCGGCGACCAAGGTCGGCCTGACCGCCTTCCCGCCGAGCAACTGGAAGGTCGAGTTCGAACCGAAGACGATCGACAAGATCGAGCCGAACGGTAAAACCAATGTTACCGCCACGATCACCCCGATCGATAAGGCCGTGGCCGGCGACTATATGACGACGATGCAGGCGACGACCGATGGCAGCTCGGCCAATGTCGACTACCGCGTCTCGGTCACCACCTCGACCATGTGGGGCATCATCGGCATCATCATCATTGCCATCGCCCTGCTGGCCGTTCTCGGCGCCGTGTCGCGCTTCGGACGTCGGTAAGGGTATGAGCGCGGAGCGCGCCGACGGCTTTGCCGCCATCAAACTTGAGCGTGCAAAGCACGACGCGGTTGCGGGCACCGCAGAGCGAGGATCATTCTCATGACCAGCGGCGATCTGGCGATCGACGCGCGGGGCCTCGTCAAGAAGTATGGCGCGGCCATCGCCGTCGACGGCATCGACCTTCTCATCAAGAAGGGAGAGATCTTCGGCCTGCTCGGGCCGAACGGCGCGGGCAAGACGACCGTGATCCTGATGCTGCTGGGGTTGACCGATCGCACCGGCGGCACGGTCGATATCGCCGGGCACGATCCGGCGCGTCAGCCGCTCGAGGTGAAGCGCCACGTCGGCTATATGCCCGACTCGGTCGGCTTCTACGACAACCTGACGGCGCGCGCCAATCTGGCTTATATCGCCGAGTTGGCGGGCATTCCACGCGCCGAGGCCAAATCGCGCATCGCCGACGCGTTGGAACGCATGCGCTTGGGCGATGTGGCCGAGAAGAAGGTCTCGACCTTCTCACGCGGCATGCGCCAACGTCTGGGTTTGGCCGAGATTTGGATGAAACGTTCGCAGGTGGCCATCCTTGACGAACCGACTTCGGGCCTTGATCCGCAATCGACCGCCGAGCTTCTGGCGATGATCCGCGAGTTGAAGGCCGAGGGCATGTCGATCCTGCTGTCGTCGCATCTGCTCGACCGCGTCCAGGTGATTTGCGACCGCGTTGCCCTGTTCAACAAGGGCAAGGTGGTGTTGCAGGGCACGGTTCCCGAGCTGGCCAAGGCCGTGCTCGGCGGCGGCATCGTCATCGAGATCGAAGCGGTGGGCGACGGCGTTGCCGCTGCGCTCAGCCGCGTCTCAGGCGTGACCAAGGTCGAGCCCCAAGCCGGCAATTTGGCCACGAACAAGTACAAGGTGTTCGCCAGCCGTGACGTCAGCGCCGATCTCGCTGCGGCCGTGATGAACGCCCAAGGAAGGCTGATCCGTCTGGCCGTCGAGGAACCGAGCCTCGACGCCATCTACACCCGCTATTTCGAGGAGCAATCCCGTGCCGCGTAGCCGCGAAGGATCCCCTTGGACGGGGCTGTCTGCCGTTTACTCCAAGGAATTGGCGGACCATCTGTCGAGCGTGCTGATGCGCGTGCTCGAATGGCTGGTCATCCTCTCCGGCCTGGGCGCGGTCTACACCGCCGTCCAGCAGCTAAAGACGACAACCGCCGAAGACCGCTTCCTCTTCCTGCACCTGTTCACCGCCACGAGCGATGCGGTGCCGATCAATTTCATCAGCCTGATCGGCTTTCTGGTACCGCTGGTCGCGATCGGGCTCGGCTTCGACTCGGTCAACGGCGAATTCAACCGCCGCACCATGAGCCGCGTGCTCGCTCAACCCATTTATCGTGACGCGCTGCTGTTCGGCAAATTTCTGGCGGGACTCTCGACGCTCGCGATCAGCCTAGTGGCCCTGTTCCTGCTGGTCATCGGGCTTGGCCTGGTGTTGCTGGGCGTGCCGCCGAACGGCGAAGAAGTGCTGCGCGCCATCGGCTTCCTGGTGGCCTCCATTGCCTATGGTGGTGTGTGGCTGGCCGTGGCGATGCTGTTCTCGGTGATCTTCCGCTCCTCGGCCGCCGCTGCCATGTGTTCGATCGGCTTCTGGCTGCTGCTGACAGTCCTGTGGCCGATCCTGGTGCGCTTCGTCTCCCAGGCCATCGCCGCGACACCCGAATCGATCGCGACCGGCCAGCAGACGGTGGGCCAGCTCTATCTGGAAGTAGCGCTGTCGCGCATCTCGCCCAATACGCTGTTCATGGAGACGATGGTCGGCCTGTTGTCGCCATCCACCAGCTCGCTGCAGCTGGGGCTGCAGTTCATCATCCCGTCGCAGATGCTGGGCACGATGGGCACGCCGCTGCAGTTCGGCCAGAGCCTGCTTTTGGTCTGGCCGCAGCTGACCGCCCTGATCGCGACCGTGATCGTCTTCTTCGCGATCACCTATGTGACCTTCCAGCGCCAGGAAATCCGCGCCTAAAGCTGGTTTCCGCCCGGTTTTGCGGGCTTGAGCCAACGGCATCCTTGAGGCATTCTCGCTCCCTTTCCGGGTGAGATGCCTCAAGGGATGGCCGCGCGAGCGGCCTTGCGATTTCAATGAGCGGCGATCGGGTTTACCTCTACGACAGCACCTTGCGCGACGGCGCACAGACCCAGGGCGTGGACTTCAGCGCCCAGGACAAGACCGCCATTGCCATCGACCTCGATCGCCTGGGTATCGATTACATCGAAGGCGGCTGGCCGGGTGCCAACCCGACAGACGACGCGTTCTTCGCTCATCCGCCGACGCTGTCGCGTGCGCGGCTGGCCGCATTCGGCATGACGCGTCGTTCGGGCCGTTCGGCTGAGAACGATCCCGGACTGCAGGCGGTGCTGGAACCCAAGACGCCGGTGGTGACCTTGGTCGGCAAGACCTGGGACTTCCATGTCGATATCGCGCTGGGTGTCAGCAAAGACGAAAACCTGAAAATGATCGGCGAGTCGATCGCGCATGCCAAGAAGCGCACCGACGAGGTGATGTTCGACGCCGAGCATTTCTTCGACGGCTGGAAGGCCAACAAACCCTTTGCGCTCGATTGCATCAAGGCTGCCCATAATGCCGGTGCACGCTGGATCGTGCTGTGCGACACCAATGGCGGCACGCTGCCCCACGAGATCGAAGCGATCGTGGGCGAAGTGGCCAAGACCATTCCCGGCGATCACCTGGGCATCCATTGCCATAACGACACCGGCAACGCGGTGGCCAATTCGCTGGCCGCCGTGCGCGCCGGCGCGCGGCAGGTCCAGGGCTCGCTCAACGGGCTTGGCGAGCGCTGCGGCAACGCCAATCTGATCACGGTGATTCCCAATCTGATCCTCAAGATGGGCTATCAGACCGCGATCGGCCCGAACGACCTCAAGCACCTGACCCATGTGTCGCGCGCGCTCGACGAGCGCCTCAACCGCGCACCCGATCGCGGTGCGCCCTATGTCGGCGAGTCGGCCTTCGCGCATAAAGGCGGGCTGCATGTTTCGGCCGTCGAGAAAGACCCGAAAAGCTACGAGCATGTCCAGCCGGACCTGCTCGGCAATCGACGCCATATCGTCGTGTCGGATCAGGCGGGACGTTCGAATGTGTTGGCCCAGCTGCGCGAAGCGGGCATCGAAGTGCAGCCCAATGATCCCAAGCTCGGCCGCTTGCTCGAAGAGGTGAAGCAGCGCGAATTCAACGGCTATTCCTATGATGGCGCCGAGGCGAGCTTCGAACTGCTGGCGCGCCGCCTGCTGGACTCGGTGCCTGAGTTCTTCAAGCTGATCTCGTTCCGCGTGCTCGACGAGCGCCGCTGGAACGCCAAGGACGAGCTGATCACGCTCTCCGAGGCGACGATCAAGGCGCAGATCGACAACGAAGTCGTGATGGCAGTGGCCGAGGGTAACGGCCCGGTGAGCGCGCTCGACGCCGCGCTGCGCAAGGTGCTGACGCCGCGTTATCCTATCCTCGCGCAGCTGCATCTGGTCGACTACAAGGTTCGTATCCTCGATCCGAAATCGGGCACCGGCGCGATCACCCGCGTGATCATCGAAAGCGGCGCGCGCAGCAACGAGCGCTGGTCGACCGTGGGCGTTTCAACCAACGTGATCGACGCGTCCTACAACGCGCTGCACGACAGCATCACCTATCTGCTGATGCGCGACGGCGCCGACGCGTGATGGGTAGGACACGAGCGCGGAGCGCGAGAGGAGCGGTCGCGTGAGCGGCGCGTCTGAGCGTCGCGGAAGCGGAGCGACGACAAAAGATTCTCCGCCGGTTGTGATCCTAGTCCGGCCGCAGCTGTCCGAGAATATCGGCACGGCGGCGCGCGCGATGATGAATTGCACGTTCTCCGAGATGCGCCTGGTGGCGCCGCGTCACGACTGGCTGTCGGATCGCGCGATCGCGGCCTCGAGTGGCGCCGACGCGATCCTGCACAAGGCCAAGATATTCCCGACCACGGAAGCGGCCGTGGCCGATCTGCAGCGCGTCTACGCCACCACCGGGCGCAACCGCTTCATGGTGAAGCCTGTGATGACGCCGCGTCAGGCCGTGGTGCAGATCCGCGCCGAGACCGCCGAAGACTTGGCGACCGGCGTGTTGTTCGGCCCCGAGCGCACCGGGCTCGAAAATGATGACGTCGCCCTCGCGGACGTGGTGGTGATGGCGCCGCTCAACCCGAAATTCGCCTCGCTCAATCTGGCGCAGTCGGTGCTGATGGTGGCCTATGAATGGTTCCAGGCCGCCGCACCCGAAATCCCCGCCGAGACCATGACCAAGGGCGCCGCGCCGCCGGCGACCAAAGAGACCCTGCTCGGCTTCTACGATCACCTGGAACGCGAGCTGAACGAGTGCGGCTTCTTCCGCGTCGAGGAAAAACGCGCCGGCATGGTGCGCAACATCCGCAACATGTTCGCCCGCGCCGACCTAACGCTTCAGGAGGTCCGCACCCTCCACGGCATCGTCCATGAGCTAGTGACGTACCGGAAAAAGAAGGGCGACAGCGCCCAATAGGTGACCCTATGAAGCTTTCCAAGCATGAAACCGACTTGGTCGGTCGTTGGGTTATCGAAGGCAATCGAGCGATCGGAGACGCGACCGAAGAGCGCATAAATTGGCTGGTTCAGAACCAGCTTGAGAAAATCTCGCTAGTCGGCAGCGGATTTTAAGTCCTTTATAGGGATCGCGACGATGGCCGATATTGGGAACTAACTTATCCTCAGGGGGAGATGCACGGGGGTGGGCCTAAACGCCTGACGAACCTTTCGCCGGACCAAGCCGTCCAAAAGTATCGTCTTCCACACTCAGATTGAGACAGTGCCAAAACCCCCGGTTTCCTTGACTCCTGGGCGTTCCTGGGCATAATCCGCCGCTTCTTCCCGAGAATGCGGGACGGTAACCAATCCGCGCCCCGCCGGCCTCCCAAGCTAATCCCTTGAAATGGTTGGACTATCGGGACATTTTGAAACTGAAGGAATGACACAAAGTCATGACTAAACGCGCTGAATCCAAGTACAAGATCAATCGACGCCTGGGCGTCAACCTGTGGGGCCGGGCCAAGAGCCCGCTCAACAAGGGTCACGAACATCCCCCGGGCCAGCATGGCCAACGCCGCAAGAAGCCGTCCGATTACGGCACACAGCTGATGGCCAAGCAGAAGCTGAAGGGCTACTACGCCAATATCGGCGAGAAGCAGTTCCGCCGCATCTATGCCGAGGCCTCGCGCCGCCGTGGCGACACCCCGGATAACCTGATCGAATTGCTGGAACGCCGCCTCGACGCGGTGATCTATCGCATGAAATTCGCGCCGACCATGTTCGCCGCGCGCCAGATCGTCAATCACGGCCATGTGCGCGTGAATGGCAAGCGCGTCAACATCGCGTCGTACCGCGTAGAAAACAACGACGAAGTCTCGCTCAAGGACAAGTCGAAGGATATGGCGCTGGTGCTCGAAGCCGCGCAGTCCACCGAGCGCGATGTGCCCGACTATCTTCAGGTCGATCATAAGGAAATGAAGGGCAGCTTCGTCCGCGCGCCGAAGCTCGGCGACGTGCCCTACCCGGTTCAGATGGAACCGAACCTGGTGGTCGAATTCTATTCGCGTTAAGTCCGGGGAAGCTGCGCGCCACAGTCTCTGTGGCGCGCCGAGGACGAAAGGCGTGTTGGCTTAGGCCAGCACGCCTTTTTCTTTGAGGACGGTGTCGAGTTCGCCATTGGCAGCCATCTCGCGCACGATGTCGCAGCCGCCGACGAATTCGCCCTTCACATAGAGCTGCGGGATTGTCGGCCAGTTGGTGTAGGCCTTGATGCCTTCGCGCAGGCTCGGATCGGTCAGGACGTCGACGCCCTTAAACTTCACGCCCGAGTCGCTGAGGATCTTCACCACCGCGGCCGAGAAGCCGCATTGCGGGAACATCGGCGTGCCCTTCATGTAGAGCACCACCGGGTTGTCGGTGACTTCCTTCTCGATACGATCGAAAACCGGGTTGCCGCTCATGATGCCTCGGGCTCCAAAGAAAATGGGTGCATATACGCCTTCCTGCATATGGCCCCAGCCCGTTTCGATGTCAACGGGATTGGGCGGGCGTTTGTAGGCAGAAAGGCCCCTACACCCGTAGGGACAAACGGCGGTTATTCAGGAACGGCCGTCTCGAGCGCCAGGGCATGAAGCACGCCGCCCATCCGGCCTTTCAGCGCGGCATAGACCAGCTGGTGCTGCTTCACCCGGTTCAAGCCTTTGAAAGCCGAGGAAACAACGCGCGCCGAATAATGATTACCGTCGCCGGCCAGGTCGGTGATCGTCACCTGGGCGTCGGGCATCGCCTCTTTGATGAAGGCTTCGATTTCGCGCGCTTCCATCGCCACGGCGGTGCTCTCCTGAATGCTTAATTGCTCGTCGGCGCTTCGGACATATAGGCCGGCAACCAGCCTTCATGCGCCTTACGCAGATCGGCCAAGGACATGGCCCCGTGGCCGGCCAGAGTCAAGCCGACGCCGCCGGTTTTGCCGATGATGCGCGCCGCCACATCGGCGGCCTGCGCCGCTTCCATCACCGCAGCGGCCTCGACCGCCGAAGCGGCGGTGACGACATAACGGCCCTGATCCTCGCCGAAACACCAGGCATGCGCGGCGTGGACGCCGGGCGGATCGATCGACGCACCGACATTGCCGGCCAGCGCCATCTCGGCCAGCGCCACCATCAGCCCGCCATCGGAAATGTCATGAACGGCCGTCACCTCGCCAGCGCCGATGAGGCTGCGCACCAATTCGCCCGTGCGCTTTTCCCGATGCAGCGCCACGGGCGGCGGCGCGCCGTCTTCTCGGCCAGCGATCTCGCGCAGATACAATGACGCGCCGAGCCAGCCGCGGGTTTCGCCTAGGAGGATGATCGTGTCGCCGGTCCGCTTGAAGGCGAGCGTGGCCATCGCATCGACATTGTCGAGCAGGCCGACAGCACCTATCGCCGGCGTGGGCGGGATCGCCTTGCCTTCGGTCTCGTTGTAGAGCGAGACATTGCCAGAGACGACCGGGAAGTCGAGCGCGCGGCAGGCTTCGCCCATCCCCGCGATGGCCTCGACGATCTGCCCCATGATCTCGGGCTTTTCCGGATTGCCGAAATTGAGGTTGTCGGTGACGGCCAGCGGCCTGGCGCCGACCGCGCAGAGATTGCGGTAGGCTTCCGCCACCGCCTGACGCCCGCCCTCCTTGGGATCGGCGGCGCAATAGCGCGGCGTGACATCGGTGGTGATCGCCAGACCGCGCTGCGATCCTTCGAGGCGCACGACCGCTGCGTCGCCGCCCGGGCGCTGCACGGTGTTGGCCTGGACCATGTGGTCGTATTGTTCCCAGATCCAACGGCGCGAGGCGAGATCGGGCGAGCCGAGTAGCTTTTTCAGCGCCGCGAAGACCGGCGGCGTCGGCACCGACTTCACATCCACCATCGGCTGCTTCGAGGGTGCGACCCAAGGCCGGTCGTATTCGGGGCTGGCTTTCGCCAGCGGATCGATCGGCAGATCGGCAACAACTGCGCCGTGATGTTTCAGCACCATATGGCCGGTGTCGGTGAGGTGGCCGATGGTGGCGAAATCCAGTTCCCACTTTTCAAAGATGGCACGCGCCACATCCTGGCGGTCGGGCTTCAGCACCATCAGCATGCGCTCCTGGGATTCGGAGAGCATGATCTCGTAAGCGGTCATGCCGGTCTCGCGCGTCGGCACATGATCGAGATCGAGATCGACGCCCAGCCCACCCTTCGACGCCATCTCGAAGGACGACGAGGTCAGCCCGGCCGCACCCATATCCTGAATCGCGACGATCGCATCCGTGGCCATCAGTTCGAGGCAGGCCTCGATCAGCAGCTTCTCGGTGAAGGGATCACCGATCTGCACGGTGGGGCGCTTGTCTTCGGTCTCGGCGGAAAATTCGGCCGACGCCATCGTCGCGCCGTGGATACCGTCGCGGCCCGTCTTCGAGCCGACATAGACGATCGGATTCCCAAGCCCGGCAGCAGCCGAATAGAAAATGCGATTGGCCTGTGCCACTCCAACCGTCATCGCGTTGACCAGGATGTTGCCGTTATAGCCGGCATGGAAATTGGTCTCGCCGCCGACTGTGGGAACGCCGACGCAATTGCCGTAGCTGCCGATGCCACCGACCACGCCGGAGACCAGGCCGCGCGTCTTGGGATGCGCCGGGTCGCCGAAGCGCAGCGCGTTCATATTCGCCACCGGCCGCGCGCCCATGGTGAACACATCGCGCAGAATGCCGCCCACGCCCGTGGCCGCGCCCTGATGCGGTTCGATAAAGCTCGGGTGGTTGTGGCTTTCCATCTTGAAGACGCAGGCCAGGCCTTCGCCGATATCGATCACGCCCGCGTTCTCGCCCGGGCCACAGATCACCCAGGGCGCAGTCGTCGGCAGCGTCTTCAGCCACTTCTTTGAACTTTTATAAGAGCAATGCTCGGACCACATCACCGAGAAGATACCAAGCTCGGTGAGATTCGGATCGCGGCCGAGGATTGTCTTTGTCAGTGCGAATTCATCGGCCGAGAGGCCATGCGCTTTTGCGACTTCGGCGGTGACCGGCGTTTCTCCTGCCATTACGCCAGCGCCTCCACCAACCCATCGAACATCGCGCGGCCATCGGTGCCGCCCAGCGCGAGATCGGCGAGACGTTCCGGATGCGGCATCAGGCCGAGCACGCGGCGCTTGTCGCCAAACACACCGGCGATGCTACGCGCGGAACCATTCGGGTTGGCCGCGTCGTCGGTCTCGCCTTCGGGCGAGACATAGCGGAACGCGACCAATCCTTCGCCTTCCAACCGGTCGAGAGTCGCCTGATCGGCGAAGTAATTGCCCTCGCCGTGGGCCACCGGCATCCGCACCACCGCGCCGGCGTTATAGCCGCGGGTGAAGGGGCTGTCGCTGCTCTCGACCTTCAGATGCACATCGCGGCAGACAAAGCGCAAGCCGGCATTGCGCATCAGCGCGCCCGGCAGCAGCTCGGTTTCGACCAGAATCTGGAAGCCGTTGCAGATGCCGAGCACGGCCATGCCCGCTTTGGCGCGATCGACCACCGCGCGCATCACCGGCGAGCGGCCCGCCATGGCGCCGCAGCGCAGATAGTCGCCATAGGAAAAGCCGCCCGGCAGCACGACCAGATCGACCTTGGGCAATTCGGTCTCGCGGTGCCAGACCATCAGCGGCGGCCGGCCCATGCTGGCCTCCAAGGCCGTCGCGACGTCGCGATCGCAATTGGAGCCAGGAAAGACGATGACAGCGGCTTGCACGGAAGGTCCATCCAACGCGGGAGGGCGAATTTCCTGTCTAACCCGGATCGTCACGCGATTCCAGACGTATCGCGCGATGCAACTGCGATAGGCATCCGTTTCACGCGCAACAAATCGACATCTATAGGTATGGGCGCGCCATTTTCACACAGCCTTCGTTCAAATCACCCCTTTAGAAGTCGATCCTAGGCGATTGGCCTGCCGTGACCTCGATATGGGGTGGACGCGGCTGGGGCAGCCGCTGTGTCAGGGGATTGCGACTGTGTTGATCGGTGACGGCTATAAGCCGCTTCTTGCTGCCGTGTTGATGATCGTGGTCAGCGCATTGACCATGGCCGCGCTTGAGGCGAGCCCGCGCAACGGCCAGGACGTGGCGGCTATCTTCCCGCCTTGGATCGACTCGGGTCAGGCGATCGAAAGGATTGCCCAGGCCGGCGGCGCGGTGGTGCGGCTTGGCGCCACCGACACGATCTTGGTCGTGCACAGCGACAGCACTGATTTCCCCGAGAAGTTACGCGCGCAGGGCGCCTGGCTGGTGGTCGATCCGGTGGCCTTCGGCGGATGCCTGCTGCACGAAAGTTGAGCGACGAAACGACGGACGACTAAAGAGGATTGCGCGATGGAACTATCGAGTCTCGATCGGTTGCGGATTGGTGTGGGCCGCTTTTTCGTGATCGGCCTGTGGTTTCACCTGCCGATTGTCGCCGCGATCGGTCTGGCCAATGACACATCGTGGATCGCGGGCGTCATTGTCAGCGCTGTGCTGGCCGGCATCTGCACGGCCTCTTGGCTTTCGGATAAAGGCGGCGCAACAGCGCGCTATCTGATCGCGGTGGCCCTGGTGGCCGATGTTTCGCTGATGGTCTGGCTGGCTCATGGCCGCATGCAGATCGATCTGCACATGTATTACTTCGCGGCCTTTGCGGTGCTGACCGCCTTCTGCGACTGGCGCGTCATCGTGCTCGCTGCCGCCGCAACCGCCGTTCACCATCTTGGCCTCAACTTCCTGCTGCCGATGGCGGTGTTCCCGGACGGCGCCAATTTCTGGCGCGTGGTGCTGCATGCCGTGATCGTTGTCGTCGAATCTGCAACTCTGATCTGGCTGACTCATCATCTGACCAAACTCTTTGCCGACAACGCTCACGCCATCGCCGAAATGGAGGGCGCACGCAAGCGCGAAATGGAGGCGACGCAGGAGCGCCAGCGCGTTGAGCAGGAAGCCTTGGCCGTGCGCCGCCGCGCGACGCTCGACATGGCTGATCATTTCGAGGCCAGCATCAAGGAAGTGGTCGAGTCGGTGACTCATGCCGCCTCCGATCTGCGCGCCACTGCACAGTCGATGTCGGCCACCGCCACAAGCACTACGGATCGAGCTACCTCAGCATCAGCGGCCGCCAGCGAAGCCAGCACCAATGTCGAAGCGGTTGCCGCTGCGTCCGAGCGGTTCAGCGCATCGATCGCCCAGATCGGGCGGCAGGTCAATCAGGCGTCCGAAATCACCAACCGCACCACCCTGGCGGGCGAACGGACCAGCGAGACGGTGCAGCATCTGGCCGTGGCAGCGCAGAAGATCGGCGGCGTGCTGCAATTGATTCAAGAGATCGCGGGACAGACCAACCTTCTGGCCCTGAACGCCACGATCGAAGCGGCGCGCGCCGGCGAGGCGGGCAAAGGCTTCGCCGTCGTGGCCTCGGAGGTGAAACTTCTCGCCAATCAGACCGCCAAGGCAACCGACGATATCCGCACGCAGATCGCCGCTATTCAGAACGAGACGAAGAGCACCTCGGACGCGATCGATGCCATCTGCCATACGATCGGCGAGATCAGCGCAATCTCGGCGGCGATTGCGTCTGCCGTCGATGAACAAGGTGCGACCACCCGCGAAATCTCCGATCGGATTCAAGAGGTCGCGACCGGTACGCGCGATGTGGCCGTAACCATCGGCACGGTCAGCGATGCCGCCAACGACACGGGCTCAGCCGCTGCGCAGATGCTGCAATCCTCGGAGAAGCTGGCGCATCAATCGAGTGTGATGCGCAGCGAGGTCGAGCAGTTCCTGGCGACGGTGCGCGCGGCCTAACACTGCGCATACTTAGCCAGCCGCGTTGACGCGGCAGGAGGCCATCCCTACACTCGCGCCCATTAGGAGTTGCGAGTGGCAGAGACCGAGGATCGCATCGTCAAGACCCGCGCGGCGCTTCAGGATTTGGAGCGGTCTTTGGCGCGGCTCGACCGCGCCATCGCCGGACGCAAGGGTGAGGCGGCGCTGACCGACGATCTGGCCGCCGCACGCGCCGAATACGACCGCCTGGCCGCCACCACACGCGCCGTCGAAGCCCGCCTGACCGGCGTGCGTGAGCGACTGCAAGCGGCGTTGGTCGGCTGATGCCCGCGACAGTCACAGTCTCTGTGGTCGGCCGCAGCTACGAGATCGCCTGCGACGAAGGTCAAGAAGATCGCATCCGCAAATTGGCCGCCGATATCGACAAGCGCGCGAGCGACCTGCTGAAGAGCGTCGGCGCGGTGGGCGAAGCCCGCATTCTGTTCATGACCGCGCTCTTGATCGCCGACGAATTGGCCGATCTGCGCACCACGCTCGACCGCGAAAGAAGTGTGTCGGCACAGTCGGATACGAGCGTGGCCGAAGGTGTGACCGCTTTGGCACGAAAGGTCGATGCCATTGCCGAACGCCTGGAGAGCGCCTAGATTGGTTGACGGAGCGGCGGCTGCCTGGTGCGACAGGTCGCAACAATCCTCGGGGCCAATATTGATTCTCCCGGGAACTGTCCCTACCGAGACCGTGGTCTCGGCACATGGTGCCCACCTGCTCAAGCAGGCTTCGGAGGGATCGTACGGACCACCGGCCAAGGTGGCTCCGCTCCACCTGCTCTTTTCTCCTGAAGGTCAGGCCCCCAAGTGAGATTGCTTTTTTGCGGTGACGTGATGGGCCGGTCCGGCCGCGACGCGATCACCAGCCGCGTTCCCGAATTGCGCAAATCCCTCAATCTTGATTTCGTCGTCGCCAATGGCGAGAACGCCGCGCACGGTTTCGGCATCACGCCGAGCATCTGCAACGAGTTCTTCGCGGCCGGCGTCGATGTGATCACGCTGGGCAATCACTCCTGGGATCAGCGCGAGATTATTCCCTATATGGAAGGCGAGCCGCGCCTGCTGCGCCCGCTCAACTATCCGCCGGGCACGCCGGGCCGTGGCATGGGTGTGTATACCGCGCCGCGCGGCAAGAAGGTGATGGTGGCGCAGGTGATCGGCCGGCTCTACATGGACCCGCTCGACGATCCGTTCCGCGCCCTCGAAGGCGAACTCGCGCGCAATCGCTTGGGCACCGGCGGCGCCGATGCGGTGATCGTCGATGTTCATTGCGAAGCCAGCAGCGAGAAGATGGCGCTCGGCCATATGTCCGATGGTCGCGCCTCGCTGGTCGTCGGCTCGCACAGCCACATCCCCACCGCCGACGCGCAGATTTTCCCGCGCGGCACCGCCTATCAGACCGATGCCGGCATGTGCGGCGATTACGACTCGGTGATCGGGATGAAGAAAGACGTGGCGACCCAGCGCTTCATCAAAAAGATGCCGGGCGAACGCCTCAGCCCCGCCGAAGGCGAAGGCACGTTGTGCGCCGTGTTCGTCGAGACCGATGACGCGACGGGCCTGGCCAAGCGCGTGACCCCCGTCCGCCAGGGCGGGAAATTGGCGCCCGCACTGCCGGTGCCGTAGCTTCTATAAGTTCGTCATTGCGAGCCCCCGGGTCCGGCCGAAAGCCGGCCCGAGGACAGGCTCCACGAAGCAATCCAGGGCCGCAATAAGACACCTGGATCGCTTCGTTGCGTTGCTCCTCGCGATGGCGCCTATGGCGTCATTTCTTCGCTGGCGTCTGCGTCGCGATCGGCGCCACCGGCGATCCGGGCAGACGCCCGGCGTGCTGGCGCCCCACCATCCAGCCGGGATATTCCGGCACGAGCGCGCTGGCCTTGTCGATTGCCTCGATTTCGTCGGACGTGAGGACGAGATCGGTCGCGGCGATATTGTCTTCGGCCTGTTCCGGCGTCTTCGCACCGATGATGATGCTGGTGACGAATTTGCGCGAGAGAATCCAGGCGAGATTGACGCGTGCCACCGAGGTCTTATGCGCCTCGGCGATCGGCCGCACTACGTCCAGAATATCGAATGCCCGAACCTTGTCGACCGGCGGAAAGTCGAAGGTGACGCGGCGCGCATCGTTCGGCCCGGCACCATCGCGCTTGAATTTGCCGCTCATGAAGCCGCCGGCCAGCGGGCTCCACACCAACACACCGACCTGTTCGGCTTCGACCAGCGGCACGATCTCGCGTTCGAGATCGCGACCGGCCAGCGAGTAATAGGCCTGCACCGATTCGAAGCGCGCCCATTTATTGGCTTCGGACAGCGTGACCGCCTTGGCAATCTGCCAAGCCATCAGGTTCGAGCAGCCGATGTAACGCACCTTACCCTGGCGCACCAAATCCTCGAGCGCGCGCAAGGTTTCGTCGAGTGGCGTCACCAGATCGGCGCCGTGGATTTGATAAAGATCGATGTGATCGGTGCCCATGCGGCGCAGGCTGTCTTCGACCGCGTTCATGATATGCCCGCGCGACAGACCCACCTGGTTCGGCCCCGGCCCCATGCGGCCACGCACCTTAGTGGCGATCACGAGATCGTTGCGCGCGAGACCGAGGTCCTTGACCGACTGGCCGAACAGCTTTTCCGACTCGCCTTCGGAATAGACATTCGCCGTGTCGAAGAAATTGATGCCGGCGTCGATCGCCTTTTTCACCAGCGTGTTCACGGCGCCTTGATCGAGCGTGCCGATCGCGGTCCAGAATCCCTTGCCGCCGAAGGTCATCGTGCCGAAGCAAATTTCGGAGACATAAAGACCCGTACGCCCGAGCATGCGATATTTCATCGTTCGGTCTCCTGATTCGAGATGGGTAAGCGGGTGACGCGCGGGAAGGTGTTAGCGGCGCGTGCCGTAGACCATGTAATTGACGTCGAGACTGCGGTCTCTGCGCCAGCGGTCCTGCATAGGCTCGAATCGTAGCCCCTCGAAGGCGATCGGGTCGAGTCCCACCGCGCGCATAGCTGCCGCGAGTTCGGACGGACGCAAGAACTTGCGCCAATCATGGGTGCCGCGCGGCAGCCAGCGCATCACGTATTCAGCGCCGACCACAGCCATCGCGAAAGCCTTGGCCGTGCGGTTGAGCGTCGAAGCGAAGAAGGCGGCGCCGGGTTTGGTGAGCCCCGCCATCGCCGTCATGAAGGCCGGCACATCGGCCACATGCTCGACCACTTCCATCGCCAACACGGCGTCGAATTGTCCCGATAGGTCTTCGGGCATGGCATTGCGATAATCGATCGCGAGTCCCATCGTTTCGGCGTGGCGTTGCGCGACTTCGATATTGTTGGCCGCCGCATCGATGCCGGTAACGGCGAAACCCAGCCGCGTCATCGGCTCGCAGAGCAGCCCGGCGCCGCAGCCGACATCAAGCAGCGTCAGCCCCGCAAAGGGCTTCGTGGCCTTGGGATCGCGGCCGAAATGGGCGGCCAGATGGTCGCGCAGGAATTCCAATCGTGGCGGATTTAATTGATGAAGGGGCCGCATCGGCCCTGTCTCGTCCCACCAGGTGGCGGCAAGTCGTTCAAATCGCGCGATTTCTTCTGGTTCGGCGGTGCCGGTTGCGGCCATCGGCGGCTCCTGAAACAACCTGCCCCCGATTCTTGCTCTCGGGGCGGCGGCTAGAGTATGTATACGCGCCCAATATGGCCGGCAACTGGTTTGCTCGGCTGGATTTTTTCCAAGGAACGATCAGGACAGCTATGGCGCGTATCGTCATGAAGTTCGGCGGCACCTCGGTGGCCGATACCGAACGCATCAAGAATGTTGCCCGCCGGGTCAAGGCGGAAGTGGATCGCGGCAATCAAGTCGCGGTGGTGGTCTCGGCCATGTCAGGTACGACCGACCAGCTGGTCGCCTGGTGCCGGCAGATCGCGCCGCTGCATGACCCGCGCGAATACGACACTGTGGTCGCCACTGGTGAGCAGGTGACCATCGGCCTGCTCGCTATCGCGCTGCAGCAGATCGGTGTCAAAGCGCGCTCGTGGACCGGCTGGCAGATTCCGGTGCACACCGACACTGCCCATGGTAAGGCGCGCATTGAGTCCATCGACACCAAAGAGCTGGAAAGCCGCATGGCCAAAGGTGAAGTTGCCGTGGTGGCCGGTTTCCAGGGCATCGCGTCCGATGGCCGTATTGCAACGCTGGGCCGTGGTGGCTCGGATACGTCCGCTGTGGCCCTAGCTGCTGCGCTGCACGCGGATCGATGCGACATCTACACGGATGTCGATGGTGTTTACACCACCGACCCGCGGATCGTTGCCAAGGCCAAGAAGCTCGATAAGATAACTTACGAAGAGATGCTGGAACTGGCGTCGCTCGGCGCGAAAGTTCTGCAGACCCGCTCGGTCGAGATGGCGATGAAGCACCGCGTGCGGGTGCAGGTGCTTTCGAGCTTCTCCGACGCCCCCGGCACTCTTGTTTGCGACGAGGATGAAATCGTGGAAAAGGAATTGGTGAGCGGCATCGCTTTCAGCCGCGACGAAGCAAAGATCACTCTGGTTGGCGTCGCCGATCGCCCAGGCGTGGCCGCGGGCATTTTCGGCCCCCTGTCGGACTCGAACGTCAACGTCGACATGATCGTGCAGAACGTGACCCCCGATGGGCGCCACACCGACATCACCTTCACGGTGGGCAAGGCCGATCTCGACCGCGCCGTCGCATTGCTCGAATCGAAGAAGGCCGAACTGGCCTTCCAGCGCCTGGTGCCGGATGCCGATGTGGTGAAGGTCTCCGTGATCGGCGTGGGCATGCGCAGCCATGCGGGCGTGGCGCAGCTGATGTTCCGCACGCTGGCCGACAAGGCGATCAACATTCAGGTGATCTCCACCTCGGAGATCAAGGTGAGCGTGCTGATCGCCGAAGAGTACACCGAATTGGCGGTGCGCGCCCTGCACAGCGCCTACGGCCTGGACGCCGCTTAACCGAGGGAAAGGGGGGACGCGGGCCATGACGGCGACGCGGCTCGATCATCTCTGGCGCCGGGGACGCGAGTTCCTGGGCGTCGAGCACGCCATCATGGGCGGCGCGATGAGCTGGATCTCGGAGCGTCACCTGGTGGCTGCGATCTCGAATGCCGGCGGCTTCGGCGTGATCGCCTGCGGCTCGCTGAATCCTGAGCTCCTGTCCGCCGAAATCGAGGCGACCCAGACGCTGACGGCCAAGCCGTTCGGCGTCAATCTGATCACCCTGCATCCGCAACTCAACGAGCTGATCGAAGCCTGCGGGCGCCTGCAGGTGGGTCATATCGTGCTGGCCGGCGGTCTGCCGCCCGCCGCCGCGATGACGCGCATCCGCGAGCTGGGTGCGAAACTGATGTGCTTCGCCCCCACCGTCGCCGTAGCGAAGAAGCTGATCCGCGGCGGCGCCGGCGCGATCGTCATCGAAGGCACGGAAGCCGGCGGCCATATCGGCCCGGTGGCAACCAGCGTGCTGGCTCAAGAAATCCTGCCCGAGATCCGCGACGTGCCGGTGTTCGTCGCCGGCGGCATCGGCCGCGGCGAGGCGATCGCTTCGTTCCTCGAAATGGGTGCGTCGGGCGTGCAGCTGGGCACCCGCTTCGTCTGCGCCAAGGAGTGCATCGCGCACCCCAAGTTCAAGCAGTCCTTCATCCGCGCGAGCGCGCGCGATGCGATGCCGACTGTGCAGGTGGACGCCAATTTCCCGGTGATCCCGGTGCGCGCGCTGGCCAATGAAGGCACGAAACGCTTCGTGAAGTTCCAACACGAAGTGATCGCGCGCTTCAACAAGGGCGAGCTCGATCAGAAGAACGCGCAACTCGAGATCGAACATTTCTGGGCGGGCGCCTTGCGCCGCGCGGTGATCGATGGCGACGTCGAGAATGGCTCGCTGATGGCCGGCCAGAGCGTCGGCATGGTCCGTAGCGAGCAGAGCACAAGCGAGATCATCGCTGAGCTTGTCGGCCAGGCCGGCGCGGCTCTCGCCACGCGCGGCAATGCCGAGGCGGCCATCTTATGAGAAGCCCGCCGCCATGAAGGCCACCGGTGCCATCCCCGTCTCGCGCCGGCTGCTGGGCCGTCTCCGCGATGTCATGGCGGGCGGCGGCACCGCGCAGGATCGCCTCAACAATGTGGTGAAGCTGATCGCCGTCGACATGGTCGCGGAGGTCTGCTCCTGTTACGTGATGCGTGCGGGCGAAGTACTCGAACTCTTCGCCACCGAAGGTCTGCTCCCCGAAGCCGTGCACAAGACGCGCCTGCGGGTGGGCGAAGGCCTGGTCGGCGACATCGCCGCCCATGCCCGGCCGCTGTCGCTGTCCGACGCGCAAAGCCATCCGATGTTCGCCTACCGCCCCGAGACCGGCGAAGAGATTTATAACTCGCTGGTCGGGGTGCCGATTCTGCGCGGTGGCCGCGTCATCGGCGTCGTCGTCGTTCAGAACAAGAGCCGCCGCCACTACACCGACGAAGAGGTTGAGACCCTCGAGACCGTGGCCATGGTTTTGGCCGAGCTGGTCTCGTCGGGTGAGTTGATCGAGAGGGGCGAGCTGGCGCCGGTCGACGGCAATGCGCTGCTGCCTGTCCGCGTAGAAGGTGTGCGCCTCAATGCCGGTGTCGGCATTGGCCAAGCGGTGATGCATGACGCCGGCATCGTCATCCGCCATCTGGTTGCCGAAAACCCCGATGCCGAGGCCGAGCGCTTACGCCAGGGCCTGGCACGACTGCGCAACGATCTTGACGCCCTGCTCGCGTCACAAGACCTGGCCGGCGGCGAGCATCGCGAAGTGCTCGAGACCTTCCGCATGTTCGCCGACGATGCCGGCTGGATCGGCCGCATCGGCGAAGCGATCCGTTCGGGCCTGACCGCGGAAGCCGCCGTGCAGAAGGTGCACGACGACACGCGTCTGCGCATGAATCAGGTGACCGACAACTATTTGCGCGAACGCCTGCACGATCTCGAAGATCTGGCCAATCGACTGCTCAAACATCTGGTCAGCGACGAAGAAACGGCGACCGCGAAGCACGAACTGCCCGAGAACACGGTGCTGGTCTGCCGCACCATGGGCCCGACCGAACTGCTCGACTATGACCGCCGCAAGCTGCGCGGCCTGATTCTCGAAGAAGGTTCGCCGACGATGCATGTGGCGATCGTCGCCCGCGCGCTCGATATCCCCGTAATCGGTCGCGTGAAGGATGCGCTGGTCAAGATCGAGGCGATGGATCTCGTCATCGTCGACGGCGACAACGCCCAGGTCTTGGTGCGTCCCTCCGACGATCTGCAGGAGTTGTTCACCGGCGCCCTGCGGGCCCGCGCCGATAAGAAGGCGGCCTACGCTGCCATGCGCGATCTGCCCGCGGTGACGCGGAATGGCACTGAAGTGCGGCTGATGCTCAATGCCGGGCTGCAGCTCGATCTGCCGCAGCTCGACGCAACGGGTGCCGCCGGTATCGGCCTCTACCGCACAGAAATCCCGTTCATGGCGCGGCCCCAGCTGCCCGATGTTCCGGCGCAGACGCTGCTTTACAGCCGCATTCTCGATCAAGCTGCAGGCCGGCCTGTGGTGTTCCGCACCCTCGATGTCGGGTCGGACAAGCTGCTGCCCTATTGGCAGAGCGGCGGCGAAGACAACCCGGCCATGGGCTGGCGCTCGATCCGCATCACCCTCGATCGCCCCGCCGTACTGCGCCACCAGTTGCGCGCCCTGATCGCCGCTTCGGCCGGCCGCGATCTGCACGTGATGTTCCCTATGGTTGCCGAGGTGGCCGAGTTCATCCAGGCGCGGGGCATCCTCGACATGGAGCTTGAGCGCTACAAGGCATCGGGCAAAGAGATGCCGACTGCAATTCAAGTGGGCACCATGCTCGAAGTGCCGGCGCTGGCCTGGCAGATGGACACGCTGCTGCAGTGGATCGATTTTCTGTCGGTCGGCAGCAACGACCTGACCCAATTCATGTTCGCCGTCGATCGCGGCAACCCGCGCATTGCCGACCGTTACGACACCTTGTCGCCCGGCATGCTGAGCTTCCTGCGCTGGCTGGTCGAACGCTGCCAGGCGGCCGGCAAGCCGATTTCCGTCTGCGGCGAGATGGCCGGACGCCCCCTGGAGGCTTTGGCCCTGCTGGGCGTGGGGGTGCGGACCCTATCCATGTCGGCCCCCTCGGTCGGGCCGGTTAAAGCAATGATCCGCAGCCTGAACTTGCCCGAATTGGAACAGTTCCTGTCTGGTATGCTCCATTTGCCGGATCATTCCCTTCGCGAAAGATTAAGAGCTTTCGCGATAGATCACGGAATCGCGATCTAAAGCGTCTAAGATACGCATTCGGGAGTAACCAGGAAGGCCGTTAACCGTGTCCGAGGAAACGAGGGACGATGATCCGCCATCGGTTGCGCCACCGATGGCATCTTTGCTAAGAAAGGCACGGAATCGCAGACGCGATTTCCCATATGCCGAGGAAGGGGTTACGCCTCCGGCAGCCAGGGGTGGTATCCGCGTGTCGCTAGAGCAAGAACAGTTCGACGCACCGCACTTGTCGGCGCCCCGCGATGGGGTGGGCAGTCTTCTCCGTCAAGCGCGCGAGCAGCGCGGCCAGGATATCGAGTCCGTGGCCCGGGCGCTGCGTATCCGCTACCCGTATCTAGTCGCGATCGAGGAAAGCCGCTACAGCGACTTGCCAGGCGCGCCCTATGCCAGCGGTTTCGTGCGCAGCTATGCCGAGTACCTCGGCCTCGACGCCACTGAGATGCTGCGCCGGTTCCGCGAGGAAAGCGGTGGCATGGGCGGGCGGACCGAACTCGTATTCCCCGCTCCCGTCTCCGAGGGTGGCTTCCCGGCCGCGATCCTGATCGGCATGGTGATCATCATCGCCGCGATCGTTTACGGGGTTTGGTACTTCTATCAGTGGCGCCACAACTCGACCGCCGAGAGCGTATCAGTTCTACCCGATCGCTTGGCCGCGCTGATCCATGCACCCGGTGGCGAAGACCAACCGGCATCCACACCAACTGGTGCTCAGGCGGCGACGCAGCCGACCACGCCGATCCAGCAGACGCGACCCGCCGCTACGCCACAGGCCGCAGCGACGACGGCCACGGCGGCGCCGGCTCAAACGCCACAACCCGCGACGCCGCCGGCCGCTACCACGGCAATGACTCCGGCTCCGGTTCAGCCTGCGCCGGCACCCGCTCAAGCATCCGCGCCTGCAGCTGCGCCCGCCACGACACCGCCGCCTGCCACACCGACCGCCACGGCCCCCGCAGCGCCGCAGCCGGCTTCGCAGCCGACCCAAGTGGCTAAGGCTGAACCCGAGGCAACGCCGCCTGCCGCACCGGCCGCAACACCGACCGCCAGCGCGCCGCCAGCGCCTGATCTTGGGACGCCTTCGCGCGTGGTGTTGCGCGCCAATGAGGATTGCTGGATCGAGATCCGCGATAGCAGCGGCGCCGTCATCACCTCACGCTTGATGCATAAGGGTGACGCCTTTCCGGTGCCGCCGAAACCGGGCCTGACCCTGACTGTCGGCAATGCCGGCGCCTTGACCATGCTGCTGGACGGCAACCCGCTGCCGCCCTTGGGCAAGACCGGGATGGTGCGCCATGACGTGCCGTTGGATGCCGATCGCATGTCGTCCCCAGCGGCCGCTAATCCCGCACCGGCGCCGGCCAATGGCGACAACCCGAATAATTAGTAGTCACATCATTGGTCTAGGCTCTCGGGCGGCCCCTGGGTGGCGCCCGGCGGTGGGTTGCGCTATATAACCGGCCAGGACCAAGCCTAAGCCGATTTCCCCTTTACTCTCCGTGTGGTCATGAGCGTCAGACCGTATCGCGATATCCATCGCCGCAAGAGCCGCCAGGTTTTCGTCGGTAAGGTGCCCGTCGGCGGCGGTGCCCCGATCGCCGTCCAGACGATGACCAACACGCTCACTCATGACGTGGCCGCCACCGTGGCCCAGATCCGGGCCTGCGAAGATGCCGGTGCCGATATCGTCCGCGTCTCGTGCCCTGATCGAGAATCCTCGCTGGCGCTGAAGGAGATCGTGCGCCAGGTGAATGTGCCGATCGTTGCCGACATTCATTTCCACTACAAACGCGCCATCGAAGCCGCCGAGTCCGGCGCCGCCTGCCTGCGCATCAATCCGGGCAATATCGGCTCGGCCGAGCGCGTGCGCGAAGTGGTGAAGGCCGCCAAGGATCATGGCTGCTCGATGCGTATCGGTGTCAATGCCGGCAGCCTCGAGAAGGAATTGATGGAAAAGTATGGCGAGCCGGTTCCGGCCGCCATGGTGGAGAGCGCGCTCAACCATGCGCGCATCCTCGAAGATAACGACTTCTTCGACTTCAAGATCAGCGTGAAGGCGTCCGACGTCTTCCTGGCCGTGGCCGCCTATCAGGAACTGGCCGAGGCTTGCGACTATCCGCTGCATCTCGGCATCACCGAAGCCGGCGGTTTGATCGGCGGCACGGTGAAGTCTTCGATCGGCATGGGCATGCTGCTCTGGGGCGGCATCGGCGACACGATCCGCGTCTCCCTCTCGGCCGATCCGGTCGAAGAGGTGCGCGTCGGCTTCGAGATGCTGAAGTCGCTCGATCTGCGTCATCGCGGCGTGCGCATCGTCTCCTGCCCGTCTTGCGCCCGGCAAGGCTACAACGTGATCAAGACGGTCGAGATTCTGGAAAAGCGTCTAGCGCATATCTCGACGCCGGTTTCGCTCTCGATCATCGGCTGTGTCGTCAACGGCCCCGGTGAAGCACGCGAGACCGAACTCGGCCTGACCGGCGGCGGCAATGGCAGCCACATGATGTATGTGAGCGGCAAGCCAGACCATAAGGTCAACGAAGCCGACATGATCGACCACATCGTCGATCTGGTCGAAAAGCGGGCCGCTGCGATCGAAGCTGCGAAGGCGCAAGCTGAAGCCGCGCCGTCCGCCGCCGCGCAGTAGCGACCACCATGGATAAACTGCAGCCGGTTCGCGGCACCCGCGACCTATGGCCCGACGAAGCGCGGCGCCATCGCTATATCGAAGAAACGGCCCTGAAGATCGCCGAGCGCTACGGCTTCGGCGAACTCATGACGCCGATCTTCGAATTCACCGATGTCTTCGCACGCACCCTGGGCGAAACCTCCGATGTGGTCACGAAGGAGATGTATACCTTCACCGATCGCTCGGGTGATTCACTGACGCTGCGTCCCGAGGCGACGGCCGGCATCGCGCGCGCCTTCATCAACGAAGGCCAGTCGCTGCCCCGGCCGATCAAGCTGTTCTATCGCGGCCCGATGTTCCGCCACGAGCGGCCACAGAAAGGCCGCCTGCGTCAGTTCCACCAGATCGACGCCGAAATCCTTGGCAGCGACAAGCCGATCGCCGATGCCGAAGCGATCGGCATGGCCTGGCATGTGCTGAGCGAACTCGGCTTGGCCGGTAAGGTGACCCTCGAACTCAACTCGCTGGGCTCGCAGGGCGACCGCGCCGCCTATCGCGACGCGCTGCGCGCCTATCTCTCGAAATACGCCGATCAGCTTTCCGAGGACAGCCGCGCGCGTCTCGAGCGCAATCCGCTGCGTATCCTCGATTCGAAGGACGAAGGCGACCGCAAAATCCTGGTCGACGCGCCGCAGATGCAGCTGACCGAGGGCCAGGCCTTCTTCGACGAACTGCAAAAGCTGCTCGGCGAACTCAAGATTCCCTACACGATCAATCCGAAGCTGGTGCGTGGCCTCGACTACTACTGCCACACCGTCTTCGAATTCACGACCACGCAGCTTGGCGCGCAGGGCACCGTGCTCGCGGGCGGGCGCTATGACGGGTTGATCAAGGAAATGGGCGGTCCGCCCACGCCCAGCATCGGCTGGGCCGCGGGAGTCGAACGTCTGGCCGGTCTGATGGACGCAAGCCCCGAAGCGGCGCGCGCGATCGTGCTGGTGGCGCCCGGCGGTGCCGGCGGCGCGCTGTCCCTCGCCGATCAACTCCGCCGCGCTGGTTTTACGATCGAACTCGATCACAGCGGCCGAATGAAGAATGCGCTCGAACGCGCCTCCAAGACCAAGGCGCGCGCCGCCGTGATCCAGGGCGAGGACGAGCGCGCGAAGGGCGTTGTCTCGGTGCGCGATCTCGACGCGGGTACGCAAGAGGAAGTGCCGCTTGCGGCCCTAGAGGAGCGGCTGGCCCGCTTGCGGTGAGGAACGCGATGGCTGCCGATACGAGCGCCCCGCATCCGATCATTGTCGGCACCGACCATCGCACCGGCCCCCTGACCTTCCGCGACGCCCTGTTCATCGACGATGCCGCGCAACCCGCTTTCCTCGCTGGCCTGCGCGCTGCCGGGCTCGACCAGGCACTGGCGCTCTCCACCTGCGACCGGGTCGAAGTGCTGACCTTCGCCAACGATACCGCCGCCGCGACCCGCTCGATCGGCGATGCCTTGGCGCGCCATGCGGGCCTGCAACTCGACAAAGTGACGCCGCTGCTGACCACTCATGATGATAGCGCCGCGGTGCGCCACTGTTTCGCGGTGGCTTCATCGCTGGAAAGCCAAGTGATCGGCGAGCCCCATGTGCTGGGCCAAATGCGCGCCTGCCATCGTCTGTCACGCCAAGCCGGCAGTTGCGGCAGCGATCTCGATGGGCTGCTCGACGCTGCCTATGGTGCCGCCAAGCGCGTGCGCAGCGAGACCACCGTGGCCGAGCGGCCCGTCTCGATCGCGGCTGCCGCCATCCAGCTGGCGCGCGATCTCCATGGCGATCTGGCGGGCTGCACCGGCCTGCTGCTGGGCGCCGGCGAGATGGGCGAGTTGATCATGGAGAGCCTGATAGCCTCGGGCCTGATGCGCCCCACCATAGCGACGCCGCGCCCGGAACGCGCGCTGCCCGTGGCCAAGGCGCTGGAGGGCCAGGCCGCGCCCTTCGAGACCCTGCCGCAGCTTCTCGCCGAGGCCGATATCACCATCTGTGCAATCGGCGGACGCGAACCGTTGCTCAACTCAACTCATCTCAATGCAGCCTTGCGCAAGCGTCGCCAGAAACCGATCTTTCTGATTGATGCCGCGCTGCCGGGCGACGTGGATGCAGCGGTCAACCGCATCGAAGGCGCGTTCCTCTACGATCTGGCCGATCTCGAGCGCATCGCGACTGCGGGGCGGGTTGGTCGTGAATTGGCGGCGCGCCAAGCCTGGACCATCGTTGACGAGGAAGCCGCGGCCTATCAAAAGAACCGCGCGTCGCGGGCGGCGGCACCGGCCATCGCCTTGCTGCGGGCGCAGTTCGAGACGATGCGGGCCGAGGCATTGAAGGAAGCCGGCGGCGAGGCCGAAAAAGCGACGCGACTATTGATCAACCGCCTGCTGCATGCACCATCCGAAGCGATGCGCGATCTTGCGGCCGGCGCCGGAGACTGGGATAAGGCCGAGCAACTGCTGCGGCAATTGTTCCGGTTAGGATAAGGGTATGAATCTCGAAGCCGCTCTCGATCGCGTTTTGACCCGGCACGCCGAAATCTCGGCGAAGCTGAACGCGCCTGACTTGGATTCGCAGAGCATCGTCAAGATGTCGAAGGAATTGGCGGAGCTCGATCCGGTGGTGGGCGCGATCAAGAGCCTGCGCGAATTGCAAAGCGGCGTGACCGAGGCCGCCGCGATGCGCGACGATCCCGCCTCCGATGCCGAGATGCGCGCCTTCGCTGACGAAGAATACCGCACGCTGAAAGATCAGCTGCCCGGGGCCGAGCGCGCCGTGCAGATCATGCTGCTGCCCAAGGACGAGGCCGATGCGCGCAACGTCATCCTGGAAGTACGTGCGGGCACCGGCGGCGAGGAAGCGTCGCTATTCGCCGCCGAGCTGTTCCGCATGTACGAACGCAACGCCGCACGCAAGAATTGGAAGTTCGAGACGCTCGATTTCAGCGAGACGGGGCTGGGCGGCATCAAGGAGGCCACCGCCTCGATCAGTGGTAACAGCGTGTTCGCCAATCTGAAATTCGAATCCGGGGTGCATCGCGTGCAGCGCGTGCCGGTCACCGAGGCCGGCGGGCGCATCCATACCTCGGCCGCCACCGTGGCCGTGCTGCCCGAGGCCGAGGAGGTCGACGTCAAGATCGACGACAAGGACCTGCGTATCGATGTGATGCGGGCCGGCGGCGCCGGCGGCCAGCATGTCAACAAGACCGAGTCGGCGGTGCGCATCGTGCATTTGCCCACCGGAATCGAAGTGAAGTGCCAGGACGAGAAGAGCCAGCACAAGAACAAGGCCAAGGCGATGAAAGTGTTGCGCGCGCGCCTGTACGAGAAAGAACGCGAGGAGAAAGACGCCGCCCGCGCCGCCGACCGCAAGAGCCAGGTGGGATCGGGCGATCGCTCGCAGCGTATCCGCACCTACAACTATCCGCAGGCGCGGGTGACCGATCACCGCATCAACCTGACCTCCTATCAGCTGGCCCAGGTGCTGGAAGGTATCGGGCTCGACGAATTCATCGACGCGCTGGTCGCGGCCGATCAGGCCGAGCGGCTGGCGGAGTTGGAATGAGCGATACCGTCGGCGCAGCGCTGGCGGAAGCCGCGGCTCAGCTGACGGAAGCCGGGATCGAGGACGGACGGCGCGAGGCCCGGCTCCTGCTCGCTCATGCGTTGAGGCTTGATGCGGCGGCGATCTTCAGCCGGCCTGAACGCGCACTTTCATCGGAGGAGATCGAGACGATCTGCGCGATCGTCGTCCGGCGGACGGCCCGCGAGCCGCTCTCGCGCATCACCGGCCAACGCGAGTTCTGGAGCCTGAATTTCCGCCTGACGCCGGACACACTCGATCCACGGCCTGACAGCGAAACCTTGGTCCAAGCCGTGCTCGATGCGATTCCCGACCGCACGGCGCCACTCCGCCTCCTCGATCTCGGTACCGGATCGGGCTGCCTGCTGCTGGCGCTTCTGTCCGAGCTCCCGCAGGCCTGGGGGCTGGGGGGCGACCTCAACCCAGGCGCGGCCCGCGCCGCCGCGGCCAATGCCCGCGCGTTGGGACTGGGAGCGCGATCGGCCTTCATGTCCGGCGACTGGGGCCAGGCACTCCAGGGGCGGTTCGACGCGATCCTGGTCAACCCACCCTACATTCCCGAGGGTGAGATCGCCGGTCTGGAGCCCGAGGTTGCGCGCTGGGACCCGATGCTGGCCCTGGCCGGTGGCAAAGATGGGCTCGACGCCGTGCGGGTTCTGGCCGCTAATTTGCCACAACTCGTTGAAAAAAATGGTGTTATAGGAGTCGAGTTGGGTGCCGGTCAGCATGACGATGCGGCGGCGCTCTTCAAGGCGGCGGGTCTTGAGACCGTCGCCAAGCCCAAAGATCTCGGCGGCGTTATTCGCTGTTTGCTCATGCGTCCCGCGAAGCCCACATAAGCGAAAAACACGCGCGTAGCCGGAAAAATTAAGTTGTTTTATAGGGTTAACGCGACTACTTTGAGATTGCGCGAGAATTACGAAGGTTGCTTCGAGTCCGTCGGACTCCCGCCCTACGCATCGCGCTGAAACTTCCAATCTGTCGCTATTCGCCCCACCGCTGGCAGCGGTTGAGCGATTCCGGCCAAGGAAGCAAATTGATTCAACTGACTACATGAAGGTGTCATGAAGCCCGGACAAAACTCCAAGCTGCGCATGCGCGGCCGGATGAACAACGGTGGTGGCGGCGGCGGAAAGCGGCACATGCCGATGCGCACCAACCAGACCTATGACAGCAACGGCCCGGATATTCGCGTCCGCGGCAACGCCCACCAAGTCCTTGAGAAATATCTGGCTCTGGCTCGTGACGCCTCCTCGCAAGGCGATCGCATTGCGGCCGAGAACTTCTACCAGCATGCGGAACACTATTTCCGCACGATCAACAGCCAGAATCAGCACCAGAACCAGAACAACCAGCAGCGCTTCCAGAACAATAATCGCCAGCAGACACCTGCCGACGATCATGCGTTGCTCTCGGGCGATGTTCAGGGCGAAGAGACCGACGGCGAGACCGATAACGGCGAAGGCGAAGAGGAAGCTCAGGACGGTCAGTCGGCCCCCCTGAACGCCTAGCTGACTGTTCCCGGAACAGCCCTGAGCGCGGGATACGCCCGCTCAGGGTCGTTCCTGATTGCCGTTCCCCCTCTGTCCCCTCCCGCTCCTGTCCGGATCCTTGATCTGTGACAATTGAACGGACGGAAAAATCATCCATATCTCCCTTGAACATGAAGGGCGTTCGCGGTTGCCTCTAGAGGGGCTGCGAGACCCGGTCGCTTGTGAAAGGACCGAACGATGGATATGGAAAAGTATACCGAACGCTCGAAGGGCTTCGTTCAGGCGGCGCAACTCTTAGCGCTGCGCGAAGGCCATCAGCGTTTCCTGCCCGAGCACCTGCTCAAGGTGTTGCTCGACGACAAAGAAGGCTTGGCCGCCAACCTGATCCGCGCCGCCGGGGGTGACCCTGCGCGTGCCGCGACCTCGGTGGGCGCCGAATTGGAAAAGCTGCCCAAGGTGGAGGGCGGCGGTGCCGGCCAGCTTTATATCGACCCAGCTACCGCGCGCCTGTTCGATCAAGCCGAGCAGATCGCCGAGAAGGCAGGTGACTCCTACGTCACCGCCGAACGGATGCTGCTGGCCATTTCGATGGCCGTGGGCACCAATGCGCAGCGCGCGCTGGCCGATGCCGGCGTCAATCCGCAATCCTTGAACCGCGCCATCGAAGAGGTGCGCAAGGGTCGCAAGGCCGATTCAGCCACTTCCGAAGACTCGATGGAAGCGCTGAAGAAATACGCCCGCGACCTGACCCAGGCCGCGCGCGACGGCAAGCTCGACCCGGTGATCGGCCGCGACGAAGAAATCCGCCGCACGATCCAGGTTTTGTCGCGCCGGACCAAGAACAACCCCGTGCTGATCGGCGAGCCCGGCGTCGGCAAGACCGCCATCGTCGAAGGCCTGGCGCAGCGCATTATCAATGGTGACGTGCCGGAATCGCTGAAGAACAAGCGTCTCTTGTCGCTCGACATGGGCGCGCTGGTGGCCGGCGCGAAGTTCCGCGGCGAGTTCGAGGAGCGGCTGAAGTCGGTCCTGGGCGAAGTGCAGGCCTCGGCGGGCGAAGTGGTCCTGTTCATCGACGAAGTGCATACATTGGTCGGTGCGGGTGCCGCCGAAGGCAGCATGGACGCATCCAATCTGCTGAAGCCCGCACTGGCCCGCGGCGAGTTGCGCTGCGTTGGCGCGACCACGCTCGACGAGTACCGCAAGCGCATCGAGAAGGACGCAGCCCTGGCGCGGCGTTTCCAGCCGGTGTTCGTCTCCCAGCCGACGGTTGAGGATACGATCTCGATCCTGCGCGGCATCAAGGAGAAGTACGAGCTGCACCACGGCGTGCGCATCGCCGATGCGGCGCTGGTGGCGGCGGCGATGCTGTCGAACCGCTATATCTCCGACCGGTTCCTGCCCGACAAGGCGATCGATCTGGTGGACGAAGCGGCCAGCCGGCTGCGCATGGAAGTCGATTCGAAGCCGGAAGCGCTCGACGAACTCGATCGCCGTGTTATCCAGCTCAAGATCGAGCGCGAAGCCCTGAAGAAAGAAGACGATAACGCCTCGCGTGATCGTCTGGGCAAGCTTGAGCATGAACTGACCGACCTGGAAAACCAGGCGCAGGAAATGACGACGCGGTGGCGCGCCGAGAAGGAAGGCCTGGCCCAGGCGACCAAGCTGAAGGAGCGTCTGGATCAGGCGCGTACGAGCCTTACCGACGCCAAGCGCGCGAGCGACTGGGCCAAGGCCGGCGAGCTGGAATACGGCATCATCCCGGACTTGGAAAAGAAGCTGAAGACCGCCGAAAACGCGGGCGATGTGAAACAAGAAGCCATGCTCAAGGAGGTGGTGACCGAATCGCAGATCGCGGGCGTGGTGTCGCGCTGGACCGGCGTGCCGGTCGACAAGATGCTGGCGGGCGAGCGCGGCAAGCTGCTCCACATGGAAGAGGAGCTGAAGAAGCGCGTGATCGGCCAGGACGAAGCCGTGGCCGCGGTCTCGGCAGCGGTGCGCCGTTCGCGCGCCGGGCTGCAGGACCCGCACCGGCCGATCGGCAGCTTCCTGTTCCTGGGCCCGACCGGCGTCGGCAAAACCGAGCTGACCAAGGCGTTGGCGCAGTTCCTGTTCGACGACGAGACCGCGATGCTGCGCGTCGATATGTCGGAGTACATGGAGAAGCATGCGGTGGCACGTCTGATCGGCGCTCCGCCCGGCTATGTCGGCTATGAGGAAGGCGGTTCGCTGACCGAATCGGTGCGTCGCCGGCCGTATCAGGTGGTCCTGTTCGACGAGGTCGAGAAGGCGCATCCGGACCTGTTCAACGTGCTGTTGCAGGTGCTGGACGATGGCCGCCTGACCGATGGACAGGGCCGCACGGTCGACTTCCGCAACACCGTGATCGTGATGACCTCGAATCTGGGCGGCGAGATCCTGTCGCGCCAACCCGAGGCGGTGCATCTGGGCTACGCGACCAATCCGGAAGCCGAATCGTGGGAGTCGACCCGTGCCGAGGTGATGGAAGTGGTGCGGCGTTCGTTCCGCCCGGAGTTCCTGAACCGGCTCGACGAGATCCTGCTGTTCCGCCGCCTGTCGAAAGACCAGATGGACGGCGTGGTCGATATCCAACTGGGCCGGCTGCGCAAGCTGCTCGAGGAACGGCACATCGTGCTCGACCTCGACGCGGCGGCGAAGCGGTGGCTGGCCAATGCGGGTTACGATCCGATCTATGGGGCGCGTCCATTGAAGCGCGTGATTCAGAGATCGCTGCAGAACCCGCTGGCGACGCTGTTGTTGGAAGGCAAGCTGGAAGACGGCCACACGGTGACGGTGAGCGCCAACGACAAAGGCCTCGTCATCAACGGCGAGACCGTCGAGGCGCAAGCCGCGGCGTAACACGCAACAGCGGGCAGTGACCAACGTCACCGGCCCCTGCTCCGCTTGAATGCAACGGGACTGCTTCAGCGCTCAGGCGCTAGGCAGTCCCGTTTTCGTTTGGTACGGATCGCGCGGGAATCCGCCACTGGCACGCGTGTTGCTCTTCGTCGCACGAAGGAGACACGCATGACCCGTGAACAGCTCACCGCCAAAATCGCCGTCACCAAACGCAAGATGGGCACGACCTGGAAAGCCATCGCCGCCAAGATCGGCCCGCGCTCGCCCGTCTACTACACCGCGGCGCTGCATGGGCAGATGAAGCTCTCGAAAGCAGAGGCCGAATCGGCGGGACGCGTGCTCGATCTCGATGTCGATGATGTGGCTCTGCTGCAGGAGATTCCGTATCGCGGCTCGTTGCCCACCGGCGTGCCGACCGATCCCCTGATCTATCGTTTCTACGAGCTGGTGCAGGTCTACGGCACGACCTGGAAATCGCTGATCGAGGAAGAATTCGGCGACGGCATCATGAGCGCGATCGACTTCGACATGGCCATCGACCGCCAGCCCGACCCCAAGGGCGACCGCGTGCGCGTGACGATGAGCGGAAAGTTTTTGGGATATAAGCAGTATTGACTTCGTTCTGCGTCATAGGCGTCATGCCCGGTCTTGTGCCGGGCATCCACGCTTTTTGAAGGCTTCACCACGAAGGCACGAAGAAGGAGAAGGAACACGAAGAAGAGTATCCACTTCGTGTCCTTCATT
>DASXEH010000040.1:0-24565 GCA_036490215.1 Magnetospirillaceae bacterium
CCGCGGTGGTCGCGAAACCCGATGAGAAATGGGGCGAGACGCCCTGCGCGTTCGTCGAGCTCAAACCCGGCGCCACGGCGACGCCGGACGAGTTGATGGCCTGGTGCCGCGAGCATTTGGCCCATTACAAATGCCCGCGCACCGTCGTCTTCGCCGAGGTGCCCAAGACCTCGACCGGCAAGCTGCAGAAATTCAAACTGCGCGAGATGGCGAAGGCGGTCTAGCGGCCCTTACAGTGGGAAGACGAAGCAGGTCGTCGTACCATGCGCCAAGAGGCGACCCTGGGAGTCGATAATCCGTCCCTCGGCCGTGGCGGTCCGTTTGCCGGGGTGAATCATCTTACCCTCGGCGCGGACCGGGCCGGTATCCTTGGTCATCGCCCGGACCAAGTTGATCTTGTATTCGAGGGTCGTGACCCCGGTTCCCGCTGGGAGCGTCGTCTGTATCGAGCACGTCATGCAGGAGTCGAGCAGCGCGGCGGCGTAACCGCCATGGACGGCGCCCGCCGGGTTGTAGTGCTGAAAGCCCGGCGTGCCAGCGAAGACGGCGACGCCCTCGTCTACCTCGATCAGGTTGAAGCCGATCAGCCCGGCCATCGGCGGCGGCGGCAGTCGGCCGGCGACCAGTTCGCGCAGCACCTCGAGCCCGCTCTTAGTCTTCCAAAGATCTAGCGGCACCACTGCGCAATCGGCCAGTTTGGGCAACTCAGCGGCCTGCATCGGATTGTCTCCATTCTGTCAAAATGGGTGCATATGCACCTTATCATTGGCCTTCGGGGTGGGCAAGCTGCCCTATGTCGATGGCCGGGTGGTCAGGCGAATACCCAGCGCCACCGGCACCAGGCCGACCAGGTCGAGGAGATGGATCGGTTCGCCCAGCACCATCCAGCTGAAAACGACGCCCAAGGGGGGCATGACGAATTGAAGCGAGGCGACCGAGGTTGCGCTCCCCTTGGACAGTAGAAAGAACCAGATCTGGAACGTCACGATCGAGTTCAGGATGGCCATGTAGAGAATGCTGAGCCAGACGGTCGTATCGAAGGTGGCGTGGGCAATGTCTTCGAACGCTAGGCTGAAGGCCAGAAGCGCCACGCCGGCGGCGAATTGCTGCGTACCGACCAGGACCGTCAGTGGCACGCGCGGCGACCAGCGCTTGTAGAAAAGCGTTCCGGCGGCCTGAGCGAAGACCGAGCCTACGATCAAGACGACCCCGAACGCATCCTCACCACCCAGCACGATGCGGTTGCGCACCACGAAAGCAACGCCACCGATTCCCAGAACCAGCCCCAACACGCGCATGGGCGTCAGCCGGTCGCTGAGCAGCGGCGCCCCGACGATGCCGACGATGAGCGGCTGGATACTGGCGATAATGGTCGCAAGCCCTGCTGAAGTCGTTTTGATCCCGGCCCAGGCCAGCCCGTTACCCAGGCCGAAGTTCACGAGCCCGAGTGCGATGAGACCCAGCCATGGGACTGCCGACGTCAGATAGCCTTTCCAGAGGGCCCATAGCAGCATGATGCCGCCCGCAGCGATAAAGCGAATGGCGAGGAACAATTCCGGCGGGCACTGTGCGATCGCCAGTTTGCTGATGGGGAAACCGAGCGCCCAGATAAAGCAGTAGGTTGCCGCCAGCAACCAATAGGCTGCGCCCTGGCCCGGGCGAAACGTAAGACCCATGAACCGTCGCCCCCTGCGCGACCGGCGGGCACCCTAGCATCTTGGCGGTGGGTCGCCAGTGCGTTTGCTCCGGGGTTGCCGCATGGCTGGGCCCAGGAGTAGGCGCTGTGCGAAAGCAGCCAGGATCGTTAGGCTGCGCCAAACCGCGACGGTCAAAAAGCGCGGAGATCGGGAGGGCAGGAATGGATACTCAAGCCCGCGATGCGGGCGCGTCGGGACTTGGCCGCACCGTTTTAACGCTGGCCGTGCTGTGGTTGGCGGGCGTGTCGCTGCGCATCACGTTGCTGGCTGTTCCGCCGATCATCCCAGCCATTCACCGCGATCTGGGCCTCGACGAAACCGGCATCGGCATCCTCACCAGCCTGCCGACCTTCATGTTCGCCCTGGCCGCGATTCCCGGCTCGCTGTTCATCGCGCGTTTCGGCGCATTGCGCACGCTGATCGCAGGCCTGCTCGTGGCTGCGGCTGCCGGCGCTGTGCGTGGTGCGGCCGACAGTGCGTTCATGCTCGACGCCGCGACGCTGGTGATGGGCATCGGCATCGCGGTGATGCAGCCTTCGCTGCCGCCGCTGGTGCGGCAGTGGATGCCGACCCGCATCGGCTTTGCCACCACCATCTATTCCAACGGCTGGCTGGTGGGCGAAATCATCGCCGTCTGGCTGACCATTCCTCTTGTGCTGCCCGCGGTCGACGGTAATTGGCGCTCTTCGCTGGTGGTGTGGTCGGCGCCCCTGGTCCTGACCGGTGTGTTGGCCACCGTCTTTGCGCCGCGCGGCACTGGTAAAGTCAGTTCATCGATGAGTCGTCGCCGCTGGTGGCCTGATTGGCGGCAAGGCTTGCTGTGGCGCCTCGCATTTACCCTGGGCGGCGCCAACGCGGTCTATTGGTGCAGCAACGCCTTCATCCCCGATTTCCTCACCCATGCCGGCCGGCCGGAGATGATCGGTGCGGCGCTGACGGCGCTGAACATCGGGCAACTCCCCGTATCGTTGGTGTTCCTGGCGATCATCGGACGGCTGGCGGGCAAATCCTGGCCGCTCTTTGTCCTGGCGGCCCTGATGCTGCTGGGCACGATCGCATTCATCTTCGCCGATGGCTTCTGGATCGTTGTCTGCGCCGGCGTCGTCGGCGGCGCCACGGCTGGGATGATGATCCTGCTGCTGACCTTGCCGCCGATCCTCTGTGCGGCCGACGACGTACCACGGATGAGCGCCGGCATCTTCACCATCAGCTACGCCTGCTCGGTGGTGGCCTCGGTCGGCGGCGGCGCTTTGTGGGACGCGACGCAATCACCATACCCGGCTTTCGCCCTGATCGGCATCAGCGCGCTGACCAGCATGGTCTTGCCCTGGATCGGGGGCGGATTCCGGACCAATAGCGCCCTGGCCACCGCCTGAGCATCGTCACGTAAGGATGATGGACAACGGCGGCGGTCTGCGGCACTTATAACGACCCTAAAGGGAGTAAAACACGCCGTTCCAAGGCGTGGAAAAGATCATGAGCGAAGGTATTTTTCGACCCTACGCCGAAGACCTGAAGCCCTTCACCGATGCCGATGCGGCAGTGGAGCGGATCGCCGCCATCTATCAGTATGGCGCCGAAGAGATGAAGCGCGTCCACGACCTGATCGCGGAGGGCAGCGCCAACCAGCTGGCCGCCGGCGCGGGCGACATGCGCTATCCCTATATCGGCATCCAGGTCACCCCGTCCGAGATCAACATCACCACGCCCGAGTCCTATGGCGCGCTGCACGATCCCGGTGCCTATGCGACGACGCTAACGCGCCCGGACCTCTTCGACTCCTATTACCGGGAGCAGATCGGGCTCCTGCTCAAGCATCACAAAGTCCCCGTTTGGGTCGGCATCAGCACGCGGGCGATGCCCCTGCCTTTCGTTGTGGCCGGCGCTACGACCGGGGTGAGCGAGAGCCGCGTGCGCGAGATGCTCGAATACTTCGCGATGCCCGATCTCGGCATGATCGACGACGCGATCGCCAACGGCACGCGCTATCGTGATCTCGACGGACCGAAGCCGCTATCGTTATTCAGCGCCGAGCGCGTCGATTTCTCGCTGCATCGTCTGCCCCACTACACGGGGACCTCGGCGCAGTATTTCCAACGCTTTGTGCTGCTGACCAATTATCAGCGCTATGTCGAAGCCTTCCGCGCCTTCGGCAAGAAGGAAGTCGAAGAGGGCGACGAATATTCGGCCTTCGTCGAGCCGGGCGATGTCTATCTCCCGAACGGGCGCATTTCGAAAGACACCGCCTCAGGCGAGGCGCCGCAGTATCTGCCGCAGATGCCGGCCTATCATCTGGTGCGTCCGGACGGCAACGGCATCACCATGGTCAATATCGGTGTCGGTCCCGCCAATGCCAGGACGATCACCGATCATATCGCGGTGTTACGCCCCCACGCCTGGATCATGCTGGGCCATTGCGCCGGCCTGCGCCGCAGCCAGCATCTCGGTGACTATGTGCTCGCGCATGCCTATGCGCGCGACGACCATGTGCTCGACGCCGACGTGCCGCAATACGTGCCGATTCCGCCGATCGCGGAAATCCAAGTGCAGATGCAGGAAGCCGTGGCGCGCGTCACGGGCCTGAGGGGCGGCGATCTCAAGACGCGCATGCGCACCGGTACGGTCTACACGACCGACGACCGGCACTGGGAGCTGCGCTATCGCGATCTCTATCCGCGCCTCTATCAGACGCGCGCGATCGCGGTCGACATGGAATCGGCGACGATTGCCGCCAACGGCTACCGCTTCCGCGTGCCTTACGGCACCCTGCTCTGCGTCTCCGACAAGCCCTATCACGGCGAGTTGAAGACGAAGGGCGCGGCCGATAGCTTCTACCGCGAGCGCGTCAGCCAACATCTGGTGATCGGCGTTGAGACGATGCGCGGCCTGCGCGCCTCGATCAATCAACTCCACTCGCGCAAGCTGCGCAGCTTCGATGAGCCGGCGTTTAGGTAGTTTTTCGTCATTGCGAGCCCACGGGTCCGGCCGTAGGCCGGCCCGAGGACAGGCTCCGCGAAGCGATCCAGGGCCGTACCGCGTTCCTGGATCGCTTCGTCGCGTTGCTTCTCGCGATGACGCAGGCTTTAGTGCTTGTCCTTAAAGTCGAACATCTCGAACAGATCGCCGATGGCGGGGCCGTTGACCGGCACATAGGGATTGCCCTGCGCTGTCTTCGGGTTGGGCAGACGGTCGCGGCTGCGGCGGGTCAACGCAGGCAGGCCCCAATTGCGCTCGATGAATTTCAGGATCGAGACGTGGTCGTAATAGGTGTGCACCACGCGCCCGCCCTTGCTGTAGGGCGAGATGGCGATCGTGGGAATGCGTGGCCCGTCGCCGAAGAAGTCGAGCGGCTGCATATAACCTGAATCCCAATAGCCGCCCGATTCGTCGAAGGTCATGAAGATGGCTGTCTCGGCAAAGAGTTTGGGATTGGCTTCGATGCGCGGAATCAGGTTGCGCGCGAAGGCTTCGAGCAGATCAACCTTCGACGATTGCGGGTGGCCGTCGAGCCAACCATCCGGTTTCACATAGGACACCGCCGGCAAGGTCCCGGCATTGATATCGGCGACGAAATCCTGCACGTCCTTGAAGTGAGCGCGCCGTGAGGCAGGCGCATTCATCGACACTGAATAGCCGAAGGGATTGCAGATCGGGCAATAGGTGGCGGTCTTGTGTTGGGCCGTCGCCGTGAAGCCGCCGCCGAAATAGGCGAACGAGATATGCCGTTCGGCCAACGCGTCGCCGATGGTGCGGACATTCGATGGCGGCACGACGTATTCGCCCGAGATGGTCGATCCGTCCGGCACCCAGGACGGCACCAGATTGTTGACGACGTAGTAGTGCCCCGGCTCGCAATTCGACTTCAGCGGCTTGGGCAGCGCGGCCAGATAGTCGAGGATGGGCGCGATGCCGGGTTGCGTGCGATCGCTGCAATCCATATAGCCGCCATCGACCGTGAACTGATTGGCCGTCCCTGCCATGGGTTCGGGATTGGCGATCTGTTTGGGCGGCACAACAGCCTTGCCGCGGCCATCGCTGTAAAAGATCGCATCGCCCGTCCCCAGGAAGTGGTGCTCGATCATCGTCCCGCCCATCGACGCCTGGTGATAGTTGTCGGCGAGCGTGTAGGTGTCGGCGAGTTGTTTGAAGTAAGGCGCGTCGCCCGCGCTCATATCGTAGACGCCCATCGACGAGCCGCCGCCGTGGAAGGTCTTGGACGAGGTCGTCGCGACCCAGGGATAGAGATCGTTGAGACAGCCGCCGGGATTGGCCTTGGTGGCGCGCGCGGCCGAGCAATCCGATTGCTGCCACATCTGGAAGAAGCGATGCACCGTATCGCCTGTGTAGGCGTCGTAAGGCAGGTTCGGTCCGGTCAGGCGGAACGGGCCGTTGGGCAGCGCCGTCGCATTCGTGACGCGGGTATCGGGGCCCTGGCGTGTGGCCAAGCCGGTCGCGCCCGTGGTCATCAGGTGGATATCGCTCGGGAGCAGATCGCGTTCGAGCGCGGCTGCGGCGCCGTCGGTCGCGAAGGCCATCGGCGTGCCATAGCCGTAGCCTGGCGCCGGGTTCTGATCGCTACCCTTATTGGCGGTGCCGGCCAGATCGGGCGGCGGCAAGTTTGCATAGGGCGTCTTCGACGGGGCGCTGATGAAGTAGTGACCATCGGGCTTCGCCGCGGCCTGGGCCGCATCGGCGAAATGGGGACCCGGAGAGCCATCGGCATTCAGGATGCCCTTCGACAGAAGGTTGCTGATGGGTTGGCCCGGTTTCGGCCGATAGAGGCCGAACAGATGGTCGAAGCTGCGGTTCTCGCCGATGATGATGATCACATGTTTGATCGGTGTGGCGGTCGGTGGCGCATCGTCTGCCAGGGCCGCTGCTGAAAGAACCGAGCCGATCCCCGCGATCGCGGCTAGAACCAAAGACTTCATCGCCCGCATCTGCGCCCACCTTGTTACAACCGCCCGAGGCGATCTTAGCCCATCCGAACCGGGCATAACGTTGCCGCTCTATGACGAGTGGGCCGCCGACTAACCATTTGTCTGAGGACGAAAAATACTGTCTCTTAGCGGTGAAATGAGCGCCCCGCCCTTACCCGCTAAGCCCATCAATGTCGTTCAGGTGATTACCGGCTTGGGTTCGGGCGGCGCGGAACGGCAACTGGCGACGCTGGTTCTCAACTCCGATCCCAACCAGGTCCGCCATACGGTGGTTTCGCTGCTCGATGAGGGCGTGTGGGGCGGTGTGCTGCGCGCGCGTGGAATCCCCGTTCACTGCCTCAGTCTCGCCAACAAGCTGGCCGCGCCTCTGATCTTGCCGAAGCTCGCCAAAGTGATCCGCGAAGCACAGGCCGACATCGTGCAGACGTGGTTGTACCATGCCGATCTCGCCGGTCTTGCCGCCGCCAAGATCGCAGGGCGGCCTGTGCTTTGGGCCCTGCGCGGCTCGCGTCTGCCGCGTGGCGTGAGCGGTTGGGAGCAGCAGGCTTTGGTGCGCGTTCTGGCCAAGATGTCGTCCGCACCGCGCGCGGTCATCGCGAATTCCAACGATGCCCAGCGCTGGCACAACTCGATCGGCTATCGCCCACGGCGCTGGTCGGTGATCCCGAATGGGATCGACTGCGATCAGTTCCGGCCTGATCCCCAGGCGCGCATTGATGTGCGGCGCGAATTAGGCCTGCCCGACGACGCGATTTTGGTCGGCAACCTGTCGCGCCTCGACCCGCTGAAGGATCACCCTACCCTGCTCGCCGCTTTCGCGCGCTTACCAGAGGGCGTTCGCCTGCTGCTGGCCGGCGACGGGATTGAATCCGGCAATCCGCTGCTCTCGGTTCAGATTGCCGCGGCCGGCGTCGATCCAGCGCGCGTGTTGCGTCTGGGACGCCGGAGCGATGTCGCCCGGTTGCAGGCGGCGCTCGATCTGGCCGTCCTGTCCTCGATCAGCGAGTCCTTCCCCAATGTCGTTGCCGAGGCGATGGCCTGTGGTGTTCCCGCTGTCGGCACAGCGGTTGGCGATATGGCGCTGATCCTGGGCGATGTCGGTATGGTGGTTCCGCCACGCGATCCCGTCGCGCTGGGCGCTGCCATGAATCGCATCCTCGATCTGGACCCGCCGGCGCGCGCTGAACTCAGCCGGCGCGCTCGCGCTCGCATTGAATCGATGTTCTCGGTTCCGGCTATGGTTTCAGCCTATCGCCAACTCTACGAAGACATCTTGACGCCACCGCCAGGATCACGGAATTAAACGATATGTGTGGCATCGCAGGCATGTTCGATCGATCGGCGCGGACGGACGAAGCACAGCTTCAGTCCATTGGCAAAGCCATGGGAAACGCGCTGGCCCATCGCGGCCCGGACGACGATGGAGTGTGGTCCGACCCGTCTGCGGGTATCGCGCTCGCTTTCCGACGCCTTGCCATCCGCGACCTGTCGCCCGCCGGCCATCAGCCGATGATCTCGGCCTCGGGTCGCTATGTGATCTCTTACAATGGCGAGATCTATAGCCAGGATGAGATCGCGAAGGATGTGGTCGCGCGCGACGTCGCCTTCCGCGGCCATTCCGACACCGAGGTGATGCTCGAATCCATCGCCCATTTCGGGATCAAGCCGACCGTCGAGCGGCTGATCGGCATGTTCGCGATCGCGCTGTGGGATCGCGAGGAACGAACCCTCACCCTGATCCGCGATCGGCTCGGCATCAAGCCGCTCTATTGGGCCCAATTCGGCGAGTTGATCCTGTGGGGTTCCGAACTGAAGCCGCTGCACGCCCATCCTGGATTCCAAAGAGCGATCAATCATGACGCGGTGGCCGGTTATCTGCGCCACGCCTATGTGCCGGCGCCGCTGACGATCTATCAGGGGGTCCAAAAACTGCCGCCGGGGTGCATGGTCACGCTGCGCGCCGGTGCCGAGCCCAAGATCGAATCCTATTGGGACGCGCGCGCGATCGTGTCGCAGGCCGTACGTCAGCGGTTCGACTACTCCGATGCCGAGGCGACGGATCAACTCGAAGCATTGCTCAAGGACGCGATCGGACGCCGGTTGATCGCCGATGTCCCGCTGGGCGCGTTCCTCTCCGGCGGCATCGACTCCTCGACCGTCGTCGCGCTGATGCAGGCGCAGAGCAGCCGCCCGGTACAGACCTATACGATCGGTTTCAACGCCGATGGTTTCGACGAAGCCCAGCACGCCAAGGCCGTCGCAAAACATCTTGGCACCGCGCATACCGAGCTTTACGTCGAGCCGGATCATGCGCGCGATATCATCCCGCGCTTGGCCGATATCTATGATGAGCCCTTCGCCGACTCGTCGCAGATTCCGACCTTCCTGGTCTCGGAGATGACACGGCGGCACGTGACAGTGGCGCTGTCGGGTGATGGCGGCGATGAACTCTTCGCCGGCTACAATCGCTATACGACCGGCCAGAATATCTGGAACCGACTCCAGCAGATCCCAGGGCCGTTGCGCTCGATGGCGGCCTGTGCGGTTCATTCGCTATCACCCGCGATGTGGGACCGGCTGACATCGCCGTTGCCGCGCCGCATGCGCAATGTTTTGTCTGGCCGTCGCCTCTACAAGGCCGCGGGCACGCTCGGCGATCGCTATGGCGATTCCTTCTATCGCGCGCTCGTCACGCAATGGGATCAGCCTGATCGTATGGTGCCACAAGGGCACGAACCGCATGGCGTCCTTTGGGACCGCTCCGTGCGCGATGACGTGCCGGATTTCGTCGAGCGGATGCAATATCTCGATCTCATGACCTATCTGCCCGATGACATTCTGACCAAGGTCGACCGCGCCAGCATGGACGTCGCCCTCGAAGTGCGCGTTCCCTTGATCGACCATCGCGTCGTCGATTTTGCCTTCCGCCTGCCGACGCATCTCAAGCTGCGTCATGGTAAAGGCAAGTGGTTGCTGCGGCAGGTGCTCTACAAACACGTGCCCAAGGAGTTGGTCGAGCGGCCCAAAATGGGGTTCGGCGTGCCGCTGGCCGCATGGCTGCGCGGCCCGTTGCGCGACTGGGCGGAAGATCTCTTGGATGCGGGCAAACTGGCCCAGGGCGGTCTCGTCGACCCTGCCCCGGTACGGCAGGCCTGGACGGCGCTACTAGCAGGCGGACGCGGTCTCGAATATCCGCTTTGGACGATATTGATGCTTGAGGCCTGGCGCCGTCGTTGGGCGTGAAGCTCAGGTTCCCGTTGAGCGGCGGGCGAGGAACTCGTCGCAGCCGGTCCCGAATAGCCCAGCCATCGGCGCCGCGGTTTCCTTGACCTTGGTGACCGCGAAACCATCGGCCTCAAGATGAGTTTTTACTTCCGGCGGCAGAACCGATTCATAGGGATAGCCGCCGAGCCAGTCATGAACATCGTGATGCCAACTCATGCCGCGCGCGCTCGGATAGTTGGCGATATAGCGCAGCGGATTGCGGCGCTGAGCAAGCAGCCCGACGATATAAGCTATTTTGAAGATCGTTCGAATGGCGGCCTGGATGACAGCGGGCGCTTGCGTATAGAAGCGCTTTTCGATGCGCCAGAGACCGCACAGCGGTGTCTTCCGGTACAGGGCGATGGCCAGGATGCCATTCGGCGCAACCATGCGAGCCGCGCAAGCTACGGCGCGCCACATGGCGCCGGTATGGTGAAGCACGCCCCAGCTGTAAACGACGTCGAAATGCCCCTGTTGTGGATCGAGGTCGAAAACGCTGCGCTGTTCGACGGTCCAGGTGCTTCCGGACGGCACCAGCCGTGTCAGAAGGCTGCGCGCGGCTTCGACAGAATTCGGATCCAGATCGGTTCCGTGGACGGAGGCAGCGCCCAGCCGGAGTGCGGCCAGCATCGACAAGCCCGAGCCGCAGCCGATATCGAGAAAGCTTTTACCCTCCAATGACTCGGGCGCCATGAACGCGGCCAGATCGGTGACGGCCTTCGCTATGCGCGCTTCATCGACTTCTTGGGTAAAGGACTGCCAGTTTTCGCCGAACTTGAAGTGCGTTTCGAGGGCAGTCGTATCGCGGCTGGGCACAGAAAACCCCGATTGGTGGTGGATGAGGAAGACCGTCGAACTCGGCGTTCGGACTGACGCAGTCGGTCAAAAGGCCCTTGAATGTTGGTAGTTTATGCGGATTTCCCTTTCCCTTGTCCACCATCCGGCGTGTTTGGCCCGGATTATCCACATATGCAGCCTGCGCGCTTGTAAGAAGCATCATTAGGCCCTGTTGCCCTTGCATGAGCTTTGCCCGTCATGGGAAGCTTTTCGCGTCAAACCGAGGGGGGAACGGTTTCATGCGGATAGCTCTTGGCCTGGCCGCCTTGGCGGTATTAGCGATGTCGGTTCCGGCGCGCGCCGAAGCGCTGCGCGTCTGCGTTGATACCGACGATTTCCGGCCCTTCACCTATCATGAGGCTGACCATAGCCTGGGGGGCTTCCACATCGACCTGACCAAGGCGATGTGCGACGAAATCCATGCCACCTGCACCTTCGTCGAAGACAAGTTCGGCCAGATGATCGCCGACGTGACCGGCAATAAATGCGATTTCGTTATGGCTTTCATGGGCTGGTCGGCCGAGCGCGAAAAGATCGTCGACTTTACGGATGCCTATTTCCGCTCGCGCTTCGTCTATATCGCGCAGGCCGGCAAAGGCATCAAGGTTTCGCCCGACACGTTCAAGGGCAAGACGATCGTCACCCAGGGCGACACATTGTGGGAGAAGTTCGTGCGCGCCGATGCCGGCAGCTATGCCCAGCTTCTTCTGCCTAAGGAATTCGCGGAGACGCAGGCCGATCTCGTTTCGGGCAAGGCCGATGCGTTGATGGAAGATGCACTCAGCGCTTATGAATTCCTGAAATCGCCGGAGGGCGCCAAATACGAGATCGTCGGCACGCTCGACGCGCCGCCGCCGGCCGGCGAGGCTTTTGTGGAGGTTCGCAAGGGCGACGGCCTGAAGCAGCGCTTGAACGAGGCTCTCGCCACGCTCCGCCAGAATGGCACCTATCGCAAGATCTCCGTCAAACACCTGCCGGTCATCTTGCAATAGATTCTGCCTGCTGACGGCGGGCTGAAGGACTGACGTTGCAGGACCATAGTCCCGAATCGTCCGCGCGCACCGCGCCACGCCGGGTCGGCATTGTGGCCGCGATCGCGGGTCTTATTGGCGTCTTCACGCTGGTCATCGGGCTGGCCGCCTGGGTTCTGGTCGACGCGCAAAGCACGATCATTCAACTGGCGGATCGTGCGACAGGCACCACCCTGCCCCAAGTGCAGGACCAGATCCTGCGCCTGGTCCATCTCGAACGCCTGCATGCGACGGCAAGCATCATCCGCGACGCCCAGGATCCGGAGGAGCGGCGACAGGCGCTGCTGATCGTGCAACTGATCAAAGTACAATCGAGCCTGGACAGCGATCCAATCCTGCGCGGTGGGTTCTCTGACGCTACCTCGGCCATCCAGATGCTTTATGAGCTCCGGAAAACCGGAGACGGGATCAGACACGCAATTCAGGCGGGGATCGATACCCAGTTGAATGCCGAAAAGGACCTCGTGGCGATGGCCACCGTGGTCGCGGCGACCGCACGGCCGGCGGTGCTGGCCGTTCTCAACGAAATCTATGCGCAGGACTCGTCGGATTCATTGGCCACCAAGGCATTGCATGACTCGGTGGACATAGCGGTTGCCGAATTGCACGCGGCCCACGACGAGTCCGACGCTGAACGGCTGGCGGCTTCGGCCAGCGGAGCGATGGCGGCCATTGCGGCACGCCCGATGCTTAATGCACGTCTTACCTCCACCGAACAAGATGTCGATGCGGCGTGGAAACAGGCCGACGCGGCTCTGGGCTATTTGACGCAGCAGGTCTCGTCCGACGCGACGGTGACTACCGGCGAGACGCTATCGGCCATCGCCGAACAGGCGCGACGCTCGGTGCGGGTTAATTTGGCCGTTGCCGGATTGGCCACAGCCTTGCTGCTGGCTGGCGCTCTGCTCACCAATATCTACGTTGTTCGCCCGCTGCTCCGTGCGGCCCGAGCATTGGTGGCGGTCGATGCCGGCGGCGTCGCGCTTGGACGGCGTGAGCGGCTGCGGGAATTGGATGAGGTCGCCCACTCGGTCGATCGCGTTGCGTCGCTTTACGGCGAGTTGCGGTTGCGCGCGGTGGAGTTGTCGCAAGCGCGCGACCAGGCCGAGGCCGCCAATCGCGAGAAGTCCCGCTTCCTGGCCGTGATGAGCCATGAATTGCGGACGCCGATGAACGCGGTAATCGGTTTCAGCCATCTCGTCCTACGCACGCCACTGTCTCAGGGACAGCGGGACTATATCGGCCGCATCCTGGCCGGTGGCCGCCGGCTGCTGGGGGTGATCAACGACATTCTCGATTTCTCCAAGATCGAGTCCGGCAAGCTCGATCTCGATCGCGCCAACTTCGTGTTGAAAGACACGTTCCAAGAGGTGATCGACGTCCTCTCGCTGGAAGCGTCGGCCAAGGACCTTTTGCTGCAGCTGGATTGGGACCCAGCGCTGCCGATCACCGTCTCCGGCGACGCGTTGCGCTTGGGGCAAGTGGTGATGAACCTCACCGCGAACGCGATCAAGTTCACCGACCGGGGTGGCGTGACTTTGGCCGTGCATCTGTCGCCATCGAATGGTGCCCCAGGCTATCGAATCGACGTCGCTGTTACCGATACCGGCATCGGTATGACGACCGAACAGGTCAATCGCCTGTTCCGCGAATTCTCGCAGGCGGACAATTCGGTGTCGCGGCGCTATGGCGGCACTGGCCTGGGCCTGGTGATCAGCAAACGTCTCGTCGAACTGATGGACGGCGAGATCAATGTCGAGAGCGCAGTGGGCAGCGGCAGCGTTTTCAGATTTTCGATCAAGCTGGCCGCCGCCGAAAGCGTGCAGCGGGTCGAACATGCGCCACGTGATGCCGCGCCATCTTCGCCTTCGCCTTTGCCGCAATGGACCGGCCGCTCGGTTCTCGTCGTCGAAGACAATCCGATCAACCAGACTCTGATGCGCGCCCTGCTCAATCAAGTCGGGTTCACGGTCGAAACTTCCTCAAGCGGTGAAGCGGCGCTCGATTGGGCCACCAATCATCGCTGCGATCTGGTGCTGATGGACATCGAAATGCCCGGCATGGACGGGCTGGAAACGACACGGCGCATGCGGGCCTTGCCGCTCTGGCTCGATCAGAACCCGCCCACCCCCATCATGGCGCTCAGCGCTCACGCGACGATCGAGGCCCGCGCCGCCAGTTTGGAAGCCGGGATGATCGAGCATCTGACCAAGCCGATCGAACCCGATCTGCTCTACGCCGCCCTGGCGCGGCATCTGGAGCCCAAACGCGCGCCCGCCGCAGCGGTGCCGGCGCGGGCAGAGGCGCGTCAGGCGTTGCCGCAATGGCCGGACCGGCGCGTGCTGGTGGTGGAAGACAACCCCATCAATCAAGCGCTGATGCGGGCGCTGTTGAAGCAGGTCGGTGTCGTCGTCGAGATTGCGGTGTCGGGCCAAGCGGCGCTCGATGTCCTGGCTCGTTCGCCCTGCGATTTGATCCTGATCGATATCGAAATGCCGGGCGCAGACGGGATCAGGACGGCGCGCAGCATCGCCGGCGCGCCAGCGGCACGAGACAGCAGTGGCAATCCGATTCCCATTGTCGCCTTGAGCACCCGCTTAACGACCGAGGCGCGAACCGCCAACCTTGCCGCGGGCATCGCCGACCATCTGGTCAAGCCGATCGACCCCGATACGCTTTACGCCATCCTGGCTCGACACCTGCCACGGCCATCGAAGCCCTCGATCGCGGCGCGAGCCTAACGACTTTTCATAGAAAATGGCGGACCACGAACGATGAAAGCGGGCAATTCGTCTACGCCATAGCCCTCTCTTGATGTACCCGTGCAAAGAGCCGCGAGGCTGCCTAACCGTTCATCTGGCGACGAAGATTTTATGCCGCGATGATTGCAAATCGTTTGCGATACTCTGCTGGCGTCACCCCAACATGCCGCGCGAAGGCGCGTCGCAACGTGTCGGCGTCGGCGAACCCGCACCGGGCTGCGACCTGCTTGGGAGCCTCGTTCTCTTGTTCGAGAAGCCGCCGAGCGGCGCTAACACGCGCCTCTTCGACCCATGCTGCTGGTGTGATGCCAACCTCACTACGGAACAGCCGCGCGAAATGGCGCGGACTCAAGTCCATACGCTTGGCAAGATTGGCGACGCTATGATCGCAAGCGGGATTCGCTGCCACCCATCGTTGGAGTTCCTGAAGTGCGGCCCGCCCGGCCGGAACGGCCTCACCCTTGCGACTGAACTGCATTTGTCCGCCTGGACGCTTGAAAAACATCACAAGCTGACTGGCCACCCCCATGGCGATTTCGCGGCCGAGATCTTCCTCGACTAACACCAACGCAAGGTCCAGCCCGGCGGTCACGCCAGCGGCCGTCCGCAGAGCACCGTCACTGACCTGGATCGCATCCTCCTCCACGGCCACATCCGGGAATTGCTTGGCGAGTTCGTCTGCGACCGCCCAATGCGTTGTGACGCGCCGACCATCGAGCAGGCCCGCCGCAGCGAGGAAGAATGCGCCGCTGCAAACAGAACCGAAACGCCGTGCAGTCGGCGCACGCCGCCGCAGCCAGTCCACGACTCGATTATCCATTGGCACGGTTGCGGCGTTGGGGCACCCCGCGACAAGCAGCGTATCGATCGCCTCCTCGATGTCGCGGTCGATGATCCGGTCCGGCATGATTCGCACACCGGAGGAGCTACGGATCGGTCCGGGCTCGCCCGCCGCGACAAGGAGCCTATAGGCTTCGTAGCCGGCCTGGGCGTTCGCCTCCGCGAAGACGTCGAGCGGGCCGGAGACATCAAGGAGCTGCACGCCAGGCAGCGCCATCATGACGATTGTTTTCGGCTTCCTACGCATCCGTGTCCGCCTCAATCCGGATTTGGCAGTTTATGACGTAATACGTCGATTGAAGACAAGATATCTCGTTTCTATCCTCCTGGCCAGTACGAAGCACAGGAGAAAGCTATGTCATCGATCGCCAAAGACGCCGCCATTCCCGATTCCAAGTTGGCGCGAGCCATAACCGCGTTCATCCGCGATACGGAAACCGAATTGCTCTTCAACCATTCGAGCCGCGTCTATCATTTCGGGGCTATCGCCGGCATTCAGCGCGGACTGAAGTTCGACCGTGAACTGCTTTATGCCGGTGCGATGTTCCACGACATCGGCCTTATGCCGAGCCACAGCAGCAAGGACGAGCGTTTCGAGGTCGACGGGGCGCACGCTGCACGCGACTTCCTGCGCAGCCACGGCATCCCGGAGGAAGACGCCTACACCGTCTGGACCGCGATCGCGCTCCACACCACGCCCGGCGTGCCGGTCCACATGCATCCTGTCGTCGCGCTTGTGACGGCCGGCGTGGAAATGGATGTGCTTGGCCTGACCTATGACCAATATTCCGATGTCGAGCGGGAAGCCGTGGTCAAAGCGTTCCCGCGCACACCGAAGTTCAAGGAAGACATCATCCAGGCCTTCTACGACGGCATCAAGCACAAGCCCGATACCACCTTCGGCAACGTCAAGGCCGATGTGATCGCCGACAAGGAACCGCATTTCCATCGCGGCAACTTCTGCAGCGTCATCCGCTGCTCGCACTGGCACGGGTGACCGCTTCTTCGATCATCATCGCGTCAGAGAAGAACGGGGTCAGAGTGGGTTTTGCCGCAATGGCGGATGGGGTGAGATTCGAACTCACGGTGAGCTTGCACCCACGCCGGTTTTCAAGACCGGTGCCTTAAACCGCTCGGCCACCCATCCGTTCCGGGCGCACTTAAGCAAAGTGTGCCCGAGGATGGAAGAGCCGATTATCGGGTTACAATTTCCCGCGCCAGGCTTGGCGATAGCCGGCCAGGTCGATCCCGGCCACGGGCGCGACCGGCGAGGTGCGGGCTTCGGAGTGTTTGACGCCCAGGGCCAGGAGCCGCGCACCACCAACCGTGCCGGCGCGGTCATCGCTGACCGAGATGCGCTGGCTGGGCCGCAGGGCCGCCAGGATAGGCGCAAACAGCGGATTGGTTGAGAACGAGCCTTCGACGATGATCTCGCCCTTGGTGCCGAGCAGATCGAGCATCACATCGGTCATCAGGGCGATATAGGCGCTGGCCATCGCCGCCGTTTCAGCCGCTGACAGCCCCTCGCCGCTCACCACAACGCCCGTCCGCCCCATGAACGGCCCGCCGCCGGTGGTGAAGTTGGGTAACGCCATCGCGCCCTTCGCCACCACCCGAGCCAGTGCCGCCGCATCGGGCTTGGGGGCATCTTCACCGGCCAGCATTCCGTATTCGCGGCCGCCCATGAAGCGCGCCGTGGCCACCGGTTTCCCGAAGGCGTCGACATTGCCGAGCATATCGCGCGTCGGGTCGAGGCGGCTGGGATCGACGCCGCTGGCCAGGATGATCACCCAGGTGCCGGTCGAGACCACCGCGAAATCGGCATCCACCGGCCGCGCCAACATGTGGTTGAGGTAGGAGCAATTCGAGTCGTGAATGCCGCAGAGGACTTTCGTATCCGCCAGCCAAGCGGTGCGTGCGGCGAGATCGGCGCGCAGCGTGCCGAGCACCGCGCCGGCCTCATGCCGTTGCGGGAAGAGCTTGGTCCAGCCATGGCGGGTGGCGAGGCCGGAGAACCGTCCCTCCTTCGGCCGCCACAGACCAGAATGGGCGCCCAGCGATGTCACCTCCGTCGAGGCAACACCTGATAGAACCCAGGCCCAGTATTGCGGATAGGTCAGGATGGTGGAAAACCGCTTGAACAAGTCGGAGTGCTTTACTTCGGCGTAGTAGATCTGCCGGCCGAGATTGAGGCCGAGTGGCAGATCCGGCGTCAGCGTTGCGGCGAACGGGTCTTGCTCGCGCTCATAATCGGTCTTGATCGACTCGACCGCCTCGTCCTCGTAGTCGCAGGCCGGCAAAGGCGCGCCCGAAGCGTCGAGCGGCACCGCGCCGCAGCCATGGCCGACCGGCACGATCACGCCGATGCGGGTCTTCTCTGGCGCCTTGGCCATCGTCTCGACCAGCCAGGTGCCAATCGACGCGATATCGAGCTGCTTAAACGGCGGACCGGGCACGATGCGGTTGCGGTGCTCGGCGCTCCAGATGACATGGCCGTCCTTGAGATCGGCGATCACCAGCTTGGCGTTGGTTTTGCCAACATCGACGACGGCGAAAAGATCGCGTTCCATGGTCGCCGCTCACTCCATATGGAACATGGGCTGGAGCGGCTCGACCACCGGCGATCCATCGGCATTGCTGGCCATGATGTCTTTCATGTATTCCCACCAACGCCGCATGACCGGATCGCGCGGCAAATCGTCCATAGAATGCCCCGGGCGGCGATTCAGAGTCGCGAATAGCGTGTTTGTCGCTGGGTCGAGAAAGATTCCGTAATCGCTGATCCCGGTATCGCGCAACAGCGCCGCGAGCTCGGGCCAGATCGCATCGTGGCGGCGTTTGTACTCCTCGGCCTTGCCTGGAAACAGTTTCATGGTGAAGCCGATGCGCTCCATCGCCGCGTCCCTCTTCCCCTCAAAGAAAACGGCCCCTCCCCGAAGGAAGGGGCCGCCAGATCAGACGCGTCGGGACGCGCCAATCGTAACCAGCCCGATTAGAAATCGAACTTGTTGATGTTGTCCTTGCTGTAGATGAAGGGCGCGCCCAGCAGGATTTCGCTGCCGTTGACCACCTGCAGCTTGCCCAGCTTGCCGGCATCCGCTTCCTTGTCGCCCGGCTTCAGCTTGCCATCGACCACATCACGTAGCACGTAAGCAGCCGCGTAGCCGAGATCGATCGGGTTCCACAGCACCACCGACTTGACGCAATCCGAAGCCACATAGGGCTTCATCGCGTTCGGCGTGGCGAGGCCGACAACGGCCACTTTGCCGCACAGCTTCGCCTTGGTCACGGCTTCGGCCGAGGCCGGAGTCGCCACCGACGTCATGCCGAGCAGGCCCTGCAGCTTGTCGCCGTACTTGTTGATCAGGGTCGTGGCCTGGTTGAAGGACAGGTTGTTGTCTTCCTGCGCTTCGACCGTCTCGAGCCACTTCATCTTCGGATGGCACTTCGCCTGATAGGCCTGCATTTCAGCGATCCACCGCGCCTGGTTCGGCGTAGTGAAGGTGCTGGTGACGATGCCGAACGAAGCCTCTTCGCCCTTTTCCTTGGCCAGGCTGTCGATCATCGCCTTGGCGATGCCGTTGAACTGCGCCTGGTTGACAAACCATTCGCGGGCGTCGGGCTGTGAGTTGGCGTCGTAACCGACGACATGAATGCCCTTCGACAGAGCCTTCTTCAGCACCGGCGCAATGGCCACCGGGTCGTTGGCGGCGAACAGGATGCCGTTGACGCCCTTGGTGATATAGTTGTCGATGAACTTGATCTGCTCATCGATCTTGGCTTCGGTCGGGCCATCGGTGCTGGCCTTCATGTTGCCCATTTCCTTGGCCGCGTCCTGGATGCCCTTGCTGGTGGCATTGAAGTAGCCGATGCCGATCAGCTTCGGCACGTCGACCACGGTAATCTCTTTGCCCTTGAGATCGGGCGCGTTGACAGCCTTGCCGCCGTCATAGGCAACGGGAGCAGCCGCTCCGCCGCCGCCACCGGCCGCGCAGGCCAACGGGTTGGTCGGCAGATCGTCGGCGCCATCCCATTTCTTGTCGGCGGCGTTCGCCGTTCCGATATAGAGCAAAGCGCCCAGCAGTGCGGACGCTGCCGTCATTGTTTTAAACATTCCTCGTCCTCCCTTTTTCCTCGTTGGACGTGTTTCGAGCTGCCCGCCCCCGGACAGCCCCTCGACTCAGCGCTCGCCTCCTTGACGCCGCTGCGCGAAGTTCGTGAACAGGACCGACAGGATCAGCACCGTACCGATCACCATGATCGTGGCGTCGCCTTTGACGCCGGTGAGCGCCAGCCCGTCCTTCAACAATTGGATCAGCACCAGGCCCAGGGCCGTGCCGCCGATGGTGCCGATACCACCGAAGATGCTCGTGCCGCCCAGGACCACGGCGGCGATGACGTCGAGCTCGAGCCCGATGCCCATATCCGACCGCGTGGTGCTGACGCGCGAGACGAAGACGTAACCCGCCAGCCCGGCCATGAAGCCCGAGAAGCTGTAGACGATGATCTTGATGCGGTCGACGGGAATGCCCGAGAACCGCGCCGCCGTCTCATTGTGGCCGATGGCATAGAGCGCGCGGCCGAAGGTGGTGCGTGACAGAATCACCCAAGTAATGATGAGCGCGACCAGCAGAATCCAAAGCTGCGTCGGCACGCCGAGCACATCGCCCTGGCCCAGAACGAAAAACCAGTCGGGATAGCCGCGCACCGAATGGGCCTTGCTGATGCCTTCGGCCAAGCCACGATAGAGTGCCAGCGTGCCGATGGTCATGATCAAGGGCGGCATCTTGGTCCGCGTGATGACATAGCCATTAGCAAAGCCGCACAGCGTCCCGACCAGCAGCGCGACGATGATCGTCGACCACAGCGGCAGGCCCATATTGTGCCAGGAATAGCCGGTCATGATGGCGCAGAGGCCCAGCGTCGAGCCGACCGACAGATCGATGCCGCCCGTGACCATGACCAGAGTCATCGGCAGCGCCATCAGCCCAACCTCGGTCATCAGCCGGCCTTGGTTCAGAAGATTGTCGGTGGTCAGGAATTCGCCGGTCTGTGAGGACAGGCCGACCAATGCGGCCACCAGCATCACGATCAGCACGCCCTCCTGGCGTAACAGCGCGGCTTTGGCCGAGGGACTGGTGAGGATTTTGGCGAGCGATGACGTGGTCATAGTCAGCGCCTCGCCGCGCGCCGGCGTCGCGCCAGATCGGCCAGCACCGTGATCAGGATCAGCGCGCCCTGCACCGCGCGCAGCCAATAGGGTGAGATATCGACGAAGATCAGCGACGAGCCGATGGCTGCGATCAATACCGCCGCCAGGGTCGAGCCGATCACCGAGCCGGTGCCGCCGAGGATGCTGACACCGCCGACGACCGAGGCGGTAATGACGGTCAGCTCGAGATTGGGCGGCGTCGTCGATTGGATGACGCGGAATTGGGTGGCCCACAACACGGCGGCCATACCGGCGAACAGGCCGTGGATCGCGAAAGCCATCATCGTCGTGCGCGGCTGGGAAATACCCGATAGGCGTGCAGCTTCGGGGTTGCCGCCCACAGCATAGAGTGTGCGCCCTGCCCCCGAATAGTGCATCCAATAGGCTGCGATCAGCGTGAACACGATCATCAGCACCACGGGCAACGGGACGGTATCGCCGAACTCGAAATTCGAGAGGTGATAGTTCTCGGGCAGATCGGTGATCCAGGTGCCGCCGGTGACGCTGATCAATCCACCCTTGAGGATCGACAGCATGCCGAGGGTGACGACGATCGAGGGGATGCGCAGATAGGCGACGATCGAGCCCATGAAGCTGAAGATCAGAACACCGAGCACCAGCGGCGCGAGCCAGGTGATGACGACGGGATAACCGGCCTTGGCCATCGTGCCGCTGATCGTGCCCAGCACGCCGATCACCGAGCCGACCGAAATATCGATATTGCCAGAGACGATCAGCATCGACATGCCGATCGCGGCGATGGCGATGTAGGAATTGCCGAGCAGGATATCGAGCACATTGCGCTCGGCCAGATAACGGACATTGATCGAGCCGACGACAACGAACAGCCCGATCAGGGCGATCAACAGGATCGCCTCCTGGGAGCTCACAAGGCGCCGCCAATCGTAGCCGTGGTGCGACGTATCCATGGTGGTGGTTGCGGCGGTCATTGTGCGGCCACCGGCGCGGTCATATCGCCGCCCATCATCGCTGAGGCAATGGCTTCTTGCGTCGCCTGGGCGCGCTGGAATTCGGCGGCAATCCGCCCTTCGCGCATCACCAGGATCCGGTCGCTCATGCCCATGATCTCGGGCAGTTCCGATGAAATCAGCAGGATCGCCATCCCTTGTTGCGCCAGCTCGCTCATCAAGCGGTGAATCTCGGATTTGGCGCCGACATCGATGCCGCGCGTCGGCTCGTCGAGGATCAGCACCTTGGGCCCTGCGGCCAGCCATTTGCCCAGCACGACCTTCTGTTGGTTGCCGCCTGAAAGCTTATTAACCACCTGCTCGATGCCGCTGGCGCGGATATCGAAGCGCTTCATGCTTTTGTTGGCAAGATCGAGTTCGGCCGCGCGGTCGAGGAACCAGCCGCGCTTCATATCCTTGAGCACGGCCATCGACACGTTTTCGCGAATCTTCATCGGCCGCACGAGGCCTTGGATGCCGCGATCCTCGGGCACATAGGCGATGCCAAGGTGCTTGGCCGCGACCGGGCTGGCGATCGTCTCGCTCTTGCCATTGACCTTGATCTCGCCCGACTCGGCCGGCGTGATGCCGAACAGAACTTGTGCCAGTTCGGTGCGGCCAGAGCCGACAAGACCGGCCAGACCCAGAATTTCCCCGGCGCGCAGGGTCAGGCTGATATCACGGGTCTGCGGCTTGTGAATCAGATTGCGCACTTCGAGCACCGGCTCGCCGATCTTGGCCGGCAGCTTCGGGAACAGCGCATCCAGGCGGCGGCCCACCATATGCTGCACTAACTCGTCACGGTTGGTGTCGGCGGTGTTCATCGTCTTGATCTTCTCGCCGTCGCGCAACACCGTGACGCGATCGGACAGAATGAAAATCTCTTCCATCCGGTGGCTGATATAGACGATGCCGACGCCCCGCTGACGCAGCAGTCTCACGATCGAGAACAGCCGCTCGACATCGCGTTCGGTCAGCGCCGCCGTCGGCTCATCCATGATCAGGATGCGGGCGTTGTGCGAGAGCGCCTTGGCGATTTCGACACGCTGACGATTGCCGACCGATAGCGTGCCGATGATCCGCGTGACATCGAGGTCATGAATGTCGAGCGAAGCCAGCAACTCGCGGGCCTTGTTCTGCATCGTCCGCCAATCGATCCCGCCGTAGCGTTTGCGCGGCGCGTGGCCCATGAAGATGTTTTCGGCCACGGTCAGTTCCGGGAACAGCAGCAGCTCTTGATAGATCGTCGCGATGCCGGCGCGCTGTGCTTCGATCGGATTGGCGAAGCGCACCGGCTTGCCGTCGACGCTCATCGTGCCGGTGTCAGGCTGATAGACGCCCGAGACCACCTTGATCAGACTCGATTTTCCGGCGCCATTCTCGCCCAGCAGCGCATGCACCTCGGCCGAGTACACATCGAAGCTGACACCCTTCAGCGCGCGCACGCCGGGGAACGATTTTTCGATCTTATCGAGTTCGAGGATGGGCGCGGTCATGAGCGCACGCTTCCTGCTCCGCTTGTGCGGAACGGGCAGCCGCCTAGCTGCGATGACGACGCGATACCGATTACCAACCTGTCCTCCCCGAAAGCGCCGGCTTATACGCCGGTCGCCCAACCCTTACTTCAAACCATTACGCCACGGCGGCGAGTTGATCGGCCTCCGTCACGTCGGCAACAGTCACATCCACGCCGGCGCGGCGGAGCGTCTCCAACTCCTCCGGCTGCGCGCCCGAATCGGTGATCAAGGTCGTCACCCGGTCGATCCCGGCGACGATCATCGACGAACGCTGGCGCAGCTTCCGGCTGTCAGCCATCACCACAAGACGCTCGGCGCGTTCCAGCAGGCGGATGCCGCACTGCACGTATTGTGGATCGGTCTCCATCAGGCCGAATGTATTGATCCCGAAGCAACCCGTGAACATGGTGCTGGCCCAGAAATGCGACACCACATCGCTCTGATACGGGCTGATCACCGTGTTCTGCTCGCGATAGATCGTCCCGCCGGGCAGCGTGATGCGACTGTTCCCGGTGGCCAGCAGCTCGGCCGCGATCGGGAAGGAATTGGTCAGGATGTCGAGATCGGCGTGGCGCAGGAACTCGACCAGGCGCCAGGTGGTGGTGCCACCATTGATGATGATGCTTTCGCCGGGCTGGATCATCCCGGCCGCCGCGCGTGCGATGGCGCGCTTTTGCGGCACGCAGATATCGCGGCTCATTTCGAAGGGCACGCCCGCTAGATGGGCGCGATGCCGTGCCTGCAACGCCTCGGCGCCGCCGCGCACGCGCTTGATCTCGCCGCGCTCGGCCATGGCATTGATGTCGCGACGAACAGTTGCCTCGGACGCGCCCAAAAGCTCAACCAGATCACCGACGCCGATGATCGAGCGTTCGTCGACAAGCTTCTGGATCAGCTGATGGCGTTCCCGTTCGAGCATCCCTGTCCCTAGGTGACTGTTTTCAGTCTTATTCACTCAGGAGACATGAGGAAACGATCAATGTCAACCGCCGCATGATTGCTTTCGCTGCTTTTAGATCGAAGTTGGTTGAAATTGATCGGTTGCCGGTCCTAAAATCGGGCAATACAGCAAACAAGCGCTGACGATAGTTGGCGCACGGGGAGGATTGAGCGATGGACGGAAGCAGCGACTTCGCGGCGCTGGTGGAAAACCGCTGGGATGAGTCTCGTGCGGCTGGAATGAAGCCCGAGGACCTCCTCCTCTATCGGTCCAACCTGCTCGGCTCGGACAAGCGCGTCACCAATTACGCGGGCGGCAACACCTCGGCCAAGATCGACATGGTCGATCCGTTGAGCGGCGACAAAGTTTCGGTGCTCTGGGTCAAAGGCTCAGGCGGCGATCTCGGCAGCATGAAGCTCGACGGTTTCGCCACGCTCTATATGGATAAGCTCGACGCGCTTCTGAAAATCTACAAGGGCCCCGAGCGCGAAGACGAGATGGTGGCGCTCTATCCCCACTGTACTTTCAATCTCAATCCGCGCGCGGCCAGCATCGAT
>DASXEH010000060.1:0-111047 GCA_036490215.1 Magnetospirillaceae bacterium
TTGATTTTCGGCCACTAATTCGGCTGTTATCCACACCCCTTTTCCCAGGCTTTTCCCTTGCTTTTCCGGGCCGAAACCTTTAGAAACCGCGCCTATCTCGCACGCGGGTTTTGCGGACGGCCGCCAGGTCGCTCGCTCCGGTGTTGGCTCAGGCCAACAGTTCCCGCGGAGGCTCAACCGGAAAAGTGAAGGAATTTCTATGGCTCTACCGTCCTATTCTATGCGCCAGCTCCTCGAAGCCGGCGTGCATTTCGGCCATCACACCCGTCGCTGGAATCCGAAGATGGCTCCGTACATCTTCGGCATCCGTAACGGCATCCATATCATCGACCTGCAGCAGACCGTCCCGATGCTCGATCGTGGCATGCAGGCCGTGCGCGACGTCGTCGCGGGCGGCGGGCGCGTGCTGTTCGTCGGCACCAAGCGCGCGGCGCAGGATCATGTCGCCGAAGCGGCCAAGAAGTGCGGCCAGTACTACGTCAACCATCGCTGGCTGGGCGGCATGCTCACCAACTGGAAGACGATCTCGCAGTCGATCAAGCGCCTGCGCGATATCGAAGAGCGTCTGGCCAGCGGCGCGACCCAGGGCCTGACCAAGAAGGAACAGCTCACGCTGGACCGCGAGCGCATTAAGCTCGACCGCGCGCTCGGCGGCATCAAGGAGATGGGCGGCCTGCCCGACATCATCTTCGTGATCGACACCAACAAGGAAGCCCTCGCCGTTGAGGAAGCCAACACGCTGGAGATTCCGGTCGTGGCGATCCTCGACTCGAATTCGAGCCCCGATGGTGTCGCGTTCCCGATCCCGGGCAATGACGACGCACAGCGCGCCATTCACACCTACTGCACGCTGTTCGCCGGCGCCGCCATCGACGGTATTCAGGCCGAGATGACGCGCACCGGTAAGGATACCGGCGAGTCGGCCGAGCCGATCGTCGAAGAGGTTGTGGCAGCCGAAGCTGCTCCGGCCCCGGCCGCCGAAGGCGCTGCCGTAACGGCTTAAGGCCTGCGCCGATCGAAAGAATCGCGCGCCCGGGCCATTGGTCCGGGCGCGCTGTTTTTAATCAAGACCGTAATCAAGAGGGCTTCGATGGCTGAAATTACCGCATCCTTGGTGAAGGATCTGCGCGAGAAGACTGGCGCGGGCATGATGGACTGCAAGAAGGCGCTCGCTGAAACCAGCGGCGACCTGGAAGCCGCGGTCGATTGGCTGCGTAAGAAGGGCCTGTCGGCCGCCGCTAAGAAGTCGGGCCGCGTGGCCGCCGAAGGTCTAGTCGCTGTCACCGCGTCGGGCCCTAAAGGCGCCGTGGTCGAAGTCAACGCCGAGACCGACTTCGTCTCGCGCAACGAACAGTTCCAGGGCTTCGTGAAGATGGCCGCCGAGACGGCGCTGGCCAAGGGCGATGACGTCGCCGCGCTGAAGGTCGCTCCCGCGCCGGGCGGCAAGAGCGTCGAAGAGACGCTGACCAGTCTGATCGCCACCGTCGGCGAGAACATGACCTTCCGCCGCGCTAAGTCCGTGGCGGTGAAGCAGGGCGTGGTCGCCAGCTATATGCACAGCGCCGTCGCTCCGGGCCTGGGCCGCATCGGCGTACTCGTCGCTCTCGAATCGACCGGCGATGCCGCGAAGCTGGCCGAAGTCGGCAAGCAGATCGCGATGCATATCGCGGCCGCCAATCCGCAGTTCCTCAGCGTCGCCTCGGTCGATCCGGCCGCGGTGGCGCGCGAGCGCGCGGTGCTGACCGAACAGGCCGCCACCTCGGGCAAGCCGCCCGCGGTCATCGAGAAGATGGTCGAAGGCCGCATCCGCAAGTACTACGAGGAAGTGGTTCTGCTCGAGCAGGTCTTCGTCATCGACGGCGAGACCAAGGTCTCGAAGATCGTCGAGAACGCGGCAACGGCCGCCGGCGCCCCGATCACGGTGACGGAATTTGTCCGTTTCGCGCTGGGCGAGGGCATCCAGAAAGAGACCAAGGACTTCGCCGCTGAAGTCGCGGCGCAGCTGAGCCACTAATATTGCGATGGGGGCGCGGGGCGGGATGTTTTCCCGGCCCCGCAACCCTTTATGACCGTTAGATAAAAGCAAGGCGACAGCCCTGCTAAATCGTGTATCATCGCCGACCAACGGTATGGCCGGTTAACGGCCTTTTCCCCGCCCCAGGGACGAATGCATGGCTTCTAAGCCCCTCTACAATCGCGTCATGATCAAGATTTCGGGGGAGGGGCTGATGGGCGGCCGTGAATTCGGCCTCGACGGCCCCACCGTCACCCGCATCGCCCGCGAAATCCATGCCGTTGTCGAAACCGGCGTTCAGGTTTGCCTGGTCATCGGCGGCGGCAATATCTTCCGCGGGATCAAGGGCGCAGCCGAAGGCATGGAACGGACCAGCGCCGACTATATGGGCATGCTGGCCACGGTGATTAACGCGCTGGCGCTGCAAAATGCCGCCGAACGGGTCGGCTTGCAGACCCGCGTCCAGTCGGCCATTTCCATGGACATGATCTGCGAGCCCTATATCCGCCGCCGCGCCATCCGGCATATGGAAAAGGGCCGGATCGTCATTTTCGCCGCCGGAACCGGCAATCCGTTCTTCACCACCGACACGGCTGCTGCTTTGCGCGCCGTCGAAATGCAATGTGACGTGCTGGTGAAGGCGACCCAGGTCGATGGCGTCTATTCCGCCGATCCGCGCAAGGTGCAGGACGCCGAGCGTCACGAACGCCTGACCTTCACCGATGTGCTGACCCGCGATCTGCAGGTGATGGACGCAACCGCCATCGCCCTGTGCCGCGAAAACAATCTGCCGATCCTCGTATTTAACTTGCACGAGGAAGGGGCCTTCTCGCAGGTTCTGACCGGTGGGGGCCGCTACACGATCATCCAAAACAGCACCGAAGGAAACTGACGTGGCCGCCAGCTATGCCGATCTCAAAAAGGACATAAAGCGGCGTATGGATAGCGCCGTGGACGTTGTGAAGAAAGAATTCGCCGGCCTGCGGACAGGCCGTGCCTCGACGGCACTGCTCGACCCGGTGGTCGTCGACGCCTATGGCAGTCAGTTGCCGCTGATCCAAGTCGGCAATATCAACGTTCCCGAACCGCGCATGATCACCGTTCAGGTCTGGGATAAGGGGATGGTGAAGGCGGTGGAAAAGGCGATCCGCGATGCCGGCCTTGGCCTCAATCCTGCTGCCGACGGCCAGCTGGTGCGCGTTCCGATTCCCGCGCTGAACGAAGAGCGCCGCAAGGAGCTGCAGAAGATCGCCGGCAAATATGCCGAGCAGGCCCGTATCTCCGTGCGCAACGTGCGCCGCGACGGGATGGAAGCGCTGAAGAAGCTCGAAAAGGATGGGATCATCTCGCAGGACGAGCACCGCCATAACGACAAGGAGGTGCAGACCATGACCGACGAGACGATCAAGCACATCGACGAAGCGCTTGCCACCAAAGACAAGGAAATCATGCAGGTCTGAGCATGGAGGCCGTAAAAACCAAATCGGATGCCCAAGCGCCGGTCCATGTCGCGATCATCATGGATGGCAATGGGCGCTGGGCCAAGGCGCGCGGCTTGCCGCGCATCGCCGGGCATCGGCGTGGCGCCGAGGTGGTTAAGGAGACGGTGCGTGCCGCGGGCGAGTTGGGCGTCGGCTATCTGACGCTGTTCGGCTTCTCGTCCGAGAACTGGAAGCGTCCGCTGGCCGAAGTGCAGGACCTGATGGGGTTGCTGCGCATCTATCTGCGCAGCGAAGTTGCCGAACTCCATCGCAATGGTGTGCGCTTCCGCGTGGTCGGCGACCGGTCGCGGCTGGCGCCCGACACGATCGCGCTGATCGAAGAAGCCGAGGCACTGACGGCGTCCAATGGCGGACTCGCGCTGACCTTAGCGCTCAGTTACGGCGGCCGCCAAGAGATCGTTCACGCGGCGCGGCGTCTGGCCGAAGACGTGAAAGCCGGCAAACTCGATCCGGCGGCGATCGACGAAGAGGCCTTCGCCGGCCGTCTGTTCACCGCCGATATTCCCGATCCGGATTTGATGATCCGCACCAGCGGCGAAATGCGCATCTCGAACTTCCTGCTGTGGCAGAGCGCTTACGCCGAGTTCGCGTTCCTCGACGTGTTGTGGCCCGACTTCACGCGCCGCCATCTCGAACAGGCGCTCGATGACTTCCAGGGGCGCGAGCGCCGCTGGGGCGGCATCGGCTGAGAGATCGCGTGCTTCGTCAGCGCATCATTTCTTCAGTGATTCTGGCGCCGGTGGCGATCCTTGCCACATGGTGGGGGTCGTGGGCCTTCGCGCTGCTCGTCGCCGTGGGCGCGGTGATCGCCGCCTGGGAGTGGACGCGTCTGGTCAGCTGGTCGCCGGGTTGGGTCGCGGCCGGCGTGGTCTATATCGGCGTGCCGGTGCTGTCTATCCTCTGGCTGCGCGGCCAGGACCGTGAGACGGCCTTCTGGCTTCTCCTCGTCGTGTGGGCAACCGATATTGTCGCCTATGCTGCCGGCCGGATCATCGGCGGGTGGAAGCTGATGCCGCGCGTCAGCCCCAAGAAAACCTGGGCCGGGCTGATCGGCGGTACGATCGGTGCGGCGATTGTCGGCGGGGCCACCGCCGCGGTGCTGCATTTGGCGATCGAACCTTGGATGTTGGCCGGCGCCAGCGCGATCCTGGCCTTGATCGCCCAGGCGGGCGATCTGCTCGAGTCGGCGGTGAAGCGTCATTTCGACGCCAAGGACTCGAGCGCGCTGATCCCCGGTCATGGTGGCATCCTCGATCGCATCGATGGGCTGCTGGCGGCGGCGCCGGCGGCGGCCGTGTTCTGTCTGGCGTTGGGCGGAGGCATCACCGCATGGCGATGACGCCGACAGTTCATCCCGCCGCGCCATCCTCGCCGCGTCCCGCGCCGAAGGGCGACGTGCGCAGCGTGACGGTTCTCGGCAGTACCGGTTCGGTCGGTTGCAACACCGTGGACCTGATCGAGCGCGAGCCCGACAAGTTCCGCGTCGAAGCGCTGGTCGCCAACACATCGGTTGAGCGTCTGGCCGATCAGGCGCGGCGTCTGCGCCCGGCGATGGTCGTGGTTGCCGATGAGAGCGCCTATCCGGCGCTGAAGGATGCACTGGCCGGCGTCGATGTCGAAATCGGCGCGGGTCCGTCGGCGGTGATGGAAGCCGCGATGCGGCCGGCCGAATGCGTCATGGCGGCGATCGTCGGCGCGGTCGGGCTACAGCCGACCCTGGCGGCGGTGCGGCGTGGCGCGATCGTCGGGCTGGCCAACAAAGAAACGCTGGTCTGCGCCGGCGATCTGGTGATGGCCGAGGTAGAGCGCGCCGGTGCGACGCTGGTGCCGGTCGATTCGGAACACTCCGCCATCTTCCAGGTGTTCGACTTCGAGCAGAAAGAGCGCGTCGACCGCATTATCCTGACCGCTTCGGGCGGACCGTTCCGTCTGGCGACGCAAGGCGAGATGGCCTGCGCGACGCCGGAGCAGGCGGTCGCCCATCCCGTCTGGGATATGGGCGCTAAGATCTCGATCGATTCGGCGACGATGATGAACAAGGGCCTCGAAGTGATCGAGGCGTTCCATCTCTTCGGCATGCCCGAGCCCAAGATCGACATTCTCGTGCATCCCCAATCGGTGGTGCACAGCATGGTCGAATATATCGACGGCTCGGTCCTGGCCCAGCTCGGCACGCCCGATATGCGCATGCCGATCTCGCTGGCGCTGGGCTGGCCGCGGCGCATGGCGACGCCGAGCAAGCGGCTCGATCTTGCTGCCGTCAGCACGCTGACCTTCGAAGCGCCCGATCCGGATCGCTTCCCGGCGCTGCGCATCAGCCGTGCGGCTCTGCGTGCCGGCGGCGTGGCGGCGCTGGTCTGCAATGCAGCCAATGAAATCGCGGTGCGCGCGTTTCTCGACCGCCAGATCGGCTTTCTCGATATCTGCCGCGTGGTCGAGGATACGGTTGCGATGATGGCCGGGGCTAAGGCGGCCAATCTCGACGAAATCCTGCAATGGGACGAAGAAGCTCGGGGGCGGGCGCACGACCGTATCGCGCGGATCAATGGTGGGCGTAAGTAGATGGTTCAGCTTCTGATCGATTTCTGGGACTACGTGGTGGTCTTCCTGGTGGTCATCACGGTGATCGTTTTCGTGCACGAATTGGGGCACTACCTGATCGCGCGCGCCAACGGTGTGCGCGTCGAGACCTTCTCGATCGGCTTCGGCCCGGAATTGTTCGGCTTCACGGCGAAGTCGGGCACGCGGTGGAAGTTCAGCCTGCTGCCGCTGGGCGGCTATGTCCGCATGTTCGGCGACATGGACGGGCCGGGCGACGGCGAGGACAAGGTTGCCGCGATGACGCCCGAGGAGCGGGCCGTCGCCTTCCGCACCAAGAAGGTCTATCAGCGCGCCTCGATCGTGGTGGCCGGACCGCTGATCAATTTCGTCTTCGGCATCTTCCTCTTGGCCCTGCTGTTCATGATCTATGGCGAACAGCGCATCCCGCCGGTTGTCGGCGCGGTGATCACAGGCAGCGCCGCCGAGCAGGCCGGCCTGAAGCCTGGCGATAAGGTATTGATCGCCAACGGCGATACGGTTTCGACCTTCGGCGATCTGCAGGTGATCGTGCAGACCACGGTCGGCGAGCCTGTACAACTGCTGATCGAACGCGACGGCAAGGATCAGACGATCACGGTGCAGCCGCGCCTGACGGATATGGCCGATTCGTCGGGCCATACCCAGAAAGTGCCGATCCTGGGCGTGACCCCGCCCAAGGACGCCGCCGTCATCATTCATCATAATCCGCTGAGCGCGCTCGTGGCCGGGGTGAACAAGACCCGCCAGATCGTCGGCATCAATCTCAAGGCGATCGGGCAGATTGTTACAGGACGGCGTGACACGGATCAGTTGAGCGGTCCCGTCGGTATTGCCAAACAGGTTGGGCAGGCGGCCCGGCTGGGGCTGCAGGGGATCCTGTTTTTTGCTGCCTATATCTCTATTAATCTTGGACTTTTCAATCTGTTCCCGATTCCGTTGCTCGACGGCGGACACCTGCTGTTCTATTGTGTTGAGGCTGTCCTGGGGCGCCCCCTCGGACCGCGTGCGCAAGAGTATGGCTTTCGCTTAGGCTTGTTTCTGGTTTTGGCCCTGATGATCCTTGCCACAGGTAACGACCTGGGAGTGTGGAAGTTCATTAGAGGTATCGTGTCCTGATGGTTTGATGGTCTCGTGAGGGGGATTTTGTTTCGTTATCTGTTATCGGGGTTGATCGTCGCCATTGTCGCGACGCTCGCATTGCGGACGCCCGCCGTCGCGCAAGATGCTGGCGTGATTCAGCATATCGTGGTCGATGGCAATCAGCGCATCGAGCCTGAGACGATCCGTTCCTATCTCACTTTGACCGAAGGCGATCCCTTCGACGCCATACGCATCGACAAGTCGCTGAAGGCGCTGTTCAACACCGGGCTGTTCGCCGACGTGACCATCAAGCGCGAAGACGGCAACCTGATCGTGCGCGTGGTCGAGAACCCGACCATCAACCGCATTGCCTTCGAGGGCAATCATCACCTGGAAAGCGACAAGCTTCAGGCCGAGATCCAGTTGAAGCAACGCGGCGTCTACAACCGCACCAAGGTTCAGGGCGACGTGCAGCGCCTGCTCGACCTCTACAAGCGCAACGGCCGCTTCGCCGCCACCGTCGATCCCAAGCTGATCAAGCTGGCCGACAACCGCGTCGATCTGGTCTTCGAGATCAACGAAGGCTCGCCCACTTACGTCACGCGCATCGACTTCATCGGCAACAAAGCCTTCTCGGACGGCGATCTCAAGGACGTGATCGAAAGCCGCGAAGAGCGCTGGTATCGGTTCCTCAGCAACAGCGACTCCTACGATCCCGATCGCGTCAACTACGACCGCGAACAGCTGCGTAAGTTCTACCTGAAGAAGGGCTATGCCGATTTCCGCGTCGTCTCGGCGGTGGCGCAGCTCACACCCGACCGGCGCCGTTTCTTCCTGACCTTCACGGTTGAGGAAGGCGAGCGTTACAAGGTCGGCAAGGTCGACCTCATCAGCTCCTTGCCCGACATCAAGGTCGACGCCCTGAAGCCGCTTTTGTTGATGCGGACCGGTGATTGGTACGACGCCGATGAAGTCGAAAAGACGATCCAGTCGCTCACCGATGCGGTCGGCAACAAGGGCTACGCCTTTGTCGACATCAGGCCGCGCATCGACCGCGACACCAAGAATCACATCCTCGGCATCACCTTCGACATCGGCGAAGGACGCCGCGTCGTCGTCGAACGCATCGACATCGAAGGCAACGTGCGCACCTACGACAAGGTGATCCGCCGGCAGTTTGCGCTGGTCGAAGGCGACGCCTTCAACTCTGCCAAGCAGCGGCGCTCCGAGCAGAGCATCAAGGACCTCGACTTCTTCAAGACCGTGAAGGTGACGAACGAAGAGTCGGATACGGCCGCCGACCGCACCGTCGTCAAGGTGGCGGTGGAAGAAAAGTCGACGGGCTCGCTGAGCCTCGGCGCCGGTTGGTCGAGCCTTTACGGTCCGTTGGCCTCGATCGGCGCCAAGGAGCGCAACATCCTGGGCACCGGCCAGGAAGCGTCGATCGACACCACCTTGGCGTTGCTCGAGACCTCGATCAACTTCAACTACACCGATCCGTATTTCCTCGACCGACACATCATCGCCGGCTTCGACCTCTTCTCGACCGACACGCGCCTCCAGGAGCTTGAGTCGTACCAGACCGGCGTGACCGGCGGCGACATTCGCGCGGGTTACTACTACAACGACTATCTGCGGCACGACTTCACCTACACTTCGAGCCTGACCAACATTCATGACATCCAGCCCGGAACTTCGCAGTTCATCGCGGAACAGGCTGGCGTCACGTATCTGTCGATGATGGGTCACCTGATCACTTACGACCGTCGCGACAGCAAAGTCGATCCGACGACGGGCTACTATGTGAAGTTCGGCAACGACGTGGCCGGTCTGGGCGGCACGCCGAAATTCGTCCGCACCTACGCCACCGCCGGCCAGTATTTCCAGCTGGCCGACGATTACGAACTCTATATCAACGGCGGTGCGGGCTATGTCGCCGGTTATGCCGGCAGCGACGTGTTGATCAACCAGCGCTTCTATCTCGGCGGCGCTTCGCTGCGCGGCTTCCGCGACGCCGGTGTAACACCGGTCGACCGCACGACGCTGACGCCGTTGGGCGCCATCTGGAATACGACGGCCTCGGCCGAAGTGACCTTCCCGCTGGGCCTGCCCAAGGAAGTCGATATCAAATCGTTGTTCTTCGTCGACACCGGTATCGTCGGTCCGACCGACCCCAGCGTTCCTGCGTCGCGCGTGCTCTCGTCGGAGATGCCGCGCGTCGGTATCGGCACCGGCTTCGTCTGGGTGTCGCCGCTCGGTCCGGTCGATGTCAGCTTCGGCTATCCGATCGTGCGGACGAGCTACGACGAAATACAAATCTTCCGCTTCAACTTTGGTACGAGGTTCTGATGTCTGTGTTGTCGATGCCGGCGCGTTTCGCGCTGGCGGGCATCCTGTCCGCTTTGCTGGCAGGCGCTTCGGTTTCGGGCGCGTCGGCGCAGACCACCAAGCCGGCTGACGCCAAGAGCACCGACGCGAAGACGCTCGGTCCGATTCCCGGTCAAAATCCGATCTTCATCGTCATCGATCCCGATCGCATTCGCCGTGAATCGATGGCCGGCAAGAGCATCAACAGCGAAGCCGAGAAGTACGGCAAGCAGTTCGAAGAACAGAACCAAAAAGATGAGGCGACTTTCCGCACGGAAGATCAGGAGTTTCAGAAGCTGCGCGGTACGCTGACGCAGGAACAACTCGCCACCAAGGGGCACGCCCTGGAGCTGAAGTACGGCGAAGTGCAGCGTGTCGAGCTGCGCCGCCGCCAGGCCTTCGAGAAATCGTTCAACGCCGCGCAGCTGAAGTGGCAGCAGGCGATGATGGAGGCCTCGCGCGACATCGCCGCCCAGCACAACGCCGATGCGGTGCTTCAGTCGCAGGCGCTGCTGTTCTTCAACACCAAGTGGGACGTCACGAACGAGATCATCGACCTGATGAACAAGCGTCTCACCAAGGTCGACTTCCCGCCGCCGAAGGTGGAGGCCGACAATGGGCTGCCGCCGGTCAGTGGCGGTGCTTCGTCCAAGCAGTTGCAGCCGGGTTCGGTTCAAGCGCCTGCGGCAGGTGCGCCGTCCGGCGGATTGAAGCTGCCCCAGAACTAACGGCGGGCAATGGCCGACCCTCGTTTCTTCGCTAACGTCGGGCCGTTCACCCTGGGAGATCTGGCGCGGCGGTGCGGCGCGGATCTGAAAAACGGCGCTGACGCCGGTAAGCGCATCACGGACGTTGCGCCGCTCGACAAGGCGCGGCCCGAGGATATTTCGTTTCTCGACAACCGCAAATTCGTCGGCGATTTCGAAAAAAGCCGCGCCGGTGCCTGCGTCATCAACCCCGCCATGGCCGAACGGGCACCGGAGAGCATGGCTTTGCTGCTGGCGCCCGATCCGTATCGCGCCTATGCGAAGCTTGCGCGCACCTTCTATCCCGCGCCGGCGCCGGAACCGTGGATCTCGCCTCGCGCGTATGTCGATCCCGAGGCGCTGGTGGGCGAGGGCAGCCGCATCGAACCCGGCGCGGTGATCGGGGCGCGGGCTGAGATCGGCCTGCGGTGTCACATCGACGCCAATGCGGTGATCGGTATCGGCGTCGTTCTGGGTGACGATTGTATCGTCGGACCCGGTGCGACGGTGACCCACGCCCTGATCGGCGACCGGGTCAATATCTACGCCGGTGTGCGAATCGGCCAAGATGGGTTTGGTTTCGCCATGGGCGCCGAGGGGCATCTGAAAGTGCCGCAGCTGGGCCGGGTCCTGATCGATGACGACGTCGAAATCGGGGCCAATACCACCATCGACCGTGGCGCCAGCTCCGACACCGTGATCGGAGCGGGCACCAAGATTGATAATCTGGTACAAATCGGGCACAACGTGCAGGTCGGTCGCGGCTGTGTCATCGTCGCCCAGGCCGGTGTCTCAGGCAGCACGCGGCTCGATGATTTCGTCGTCCTGGCCGGACAGGTTGGCTTGGCGGGGCATATCCGGATCGGTGCCGGTGCCCAGATCGGCGCTCAGGCCGGTGTGATGCAGGATGTGGAGCCGGGAGCGCGGGTCGGCGGTTCGCCGTCGGTGCCAGTGAAAGAGTGGTTGCGCCATAACGCGATTCTTCGGCGACTCGCGCGCCGCGAAGATCTGGATTAGGTCGAGGTTAGGGTTGCGAGATGGATGCTGTGACGCAAGGAACCGGGAAGACCATCGACATCGAGCGGGTCATGCAATTGATCCCGCATCGCTATCCGTTCCTGATGGTGGATCGGGTGATCGATCTCATCCCCAATGTCAGCGCGATCGGCGTCAAGCAGGTCAGCATCGGCGAACCGCATTTCCAGGGCCATTTCCCGAAGAAACCGATTATGCCGGGCGTGTTGATCATCGAATCGATGGCGCAGACGGCGGCCGTGCTGGTGGTTGAAACCCTGGGCCCGTCGTCCGAGGGCAAGCTGGTCTATTTCATGAGCGTCGACAACGCGCGCTTCCGCCGTCCCGTCGTGCCGGGTGACACGCTCCACATTCACGTGTTCAAGGAGCGGCAGCGCGCCAATGTCTGGAAGTTCCGCGCCGAAGCCAAGGTGGACGACCAGCTGGTGGCTGAAGCCGAGTATGCCGCCATGATCATGGATACCTGAGCCGCATGGCTGAGATTCATCCCACCGCCGTCGTCGATCCGGCCGCCGAGATCGCGGCCAGCGCGAGCGTCGGCCCCTATTGCGTGGTCGGGGCGCGGGTGAAGCTTGGCGATCGCGTGCGGCTGGTCTCCCATGTGGTGGTCGAGGGAAATACTTCGATCGGCGAAGGCACGCAGATTTTCCCTTTCGCTTCGATCGGTCACCGCCCGCAGGACCTGAAGTATCGCGGCGAAGACAGCAAGCTGGTGATCGGCGCGCACAACCAGATCCGCGAATATGTCAGCATCAATCCCGGCACCGAAGGCGGTGGGATGCTGACCAGCATCGGCAATCACTGCCTGTTCATGGTCGGCTCGCATGTGGCCCATGATTGCCGCATCGCCGACCATGTGATCCTGGTCAACAATGTCGCGCTGGGCGGCCATGTCGACATCGGCGAATTCGCAATCATCGGCGGCAACTCGGCGGTGCATCAGTTCGTGCGCATCGGCAAGCAGGTGATGGTCGGCGGCATGACCGGTGTCGAGAACGACGTCATTCCCTACGGCGCCGTTACCGGCAACCGGGCGCATCTGTCGGGGCTCAATCTCGTCGGTCTGAAGCGCCGCGGCTTTTCGCGCGACGACATCCATGCGCTGCGCAATGCCTATCGCCTGCTGTTCGCACCCGAAGGCACGATGGCCGAGCGGTTGGAAGACGTCGCCAGCCAGTTCAACACCGTCGCGGGCGTGATGGAGATCGTCGATTTCATCCGCGCCGATTCCTCGCGCGCCATCTGTCAGCCGATTCTGGAGAACGCCGCCTAGCGCGGGTTCCCGCCGTGAACAAAATCGGCATCATCGCGGGCGGTGGGAAAATGCCCGCGCAGCTTGTTGCCGCATGCCGTGCCCAAGGCCGCGCGGTTTTCGTTCTCGCGCTCAAGGGCCATACCGACGAAACCACCCTGCCACCCGACGTGCCACGCGACTGGATTACGGTCGGCGAGGGCGGCCGGGGTTTTGACATCCTCCGTAAGCAGGGCGTGCGCGACATCGTGATGGTCGGCCCCATCAAGCGGCCGTCGCTGAAGGAACTTGCGCCCGATTGGCGCACGGTGCGTTTCTTCGCCAAGGCCAGCCTGCGCGCGCTGGGCGATGACGGGCTGCTCAAGGCGCTGGTCGCCGAACTCGAACACGAAGGCTTCAAGGTCGTCGGCGTCGATGCGCTGCTGAAGGATCTGGTCGCACCCGCCGGCATCTGGGGTGCGCATCGCCCCGATGCGCAGGGCGAAGCCGATATTCAGGTGGGGCTGAAGGCCGCGCGCGATCTCGGTGCGCGCGATCTCGGCCAGGCCGCCGTGGCGCAGCAAGGGCAGGTGTTGGCGGTCGAGGACGTCGAGGGCACCTCCGCGCTGATCAAACGGGCCGGCACGATGAAGAAACCCGGTGCAGGGCCGGTGCTGGCCAAGACCGCTAAGCCGCAGCAGGAGATGCGAACCGATATGCCGACCATCGGCACCGATACGGTCGTCGCCGCTGCTGCTGCGGGCTTCGCCGGTATCGCGGTGCAGGCTGGCGCGACCTTGGTGGTCGATCGCGCGCAGTGCATCGCGGCTGCCGATGCGACCGGCTTGTTCCTGATTGGCGTTACGATTCCATGAGCGCGCCGCTGATCTATCTGGTCGCTGGTGAGCCATCGGGCGATCTGCTCGGCGCGCGGCTGATGGATGGGCTGCGCGATGTGATCGGCGCGGATGTGCAATTCGCCGGTATCGGTGGCGAGGCGATGCGTGCTGCCGGCATGCCGAGCCTGTTCCCGCAGGCCGATCTCGCCGTGATGGGGCTGGCCGAGGTATTGCCGCGTATTCCGCGCATTCTGAAGCGGCTTGATGAAACGGTAGCCGATATCATCGCGCGCAAGCCGTCGGCGATCGTCACCATCGACTCTTGGGGCTACAACAAGCGCCTGATCGATCGGTTGAAGCGCGCCGGAGTCACCGCGCCGCGTATCCATATGGTCGCGCCGATGGTCTGGGCGTGGAAAGAAAAGCGCGTTCACGATCTCGTCGGCCGCGTCGATCTGCTGCTGTGCCTTTTGCCCAATGAACCACCGCTGTTCGTAGCGGCCGGCGTGCGCGCCATTCACATCGGTCATCCGGTGCTCGAAAGCGGCGCCGATCAGGGCGACGGTACCGGCTTTCTCGCCCGGCACGGCATTCCCGCCGATGCGACCGTTGTGAGCATCCTGCCCGGCAGCCGCCGCTCGGAGACATCGCGCCTCTTGCCAGAATTCGGCGCGACCCTCGGACGCCTCGCCGCCTCGCATCCGCGCTTGCAAGCGGTGGTGCCGACCGTCGAGACCGTGGCCGACTCGGTGAGCGAAGCTGTGCGCGATTGGCCGGTGCCGGCTTTGGTCGTGCGCGGTGCCGGCGAGCGTTACGACGCTTTCGCTGCGTCGCGTGCGGCGCTGGCGGCCTCGGGTACGGTGACGCTGGAACTCGCGCTGGCCGGCGTGCCGATGGTGGTGGGCTATCGCGTCAATCCGATCACTGCGTTCTTCGCCCGGCGGCTGGTCAAGCTCGACGCGGTCAGCCTGCCCAACATCCTGGCCGGGCGCATTGTGGTTCCCGAATTGCTGCAGGGCGATTGTCGTCCCGAGCTGCTGGCGCCGGCTCTGGCGCGCCTGCTCGACGACGGCGCGGCGCGGTTCGAACAGCGAACCGGCCTCGACGCGGCGCTTACCAAATTGGGCCACGGCGAAGCCTCGCCCAGCCGTCGCGCCGCGACCGCGATTCGGGATATGATCGGTTCGAAAATCTAGATCGTCATGCCCGGGCTTGTCCGGGCATCCACGTCTTTGCCTCAACAAGAAAGTCGTGGATGGCCGGGACAAGCCCGGCCATGACGCTTCAAATTAAGGGAGACCGCCTATGGACGACGTACAGCCTCAATCCACTGCCGCGCAGGACGCGTCGAAGTTCCGCATGCTGCATACGATGATCCGCGTGCGCGATCTCGATAAGTCCCTCGATTTTTATACGCGTCTGCTCGGCATGAATCTGATCCGCAAGAAGGACTATCCCTCGGGCGAGTTCACGCTGGCCTTCGTCGGCTATGGCAGCGAAGAATCGAACACGGTGATCGAACTCACGCACAACTGGCCGCAGAAGGAGCCCTATACGATCGGCAGCGGCTTCGGCCATCTCGCCATCGGCGTGCCGGATATTTATGGGACGTGCGAATTGCTGGCCAAGGAGGGCGTGAAGATTCCACGCCCGCCAGGCCCGATGAAGCATGGTGGCGGCCCGATCGCCTTTATCGAAGATCCGGACGGCTACAAGATCGAGCTGATCGAGCGGGGCTAGGAAACGAAAACCCTCTCCCGCCAGAGGCCGGAGAGGGTCGTGATCGTCACTTCTTCTTCAGATCGCGCTTGGTCGCGCCGATGTAGAGCTGACGCGGGCGGCCGATGCGCTTGCCTGGGTCGCTGATCATCTCGTTCCACTGGGCGATCCAGCCGACGGTGCGCGCCACCGCGAACAGCGGCGTGAACATCGAGACCGGAATGCCCATCGCGCGGAAGATGATGCCCGAATAGAAGTCGACATTCGGGTACAGCTTGCGCTCGACGAAGTAGGAGTCCGAGAGCGCGATGCGTTCGAGTTCGACGGCCAGCGCCAGCATCGGATCGTTGTGCTGGCCGAGTTCGTCGAGCACCTCGCGGCAGGTCTGCGCCATCACCTTGGCGCGCGGATCGAAGTTCTTGTAGACGCGATGGCCGAAGCCCATCAGGCGCGCCTTCTTGTTCTTCACGCCGTCGATGAAGGCCGGGATGTTCTTCACATCGCCGATCTGGCTCAGCATCTTCAGCACGGCTTCGTTGGCGCCGCCGTGGGCAGGGCCCCACAGCGAGGCGATGCCGGCGGCGATACAGGCGAACGGATTGGCGTCCGACGAACCCGACAGGCGCACCGTCGAGGTCGAGGCGTTCTGTTCGTGATCGGCATGCAGCGTCAGGATGCGATCCATGGCGCGGGCCAGAACCGGGCTCACCTTGTAGGGCTCGCACGGCGTGGCGAACATCATGTGCAGGAAGTTCTCGCCGAAGCTCATGCTGTTCGTCGGGAAGATGAACGGCTGGCCGATCGAGTACTTGTAAGCCCAGGCGGCGATGGTCGGCATCTTCGCGATCATGCGATAGCTGGCGATCATGCGCTGGTGCGGATCGGTGATATCGGTGCTGTCGTGATAGAAGGCCGAGAGCCCGCCGACCACGCCGCACATCACCGCCATCGGGTGCGCGTCGCGGCGGAACCCGCGATACACCGAGCTCAACTGCTCATGCACCATCGAATGATGCGTGATGTCATGGTTGAACTGCTTCATTTCCTCGGCGGTGCCGAGTTCGCCGTTCAGCAGCAGATAGCAGACTTCGAGGAAGTTGCAGTGCTCGACCAACTGCTCGATCGGGTAGCCGCGATACAGCAGCACGCCCTCGTCACCATCGATATAGGTGATCTTCGAGTCGCACGACGCGGTGGAGGTGAAGCCCGGATCGTAGGTGAACATGCCGGTATCGGCATAGAGCGAGCGGATATCGATCACCTTCGGACCGATCGTTCCGCCCATCATCTTGTAGGTGTAGGTCTTGCCGGTGCTGTTGTCGGTCAGCGTCACCGTATCCTTGGCCGAGATGCTGGCGTCGGCTGCGGCTGCGGCGGCGATCGCGCGCGGCGGCTTTTTCGCGATTTGTTTGGTTGCGGACCTTTTGTCCGACTTTTTCGTCTCGTCGGGTTTCGCTTTCTTGCTCATCGCGACCACTCCTGTTGCGACCCTTATGGGTGGGGTCCTTTATGGCAGGCGCTTGGGAGCGGTCAGCATCATCACGGCCGTCAGGTGCCGTGTCCCTCTGCTGCGTCCCGAATACGCGCCAGGCTTTCGTCCCGGCCGAGAATCTCCATCACGTCGAAGATCGGCGGCGATACCGTCGAACCCGTCAGCGCGGCCCGCAAAGGCTGCGCTATCTTGCCCAACGCAAGGCCACCAGCCTCGGCTATGCGCCGCGCTTCGGCCTCCAAGATATCTTGCCGCCAATTTTGCACTGCGGCAAGCGCCGTGGCTAAGTCGCCCAACAGGCGCTTTGCACTGTCATCCAACAGTCTTGCGGCCTTTTCATCGGGCCGAATCGGCCGTGTTCGCATATAGAAGGCTGCGCTCGACGCAAGCTCGACGAGCGTTTTCGCGCGTTCCTTCAGCCCGGGCATGGCGCGCGTGAGCAGCGCCTCATCGGCGTGCGACGGCGGGCGGCCGACAACGGCGTTCAGGAACGGCGCAAGATCGCGCACCAGCCGTGCATCCTCCGCAACGCGCATGTAATGCCCGTTGAGGTTGGTCAGCTTGGCCATGTCGAAACGCGCCGGCGAACGGCCGATACCGTCGAGGTCGAACCAGGCGATTGCCTGCTCGGTGGAAATGGTCTCGTCGTCGCCATGCGCCCAGCCGAGACGCAGGAGATAGTTGCGCGTGGCCTCGGGCAGCATGCCGAGATCGCGATACGAATCGACGCCCAGCGCACCATGACGCTTGGAAAGCTTCGCACCGTCGGCGCCGTGGATCAGCGGAATATGCGCGAAGTTGGGCGGCGTCCAGCCGCAGGCTTCGTAGAGCTGCCATTGGCGGAAGGTGTTGGTGAGGTGATCGCTGCCGCGGATCACCTGCGTGACGCCGCTGTCGTGATCGTCGACCACCACCGAGAGCATGTAGGTCGGGTTGCCGTCGCTGCGCAGCAGGACCATGTCGTCGAGCTGCGCGTTCTCGACCTTCACTTCGCCCTGCACACCGTCTTGCACCACGGTCGCGCCGGTGGTCGGCGCCTTGAGGCGGATCACCGGCTTCACGCCCTCGGGCGCATCCTTGGGATCGCGATCGCGCCAGCGTCCATCATAGCGCATGGGCAGGCCGGCGGCCTTCTGCGCGGCACGCATCGCCTCGAGCTCTTCCGGCGTCGTGTAGCAGTAATAGGCGCGGCCTTGGGCGAGCAGCTCGCGCGCCACCTCGGCATGCCGCGACGCGCGCGTGTATTGGAAGATCGGTTCCTCGTCCCAATCCAGGCCCAGCCATTTCATGCCATCGAAGATCGCGTCCACCGCCGCCTGGGTCGAACGCAGCCGGTCGGTGTCCTCGATGCGCAGCAGGAACTTGCCGCCGGTGTGGCGTGCATAGAGCCAGTTGAACAGGGCGGTGCGCGCCCCCCCGATATGCAGGAAACCGGTGGGCGAGGGGGCGAAACGGGTAACGACGGTCATGGGATTAATTCGACGCTCTTTGGGAATGGATATCCAGACGGCCTCATCATGTCGTCATTCCCGCGAAAGCGGGAATCCAGGTTTCCTGTTTTTGCGGCCCTGGACCCCCGCCTTCGCGGGGGTGACGAACGAAATTCGACCAAACAGAGGTGGCTGTGTAGCACACCGTGCGAGAGACGCAATAACGGCTAGCTGCTGCCGCCGCCACCAATCCCGAGGCGCTTCCAGTCGTCTGGATCGGTGTCCGAACGGCGATCGGGATGCCGCCATGCCGACCACATCCAAAGACCGAGAACGGCCAGGATCAGGATACCGCCGGCAATGACCGTCAAATCGTGTGGCACGGGGTGTCTCCACCACTGACGCGCTTCGATAGTCTGTGTAGCATACCCAACCAGGGGGCGCAGCATGGGCTTTGACGAGGGGGTCAAGGCGCTGGACGGCTGGATTGGAACCGTCCTGCAGGCCGAACGCGAGCGTTGGGTTCTCTGGCTGCCGGTGGCGCTGGGGGCCGGCGTGGCCGTCTATTTCAATTTGCCCGGCGAACCGGCGCGGTGGATCGGGCCAGCTATCCTCGCCGTCTCCGCTATCGCAGCGATCGCGCTGCGCCACCGTTTGCCGCTGCTGATGGCGGCGATTGGATTGGGTGCCGCGGCGCTGGGCTTCACTGTCGCGGTCGAGCATACGCAATCCGTCGCGGCGTCCGTCTTGTCCCGCGCGATCACCGGCGCCGATCTCGACGGCCGCGTGCTGGCCATCGAACCTTTGGAACATGGCGAACGCGTCACGCTTGATCGATTGAGCCTGCTCCTGCCCGATGCCGGGCCACGACCGGAGCGTGTGCGTGTTCGCCTGTCCGATCAGGCTGCAGCGGGGCTAATGCCGGGCGAGCGCATTCATCTCCGCGCGACCTTGCTGCCGCCACCGCAACCCGCCGCACCCGGCGCCTATGATTTCGCGCGGCAGGCTTGGTTCCTGAAGATCGGCGCGGTCGGCTATGCGCTGGCCGATCCGGTGCAAGTTGCCACGCCGCCGCCGACCAGTTGGTTCGACGGTATCGGTATCGCGCTGGCGCGCATCCGCCACGACCTGACCGAGCGTATCGATCACGCGATCGCGCGTTCCGGCGCGGGCGCGGTGGCCGCCGATCTGATCACCGGCGAGCGCGGCGCCGTGCCGCCGGCGATCCTGCAGAACTACCGCGATGCAGGACTCGCCCACATCCTGGTGATCGCGGGCATGCATATGAGCATGGTGGCGGGGCTGGTGTTCCTCGCGATCCGCGGCGTGCTCGCGGCGATTCCGTGGATCGCGTTGCGCTACCCGATCAAGAAATGGGCGGCCGGTGCGGCGCTGCTCGTCACCTTCGGCTATCTGGTCATCTCGGGCTTCTCGGTGCCGACGCAGCGCGCCTTCATCATGAACGCGATCGTGCTGCTGGCCATTCTGCTCGACCGCGAGGCGATCTCGCTGCGCACGATCAGCTGGGCCGCGATGCTGGTGTTGCTGATCGAACCCGAAGCGCTGGTCGGGCCGAGCTTCCAGATGTCCTTCGCGGCAGTCTACGCGCTGATCGCTGGCTATGAGGTGATGACGCCGAGGCTCACGGCCTGGCGCGAAGCGGATCGGCTCGGTATCTGGACCGGCCCCGCGCTCTATCTCGCCGGCATCATGCTGACGACCTTGGTCGCCGGCGGCGCGACAGCCTTCTATACGGTCTATCACTTCAACCGCTACGCCACCTACGGGCTGATCGGCAATCTGCTGGCGGTGCCGGTGGTGGGGTTCTGGGTGATGCCGGCGGCGTTGCTGGCGCTCGTGCTGCTGCCGTTTGGATTGGATGGCTGGGGCTGGTGGCTGATGGGCCAGGGCATCGATCTGGTCGACAGGGTTGCCTCGATGACCAGCCATCTGCCAGGTGCGGCACTCGACGCCGCCTCGCTGCCGCGCGCCGCGCTGGTGGTCTTCACGCTGGGCGCCTTGTGGCTCTGCCTCTGGTGCACCGGATGGCGCCGACTCGGTTTAATCGCGATCGCAGCGGGAATCGTCATCGCGTTGCTGCATCGTCCGCCGGATCTGCTGATCGACAGCACCGGGCGGCTGGCGGCCCTACGCAACGCCGATGGGCGGCTGGTGTTCGAGCCCCATCGCGGCGCCAAGCAGACCCGCGAGACCTGGGCGGCGATGGCGGGGCAGGGCAAGACCGCACCCGATTGGTCGATCGCCGACAATGTCCATTGCGATGGCCAGGGCTGTATCTGGATGACGGAAAGTCATGTGGTGGCCCTGGCGCGTTATCCCGAGGCGACGATCGAGGATTGCCGCATCGCCGATGTGGTGGTGGTGCCGGTGCCGCTGTTCGCCGCCTGCCCCAGCGCCAAGCTGATGCTCGATGGCTACCGGTTGCGGCGGACCGGTGCGCAGCAGATCTGGCTCGATGACGAGGAGCAGCCGCGCACCCTCAGCGTGGCCGAGTGGCAGGGCGACCGGCCCTGGAGCTTGCATCTGCCGCCGCGCCGGCCAAAGCCGGAGACGGCGCCGGCAACTGAGTCGGAACCGGAGCCGACGGCAGATACAGACGCGCCGGCCGAGACGCCGGAGCCTTAAAGTCTGCTGGTGTCATTGCGAGCGGAGCGAAGCAATCCAGAGTCGCGGGAAAGTCCTGGATCGCTTCGTCGGCAAAGCCTCCTCGCGATGACAACTCAAAAGTTAGGGCATCATCCCGTTGGCCTTCAGGAAGGCGGCCACGTCGCCCGGGGCTTTGGCGCGGGCCTCGTCATCGCCACCCATCATTACGCCATGCTCGATGCAATCCCTGAGTTCGTTCATTGCGGCCGCGCCCGAGACGGTCTGACCGCCATGCTGCATGGTGAAGAGGCGCTGGTCCATATCGACCTGGCCATGGCAGTTTCGCGCGCTGGTCGGCTTGGGGAACAGCCTGACCCGCATGTCGACGTCGAAGGCGTGATAGGCGTTGGGATAGACGATCACCGTCACCGGCTCGCCGCTTTTGCGCAGCCGGTCGGCGAAGGGCAGGCAGGGCGCCGACGGGGTGTAGTCGTCCTTGCCGCCCAGCAGCATCAGCATCGGCGCGCCGTCGAGATGGGCCGAGACATAGGGGATGCTGCAGGAGACGTAGAACGGGATATGGACGGCGAAACGCAGATCGCCGTCGATCATCGCCTTGCGCAGCGGCTCGAAAGCGCTGTCGAGGGCGACCGTTCCGCCGCGGGAGAAGCCGAGGACGCCGATGCGTTTCGGATCGATGCCGGGGTGGGTGGCCAAAAGCTTCAGGGCGGCCAAGGCGCCGGCGACATCGGCCATGCTCGACAGACGGCCCTGGTCGGTGGCGGTCTCAGTGATGCCGCGGCCGGTGAAATTGTCGATGACGAAGGCGGCAATGCCCCAGCCGTTCACCCGTTTGGCCCATTCGAAGTCATTGGGCACCACGCCGCTGCTGCCGTGGACGATCACCAGAGCCGGCACCGGACCTTTGGCATAGGTGGGCAAGGTCAGCACACCGGCGATGGTCGAGGTCTCGGCCACGCGGCGGTCGATGAAGTCGCGGTAGCTTTTGGGGGTCGGCGCGGTGAAGGCGATGGTGCCGGTGCGGCCATCGGCCAGGGAGGTCGCGGGCGGTTGATCGGTGGTGATCGACAACGCTTGGGCCTGGACGGTCGCGAGCAGGCCAGCCGCGGCCAGCAGCCCAGCCAAAAGGATGCGCATATCCCGGTCCTCCCAACCCAGAAACGTCATCGGCCGCCCGAAGGCGGCCGATGGGTCGATTATAGGTGGTCGGAGGCTGGCTTAGTAGCGGCGCAGCAGGGCGACCAGACGGCCCTGCACCTTGACCCGGTCGGGGCCGAAAATGCGGGTCTCGTATTTCTGGTTGGCCGGCTCGAGGGCGATCGAAGCCCCCTTGCGGCGCAGGCGCTTCAGAGTGGCTTCGTTGTCATCCACCAGGGCCACGACGATCGATCCGTTCTCGGCGGTATCGCCCTGGCGCAGGATGACGATATCGCCGTCCTGAATGCCGGCATCGACCATCGAGTCACCCTCGACGGTCAGGGCGTAGTGTTCGCCGCTGCCCAGCATGCTGACTGGGATGCTGATCGAGGCCGAAGGATCGCGCAGCGCCTCGATGGGTGTGCCAGCGGCGATCTTGCCATAGAGGGGCAGATCGACGGCTTCGGCCGAGGCGGCCATGGCGGCGCCGGGCAGGGCCTGGCGGAAGTCGCCCCGGATGACATTGGGGGCGAAGACCGTGTCGTCGTCCTCGGGCGCCTGGGAGGGTACGAAGTTCTCGGGCAGCTTCAGCACCTCAAGCGCCCGGGCGCGATGGGGCAGGCGGCGGATAAAGCCGCGCTCCTCCAGCCCGGTGATCAGGCGATGGATGCCGGACTTGGACTTGAGATCGAGGGCGTCCTTCATTTCGTCGAAGGAGGGGGAGACGCCGGTGCTTTTCAGGCGCTGGTCGATGAAAATCAGCAATTCATATTGTTTGCGCGTCAGCATCTTGCATACCCGTCCGAAACGGGCCCCACTAATGGAACAAAACCGCAACTCGGATACATGTTCTAGTTTGGTTCCCAGGGTGCGTCAAGCGCCATCACGTAACATGGATACAAGGGGGATGGCAGCTGCCGTGCCGGGCGGTGTTTTGGAGCTGCTTCAATGCGTGCTTTTTTTCGTTCGTCATGGCCGGGCCTGTCCCGGCCATCCACGCCTTTCTCGTTTCAATAAAGACGTGGATACCCGGCACAAGGCCGGGCATGACGTGGATAGGGTTATTTCAAGTGATAAATAACATTAGATATGAGCAATAACCTATTTACTTTGCTTCGTATTTTCCAGACTTCCCGCCTGATTTCTTGGTCAAGCGGACATCGGTGATGCGGATGCCGCGGTCGATCGCTTTGCACATGTCGTAGACTGTCAAAGACGCGATACAAACTGCTGTAATTGCTTCCATTTCGACGCCCGTCCGGTCGTTGCCGCGGCAGGTGGCGGTAACATCGATGGCGTTCCGCTTCGGGTCACAGGTGAGCTCGATTTCGACGGCCGACAGCGCGATCCCGTGGCAGAGCGGGATCAGTTCGGGCGTCTTCTTGGCGGCCATGATCCCGGCCAGCCGAGCCACCCCGAGCACGTCGCCCTTACCGATCGTCCCCTCTTGGATACGGGCGAGCGTTGCCGGGGCAACGATGACCGATCCCTTGGCCACCGCCTCGCGCTGGGTAATTTCCTTAGCCCCGACATCGACCATCCGGGCGCGGCCCTTGGCGTCGAAATGGGTCAAACGCGCCCCTGATTTTTTTGATCCTGCCATATCCGTTTCCCTTTGTTCGTCATGCCCGGACTTGATCCGGGCATCCACGTTTTGGACCACGAAAGTCGCGGATGGCCGGGTCAAGCCCGGCCATGACGGATTAACGTTTAAGCCGCCGGTTGGGCCAGGATCGCCTGGGTGGCGGCGGCCACGTCGGCTTGGCGCATCAGCGACTCGCCGATCAGGAAGCGCCGCGCACCCACCTTGGCCAGCCGGGCCAGGTCGGCCGGCGTTTTGAGCCCGCTCTCGGCCACCAGCACGCGATCCTTGGGCATCCGCGCGGCCAGGGTCTCGGTGATCGCGATATCGGTGATCATGGTCTTGAGGTTGCGGTTGTTGACCCCGATCAGCCGCGATTTGAGCTTCAGCGCCCGCTCGAACTCGGCCTCGTCATGAACCTCGACCAGGACATCCATGCCGAAGCCCATGGCGGCGGCCTCGAACTCGGCGGCCTCGCCATCCTCGAGGGTGGCCAGGATCAGCAGGACGCAATCGGCGCCCATGGCGCGCGACTCGGCGATCTGCCAGACATCGATCATGAAGTCCTTGCGGATGGCCGGCAGGGGCACGGCCGCCCGGGCGGATCGGAAATAGTCCTCGGAACCCTGGAAATGGGGCCCGTCGGTCAGTACGGACAGACAGGCAGCGCCGCCGGCCAGATAGGCCCGCGCCAAACCGGGGGGATCGAAATCGGCGCGGATCAACCCGGCCGAGGGCGAGGCCTTCTTGATCTCGGCGATCAGCCCGTAACCCTGGGCCGCCACGGCGCGGTCGAGCGCGGCGCCGAAGCCGCGCGGCGGCTTCTCGGACTTGGCGAGGGATTCGAGATCGGCATAGGAGAGCTTGGCTTTGGCCTTGGCTACCTCGAGCCGCTTGCCCGAGACGATATCGGCCAGCACGTCAGCCACCGGCCGACTCTTCGTTGGTGATCGCGATCAGGCGGGTCAGGGTGTTGCGCGCGGCGCCGCTGTCGATCGCCTGGGTCGCCAGCGCCACGCCCTGGCCGAGATCGGCGGCTTTGTCGGCCACCACCAGCGCGGCAGCGGCGTTGAGCAGGACGATGTCGCGGAACGCGCCCTTTTCGCCCTCGAGCAGGCGCGTCAGGGCGGCCGCGTTATAGGCAGCATCGCCGCCCTTGAGATCGGCCGGCTTGGCACGCGGCAGACCGACATCGGTCGGGTTGACCAGGAATTCCTTCACCGCGCCCTTGTGCCATTCGGCAACGCGGGTCTGGCCGGTGGTGGTCACTTCGTCCAGCCCGTCCGAGCCATGGACGACCCAGGCGCGTTCGGCGCCCAAACGGCCCAGCACCTCGGCCACGGGAACCAGCCAGCGCTCGGCGAAGACGCCGACCAGCTGGCGCTTGGTGCCGGCCGGGTTGGCGAGCGGGCCGAGCAGATTGAAGATGGTACGTGTGCCGAGTTCGACGCGCGGGCCGGCGACATGGCGCATGGCGGCGTGGTGCCGCGGCGCCATCAGGAAGCCGATATTGCACTCGATCAGCGCCTTGTTGACCAAGACGAAGTCGGCATCGATCTTCACGCCCAGCGCCGTCAGCACATCGGCCGAGCCGGATTTCGACGACAGCGCGCGGTTGCCATGCTTGGCGACTGGGACTCCACACGCCGCCACGACCAGGGCCGCGCCGGTGGAGATGTTGAAGGTGCCCTGCGAATCACCGCCGGTGCCGCAGGTGTCGATGGCGCCGGACGGTGCGACGATCGAGGCGGCCTTGGCACGCATGGTGCGGGCGGCACCCGCGATCTCGGCCACCGTCTCGCCGCGCACGCGCAGCGCCATCAGGAAGCCGCCGATCTGGGCGGGTGTCGAATCGCCCGACATCAGCGCGTCGAAGGCCGAAGCGGCCGTGTCCTCATCGAGCGTCTCGCCATTGGCGATCCGCGCGATCAGGGTCTTCATCGCGCCGATATCGGTCTTCGGCACCTCGTGTTTGGGTGTGTCGCTCATCAGGCGGCGTGACCGGTGCGGTGTTTGGCCAGGTCGAGGAAGTTGCGCAGCAGGCGATGGCCGTGCTGCGAGGCGATGCTTTCCGGGTGGAATTGCACGCCATGCACGGTCAGGTCGCGATGCGCCATGCCCATGATCAGCCCGTCATCGGTCCAGGCGGTCACCTCGAAGCTGGGCGGCAGGCTCGGCCGATCGACGATCAGCGAGTGGTAGCGGGTGGCGCGGAAGGGCGAGGGCAGGCCGGCAAAGATGCCGGCGCCATTGTGGTGGATGTCGCTCACCTTGCCATGCATCGGGACGGGCGCGCGCACCACGCGGCCCTGGAAGGCCTGGCCGATCGCCTGATGGCCGAGACAGACGCCGAAGACCGGCACTTTGCCCGCCGCTTTGTGGATCAGGTCGAGGCAGATGCCCGCCTTGTCGGGATCGCAGGGGCCGGGCGAGATGACGATGCCGTCCGGGTTCAGCGCCAGGGCTTCGTCGACGGTGATCGCGTCATTGCGCACCACCTTCACCTCGGCGCCCATCTCTCCGAGATAGTGGCGCAGGTTGTAGACGAAGCTGTCGTAGTTATCGATCAGAAGGAACATGCGGCCCGGCCCAATGAAAGGCGGCCAGCCTAACCGCCCCAAACGCTTGGCGCAATGCGACGGTTGGGCTGTGAGGGGCTAAAGCAAGGCGCTGGGCGGGCTTACTTCTGCGCGTATTTGTCGGACACGGATTGCATCGCGCGATGGACCTGCTGCGCGAAGGTCTGACGCAGGATCTTGATCTTGGCGATGAACAGCTTGTCGTCGGTGCGGTTCTCTTCGAGCTTTTCCTCGGCACGCTTCAAGGCCACGGCGCAGCGATCGAAGATCGCCTTCTGCCAGTCGGCAGCGTTGAAGCTGGCGCGGCGGTCATTGGGTACGGTTGCCCAGACGTATTCGGCAATCTGAGTGAGCTTTTCCTGATTGACCACGTCATGGCCCAGGGTCTCTTCGATGTCGCGCCGAACATCAGCCGCCTTGCTGAGGTTTTTAAGGCGATCTTCCTCAGCCGCGTTGCTGGCGATCTTTTTAAGACGGGAACGTTCGTCGGTCATGGATACTACACTCAACTCGTTGGTGCTTCCGGGCCGCAGTCTGCCAAAATCATGCGGTCCACTCAATCTTAACGGTCACAACGCCACAAACTGAAATCTTCTGTCGAATTCCGGCGAAATTTCATGCGCGGGCTTGCCCGGCCGGATGGCCGGGTCCTATCCTTAGTGTGAAATAGGTAGGGAAACTGGGGCTTTCCATGAATCGGGACCCGATCCATCACCAGCTGCACGTGGCGACCAAGCTGCCGGCCGTGGTCTTGGCCGGTTGGGCCAGCCTCTGGATCGATGGTCTTTTGGCCTGGCAGCGGGTCTACGAGGCCCAGATCGAGATGCTTTCGCGTCAGGCGGAGCTGGTCCGGTCGCGCAATTGGATTGCGAAGGGCGCCGACTGGGCTGATCATTACGGCAAGCGGGCCCGTGACGTGAACGTCGAGCGGGTCTAGCTGTCAGGAGAGGAAGAGGACAGGGCTATGCCGCTGATCGAATTGAACCATGTCACCGTGCGCACCAAGGACCTGGAAGCCACACGCAAGTTCTACGGCGATGTGCTCGGGCTCAATGCCGGCTGGCGTCCCGATCTCGGTTTCCCGGGCTATTGGCTCTATTGCGGCAACCGGCCGGTGATCCACGTGGTCCCGCCGGGTCAGGAGATCGGCGGCGGCGATGCCGACGAGACCGGGAATTTCGACCATGTCGCCTTCCTGGGCCAGGACATCGACGAATTGCGCGAGCGTCTGGTGAAATCCGGCACGACCTTCCGCGAGCGCTATATCCCCGATGGCCAGCGCCGCCAGATCTTCCTGTTCGACCCCAATTCGATCCTGGTCGAACTCAACTTCCCCAATCTCGATAAGGACAAGAAGGCCGCTGAATAGCGGCTTTCGTCCTCTCGTTCTATCGGGCAGCGGTATAACCGCCCGTTCTTTTGGCGGGTGATAAGCGCCATATGGATATCGCTACGTATTAATACCTAGACCCCATGATTTGTATGGGCTTTCCTACAGAAATGTGCCATTTATGCGCGCTTGGGGGCATTACCGGGGTAAGCAATCCTAGGGATGTTGGACGTCAGTTATCGTGGCGTTGAGGTCGTGCTGGCCGAACAAAGCGGCGAGTTCGGCGATCTGATCGCGCCAGCACTCATGGCTAAGGGTATCCGCGACCTCGTCGTCTGCCGCGACGCGCATGCGTTGCACGACACGATCGACGCGCGCCAGGTCGACGTCATCCTGTGCGACATCGAATTGCCCGGACTCAAGTTCAGGGACACGGTCCAGCGCATCCGCCGCAACGAGATCGGGCAGAACCCGTTCGTCCAGATCGTCGCCACGATGAACGAGTCGGCCCGCCCTCTTGTTCGCCAGGCGATCGGCGCGGGTATCGACGATCTGATCCGCAAGCCGATGCCCATGGATCGCGTGCTCAACCGCTTCGAGCAGTTGACCAAACCACGCCGGCCTTTTGCGATCACCGAATCCTTCATCGGCCCCAATCGGCGCCAAGGGATGCGTCCTGGCGAAAACGTGCAGCTGGTCCAGGTGCCACATTCGCTGCGCCACAAGCTGGTCGAGCAGTTGCAGCGCTTCGAGGTGCAGCAGCGCATCGATCGCTCCTGGCGCGAAGTGGCCGAGCGCAAGTCGCGGGTCAAGCCCGAGGCGATCTATGCGCTGTCGGATCGCGTCATCGCCTTCTTCCACGGCAAGGGCAGCGAAGAGACGCTCAAGCGCGATCTGCGCTATCTGGTCGAGAAGAGCGAGGAGCTGATCCTGCGGTGCGAGGGCATCGGCGCCCATCATCTCAATGAGCTGGCCACCTCGATGCGCGGCGTGGTGCGTGGTCTGGTGATGGCGCCGGAGAACAAGCGCCGCACCCATGCGCGGCTGATGCCCGATCTCACCCGCGCCGCCCATCTGTCGCTGGCCAAACCCGACGACGCGATCGAGACCGTGGTCGAGATCGCGCGCGCGGTGCGCGACTGGCTCGACGGCGCCGACACGCTGGACGAGAGCGCAATCGCTATGGCGATGGCGGGGTAAGACTTTTAGAAAGCCGTCATTGCGAGCGGAGCGAAGCAATCCAGTCTTCGTCCCGCGGCTCTGGATTGCTTCGTCGCTGCGCGTCTCGCAATGACGACTAGGCTTCAGCCCTTCCTTTTCCCCGCCGCGATTTCGATCACCTCGTGCATCTTCGGCGTGAGCTCGTAGCGCGCGAGTTCATCGGGCGCGGCCCAGGCGACTTCGGCCGCATCGTCGCCGGCCACGGCTTCGCCGCTCACCCATTCCGCCACCACATCGATCACCGTGAAGTGATGTTCGATCGCGCCTTTGTCGTCGCGATGAATGAGGTCGATGACGGCGGCGACGTCGAGGATGCGGATGGTCACGCCGGTCTCTTCCATGATCTCGCGCGTAACCGCTTCGTAGACGGTTTCGCCCCACTGTTGACGTCCGCCGGGCAAGCTCCAAAATCCCTTGCGCGGCGCTTTGCCGCGACGGATCAGCAGCACGCGATCGTCCTTCCAAATCACCGCGCCGACCGCTGCGACAGGAAGTGTAATTGAATCAATGGCCACAGGCATTCCCTCGTTTACATCGCGCAGTGTAATCGATGAAATCGCTGACGCAAAATTTGTGTGATGCGGGTCACTTGTCACAGCAAAGTTTCTTAGCGTTAACCTATCGTCTTCAGAGTGATCGCTAGCGTAGTTTTGGTAGTGATCCTGGAGAAAGGGTATGACCGAGAACGGTCTGATTACAGTAGCAAGTGCGCACGACGTCGCGACGACCATCGAGCGACTGATCTCCACCCTCGAAAGCAAGCGCGTTGCCGTCTTCGCCCGCATCGATCATGCGGCGGAGGTCGGTCCCTTTGAACGTCCGCTGCGTCCGACAACGACGGTGCTGTTCGGCAATCCCGCCGCCGGCATGCCGCTGATGCGGATCGCGCAGACCACGGCGCTCGACCTGCCGTTGCGGATGCTGATTTGGGAAGACGCGAAAGGCACCATTCAGCTCAGCTATAGCGATCCCTCTTGGGTCGCGAAGCGGCATCATGTCGGCAGCCAGGGCCTGCAATCGATCCGCGCCTTGTCGGCGGCGATGAGCAGCCTGGCCAAGCAGGTGACGGCGGCGAATCCTAAGCCGGTCGTTCTGCCCGACGCGCTGGTGCCGAAGGTGAACGAGGCTTGGGTGGCGGATGTGGTGCGGGAGCCGGTGCCGGCTCAGTAAGCCGGCGCTTGGTCGGCCGAGAGACGCGATCAGCGTGGCGGGATCGAATAGGTCCCGGTGACATGGGCGACGAGGTCGTCCTCGCCGTCCGAATAAAGCGAGCATTCGCCCACAGCCAGGCGTTTGCCCAACTTCAAGATGCGGCCGTGACACAGCAAGTCGATCGGCCGCGGTTTCTTCAGGAAGTTGACGTTCAGGCTGGTGGTGACGGCGAGTTCCGCCTGTCCCAGCAGGCTGAGCACCACGGCATAGAGCGTCACATCGGCCAGCGCCATCATCACCGGACCGGCGATGGTGCCGCCGGGGCGCACCTGGTTCTGGGCGAATTTGATCCGCAGTGTGGCGGAGCCCGCGCCGATCTTCTCGGCGCGCATGCCGAACTCATCGGCCAGGATCAGGTCACGCTTGATCAGCGCGTTGAACTGGCCAACGGTGATTTTGGCTTTGGCGGCGGGCTTTTTGGCCATTTGATCTCGCTAGATTTTTCTTCGTCATTCCCGCGAAGGCGGGAATCCAGGTTTTCCTTTGTGGCCCTGGATCCCCGCCTGCGCGGGGATGACGTGTCGAGGCGGAAGAACGCGCCGGCATTTAGTTGAACGACACGTCACTTGATCATCGCGCGCAGGCGGTTGTCGGTGATGCGCAGCCGCTGCGTCAGTACGCGCATGACCTTCAGCGCAAAGAATGGCGTCTGCTCCACCATCCACATGAAGCGCTTTTCATCGACCGGGATCACTTCGGCGGCACTCACCGCCTTCGCTGAGGCGCTACGCGGCGAACCGTCGACCAGCGCCATCTCGCCGATGATCCCGCCGGGGCCCACCGTCTCGAAGACGACGCCCTCGTCGTAAATCTGGAGCTGCCCGCTCTTGATGATGTACAGCGCGTCGGGCTTATCGCCCGTACGGAACAGCACCTCGCCGGGCACCATCGCGCGGATTTCAGTGTCTTCGCCGAACAGGTTCAGGAAATTGTCGTCGTTCAAGGCGCTTCCCCCCACCGGTTCGGCAGCATCCCCACGACGGGCCAAACCGCAGTCAGTATGGCCCGTGTAACAATCCCTGTCATCTGGCCCTGTCACCCCGACCGTAGCGTCGCCACCTGGGCGTCCTGGCCCCAGAGATAGAGCAGCGTGCGCAAGGCCTGGCCGCGTGGCGAGGTGAGTTCGGGGTCGGCGTTCAGGATCATTTGCGCGTCGTCGCGGGCGGTGGCGACCAGTTCCACATGGGCGGGCAGCTCGGCGATGCGGAACTCGGGCAGGCCGCTTTGCCGTGTACCCAGCAGTTCGCCCGCGCCGCGCAGCCGCAAATCCTCTTCGGCGATACGGAACCCGTCTTCGGTCTCGCGCATGATCTGCAGCCGCTCCTTGGCCGTCTCGCCCAGCGGATCGCCATAGACCAGCAGGCACGACGAGGCGCGCTCGCCGCGGCCGATGCGCCCGCGCAACTGGTGAAGCTGCGCCAGGCCGAAGCGTTCGGCGCGCTCGATCACCATTACGGTGGCCTGCGGCACATCGACGCCGACTTCGATCACAGTGGTAGCCACCAGCACGGCCATGTCGCCCTCGCTTCGTGACGTGCGCGCGAATTGTTCCATCACCTTGTCACGCGCCGGGCCCTTCATACGGCCATGGACCAGGCCGACGCGATCGCCAAACACCTCGACCAGCGAGGCGTGGCGTTCCTCGGCGGCAGCGAGGTCCGACTTTTCCGACTCCTCGACCAACGGGCAGACCCAATAGACTTTCGCGCCGCTCTCGACCGCGCGTTTGATGCCGCCGATCACGTCGGTGAGGCGCGCCTGGGGGATGATCCGCGTGTCGACCGGTTTGCGACCCGGGGGCTTCTCATCGAGCCGCGACACATCCATGTCGCCATAGGCGGTCAGCATGAGCGTGCGTGGGATCGGCGTCGCGGTCATCACCAGCATGTCGGCGGCCTTGCCCTTGGCCGCGAGTTCAAGGCGCTGATGCACGCCGAAGCGGTGCTGCTCGTCGATCACGGCGAGCTCGAGGTCTTTGAACTCGACGTCGTCCTGGAAGATCGCATGGGTGCCGACCAGGATGTCGATCTCGCCGGCCGCCAGCGCCGCCAGGATCGCCTCGCGCGGCTTTCCCTTGTCGCGCCCGGTCAGCCGGGCAAAGCGCAGACCCGCCGGCGCGCCGAATTTCTCCAGCGTCGCGAAATGCTGATGCGCCAGCAGTTCCGTCGGCGCCATCAGTGCGGCCTGCGATCCGGCTTCGACGGCGGCGGCCATCGACAGCAGCGCCACGACCGTTTTGCCCGAGCCGACATCGCCTTGCAGCAGCCGCAGCATCCTGAGAGGCGATTGCATATCGCCGCCGATCTCGGCCAGCGATCGAAGCTGCGCGCCGGTCAGCTTGAAGGGCAGGGCGCCGATAATTTTCTTGTAGAGGCGGCCATCACCCTTGATCGTCCGGCCCTTCTGCCGCCGTAACCGCGCCCGCACCAGGGCGAGTGCAAGCTGGTTCGACAGTACCTCGTCATAGGCGAGGCGCTGGCGGAACTTGGTCTCGGGCATCAGATCGGCGATGCCTTGCGGGCTGTGCAGCGCCTTCAGCGCGTCGCGCCAGCTCGGCCAGCCTTCGCGCTTGTGGTAGTGCACATCGTCCCATTCCGGCAGTTCGGGGATGCGCTCGAGCGCCGCATGCACGGCCTTGGTCAGGATGCGCGGCGCAAGGCCCGCCGTCAGCGGATAGACCGGCTCGATCCCCAGCACCTCGTCCAGTTTATCGACCGGCACCACGTGATCGGGATGAGTCATCCGCACTTCGTCGTTGTAGTGCTCGACCTTGCCCGAAACGATCCGCTCGCTGTCCACCGGCAGCAGCTTCTCCAGCCAATCCTTGTGCGCATGGAAGAAGACGAGATGCAGGAAGCCGGTGTCGTCCGAGCACCGGATGCGGTAGGGCCGCTTCACGGTCTCGCTGGGGAAATGCTTGTCGACGGTCACGCGTAAGGTGGCGATGCGGCCGTCCAACGCCTCCATGATCTTGGGCATGTAGCTGCGATCGACCGTATCGCGCGGGCGGAGCCAGAGCAGATCGGCCACGTTCGTTCCACCCGCCACCCGCTCGACCAGCGGCGCCAGCTTCGGCCCAACCCCGGGCAGCGAGGTCAGCGGCGCAAACAGCGGATTGAGGATCGCGGGGCGCATGGATTCCCTAAGCCGTCATTCCGGCCGCAGCGAAGCGGAGAGCCGGAATCCAGAGCCGCACAACGGGGCTCCACCCTGGACCCCGGATAACGCTGCGCGTTTCCGGGGTGACGTTCGAAAATGAAGTCGGCGTTCTGGCAAGTGTAGAACTCTCTTTTTCGTCATCCCGGCCGAAGCATCGCGGAGTTGGGGGCCTTAATGCAAGCCACTGGCTTGCATTTACTGGTTGCCCAGTGGGCAACCAGTCGGCCGCCCAAGGATCCAGGGCCATACAACGGGGCTTCACCCTGGACCCCGGATAACGCTGCGCGTTTCCGGGGTGATGGACAGTAAATTATCACCGAAATCGCAACGGCTGACAGCGGGCCGCCAAGGCTTTATACCCTAGGCCCCCGATCCCCGGAACCGCCCAGCTTTCTGCCGCCTGCCATGGACCCTCGCCGTAAACGCATCCTGTTCCGCGCCCGTCATATGGGGACAGCCGAGAACGACATCCTGTTCGGCGGCTTTGCCGAGGCGCATCTGGCTGCGCTCGACGAGGCGCAGTGCGCCCGGTTCGAGACTTTGCTTGAGGCGGCCGATCCCGACCTCAACGCCTGGGCGACCGGCGCGGTGCCGGCGCCGCCCGAATTGAACCACGATGTGATGCAACTCTTGCAGGCCTATGTGCGTGCCGGTGGCGGCCAATATAAATCATGAATGAAGTCGCTTTCGATATCCTGAAAAGACCCGGCCGGCTGACCATCGCGGGCGCACCCGAAGGGTATGATGCGCTGCTGCTCGGCCGGCTGGCCACGGCGCGCGGCGCGATCCTGCATGTGGCGCGCGACGATGCCCGCGCGGCGCGGCTGGCCGAGGCGCTGGGCTTCTTCGCACCCGGCGTCGAGGTGGTGAACTTCCCGGCCTGGGACTGCCTGCCCTATGACCGCGTCTCGCCCCATACCGAGATCGTGGCACGGCGCATCGAAGCGCTGGCGCGGCTGGCGTTGGGAAACGGTTCACCCCACCCTAACCCTCCCCGTCGAGGGGAGGGGATGAAGACAGAAACCCCTCCCCCCGCCGGCGTTGCCGGCAAATCAAATGATGCGCGCGAAGCGCGCGGCGGGGAGGGTAGGGCGGGGGGACAGGGACGCGAAGGCACGCCGCTCGTCGTGATCGCGACCGTTGCGTCGGTGCTGCAACGTGTTCCGAAACGCTCGGTCTTCGCCAAGGCCAGTTTCGCGATCGAGGTCGGCAAGTCGCTCGACCGCAATGCCTTGCAGGAATTCTTGACCGGCAACGGCTATACCCGCGCCGACACGGTGCGCGAGCCCGGCGAGTTTGCGCTGCGTGGCGATATTGTCGATCTGTTCCCGCCGGGCTCTACCGAGCCGCTGCGCATCGATCTGTTCGGCGACGAGATCGAGAAGCTGCGCAGCTTCGACCCGATGAGCCAGATCAGCTCGGGCACGCTTGAGCGTTTCGTGCTGCGCCCCGCCGGCGAGGTGATGCTCGACGCCGCGTCGATCGCGCGTTTCCGCACCAGCTATCGCGAATTGTTCGGCCCGCCCAACGGTGCCGATCCGCTCTATGAAGCGATCTCGTCAGGCATGCGTTTCGCCGGGATGGAACATTGGCTGCCGCTGTTCCATGACGGGCTCGACACGCTGTTCGATTATCTGCCCGGCGCGGTGGTGACGCTCGACTACCAGGGCGAGGAAGCCAAAGAGGCGCGGCTCGATCTGGTCACCGAGTTCTATGAGGCGCGGCGCACTATGCGCGGCAAGGAAGCCGCCGATTCGGGCATGGTCTACAACCCGATCGCACCCGGGCTGCTGACCATCGAACGCGACGAGTGGCGCAAACTGTTGGCGGCGCGCGCCGTGGGTGCGTTCTCGCCCTTCGTCGCGCCAGACGGTGCGGCCGACACCTACGACGCCGCTGGCAGCAAGATCATCGATTTTGCCGAACAGCGCACGCAGCCGGGCGCCGATCTCTATGGCGCCGTGGCGACGCGGCTGAGCAACGAGGCGCGGGCAGGGCGGCGTGCGGTGGTGGCCGCCTGGAGCGCGGGCTCGGCCGATCGCCTGGGCGCCGTTCTGCGCGAGCATGGGCTTGAGGGCAAGCTGATCGCGGTGGGCAGTTGGGCCGAGGCCAACAAGCTGGCACCGTCGCAATTCGCTCTGGTCACGCTGGGCATCGAGAATGGTTTTGCCGCGCCGGGCGTGTCGATCATCGGCGAGCAGGACATCCTGGGCGATCGTTTGGTGCGCCCGGCCAAGAAGCGCCGCCGCGCCGATCAGTTCCTCACCGAGGCCTCCGCGATTGCCGAGGGCGATCTGGTCGTGCATGTCGATCACGGCATCGGCCGCTATGACGGGCTGATCACGCTCGACGTCTCCGGCGCGCCGCATGACTGTTTGCGCGTCATCTATGCCGATAACGACAAGCTGTTCGTGCCGGTCGAGAATATCGATACGCTGTCGCGCTACGGTTCGGAAACCGCGGGCGTGCAGCTCGACAAGCTGGGCGGCGCGGGTTGGCAAAGCCGCAAGGCCAAGCTGAAGAAGCGCATCCGCGACATGGCCGAGCAGTTGATCGCCGTCGCTGCGCTGCGCAAGTTGAAGCAAGGCGATCTGCTGACGCCGGCCGAAGGCGCCTTCGACGAATTCTGCGCGCGTTTCCCCTATGCCGAGACCGACGACCAGCTGCACGCGGTGGAAGACGTGCTGGCCGATCTCGCCTCCGGCAAGCCGATGGACCGGCTGATCTGCGGTGATGTCGGCTTCGGCAAGACCGAGGTGGCCCTGCGCGCGGCCTTTGTCGGTGTGATGAGCGGCAAACAGGTGGCCGTGGTGGTGCCGACGACGCTGCTGGCGCGTCAGCACTTCGCCACCTTCACCGAACGGTTCTCCGGGCTGCCGGTGCGCATTGCCCAGCTCTCGCGTCTCGTGCCCGCCAAGATCGCCAATCAGACCAAGACCGATCTGGCCGACGGCAAGGTCGATATCGTGGTCGGCACCCATGCGGTGCTGGCCAAGAGCATCTCGTTCAGGGATCTCGGTCTCGTTGTCGTCGACGAAGAGCAGCATTTCGGCGTGGCGCATAAGGAGCGGTTGAAGCAGCTCTGCGCCAATGTCCATGTGCTGACGCTAACTGCCACGCCGATTCCGCGCACCTTGCAATTGGCGCTGTCCGGCGTGCGCGAGATGAGCGTGATCGCGACGCCCCCCATTGACAGACTCGCCGTGCGCACCTTCGTGCTGCCCTTCGACGGCGTGGTGATCCGCGAGGCGATCCTGCGCGAGAAGTATCGCGGCGGTCAGTGCTTCTATGTCTGTCCGCGCGTCGCCGATCTGGATGCGGAAGCCGCGAAACTGCGCGAGCTGGTGCCCGAGATCAAAGTCGCCATCGCCCACGGCCAGATGACGCCGACCGCGCTGGAAAGCGTGATGAACGCTTTTGCCGAAGGCGCGTTCGATCTGCTGCTGGCCACCAACATCATCGAATCGGGGCTCGACATGCCCCGCGTCAACACGATCGTGATTCATCGCGCCGATATGTTCGGCCTCAGCCAGCTCTATCAGCTGCGCGGCCGCGTCGGCCGCGGCAAGCTGCGCGGCTATGCCTATCTCACCGTGCTGCCGCATCGCACCTTGGCGCAGACTTCCGAGCGCCGCCTCGAAGTGATGCAGACGCTCGACGGGCTGGGCGCGGGCTTCACGCTGGCCAGCCACGATCTCGATATCCGCGGCGCCGGCAATCTGCTGGGCGATGAACAGTCGGGCCATATCCGCGAGGTGGGCATCGAGCTCTATCAGCAATTGCTGGAAGAGGCGGTGCTGGCCGCGCGCGACGGCGGCGATGCGGAAGAGGCGGGCGCCGGTGAGTGGTCGCCGCAGATCTCCATCGGCATGGCGGTGCTGATTCCCGACAGTTATGTGGCCGATCTGCCGGTGCGTCTCGCGCTCTATCGCCGTCTCGGCACGCTCACCAGCCGCGAGGAAGTGGAAGCCTTCGCCGTGGAACTGATCGATCGCTTCGGCCTGCTGCCCGACGAGGTGAAGAACCTGCTCGAAACCGTCGCGATCAAGATTCTCTGCAAGGCCGCGGGTGTCGAGAAGGTGGACGCCGGGCCCAAGGGCGCGCTGCTCAGCTTCCGCCAGAACAGCTTCGCCAATCCCGCCGGGCTGGTGAAGTTCATCTCGACCCAGCTCGGCACGGTGAAGCTGCGCCCCGATCACCGCCTCGTCATCCAACGCCCCTGGGACGACGCCGCCGCACGCCTCAAAGGCGTGGCCGAGATCGTCGGGAAACTGGCGGAGGTGGCCCGCGCCGCCTAACACCCGTTCCGCCCCCGATGACATTTTGAGACGCCCCTCGACAGATTTGTCCCGCGCGTCGTAACGTCCGCGCATGTCTTCGTCCGCGCCCTCATCCGAGGCCCTGTTTTCCCAAGCCGTGCAGTTCTATCGGAACCATCGCCGCGGCGAGGCGGAGCGGCTTTTGCTCCAGGTGGTCGGGAAAAATCCGGGCCACGACGCGGCATTCCATCTGCTCAGTATCATCGCCCAGGAAGCCGGGAACCTGGCGGCCGCGCGCGAGCATCTCGGCCGGGCGATTGCGATCAAAGACAGCTTCGCGCCCTATCATTCGAATATGGGCGTGCTGCACGAGGCGCTGGGACAGTTGGACGATGCGGCCGAGAGTTGCCGCAAGGCCATCGCGCTCGATCCCGCTTACGCTCAGTCCTATTTCAATCTGAGCGGCATCGCGCTGATGCAGAAGCGCTACGACGAAGCTGAAAGCAGCGCCCGCGCGCTGGCGGCGCTTCAGCCCCAGATGGCGGAGGCCCATCTCAATCTCGGCATCGCTCTACTGGGCCAGGGGCGAGTCTCGGAAGCCACCGACGCGCTCGATCGCGTGATCCCGCTCAACCCGGCGCGCGCCGCGACCTGGTTCAATCTTGGGGGCATGCGGCAGGAACTGGGGCACTGGGACGCCGCCGCCGATTGCTATCGCCACGCGATCGAACGCAAGCCCAACTACATCGAGGCCCATCTCGAATTGGGCAACGTTCTGAAAGCCATGGGGCGGCTCAATGACGCCATCGCCGGCTACTGCCGTGCGCTGGATATCAACCCCAACTATGTCAACGCGCATGGCAATCTCGGCGTGACGCTGATGGCGCAGGGGCGCGTCGAAGAGGCGGTGGTCGCCTATCGCCACGCGCTCGACCTCGCTCCTAATCGCGCCAAGATTCATGTCGATCTCGGTTTGGCCCTGCAGACGTTGAAGCGGCCGGATGAAGCGCGCACCAGCTTCGAGACGGCGCTGGCGCTGGACGCGGACAGCGCCGAAGCCGAGAGCAATCTGCTCCATCTTCGCCGCGCGTTCTGCGACTGGCGGTCGTTCTCGGCCGACGAAGCGCGCGTGGTGGAATTGATCAGACGTCATGTATCGGGGCCGATGCCCTTCGCCGCGCTGTCGTCGTCAACCAGCCTGGCAGACCAGTTGAGCTGTGCCCGAACCTGGATCGAGAATCACGTCTCGGTGCCGCAATCCGCGCTCCCGCCGCGGGCGATCGGCGCTGTCGGGCGGATTCGAATCGGATATCTCTCGGCCGACCTTCACAATCACGCCACATCGTTCTTGGCGGCTGAGCTTTTCGAGCGCCACGATCGATCCCGTTTCGAAATCTACGCCTATTCCTTCGGGCCCGATGACGGCAGCGCGATGCGCGAACGCCTGACACGGGGTTTCGATCACTTCATCGATATTCGCGCCCTCAGCCACGCCGAAGCCGCACAGCGCATTCGCGATGACGGCATCGATATCCTGGTCGATTTGCTCGGCCACACCCAGAATTCGCGGACCGAGATCGTCGCTTATCGCCCGACACCGATCTGCGTCAATTTCCTCGGCTTCCCCGGCACGATGGGCGCCGGTTTTGTCGACTATATCCTCGCCGATCCGGTCGTCGCGCCGTTCGCCGACCAGCCGTTCTACAACGAGCGCATCGTCCATCTGCCGGAGTGCTACCAGCCCAACGACACGAAGCGCGCCGTTGCCGATACGCCGTCGCGTGCATCCTGTGGGTTGCCGGAAAATGGTTTCGTCTTTTGTTGCCTCAACGCCCCATCCAAGGTCACGCCGATCGTCTTCGACATCTGGATGCGGCTGTTGAGCGCTGTTCCCGGCAGCGTCTTGTGGCTGCTCGAGCAAAACGCGACGACCGCTCAGAATCTGCGGCGCGAGGCCGAGGCGCGCGGCGTCTCGGCCAGCCGGCTTGTGCTCGGCTCCGCGTTGCCGAATGCCGAACACGTGGCGCGCTACCGCCTGGCCGATCTGTTCCTCGATACCTTGCCCTATAACGCCCACACCACGGGCAGCGATGCGCTATGGGCCGGGTTGCCGGTGCTGACCTGCGTCGGTGAGACTTTCGCCGGACGCGTCGGCGCCAGTCTATTGAAAGCCGTTGGCCTGCCTGAGCTGATCACGACCACGCTGGCCGATTACGAAAACCTGGCGCTGCGGCTGGCGCGTGAACCCACCGAACTGAACCGGCTCAAGACACGGCTGATCGAGAACCGCTCCACCGCGCCACTCTTCGACATCGACCGCTTCACGCACCACATCGAAGCGGCGTATAGCCGGATGGTCGAACGCCATCGCGCGAGGCTGAAGCCGGAGGCGTTTGCGGTTGAGGCATCGGACTCGACGCCGCGATGAAACGCGGTTCAGCCGCTATTTGATGACTCGGGTCACTGCATCGACGAAAAGATGTTTGGCGAAATCGGGTGGCGCGGTTTCGAAAATCGTCTGCCACCCATTGGTGAGTGATCCGCCGCCAAGGCCGAAGCGACTGAAGAGGCGCGCCAGGGCTCCGATGCTATAGATCGAGATATGTCCGTTCCGCGGCGCGATGTACCACCAGTTCAGCCGAATGCTGTCGAAATCCTCGGGCACGATGCCGGTGCCGATCATCATCATCCCGCCCGGCTTCAGATAGTCGAGCATCGTATCGACCGAGCCGATCGGATCGGGCAGGTGCTCGATCACTTCGATGCAGGTGATCAGGTCGAAGGAATCCGCGGGCGGCTCGGTTGTGTCGACGAACGGGTCGTAGGATTGCGCGTCGAAGCCGTCTTGGCGAAGCAGTTCGGCGCATTTGCCGTTGCCGCCGCCATAGTCGAGAATCTTGAGCATTCCCCGGCCCTCGGGAAAGAGGCTGGCGATGCGGGTTGCGTTTAATTTCGGACGCGCCTCGGTATATTCAGGATCGACGGTCGCGTAACTGTCGTTATAGATGTGCTTGCGGAAATCCTCGGGCGACCATGCGTCGAAAAATTCGGTGAACACGAAGCCGCAATTGGGGCAGCGACGGTAATGAACCGGAACGCCCGAGCGCGGCAAGACGGCGCCGTTCCGGTCTTCGCAGCATTTGTTGAAATCGACCGCGCCGAACAGCGGCGCCGGGACGCTGCAAATCTTGCAGGGGCTCAACGGTGCAGGATCGGGTTCGCGCTGCATCGGCGCAGGCTAACACGCGGGCTTGGGCGGCGGAATGCTCTCGCCGCGGCTAAATCGACTTCTTCTTGATGATCTCGCGGACGGCGTCGAGGTTCCTCTGCGCGCCGAGGTCTTGCGGGCTGATGGCGAGCACGCGCAGATAGGCTTTCTCGGCGTCTTCGAATTTCTCGAGCTGGATGTCGATCAGCCCCATGCCTGAGATCGCGCCGATGTGATGCGGTTCGAGCTTCAGCGTCTGCGCGATGTCGGCCAGCGATTTGCCGTACTCGCCCATCTCGTAATACAGCGTGGCGCGGCGGTTCCAGCCCTCGGCGAAATCCGGACGCTTCTTGATGATCGCATTGAACGCGGCCAACGCGCCTTGGAAGTCCTGGCCTTCCATCGCGGTCTGGCCTGCACCCATCATCGCGTCGATGTCCTTGTCGCCGGTCTCGAACCAGATCTTCCAGATATCGCTTTCGATCAGCACGGCGGCATCCGGGTCGGGCGCGGCTTTCAGCCTCTTGAACAGCGCGGGTAGGCGCTTGTCTTTCTGATCGGCACGGGCCGGTTGGGTGAAGCCTGGGGCAATGCTGCCGGGCGCGGGCAGGGACAGGGTCCATGCCGCCAGAGCAACCGAGAGCGCGAGTAGTATTCGCCTCATAGAAACAGCTTAGCACGGGTCGAAGGGCTCGGGAGCAATGCAGGTTGCGCCGCAGCATCCTTCGCGCGCCCGGCCCAAGGCATTCCCAGCTAAATCGATGATTCGGGACGAATAAGTCCAAAATATGCGGCTAAAAATAGCCGTTGCGCTGAAATGATTCGTCATAAATCGATAAGAGTCTGTGACGAGTTACGTAGTACTACGTACACAAAACATCCATATTTATCCCACTTGTCCACAGGTTATCCACAGACGTTGGAGAGTTTTCCATGTCTCCGTCACCATTAGACTTAGCGCAGCAGAAGCAGCAGGCCGAACGCGAGGCCTTGGGGCGGCTGAAAGCCGCAGTGATGGCGCGTCTCCTTGAGATGAAGGAGATGCAGCCGAGTGAGGCCGAGCGCGCCCATGAGGCGCTCAAGGGCCAGTGCACCGACAAGCGTCTGCCCGGCGACTTCAAGAAGCAGGTACTCGATCGCGCCCGCACCTTCGAATGTAACGCCAACATGCGTGCCGCCACGCGCGCGATGGAAGAGGCGGTGGATTTCGCATTGGCCGAGAGGCTGAAGGAGCGCAGCGCGCGTCTGGCCATGGGCCGGCAATGGTTCGCCAAAGCCTGCTCGCTCGGCGCCAACGACGAGTTCCGCAAGGCCACGCAGCGGCTGATCGATACGGCGATGATGACCGGCGGTATCTACAAGCCCGGCCAGGCCACGCGTGCCAAGCCTGCCGACATCGCACCGAGGAACACGCGGTTCGGCAAAGCGTAATCGGTTCGTCTTCGCGTCCCAGAACGATCGCGCTATGATGCGCGGATGACGAACCGACTTCTGATCGCCCTTGCGACGGCTTTTGTCGCCATGACGGGCAGCACTGCATTTGCCCAGAACGCCAGCGGCATCTTCTGCACTCACCCGTATAACCCCGTCTTGCTGAAGGTGGTTACGGCGCATTGCAAGATCGCCGCAAAACCCTGCGGCGAGTCGGCGGCGATCAAGGATATCAGCCCGGTGAAGACGTCCCGGTACCTGCAAATCCCGACGACACCGATCACCGGCATCGAGGCTATCACCGACGACACACCCAACTATTTCGCCGATGCCTGGGCCTCGGCGCAGACGGTGCTCAAACCCGCGCTGAAGACCGACTCTCCGCCGCGCGATGAAATCGGGGTCGCGATTAACTCGGAATGCGGCCGCTCGGTCGATCAGATGCACATCCATATCGACTGCGTGGACCCGGACGTCTGGGCCTGGCTGCGCCAGCACGGCAACGACATCGACGAAAAGTGGAAACCGACTTACGCCTACATGCGTGAGGGCGATGCGCCGTTTCCATTCCAGCATTACCGCATGCGCTGGGTGGCGGGCCAGGATCTGCGCGACATCAATCCGTTTCACTGGCTGCTGCACGATCTCAGCGCCAAGGGCCAGACGGGCGACTACACGCTGGGCATCGTCGGTGCGCCTGCGGGCGACGCCGGATCGCATGACGGCCAGGCGGGGTTCTTTGCCTTCGTCGATGCGACGGCCAGGCATACGGCGCATGCCGAAGAGCTGCTGACGGAGCAGGGTTGCGATCCTACGGCCTATACGCCGTAGTCGCGTTTACGCCTTCCGCTCCATCAGCACTTCGTCATAGAAACGGCCGCCGCGTTCGAGCGCGTTCTTGTTGATCCCGCAGGCCGCGAAACCCAGCTGCTCGTAAAGGCGCAGCGCCGGCTGGTTCTCGCTGTTCACCGTCAGGCGAAGCCGGCTGACACGCGGGCGCACATCCTCGATCAGCGCTTCGATCAATTGCCGGGCGAGGCCCGTGCGGCGCTGGCCGTGGCGCACATAGATGGTCCACAGATTGCCGGTATCGGGACCGAGCGCCGGATCGAAATAGATGCCGGCCACGCCGACGAGACCGGCTTCCGCCCAGGCGCCGAACACGACCGAGCTCTCCAAGCGTCCGGCAAAGAAGTCGAGCGGCTGCACGTTCTCCTCGGCATAGGTCGCGCCGAAGGATTCGGGATGACGGTCGAGCGCTTCAAGGCGGATCACCCGGAACGCCGTTGCGTCCCTGGGCGTGAGGCGGCGGATCAGAACCCCGCCGCTCACTTCTGCGTCATCGGAAACTGCCCGTCGATGAACTCGGCGAAGTACTTGCCCTTCGACGGCGCCTTCATGAAGGCCTTGAAGGTCTTCTCGGGCACGCCGGAATAGACGTTCATCGCGCCAGTGCGCAGCTTGACGAACAGCTGGGCATTCGAGGGTTCCCAGCCGATCGCCATGATGTTGCCCGAGACGACGGAAGCGAATTTGACCATGCGTCAGCGCGCCATCACTGGACCGATGAGAAGGCAGTCGGCTTCAGGAATTGGTTGGAGACGTTGGCGTTGATCGGGCCGTCGGCCTCGGTTTCGGCCAGGGCCTTCTTCCATTCCGGGTCGTTCTGGAACGCGGTCCATTTCTGTTCGCGCTCGCCCATCGAGTCCCAGGCGATCAGATAGGTGAGGTCGTAGGACGACTCGCCGACCACCGTGGTCCAGAACCCGGCCTGGCGGATGCCGATCCGCGCCCAAATGCGCAGCGTGTGGTTCTCGAAGCGCGCCAGCAGCGCCGGCAGACGGCCGGGCACGGTCCGGTAGACGCGCATTTCATAGATCATTGCAAACTCCCTGATTTTGTTCGTTGGTCGTTATCGCAGAGCGAAGGTAGCGCGGCGCCCGGTGGTTGTCAGGTAGGGGAGGTTGTCAGGCGGCCAAAAGAAAAGGGACCGGCTTTGGACCGGTCCCGAGGGGCATCAACGCTGGGGAGGAGAAAACGCTTATCAGTGATGGTGCCGCCAGCCCCAGCCGGCACCCACCACCACCGACGGGCCGTAATACGGGCCGTAATAGTAGGGGTAGCTGTAGGGGTAATAGGCCGGGTAGGCGGGGGTGCCGGGATAATAGTTGTAGGTGTAGCCGTTCGGCACCGCCGTGTAGCACGCGGCGGGCTGCCCCTGGACCTGCGGGGCCCCGGCTTGTGGGGCCGGCACCGGCTGGCCGTCTTGAGTCATGGCCTGCGGTTGCTGGCCGGCGGGCAGCTGGGTATTGGCGGCCACGCCCGGCGGGCAGGTGGTCGGCTGATAGGAATAGCTGGTCGGGGCCGGCACCACGGTGCAGCTCGCCAGCAGCACGGCCGAAGCAAAGGCGATCCAGGCCCTGTGGAAAACCGGCAGAAAGGCGGGACGGCGGAACGTCATCGATCAAACTCCTGACCGCGCAAAGCGGTCTTTTCGGCTCATGACGATCGGCGAGCCCCTCACACGCCTTTCGACCGTGATTATATAGGGGCCAATTGTTGCGGCATTGTGGCGTAAATGGTTTCGCGCCTGTAACGGACGCCTTCGGGACCGGATGATTTTTTCGTCACCCCCGCGGAGGCGGGGGTCCAGGGCCGCACGGGAAACGGCTCTGGATTCCCGCCTGCGCGGGAATGACGAGCTGAGAGGCTGTAAGAGAGTCTCCCGCCATGCGTTCCAGACCGTCATCAAACGGCAATTTGCGCTTCCGGCCCCATTGTCGAGAATCCCGGGCCTGCCCTGATCGGGCACCATCCGGGGGATGACCAAAATGACCACTTCGGGCCCTAGCGCCAACGATCTCGACGCCCGTATCGAGGAGGAGATCGCCGACAGCTTCGACGAGGAGCTGGAGATGGAGATCGACGACGAGCGCCTGGCCAAGCTGCTCAAGGAACACGCCGAACATCCCGGCGGCCCCGGTGTCGAAGGGGGCGTGCCCGACAGTGCCGACCGCCACCTCTATTTCAAAGAGCTGTTCCGCCTCCAGAGCGAGCTGGTGAAGCTCCAGGATTGGGTGCTCAAGCAGAAGCTGAAAGTGGTCATCATCTTCGAAGGCCGCGACGCGGCCGGCAAGGGCGGGGCGATCAAGCGCTTCACCCAGCGCCTCAATCCGCGCGTCGCCCGCGTGGCCGCGCTGCCTGCGCCCAGCGAGCGCGAGAAGAGCCAGTGGTATTTCCAGCGCTATGTCTCGCATCTGCCGGCCGGCGGCGAGATCGTGCTGTTCGACCGCTCCTGGTACAACCGCGCCGGTGTCGAGCGCGTGATGGGTTTCTGCAACGACGATGAGCTCGAAGAGTTCTATCGCTCGGTGCCCGAGTTCGAAAAGATGCTGGTGCGCTCCGGCATCATCCTGGTGAAGTACTGGTTCTCGATCACCGACGAAGAGCAGCACCTGCGCTTCCAAATGCGCATCCACGATCCGATCAAGCAGTGGAAGCTGTCGCCGATGGATCTCGAATCGCGTCGGCGCTGGGAGCAGTACACCAAGGCCAAGGAGCAGATGCTCAACCGCACCCACATTCCCGAGGCGCGGTGGTGGGTGGTCGAAGCCGTGGACAAGAAGAAGGCGCGGCTGAACTGCCTGCACCACTTCCTGACCCTGATCCCTTATCAGGAAGTCCAGCACCAGAGCATCGTGCTGCCGCCGCGCGAGCACAACCCCGACTATCACCGCGATCCGGTGCCGAAGGAACTCTACGTTCCGTCGGTCTACTGAGGCGGACGCCGGCTACGCGTTCTGTTTGAGATAGGCGCGTGGCGGGGCGCCGAGCACCTGGCAATGCGCCGGCATGCCGCCCGCGATCTCGGGCTTAAGATAAAGGCTCTGGATGGCGACCGCGCCAAGCAGGCGGACGTCATGGGTGGTGCCGGGCGGAATCCACATGCCGCGCTGGGGCGGCATCACCCAACGCCCGAGCGGTGTGGTCATCACCATCGTTCCCGTAGCGCCCGAGATCAACTGGCCGCGCCGATGGTGATGCGGCGGGATGATATGGCCGTCGGTATAGTCATTACCCACAGCGATGATCGGCCGGGCGATCGTATCGACTTGTTCTAAAAGGACATTCCGGACCATGGCCCAGTCTCGTAGAAAATAGGCCTGACATAGGTGGCGGGCCTAATCGCTCATCCATAGTCTCCTGACTGTCGATACGCAACCAAAGGTCAGGTCCCGTGAACGAAGCCGTCATCGGCCGGTCCCGCACCGGCGTCACCGTGTTCCCCATCCTGGGCGCGGCGAGTTTCTGCCATATGCTGAACGACATGATGCAGGCGCTGCTGCCGGCCGTGTATCCGATCCTGCGCGGCGGGTTCGATCTCAGCTTCGCGCAGATCGGCATGCTGACCTTGGTGTACCAAATCAGCGCCTCGATCCTGCAGCCCTTCATCGGCATGTACACCGATCGTCACCCGCAGCCTTATTCGCTGCCGGTGGGTATGGGCTCGTCGTTGCTCGGTCTGCTGACGCTGGCCTTCGCGCCCAATTATGGAACGCTGCTGCTGGGCGGCGCGCTGCTTGGGCTCGGCTCGTCGATCTTCCATCCCGAGACATCGCGCATCGCGCGCGCCGCATCGGGTGGTGCGCATGGTCTGGCGCAGTCGCTGTTCCAGGTCGGCGGGAACTTCGGCTCAGCGCTCGGTCCGTTGATGGCCGCGTTCTTTGTGTTGCCGCGGGGCCAGAGCGGACTGGCCTGGTTCGCCTTCGCGGCGCTGGGCGGCATGGCGATCCTGACCGGGCTCGGGCGTTGGTATCAGGCCAATGGCCACGCGCGTCCGCGCAACAAGGCGGCGAAGTCGATCCATACCGATCTCTCGCCGCGTCAGGTGAGTTGGGCGATGGCGGTGTTGGCGATGCTGATTTTCTCCAAATACATCTACCTGGCCAGCATCACCAGCTACTACACCTTCTATCTGATGCATCGCTTCGGCCTCGAGACGCAGGCGGCGCAGATCGATCAGTTCATCTTCTTCGCCGCGGTGGCCACGGGCACGGTGATCGGTGGGCCGATCGGCGACCGCATCGGCCGCAAGCGGGTGATCTGGGTGTCGATCCTGGGCATCCTGCCCTTCACCTTGGCGCTGCCCTATGTCGGCCTGCCGGCGACGATTGGTCTCAGCATCGTGATCGGCATCGTGCTGTCCTCGGCCTTCCCGGCGATCGTCGTCTATGCGCAGGAACTGATGCCGGGACGGACGGGATTGGTCTCGGGTCTGTTCTTCGGCCTCGCCTTCGGCGTCGGTGGTATTGGCGCTGCAGGGCTCGGCTGGCTGGCCGACCGCCAGGGAATCGGCTTCGTTTATCAGGCGTGCTCGTTCCTGCCGCTGATCGGCCTGCTGACGGCGCTCCTGCCTAACGTCAAAGGCGGTGCGAAGAAAACGGTGTGAGGATATCGAGGTGATAAGAGGACGGCGTCAGCTGTCCTCTGACTCGATCCGCTTGGCGAGGTTGGTCTTCCAGGCCCCCGCATCATCGTATTCGACACCGCGCATGCCGAGATCCTTGCCGGGAACGGGCAGACCGGGCTGATAGAGCGCGCAGACCCGCTTGCGGCCGACGCGTCCGGCCAAGTAGCCCAACCACATCAGCGATTCGCCATGGGGCACGCGTTCGGGACGGCTGGTGCCGGCATAGGATGAACTGCTACTGACTTGATCGCCGGCCACCAGCACGACGGCGAAGCGCACTTCGCGATAGGCGTCGAGCTGGCTGACGCCGATTTCGTTTTCGCCGGGCTTGTTGGAAACGATCACCGGCGAAAAGCGCTGGTTCTCCAGCACGCGCGCCACGGTGCGGGCCAGCGCCGGCTCGTCGACATGGACGACGAAGACCGGCGTCTTGCCACTGCCGCCGGCGCGCGGTCCTTCGCCCGGGCTCGCCGAAGCGACGCCTTCGAGCTGGTCGAGAATCGCCTGCAGCAGATCGACCTTGTCGGCGACCGAATCATGCATGCGCTGGATTTCCACCGCCGGTGTGGCGGCGCCGGGCGGCACATGTCCGGTCTTGTCATAGGCCAGGCGGATCGCATCGGTCTTGAACAGGCGGCGCAGGACCTCTCTGTTCTGGTCGTCCCATTTGGTGCGATTGGCGCGGAAGGTGTTGAAGGCCACCGGCCCGTCCACGCGCGTATTGAGTAAGTCCTGGCCGCGCTCGACGCATTCGCGGATGCGATTGCCGACGGTGGCTTTGGGAAAGGCGAGTTGATTCGCCAAGTCGCCAGGAAGAAGGGGAGCGCCGGCCATGCGGGAACCAGGAACCTGCTTGATTATGTGACGCGCGATAAAAGCGGAAATCGCTGCGCCGCGCAATACGGGCCGGTTTCTATGCGCGACTCATGCTATCGCGTCAGAACTTCGTGGGAAGTGAGCGCCGATGGGTCGTCGATGGTCCGGATCGCGATCGGTTCGCTGCGGTTGCGGACGGTGATTTCATGGCTTTCGAAGCGGTCGACGTTCACCCCTGCATGCCGCGCCACCGTGTCGGAGATGATGATGGGGCAGTGATACTCTTTGGTGAGGTCCTGCAGCCGGCTTGCGACATGCACCGTGTCGCCGACGGCGGTCAGATACATCGCCACGCCGCGCCCCATCCGGCCGACGACCGTCGGGCCGCAATGGATGCCGATCCCCATCCGCAGCGGCTCCTCCAACTCGGAGGTCAGGTCGGTGCTCATCGTCGCCAGACCCTCGATCATCGCCGCGGCGGCGCGCAGGGCATCGCGGCAGCCTTGGTCGGTGCCGCGCTCGATCCCGAACAAGGCCATCACGCCATCGCCGGTGAATTGGTTGGGGACGCCGCCGGCCGTCTCGATCGCCTCGCCCATCGTCTCGAAATAGCGGTTGAGGAAGAAGACGGTGTCATAGGGCAACTTGCGCTCGGTGATGCGCGTGAAGCCGCGCAGATCGGCGAAGAGGACACAGATCTCGCGCTCGTCGCCCTGGAGATAATCGGCGGCGCCGAACGAGTCGCGGGTGGAGATGCCGGGCGGCACCAGCGGCATCACCATCAGATCGGCGGTCGGGCGGAGTTGGCAGGCCAGCCGCACGTCGCGGGTTGCCTTGACGCGGCTGAGCACGGCCAATTCGCCGATCGAGGCGGTGGGCAAGTCCTCGAGACCATGGAGGACGCGAACGCGGCAAGTTGAGCATCGTCCGCGGCCGCCGCAGACCGATGCGTGGGGCACGCCGCGGCTGCGGCTGATCTCAAGCAAGGTGAAACCCAGCGGCGCCGTCACCACGCGCCCACCCGGATAGGTGACGCGGATCGACTGATGGCGGCGTTCGTAGCGGTTGCGCCAGGCGCCGGCGAGCAACACCAAGATCAGTATCGCGCCGAGACTCAGCCGGGTGATCTGCGTGATCCGGTGCAGGACGGTCATCATGCCGGCATCGGTGAAATGCGAGGCAGCGAGGGTTTCGGTGACCCATTCCGGCCGGCGAGCCAATTCCGCGACTTGGCGTACCGCCTCCAGCGCGCCGGCCATCGCCAGCACCGGCAGCAGAACGGCAAGGGCCAGGAACATGGGTATGGTCTGCGGATACCAGGGCTTCAGGCGCAACCAGAAATGGATGCCGACGCAGCCATGAATCCAGGCCACCAGCAGCAGCAGAAGCTGGATCACACCGTCTTCGGGTCTCAGCCAGATCATCAGCGAGACGCGCTCATAGGTCGGGATCGCGCCGAACAACTCATGGGCCAGGCGCGTATCGATGGCGTGCCCGACCAGCAGCGGCGGTATCGCCAGGCCCAGCACCAGTTGGACGGCATCGCGCGGCCGCAAGACGAAATGCCGCCGGTCGTAGAGCGAGCGCATGGCCAGAAGGAAATGGATCAGCAAAGCGCCATAGAGCAACACCGTGCCGACCGGGTTCTGCCAAACCGCAATGAAGAGGCGCTGTCCCGCGGCCATGGTGGCGAAACCGAACAGGCCGAGCGCATGGTTGAGCAGGTGACTGATGATATAGATGAACAGGATGAGCCCGGTGATCAGCCATCCGCGGCGGGACCGTCGGCTACGGGCGGGGAGGGCCAGGGGCGCGTTCATTCGGGCACAGTCTAGCGGATGGCGCGCCGGGCGGACAGGTTGGGTGCGCCGGGCCGGAGGGGGCCCGGTTTTGCGTGAGGGCCGCGAAACCCTGTGTTAAAGTGCCGTCCAGCACGGTCCCGCGCGAAACGTGCGGGGCTTGGCGCATAAGGGGTCCGCAAGGACGGGGTCGCCGCGGGTATGGAGTTAGGACGGTTCGGGCGCCTGCTGGTTATTCACGGCGCCAATCTCGCAGAATGGCCCGATGCCGAACGGCGTCAGGCCGAGGCGCTGCTGGCCCGGTCGCCGGAGGCCGCGCGGCTGCGCGATGAGTCCGCGCGCATGGATCGGATTCTGCGCGATGCCGGGCCGGTCGTATCGCCCGAGACGGTCGAGCGCGTGCTGGCCCGGATCGACGCCCGGATCGACGCATCCGAAGATGACGACGATATCGACCCCGATGCATTCTTCGCCGCTCTGCCGCGGCCGATTCGCGGTCCCTGGATCTCGGCGGCAATCCTCGCCAGCATGATCGTGATCGGCTTTCTGATCGGCGTGAACAGTTCGACCGAATCGCGTCAGTCCAGCGATTTCGTCGATCTGCTCTCCAGCCGGTCGGCCAGCGGGTATGGGCTATGACCGAAAACCCGTTCGGGTGGCATTGGCGCCGCCTTGGCCCGGTCCTGCTGCTGGTTTCGGTCGCGATCAACCTCCTTCTGGTCGGCGCTTTTCTCGGCCGCTGGACGATGCCGATGCATCCGCCCGGCGGTCCGGGTGGCCCCGGCGGCCCCGGCGGAATGTTCCGCCATATGGTGGATGACGTCGGCCGGCAGATGAGCGATGCCGATCGCGCGGTCCTTGAGCGCGTCTATCAGGTCCATGCCCAGCAGTTGGAGAACAGCGGTCCCGATCATCGCGCCGCGTTCGACGCGATCCGCCAGGCGATGGCGGCCGATCCCTTCAACCGCGCGGCGGTGGAACAGGCGATGGCCGCGGCCGACAAGCAGCAGGATTCTGAACGCGACGCCATCAAGCAGACATTGCTCGATGCTGCTTCGCAACTCTCGGCCGATGGACGGCACCGTCTGGCGCGCTGGGAACCTGGTCCGCCCGGTCCGCACTAGGGCGGCGCGCGGGTCTCTGACCCGGCAGGTCTGACCCGGCAAGTTTTGCCGGGGACAAGATCAGCCTACAGAATAATCCGCAAAACGTTAAAAATTCGTATTGGATTCATTGGGGAAATTTTTTCCGCCCCGTGGCCCGGCACTTGCTTCCTACCTCTCAGAGAACCCCAGGGGGCTGGGGCTCGATGAGGGCGATCTACCAATGTCGCTGCCGCTCGACGTCGGTCTGACCATGCCAGAGATGGAGGCATCGTCACCGGAGTCCGTATCCGACGCCGTCCCGCTGCTCGGGACGCCGAAGGAGGATCTGCGCGAGGTGAGTGACACCGCGTTGATGCGGCTGATCGGCCTTGGCGATCGCGCCGCATTTTCGATTTTCTGCCGCCGGCATGCGGCCCGTTGTCTCTCGATCGCGTTTCATCTTTTGCGCAACGAGGCCGACGCGGAAGAGGCCGTGCAGGATGCGTTTTTCCGCGTCTGGCAAAATGCCGCACGCTGGCGCGCCACCGAGGCGCGCGTCACCACATGGCTCTATCGGGTCGTGGTCAATATCGCGCTCGACCAGATGCGCAAAGCGACGCGGCTGAGCGTTTCGATCGAGCAAGCGGCCGAAGTGATCGCGGCCGATCCCAGTCCCGAAAGCGTGGTGGGCCATCGCGAATTGGTCCGGGTCGTGGCGCGCGCGGTGGCCGATTTGCCGCCCCGGCAGCGCGCGGCGCTGAGTCTCGTTATTTGCGAAGGACTCGACTGCGCCGAAGCCGCCCAGATGATGGGGGTGACCGTCGGGACGATGGAATCGCTTCTGGTCCGTGGCCGGCGGCATTTGCGCGGCGTATTGGCCGACGCGACCCTGGAGTGGGCCAAATCGGCGAAGTCAGTTCCAAATTCGCGCGCCGGAACTGAGGAAATCACCGTGCCTTTGGGCGCTTTCGCTGGATTGGGCGTTTAGCGCGCAAATTTTTTTGAACTTTTCGCGCAGGAGTCGCCTGCGTCGACCCGTTTAAGTCTCGTTACCCGATTTCGGGCGACACCACGAGACGCAGAGAAAGGAACCCGCCATGTCGACCATCAATGGCGTCAGCACGTCGAACCTGTTGGCCCAGCTGCAGCAACAGCTGCTGCAAGGCTTCGTCCAGGCCAATAGCTCGACCAATTCGGCGAATTCGACCGATGCGACGTCGAATTCCACGGATGCCTCGTCGCCCTTCAGCAGCGACGACCTTCTCTCGCTGTCCAATTCCGACGACAGTACCAATTCCACCGACAGCAGCCCGACGGGTTCCGGCGGGATCGCCTTCGGTCCGGGGATGCTGGCGCAGCTGCTGTCCTTCCTCGAAGGCCAGGGCTCTTCCTCATCGGCGACCGCGTCGAGCGTTTCGGCGACCACGTCGAACAGCGACGACGCCACCACGACGAGTTCGACCAGCAATTCCGACGACAGCACCACGGCGACCAATCCTTTCGCCCAGGCGCTGTTCTCGGCCCTCGACACCAATGGCGATGGCACGATCTCCAAGTCGGAACTCGAGGCGGACTTCACGGCGAATGGCGGTACGGTCAACAGCGCCGACGCGCTTTATTCCAAAATCACCGGTTCGAGCAACAGCGACGACGGCATCACGCTGAGCCAGTTCGAGCAGGCCACGGCGCCGGGCGGCGCTGCGGCTCCGAGCGGCCCGCCCCCGGGTGGCGGCTTCGGCGGGCCCGGTGGCCCGGGCGGCGCGGGTGGCCATCATCATGGCGATGGCGGCGGCGCCAGCGCCTCCTCGTCGACCAGCAACAGCACCGACGCCACCACCTCGACCACCAATGCCGATGGTTCGACCACGATCACCATCACCTATGCCGATGGCACGACGATCACCATCACCGAGCCGGCGGCGACGACCGCTGCATCTTCGAGCAATTCCTCGAACAGCACGTCGAACAGCAGCGATGCTGCGGCTGGTACGAGCAGCGCGTTCACGACCACCACCAACAGCACCGATGCGGCGAGCAACAGCACCGACTCGGCCGCCAGCAATTTCGCCGCGAATTTCGAGCAGTACATCACCCAGATGATGAACATCCAGGCGCAACTGTTCGCCAATTCGGGCCTCGGCGGCACGCTGAGCCTGTCGGCGTAATTTCACTCCGCTCCGTCGCCGTTGTCACACGGGCGGCGACCGAGCGAGGCCACGTCCGTCTTCTCTGTCCGTTGGGCCCCCAAACCCCCATAGCGGACAGCGGAAGGCGGACGTGGCTCCTACGTCCCCGATGAGTCTTTGATGAAGGCGGCGATCATCGCCGGCGTGATGCGCGCCGGCCGCATGGTCTTGGCGTCGACCATCGCCCAATCGGTATGACCTTGGGCGCAGAGCGTGCCGTCGCCGCGTTCGATCAGCACGAAGCGGTCGAAGCGCGGTCCGTGCGGCGTGCCGACCCAGGTGCGGGCGCGGGCCTGTTCGCCCAGGCGCAGCGGCGCGCGATAGTCGATCTCGTGGCGCACCACGACCCAGGACCAGGGATCGCGGTCTTGCGGCGTCATGCGCGACAGCCAATGCGCCGTGCCGACATCCTGCAGCCACCGCACATAGATCACGTTGTTGACGTGACCGTTCATGTCGATGTCCTCGGGCCGCACTTCGAGATCGAGTTGGAAAACCTCACGATCTTCAGGGGGCGTGAACGTGTTCTTCATAGCCACTTAGCTTGCCTCATCCTGAGGGTTCATTCGCCTCTCCTTCGAGACGATCGCCGCGCGTAGCGCTGCGATCCCTCAGGATGAGGCGAATGAATGTCTCGAAGGACTGAGGCAAGCTGGCTCTGCCTCACACCTTCAGATAGTGGCCCAGCAGAACCTGATCGTTCGGACCGAAGCGATCCTTGGCGGTCAGGACCTGATGCCAATACGGATAGATCAGGTTGGGCTTGCTGACCTCGCCAAGCTTGGCGAGGTCATCGGCGGTCAGCACGAGATCGGCGGCGGCGAGATTGTCGGCCAATTGCGCTTCGGTGCGCGCGCCGAGCACGATGCCCGACACGGCGGGGCGGCCGAGCAGCCAGGCCAGCGCGACTTGCGCCGCCGAAGCCTTGTGCGCCGCCGCGACAGAAACCAGAACTTCGATGATGTCGTAGAGCCGTTCCTGATTGTAGATCGGCGGCTCGGGGAATTTCTGCGCGACGCGGGTGCCATCCGGCATCGCCTGGTTGCGGCGATACTTGCCGGTCAGCCAGCCGCCCGCGAGCGGGCTCCACACGAGGATGCCGAGACCCTGGTCGAGCGAGAGCGGCGTGAGCTCATATTCCACTTCGCGCGCTTCCAGCGTGTAGTGGAGCTGCTGGCTGACGAAGCGCTGATAGAGATGGCTGTCGGAAATCGCCAGCGCCTTCATCACTTCCCAGGCGGAATAGTTCGAGACGCCGAGGTAGCGCACCTTGCCGTCGCGCACCAAAGTATCGAGCGCGTGCAGGGTCTCTTCGAGCGGCGTCAGCCCGTCCCACTCATGGACCTGATAGAGATCGATGCGATCGGTCTTCAGCCGCTTCAGGCTGGCTTCGCACTGCGCGATGATGTGATGGCGGGATAAGCCGCGATCGTTCGGCCCCTGACCCATGGGGAAGCGGACTTTGGTGAACAGCAACACGTCGTCGCGCTTCTTGCCCAGCGCCTCGGCCGTGGCCTCTTCCGACGCGCCGGTCGAATAGGCGTTGGCAGTGTCGAGCCAATTGATGCCTTTGTCGAGGCAGGTGTCGATCATCCGCCGCGCTGTGGTCACATCCTGATTGCCCCACATCGACAGGCCGCCCTTGGTGGCGAAGGTCGCCGTACCCAGGCCGAGAGTCGAAATGCGCAGGCCAGAACGGCCGAGTTGCCGATATTCCATGGTTCTCCCCGTGATTTTTGGTTGCCGTCAAGAAATGCAGGACTGAAGGATTGCGGCTCGCGGCGCTGGTCGCAAGCGCCGTTCGCGCATGGCGGGTGTGAGATCAGCTTGAAGCGGTTTCCAGCAGCTCGGCTTCGCCGCGGGCGATGTCGATCAGGCGGGCCAACATATCGGGTTCTTGCGCGCCGGCCACGGCATAGCGGCCATCGAAGATGTAGCAGGGGATGCCGCCTACGCCCAGGCGATGCACGCGTGCGTTCTCGCCTTCGACTTCAGTCGCCCCCTCGCCGGCATCGAGATAGCGCTCGGCCTCATCGGCCGGTAGGCCGACCGAGGTGGCCAGGCGGCGCAGCACATCGCGGTCGCCGATATCCATGCCGCGCACGAAATAGGCGCCGAAGATCGCCTCGACCAGTTGCGCCTGTTTGCCGGTGCCGGCAGCCCATTGGATCAGCCGATGCGAATCGATACTGCTGGGAATGCGGGTGATGCTGTTGAAGTCAAACGCGATGCCCTCGGCCTCACCGGCGCCCGCGATCGCGCCATGGATGCGCTGGATGCGATAGGCGCTGCCGAATTTGCGCTCGAGATAGATCTGCCATTCGAGCCCGTCGGGCGGCATTTCGGGATTGAGCAGGAACGGCCGCCACCGGATTTCGGTGCGCACCTCCGGCCGCAGGGCCAAAGCGCGCTCCAGCCGATGCTTGCCGATGAAGCACCAGGGACAAACCGTGTCGAAGACCACGTCGATCCGCATCAGGCGATCTTAGCACGGTGATGGGCAGGGGAACATGGGGGGCCGCCGTGACAGTTGATCTATTCACAGCCAGCCGTGATAAATAAGGGGTATGGCTGCCATAACCCATATTTTCCGCTACCCCATCAAAGGCCTGTCGCCCGAGGCGCTGGATACCGTAACCCTGACCGAGGGCCAGGGCCTGCCCTATGACCGGATCTTCGCGCTGACCCGGCCGGGCGGGGCGGTCGATCCCGATAGGCCGGCCTGGGCGCGCAAATCCAACTTCCTCTGCCTGATGCTCGACGAGCAACTGGCCGCGATACGCACGGAATTTGACGAGACCACGCGGCGGTTGGTGGTGTGGCAGGACGGTGTGCCGATCCTGGCCGCAAATGTCGATGACGCTGGCGAGCGCAAGACGATCGAAGGTTTCTTCCGCGGGCTGGTGGGCGACAATATTCCAAGCGCGCCGCGCTTCGTCACTGCCGCCAATGGCGAGTTCATGGACAGCAAGGACAAGACCGTCTCGCTGATCAATCTGGCCAGCATTCGCCATATGGAAGAAAAATGGGGCGAGGGTCTCGATCTGCGCCGCTTCCGCGCCAATATCTATGTCGATGGTCTGGAGCCCTGGATCGAACATCAATGGATCGGCGCGACGCTCTCGATCGGCGGCACGCGCTGTTATGTCGATCGCCGTAACGCGCGCTGCGCGGCCGTCAATGTCGATCCCGCGACGGGTGAGCGCGACATGAATATCCCACGCGCGATGATTGACTCCTACGGCCATGCCGATCTTGGGCTCAACCTCCATGTCCATGGCGGCGGGCCGATCACGGTGGGCGATACCGTCACCGTATTGGAGGCCTAGACGCGATGCCCTTCGCCATCGACCGCATCGATCATGTCGTCCTTACGGTGAAAGACATCGACGTCACTTGCGCCTTCTATACGCGCGCTCTGGGCATGCGGGTCGAAACCTTCGGCGAGACCGCGGCCAAACGCACGGCGTTGGTCTTCGGCCTGCAGAAATTCAACCTGCATCGGGCCGGGCATGAGTTCGAACCCAAGGCGAAAACGCCGACACCGGGTTCGGCCGATCTCTGCTTGATCACAGAGACGCCGATGGGTGATGTGATCGCGCATCTGAAGGCGTGCAATGTGGCGATCGAGGAAGGCCCGGTGCCGCGCACCGGCGCGATCGGCACGCTGCGCTCGGTTTATGTGCGCGATCCCGATCAGAACCTAATCGAGATTTCGAATTACTGAAGCGTCATTCCGGACAAGCTGAGTGTCATGCATCGCATGATGCGAAGCGCAGATCCGGAATCCAGGAGATATTCCCGCGAAGCGGCTTCCGAGCCGTTGCTCTGGACCCCGGATAACGCTGCGCGTTTCCGGGGTGACGGACACTACCGAGCGTGCTTCTTCGCCGCGGCGACGAACTTGGTCACGTCCGCTTCCGTCGTCTGGAAGCTGGTGACCAGACGCAGGCAGGTGGCGGTCGGGCCGCCCCAGCGGTAGAAGCCGAAGCCTTCGGCCTCCAGCGTGCGGATCATCGCGTCGGGCAGGTTGACGAAAACCTCGTTGGCTTCGACCGGGTAGAGCAGGCTGAGGCCGTTGATCGCGGCGAGGCCTGCGCCCAGCTTCGAGGCCATCGCGTTGGCGTTGCGCGCGTTCTTCAGCCACAGATCGTCGGTCAGATAGGCATCGAGCTGCGCCGAGAGATAGCGCATCTTCGAGAACAGATGCCCGGCGCGCTTGCGGCGATAGCCGAACGTGGCGGTGTGCGCCGCGCCGAAATAGATCACGGCTTCGGCGGCCATGGCGCCGTTCTTGGTCGCGCCGAAGCTCAGCACATCGATGCCCGACTTCCAGGAGAGATCGGCGGGCGAGCAGCCGAGTGCGGCGATAGCATTGGCAAAGCGTGCGCCGTCCACATGCAGGGCCAGCTTGTGGCGTTTGGCGAGTTCGGAAATCGCGCCGAGCTGTGCGGGCGTATAGACGCCACCGGTTTCGGTCGCCTGGCTCAAGCTGATCGCCGCGGGCTGGGTGTTGTGCACGCGGCCGGCGCCGGCGATGCGCGATTCGATCTCGGCCGGGGCCAGCTTGCCATGTTCGCCGGGGATGCGGATCAGGCTGCCGCCGCCGGTATAGAACTCCGGTGCGCCGCATTCGTCATTGGCAATGTGGGCGCCCTCGTGGCAATAGATCACGCCCCAATTCGGCGTGACCGTGGCCAGCGCCAGCGAATTGGCGGCGGTGCCGGTGGCCACCGGAAACACCGTGACCTCATGCTCGAAAATCTCGGCGATGCGCGTGTTGAGCCGCTGCGAGATCGGATCGTCGCCATAGCCCGAGGCCGTGCCGGTATTGGCGGCGGCCAAGGCCGCCATGATCGCGGGCGAAACGCCGCTGGTGTTGTCGCTGCGGAAATCCATGCCCGTTATAGAGCAGACGCCGCGCAGTTCGTCCATAGGGCACGAGTTTCCGGTGGCGCCTATATGCGGCGCGCTCTTGATCTCGATCCGAGGCGCGTGAAAATAGGACCGGAAAGGTCCATTTCATTCGCCACCGTCCATAGGGAGTCCTGCGATGATCGTTACCCATCTTGGCAAGACGCCGCGTGTCGATCCCACCGCTTATGTCGCGCCGAATGCGGTGCTGTGCGGCGATGTCACGGTCGGTCCCGGCTGCCGCATTCTGTTCGGGGCGCAGGTGATCGCCGAGGGTGGTTCGATCGCGATCGGCCGCGAATGCATCGTCATGGAAAATGCGGTGCTGCGGTCGTCGGCGCTGCACAGCCTCAGCATCGGCAACAACTGTCTCATCGGGCCGCATGCCCATGTGGTCGGCTGTACGGTGGCCGACGAGGTCTTCATCGCCACCGGCGCGTCGGTCTTCCATGCCGCGCGCATCGGCAAGGGCGCCGAAGTGCGCATCAACGGTATCGTCCATCTGCGCACGGTGCTTGAGCCGGGTGCGACGGTTCCCATCGGCTGGGTTGCGGTTGGCGATCCCGCACAGATTCTGCCGCCCGACCAGCATGATGCGATCTGGGAGGCACAGAAGCCGCTGAATTTTCCGCTGACGGTCTACGGCATCGAGCGCGACGAGGCCGATATGGTGAAGATCACGCGCAAGCTGGTGAGCACTTACGGCACGCATAGCGCCGATAGCGTAGAAAAGTGATCTAGCGGTAGAGCGACTCGATCGTATCCTCGGGAAAGCCCATCTTGTTGTAGTGCGCTTTGCACAGCGCGATGTAGTCGTGCACGTCGAAATGGCCGACCGACTTGCCCTCATTGTCGAGCCAGATCAGCGGGCCTTTGACGATGAAAAAGACTTTCATCGGATCTTTGTGTTCATAGGCCACCAGCGTGTGGCCTTCGCCGGGCGTCTCGTAGACGAAATCCCCCGCGGTGGCCGTCCATTCGTGTTCGAGATAGCCCCATTTGCCCGAGAGGGTGAGGGCGAACACCTCATGCGGATGGTAGTGCCGATTGACCAGTCCCGCGCCCTTGGCCATCAAGATGTCGCACCACTTGTTCTGATGCGGCGAAATCCAGAGGGGGCGTGAGAACACGGTCTCGGAGAAGGGCACATAATAGCGTTCGTCATCGGTGGCCGCGTTGGGGATATAGGCCTCGGGCAGGGCATCGGGCTGAAACACCCGCTCGATCGGCTTCAGACTGCGCCAGAACTCGGCATTGGGCTTCTCGGGCACGGCAACCTCCCATCTGGTGCGACTTGATTTAGTTTGGTATACAAACGATATGCTGATTTGAAGACGCCAGGAAGAGGGAGGTTTTCGGGCTCTTCGCATCTGCACAAGACGATGGTGGATCAAGGCTCCGCCGTTGGGCAATAAAGAAAGAACGCCGCGCTTTGAGCGCAGGCACCAGGGAGAAACAAGATGGCCGCACTCGACGGGAAGGTCTGCTTCATCACCGGTGGCGCCGGCAGTATCGGCTTGGCGACCGCGAAGCTCTTCGCTGCCGAAGGTGCGAAGGTGATGATCGTCGATCGCAACGAAGCCGATCTGAAAAAGGCCGTGGCCGTTCTCGGCGAGCGCGGCGCGTCGATGGTCTGCGATGTCAGCAAAGCCGCGAGCGTGCAGGAATGTGTTGCCGCCACCGTTAAAAAGTGGGGCAAGATTGACGTGGTGTTCAGCAATGCGGGCAATTTCGGCACCATCGCGCCGATCCAGGATTATCCCGAAGAGGTGTTTGAAGCCGTCTACGCCGTCCATGTGAAGGGCGCGTTCCTGGTCGCGAAATATGCGGTGCCGCAGATGAACGACGGCGGCAGCATCATCATCACCTCAAGCGTGGCCGGCACGCGCGGCGATCCAGGCGTCTATGCTTACATCACCGCCAAGCATGCGCAGGTGGGGCTGATGCGCTGCCTGGCCAAGGAACTCGCACCGCGCCGCATCCGCGTCAACACCGTCCATCCCGGGCCGATCGACAACGGCTTCCAGGCCAATGTCGAAGAGGGATTATCGAAAGCCATCAATCGCGACGGCGCCGAATTCTTCAACGAAATGATTCCGCTGGGCCGGCACGGCACGCCCGACGAAATCGCCAAATCCGTATTGTATCTCGCTTCGGATCAAAGCACCTTCACCACGGGCCTGCTGCTCATGGTCGATGGCGGCATGAGCGTGTAATCGGGGCCGCTGGTCGGACATGAACAGACGAGGCGAAGGTGCGCGCGACAACGAAAAAGAAGGCCGGGGACGAGGCTGTGCTGATCGGCGACGTCAAACTCGGTCTGCTCGAGAATTTCATCGGCTTCCATCTGCGGCTGGCGCAGGACGCCTCGTTCCGCGGCTTTGCACGGAATACGGGGCAGAGGAATCTTCAGCCCGGCCGGTTTGCTGCGCTGGTGGTGCTGCACAACAACCCGGGCATCACGCTCGGCGCTCTGGGCCGCGCCATCGCGCGCGACAAATCGACCATGACGCCGCTGATCCAGGATTTGAAGCGTCGTGGGCTGATCGATCGCAAACCGTCCGAGACCGATCGCCGCCGCGTGCATCTGACGCTGACCAAAGCGGGCGAGCAGGTGCTGAAGGATCTGACGCGCCACGCCAAGCTTCACGACCGGATGCTGGACGAGCTGGTGGGCGGGAAGAAAGACGAGTTCATCGCGCTGTTGCGCAAGATTTACGACGCGCTGGGCTGAACCGGCGCCGAGACCACTGGGAGCCTGATCGGTATGTATAGCGCGAGCACCGCGTTGCTGGAGGCCCTGGGGGAAGCGGGGGTTTCGTACATTTTCGCGAATTTCGGCAGCGACCATCCGGCGCTGGTCGAAGCGATCGCCGAAGCGCATGCGCATGGCCGCAAGATCCCGACCATCGTCACCAGCCCCTATGAAATGGTGGCGATGACCTGTGCGCAGGGCTTCGCCCAAGTATCGGGCCAGGCGCAGGCGGTGGTGGTGCATGTGGATTGCGGCACACAGTCGCTCGCCGGCGCCGTGCACAATGCCGCCCGTGGCCGCGCGCCTGTCTTCATCTTCGCCGGGCTTTCGCCCTTCACGCAGGAAGGCGAGCATCCCGGCAGCCGTAACGAGTTCATCCATTGGATTCAGGATACACACGATCAGCGCGGCATCGTCCGCGAGTATATGAAATACGACAACGAGCTGCGCTCGGGCAAAAACGTGAAGCCGATCGTGCATCGCGCGATGCAGATCGCGCATAGCGATCCCAAGGGCCCGGTGTATCTGGTCGGCGCGCGCGAGGTGATGGAGCAGGAAGGCGAGAAGCGCGAGACCGATATCGGCCAGTGGACGCCTGTCGCGCCGATCCCGATGCCTGCCGATGGTGTCGCGCTGCTGGTCGATGTGCTGGCCAAGGCAAAGCGGCCGCTGATCGTCACCACCTATGTCGGACGTAAGCCCGAAGCGGTGGCCGAGCTTGCCACGTTCTGCGAGCGCCTCGGTGTCGGCCTGCTCGAATCCGTGCCGATGTCGATGAACTTTCCGCATGACAGCGTTTTCTATCAGGGCAATCACTGGAACCATCCGTTCCAGAACGAGATCCTTGCCGAAGCCGATGTGGTTCTGGTGATCGATAGCGACGTGCCCTGGATTCCCACGGTCAACAAGCCTGCGGCCGATGCGGCGATCTATCATATCGACGTCGACCCGCTGAAGGAGTCGATGCCGCTTTGGTATCTGCGCGCGCGCAAGAGCTTCCAGGCGGATGCTGCGACAGCGCTGGCGCAGATGAACGCCTATCTCGACGGGATCACGCTCGATGCCGCCGCTGTCAAGGCGCGGCGCGATCACTACGCGGCCAAGCATCAGGCGCGGCGTGACAAGCTCGCCAAGCTCGAAGCCAAGCCGACCGACGGTGTGATCACGCCTGAATACCTCACCGCCTGCGTGCGCAAGCATATCGATGCCGACGCGATCGTGCTCAGCGAAGGCATCACCAACTATCACGTCATCTGCGATCACATCGCCAAGACCAAGCCGGGCACGTTCTTCGGCAGCGGCGGCGGCTCGCTGGGCTGGAACGGCGGTGCGGCGATCGGCGCCAAACTGGCGGCGCCCGACAAGGATGTGGTCGCGCTGTCAGGGGACGGCTGCTACATGTTCTCGATCCCGTCGACCGTGCATTGGATGGCGCGGCAATACAAAACGCCGTTCCTGCAGGTGGTCTACAACAACCGCGGGTGGAAAGCACCGAAGTTCTCGGCGCTGGCCGTGCACCCCAATGGCTATGCCAGCAAGGCCAACGAGATCGGCGTCAGCTTCGATCCGCCGCCCGACTATTCGCAGATCGCGGCCGCGGCCGGCGGCGCCTATGCGCGCGCGGTGAAGCGGGTCGAGGATGTGGACGGGGCCATTGTCGAGGCGCTGCGCGTGGTACGCGAGGAAAAGCGCTGCGCCGTGCTCGATGTGTGGCTGGAGCACCTGTAGGCCATAAAGTCCTGCGTCGTTTTTTGTCATGGCCGGGCTTGACCCGGCCATCCACGACTTTCTTGCGGTACCGCGTGGATGCCCGGATCAAGTCCGGGCATGACGACTTTTGTGTTCTTAGTGTCCGAACATACCTGGACTCTCAGATTGAGCGTCCAACGTAAACACGCCAAGATCGTGCCTCAAGGAAACGCGAGGGACCCAATGGCCAAAGACAAGCGCGAACCTGTCGTCGTCCGCCCCGAAGATATCGATCCGCATCACGATTGGAGCCGGCCGATCATGGCGCTGGGCCAGATGGCGGTCGATTTCGAGCAGCGCGTCGATTTCCGCCGCCTGCACAAGTACCGTCTCGGCCGTACGCGCATCGCGCTCGCGCAATCGGGCCTCGGCGCGATCCTGACCTTCGATCAGCACAACATCCGCTATATCTCGTCGACCGTGATCGGCGAATGGGCGCGCGACAAATTGACGCGCTATTGCCTGCTCACCGGCAATGGCGATCCCTATGTCTGGGATTTCGGCTCGGCCGCCAAGCATCACCGGCTCTACGCGCCCTGGCTGCATCACGATCATTGCCGCGCCGGTCTGCTGGGTCTGCGTGGCGCGATCCACCCCAATGTCGGCCTGTTCCGCAGGGCCGCCGAAGAGATCAAATCGATCCTGGTGGAAGAGGGCGTGGCCGACATGCCGATCGGCGTCGATCTGGTCGAACCGCCGATGCTGTTCGAGCTGCAGCGCGTCGGCCTCGATGTGCGCGACGGCCAGCAGATGATGCTCGATGCGCGCGAGATCAAAAGCCAGGACGAGCTGATGTTGCTCAACACCTCGGCGGCAATGGTTGACGGCACCTATTGGAAAATCGCCGAGGCGTTGAAGCCGGGCGTGCGAGAAAGCCAGATCGTCGCGCTGGCCAATCACGATCTCTACGAAAAAGGATCGGACTGCGTTGAAGCGATCAACGCGATTTCGGGCGAACGCTGTTCGCCCCATCCGCACAACTTCACCGACCGCCTGCTGCGTCCCGGCGATCAGGCGTTCTTCGACATCATCCAGTCCTATATGGGCTATCGCACCTGCTACTACCGCACCTTTGCCGTCGGTCGGGCGACGGTGTCGCAGAAGGATGCGTACAAGCGTGCCCGCGAATGGATCGATACGGCGATCGCCATGATCAAGCCCGGCGTGCGTTCCGATCATGTCGCCGAATCCTGGCCGAAGGCCGAAGAGATCGGTTTCAATGGCGAGATGGATGCGTTCGGCCTCGAATTCGCCCACGGGCTGGGGCTGGGACTGCACGAGCGCCCGATCATCAGCCGGCTCAATTCCTTCACCGAGCCGACCGAGATCAAGACCGGCATGGTCTTCGCGCTCGAGACCTATTGCCCGGCATCGGACGGCATCTCGGCGGCGCGCATCGAAGAGGAAGTCGTGGTCACCGACACCGGCTGCAAGGTGATCACGCTCTATCCGGCACAAGACCTGCCGGTCGCCAACGAATATTGAACGAACAGCAAAAGCTCCCGGAGGAAGAAATGGAAATCGGTTGGATCGGCATCGGCCGCATGGGCGCCGCGATGGCGGAGCGTGTACTCAAGGCCAAGCACCCGCTGAAGGTGTGGAACCGCACGCGGTCGAAGGCCGAGCCTTTGGCGAAGCTCGGCGCGACCATCGTCGATTCGATGGAAGCGCTGCGCGGCGCCGATGTGGTGATCACCATGCTCTCCACCGGCAAGGATCTGGCCGAGGTCTGCTTCGGCAAGGGTGGCCTCGCCGCCGATGACGCCGCCAAGGTGCCGGGCATCATCGTCGATTGCTCGACCATCGGCATGGAGGAATCGAAAGAGATTCGCGACAAGCTGGCGGCGAAGGGTGTGCAGTTCCTAGCCGCACCCGTCAGCGGCAATCCGAAATGCGTGGTGGCCGGCAAGCTCTCCTGCATCGTCTCCGGCCCGAAGGCGGCGTTCGACAAGGTCGATCCGATCCTCGGTGCTTTCGCCGTAAGGGGCGTGACCTATGCCGGCGACGGCGATCTCGCGCGGATTTGCAAGATCGCCCACAACGTCTTCCTCGGCGTCGTCATCGAGAATCTGATCGAGATCACGCTGCTGGCGGAAAAGGCTGGCGTGCCGCGCCACGCCTTTCTCAAATTCATGAACAACAGCGTGATGGGTTCGGTCTTCACCCAGTACAAATCACCGGCGCTGGCAAATCTCGATTTCACCACCACCTTCACCGTGCCGCTGTTGCGCAAGGATCTCGATCTCGGTCTCGACGCGGCTCATAAGATGGGCGTGGCGATGCCGATCACCACCGCGACGCGCGAGGTTCTGCAATCGCATTACGGCATCGCCAAATCCAAGACCGACCCCGAGGCCTATCTGGCCCAGGATTTTGCCACGCTGATCGAAACGCTGGCGCTGCATTCGGGCATGACGGTCACGCCTGACAACGTGCCGGTGCCGAGCGGCCTCGAAGTCTAAGGCGAGCTTACTTTGTGGCCCATCTTTCGTGCGACGTATACGTCGCACGCTACGCTCGCACCTCAAGATGAGGATTTTCTTTGAAAGAGAACCCTCATGATGAGGTGCTTTGCGAAAGCAAAGCCTCGAACCCTGGCAGCGAAGTTGCTTTCGCTGCTCAGTGGAATATCAGATACCCGATGATCAATACGGGAATCGGTACGCCGATGAGCCACAGGAACGCGTATTTCATGCCGACCTCCTTCTTGCTGTTTTCCGTGCCGTCGTCTTGCGAGTGGTCGCGCGAGTGCGGGCACCCTTCTTAGCCGAGGCTGAGCGCGCACTCTTAGGGCGCGATGCTGCAGCCTTGCCGCCGAGCTTGCCGCCCTTACGCGACGGACCTTTGTTGATCTTCTTGCCGCGGCCTGAGCCGTTCTTCTTGCCGCCGCCGGTGATTTTGTTGACCACCGCCCAGGCGCGGCCGGCCGCCTCGTCTTCACCCATGCCGCGGGCTTCCATGCTCTCTTCGATGTGACGGGCCTGGCGCTTCTGCTGGTCGCTGTATTTCGTCTTGTCGCCGCGAGCCATGCCTCGACTCCTTCTCTTCAGTGATGCGCATCACCACCAATAACGAGCGAGGCTGGCCAAAGATCGCGGCAGGATAAGGAGAAAGCTGGGGCAGGACCCATCGACCACAGAAAAGTAACCAGCATTATCCGCTGATCAGGCGAGTATGGCGGGCGCGGCACGGGCCAGCCCTTTTTACGCCGCAAAAGAAGACGACTCTGCGAATGACACGACGGACAACGTCGGGCCTTTGGGATTCGCAAAGAAAGGAACCGATTATGCTCTATTGGAGCGCTGTCTTTTTCGTGATCGCCCTGATTGCAGCCCTGCTGGGCTTCACGGGCATCACGATCATCTCGGTCGAGATCGCGAAGATCCTGTTCTTCGTGTTCCTGATCCTCTTCCTCGTGTCGCTGGTTGGTGGCCTGTTCTCGGGCCGCCGCCCCCCGGCATTGTGATCGTCTGACGTCAGTTCTGTGACGGCACACGGCGGCGCCGCTGGCAAACAGCGGCGCCGTTGGTGTTTCTACGAGCGGATGGCGGCCCGCCCCGATAACGGGCAGAATGGGTTTTCCTCTCGCGCTCATTCTTTCGGGGAGCCAAAAAATGCAAATCGGAGTCATCGGCCTGGGTCGCATGGGCGGAAACATCGTCCGGCGGCTGACCAAGGCCGGGCATAACTGCGTTGTCTACGATCGTGCGGCCGACGTGGTCGGCGCCCTGGCCAAGGAAAAGAACGTCACCGGCGTTGGCGATCTGCAAGCCATGGTCAAAGCGCTGACCCCGCCGCGCGCCGTGTGGGTGATGCTGCCGGCCGGCAAGATCACCGAGGACTGCGTCAACGAACTCGCTGGCTTGATGTCGGCGGGCGACGCAATCATCGATGGCGGCAATTCCTTCTGGCAGGACGATATCCGCCGCGGCACCGAACTCGCCAAGAAGAAGATCGACTATATGGATGTCGGCACCAGCGGCGGCGTCTGGGGGTTGGAGCGCGGCTACTGTCTGATGGTCGGCGGAGCCAAGGCAGCCTTCGAACGCCTCGATTCGATCTTCGCCACCCTCGCGCCCGGCAAAGGCTCTGTGCCCGAGACACCAAACCGCTCGGGCGATCCGCGCGCCGAGCAGGGCTATCTCCATGTCGGTCCGGTCGGCGCCGGGCACTTCGTGAAGATGGTCCATAACGGCATCGAATATGGCCTGATGCAGGCCTTTGCCGAAGGCTTCGACATTCTGAAGCATGCCGACAGCGAACAACTGCCGCCGGAACGCCGTCTCAGTCTGAATGTGGCGGACATTGCCGAAGTCTGGCGGCGCGGCAGCGTGGTCTCGTCCTGGCTGCTCGATCTGACGGCTCAGGCACTGGCCACCGACTCGGCCCTGGACGGCTATTCCGCACAGGTCGACGATTCAGGCGAGGGGCGCTGGACGATCAATGCGGCGATCGACGAAGCCGTGCCCGCCGAGGTGCTGTCGGCCGCGCTCTATACCCGCTTCCGCTCGCGCGACCGGGTCAATTTCGCCGAGAAGCTGCTCTCCGCCATGCGCAAAGGCTTCGGCGGCCACGTGCCGTTGAAGAAGTGACGAGGACGCGGAGTATTTAATTTGGGACGTCATGCCCGGCCTTGAGCCGGGCATCCACGTCTTCTTTCTGTACTCGGGTAAAGGCGTGGATCGCCGGGTCAAGCCCGGCGATGACGCTATTTAAAACTCCCGTATCTTAAGCCGCCTTGCTGGCGCGTTTGCTCTTCACGGCGCCGAGCAGCGTGTCGAACGCGGTTTCGAACTGCTTCACACCGTCGGCGACGAGGTGGTCCATGATCGGGCCGAGATCGATCCCGCCCGCCGACACGCCGTCGAATACCTTATGCGCGCCAGCCACGTCTTCGAGCAGGCTCTCGCGCACTTTGCCATGGTCGCGGAAGGCGTCCATGGTGGCGGGCGGCATGGTGTTGACCGTGTCGGGCCCGATCAACTCGTCGATATAGAGCGTGTCGGGATAGGCCTTATTCTTGGTGCCGGTGCTGGCCCAGAGCAGGCGCTGCACCTTGGCGCCCTTGGCCGCCAAAGCCTTCCAGCGCGGGCTGGCAAGCACCGTGAGATAATGCTGATAGGCGAGCTTGGCATTGGCGATGGCGAACTTGCCGCGCAATGGCGACAGCGCTCCGGCCTTGGGATCCTTGGCCGCGATCTTCTTCTCGATCGCATCGTCGACCATGCTGTCGATGCGGCTGACGAAGAAGCTGGCCACGCTGCCGATCTTGTCGACCGGCTGGCCCTTGGCGGCGCGTGCCTCAAGACCCGCAACATAGGCCTCGATGGTCGCCTTATAGGCATCCTGCGAGAACAGCAGGGTGATGTTGATATTGAGTCCATCGGCGGTCAGCTGCTGGATCGCCGGAATGCCGGCCTTGGTGCCCGGCACCTTCACCATCAGATTGTCGCGGCCGACGGTCTTCCACAGGCGGCGCGCTTCTTCGATCGTGCCGTTGGTGTCGTTCGCCAGCTTCGGCGAGACTTCGAGACTGATGAAACCGTCCTTGCCGCCGGTCTTGTCATAGACCACGCGCAGCTGGTCGGCCGCCTTTTGAATGTCGGCGATGGCCATATGCTCGTAAAGCTCGACATCGCCGATCGCCTTGTTGGCGGCGACGGCGGAGACGATATCGGCATCGTATTTGCCGCTGGCGATGGCCTTCTCGAAAATCGAGGGATTCGAGGTCATACCGGTCAGCCCGTCGCGGTCGATCAGCGTCTTCAATTCGCCGTCGAACAGATCGCGCCGCAGATAGTCCAGCCACACGGCCTGGCCGCGCTGGCCGAGTTGACGCAGGGGATTCGCTTTATCCGTCATGGTGTTGCCTCCCGATCGATCGTCGGTCTTAGGGTTACCCGATACTATATAGGATTGGGCTCTGGCGATACACCCGTGCCCACCCCGACTATCGAGGATAGATTGGCATAAGAGGCTGCCACCGCTACACTTTTGGGACAGCAACGGGACATTGGAATGAAACAATTCACCTTCAATACGGCCGGCCGGATCGTTTTCGGCGAAGGCAGCGTGGCGCGGCTGGGTGAGATCGCTGCAGCGCAACTGGGACGACGCATCGTCCTGGTCACCGATCCCGGCCTGTTGAAAGCCGGCGTGATCGAACCGGCACTGAAGTCCCTGGCCGAGGCCAAGATCGAGGTGTCGGTCTATTCCGATGTCGAGGCCGATCCGCCGGAACATGTGATCGAAGGTGCGGCTGCGGCGGCGCGGGCGTTCAAGGCCGAGGCTGTGATCGGCCTGGGCGGCGGGTCGTCGATGGACACGGCGAAGCTGGTCGCGTTGTTGGCGACGGGCCGCGAGAAACTTGGCGACATCTACGGCATCGGCAACGCCAAGGGGCCGCGCCTGCCGCTGCTATTGGCGCCGACCACCGCCGGCACGGGATCGGAAGTCACGCCGATTTCGATCGTCACCACTGGTGGCGCCGAGAAGAAAGGCGTGGTCTCGCCGATCATCCTGCCCGATATCGCGTTGCTCGATCCCGACCTAACGATCGGTCTGCCGCCGCATGTCACCGCGGCCACCGGTGTCGACGCGATGGTGCATGCGATCGAGGCCTATGCCTCGGCCAGCCCCAATAACAATCCGGTGTCGCGGGCATTGGCGCAGGAGGCGCTGCGTCTGCTGGGCGGATCGATCGAGCGCGCGGTGGCCGTGGGGTCGGACAAGAAAGCGCGTGGCGATATGCTGCTGGGCGCGATGCTGGCCGGCCAGGCTTTCGCCAATTCGCCGGTGGCGGCGGTGCATGCACTGGCCTATCCGATCGGCGGGCATTACCACGTGCCGCACGGTCTCTCGAATGCGCTGATGCTGTCGCATGTGCTGCGCTTCAACGCCGAGACGGCCGCGATGGCCTATACCGAGATCGCGCCTTGCGCTTTTCCCGAATTGGCCGAACTCGGCTCGCAGGCGCGCGCGATGGCGCTGGCGGAAAAGCTCGCCGCGCTGTCGACGCGCATCGGGTTGCAACAGCGGCTACGCGATGTCGGCATTCCTGCCGATGCCGTGCCGATGCTGGCCGCGGACGCGATGAAGCAAACGCGGCTGCTGGTCAACAACCCGCGTACCGTCACCGAGAAAGACGCGCTGCGCCTCTACGAAGCGGCGTGGTAGGGCGCTAGTCCTTCACCAGCCGTCGGTAGAGGTGCCAGGTCGCGTGGCCGAGCGCCGGCAGCACCACGATCAGCCCGATGAACAGCGGGATCGCGCCGAGGATCAGCCCGGCCGTAACCATCAAGCCCCATAGCGCGATCGGGCCCGGATTGGCCATCACCGCGCGGAATGACGTGGTGACCGCCGTGTCGAGGCCGCAGTCGCGATCCACCATCATCGGGAAGGCGACGACGCTCATCGTCATAGCCAGCAGCGCGAACAGGAAGCCGACGACGACGCCGACCACGATCATCTCAAGCCCGGCGGTGGTGCCGAACAGGTCGCGGACGAACGTGTCGTAGGATGTCGGCAGATCGGGACCCATCGTGGCCAGATAGATCTGCCAAGCCGCGAAGATCCACACCAGGAAGAGCAGCGCCAGGCCGATCGCGAGGATGGCGATACTGCCGATGGCCGGACGTTGCAGAACAGCGGGGCCGTTGAGCCAGTTGGTGTCGAGATTCTCCTCGCGCCGCCGGCTCATTTCATAGAGGCCCACCGCGAAGGCCGGGCCGATGATGGCGAAACCCGAGGCGAGTGGGAACAGCAGGGGCAACAGATAGGCACCCATCACGGCGCTGGCGAGAATCGCGACGACGATGGGATAGACGAAGATCAGGAAGAAGACGTCGCTGCGATAGGCTTCCATATCGGCAAAGCCGCTGCGCATCGCGTCGATCAGATCGTGGGTGGTGATGCGGCGTACGGCCGGCGCGGGCGAATGCGCCATTTCGCCGACATGGTGAAGGGCGGGACCGATCGTGCCGATGCCATGCGCGACATGCTCGACCTGCGAAATGGTCCAGGCCATCGGATCTCTGATTGTGTGTTCTGTCATGGGTGTTTCTCCCGAACCTGAGGGCGAGGAAAAACGTCTGCCGCCGGCCGGAGAACGAGCATCCGAACCAGTCAGTGACACGGCAGGATGATTGAGCGAACTATAGCAGCGTGCGCCCTGCGCCTTCAAAGGGCGCAAACGATTGTGCCGCAGCGCAATGACGAATCCTTCCTGTGTCATTGCGAGAAGCGATAGCGACGAAGCAATCCAGATTGTGCGCGACGGTGGATTGCTTCGCGATTGCTCGCAATAACAGGTCTACGGACCGACCGTCAATCGCCCGAGCGCTGCTCGCATCGCATCCGACAGCGGTGCTGGCTTATTGTCGGCGCGCGTCACATAAACATGGATGAAGTGCCCCGCCGCGGCGATGGTCGTCTCGTCGTTGCGGAACAGGCCGACTTCGTAGCGCACACTGGTCTTGCCGATATGGGCGACACGCAATCCCGCATGAACGAAATCGGGAAACGCGATGGGCTTGAAATACGCGCATGAGGTCTCGACCACCAAGCCCACCACGGCGCTGTTGAGATAATCGAGCAGGCCTTGCTCGATCAGCCACTGATTCACGACCGTGTCGAAATAGCTGTAATAGACAACATTGTTGACGTGCCCATACACGTCGTTGTCCATCCAACGCGTCGGGATCGCGAGAAAGTGGCGGTAAGCGTCGCGCGTTTCGGTCTTGTCGCCCATAGCCTTAAGCTCAGTTGTTTCTTCGAACTTACGGGAGCCCGGCGATCAGGTCAAAGCGGCTGTCCAGATCAGCATCGCTGCCCTGTCATTTCTATGTCACATGCTGCTCACAACAATGCGGCGCGTGACTGGAACAAGATTGTCGCGGAACCACCCCCGAAAGCGATCGTCCCGCCGCCACGCTGGCTCGTGTCGGCAGATGCTTCGGCATTACGACGAGATCGCGGGGACGGAGGAGACGGTTCCGGTCACACACTGTGTAAAGGTGAGAGACAATTGGAGGAGGGATTATCAGTCGTGCTGTCGCCGGCGACGTTCCCCCGCCGCCGGCGACGGTACACGATCGAGCCTCGATAGTTCGCCCTTAACGCGGTGCCATGCGCAGCGCGCCATCCAGTCGAATCACTTCACCATTCAACATCCGATTCTCGACGATGTGCAGCACCAGTTGCGCATATTCCGATGGCTTGCCGAGGCGCTTGGGGAAGGGCACCGATAGGCCCAAACTCTCCTGAACCTCGGGCGGCAACTCGCCCATCATCGGCGTCATGAACAGGCCCGGCGCGATCGCCAGCACACGCACGCCGAATTGCGACAACTCGCGCGCGGCGGGGAGAGTCAGTGCGGCGATGCCGCCCTTCGACGCCGAGTACGCCGCCTGACCGATCTGGCCTTCGAAGGCCGCGACCGACGCTGTCGAGACAATCACGCCGCGCTCGCCATCGTCCAACGGTTCAAGCTTGCTCATGTCGTGGGCGGCCAGACGCAGCAGGTTGAACGAGCCGATCAGGTTGACCTGAATCACCGTGCTGAATTCTTCGAGCGGCATCGGCCCGTCCTTGCCGACGATGCGCTTGGCGCGGCCGATGCCGGCGCAATTGATCAGGATGCGCGCAGCGCCATGCTTGGCGCGTGCCTCGGCCACGGCAGCCTCGGCCGATTTCGCGTCGGTGACGTCGCAGACCAGCGCCAGCCCGCCGATCTCGGCGGCCACCTTTTTCACCTGCTCGGCATTGATGTCGAGCACCGCCACCTTCGCCCCGGCTCTGGCGAGATGCCGCGCCGTTTCGGCACCTAGCCCCGAGCCGCCGCCGGTGACGATGGCCGATTGTCCTGTAGGGTTCATTTCCGATCTCCCAGCATTTTGTTTTCCGTCATCACCGGGCTTGTCCCGGTGATCCACGCCTTCAAGACGTGGATACCCGGCACAAGGCCGGGCATGACGCTACAGTTTGGCAACGACGACTTTGTCGGCGGGCATCTTCTCATACAACTCCTCAACCACGGCACCGCGGTGCGTGATCACCGCGCGCTGGTTGATCGAACCCTTGTCGGTGATCTCGCCCAGATCGAGCGAAGGCGGCGCATCGGCGATCACCAGGCGCCGGAGCAGATTGGCGCTGCCGGTGCTCGCTTTGGCGAGGCGGTCGATCAACTCCTGAAAGCGCGCCCGCACGGCAGGATGATTGACGATCTCGGCCTGAGTCGCGGTGGCCGGCAGATCGGGACACAGCTTCCGGCATTCGTCGAGGCGCGGGAAGATGATCGCGCCGACGAAGTCGCGGTCGAGGCCGGTGATCACCGCGTCTTGGATCAGCGGCGCGCCGCCGCCGATGATCTTCTCGCGCATGCCGCCGACGCTGACCCAGGTGCCGGAGGCCAGCTTGAAGTCTTCCGAGATACGGCCATCGAACAGGAAACCGTCCTCAGGTTTCGCAGGATCGACGAATTTCAGTGCATCGCCGATGCGATAGAAGCCTTCGGCATCGAAAGCCTTTTCGTTGAGCTCGGGCTGGCGCCAATAGCCGGGCGTGATGTTGGGGCCGCGGAAGCGCGCTTCGAGCTTGTCTTCGTTAGGCACCAGCTTGAGTTCGACGCCGGGCACCGGCAGGCCGAGCAAGCCCGAGCGGCCGCCGGGCCAGTTGGCGAACATCGAGGACGGCCCGGTCTCGGTCGCGCCGAGTCCGGTGATGATCATGACGCGCTCGCCGATCGTCTGCACCGCCAGCTCCTCGAGCGCGTTCCACACCGGCTGCGACAATCCCGCGCCGGCATAGAACATCATGCTGAGGCGGCTGAAGAAGGTTTCGCGCAGCGCCTTGTCGTCGCGCAGGAACGGGATCAGCTCTTCATAGCCGCGCGGCACGTTGAAGAAGATGGTGGGTGCGATCTCGCGCAGATTGCGCACCGTTTCCTTGATCGGGCCGGGAACGGGGCGGCCGTCATCGATATAGAGCGTGCCGCCGCTGTAAAGCATCATGCCGAAATTGTGGTTGCCGCCGAAAGTGTGGTTCCAGGGCAGCCAATCGACGATCACCGGCGGTCCGTCGGCACAGAAGGGTAGTGCTGCGAAGATCATCGCCAGGTTGCTGCACATCAGGCGCTGCGTGTTGATCACACCCTTGGGCATGCCGGTCGAGCCCGAGGTGAACAGGATCTTGCCGATCGTGTCGGGCGTGATCCGCGCATGGGCTTCGTCGACGGCCGTAGTAGGCGTGGTGGCTTCGAGCGACGAGAACAATGTGGTGGCGCGGCCCGCAAGCCGCGCTTCGACCACGACGATCTCGGCGTCCGCTGGTGTAGCGGCAGCGATGGCGCGCGCGTATTTTTCGCCATGGGACACGAACACCAGGCCGGGCGTCAGCAGGCCGAGCACATATTTCAGCTTGCCGAAATCGGTCGAGACCAGCGAATAGGGCGGCGAGACCGGTGCATAGGGAATGCCCACATGCATCGCCGCCAGCGCCATCAGCGCATGTTCGAGCCCGTTCTCCGACAGGATCGCGATGGGCCGTTCGGGCGAGAGCTTGCGGTCGAGCAATGCCTGGCCGATGCGCCGCACCTTGTCGAGCACGGTGGCATAGCTGAGTTTGATCCATGCGCCATCGGGACCGCGCCGCGCGATGAAAATGCGGTCGGGGGCTAGGTTCGCCCAATGAATCAGCTTCTCGGTCAGCCGTGACGGATAAGGGCCGAGGGCGTGCGGCGAGCGCAGGACGATCTCGAAATTGGCCCGGCGCTCGATCTCGGTCTCGCGCGGCCCGAGTCTGACGTTCCGGAACGGCGCGCTCGAAAACGCGGCTGCGTTCATTTCTTCTCGACCTTACTGCCGGCGCGCTTCTGCATGAAATCGCGGATGCGCGCCTTGGCCTCCGGCGCGCTCTGTGCAATCGCGGCCATCAACGATTCGGTCAGCAGGCCTTCGTCACGGCCCGTGTCCGCGATGCGCGGCAGGGCATGCATCACGGCAAAGTTCGTCATCGACGCGTTGCCGGCGATTTTCTTGGCAAGTTCGATACCTTTGGCAAGGCCCTCGCCATTCGGGACGAGATATTGCGACAGACCGGCCTGTAATCCTTCCTCGGCGGAGTAAGTACGGCCCGTCAGCATCATGTCGGCCATCCGGGAGACACCCATCAGACGCGGGATGCGCACCGAGCCACCGCCACCGACGAAAATGCCGCGCTGGCCTTCGGGCAAGGCGTAGAAGGTCGAAGCCTCGGCCACGCGAATGTGAGTGGCGGCCGCCAGTTCGAGCCCGCCGCCGACCACCGCGCCATGCAGCACGGCCACCACCGGCACCTTGCCGTATGAGATGCGGTCGAGCGCTTCGTGCCACATGCGCGAATGGTGCATGCCCTCGACGGCGTCGCGCTCCTGCAATTCCGAAAGATCGAGCCCCGCGCAGAAGTGATCGCCCTCACCAAGCAGCACCACGGCGCCGATCGTGTCGGGCGGCGCACGGAAGAAATCGCCCAGGCCGAGCACGGTGGGATCGTTGAGCGCGTTGCGCTTGGCCGCGCGCGTTAGACTGACGATGGCGATCGGCCCGTCGATCTTGACCGCGATCGAGTCGGGCAGCGCGTGATGCGTGTCGATCTTCATGGCTTCGCGCCTCCGAGGCCGAGAACCTTTATCGCGTTCTCTTTCAGGATCAGCGGCTGCACTTCAGGCTTGAATCCGGCCTTCTCGAAATCGGCCATCCAACGATCCGGCGTGATCAGCGGGTAGTCCGAACCGAACAGGATTTTGTGCTTCAGCTGGCCGTTGGCGTATTGCACCAGTTGCGGCGGGAAGTATTTCGGCGACCAGCCCGAGAGATCGATATAGACCTCGGGTTTGTGCAGGCAGATCGACAGCGCTTCGTCCTGCCACGGCCAGGAGGGATGGGCGAGGATGATCGGCATGTTGGGGAAATCGACGGCCACATCGTCGACATACATCGGGTTGCCGTAGCGCAGGCGAATACCGCCGCCGCCCGGCATGCCGGTGCCCATGCCCGAATGGCCGGTGTGAAAGATCGTCGGCAGGCCGGTCTCTTCGATCGCTGCGTAGACGTCATAGGCCTTGCGGTCGTTGGGGCAGAAATCCTGCACCTGCGGATGGAACTTGAAGCCGCGAACCTTGTAGTCCTTCACCAGCGTCCGCACCTCGCGCGCGCCCATCTTGCCGCGCAAGGGATCGATACTGGCGAAGGGGATCAGGATGTCGCCGTTCTCGTTGCAGAGCTCGGCCACTTCTTCGTTCGACACGCGCTTGCGGCCGGTCGAGCGTTCGGTGTCCACCGGGAAGACGACACAGGCGATCTTGCGCTCGCGGTAGTAGGCCGCGATCTGCGGCACCGTCGGATGCTCGCGATGATCCTTGAAATACTTGCGCGCCGCTTCCTCGAACTTGTTGGGCATATCGTCGTCGGGCCCGCGCGAGGGAATTTCGGCATGGGCGTGGACGTCGATCGCCACCAATTCGGCGACGTTCATGGTCTTCATGGTGTCCCTCTGTGTTCGACTGGGCCCGCGCGATGCGCCGCACTCAGGCCGAGATAGGATTCGATGACGCGCGGATCGCGAGCGAGATCGGCGGCGGGGCCTTTAAGGACGATCTCGCCCAGCTCCATCACATAGCCGAAATCGGCAATGTCGAGCGCGGCGCGGGCATTCTGTTCGACCAGCAGCACCGAGACACCGCTGTCCTTCAGCGCCGCCACCATGCGCATGCTTTCGCGCACGATCTGCGGCGCAAGGCCGAGGCTCGGCTCGTCGAGCATCAACAGGCGCGGCTTGCTCATCAGCGCACGGCCCAGCGCCAGCATCTGCCGCTCGCCGCCCGACAGCGTGCCGGCCACCTGTTTGCGTCGTTCCTTCAGCCGCGGATAGCTGGTGTAGACGGCATCGAGACACTCGGTAACCGAGCCGCGCTTACCGAGGCGGAACGCGCCGAGCAGCAGATTGTCTTCGACCGGCAGGGTGGCGAACAACTCGCGCCGCTCGGGAACCAGGACAAGCCCATCGGCCACGCGTGCTTCGACGGCAATGCCGCGCTGATCGCAGCTATCGAACGTAACGCTGCCCGTGCTGGGAAGCAGGCCCATTGCTGCATTGAGGAGTGTGGTTTTACCCGCGCCATTGGCGCCGATCACGGTGACGATCGATCCCGCCGGCACGGCCAGCGAGACGGTGCGCACGGCCTCGACCTTGCCGTAGGAAACGGCGAGATTGGCGATCTCAAGAAGCGATGGTGCGCTCATGCCACACCCCCGAGATAGGCCTCGATCACGGCGGGGTTAGCACGCACGACGGCCGGTGCGCCTTCGGCGATCTTCTCGCCGAAATCAAGCACGACGATTCGGTCGGCCAGGCCCATGACGAAATCCATATCGTGTTCGACCACGAGAACGCTCATGCCCTCGGCGCGCAGGCCGCGCAGCACTTCGGCGAGCGCCTGTTTCTCCTTGAGGCGCAGCCCGGCGGCCGGTTCGTCGAGCAGTAGTAGCGACGGGTTCAAGCAGAGCGCGCGAGCGATCTCGACCACGCGCATCTGGCCCAACGCCAGCTGTCCCGCGGTGCGGTGCATGTTGTCGGCCATGCCCACGCGCTTCAACTGCGCGGCGGCGGCGGCGAAGAGCTTGCGTTCCTCGGCGCGGTCGAGGCGCAGCACGGCTTCGACCAGACCGGCGCGGCTGTGGAGATGCGCGCCCAGCGCCACGTTCTCAAGCACGGTGAGTTCCGGGATCAGCTTGACGTGCTGGAAGGTCCGGCCGATGCCGCGTCGCGCAATATTCTGCGGCGAGTCGCCCTGGATCGGCGCATCGCCCAGCAACACGCGGCCCTCATCGGCCGGCGCGATCCCGGTCACTGCGTTGAACAGCGTGCTTTTGCCCGCACCATTGGGGCCGATCAGCGCCACGATCTCGCCAGTGCCGACCGTGAAGCTGACGCCATTGACCGCCACCAGACCGCCGAAGCGCTTGCGCACCGTGTCGAGCGTGAGCAGGGGGCCGGTCGATTTTGCGGCAGCTTGCACCGCGGGCGTCGGCACCTCGGCAATCACAGCGCGCGGCTTGGGTGCCGGGAACAGGCGCGCGATCATCGGCCACAGGCCTTCGCGCGCACCCTGCAGGATCGCGATCAGCAGGATACCGAAGGCGAGGTCTTCGTAATTGCCGCTGGCGCCGAACAGATGCGGCAACCAGTCCTGCAAGACATCACGCAGCACGGTCACCAGTCCCGCGCCGATCAGCGCGCCGTATACTTGCCCGGTGCCGCCCATCACGGCCATCAGTAGATAATCGATGCCGCCCGAGACACCGAAGGCACTTGCGCCCAGCGAACGCTGGAAGTGGGCGTAGAGCCAGCCGGCGATGCCCGCCAGCACCGCAGCGAAGACGAACACGATCAGCTTGGTGCGCGCGATCTCGACGCCGAAAGATTCCGCGGCCACCGCGCCCTGGCGCAGCGCACGGATGGCGCGGCCGAGCCGGCTGTCGAGCAGGTTCTGGGTCGCGATCACCGCCAGGATCACCGCCACCCACACCACAACCCAATAGGGCCGCACGCCGGTCAGCGCGTGGCCGCCCAGGCTCAAGGGCGGGATGTTGGTGATGCCGTCATGCCCGCCGAGGATTTGCAAGTTACCGAAGACGTAGAAGGCGCTGATGCCCCAGGCGATGGTGCCGAGCGGCAGGTAGTGGCCCGACAAGCGCACCGTGAACGAACCGAGGATCAGCGCGGCAACGCCGGTGACGATCACCGCGGCGGGCAGGGCCAGCCAGGGCGAGACACCGTAATGGGTTGTCAGCACGCCGGTGGTGTAAGCGCCGAAGCCGACAAAGGCGGCCTGGCCGAAGGATGTCATGCCGCCCACGCCGGTCAGCAGCACGAGGCCGACCGCGATCAGCGCGCCGATGCCGATATAATCGAGCAGCGCCACCCAGAACTCGGGCACGATGGACAGCAGCGGCAGCACCAGGAACAGGGCCGCGACGACCAGCGCGATCATGCGACGGCCGCTCATAAAGCATCGTCGCTCTGCGCTGCGCGCAACCGCTCCTTCGCGCTCCGCGCTCATTCCTCATCCTCCACCGTCGATGCGCGCAGCGAGCGCAGCACCAGCACGGGAACGATCAGCATGAACACGACCACTTCCATGTAATTGCTGGTCCAGAAGGCGGCGAAGGCCTGCACGAGCCCGACACCGAACGCACCGGCAACAGCGAGCAGATAGTTGCTCAGCCCGCCTGTGATGGCGGCCACGAACCCCTTCAGGCTGATCAGAAAGCCGCTGTCGTAATAGAGCATCGTCACCGGCGCGATCAGGATGCCGGAGATGGCGCCGATGACCGTGGCCAGCGCGAAGGCGGTCTGGCCCGACAGGTTGATCGGGATGCCGACCAGCCGCGCGCCCGTGCGATTCACCGCTACGGCGCGCAGGGCCTTGCCATAGAGCGTGCGCTCGAAGAAGACGTAAAGCCCCAGCATCACGACGAGCGACACGCCCACCACGATGATCTGCTGCGCCTGGATCACCGTCCCGCCCAGTTCGATCGAGCCATCGATCAGCGGGTCGGCGCGGAACCCTTCGGGTCCGAAGTAACCGAGGCCCAAAACGGTCAGTGCCAGATGCACGCCCAGCGCGGCGATCAGCAGCACCAGGATCGACGCATCGGCCAGCGGGCGGAAGGCGATACGATACAGGAATGGCCCCATCGGCGCGACCAGCAGCAGCGTCAGGATAATCGCCACCGCCATGCCCGGCTGTTTGGGCGCCAGCCAGGCGACAGCAAAATAGAGGATGACCGGCAGGGCGATATCGAGGATCAGCCGCCGCGCGATCAGCTTGATCGTCAGCATCCGGCGGTCGCGGATCAGGTCGAGCGCGCAGGCGATGATGCCGAGCGCCACCAGCAGCCCGGCCGTGCCCGGCTTCAACCCCTGCTGGATCTGCGCGAAGGAGAGCGCTGCAAAGGCGACGAACTCGCCCTGCGGAATCAGGATCACGCGGGTAACGGCGAAGACCAGCACCAGCGCCACGGCCAACAGCGCATAGATCGCCCCGTTGACCAGACCGTCCTGCACCAGGGAAAGGATGATGATGGGATCCACGCGCACTACCTAAGAGTTCGTCATTCCCGCGAAGGCGGGAATCCAGAGCCGTTTCCCATGCTGCCCTGGACCCCCGCCTTCGCGGGGGTGACGGTCGAAAGGTTGAGACAACGCGGGACGCACCTAGAGCGAAGCAAGTGGCGGGCGCGGTTCATCGCCGCGCCCGCCGCTTCTTACTGAATCAGCTTGAACGCGCCGTTCTCGACCTTCATCACCAGGGCCGAGCGCTGATCGTAGCCGCAGTGATCGGTCGGGCTCATGCTGAGCAGGCCGTTGTTGAGATAGAGGTCGTGCGTCTGCTCGATCGCGTCGCGCAGGGCGGCGCGGAACTCGGGCGTGCCGGGCTGGCCCTTCTTCAGCGCTGCCGGAACCGCCGCGGCCACGATGCTCATCCCATCGACCATATGCGCGCCGAAGATGGCGGGCGATGCGCCATCGTTGGCGGCCTTGTACTTGGCGATGAAGTCGAGCGCGACCTTCTTGAAGGGATTGCTGTCGGGCAGTTGATCGGCAACGACGAAGGGCTCGGCCGAGATCACCGTGCCTTCGACATCCTTGCCGCCGGCCTTGATGAAGCCGGGCGAGGCGACGCCATGGGTCTGGAAGATCTGACCCTTATAGCCGCGGTCGCGCAGTTCCTTTTCCGGCACGACGGCCGGCGTGCCCGAGGCCGCGATGAAGACGGCATCGGGCTTGGCGGCGATCAGTTTCAGCACCTGGCCGGTGGTGCTGGTGTCGGTGCGGGCATAGACCTCGCTATCGACGATCTTCATGCCGTTGGCGGGCAGCGCGCCGTTCATCTCCTTCGACCACGTCTCGCCATAGGCGTCGTTGAAGCCGATGAAGCCGACCGTCTTGATCTTCTGCGCGGCCATGTATTTGGCCAGGGCCACCGCGCCGATATGATCGTTCGGCACGATCTTGAAGGCCCATTTGCGCTTCTCGTCGACCGGGTCGACCAGCTGCGAACCAGCGGTCGGCGCCAGCAGGGGCGTCTTCGACTCGGCGGCGATGTCGATCAGGGGCAGGGTGGTGAAGGTGAGCGTGGAGCCCAGCAGCACGTCGACCTTATCCTCGGTCACCAACTTGCGGACATTGGTCGCCGATTTGGTGGCGTCGGAGGCATCGTCGAGCGCGATGTAAGTCACCTTCTGGCCGGCGATCTCGGTCGGCAGGACGGGCACGGCCTTCATTTCGGGCGTGCCGAGAATGGCGCCGGCGCCGGTGGCGCTGGCAGTGATACCGACTTTGATATCGGCGTAAGCGGATGCGGCGGTGCCCAGCATCAGGGCCGCGGCAAAGGCGATCGTCTTGGATGGGCGAATCACGACAGTCCTCCCCAGATATGGTTGAGCCTTGTCACCGGCTTTTTGGCGTCCGTTCATGCGGACGCGCAGCGCTCTTGGCGACGCTGGCGGCTATCGTCTGTCCGTGACGGAGAATTGTCAACTCGGAAACTAATTTCCAGGCGATCGTGCCTGCCGGTTTGCCCCCTTATGCGGCAATACTCGAAATCAGCCCATTACTGCGGTATAAAGGGAACCAGCTCGCCGTCGATCGGCATCGATTGCAGCGGGCGTGTGAAGCAGGTAGTTATACAAGATAACTAAATGGCGCTCGATCAAGGGCGCCGCGATGGGACGGAACAGGTCAAAGCAGGCGATGGCTAAGCCGGTCAAGAAAGCAGTGCCGAAAGTGAGGAAGGCGGTTGCCGTTCCCGCGGGAGACGATTTGGCTGCGCTCGATCTGTCGGCGCTCGACGATCTCGCCGGCTATTTCGTGCGCATGGTGCAGTTGCGCATGTTCCAGCTGTTCCATGATCGCTTCGCCGATGCGCGGATGAGCCCCGGCGTGTATTGCGCGCTGGTCGTGATCGGCGCCAATCCGGGTGTGCGCGCCGGCGTGCTGGGCGACGCGCTGATGATCCGCCGCTCGAATATGACCAAGCTGTTGGACGCGCTGGAACGGCGCAGCCTGGTCAAGCGCACGCCATCGGATACCGATCGCCGTTCGGTGGAACTGTCGCTGACCGATGCGGGGCATAAGCTGGTCGCGGCGATCAAGCCCGACATCATGGCCCATGAATCCTTCGCGCTCTCGGTGCTGTCGGTGCACGAGCGGCACCTGTTCTTCGGCTTGCTCGGCAAGCTGAACGAGGGGATCAGGACGCTGAAGGTTTAAGGCGTCAGCGCGCGCGCCGCGCGGCCAGCATCACCTCGCGGCCGATCGGCTTTTCCGGTTCGCTGCGCAACACCACCGCGGTGGTCACCATGCCGAAACGGCCGATCGAATCGACGATCATCGCCAGTTGCTCGGGCGAGGGCACGATAACCTTGAGGATGAAACAGTCCTCGCCGGTCACGCGATGCACTTCGGTCACGTATGGCAATTCGGCGAAGGCTTTCAGGCAGGCGCGGATGTGCTCATGCGCCGTTCTCAGCCGCATGATCGCGGTCATGCGCAGGCCCAGCGCTTCGAGATTGAGCCGCGCGCCATAGCCTTGGATGATGCCGCGCTCTTCGAGCCGCTTCACGCGCTCCGACATCGCCGGCTGGGACAGGCCGATCTTGCGGCCCAACTCCGAGAGCGGCGTGCGCCCATCGGCCTGCAGCGCTTCGAGGATGGCGATATCCTTGAGATCGAGGTCGCCGTTGAGAGGCATGGCGGAATGCGGTGCCGACTTTGATTTCATCGGAAGAAACTCGAAATGGCCGATGAGTTAGCATGGCACGATCCTTTTCGCCGTGCCACACTCCGGCGTCGTTGCGATCACGAACGAAGAGGACCAATCGGCAATGCATCTCGTCGGCATGATGGACTCGCCCTATGTGCGACGCGTGGCGGTTTCGCTGAAGATCATGAAGCTGCCCTTCACCCATGATCAGGTTTCGGTGTTCCGGCACTTCGACAAATTCTCATCGATCAATCCCGTCGTGAAAGCGCCGACGCTGATCACCGATGACAACGTGATGCTGATGGAATCCGCGTTGATCCTCGAATATGTCGAACACCTCGCACAGTCTCACTTACGCCTCACGCCCGGTACGCTGAGGGATCTCGCGCGCTCGCAGCGCATCATCGGCCTGTCGCTGGTCGCCTGCGAGAAAACGGTGCAACTGGTCTACGAGCGCAATCTGCGCCCGCCGGAAAAGCAGCATGAACCTTGGGTCGAGCGTGTGCGCGGCCAGATGGAAGCGGCTTATCAACTGCTCAACACAGAGCTCGGTACCGGAGAGGCTTGGCAGTTCGGTGCGCGGCCGATGCAGGCGGATATCACAGCGGCTGTGGCTTGGACCTTCTCGAATTTCATCCTGCCCGAGAAGGTCGACGGCACGCGCTATCCGGCGGTGGTGAAACATGCCGCGCGCGCCGAAGCGTTGCCGGAATTCACGTCATCGCCGCTGGAGTAGGGCGGCGTCACCGGATACAGTCGTCCTCGGTTCGATAAGACGAGGACGACCGTGACCCAGAGCAGTGGGAGAGGGGCCGATTGGCGAGAGATCAACCGCGCCCATTGGGACGAGAAGGTCGCGGTGCATACCGGTCCCGGTGGCTATGATCTGGCGGAACTGCGCGCAGGCAAGAGCCGACTCAATGCGATCGAGGAAGGCGAGATCGGCGCGGTCCAGGGTCAGCGCCTGCTCCATCTGCAATGCCATTTCGGCCGCGACACGTTGATCCTGGCGCAGCGCGGCGCGATGGTGACGGGCCTCGATTTCTCGGTGCCGGCTATCGATACCGTGCGCAAGCTGGCGGCGGATTTCGGTTTAGCCAGTCGGGCGCGTTTCGTTCAGGCCGACCTCTATGACGCGCGCACCGCGCTTTCCGAACCGGCCAGCTTCGACCGCGTCTATGTCAGTTGGGGCGCGATCATCTGGCTCCCCGATATCGTCCGCTGGGCCGAGACGGTCGCCTTCTTTCTCAGGCCGGGCGGCACGCTCTATCTCGCCGAAGTCCATCCCGTCGCGCTGACGATGAGCGATGCGGCAAAGCAACCCGATGGCCGCCCTGGACTCGCCGCACCTTATTTCGGCCGCGAGCCGGTGGTGACCCGAGAAACCCATGACTATGTCGATGCCGGCACCACCGTCCGCAATGCCGTCACGCATAGCTGGATTCATCCGCTGGGCGATCTGGTGACCGCGCTGGTGAAGGCGGGTCTACGGCTCGACTGGCTGCACGAACACGACGCCATCACCTGGCATATGTTCGAGCATCTGCGCGAAGGGGCCGACGGCCAGTGGCGCTGGCCCGACAGGCCGTGGCTGCCGCTTTCGTTTTCGCTACAGGCCACGCGGGTTTAATCGCGCAACGGCAGCCGCGTCACGCGTTTGACGGTGCGGAGCGTGAGCGTCGATTGCACGCGCTCGACGCCGGGCAGGCGGGTGATCACCTCGGAGTGGAGGCGTTCGAGATCTTCCATATCGCGGAAGACGACGCGCAGCAGATAATCCGACGCACCGGCCAGCAGATAGCACTCCAAGATGTGCGGCACCTTGGTCATCTCGGCCTCGAAGGCATCCAAGGTTTCGCGGTCCTGGCCCTTCAGTGAGATGAACATATAGGCCGTGCCGGAAAAGCCGGCCTTGTGCTGATCGATCAGAAGATGCGTGCCTTCGATCAGCCCGCTCTGCTTCAACAGATTCACCCGCCGCAGACAGGCCGAGGGCGAGAGGTTCACCCGCTCGGCCAACTCAGCGTTGGTCAGCGCGCCATCGTCCTGCAACTGGTTGAGAATATGGTAGTCGCGGTCGTCGAGGTCCATGGCAGGAAATTCTCATAAATATGAAAATGTGAGAATATTGTGCTGATAAATTCACAAATCGTCTACGGCTTTGGCGGAAAATTCGCTCTTCCTGCGCGCATACTACCCTTGTGATTCAGGGGGGGTCTGCGGACCTAAGAAGGAGCGAAATCATGCTGATCGGCGTACCCAAGGAGATCAAAGACCACGAAGACCGCGTCGGGCTGATCCCGTCATCGGTCGGCGAACTCGTTGCCCATGGCCATAAGGTGATGGTGCAGCAAAACGCCGGCAACGGCGCGGGCATCGTCGATGCCGATTACATCCGCGCCGGCGCCGAGATCGTTCCGGTCGCCGACACGATCTGGGCCAAGGCCGATCTGGTGGTGAAGGTGAAAGAGCCGCTGGCGGTCGAGCGCAAGAAACTGCGCGCCAACCAGGTGCTGTTCACCTACCTTCACCTCGCGCCCGATCCCGAACAAGCCACCGATCTGATGAATTCAGGCGCTACCTGCATCGCCTACGAGACGGTGACGGCCGCCAATGGTTCGCTGCCGCTGCTGACGCCGATGTCGGAAGTGGCCGGCCGCATGGCGATCCAGGTCGGCGCGCATTGCCTCGAGAACGCGCAGGAAGGCCGCGGCATGCTGCTGGGCGGCGTGCCGGGCGTTGCGCCGGCCAATGTGCTGGTGCTGGGTGGCGGCGTTGCCGGCACGCATGCGACCACCATCGCGGTGGGCATGGGCGCCGATGTGACGGTGGTCGATCGCTCGGCCGATGTGCTGCGCCGCCTGGTCGCGCAGTTCGGTACGCGCATCAAGACGATTTTCCCGACCCGCGATTCGATCGCGCAGCTGGTGTCCGAGGCCGATCTCGTGGTCGGCACGGTGCTGGTGCCCGGTGCTGCCGCACCGAAGCTGATCACGCGCCCGATGCTGAAGACGATGAAGAAGGGCTCGGTGATCGTCGACGTCGCCATCGATCAGGGCGGCTGCACCGAGACTTCGAAAGCCACCACCCATTCGCAGCCGACCTATGTGGTCGACGGCGTGGTGCATTACTGCGTTGCCAATATGCCCGGCGGCGTGGCGCGCACCTCGACCTTCGCACTCAACAACGTGACGCTGCCCTTTACGCTGGCGCTTGCCGACAAGGGCTGGCGTCAGGCGCTGCTCGACGATCCGCATCTGCGCAACGGGCTGAACGTCCATGCCGGCCGCATCACCCATGCGGCGGTGGCGACGGCGCTCGGCCGCGATCTTGTCGCGGTTGAGAAGGCGCTGGCTGCTTAAGCGGGCTGCGTAACGATTAACAACGCCAGCCCTCCCGGCGTTGTTCCTGCCGGCGGTGTCGCGATGTCATCCCCCCATGACCTATCGCGCGCCGCCGGTTTTATTTTGCGGCTTTCGATCCTGAGCCCGTCGACCCGAATCCGCCCAGCCCGCGCTCGGTGCTGCGCGAGAAATCCGTCACGACGCTCCAATTCGGCCGCAGCACCGGGGCGAAATACATCTGCGCGATGCGATCGCCCGGCTTGATCGTAATCGCGGCCTGACCGGCGGCGTTGCGATTGAGGCAGGCCACGATCACTTCGCGCTGATAGTCGCTATCGATCAGCCCGGTGCCGTTGCCCATCACCAGGCCGAGCGCGCTGCCCATGCCCGAGCGCGGCAGGATGAAGGCGCCCACCTCGGCCTTACCGATATCCATCGCGAAGCCGACCCCGACATAGAGAACCTGGCCCGCCTCGATCTGCGCGGGCGCTTCCATCGACCGGCGCGCGGCGAAGTCGGGCTTGTTGTCGGCGGTCTTGCCGTAAATCGCGCAGGCCATCAGATCAACGGCCGCCGATCCAGCGGTGGCGAAAGTCGGCAAGCCCCACTGCTCAAGGCGCGGGTCGGTGAGTTTGAGTTCGATGTTCATGGCGGGCGCGATCCTATCGGGGCGTCTCGGCGATGCAATCCCTTCGATTGTGTCCAAGGGAATGTGATGTTTATCCATCATTGATCTGAGTGAAACCCTCTTTTCGGTTGCATCGAAAGCGCGGTAGGCGGATCGTTCCCGCCGAGTGCTGATGCATATAGAGACCGAAAAGGTCCGGCCGGTCAGCGTTCGGGGAGGAGATATGAGCGCCGGTCGGGGTGCTGGCCTGGACTTCGTTCCGGACCCGCCGATTCGTTGTCGTGAGTTCAAAATCGGCTGCGTGGGCGCCGGCTTCATCATGGCCGATGTCCATCTCGCCGGCTATGCCGAGGCCGGGTTTCCCGTCGTCGCGATCGCGTCGCGCACGGAAGCCAAGGCCGCGCAGGTGGCCAAGCGCTGGGGCATTCTCAAGACCTGGGCGACGCCCGAGCAGCTGATCGAAGACCCGAATGTCGAAATCCTCGATCTCGCTTTTCCGCCCGATCAGCAACCGGCGCTGATCCGTCACGCGCTGAAGCAGAAACACATCAAGGCGATCCTGGCGCAGAAGCCGCTGGCGATGGATCACGCCACCGCCAAGGCGCTGGTGGCCGAGGCCGCCGCTGCGGGCAAGGTGCTTTCGATCAATCAGAACATGCGTTTCGATCAATCGATGCGCGTATTGAAGCAGATTCTCGATCGCAAACTGCTCGGCACCCCGGTGATCGCCACCATCGAGATGCGCGCAATCCCGCATTGGCAGCCGTTCCTGGCCGATTACGATCGCCTCACGCTGCTCAATATGAGCGTGCACCATCTCGACGTGCTGCGCTTTCTGTTCGGCGATCCGGAAGACATCTACACCGCCACGCGCACCGATCCGCGCACCGCGTTCAAGCACAGCGACGGCATCTGCGCCTCGACGATCCGCTTTCGCAACGGCGTGATCGCCACCAGTCTCGAAGATGTGTGGTCGGGCCCGCGCGAAGAGGGCTTTGAGGGCGACATCTATATCAAGTGGCGCGTGGAGGGCACCGAGGGGCTGGCGCAGGGCACGATTGGTTGGCCCGACTACCCGAACGGCAGCCCCAGCACGCTGCGCTATTCGTCGAAGGCGACCGGCGGGAAGTGGATCGCGCCGAGCTGGAACACGATGTGGTTCCCGCATGCCTTCAAAGGCGTGATGGAACAGCTGCAATACGCGCTGAAGACCGGGACAAAGCCCGAGCTCGATGGCGCCGACAATGTGAAAACCATGGCGCTGGTCGAGGCCGCCTATCGCTCTGCCCGGGAACGGCGTGCTGTGGCGCTTTCGGAATTCGGCGCGTGAGATGAGAACGATGGTTTCCGCCTACAGGAGGCACGCATGATTCAGGTCGGCATCTTCACCGGCTATTTCCCCTATGCGCTCGAAGAGACGGCGAAGCGCATCCGCAGCTACAACTTCAATACGGTGCAGCTCGATCTCAGCTTCAAGGATATGGAGCTGGAGAACGGCAACATCACCAAGGCGAAGTGCAAGACGATCCGCGAGACCTTTCGCGCGCACAACCTGCCGATCTGCTGCGTCTCGGGCTACACCAACATCATCCATCCCGACCTGGACGAGCGCAAACGCCGCCTCGACCATCTCAAGGCGATCATCCGCCACGCGCGCGATCTCGGCTCGCCCTATGTGATCAGCGAGACGGGCACTTTCAATCCCGAGAGCGATTGGGTGACGCACCCTAAGAACAAGACGGAAGAGGGCTACGAGATTTGCCGCGACGTGATCGCCGATCTGGTGCAGGAGGCTTATGACCACGGCGCGATGTTCCTGCTCGAAACCTATGTGAACAACGTGATCGGCTCGGTCGAGGAAACCCTGCGCCTGTTCGCTGAAGTGGACAGCCCCAATCTCGGCCTGCTGATGGACCCGACCAATTATTTCGAGGCGCATAACATCGGCAAGATGGATGGCGTGCTGAATCAGATCTTCGATTCGCTCAACGACAAGATCCGTATCTCGCATGCCAAAGATGTGAAGCGCGCGGGCACCGACAAATCGGAGAAGCACGCCGCTATCGATGCCGACGAGTCGCACACCTTCCGCGGCGTGGGCGAGATCGAACTGCCGGCGCCGGGCTTGGGTGAGCTCAACTACGACCTCTATCTCAAGCGCCTGGCGGTCAAGCACCCCAACATCCCGATCATCATCGAGCATCTCGACGAGCCTGACGTGCCGCGCGCCAAGAAGTTCGTCGACGAGAAGCTATTGGCCCTCGGGCTCTGAGTAAGGTCACACCATGTTTATGCAACGCGTCAAAGTCACCATCGTCGATATCGCCAAGGAAGCAGGCGTCAGCCCCGCCACGGTCGATCGCGTCCTCAATGAGCGCGACGGCGTGCGTCGCGTCACGGTCGAAAAGGTTCTTTCCGTCGCCCAGCGGCTCAATTATCCACTGCCGGCGCAGCTGATCGCGCGGCCGGGGCTGATCCATCTCAGCTTCGACTTTCTGTTGCCCTCGGGCCCCAACACCTTCATGCAGAGCATTGGCCGGATCAGCGAATCGACCGAGCACAGCGACGGTATTTTCAGCGCGCGCGGACGCCTGCATCAGATCGAAAGCTTCAACCCCGGCGCGCTCAGCCGCGCACTGCTCAAGATCGGCGAGAACACCAATGGCGTGGCTTTCGTGGCGCTGGAGCATCCGCTGGTGCGCGAGGCGGTGAACACGCTGGTCGATCGCGGCATCCCGGTGGCGACCTTCGTCTCCGATCTCTCGCACTCGCGCCGCATGGGGTATATCGGCGTCGACAATCGTGCAGCCGGCCGCACCGCCGGCCATCTCATGGGCCGTTTCATCGGGCCGAAATCGGGCAAAGTAGCGGTGATCGCGGGCAGCTTGAGTTATCGCGGCCATGAGGAACGCGAGGCCGGGTTCCGCCAGATTCTCGGCGAGGAATTTCCCAGCCTGCGCATCGTCGGTCTCGCGGAAGGCCGCGACGACTATTCGCGCAACTATGTCGAGATGAAGAAAATCCTGCACGATCACCCCGACCTGCTCGGCATCTACAATATCGGCGCCGGCTCGCAGGGTGTGGCCGAGGCGTTGATCGAAATGCGCCGCGCCGATTCGGTGTGCTTCATCGGCCATGAGCTGACCGAGTTCACGCGGCAATATCTGATCGATGGCGTTGTCGATGCGGTGATCAACCAGGACCCCCGCAACGAGGTGCTGGGCGCGATGCGGCTGCTCACCAACTGCCACGCCAAGCGCGACCCGATGGCGGGTGTGGAGACGGTGCGTATCGAGGTCTTCGTCCGCGAGAATATGCCCTAGCGTGCAACGGCACGTCGCGGATTTTTCTCGTCATACCGGCCGCAGCGAAGCGGAGAGCCGGTATCCAGGAGTCACACAACGCGCCGTTATCCTGGACCCCGGATAACGCTGCGCGTTTCCGGGGTGACACTTCGGGGAGGGTGAGACAGTGTCCCTCTCGCGTTGACGAATGCGCAAGGACGCGGATACGCTGCGGTCACACACGAAGCGGTGAAAGACGATGATATGAGCGCGGCGAACTTCGACAAAACCGACCAGCACCTCGCCACAATCGGCATCGTCCTGCCGCCGGTGCCGAAGCCCGTCGCCAACTATGTGCCCTATGTGCGCACGGGATCGCTGCTGTTCCTATCGGGGCAGGGACCGCGCAAGCCCGAGGGTGGGCTGTTCACCGGCAAGGTCGGCGGCGATGTCTCGGCCGACGAAGCCTATAAACATGCGCGCGTCGTCGGGCTGCAACTGCTCGCCGCAATGCGCGAAGCGGCTGGTGGACTCGACAATGTGGCCCGCGTGGTCAAGGTGCTGGGCATGATCAACGGCGTGCCCGAATTCGGCCAGCACCCACGCGTGATCAATGGCTGTTCCGATCTCTTCGTCGAAGTGCTGGGCGACCGCGGCAAGCACGCCCGCTCGGCGGTGGGCATGGGCAGCCTGCCCGACAACATCACGGTCGAGATCGAAGCGATCGTGGAGTTGAAGTAGTTCTCGACTTCGCCGTCACCCCGGAAGCGCGAAGCGCTATCCGGGGTCCAGGGTAGCAGCGCGTTGTGTGGCTCTGGATCCCGGATCGCGCGATGCTTGTCCGGGATGACTTGATTGGGCGCGTAGCGCCAATCAAGTCACCTTCGCCAGCGCGTCCCAATTGCCTTTGCGCAGCTCGTCGAGGATTGGCGTCAGATCGGCGTTCTTGGTGATCACCGCGCCGATATGCTTGCCGATGCCGGGCGGGCCGACGAAGACGGCGCCGACCACGCGGCCGTTCTCGACGATGATCTTGCGGTGGATGTTCTCCGGCTCATCGGCGTCGGTGATCATCTCCTGCGCATCGCTCTTGGGCTCGGTCAGGCCAAAACCTTTCACGTCGATGCCTTCGAGCTTGAGCGTGACCAGTGTGCTCGGCGCCACATAGCTCGCCACCTGGCCGAAGATCGTCGACGCGGCGACCGCGGCTTGCGCGTTGCTGACCGACCACAAGCCGCCGCGTTCGCCGGGCAGTTCGGCCACATCGCCGATCGCCAGCACATCGGCGTCCGAGGTGCGCATGGCGCGATCGACGAGGATGCCGCGCTCGATCTTCAGCCCGGCCTCGCGCGCAAGCTCGACATTGGCGGCGATACCCGCGGCGGCGAGATAGACCTGGGCGGGGATCGATTCGCCGTCTTGCAGATCGACGCCTTGCACGCGGCCATCGCCAGCCACCTTGGCCACCTGGGCCTTGGTGCGGACGTGGATGCCCATGCCTTCAAGGAACTTGGTCACGATCTCGCTGCCACGCGAATCGAGATCGCGGTTCATGATCCGATCGTCGCGCTGCAGGATCGTGACCTGGAGATTGAGATGGCGCAGCGCATCGGCGGCTTCGATGCCGAGCACGCCGCCGCCCACCACCACGGCGGTCTTGCAATTGCGCTCCTGACGCCAGCGGCGGATCGCGAAGGCATCGGAGGCTTCGCGCAGCACGAAGCAGCCGGGCAGATCGGTGCCGGGCGCCGGCGGAATCAGCGCGCGGCTGCCCTGGGCCATGATCAGCTTGTCATAGGTCAGCGTTTCGCCGATGCCGAGCAGCACTTCTTTCTTCTTGAGATCGATGCCGGTGGCCATGGTGTTCAGCCACAGCGTCACCTTCTTCTTGTCGGCCCAGTCGGGCGGCACGAGATAGATGCCGTCGAGCGCCGAGCGGCCATAGAGCAGACGGCCGATGGCCATGCGGTTGTAGAAAGGATGATCTTCCTTGGCGACCACGTCGATCTGCACGGTCGGGCTCGAGCGGCGTATTTCGTCGGCGGCGGCCATGCCGGCGGCGCCGTTGCCGATGATCACCACGCGCTTGATGCCGGTCAGCTCGCCCAGGTCGACTTGCGGTTCGGTCTGGGGCGGTTCGGGCAGTTCGTGCGGGTCCTGGCCGAGATCGACGGTCACGCCGCCCTTCAGCGCATGGCAGACGCAGGCCATGCGGGCGCGGCCTTCCAAGCCGAGGCGGCGCAGCGTCGCCAGCTCTTCGTTGCTGGCCGTGCTGCATTTGTCGAGGCCTTCGCTGATCACCACCGGATCGGCGCCGCACATGCCCATGCGGCAACCGAAATCGATCTTGATACCGGCCGACTCGATGCCTTCCAGCAGCGAACGACTGGGATCGGCGGCAAAGCTGCGGCCCGACTTCTTCTCGATCACCAGATCGCTGGCAGCGCCCGCACCGGCGGCTTTGATCGCGGCGGTTCTGACACCGACGCGTGGCTGCGCCGAACCGCCGCTGTTGAGCTTGGCGAAGGCGCGTTCGAGGCGCATGCCGTTGAACAGCACCGCGGCGGCCAGCACGCCGATCTCGGCGACGAAAACCGCGTGACCCCAAGTCGGGATATAGATGCCGCCAAGCACCGAGACGGTTTGCAGAATGAGCGGCGAGGCAAACCAGTAGTAGATGCCCAGAGCGCCCATGGCGAAGACGGCGCAGACCTTGTAGGCGCTGATGCGGATCACGCCGGTCAGCGCCATGAACGCACCCAGCGACAGGGCCACGTACATGCCCATGTCGAGGTAATAGCGCACGGCGCCGAAGACTAGCGGGTTGTGCGAGAGATAGAAGCCGAGGATGAAGCCGGGCAGGGCGCCGACGAAGAACTTCTTATGGCCCGCATACCAGAGATCGTTGTCGGACAAGTCCGAATGGATCGTGGCGGTCGGGTTGAAGTCGTAGCAGTTCTTCTGGCAACCGACGCAGGTCGGGCAATAGCCGTTCTTGACCATGACCACCGGCGCATGGCCATAGGCGCGCTGGACCGGCGCCAGCGGGCAGAAGGTGCCGCACCAGCCGCTGCGGCCCTTGAACACCAGCCCGCCGAAGAAGGCGAGCACCAGCGCGACGATGATCAGACCGGCGAAGGCCGAGGCCGAAACGTTGAAGAGCACGGGGCGCAGGCTGACCAGGCCGAAGAACAGGATCACCGATACCAGATAGACGATGTTCTTCCACTCGATCGGCAGCGTGAGGTCGAGGCTGAAGCCGAAGGTGCGCGGCATCTGGTTGAGGAAACCCATCGGGCAGACTTGGCGCCAGAGCCCCGGCACGAAGGCGAAGACAGCCGGCAACAAAGGTACCGCCAAGCCCCAGAACAGCATGTAGCCGAAATTGGGCAGCGTGAAGATCACCCAGACCAGGGCGATGGTGGCCAACAGGGTGGCCACGCGCAGCACCTGCCACACCACCGGCGGAATGACGTTGGGCAGTTCCGTATAATTGGGAAAAGGCTTAGCTGCGGCGGCGCGGGTCGTCGAGCTCATCGGCCGGTCGCGCCCCACCCGCACATCGTTCTGCTCATACTCTCGTGGTCAGCCAACGCAGACGGAAGGACAGAACTTTGCCCAGTTCGACCAGAAGCGTGCGGGCCAAAGCCGGTTCCCAGGCCGCCAGATGGTCGAAGTTTTTGCGCGTCACGCGGATCGCCGCGCCGTTTTCCACCGCGCGGATGCTGGCGCTGCGCGGCCCATGGTCGAAAAACGCGATCTCGCCGAAGACCGAACCTTCGGGAATGACCGAGAGGGCGCGCCAGCCGCCTTTACCATCGGGAATCAAGGTTTCGACCGAGCCCGACGACAGGATGTAGAAGGAATCGTCGACATCGCCCATTTTCACCAATTCCTCGCCTTGCCGGAAATGGCGCGTTTCGACGACGGACAGGATTTTCTTCCAGTCGGCCTCGCTGAGATCCTCGAGGACGGACACCTCCTCGACGGGCACTTCCTCGGCAGGTCCGGTGGGATAATCAAACAGGCCCATGACCGGCAAAACCTCTCATCAACCAGCGCCGCCGAGAACCCGGTCCAATGGCCAGGGCCGTATCGTCGGGCGCCGCCGAGCGAACGGCGATTCCCCTCAATGTCATCATACTTCAGAATGGCGGTAAAGTCGCGGGCCTGTCATGAGCCAGTCTTTGGGGGGGCTTCGCTGCAGGCTGTTTCGCAGCGCATACCTATTGTACTATCCCCGGCACGTATCGGGGACGGTTCCGTCCGGTGCCTCTGGGCCTGTTTTTCTTGGGGGGTCGATGAAGCTTCACGTCAACGGCAAGGACGTTGAGGTCAATGCGGACGAAGATACGCCGCTGCTCTGGGCGCTGCGCGATGATCTCGGGCTGACGGCCACCAAATACGGCTGCGGCATCGCTCAATGCGGCGTCTGTTCGGTGATGATCAACAATTTCGCCATCCGTTCCTGCATTACGCCGCTGTCGGATGTGGTCGGGCAGAAGATCACGACCACCGAGGGCCTGGACAACGCAGTTGTGAAGGCGGTGCGCGACGCTTGGACCAAGCTGAACGTGGTGCAATGCGGCTACTGCCAGCCCGCGCAGATCGTCTCGGCCACCGCGCTGCTCTATTCGGTGCGCAAGCCGACCGATGACGATATCGACCAGGCCATGGCGGGTGTCGCCTGCCGGTGCGGCACCTATAGCCGGATCAAGGCGGCGATCCATTTGGCCGCCAAGGCCCTCGAGGATCTATAGGGCGCGCATGATGGCTTCATCCGACCATCCCTCCCGCCGCGACGTCCTACGCCTTGGTGCGACGGCGACCGGCGTGCTGGCGCTGGGCTATTTCGCGCCCATGGGCGGACAGGACGGCGCGGCCGATGCGTCGGAGATCAGCAATTTTGCGGTGAAATGGCCGCCCAATGCTTTCGTTCAGATCGACAAGGACGAAACCATCACCATCACCAGCAGCAAATCCGAGATGGGCCAGGGCATCTATACGGGCCTGGCGATGCTGCTGGCCGAGGAGTTGGACTGCGACTGGAGCAAGATCAAGGTCGAGTCGGCGCCGGTCAACGAGGTCTACACCTCGAACGCCTATCCGGTGCAGCTCACCGGCGCCAGCACCAGCATCCGCACCAGCTTCGATCAGTATCGCATTATCGGCGCCAGCGCGCGGCGCATGCTGATTTCGGCTGCGGCGGTCCAATGGGGCATTACCGACGCGCAGTGCACGACCGAGAGCGGTTTCGTGATCAACAGCGTCAGCAAGGCGAAGCTCTCCTACGGCAAGCTGACGATGGCTGCCGCCAAGCTGCCGATTCCGACCAATGTGCCGCTCAAGGACCATGCCGACTTCAAGCTGATCGGCACGTCGCACGACCGCGTCGACAACGCGGAGAAGATCAAGGGCACGGCACAATACGCGATCGATATCCGACTGCCCAATATGGTGACGGCGCTGGTTCTCCATCCGCCGGTCTATGGCAGCCGCGCCATCCGTACCATCCCCGATCGCGCGCGCGCGACCAGCGGGGTCAAGGCAGTGGTGTCGATCTCGACCGGCGTGGCCGTGGTGGCCGATGGATTCTGGCATGCCAAGCTCGGCCGCGATCTGCTCAAGGTCGATTGGGATCCAGGGCTGAACGCGGATTTCGCTTCGGACGATCTGGCGCAGCAATTCAAGGAGCTCTCGGCCCTGCCGGGCGATATGGCGTTGCAATCCGGCAAGCCCGCCGCGGCGATGGAACCGGCCGCGCTCAAGATCACCCAGGACTACGTGCAGCCATTCGTGGCCGCTGCGACGATGGAGCCGGCTGCCTGCGTGGTGCATCTGAAGGCCGATAGCTGCGAGATCTGGACCGGCACGCAATCGCAGACGATCGATCGCAATATGGTCTGCGATCTGACCGGGCTGAAACCCGAGCAGGTGACGCTGCACACCACCTATCTCGGCGGCGGCTTTGGTCGGCGCGCAGTGCTGAAAGGTTCCGACTGGCTGCGCGAGGCGATCGAGATCGTCAAGAACGGCAAGATCGCCGTGCCGCTCAAGCTGATCTGGACGCGCGAAGACGATATGACCAGCTATTACTATCGTCCGCTCTGGGTCGACAAGGTCACGGTGGGCCTCGATCGCGAAGGCATGCCGCTGTCGTGGATGCAGACCAGTGTCGGGCAGTCGATCATCGCCGACACGCCTCTCGAGCCCGTGCTGATGAAGAACAATATCGATCCCATGTCGGTCGAAGGCGCGATCGACATGCCTTACGCGATCCCCAACATCCAGATCGATCTGCATTCGCCCCGGCGCAATATCCCGGTGGGCTGGTTCCGTTCGATCGGCCATTCGCACACGGCCTATGTCAAAGAGACGATGATCGACGAATGTGCCCATGCGGCGGGTACCGATCCGATCGCCTATCGCCGCGTGCTGCTCGCGAACAATCGTTCGCCGCGCGATCTTGCCGTGCTTGACCTGGTGGCCGAGAAGTCGGGCTGGGACAAACCGATGGAACAGGGTTTCTATCGCGGCGTGGCGCTGCATGCGAGCTTCGGCAGCTATGTCGCGATCGTCGCCGAGATTTCGATGCTGCAGGATCGCACGATGAAGTGCGAGCGCGTGGTCGCCGCGGCGGATTGCGGCATCGCCGTCAATCCCGATCAGGTGATCGCCCAGATCGAAGGCGGCATTGTCTTCGGTTTGAACACAGTCGTCTTCGGCGAGATACCGATCGTAGCCGGCGTGGTCAAGTCCACCAATTTTACGCCCTACAAATTGCTGCGCATGCATCAGGCGCCGCGCATCGAGGTCTATCTGGTGCCGAGCGACGAGGCGCCCGGCGGCGCGGGCGAAATTGCCACTTCGGTCATCGGCCCCGCCGTCGCCAATGCGGTGTTCGAGGCGACCGGCGAGCGCATCAGCAACCTGCCGATCATCAAGCACAAGTTCAAATACCCGTGAGCGGCGCGATGACCGAATCCAGGGAACGCCCATGAAAATCTTCAATCGCCGCGCCTGGTGGGCCTCATTCGTCGTTCTGGCCTTGGTCGTGCCCTTCGGCGCGATCTGGATCGATCAACTGAACGCCGAGACCAAGCCCGAGGAGTCGGCCGAGTGGTTCCAGCGCATGGCCACAGTGATGATGAGCCCGCGCTGCCTCAACTGCCATACGGTCGAAGATTATCCGGCCCAGGGCGAGGATCATCACAAACACGCCAATGACGTGATCCGTCCGGCTTCGCAGCGATCCTCGATCAACAACGAATTTGGTCGCGGCGCCGATGCGGCGCCCTGCATCACCTGCCATTCTTCGGTCAATTCCGGTGATGGTCATCAGCCCGGTGCGCCCGGCTGGCGTATGCCGCCGGCCGATATGGGGTGGGACCGCATGACCTCACCCGCCGAGCTTTGCCATCACGTCCTCAACCCCGAATTCAACAGCGGCCGCAAACCGCAGGATCTGGTCGAGCACATGACCACCGATCCGCTGGTGCAATACGCGTTCGATCCGGGCACTGGCCGTAAGAAGCCGCCATTGACACAGATGGAGTTTCATCAGGCGGTGCGCAATTGGGTGGCTACCGGCGCCGCTTGCCCGGACTATCCGGACAATACCGCCCCCGTAGGTCAGCAGCAGAAATGACGGCTTGGCGGCACTGACGTCGATGCCGACCGTATTCAAGGACGACCTCTTTGAGGCGCAATGGCTGCGTGCCGTCGGGCATAGCATCTATGGCGGTGCCGAGATCGGCGAATGTCTGGCCGTAGCACGCAAGATCGTCGAACTCGACGCCGAAAGCTGGTTCGCCGCGTGGCACACAATGGCCGAACGCATCTGGACCGAGGCGGAGCAGAGCCGGGTGGCCGGCCACATGATCAGCGCGAAATGCGCCTATCTGCGTGCATCCAATTACTTTCGTGCCGCGTATACCTTCATGCTGCAGGCGCCGGTCGATCCACGGCTGCGCGAGGCCTACCGCCGCCAGCGTATGGCATTTCAGGCGGCGATGGATTTGATCGCGCCCCGCGTCGAGCGTCTGGCCATCCCCTACGAAGGAACAACTTTGCCGGGCTATTTCTTCCATGCGGGCGAAGATGGGCGGCGCCGGCCGACAGTCATCATCAATGGCGGCTACGACAGCTCGGCCGAAGAATGTTATTTCTTCAGCGCTGCGGCTGCCGTGATGCGCGGCTATAACGCCGTCACCTTCGACGGGCCGGGGCAGGGTGGCACGATCATCGAACAGGGCACCGTCTTTCGCCCCGACTGGGAAGCGGTGGTTCGCAAGGTTGTCGATCGCATCGAGACCATGCCCGTTGTCGATCCGGCCAAGATCGCGCTGCTGGGGATCAGTTTCGGCGGCTATCTCGCGCCGCGCGCAGCCAGCGGTGAGCCGCGTATCGCGGCATTGATCGCCGACCCGGGCGAGTTGTCGTTGTTCGAAGAGATGAAGAGCCGCATGCCGGGTTTCGCCGTGCGTGCGCTGAAGAACGACAAAGGCTTCGTGCTCGGCCTGATCAAACAGAGCCTGAAGAAGCGTCTGCACCACCTCACGGGCGGCTGGGGGTTGCGGCGCGGATTGTTCGTGCACGGCGTGGCCGATCCGCTCGCCTATCTGCGTCTCACCGAGCACTACACGGTCGAGGGCCGCGTGGCGCAGATCAAATGCCCGGCGCTGATCTGCTCTGCCGAAAACGACGAAATCGGCGTGACTGCGCCGCGCCTGTTCGATGCGCTTACCGGCAAGAAGACGTTCATCGCTTTCAAAGCCGATGAAGGCGCGGGTGCCCATTGCGAATCGGGTGCGCGCAGCCTGTTCAATCAGCGCGCCTTCGATTGGCTGGACGAGGTCTTCTCCCACTGACGGCTTGGCGGAAGGGGAGTTGCATATGGATGGCAGCGGGTCTTATTACGAACGCCTGAGGCCGATGCGCAGCGCCGCCGCGGTTCTCGACCATGCGAGTTATGCGCCAGCGCCGGCCGATTGGTGGCTCGCCGTCTCCGATATCAAGGGGTCGACCGATGCCGTCGCTGAGGGGCGGCATGGCGATGTGAATTTCGCGGCGGCGGCAATGATCGCCGCGCTGGTTAATCTCTGCGGCACGATCCCCTATCAGTTCGGCGGCGACGGCGCGGTGGCTTTGGTGCCGCCCCAGCACGCCGAGGCGGCCAAGATCGCGCTGGCCCGGACGCGCAGTTTCGCCAAGCGCGAATTCGGCCTCGACCAACGCGTCGGCCTCGCGCCGGTTCAGGCTTTGCTGGATCGTAACGTTCAGCTCTTCGTCGCCAAATACGCGCCTGCCGACGGCAGCACCTATGCCGTCTTCCATGGCGGCGGCGTCGAGCTGATGGAGCAATCGTTGAAGGGGCGCGCGGACGAAAGCCTGGCCAGGCTGGCGACGATCGACCCAGCGCTCGATGACGGTGAGGCGCCGGATCTCACCGGTCTCTCATGCCGGTGGACGCCGATCAAATCGGCCCATGGCCAGATGGTATCGCTGGTGATCAAAACGACCGATCACGCCGCGATCCATGCCGAGATCGCCCGCATCGCCGGGCTTGGCCATGATCCACGCGCCGTCAGTGTCGGCGCGCTCAAGGCGCGCTGGCCGCCGAAGGGTTTCATGCGCGAGGTGCGCGCGCGGAAGGGCAAGAAGGCGCTTGCGCCAATGATGCTGGCCGTCGCGCTCGAGACGATTCTTGCCTATGTGGTGATTCGGTTTCGCATCAAGATCGGCGGCTTCGATCCCAGCGCCTATATGGGCGATGTGGCCGATGTGGCGGTCGATTTCGCCCGCTCCGACGACAATCTTTATATGGTCTTCGATTGCCCGGGCGATAAGGTCGAAGCCGTGCGTACCTTTCTCACCGAGCGTTCGGCCAAAGGCGATCTCCGTTTCGGCATGTCGCTCTCGGATCACGCGGTGATGACCTGCCTCGTCGTCTCGTTGATGGACGGGCGGCATGTCCATTTTGTCGACGGCGGCGACGGCGGCTACACCCGCGCCGCATCGGAATTCAAAGCGGCGAAGGCTTAGATCGGCCTCGTCCTGCCTCAAGCAGCGCCAGCCTACCGGCCCAGGGGGACGCCGTAGGCCCAGTAGATAGCGCGTATCCGCCACCTGTGTCCGTGAATAAAGTACAATTATCGTACTTGTTAAAAGTATACTTATATGCAAGCGTAAATGTGCCGAACAGGGCGCGTCAGTCGTAGTTTCGTCGCAATACAGGATCGCGGCTGATCATCGGCGCCGCCGAAGAGTGGGGGCATTTCTTCGGGGCAGGGCGCTTAGTGGGCGGTTTCCATAGTGCAGTCGGTCGGCCGCGTCTTTGGCGCGGCAACGGAGACGCTTGTCTTTCGCTCAACCCATCGCGGTTGCGCGAGGCAGGTCCTGCGTTGATTGCGATCCGATCCTACGCGCGATGAACCGCCGCAATCTCTTGAGGGGAGATGAGCGATGACTAAACGTGGTTCATTCGCGTGCATGGGATTGGTTGCCGCCGCATCGATACTGAGGGCGGAGTCCGCGGCAGCGGATACGAGTATTTTCTCGAGCTCGGATTGCTTTGGGCCAGCAGGGAGTGCGTATATTTTACCCGAAAAGATCATATTCAAACTTGCAGAGGCGTATCATCTTGAGACGCTTCTGTTCGCAACGGGCAAACCTGTCGATGCAGCATGGAAAGACCTGATATCCGGCAGCTACTGCACGCAATACACCTGTAAAGCCGTTGATCAGAAAAATATCGACGGTGCGATCGATACGCTGAAATCTTTGGTATCGAGTGGCAAAGCCGACGCGGCGCCGGTGACGACCGCGCAGCTCGACAGCATGTTCCCACCCGTCGGACAGGAGCCGCCGGCAGGCGCAAAAATCTTGTGCAGCGCCTCGGCGAGTAAAAAGTCCGAAGTGGTGACGGTCGCCGGCACCGATCTGGGGCAATATATGACGCCGCTGCGCATCCGTGGATACGCCGACACCATCGCTATTTCCAATCAGTATTACAACGGTGCCACGGACGATCTTTATGAGACCAATCAAGGTGTCTCTTTGAGCAACAAAGACACTGGCACCACCCATTCCGAACAGATCGCGTTTACCGGCGCTATTGGATATGACGTTCTGGCGGGCGCTCACTTGAATGATGTGTCGAGTCTATTCGGCCTGACCCAAAGCAAGGTGATTTTCGGAATCGTTCCTTACTTCGGGATAGACCACGAAACGACCAAGGCGCCGTCAAAGACATCGACGCCTGGTACGAGTTCAGCGGGGACGACGCGGGTGACGCAAACCTCAGCCAATCAATTCGATGTCGGTGTCGCGTTCACGACCTATTACGAAGTTGACAAGACGGACTCCCAAAATCCCTTCAACAGGGGGTTGTTGGTTGTGCGGCCTGACCAGCTGACCGATGTCTACAACGATGACCGTCTCAACACGCTCAATGCCAGATACGTTCCTCTGGGAAAGTGCGGTTTCAACAAACTGGTCAGACTTTGGAACTACAGTCCATCAGGCAGCACCGGTAGCGGCGCAGGGGCCAGCAATATCGATTCATTGGCTTGCGAGACAGACGCCAAGAACCAGCAACCGGATACGCTGGACGGGATGCTTCTTATCGACGTCCGCTATAGCCATGGAGATTATGTCTACGCAGGTGGAACACACACGACGGATGGCCTCCACGACGAAGACTACGATCGTCTAGGCGGTCGCGTTGGCGGCTATTTGACTTGGAAAGGGGCTACGAACGGTCTGTTCAAGTCCTACGATCTCGGCGAGTTTTATACGGATCTGGAGCCGATAGCGGGCCTTCAGACGCGAATCGAGGAGGTCGAAAGCACGCTGAGCCTCGATCTGACAGAAAACAAAGACGCGTCGGTCACCATCTCCTATCGCAACGGCCGACGCCAAGACACCGGCGCGCGTGACGAAGCGTGGTCGATCGGCCTTACCGCCAAATATTGAGAGCCTACCAGACAGGCGGCCAACGGGATTTCAGTCCCGTCGGCTGTCTCGCCCCGCGCCCAGCAGCGCCAGCCACCGGCCGGGTGTGACGCCGTAGGCCCTCTTGAAGTGCCGGTTGAAATGGCTTTGATCGGCGAAACCGGCCGCGCCGGCGATCTGGGCCAGCGGCTCGCCGACCGCCATCAGATGCCGGGCGTGATCGAGCCGGCGCATCACCAGAAAGCGGTGCGGGCTGGTGGCGAACAAGGCGCGGAACTGCCGCGCCAGGGCATAGCGATCCAATCCGGTGACGCGTTCAAGCTCCGCCGATCCCACCGCACGTGTATAATTCGCAGTGAGGTAATCGCGCGCGCGATAGACTTCGCGCCGTGCGAGCGTCGTGGTTGGCTTGTTCGGTTGCTGCGCGTGGCGGGCCAACCCATCGGCGATGGTAGCGATTGCGCTGTCGACGAACAACGCGTCGAGTCCTTCATCGAGCGAACCCAACACCGCGCGCAGAGCCCGGCTCAGTTTCGGGTCGCTGAAGACCGGCGGGCTGACGAAGGGCAGGACGGCGTTCTCGTTCTCGAGCGCGCGCAACAGCAGCGCCGGTTCGAGGTAGAGCATGCGATAGCGGAGACCCGCCTCCGTCGCGGCGGCGCCGTCATGCATCTCGTCGGGATGCAGCACCAGGATATTGCCGGGCTGGCTGAAGCGTTGCTCGCCGCGATAGCGGAAGGTCTGCACGCCATGCAGGGTGACGCCGATTGCATAGGTATCGTGGCGGTGCGGCTCGAACATCGCGCCGAAGAACCGCGCCTCGATCCGCTCAATCCCCGGAAACGCCGGCGCCGCGGTGATCCCGGTGGGATCGGCCGGTTCGCACGAACGTTCAAGACCGCGCCGCGTGGCCGGTCTTAGATCGCGGTGCATGTCCGTGGAGCTTTCATGTTCGACACCAAAATCGCGATCGTATTGCGGGACAATCTTGCGCCCTGGCAGGCGCTCAATGTAACCGCTTTTCTCTCGACCGGCATCGCCGCGCAGTTTCCCGAGATCATCGGCGAACCCTATCGCGATCGGGCCGGCAATGTTTACAACGCCCTATCGATCCAGCCTGTGGTGGTTTTGGCAGCCGATGGCGAGACGCTGGCCACCATCCATCGCCGCGCGCTGGAACGGGATGTGAAAGCGTCCTGCTATATCGAGGAGATGTTCGCCACCGGCCACGATGCCGCCAATCGCGCTGTCTTCGCCGAATACGGCCCTGACGACGCCAAGGTGGTCGGCATCGCCCTGCGCGCTGAGAAGAAGATCGTCGATAAGATCACCAAGGGCGCCAGGATGCACCCCTAGCCTAAGGCCGCGCCGCCCGGCGTTTTTCCATTCACGGTATCGCTCCCCGAAAATAGTTGACGTGGAAACTGTTCTTATATAGTTTCCATGGAAACTTATGGAGCGATCATGTCGTCGAAGCCCGCAGCGGTAACGGTGAGCGCCTTGGAAACCCATATCGGTTATTGGCTGCGCGCCGTCTCGAACCAAGTGTCCGCGGGCTTCGCCGCCAAGGTTGCCAGCGAAGGCGTCAGCGTTGCCGAATGGGTGATCCTGCGCCAATTGTTCGACATCGATACGGCGCCCAGCCTTCTCGCCGAGAAGATCGGTATGACGCGCGGCGCGGTTACCAAGATCGCCGACCGGTTGATCGCCAAGGCGTTGGTGACGCGCATCGCGGCTCAGGACGATCGCCGCTATCAGGCGCTGGCGTTGACCAAAGAGGGGCGGCGCCTGGTTCCCAAACTCGCGGCACTGGCCGATCAGAATGACCGCGAATTCTTCGGCCATATGTCGGCCGGCGAACGCAAGGCGATCGAGGCGGCGATGCGCGTAATCGTGCGCCGCCACGGCATTGCCGCCATTCCGATCGAATAGGACTTTCCTCCCTTCAATCGAAAATCGAAAGGACACGTCATGGATACCGCAACCCGCACTGTCATGCTCGAAGCGTCGCGCCATTCCGATCTGGGCGATCAGAGCTTCGGCCAGATCGTGAAGGAACTGATGGCCGCCGGCGTCGAGCGTTATCACCAGGATTTCGTGCGCGCCGAGCGTGTCTACTACATGCCCAATGGCGAGACCGAGGTGGTACAGCATCACCTTCTCGCCACCACGCCACCCGACACCTTCAGCGAGCCGGACGTCATCGCGCCGCTGCGCGCGGTTCAGGCCGGCACGATCAAATACATCGAATTCTGCGAGCAGATCGCGGCGGCCGGCTGTGTCGGCTACATGGTCTCGATCGCGGGCAAGCGCGTCACCTATTACGGCCGTACCGGCGACTCCTATACCGAGTGGTTCCCCGGCGCTAAGCCGAACTGAAACTGTGCGACGCAGGGAGAATTGCGATGATCGATCATGTCACCTTGCGCACCAAGAACTTGGACGTTTTGTCCACGTTCTACGAAGCGATACTCGCGCCGCTCGGCGGCAGGAAGCTCTACACTTATGACGGCGCCGCCGCCGGTTTCGGCCGGGGCGATGTGGCCAACCTTTGGCTTTCGGCTTCGGCCGAAGCGCCATCCTCGGTCCATGTCGCGCTGGCCGGTGCGACGCGGGCAGAGGTCGATGCGTTCTACAAAGCGGCCATCGCTGCCGGTGCGCGGGACAATGGCAAACCGGGCCTGCGACCCGATTACCATGCCCATTACTACGGCGCTTTCGTCATCGATCCCGACGGCAACAATATCGAAGCCGTCTGCCATAAAGGCTGAAGGCCACGTCCCTCGAAATCCCATCGCCAAAATCCGCGAAACGTGGCAAAGGAGCAGGCACAGCACCTAACCCCTGAAGGACCGTCGCCTTGGCCAAGGAAAACCCGCCGCGTCTGCTCATCGATGAGGCAACCATCGCAGGCCGCATCGATGAAATGGCACAACAGATCGTTGCGGATCTCGGCTCGTCCTTCGTCATGGTTGTGGTGCTGAAGGGCGCTTATGTCTTCGCCGCCGACCTGCTGCGTGCATTGGGCCGCCATGGTAGTCAGCCGCGCGTCGAGTTCCTGGGTGTGTCGAGCTACGGTTCCGAGCGCACCACCAGCGGCACCGTGGTGCCGTGGACGCCGATCCCGAAAGTGGATGGCAAGTCGGTGCTGATCATCGAAGACGTGCTTGATTCGGGCCTCACCGTTACCCATGCCAGGGATGTGCTCGCCAAGGCCGGCGCCGCGGCCCAGCATGTCTGCGCGCTGCTCGACAAACCCGAACGTCGGCAGGTGCCGCTGGCGGCGGACTATGTGGGTTTCACCGTCGGCGATCAGTTCGTCGTCGGCTACGGCATCGACTGGGCCGAGCGCTATCGCGAGCTCTCGTACATCGCCGTGGTGGAGTAGGGCGGCGTCAGCCGTTCACCGGCTTGACGCGGTAGTGATAGCGGAACAATTCCCTGGCGAAGCCGAGCGAGCGGTAGAGCGCGTGGCCGGCCGTGTTGTCGGCCACCACCTGCAGGCAACTGCAATCCGCGCCGTTCTGCTTGGCCCAATCGATCAGGCTGCCGACGGTCTGTGACCCGTGGCCTTGCTGGCGATGGGCCGGATCGGTGGCCACCGATTCGACGACCAGCATACGATCATGGATCGTCCCATAGCATATCGAGACGATGGCGCCGTCGACCCGTCGGGCAGCGAAGACCTTCGGCAAGACGATTAGGCTGACCATTGTCCGATAGATCGGGGTCGCGGACGGTGCGCGATCGAAGAGCCGCGCCCAGGTCGCGATCCAATCGTCGCTGGGCTCGGGCGTGTGCTCGACATCGACAGCCGGTTTGCGTGCCTGCGTGAAATCGTTGAACAGGGTGCAGGTCTCGCCTTCGCGCAGATAGCCACGCTGTGCCAGCGGCGCATCCATCTCGGGTACGATGGCGGGCACGCGGAACAGGCTGGGCTGACCCAGCCGCGCGTAGATCGCCTCGACCGCGTCGATCACGGCGGACGGATCGCTCGGTCCGGTGCGCAGCGGATTGACGGAGTTGGTGCGGCGGATCGGCCCACCCGACGCGCGCAGCAGCCAGCCTTGCAGGATGATCTGTTTGGCCGAGGGCCAGGCATTTTGGCAGGCTTCCTCGGCGGCCCAGGCAAGATCGTCGTCGGTCATCGGCGGTTCCAGCTGAACGAGCCGCCATCTCATAACGAAACGCGCGCTCTGAGAACCCCCAAAGCGCGCGTTCCGTTCGACTTATACGAATCCGTCATTGCGAGGTCGAACGCGTAGCGTTCGAGCGACGAAGCAATCCATGATCTACGCGAAAGATGGATTGCTTCGCCAGCGCTCGCAATGACGTTCCGACTTTAGGCAATCACTGCCGCCTTCACGCGGATCAGCGGCAGGAATGCGGCGCCCAGCGCGACGACGCCGGTGAAGATCAGCACGTCGGTCACGCTGGCATGGTCGACGATCAGCCCGCCGATGGCGGCGCCACTGGCGATCGCGATCTGGAATGCGGCCACCAGCAATCCGCCCGAGGCTTCGATGTGGTCGGGCGTGGCGCGCACCGTCCAGGTCTGCAGCACCAGCGGCGCGGCGCCGAAGGCGAAGCCCCACAGGATCACCGACCCGGCCGCGGCCAACGGACCAGCGCCGAATGCGAGAAGCGTCAGCGCTGCCGCACCGAGCAGAAGGCCGGTGAGCGTCAGCGATGGGCCGAGCCAACGGTCGACCACCATGCCGGCGACCAGATTGCCGAGGAAGTTGGCGATGCCGAAGGCCAGCAACACCTCGGCGATGCGCATCGGCGCCATATGGGTATAGCCCTCGAGCACCGGCCGCACATAGGTGTAGCCCGCGAAATGCCCACCGGCGACGGCGAGAATGGCGATCAAGGCGATCTGCAGCATCGGCCGGCGCAGCAGCCCGAACATCACGCCGAGGCGTACGGATTCCGATGCGGGCAGGCGGGGCAGGGCGAACAACTGCGCGAGCAACGCGAAGCTGGCCAGGGCGATGCCGAGCGCGAAGGCCATGCGCCAGCCCGCGTATTCGGCGATGAGCGCGGCCAGCGGCGCGGCACTGATGGTCGCCAAGGACACGCCGACGAGAATGATCGCCATGCCCTTGCCGATCGCCTCGACCGAGACGATGCGCGCGACCACGGCGCCGGCCAGCGACCAGTAGCCGCCCACCGCGATGCCGATGATGACGCGCGCCAGCACGAGAACGACGAAGCTGGGCGCCAAGGTCGCGGCGATGTTCGAGAGAATGGCTAAAGCGCTGAGCACCAGCAGCACCAGCTTGCGGTCGGTGCGACCGATCGCCGTGCCGACCAGCAATCCGGACAGCGTTCCGGCGATGGCGGTGGCGGTGACGGCTTGTCCCGCTGTGCCTTGCGAGATGCCGAGATTGGCGGCCATCGGCGTCAGCAGGCCGGCCGGCAGGAATTCGGTAAAGACCAGCGCGAAGGTCGAGACGGCCAACGAGCCGAGGGCCAATTTGGTCTTGGCGCTCCAGCCTTCGGTGGCGGCGTTGACGGTGTTGGTCTCGACGAGAGGCAGGGTCGTGGCTGTATCGGTCATGAAAGGGGCCTCCTGTAAGGCCCGTCTTTCTACGCCCGTTACAATGGACGGTTAATGACAGTTTGACTGTTTATTTTTGCAGATCGTCCAAATTTGCTGCTATGCAGCAGCGGAGTGCTTCCGCCACCGGCTGGGTGCCTCGCCCATGACCCGTTTGAAGGCCCGGCTGAACGCGGCCTCGGATTCATAGCCCAGCCGTTCGGTGATCTCGGCGATGGGGATATCCTTGGCCAGCCATTCGCCGGCCATCTGCATCCGCCATTTGGCGACATAGTGCGCGGGGCCTTCGCCCATCACCGCGCGGAACTTGTCGGCGAAGGACGAGCGCGAGAGACCGGCGATCGAGGCCAGCGATTCGACCGTCCAGTCTTCGCCGGGGGTGCGATGGATCGCGGCGAGTGCGCGGCCGATCTGCGGATCGCGGACCGCGGCCAGCCAGCCTTGCGCATCGCTGCAATTGTTGGCCCAGGCGCGGATGATATGGGTCGCCGCCACGTCGGCCAGGCGCGCGAGAATCGTCGCACCGCCCAATCGCACGTCGCTGGTCTCGCGGCCCATCGCATCGAGCACGGCCAACAATGTTGCGTGTTCGCTGGCGATCTCGCAGGGGCGCAGCATATCGGGCATCTGCCCCATCAGCGGCCGCAACGCCTGCGCGGCGAAGGAAATCGTGCCCGAGAAAATCTGCGTCGCCGCGCCGTCGCCTTCGGTCAGCTGCAGCTTGAAGACGATGCCGCCCAGCGACACTTTGCGCTGCTCCTCGACCGGCTTGCAGACGCAGCCCGGTTCGCTGGCCAGGATGTGTTCGGCGCCGCGCGGGAACATCAGGATCTCGCCCGGCTTCAGCTCGATCCAGCCTTGCGTATCGTCCATATGCAGCCAGCACGGGCCGCTCGAAATGAAATGCAGCCGCGCCTCGGCCTGCTTCGGGAAGAACAGCCCCCAGGGGTGGCGCAGCTCGCAGCGCACATAGTTCACGCCCGTGACGCGGATATCCTCCAGCACCTCGCTGAGCGGGTCGGAGGCCAGCGCTTTGGACGAATGATCAAGCATGGCCATAATATAAGACCGAAACGCCGGAAAAAGAAGGGGCCGACGTTTCTTAGCGCAGCGGCATAGCCGCGCGGCACACATCGACCAAGGTGCTGCGCAGCCAGCGATGGGCTGCGTCGGCGTCAATCCGCGGATGCCACATCGCGGATATGGTGATCTCCGGTGTACGGACGGGAAGTTCGAAGCCGGCGAGGCCTTCCGCGAACGGGTCCGCGCTCGCCACTGCGCCGCCAAGCCACGAACGCGGCACGAGGGCAACCAAGTCCGATTGACGGGCGATGCGCATTGCGTCCGGAAATCCAGGCACGACAGCAACGACCAGCCGCGTAAGGCCGAGCTTCTGCAGGGCGTCGTCGACCGGCCCGGTAAAGCTTCCTCGTCGCGATGCCACGACATGCTTGCACGCTGCGTAGCGTTCAGGCGTCACGCGCCTCTTTGTCAAGGGATGTCCCTTCCTGACGACACCCAGAAATCTGTCGCGGAAGAGGGAATGGGTGCGGATCTCAGGCGCAAACGCGCCGAGAACGCCGATTTCGAGATCGACCTGCCCCTCCCGGAGCGGATTGGCATCTTTGACAGGCTTGGGCGCGAAGCGCAGGCGAACCCGTGGCGCCGCCGCGTTGACGGCAGCCACCAGAGGGGCGGCCAACAGCCCCACGAACCCCTCATTGGCGCGAATGGTGAAGGTCCGCTCCAGAGTGGCGATGTCCAGTTGGCCGATTTGTCGGCTGAGAACGGCGCGCGTCTCGCGCGCCAGGTCGTGAACCCGATCGCGTAACGCCGCGGCGTAGGGCGTCGGCACAAGCCCGCGTCCGGCGCGCACAAGCAGCGGGTCGCCGGTGGCGGCGCGGAGCCGTGCAAGGGTTCGGCTCATGGCGGAGGAACTCAGGCCGAGACGGCGCGCCGCGCCGGTCACGCTCCCCTCGGTCAGCAGCGCATCAAGCGCGGGAAGCAGGTTCAAGTCGAGATTGTCCATGACCGTAATCTACCCCGTCCGGCGCTGGTGGCATAGCGTCTGGCGCAACAATAGTGTGTGTCCTGTGCGTCTGGTGCCGGCCAGTCGGGGCGGTCATAGTCGCCGCCGACACCCCCACAACGAAAGACAGGCCCCAATGTCGTCAACGCCTTCACCCAGCACCGCAGGCACGATTCTTCTGATCGGCGCGTCACGTGGCCTCGGACACGCGATGGCCGCCGAACTCTTGAAACGGGGATGGAATGTCGTCGGCACGGCGCGCCCCATCGAAGGCCGAACGCAACTGCATGATTTGGCCGCTGAGAATCCGGGCCGCGTCGAGGTCGAGACCGTTGATATCTGCGAACCGGATCAGATCGCGGCGCTCCTCAGCCGCTTATCGGGCCGGGTGTTCGACATCCTGTTCGTGAACGCGGGCACCGCCAACGCGAGTCCGAATGACACCATCGGCGAGGTATCGACCGAGGAGTTCGTCCGCATCATGGTCACGAATGCGCTTGGCCCCATGCGTACCGTCGAGGCGCTCCAGGATCTTGTCCCGGCAGACGGCCTCATCGGCATCATGTCGTCGGGACAGGGCAGCATCGCCAATAATACGAAGGGCGGCTTCGAGGTCTATCGGGGCAGCAAGTCAGCTCTGAACCAGTACATGCGAAGCTACGCGGCTCGCCATGCCGGCGCGCCACGCGCGTTGGCGTTGATAGCGCCAGGCTGGATCCGCACGGCACTGGGCGGTCCGAACGCGCCGCTCAGTATGGACGAGGCTATTCCCAAGGTCGTGGACGTGTTGCTCGCGAAGCGGGGCAGGGCCGGTTTGGAATACCTCGATCGTATGGGAACGACGGTTCCGTGGTGAACGAAAGGAGCCAATCGCGACTCCGTCAAGACGCTTGGTTCAACTCCTCGAGACTCTTCATTTTCGTTTCCGGCAACATCCACAGCGTAACCAACAGCCCGAGGATGCAGACGGCGGCGGCGGCGAGTTCGGCCGACAGAAGCCCGTGCCATTGCAGAAGGATTGGAAAACAGAACACGCCGATGAATCCGCCGAGCTTGCCGGCCGCCGAAGCGACGCCGTGGCCGGTGGTTCGCGTTTCGACCGGGAAGATCTCGGCCGGATAGACGAAGGTGGTCGTGTTGGGGCCGAACTCAGTGAAGAAGTAGCTGATGCCGTAGATGATGACGAACGGCACCACCAATTTCTCGATGCCGGGAATCAGGGCCATCGCTGCGAAGGTCAATGCCATCATCGCGAAGCCGAGAATTTGGATCGGCTTGCGCCCCATACGGTCCATCATCGCCGCCGCCAGGAGGTAGCCGGGCAGGGCCGCGATCGCAAAGACCGCAAGCTGCAGCAGAATGTGCCAGAGCAAGGTCTGATTCGGCGTGATCGCGGTCAGCACCATCGGGCTGCTGACGGTGTTGCCGTAATAGGCGAAATCCATCAGAAACCACGCCAAGCTCGCGCCCGCCAAGCGGATGACGAGATCGCGCCGCGCGACTAGAATCCCGAAGCCGCGCCTGAACGAGACTGGTGTCTTCATCGCGCTTTCGGGTGCGCTGCCGCCGGTGGCCTGCGACTTGACCGCGCCGAGCGCCTGACTCGCCGCGTCATTGAAAGCCTCGTGGTGGCCGGCGGCGAGCAGATAGCGCGGCGTTTCGGCGAGATTGCGGCGCATCTGGAATACGGCCAGCGCCGGAACCGCGCCGAAGGCGAGCAGCAGTCGCCAGGTCAGCGACTCCGACACGCCAGACGCGACGAGCCCTGCGGCCAGGATGGGGCCGAAGACCAAGCCCGCGGCTTGCATGGCGAAGACCATGCTGACCATCATGCCGCGTGTCTTCTTGCCGGAGTATTCGGCCATGATCGTCGAGCTGACCGGAT
>DASXEH010000088.1:0-166036 GCA_036490215.1 Magnetospirillaceae bacterium
ATCGCGGCTTTCGTACTGCAGCCGATCTATGGCAATCACGGCCTGTGGGCGGCGCTGATGATCCTGATGCTGGTGCGCGCCGCAACACTCGCCGCGCTGTTGCCGCGAATCGGGCGAGCCGCTTTCGCCGTATGACCTAGGGCGTTTCCGGCACCGGCGTCGTCGCGGCGGTCGTCGCGTGGATGCGGCGCAGCGGTTTGAGCAGGCCGATCGCCAGGATCGCGGCGAGGATGTCCATGACCGCACCAGCGTTGAAGACATCATGCCAGTCACCCGTGGCTTTCATCACCGTATTGGCCACCGGCACCAACAAAGCCGCCGTGCCTTTCGCGGTGTAGAGGACGCCTGCATTGGTGGTGGCGTAGCGTGCACCGAAGGAGTCTGTACAGGTCGCGGGGAACAGCGAATAGATCTCACCCCAGGTGAAATAGACCGCGCCACTCAGTAGTACGAACATAACCGGCTCACCGCCCACCGCGCCCAACCCCCAGATCGATGCCGCGCCCAGCGCGAAGACCAGTGCCATCGTCTCCTCGCGGCCGATCTGATCGGACACCCAGCCGAAGAAGGGCCGCGCCAATCCGTTGAGGATGTTGTTGATGGTTAGCGCAAGGGTGAGCGTCGTGATTGAGGCGCCGAAGACGCCGATCTGTTTTCCGGCGACGCCATAATCCGATGCGATCGTGGCCAGCTGCGCCGTCACCATCAATCCGCCGGCCGCCACCAGCACGAACATCACGTACAGCAGCCAGAACAGCGGCGTGCGTAGCATCTCGCCGAAGGTGAAGTCGCGAACGGTCTGTGCCCGGCGTGGCTTGATCGGCGTGCTGCGCGGCGGCGCCTTCAGGATGCGCGAGACGATCAGGATGATCGCGCCCTGGCCGAGTCCGAACCACAGGAACGCCGACTGATAGCCGCTGGCCTGGATCACTTCGCGGATCGGCACCACGGTGGCTGCGGCACCCGCGCCGAAGCCGGCTGCCGTGAGACCCGCCGCCAAGCCGCGCCGGTCGGGGAACCATTTGAGCGCGTTGCCGACACAGGTGCCGTAGACCGCGCCGGCGCCGATCCCCGAGATCACTGCCGCGCCATACAGCACCGGCAACGAATCAGCGATCGAGTTGATCGCCCAGGCGATGGCGACAAGGACGCCGCCGATGGCGACAACGACGCGCGGGCCGAATTTATCGACGAACCAGCCTTCGACCGGCACCAGCCAGGTTTCCGTCAGCACGAAGATGCTGAACGCTACCTGGATCGAGGCCAGATCCCAGTGATGCGCGGCCTGGATCGGTTTGACGAACAGATTCCAACCGTATTGCAGGTTGGCGATCATCACCATGCAGACGACGCCGAACACCAATTGCAACCATCGCCGTGTTGAGGCGGTTGGTTGGCCCTCGCCGACGTCTGCCATGGAGTCCCTATCCTTTGTTCATCCGATTCTCGACCAGATCGGTGACCACACCGGGATCGGCGAGCGTCGAGGTGTCGCCGAGGCTGTCATGTTCGTTGGCGGCGATCTTTCTCAAGATGCGCCGCATGATCTTGCCCGACCGCGTCTTGGGCAGGCCGGGCGCCCATTGGATCAGATCGGGCGTCGCAATCGGCCCGATCTCCTTGCGCACCCAGGCCACGAGCTCCTTGCGCAGCTCTTCGCTATAGGGCACGCCGGCTTTCAAGGTGACATAGGCATAGATGCCCTGGCCCTTGATGTCGTGCGGATAGCCCACCACCGCGGCCTCGGCCACTTTCACATTTGCGACCAGCGCGGACTCGACCTCGGCCGTGCCGAGGCGATGACCGGCCACATTGATCACGTCGTCGACGCGGCCGGTGATCCAGTAATAGCCATCGGCATCGCGGCGGCAGCCGTCGCCGGTGAAGTAGAGGCCTTTGTAGGTGCTGAAATAGGTCTGCACGAAACGCGCATGATCGCCATAGACGGTGCGCATCTGACCGGGCCAGGAATCGGCGATGCACAGATTGCCTTCGGCCGCACCCTTCAGCTCCTTGCCGTCATTGTCGACCAGCATCGGTGTCACGCCGAAGAACGGCAGCGTGGCCGAGCCGGGCTTCTGCGCAATCGCTCCGGGCAGCGGCGTGATCAGGATGCCGCCGGTTTCGGTCTGCCACCAGGTGTCGACGATCGGGCAGCGGCCGTCGCCGACCACGCGGTGATACCAGAGCCAGGCTTCGGGGTTGATCGGCTCGCCCACCGAGCCCAGGGTGCGCAGCGTCTTGCGGCTGGTCTTCTTCACCGGCTCTTCGCCTTCGCGCATCAGTGCGCGGATGGCGGTGGGCGCCGTGTAGAAGATGTTCACCTTATGCTTGTCGATCACCTGCCAGAAGCGCGAGTGATCGGGATAGTTGGGCACGCCTTCGAACATCAGCGTGGTCGCGCCGTTCGATAGCGGGCCGTAGACGATATAGCTATGCCCGGTCACCCAACCCACATCGGCGGTGCACCAGTAGATGTCGCCTTCGTGATAATCGAAGACGTATTGATGCGTCATCGACGCGAAGACGAGATAGCCGCCCGAGGTGTGCAGCACGCCCTTGGGCTTTCCGGTCGAACCCGAGGTGTAGAGGATGAACAGAGGATCTTCCGCGCTCATCTCGACCGGCTTGTGGGTCGGCGCTGCGGCGGCGGTGACGTCGTGATACCAATAGTCGCGACCCGACTTCATCGCGATATCGCCCCCGGTGCGCTTGACCACCACAACGGCTTTCACCGAGGGGCAGGTCTCGAGCGCTTTGTCGGCATTGGCCTTTAAGGGCACCTTGCGGCCACCGCGCAGACCTTCGTCGGCGGTGATCAGCAGATTCGAATCACAATCCTGAATGCGGCCGCCGAGTGACTCGGGCGAAAATCCGCCGAACACCACGGAGTGAATCGCGCCGATGCGCGCGCAGGCCAACATCGCAACGGTGGCTTCGGGGATCATCGGCAGATAGATCGTGATGCGGTCGCCCTTCTTGGCGCCCAACGCCGTCAGCGCATTGGCCAGGCGGCACACGCGCTCATGGAGATCGCGATAGGTGATGTGCGCGGCCTCTTTCGGATCGTCGCCTTCCCAGATGATCGCGGTCTGATCGCCGCGCTTGGCCAGATGCCGGTCGAGGCAGTTTGCGGCCACGTTCAGGGTGCCGTCCTCGAACCATTTGATCGAGACATCGCCGGTGTAGTCGGTGTTCTTCACTTTGGTGAAGGGTTTGATCCAATCGATGCGCTTGGCGTGTTCGGCCCAGAACGCCGCGGGATCGGCCACCGATTTCGCATACCAATCGCGATAGGTCTTTTCGTCGATCAAAGCGCGCTTGACCGCGTCGGCGGGCGGCGGAAACAACGTATTATCGGTCATTGTGACGATCCTCTTAAACCCTCGCGACGGCCTGAAACGGCTGCTCTTGGGGTGTACGGCGTTCTGGGTGCTGCGGACTGGAAATATGAGCACCCGCCATGCGGCAGATCAAGCCGCTCGGCGGGGCTTATTTGCGATTTCTATCGCTTGTGCTGTGGGACGCGTCAGGCCTTTTTCGGCCGTTTGTCGCCGCCGCCCATGGCAAAAATGCGCGTCCAGGACGGTTCGTCGATCGGCATCACGGACAGGCGGGATTGGCGGACCAGGGCCAGGTGGTTAAGCCGGGGCTCAGCCTTGATCTGTTCCAAGGTCACCGGACGGGTCAGCGCCCCCACCAGTTTCACATCCACCATGCCGAAGCGCTTGGTGTCGTCGGACGGGTCGGGATAGAACTCGCGCACGATCTCGACGATGCCCAAAACCGCTTTCTCGTCACCTGAGTGATAAAAGAAGGCCTGATCGCCCTTCTTCATCGCCTTCAGATTGGCTGCGGCCTGGAAGTTGCGCACGCCGTCCCATTTGGTCGTGCCCTGCTTCACCTGGTCGTTCCACGACCAGGTTGCCGGTTCCGATTTGATCAACCAGTGCTTCGCCACGGCCTCAGCCCCCTGATTTGCCGCGCCCCTTACCCGAACATCTTACGGGTGGCGCGGATGATCGTCGATTCAAACAAACCGGCCTTGGTATAGGGATCGTTCTTGATCTGCTCTTCGGCGGCGGCGCGATCGGGCAGGTCATAGACCAGCACGCTGCCAAGCATCGTCTGTCCGTCATCGGTCAGCTGCGGGCCGCCGAAGACGATCTTGTCCTTGTGGGCCTCCAGATACTTCACGTGATCCGGGCGCGTCGCCATGCGCAGCGCGTTGCTGTTGGGTTTGTCGGTGCAGATGCAAACAAACAACATGATGAGTCCTCCGATACTTAAGCTTTGAGCGTTTCGCTCTTGAAGGGACGCGCGAGCAGCGCGCCGATGGTTTCGTCGATGGTCGTCTTGCCGGCGATCAGTGCCGCGATGGCGGCGCAGACCGGCATGTCGACGCCGAGCGTGGCGGCAAGGCTGAGAACGGCGGGTGCTGTGGCCACGCCTTCCACCACGTCGTAGCGCGCACCGATGATGTCGTCCAACAGCTTGCCTTGGCCCAGCGCGAAGCCGGTCGAGTAATTGCGTGATTGCCGGCTCGATGCCGTCAGCACCAGATCGCCCAAGCCCGAAAGCCCCATACAGGTTTCAGCGCGGCCGCCTTTTGCAACCACGAGGCGTGAGAGCTCGGCCAGGCCGCGCGTGATCAGCGCCGCGCGCGCGTTGTCGCCCAGCGCCTTTCCCTCGACCACGCCGCAGCCGATGGCCAGTACGTTCTTCACGGCGCCACCGATCGCCACGCCGATCGGGTCTTCGCCAGCATAGGGACGGAACGTGGCCGAGCCGATCGCGGCCACCAGTTGCGGCGCCAAGGCGGGATCGGCGCTGGCGAGCGTGATCGCGGTGGGTTGGCCGCGCGCGACTTCGATGGCGAAGGTCGGGCCGGACAGGATCGCCAGCGGCGCGTCGGGCAGTTCGGCGGCCACAACCTCGGTCATCAGCGCGCCGGTGCCTTGTTCGATGCCTTTCGCACAGATGATCGCGGGGGTGCCCTTGCGCCAATGCAGCGCGGCGCGATGGCAGATCGCGCGGAGATGCTGCGCCGGTACCGCCAGCAGGACAGCGTCCTGATCGGTCGCGGCAGCCAGATCCTCGGTCGCGGTCACATCGTCCGGAATGGGGACGTCGGGCAGGTAGATCGGATTGTGGCGCGTATTCAGGATCGCGTGCACCACCGATGTCTCATGTGCCCACAGGATCGGTTTGCGCCCGGCACGGGTCAGCGCGACGGCCAAAGCTGTCCCCCAGGCGCCGGCGCCGACGATGCCGATGGTCTGCATGATGCTGTGTGCTCCCCGCGCTGTTATGCCCGTGGCGCCGGGAGCGGGCAACCCCGTTTGCTGTTAAGGACCTATGACGGCGGCGCCGGCCTTACAGACGGCTTCGTCCTGGGAACCGGTACCGCCCGAGCAGCCGATGGCGCCGATCAGCTTGCCGTCCTTGATCAGGGGAATGCCGCCGCGCGAGGCGATCATGCCATCCAGGGTCATTGGCGCGATATTGTTCTGGACGGTACTTTCGAAGACTTTAGTGTCGCGGCGATAGCGGGCGGCCACGCGGGCCTTGTGCTGAGCGATCTCGATGCCGGCCAGTTGCGCATTGTCCATGCGCTCGAAGGCGACGAGATTGCTGCCCGCATCGACCACGGCCACGTTCATATGCCATCCGCGCTTTTGGGCCTCTTTCACCGCCGCGTCGATCGCGGTGTTGGCGCGGTCGAGCGTGATCGGTGCGCCATAGGGCACATCGAAGGGCATCTTGTCGGGAATGGCGTCCAGCGGATTGGGCTTTGCATCGTCAGCCCAAGCCGGGCCGACAGCGGCAATCAGACAGGCAACAACGGCGGCGGTAACGATGCGCATGGGTGCTTCTCCCGTTCGGGTTTCCTGACCATGCCCCGGAACACGTATAGGCGGGCTGACTATAGGCGTCTGCATGCCCCCGGCAATGATTACGCCTTTACGCCGGCGCCGATGAGGGGGGCCGCGCCTGGATCGAGGGGCCAGCGTGGCCGGGGCGCGAAATCGAGCCCATCGGTCAGGCCAAGGCGCAACCGCTCCAGCCCCGCCCAGGCAATCATCGCGCCGTTGTCGGTGCAAAGCCGTACAGGCGGTACGACCAAACTGAAGCCCTTCTTGGCCGCCGTGGCTGTCAGCGCCGTGCGCAGGGTGGTATTGGCGGCCACGCCACCGGCAATGACCAGGGTGCGAGCCTCGGGATGGTGCTCGGCAAACAGATCGATGCCGCGCGCTGTGCGTTCGGCTAGGTGTTGCGCCACTGCGGCCTGGAACGTGGCGGCCACATCGGCGCGGTCCTGATCCGCGAGCGTGCCGAGCTTGCCGACCAGCAGCCGCAACGCGTTCTTCAGGCCTGAGAAGGAGAAGTCGCAGCCCGGCTTGCCCAGCAACGGCCGCGGCAGGGTGAAGCGCGACGGATCGCCGGACTTAGCGGCGCGTTCGATGGCGGGGCCGCCGGGATAACCCAGGTCCAGCAGCCGCGCGGCTTTGTCGAACGCCTCGCCGGCCGCGTCGTCGATGGTCGCGCCCAGGCGGCGGTATTGGCCGACGCCCTCGACGGCCAGCAGCTGACAGTGGCCGCCCGAGACTAGCAGCAAGAGGTAGGGGAAGGCGATCCCATCGGTCAGCCGCGCGGTGAGAGCATGGCCCTCGAGATGGTTGACGGCGACGAAGGGCTTGTTAAGGGCCATGGAGAGCGCTTTGCCCGTCGTCGTGGCCACCATCAACCCGCCGATCAGCCCTGGTCCAGCGCTGGCGGCAATCGCATCGACCTGGGGCAATGTGAGATTGGCGCGGGTCAGGGCCTCGCCGATCAGCCGGTCGAGGTGCTGCAAATGAGCACGCGCGGCGATTTCCGGCACCACACCGCCGAAGGGGCGATGGTCGTCGAGCTGCGATAGAACCGCGTCGGCCAGGATGGTACGGTCGTCGCGCACCATTGCGGCCGCCGTTTCGTCGCAACTGGTCTCCAGCCCGAGTACGATCATGGGGCGGCAATACCCCCTTTCACCCGCGCGATCCAGCCTTTAGAACAGCGCCATGGCAGACATGAACCCATTGCGGATTGGTACGCGCGGCAGTCCTCTGGCGCTGGTTCAGGCGCGCAATGTTCAGGCGCGCCTGGCGGCGGCCCATCCGGGGCTGGCCGATGCCATCGCCATCGAGGCCATCGTCACCAGCGGCGACACGGTGCAGGACCGCACCTTGGTCGATATCGGGGGCAAGGGCCTGTTCACCAAAGAGATCGATGCGGCGCTGCTCGATGGCCGCGTGGCGCTGGCGGTCCATTCGCTGAAGGATCTGCCGACCGTGCTGCCCGACGGAATCGCGCTTGTCTGTGTGCCCGAGCGCGAAGACCCGCGCGACGCGCTGATCAGTTCGGTTGGCGACACGATCGCGAGTCTGCCCAAAGGCGCGGTGGTCGGCACGGCCTCGCTGCGCCGCGCGGCGCAGCTATTGCACCGCCGGCCCGATCTCAAGACGGTGCCGTTGCGTGGCAATGTCGGCACGCGCATCGCAAAACTGGATCGCGGCGAGGTCCAGGCAACGCTGCTGGCCATGGCAGGGTTACGCCGCCTCGGTGCGACCGAACGCGCACATCCGCTGTCGACGGATGAAATCCTGCCCGCGGTGGGGCAGGGCGCGCTGGCGATCACCTGCCGCAGCGATGACAAAGCCACGCGCGATCTGCTTGCGCCGCTCGATCATGCCGACGCGCATACGGCAATCCTGGCCGAGCGCGCTTTCCTGGCCGAGCTCGACGGGTCCTGCCGCACACCGATCGCGGCATTGGCCGAAGTGAATGGCGACCGGTTGACTCTGCGCGGCTTGATCGCAACACCCGACGGCAAGGAGCTGCTGGAAACCCAACGCGACGGCCATCGCAATGACGCCGCGCGGATGGGCAAGGATGCGGGCGCTGAGTTGCTGAAGCGCTGCGGCCCCGCTTTCTTCGCGTTCAAAGGCTGACAGCGCCGATGCGCGCATTGATCACCCGGCCGCTGATCGATGCTGCGCCGCTGGCCCAGGCGCTCGAAGCGCGCGGGTTCGATGTGATCGTCGAACCGCTGCTCGATATCATGCCGCTCACGGTCGAATTGCCGCTCGACGATGTGCAGGGCATCCTCGCCACCAGTGCCAATGGTGTACGCGCGCTGGCCGCCAATACGACACGCCGCGATCTGACCCTGTGGGCGGTCGGCGATGCGACGGCGCGCGAGGCAGAACGCTCGGGCTTCACCCATATCGAAATTGCCGGCGGCGATGTGACGCATCTGGCCGAGTTGGTCGCGCGCAAGGCCGATCCCAAGAAGGGTGCACTCTTGCACGTGTCGGGCAGCCACATGGCCGGCGATCTGGCAGGCCTGCTCGGCGCGCACAAATTCGATGTCCGCCGCGCTGTTCTTTATGAAGCCCGCGCGGCCGAGGCCCTGAGTCCCGAACTCGTCACATTGTTCGGGCATGGTCTGGTTGATTTCGCGCTGTTTTTCTCCCCCCGCACAGCCATCAGCTTTGTTACTCTGGCATCTGCGGCCGGTTTGGACGATCTCTCTGCCGTTCACGCTTACGCGTTGAGCGTGGCGGTGGCAGGGGCGCTCGAACCGCTCGCCTGGCGGGCGATCAGCATCGCCGGACAGCCGACCCAGAAGGCGATGCTCGCCGCGATCGACGCGGACCTCGCGTCCGGTGCGGCCAAGGACTGACGAAACGGGAGCCGCGAGACCGTGATTCGCCTGATCGGCTATATCCTGCTGATGGCGGTAGTGACGGCGGCGGCTGTGTTTCTGGCCGACCGGCCGGGCGCTGTTTCGGTTCAATGGCAGGATTGGCGCATCGACACCAGCGTGCCTGTCCTGGTGCTGGCGGCCATCGTCGTCGTCGCGATCCCGCTTTTCATCTGGCGCCTGTTGAGTTGGTTCTTCGGTACGCCGAAGCGCCTGGTGATACGGCAACAGCAATCGCGCAAGCATCGCGGCTATCAGGCGCTCGCACACGGTCTGGCCGCTGCGGCTGCGGGCCAAGCGAAGGAAGCGCGGCAACTCGCGCGCCGTGCCGAGAAGATGCTGGCCGATCCGTCACTCACCGCCGTGCTCTCGGCCCAGGCCGCGCATCTCGCCGGCGAGGCGAAGGAAGCGCGCATCCATTTCACCCAACTGCTAGAGCATCCCAAGACGGCGGCGCTGGGCCTGCGCGGGCTGCTCCACGATGCGATCGCCAAACAGGATGCCGAGGCGGCGGTCGATCTCGCGCACAAAGCGCGCAAGCACAATCCCAGCGACAAGGGTCTTGCCGAGACGCTCTATGGCCTGCTGATTCGCTCGGGGCGCATCCGCGAAGCCGAGGCGCTGGTTGATGACGCGCACAAGAAGAAGGCGATGGAGCCCGAGATGGCCGCGCGCCGCCGTGCGGTGCTGGCCCATGAGCGCAGCCAGGAATCGGCCGCCGCCGGCAATCATCGCGACGCGCTCGATCACGCGATCCGCGCGGTCAAGGCCGATCCGGGCTTCGCGGTTGGTGCCGCCGTTCTCGCTACGCGGCGCGCGGCGGCGGGGCAGGCGCGGCGTGCGATGCGTGTGCTGAGCGATGCGTGGAAGAAAAATCCCGCGCCCGAGTTGATTGCCGCCGCCCGCCACATCGCCAAAGACGAAGTGCCGCTCGAGCATCTGCGCCGGCTGGAAAAGATCACCGCGGGCAATCCCGATCATCCCGAAGCACATAAGGCCTTGGGCGAGGCAGCGCTGGCGGCGCGGCTGTGGGGCGAAGCGCGCCGGCATCTGCTGGCGGCGCTGCAGTCGCATCCGACACAGGGCGTCTATCGCTTGCTGGCCAAGCTTGAAGAGGCCGAGTTCGCCAATCGCGTTGCCGCCCATGAGTGGATGGAGAAGGCGGCCCATGCCGCGCCCGATCCCGGCTGGGCCTGCACGGTCTGCGGCAAACACGCGTCGGAATGGACGCTCACCTGCCCATCCTGCGGCGCGATCGATTCGCTGGCCTGGGTGTCGTCACACGGTGCGCCGGTGACAGCGGATACAGGACCGATGGCGCAGGTCGGCTACGACGCCAATCAGCCGCCGCCGAATTCGTAGGCCGAGACCTGCACCGCCATCACTTTGTCGGTGAAGACGCGTTTGCCGAGATCGCCGCCGGCCGCGCCGGCCGCCACCATCATCGGGATCAGGTGCTCTTCGCGCGGATGAACGCGCCGCGCCGCCGGGGCTTCGGCCCAGCGGCTGAGTTTGTCATTGCGCGCATCGACGGTCTTCTCTTCCGCCGCTGCCGTCAGCCAGGTGTCGAACACTTCCGAATCGGCCGTGCCGCGGCCGAAGCCGCGCATGTTGTGATAGCTCATGCCGCTGCCGACGATCAGCACACCCTCGCGCCGCAACGGTTCGAGCGCTTGACCGGCCTTGATATGCTCGCCCGGATCGAGTCCGGCTTTCAGCGAGAGCTGCACCACCGGAATCTTGGCATCGGGATAGATCAGCAAGAACGGCACGAACACGCCGTGATCGAAACCGCGCTCGGCATCGGCGCCGGTCTCGAAACCCGCGCCTTCCAGCAGATCGCGGATGCGCTGCGCCAGTTCCGGTGCGCCGGGCGCGTCATAGCGCAGCTTGTAGGTGCTTTCGGGGAAACCGTAATAGTCGAACAGCAGCGGCGGCGCCTTGGCTGTGGTCACGCTGAACTTGCGTTCTTCCCAATGGGCCGAAACGACCACGATCGCCTTGGGCACGGCACCCACGCCGTCTTTCATATGACGCAGCCAGTCGGCCATCTTGTCCCAAGTGTCGGGCGGCCCCATGGTCCATTCCATGAAGAAGCACGGCCCGCCGCCATGGGGGATGTAATAGGTCGGTAGCGGCTTTTGAGTATCGGCATCGGCCATAGCCAGGAGTCCTTATACGTTCGGTGCGGCCTATGCCGGCATCCCTATCATCATATGGGAGAATGCCCCCGCCCGATGCAACCCCTGAACCAGCATGGTTATTTCAACCGGCTGTCGCTTGCCAGAACGCGCGAGTCGCGACATTTTCCAGTCAGGCTTGCCATCGCTCGGAGAAGATTCGAATGACCGTGCCGCGCCTTCTGCTCGCCGTGTCTATCCTCGCCTCGCTCTACGCCACCTCCACTTATGCGCTCGATATCGGCGGCGTGCTGACCGCACCCAAGACGCTGATCGACCGCGCCATCGAAGCGCGCTCGACCGAAGATATCGCCAAGGACAACGAGATCGTGCTCAAGGTCAATGCGATCATGGCCAAGCAGACCACGATCAAGGCCTCGACCGAAATCTACGAACAGCGCCTGCTGATCACCGGCATCTTCAACGACAAGCCGACCTATGACGCCTTCGAGCGCGACGTGCACGCGGTGCCCGGCATCAAGCAGCTCTATTGGCATGTGAAATATATGAGCGATGACGATCAGAAAAAGGCGCATCTGCTCGACTGGTCGACGGTGCTGGTCATGGGAGAAAAGGCGCAAGCACGGCTGGTCGGCACGCCGGGTGTGGCGGATGTGAACTTCCGCACCGCCGTCGATTCAACCGGCACGGTCTATCTGCTCGGCCGTGCGCGGTCGCAAGAAGAGGCCACCAAAGCCTTCGCGCGCGCCAAAGATGGCGACGGCGTGAAGCGCGTGGTGAACTATGTCGAGGTGCGGCCTTAGTCTCTATCCCACACGGGCGCGACGCCGGGCCAGTTGATGATGCGGCCGCGCGGGCTGCCCAGTTTGTCGATCGCGGCGCGATCGGCGGGTGAGAGTTCGAAATCAAAAATCGAAAAGTTCTCTTCGAGATGGGCGCGGCTTGAGGCTTTCGGGATCGCCGCCACTGGGTCCTGCTCGACCAGCCAGCGCAACGCGACTTGAGTCGGTGTCTTGTTGAGCCGTTTGGCGATGGCGATCACGGTTGCATCCTTCGCCACGTCGCCATGGGCCACGGGGCAATAGGCCGTCACCATCATCTTGTGTTTGCGCGCGGCCGCCACCACAGCCTTCTGTGACAGGAACACGTGATACTCGACCTGATTGCAGACGATGGCGTCGCCCTGCAGCGCCACCGCGTCGTCCATCAGCGTGGTGTTGAAGTTGCTCACGCCGATATGCCGCACCTTGCCGGCCGCCTTCAGCTTGGCCATTGCGTCCAGGGTTTCGGCCAGCGGCACGTCGCGCACCGGCCAATGGATCAGCAGCAGGTCGACATAATCGGTGGCCAGCTTCCGCAGACTTTGCTCGGTCGAGTATTTAACCTCGGCGGCGGCATGGTTGCCGTTGTCGAGTTTAGTCGTGACAAAAATCTGGCCGCGATCGATGCCACTCTCCTTGATCGCGGCACCCACATCGGCCTCGTTGCCGTACATCTGGGCGGTGTCGATATGGCGATAACCGATGCCAATTGCAGTGGTTATGGCGCGTTGCGCCGTCTGGCCCGACATCGGATAAGTGCCCAAACCCAGCGCAGGAATCCGGGTTCCATTCAATGTAATGAAGCGCATAGCCGGTGCTTCGCCTCCCTGTTTCTTCATGGTCCCTTGCATTCCGGGCACCTGTCGCTCATTATATAGGTTGTCGACTCAGTTGGGTTCGGCCTGCACTCCGGCGCTTCAAAAGCGCCCCGGACCCGGTAGTTACCCCCAACCCCCAGAGTTGAACCCTTCGCGCCATAGTGTGGCGCGCGGGATTTCTTGTGTTCTACGTTTTGGAGAAGTTCTAATGGCGACTGGTACTGTGAAGTGGTTCAATGCTCAAAAGGGTTACGGCTTTCTGCAGCCTGAAGACGGCTCGAAGGACGTATTCGTCCACATTTCCGCCGTTGAGCGCGCTGGCCTGGCCGGGTTGCGCGAAGGGCAGAAGCTGAGCTACGAGCTCGAGCGTGGCCAGCAGGGCAAAGTCTCTGCCATCAATCTGAAGGAAGTCTGAGCCCTCTCGCTCGATATCATTTCGTAGGGAGACGCGCTTGCCGAAAGAAGACCTGATTGAATTCGAAGGAACCGTGATCGAGATGTTGCCCGATTCGCGCTTCAAGGTGCGGTTGGACAACGGTCACCAGACCTTGGCGTATACGTCGGGACGGATGAAGAAGAACCGCATCCGCATTCTCGAAGGCGATCGCGTTACCGTCGAGATGACGCCCTACGATCTGACCAAGGGGCGTATCAACTTCCGTCATAAGGACGACAGCGGCGCACCGGCTACGGGGCCGAATCGGCCCCAGTTCCGCCGCCGCTGATCCTCGATCCTTTGAGAAACCGCGCCGTGCGAATGCCGGCGCGGTTTTTTTATTTCGACTCCAGAATGACCTGAGCGTCCACTGTCAGAAATGCAGTCGATTCGCCGGCGCTCGTGGCCGGCGCGGCGTCCGCCGACGCTTTCGCCGTCATCATGCGGATCGGCAGCGGCCGAATCTCCTGCGTCGTGACATTGCCGACATCAAGCGTCTTGTAGCGCGCGATGCGCATGCCCATACCATCGGCCACATGGCCCGCCCGCGTCCGCAGCGCGGCCAAGGCCTCGGTGGTCATCTCGTCCTGCACTGACCGAAGCGTCTCCGGCGCGACGTCGAAGACCAGTGATTCGATCGTCAGACCTTGGCCTTGCAGCGTGCCGATCAGTGCCAGTGCGGGCGTGAAATCGGTGCTGGTCAGCGCGATCGTCTGGCTCGCCACCCATTTTTCGGGAACCGTGCCGGTCTGCGCCGCCGACTGCTGGCGATAGACCGAATAGCTGCCGCTTTCCACTTTGACCGTGGTCACCGTCTTGGCCTGGGCCAGCGCGGCCTGCATGCGGCGATTGATGTCATCCTGCACTTTGGCGGGGTCGAGCCCTTCGTCGTCCGCGCGCAAAACGGCGTTCAACCGGTCGCGTGGCATCTGCCGTTCGGCGCGCTCGATCAGATGGACGACGGTGCCGGTCTCGGTAGCGGCATTGCCCGCCGGGTCGACGGCCCAGGCCGGGAGTTGGGGCAGGATAACTAAGGCCAGTGCGAGAATAGGTACGGCAAAACGCATCGCAAACTCCACCGCCGCCGATGGCTTCAAACGCCAGGCGCGCTCACATCAGGGTATTCGACTATGATCGAAACACACTGTGGCGGGGGCAAGGCAGATGCGGGTGCACCATCTCATCGCGGCAACGCTGTGCCCGATCGGTGCGCGACTGATCAACGGCCAGGGCGGGCTGTTCGACCGTGGGCGGCTGATCTGCCATGTGCTGCTGATCGAGACCGAAGAGGGGCTGGTCCTGGTCGATACGGGTCTCGGCACCGGCGATATCGCCAACCCCAAACGTCTCGGGCCGCCCTTCGTGATGTTCGCCGCGCCGCGACTCGATCCGGCTGAGACGGCGCTGGCCCAGGTGCAGGCGCTCGGCTTCAAGGCCGATGACGTGCGTCACGTGGTGATGACCCATCTCGATCTCGATCACGCCGGCGGCCTATCGGATTTTCCGCGCGCCAAGGTCCACGTCCATGCGCGTGAACACGAAGCGGCGACGGCGCGCACGACCTTCCAGGCCAAGGGCCGCTATATTCCCGATCAGTGGAGGCACGGGCCTAATTGGCAGTTGCACAGCGGCGGCGGCGAACACTGGTTTGGCTTCGACGGCGTCAAGGCACTGACATCGCGCGAGACCGACGTATTGCTGATCCCGTTGTTCGGCCACACGCTTGGCCATTGCGGCGTGGCGGTGCGCACCGGCGACACCTGGCTGCTGCATGCCGGTGACAGCTATTTCTTTCATGGCCAGATCGAGGTGAACGGACCTGCGATGCCCGGCGGCCTGGCGCGATTCCAGAAACTGGTCGACACGGATCGCCCGCAGCGCATTGCCAATCAGGCGCGGCTGCACGAACTCAATGCGAATCATGGAGGCGCAGTAAAGATCTTCTGCGCCCACGATCCGGTTGAACACGCGCGCTGTATCGCGCGATGACGGATTCAAAGCATTAGCGAGTGCAGGTAATGAGCGGCCGACGCGGGACTCAGCTTGCCGCTCGGCCATCTGTCGCTCTATCGTTATAACCCTGGAAACACGCGTGACGCTTGGCTGCGGGGGCCAGTGATGGCACAGACACTTTTCAAAAACGTATCGATCTTCGACGGCTCCGGCGATGCGCCCTACCCGGGCGAGGTGCTGCTGCAGGGCAACCGCATTAAGGCGGTGGCGAAGGGCTTCGATCAGATCAAGGCCGAAGGCGCTGCCGTGGTCGACGCTGCCGGCGCGACTCTGATGCCGGGCCTGGTCGAGCCGCATTCGCATCTCTCCTACATCAACTGCGCGTCGGTGCTGGAGATCGGCGATCTGCCGATCGAGGAGCATATGTTCTCGACCGCGCGCAATGCCAAGACGATGCTCGACACCGGCTTCACCAGCTGCTTCTCGGCAGCCTCGGCCAAGCCGCGCATCGATATTGTCATTCGCAATGAGATCAATGCGGGCACCATTCCCGGCCCACGCTATCGCGCGGCCTCGCCCGAGATTGTCGCCACCGGCGGTCTCGGCGATGTGCGTCTGTTGGCGCGGGACCGGCGCAGCACCGAGATCATTGCTGACGGTGCCGAAGCTGTGCGCGCCGCGACGCGGACCATGATTCGCGAGGGCGTCGACACGATCAAACTCAACCTCTCGGGCGACAACTGGGTGAAGCCCGGCTTCTCCGAGGTGCTCACCTATTCCGAGGCCGAGATCGCCGCGGCCGCCGCGGAGGCGCATGAGTTCGGGGTGAAGCTTGCCTGCCATTCGCATGGCAAGCGCGCGATCATGATGGCGCTCAAATACGGCTTCTATGCGCTCTACCATTGCGAATATGCCGATGAGGAAGCGCTCGATGCGATGGAGGCGAAGAAGGACAGGTTCTTCGTCGCGCCCACGGTGGGCTCGTCCTACACCTACACCTACGAGGCCCACCCTTGGGGGATCACCACCGAGATGGCCGCCAAGAACGGCATGCTGGTGACGCTCGAAAAGGGCGCCGAGGCGATGAAGAAAATGCACAAGCGCGGCATTCGCGTGCTGCCCGGCGGCGACTACGGCTTCATCTGGAATCCGATCGGCACCAACGCGCGCGACCTCGAGCATTTCGTGAAGCTGTTCGGCTTTGCGCCGGCCGAGGTGCTGATGATGGCCACGAAATACGGCGGCCAAATGATGGGCATGGGCGACGAGCTGGGGTTGATCAAGCCCGGCTATCTCGCCGACCTATTGCTGGTCGACGGCGATCCGGCGAAAGACATCACGCTGTTGCGAAACCGCGATGCGCTGCTGATGGTGATGAAGGACGGCGAATATCACAAAGCGCCGACGCCGAGCCAGATGCGGCGCGTCAACGTCTCGGCGACATAGAAAAGTCGATTTCGTCATTGCGAGGAGCGCAGCGAGGAAGCAATCCAGAATCTCGGGAAATCCTGGATTGCTTCGCTCCGCTCGCAATGACGTTCAAGAGGAGTAGATGGCGTGAGCAAAGAAAATGGAGTGAGCACCGAACGCGAGGCGCGGGAACAACTCGCCGCTTGCTATCGCATCTTTGCGCGGCGTGAGATGGACGATCTGATCTTCACGCATCTGTCCGCGAAGATTCCCGGTAAGGAAGGCCGCTATCTCTTCATTCCCTTCGGCATGCTGTTCGACGAAGTCACCGCCTCGAACCTGCTCGAAGTGGATATCGAAGGCACGCCGATCAACAGCAACGCCAAGGTCAACCCGGCGGGCTGGATCGTCCATCGCGTTGTCTACGACGCGGTGCCCGAAGCGCAGAGTGTGATGCATCTGCACACCATCACCGGCACGGCCGTTTCGGCACAGCGCCAAGGCCTGCTGCCGGTCAACCAATTCGGCGTCACCTTCTACGGCAAGATCGCCTATCACGATTATGACGGCCCGGGTCTGCGTCCCGAGGAGCAGAGGACGTTCGTCAAAAATCTTGGCGACAAGCGGATGATGTTCCTGCGCAACCACGGCACGCTCACCCATGGCCGCAGCATCGGCGAAGCGTTCGTCCTGATGCACAATCTCGAGCGCACCTGCGAGATTCAGATTGCCGCGCAAGCCGGTGGAGGCGAACTCGCCCTGCCGACACCGGATGTCATCGCGCGTACGGTCAAGACTGCACAAGGCGTGGGCGACCGCTCTTTCGGCGATATCGGCTTCGACGCCTTCCTGCGCCAGATCGAGCGCCAAGACCCCAGTTACAAAGACTGACGACTGCCCGTATTCGTCGTCGGCTGCCACGCTTCCGATTGCGAATAATGGGTTGCAGCCAGGCGATAGGTGCGTGCGACCAAGGCGTCGACTGCGCCGCTGCGCTCCACCAACAGATCGAGCCACGCAACGTCGAGATCGTGCCAGAGGAGGACGAATTCGCGCAGGCTGTCGCGCACACCGCGCAGATACTGCACGGTAGGAGTCAATTGCTGAAGGCACAGCATGATTTCGCCCGTGCGCTGCTCCAACTGCCGAAACAGATCGCGCAGCGCGTTCAGCGGCTGGAGCACAAGCACGGAAACGCGGTGGATGGTCTCGGTGTTGCGGACGTCGTTGCGATAGATGGTGGCGAGCGCTTTGAGCTTCTTCCGGATCACCGCATACCGCGCTACCTTTTCGCGTAGCGCCTCAATCTGAGCCAATTCGCCGGCAAAGCGCGGGATGGCGTTGAACGTCATATCGCTTTCGGACATTTCGATTTGCCGCGCCGCGGCCGCGATGGCCGTCGGAATCTCGTTCTTGATCTTCGGCGTTTCGATCAAGTCCACGACATCGACGGCCGCATCGGCCGCAGGAACGTCCCATAGGACGCGCTTCACAAGTTGAAGCAGAATCTTGCTGCGTGCACGGTCGAAATGCCGCTGTTCCAATGTCCAGGTTGCCGTTCCGTCGAGCAACTCAACGGGTAATGAATCACCGGGGCGGAGTTCGGGAATCAAGGTCAGCGCGTGGTCGATCGAACGAAGCAGCTCTCCGTCCGGCGACTGAGTGGCAATGGAAAAGGTTCTGGTGAGCTTGCCAATCTCGACCGATGCCGCTACGCCGCCGAGCATCAGATGCATGGCGATATGCCCATCGGCTTTGTCTTTTCGAAAGACTGCGCCCGGCGCCTGGAAGGCACGGTGCTCGAAATTGAAATTTGTGCTGGCGACGCCCCTGAGGCTGTCGGTCGGTACCAGACCGCCGGGTCCGGCAATCGGCTCTTTATTCGCGACGGCCATCATTCGACTCTCGATCCCTCAAGATCAGGTCGCATTCACCATTTTCAGTGATGCGATTCTTTGAGTCGCACGATGTCAAAGACGATGCGCGCCGGTCTGTGACGATGCGCATGATATGAGTGGAGATTGCGTGGGCGGTCCGTGGGGAATACTCGCGGATGCGGACGCGCCGAACGTTGCACAAAATTGCGCCGCGCGATCTGAAACTCGGAAACAAATCGGAAGGATTAGTGTCACGCGCGAGTCGCGAGGCGCATCCCATGCGCCTGACGGCATGAGAGTTACGCGCCTGCGACCGGCGGCAGTTGCTTCACCGCAGCTAAGGCAAGTTCGTCGAGCCCTGCGCCGCCATGAGCGACGTGCAGAATGATCTGCGCACGCATGCGGCGTTCCCAGAATTTCTTGATGTGATCGACAACGCCGGCCAGCGCTTCATCGCGTGGATAGGATGCGAAGTACCGTGCGATTTGATTGGCGTCGTGCACCAGGCGATCGGTCGAACTGCCGCTCATGATGCGTCTGTCTTTTCCAGACCTGCGATCCGGCCCGGATTGGCATAGGCGGTGACGCTGTCGCTGCGTGCGAGCGCTACAAGGGTGAGGCCGGCGCGCTCGGCGATACGCAGCGCCATCGTGGTCGGCGCCGAGATGGCCACCAGGAACGGAATGTTCACCGTCACGGCCTTCTGCACCATCTCGAAACTGCAGCGGCTGGTGATCACGGCGAAGCCTGATTGGAAATCGATTCCGGCACGCGCCATGGCGCCGATCAGCTTGTCGAGCGCGTTGTGCCGGCCGACATCTTCGCGCACCAAAATGATTGCGCCATCAATACCAGCCCACGCAGCGGCGTGCACCGCGCCGGTCTTCTGGTTGATCGCTTGATGGTCACGCAGCGCATCAAGCGCCTTATGGACCGCGCCGATTTCGATCCGCTGGCCGACGCCGACACGGCCTAATGGCCGCGCCACCTGGACCAATTCGTCGACACCGCAGAGTCCACAGCCGGTACGGCCTGTCATATTGCGGCGACGATCGCTCAGGCGGTCATTGGCGTGTGGTGCGACATCGAGTGCGATCTCGACACCATCTTCGCCGTCTTCGACTGCGATTTCGTGTAGTTCGCCGGTGTCAGCCAAAATGCCTTCGCTCAGGCTGAAGCCGAGCGCGAAATCGGCAAGATCGGCCGGGGTCGCCATCATCACCACATGCGATGTGCCGTTATACGCGAGTGCTATGGGCACTTCGGCAGCGACAGCGGCATCGATCGGCGCCGTCCGTGCGCCTCTCACACGATAGGCTTTGACCGTCTCAGCCACATCGCGGATCGGCCGATCGTCGGCTCGCGCGATGGAAAGCGTTGTCGCGTCACTCCGCGGCATCGCCGGCTATCCGTGTCGTCTCGTCGTGCAGATCATGATAGCGTTCCTGCCAATCCGACTGACGGTTGGTACGGCGGACCTGCACGGCGGTCACCTTGTATTCAGGGCAATTGGTCGCCCAATCCGAGTATTCTGTCGTCACCACATTCGCGCCGCTTTTCATGTAATGGAAGGTGGTGTAGACCACGCCCGGCTGCATGCGCTCGGAAATCTTGGCACGCAACGCCGTCTCGCCGGTGCGGCTGCCCAGCGCCACCAGATCGCCGTCGCGAATGCCGCGGCTTTCGGCGTCGAAGGGATGGATCTCCAGCACATCCTCTTCATGCCAAACGACGTTGGCGGTGCGTGCTGTCTGCGCGCCGACATTGTATTGCGACAGGATGCGCCCGGTGGTCAGGATCAGTGGGAAGCGCTGCGTGGTGCGCTCCTCGGTGGGTACGAACTCCGTCACCATGAACTTGCCTTGGCCGCGCACGAAGCGGTCGATATGCATCGTCGGTGTGCCGGCGGGCGCCTTGTCGTTGCACGGCCATTGGATACTGCCCAGCTCGTCGATGCGCTTATAGGATACGCCGGCGAAGGTCGGTGTTAGCGCTGCGATCTCGTCCATGATCTCGGACGGATGCGTGTAGGTCATCGGATAGCCCATCGCGGTCGAGAGGGCCATGGTCGCCTCCCAATCGGCCTTGCCGGCCATAGGCGGGATCGCCTGGCGCACGCGGCTGATGCGACGTTCGGCATTGGTGAAGGTGCCGTCCTTCTCCAGGAACGACGAGCCCGGCAGGAACACATGGGCATACATCGCCGTCTCGTTCATGAAGATGTCGTGGACGACGATGCATTCCATGGCCGACAGCGCCGCCTGCACATGCTGGGTATTCGGGTCCGACTGGGCGATGTCCTCACCCTGGACATAGAGGCCCATGAAGGTGCCGTCGATCGCCGCATCGAACATATTGGGAATGCGCAGCCCCGGCTCGGATTGCAACGCGACATTCCACACATGCTCGAACTGCTCGCGCACCGCGTCGTTGGAGACGTGGCGATAGCCCGAATACTCGTGCGGGAAGGAGCCCATGTCGCATGAGCCCTGCACGTTGTTCTGGCCGCGCAGCGGATTCACGCCGACGCCGATACGACCGATATTGCCAGTGGCCATGGCGAGATTGGCGATGCCCATCACCGTGGTCGAGCCCTGGCTGTGCTCGGTGACGCCCAGGCCGTAATAGATGGCGCCATTGCCACCCGTGGCATAAAGCCGTGCCGCGGCGCGGACATCGGCAGCCGGAACGCCCGTCAAATGCTCGACGGCTTCCGGTGAATTGCGCTCCTCGGCAACAAAGTTGCGCCAAATTTGGAAGGAGACGGGGTCGCAGCGCTCGGCGACGTAGTCTTCTTTCACCAATCCTTCGGTCACGATCACATGGGCCAGCGCATTGACGATCGCGACATTCGTGCCGGGTTTAATCGCCAGGTGATAGTCGGCCTCCACATGCGGCACCTTCACCAGATCGATGCGGCGCGGATCGACGACAATCAGTTTCGCGCCCTGGCGCAGCCGGCGCTTCATCCGTGATGCAAACACCGGATGTGCATCGGTTGGGTTAGCACCCATGACGAGAATGACGTCGGCGTGATCGACCGAGTCGAAATCCTGAGTGCCGGCCGAGGTACCGAATGTCGCGCCGAGCCCGTAGCCGGTTGGCGAATGGCAGACGCGCGCGCAGGTGTCGACGTTGTTATTGCCGAAGGCCGCGCGGATCATCTTCTGAACGAGATAGGTCTCTTCGTTCGTGCAGCGTGACGAGGTGATGCCGCCGATCGAATCGCGGCCGTATTTCGCCTGAATGCGCTTGAATTCCGAGGCTGCGTAGTTGATCGCCTCGTCCCAGCTCACTTCCTTCCACGGATCGGTGATCTTGGAACGGATCATCGGCTTCAACATGCGATCTTTGTGCGTGGCATAACCCCAAGCGAAGCGGCCCTTCACGCAGGAATGGCCATGATTCGCTTTGCCGTCCTTGTAGGGCACCATGCGCACGATCTCGTTGCCTTGCATCTCGGCCTTGAACGAACAGCCGACGCCACAATAGGCGCAGGTGGTGATGACGCTGTGCTCGGGCTGTCCCTTTTCGATGACGCCCTTCTCAGAAAGCGTTGCGGTCGGGCAGGCCTGCACGCAGGCGCCGCAGGAGACGCATTCCGATTCGAGGAAGTTGGTATTGCCCGAGGCGACCTTCGAGGCGAAACCGCGCCCATCGATCGTCAACGCGAAGGTGCCCTGTACTTCTTCGCAGGCCCGCACGCAGCGCGAACAGACAATGCATTTGGTCGGATCGAAGGTGAAATAGGGATTCGACTCATCCTTCTCGCCGACCAGATGGTTGTCACCCTCATACCCGTAACGCACTTCACGCAGGCCCACGGCGCCGGCCATATCCTGCAACTCGCAGTCGCCGTTGGCTGCGCAAGTCAAACAGTCGAGCGGGTGATCGGAGATATAAAGCTCCATCACGCCCTTGCGCAGCTTGGCGAGCTTGGGCGACTGGGTATGAACCTTCATGCCCGCTTCCAGCGGCGTGGTGCAACTGGCCGGCGTGCCGCGGCGTCCCTCGATCTCGACTAGACACAGGCGGCACGAACCGAAGGGTTCGAGACTATCGGTCGCACACAGTTTCGGCACTTTCGTGCCCATCTCCTGCGCCGCCCGCATGATCGAGGTGCCGGCCGGAACAGTTACGGCCATACCGTCGATCTCGGCCGTTACCATCGTCGGCGAAATCCGGATCGGGGTGCCGTAGTCGGTTTCCTTGATCAATGTCATGGCCGTATTCCTATTCAGCCGCCGGCGCCAGACGGGGGCGCGCCGGTTTGTGAAAATCTTCGGGGAAATGGCGGATCGCGCTCAGCACCGGATAGGGCGTCAGCCCGCCCAGGGCGCAGAGCGACGCGTCCAGCATCAGATTGCAAAGGTCGTCGAGGACTTCGAGATTGTTGTCGCGATTGGTGTTGGCGATGATCTTGTCGATGGTCTCAACACCGCGAGTCGAACCGATGCGGCAAGGCGTGCATTTGCCGCAGCTTTCCTCGGCGCAGAATTCCATCGCGAAGCGCGCCTGCTGTGCGAGATCGACGGTGTCGTCGAACACCACCACGCCGCCATGGCCCAGCATGCCTTTGGCGGCAGCGAAGGCTTCATAGTCGAGCGGTGTGTCGAGCAGCGCCTCGGGGAAATAGGCGCCCAGCGGCCCGCCTACCTGCACGGCGCGCAAGGCGCGGCCGGAATGCGTGCCGCCGCCGAAATCATAGATCGCCTGGCGCAATGTCAGGCCGAAGGCTTTCTCGACCAGGCCGCCCTGTTTGATATTGCCGGCGAGTTGGATCGCCAGCGTGCCGCGCGATTTACCCATGCCGTAGTCGCGATAGAATAACGCACCCTTGTCGAGGATTGTCGGCACCGCGGCCAGCGAGAGCACGTTGTTGACGACGGTGGGACGGCCGAACAGGCCTTTCAGCGCCGGCAGTGGCGGCTTGAAGCGAATCTGACCGCGCCGGCCTTCCAGGCTTTCCAGCAGCGAGGTCTCTTCGCCGCAGATATAGGCGCCAGCGCCCATGCGCACTTCGAGTTCGAAACGCTTGCCCGAGCCGGCGATGTTCGTACCGAGATAGCCGCGCTGCCGCGCGATCTTGATGGCGCGGCCGAAAGTGCGGAAGGCGTGCGGGTATTCGGAGCGCACATAGACATAGCCCTGCGTCGCACCCACAGCGATCGCGGCGATGGTCATGCCTTCGATCAGCAGGAAGGGATCGCCTTCGAGGAGCATGCGGTCGGCAAAGGTGCCGCTGTCGCCTTCATCGGCGTTGCAGACCACGTATTTCTGATCGTCGACGGCACCCAACACCGTCTTCCACTTGATACCGGTCGGGAAACCCGCACCGCCACGACCACGCAGACCGGAATTGGTGACTTCCTCGACGATACCGGCCGGCGCCATCGACAACGCGCGTTTCAATCCTCGATAACCGTCATGGGCGAGATAGTCGTCGAGCGACAGCGGATCGATCACGCCGCAGCGTGCGAAGGTCAGTCGTTCCTGATTCTTGAGATAGGGAATCTCTTCGGTCAGCCCGTGGCACAGCGCATGCGGCTTGCCCGCGAGGAAGCCCGCCTCGAATAGCGTTGGTACATCCTCTGCGGCGACGGGCCCGTAAGCGATACGGCCCTGCGGCGTTTCGACCTCGACCAGCGGTTCCAGCCACAGCATACCGCGTGAGCCATTGCGGATGATCTGCACATCGAGTTTGCGCGCGGCGGCTTCGCGCGCGATTGCCGCGTCGACCTCTTCGGCGCCGACCGACAGCGCCGCCGCATCGCCGGGCACATAAATCCGCGTCGTCACGCCCGCCTCCGGGCATCCGCCAGCAATTGCTCGGCGCGCTGGGGTGAAACGCGGCCATAGAGCTTGCCATCCAACATCGCCGCCGGCGACAGGGCGCAGTTGCCGAGACAGTAGACGGCTTCCAAGGTCACGCTGCCGTCTGTGGTCGTGTTGCCGAGCTGAACGCCGAGACTCTTTTCCAGATGATCGACCAGCGCGTTGCAGCCCATCGATTGGCAGGCCTCGGCGCGGCAGACCTTCAGCACATGCGTGCCGCCCGGTGTCGTATGGAAGTCATGGTAGAAGGTGATCACGCCATGAACTTCGGCGCGCGAGATGTTCAGCGCCGACGCGATCTCTGGAATCGCCGCCTCGTCCATGTAACCGAACGCATCTTGCAGGGCGCGCAACATCGGCAGCAGCGCCCCGGGCCGGTCACGGTGCCGGGCAATGATCTCGTTCGCCTCTTCGGCGTTCCAGGGGCGCGATGCGCTCATGATCCTCCCGATGGATTCGGGCGGCCGTTGATTGGCTTCTTCCCTTAATAGATAGGATCGATCTACAGGCCTTGGGAGGCAAATCGTAAGATTGAAACGATTGATAGATAATTTCTATTAAATCTGTGAGCCGATCCGGCTCTTGGCCAAGGGTGTGCCGGGTGCTTTGCGGGCCAAGCTATGGGCAATTTTGCCTTCTAGATCAAGGGTCGAGGCCAGTTCGAACATACTGCCGGCCAGGGGTGAGGGCGGGGCGCGGTCGGGGATGATCATGCCGATGGTGCGGGTGGTTTCGGGCTCGATCAAGCTGAGGGCGCGGGTGCCCTCAGGCATGCCGAACACCTGCAGCAGCGCCTTGGGCATGATGCTCGACCAATGCCCGGCGCTGACGCTGGAGCAGAGGTTGAAGATCGAATTGGTTTCCAAGGTCGGCTGTGGCTGCCGGTCGATCGAGCGGAAGATGCCGTCGATGATGCGGCGGTTCTGCATGTCGGGCGTCAACAGGCAGAGCGGCACCGAAGCAGCCTCGGTCCAGGTGACGGTATCGCGATCGACGAAGGGGCCGTGATGCGGCGCCAGCAGGATGTATTCCTCGCGATAAAGCGGTGTGGTGCGCACATGATCAAGGGGCTCATTGTCGAGATAGGTGAGCCCGACCTCAAGTTCGAAATTATCCATGCCGCGCTGGATTTCCGCCGAGGTGCAGGACAGCACCGCGATCGTCACGAGCGGATGGCGGGCGCGGAAGGCCGCGGTGATCAGCGCCACGACGGGTAGTACAGTCGGGATCGCGCCCAAGCGCAGCCGCCCGATCAGGCCGTGTTTCAGCTTACCGAGATCCTGGGTCAGGCTCTCACATTCGGCCAGAATACGCTTGGCATGGTCGAGCACGGCCTGGCCTTCAGGGGTGAAGCCATTGAAGCGATGGCCGCGTTCGACAATCGGGGCGCCAAGCTCTTCTTCCAGCTGACGAATCGCCGCCGACAATGTGGGCTGCGAGACGTTGCAACTCTTGGCGGCGCGGGCGAAATGCTGTTCGCGCGCCAGGGCGACAAGATATTGAAGTTGCCGCAGAACCATACCGGCCATACCCCTATTGATAGGATATCCCTATCATAAGAAACCCACTAATGGCAGGGGTTGGCAAAAAAAGGGAAATGAAAGCGTGCCGGATACGAATGCGCGACGTCCGAATCGCATCCCCGCAGGGGCTTTCGGGGGGGGGGGCGTTACGAGAGCCGGGGCGGTTCCTCGGGCAGCGTCTCACCCTCTGGAACAACATCGACGGCGACCGACAGGGTATGGCCGCCATCGGCGACGATGACGCCGTCCACCGGCGAGACATCGGCATAGTCGCGGCCGAAGGCGAGCGTCAGATGATCGCCGCCGGCAGTGATCCCATTCGTCGGATCGAGGCCGCGCCAGCCGATCGCTTCGCCGCACCAGAGCGACACCCAGGCATGGGTTGCGTCGGCACCGGCCAGGCGCGGCTTGCCCGGCGGCGGTTCGGTGCGCAGATAGCCGCTGACATAGGCGGCGGGCAGGCCGAGGCCGCGCAACCCGGCGATCATCACATGGGCGAAGTCCTGGCAGACGCCGCGCTTCAAGGAAAAGGCCTCGGTGGTCGGCGTCGTCACATCGGTTGCCGCCGGGTCATAGGCGAAATCGGCTTTGATGCGCATGGCGAGATCGAGACCGGCCTCGAGAATCGAGCGATCGGGCGTGAAACTCTGCCCTGCGTAGTCGCGGATTGTCGGATCGATCGGCACGAACCGGCTCGCGAAGATGTAATGAGTCGGCGCACGCGGTGAGAGATCGGCGATCAGCGGCACCGCGTCGCGCACGGTGGTCCAGGTTGGCGTCGCGGCGAGATCGTCTGTCACCGCTTCGCTCTTCTCGATCGCCGCCTCGCAGGTGATGGTCATGGTCAGATGCGGCGACTCGAAGGCGATATGGGTGACGCGATTGCCGAAGAAGTCATTGTCTTCCTGCCGTTCGCGCGGCGCGGGGTCGATCGTGATCGTATTGGCCAGCACGGTCTGACCGGCATCGCCCATCGGCGTCAGGCGCAGCACATGTTTCGCGAACGGCACGGCCGAGGCGTAGTTATAGGTCGTGACCTGCTTCACCGCGTATTTCATGCCGAACCCATCACGAAACGCTGGCGGGCGCCGGTTCGCGCACGGTGAAGTAGAGCTGCGAAATCTCGTTCGACAGGCGCATCAGCCCGTTCTCGCAAGCGAGCAGTTGTTCATTGCCGAGTTTGGCGACATCGAACGCGCGGACCTCGTTCAGCAACTCCTGCGCCATGCTGGTCGCGCTCGACACATCGCCTTCGTTGGGTGTGCGCGGCATGGCCAGCGTATGGGTGACGATGTCGGCGATGCTGAAGGCCAGCGAGCGCGGATTGCTTTCGTCGATCAGGATCAGATCGAGCACCGGCCCGCGCGACGCACCATGGAGATAGCGCACGCGATAAGTGCGCTGGCTCTCGCACCATTCGAGCAGCGTATCGAGCGTGTCAGGCGTGCTGGCCTCGCCGCCGAACTGGCGCACGGTGCGGCAGGTGTTGATGGCGCGCTCGATGCGATGGCCGAGTTGGAAGAACCGCCAGCCCGACAGGCGGTTCATATTCTCGTTCTGGAAACCGGCCACCGCGGCAATGATGCGCAGCGCCGTGTTGGCCTTATCGAGCACATAGGCCGTGGTCGCTTGAACTTGCGCCGTCGATACGATGAAGGCGTTGAGATCGTCCAACGCTTGCAGCGTGTCACGCGGGAAGCGATCACGGATCGCCGCCGCCGCGTTGCGCGCCGCGCGGATCAGCGCAGGTATCGCGCCCGGTCCCGTGCCGAACAGCGCTTGCGCGGCGGCCGCGTCACCAGCGGTCGGATAAGGCTGCGGGCTTGCGCCCCATTTGAACAGGATATCAACCAACGCCGAGATGTCGCTGCGCTCCTCGACCAGCAGCGCGGCCATGCTGCGCACGATGCGCAAGGTTGCCTCGGTGCGTTCGAGATAGCGCGCCAGCCAGAACAGATTGTCGGCGGCGCGGCTGGGCAAGGCACCGGTCGAACGCCGGATCGTCACCTCGCGCGCGGGCGCCAGATGCGACGGATCGGCAACGCGGCTGTCGGACAGAACCCACACATCGCAGGACCGCGCGCCTTGCTGCATGCTCACCGCGCGGGCATCGATCCGGTCGCCGATCAGGCCGAACCCGCCGGGCATTACGTTCCAGCCATCGGCAGTGGCGGCAACGAAGACGCGCAGTTCGAACGGGCGCGGCTCCAGCGTGCCTTTGGTCCAGACCGGCGTGGTGGAAAGCTTCACCACTTCCTGGCCGACGAAATCGACACCGCGCCGCTCGATCGCCTCGACCAGCGCCGCGCGGGCGCCGGGGTCCATCTCAGCCACCACGGTCGGGCCGTGGTCGAGAATGCCGGGCAGGCGCGAGACGAAGGCCGGCGCCACCACCAGCCTGTCGAGATTGTCGAGCACATAGCGCCGCTCGGTTTCCTGCCCGCACCACCAGGTGGCGACATTGGGCAGCAGCAACGATTGGTCCATCACCTTCTTGGCCAGCGCCGGCAGGAAGCCCATCAGCGCGAAAGCTTCGCCCAGGCCCGAGCCCAGTGCATTGGCCACCATCACATTGCCCTGACGCACCGCCTGCACCAGGCCGGGCACGCCAAGCTGCGAGCGCTGATTGAGTTCCAGCGGATCGCAGAAATCGGAGTCGACGCGGCGCCACAACGCGCCGATGCGCCTGAGCCCCGCGATCGTGCGCAGGAACACCTGCTGATTGCGCACGGTCAGGTCCTGGCCCTCGACCAGGCGGAAGCCAAGGTGACGCGCCAGGAAGGCGTGCTCGAAAAAAGTCTCGTTCAAACGGCCGGGTGTCAGCAAGCAGGTGCCGGCGTCGTCGCCGGTGCGGAAGCTGCTCATCCAGCCGCGATAGGCCTCGAAGAACGATCCCAGCCGCTCGACATTGAAGCCGCGATAGACGTCCGACAACGCACGCGACATCGCATTGCGGTTCTCCTGCGCATAGCCGGCGCCCGAAGGTCCTTGCGCGCGGTCGCGGATCACCCACCAGTCGCCGCTCGGGCTGCGGCCGAGATCGATCGCGTAGAAGGCAAGGTAACGCCCGCCCACCGGCGGCACGCCCACCATCGGACGCAGGAATTCGGGACTCCCGGCGATGGCCGAGGCGGGGAGCAGCCCGTCCTTGATGAACTGCTGCGGACCATAGACGTCGGCGAGCAGCGCCTCGATCAACTCGACCCGCTGCAGCACGCCCGACTTGATGTGCTTCCAATCCTCGGCCGAGATCAGCAGCGGCATATGGCTCAGCGGCCAGGGCCGTTCGGTCGCGTCGGCATCGCTATAGACGCGGAACGAGACGCCGGATTCCTTGAGATGGCGGTCGGCGGCCTCGAAGCGGTTGTTCAGCGCCTCGGGGCCGAGCGCATCGAAACGGTCGAGCAGCGCCCGCCAATGGGGCCGGACCGCGCCCTCGGCATCGACCATCTCGTCGTACAGACCGGGTTGGGCCCGGTACATTGCGGTCAGATCTCCGAATCCTGGGCGGCTACTGCCGCGGGGAGACTCTTTCGTTAAAGCCATCCGCCATCAAATCGCGGATGGGCGGCGAAGATCAAGGGTTGTCGGGTATTCGCCGGTGATTTCTTCGGGTGGCGCGAACAACCGGCCCGGCGTGTGACCATGGGCCTGGAAGCGCGCGAGCCGCCGCGCCTCGGCTTCATAGGCGTTCACCGGGAAGGTGTCGTAGTTGCGGCCGCCGGGATGGGCCACGTGATAGACGCAGCCGCCGATCGAGCGATTGCTCCAGGTGTCCACGATGTCGAAGGTCAGCGGCGCATGGACGGGGATCGTCGGATGCAGGCCCGAGGACGGCTTCCAGGCCTTGAAGCGCACACCCGCCACGAATTCGCCCATTCGCCCGGTCGAGACCAAGGGCACCCGGCGGCCGTTGCAGGCCACGACGTGGCGGTTCTCGATCAGCCCCTCGGCGCGCACCTGCAGGCGTTCGACCGAGGAGTCGACATACCGCACCGTGCCGCCCACCGCGCCTTCCTCGCCCATCACATGCCAGGGCTCGAGCGCCTGACGCAGTTCCAGCTTCACCCCGCCGGACTCGATCGCGCCACAGAAGGGGAACCGGAATTCGCGCTGGGCCTCGAACCACTGCGCCTGGAACGGATAGCCGGCGCGCGACAGGCCGCCGAGCACATCCATGAAATCCTGCCAGACGAAATGCGGCAGGGTGAAGCGGTCTTGCAATGTCGTGCCCCAGCGCACCAGCGCGCCGCCTTGCGGTTCGCGCCAGAACCAGGCGATCAGCGCGCGCAGCAACAATTGCTGCGCCAGGCTCATGCGGTAATCGGGCGGCATCTCAAAGCAACGGAACTCGACCAGACCCAGGCGGCCAGTCGGGCCGTCGGGCGAATAGAGCTTGTCGATGCAGATTTCGGTACGGTGCGTATTGCCGCTCACATCGACCAGCAGATTGCGCAACAGCCGGTCCACCAGCCAGGGCAGCGGGACATCGCCCCGGCCTGGTGCGGCGATCCGCGCTAGCGCGATCTCAAGTTCGTAGAGCGACTCATGCCGCGCTTCGTCAACGCGCGGCGCCTGGCTGGTCGCGCCGATGAACAGGCCCGAGAAGAGATAGGAGAGCGACGGATGCCGTTGCCAGAAGGTGATCAAGCTTTTCAGCACGTCGGGCCGGCGCAGGAAGGGACTGTCGGCTGGCGCCGCGCCACCCACCACGACGTGATTGCCGCCGCCCGTTCCCGTGTGGCGGCCGTCGACCATGAATTTGTCGGCGCCCAGCCGCGACAGCCGCGCCTCTTCATAAAGGTCCTTGGTTGTCTCGACGCAATCGCGCCAACTGGATTGCGGATGGATATTGACCTCGATCACGCCGGGATCGGGCGTCACCTTGATCAGATTGAGGCGATGATCGGATGGCGGCGTATAGCCCTCGATCTGCACCGGCAGATTCAGTTCGGTCGCCGTCGCCTCGATCGCCGTCAGCAATTCGAGATAGTCGTCGAGACTGGTCAGCGGCGGCATGAACACATAGAGCTTGCCGTCGCGGGGCTCGATCGAGAGCGCCGTGCGCACCGCGGCGCCTTCGAGGGAATCCTCGCGCCGCGGCGGCTGGCGATAGGGGTTGTCGCCGACGCGGCGATAGACCTGCATGAACCGGCCGGGATCGGGTAGGGCCTCACGCGGGCTGAACGGATCTTCCGGGATGATCTCCGGATAGGCCGTGGGCGGCACCCAGGGCAGCGTGGCCAGCGGCAAGCGATAGCCCACCGGCGAATCGCCCGGAATCAGGAACAGGCGCTTGCGGCGGAAATTCCAGACCTCGCTGACCCAGCCCTGGCCGGCGCGTGATTGCCAGCGCTGAACCGGCAGCACATAGCCGGTGGGTTCGGTCAGGCCGCGCTCGAACACGCGGACGATTCGGGCGCGTTCCTCGGCGCTTTCCAATTTCGAATCGAGCGGATCGACGTTGTCGGGAAGCTGCGCTTCCTTGAGGGTCCAGTGCATCGGATCCTCATAGGCGGCGGTCACATTCTGCCCGCCCACGCCCAGACGGTCGGCGATGCCGACCAGCATCAACTCGGCATCGGCGGGCTTCACCGCGACTTTCGGGCGCTCGCTGGCGAACAGCGCGGGGTTGTTCCAGATCGGCTTGCCATCGACCCGCCAATAGAGCGAGAAACCCCAGCGCGGCAGGCTTTCACCGGGATACCACTTGCCCTGGCCGTGATGCAGGAAGCCGCCGGGCGCGAAGCGTTCGCGCAGCCGGTGGATCAACTCGTCGGCGCGGAAGCGTTTGGTGGGTCCGACCGCGGCCGTGTTCCATTCGGGCGATTGATAGTCGTCGACCGAAACGAAGGTCGGCTCGCCGCCCATGGTCAGGCGCACGTCTTGGCGGATGAGATCGGACTCGACCTGATCGCCGAGTTTGACCAGTTCCTCCCAGGCTTGGTCGGAATAGGGGAAGGTCACGCGCGGCTTTTCGGCCAGGCGCGTCACCTTCATCTCGAAACCGAACTCAACCTTGGCTTCGTCGACGCCACCCGAGATCGGCGCGGCGGAGCCATAGTGCGGTGTGGCGGCGAGCGGAATATGGCCTTCGCCGGTCAGCAATCCCGACGTGGGATCGAGGCCGACCCAGCCCGCGCCGGGCAGATAGACTTCGCACCACGCATGCAGATCGGTGAAGTCCTCATCCGTGCCGGACGGACCGTCGAGCGCTTTCAGGTCGTGCTTGAGCTGAATCAGATAGCCCGACACGAAACGCGCGGCGAGGCCGAGATGGCGCATGACCTGCACCAGCAGCCAGCCGGTGTCGCGGCACGAGCCCGAGGCGTTGCGCAGCGTCTCGTCGGGCGTCTGGACGCCCGGCTCCATACGGATGAGATAGCGGATGTCGTGCTGCAGGCGCTGATTCAACTCGACCAGGAAATCGATGGTGCGGGTCGGTTTGCGCGGGATCGTGTCGAGGAAGGCTTTAAGCCGCGGCGTCAGCGGCTCGGTTTCGAGATAGGGCGCCAGCTCGCGCTTCTGCTCGGCGGTATAGGTGAAGGGCACTGTCTCGGCATGGGGCTCGACAAAAAAGTCGAACGGATTGATGACCGCGAGATCGGCCAGCAGATCGACCGTGACCGAGAATTCTTTCGTCCGCTCAGGGAAGACGAAGCGCGCCAGCCAATTGCCGAACGGGTCCTGCTGCCAATTCACGAAATGCGGCTCGGGCGTGACCTTCAGTGAATAAGACGGGATGGCGATGCGGCAATGAGGCGCGGGGCGCAGCCGGATGATCTGCGGCCCCAGATTGACCAGGCGGTCATATTTATAGCGGGTGGAATGGGTGAGACTGGCGAGGATCGCCATCAGCGGCGGCTTTCTGCGCGGAGGATCTCGACCAGAATCACGGACCACCTCTTCATTGTGCAGCGCAACAATGCTGCGCCGTCAATCTGGGGCGGTCAAGGGCCGTTGCACAATTTTGAGGTCTTCGCCTCGCATGCCCATGAATTGGGCGTTCTTGGTTGGCAGGGGGCGGGGCGATCTTGTAGGTCTGACCCTATGCAGAGACTTCTCTTCTTCCAATCGATGTGGGCGATGGAGCGCCGTCATACCGACGGCATCGAGCGCAGCATCGAACAGAATGTCGAGATGATCCTGGGCGCCGGTTATGACGGCGTCAGCATGAGCCTGACCGATGCCGATGCCATCCGACGCGTGAATGCGCTGATCAAACCGCATGGCAAAGTGCTCGAGCCGCACTGCTTCCCGAAGACGGTCGATGACCTGAAGCCGGTGCTCGACCTCTGCACTGAGTTGGGCGTGCATCACCTCGACGTGCAGGCGGATGTGCGGCCGCGCCAGATCGCCGACTGCGTTCCGCTGATCGAGGGCTGGCAGCGCCTGGCCGAGCAGGTGGACTTTCCGGTCTATCTCGAAACCCATCGCGACCGGATGACCACCGATCTCTATTTCACGCTGGACCTGCTCGACCGCGTCCCCGATCTTAAATTGCTCGGCGATCTGTCGCATTTCCTGGTCGGCCGCGAATTTTCGACCCCGATCTCGGACGAGAATCACGCGCTGATGCACCGGATCATCGACAACTGTTGGGCCTTCCATGGCCGCGTGGCCAGCCGCGAGCAGGTGCAGGTCGAGATCAGCTTCCCGCACCACAAGATGTGGCTCGACATCTTCCTCGGCTGGTGGGACTACGGCTTCAAAAGCTGGCGCCGCCGCGCGGGACCCGATGATACGTTGGCGTTCGTCTGCGAGTTGGGGCCGAAGCCCTATGCGATCACGGCGCGCGACGGCAACGACACCACTGATCGCTGGCAGGAAGCGCTGCGGTTGCGCGATCATGTGCGCAAAGTCTGGGATAGCCTACCGAACTGAGAGGGAGCAGAGCATGGATGTGCGCGCCGCCGTGGCCTATGAGGCCGGCAAGCCGCTGGTGATCGAGACGGTGAAGCTCGACGGGCCCAAGGCGGGCGAGGTGCTGGTCGAGATCAAGGCCACCGGCATCTGCCACACCGACGAGTTCACACGCTCGGGCGCCGATCCGGAAGGCCTGTTTCCGGCGATCTTCGGCCATGAGGGCGCGGGCGTGGTGGTTGATATCGGGCCGGGCGTGACGTCGCTGAAGAAGGGCGATCACGTCATTCCGCTCTACATCCCGGAATGCCGCGTCTGCCCGTCCTGCCTCAGCCACAAGACCAATCTCTGCACCTCGATCCGCACCACCCAGGGCAAAGGCGTGATGCCCGATGGCACCTCGCGCTTCTCGATCGGCGGCGCACCCATCCACCACTACATGGGCACGTCGACCTTCGCCAATTTCACCGTGGTGCCCGAGATCGCGCTGGCCAAGATCCGCGAGGATGCCCCCTTCGATAAGGTTTGCTATATCGGCTGCGGCGTCACCACCGGCATCGGCGCGGTGATCAACACGGCCAAGGTCGAGGTCGGCGCACGCGTCATCGTGTTCGGCCTGGGCGGCATCGGCCTCAATGTGATCCAGGGCGCGCGCATCGCGGGCGCCGATCAGATCGTCGGGGTCGACATCAATCCGAAGCGCAAGGCACTGGCCGAGACGTTCGGCATGACCGACTTCGTCAATCCGAAAGAGGTCGAGGGCGATCTCGTGCCCTACCTCGTCAATTTCACCAAGGGCGGTGCGGATTACACCTTCGAATGCATCGGCAACACCAAGACGATGCGCCAGGCGCTGGAATGTTCCCATCGCGGCTGGGGCGTCAGCGTCATCATCGGCGTGGCCGGCGCGGGGCAAGAAATCGCGACGCGCCCGTTCCAGCTGGTTACCGGCCGCACCTGGAAGGGCACGGCCTTCGGTGGCGCGCATGGCCGCACCGACGTGCCGAAGATCGTCGATTGGTACATGGACAAGAAGATCAATATCGACGATCTGATCACCCACACGCTGCCGCTTGCGCAGATCAACGAGGGCTTCGATCTCATGCACGCCGGCGAGTCGATCCGCAGCGTGGTGGTGTTCTGATTCGAGTTTAATAGAACAAAACATCGTCATTCCCGCGAAGGCGGGAATCCAGGGCCGTTTCCCATGATCTCGGGAGGTGGCCTCTGGACCCCCGCCTGCGCGGGGGTGACGAATGAGGCGGTGAAGCTTACGCCTTCAACTCCGCCGTCAGCTCGACTTCGACCGGTGCGTTGAGCGGCAGGATCGCCGCGCCGACGGCGGTGCGTGCGTGGCGGCCCGCGTCGCCCAACACTTCGGCCAGCAGGTCCGAGGCGCCGTTCAGCACTTTGTGTGTGTCGGTGAATCCCGGCGCGCAGGCGACATAACCGACCAGCCGCGTCACGCGCACGACATTGTCGAGATCGCCCGCCGCCGCTTTCATCTGCGCCAGCGTGTTGATGGCCGCCAGGCGCGCGGCCTGCTGTCCCTGCTCGAGAGTCAAATCGGTGCCGAGCAGGCCGGTCGAGACAAGCTTGCCGTCCTTGAGCGGCAGCTGGCCGGAGATGAACAGCAGAGTACCGGCGCGCGTGAACGGCACATAGGCGCCCACGGCGGCGGGCGCGGGCGGCAGGGTGATCCCCATCGCGGTCAAGCGTGCTTCGCAGGTTCCGGCCATGACGTGGTCCTCCGTTTAGAAGAATGTTTTGATGGCGCCGATGACGCTGTAGTCGTCATCGACCAGGCACAGCACCTGCCACTTATCGAAGGTGGTGCAGGGATGCGAGATGCCGAACGATACCATATCGCCCACCGCCAGCGGACTGTCGGCCGGCAGCGCCATATGGCAATGCTGATCGTTGAGGCCGGTGACCGTGTGCGCCGGCGAGAGGCGTTGTGGCTTATTCGCACCCGGCCGCGCCCAGAGCTGTGGCACCGGCAGATGCACGTCGAACGAGATATCGCGCCGCCCGACGGTCAGGATCGCTTTCCCCGGTTCGGGCCGCGACTGGACATAGGCCCAGACTTCGAGCGCGGGGATCAGCCCGCCTTTGATCGCAGCAGCATCGGCGCTGCGCCCGACGATGTTTTTGAAGAAATCGTCATAGAGCTTCGAGTCGTGGGTGAGATAGCAGCCGCTGCGCGTCACCACGCGGGTCGGGCGGCGCAGATTGGTACTTTTGAATTTATCGACGACGATGTCGTAATAGGCCGATCCGCCCGCGCTGAGAATCACCTCGCCCCCTTCCGATTGGGGCGCGAACAAATCTTGGTCGTCGCAGGCTTTGGCGATGGCGAGCAGCAGATCGAGAAACGCGCTCGCCGTCTCGGGGCCCGATTTCGGCGGATCGCCGAAGGCCAAACCCTCAAACCCCTCGACACCGACCAAGGTGAGATGAGGTGCCGCCGCTTTGACGGCGCGTGCTACCGCCACGGCGGCGTCCACGCTGCGACACCCGGTGCGGCCGCCCGGAAGGCCGCCTTCGAGCAAAAGCTTCAGCGGGCGGCCCGGTGCGATTGCAGCGGCGGCATCGCGCAACGCCGTCACGTTCTCGACCGAATCGACCAGGCAATAGAGATCGAGTTTTGGATCGGCTTTCAGCGCTTCGAAGGCATAGCGGATCGCTTGTTTGCCGATCAGCTGGTTGGCGATCACGATGCGCTCGACGCCGAACCGATGCGCCACCTTCATCTGCTGCGCGGTGGCCACGGTGATCGCCCAGGCGCCGTCATCGAATTGCTTGGCGAAGAGCTGCGGGCTCATGGTGGTCTTGCCATGCGGCGCAATCACCGCGCCGGTGCGCGCCAGGAACTCGCGCATGAAGTGGCTGTTCTGGTCGAGCGCCGATTGCTTGATCACCGCCAGCGGCAGCGGCAGATCTTCGCGCAGCAGGTTCCAGCCCTGCTTGCCGATATCGCGCAGCGCCACCGGCGGCATGCCGGGCGGCATGCCCTTGGTGCGGCCGTCGATGATCTCTTGCTCGATCGCGCTCAGATCCATCGACGGCGCTCCCGCTTAACGCCGTTCGTACAACAGGCGGGCGCGGATCGTGCCGTCGAGCGCGCGCAGTTCGGCGAGAACCGCCTCGCCCTGTTCGAGCGACACATCGGCGTCCACCACCACATAGCCGGTCTCGCCATCGGTCTGCAGGATCTGCGATTCGATGTTGAGCTTGTAGCGCGAAAACACGTTGTTGATGTTGCTCATCACGCCGGGCTGATTGCGGTGGATATGCAGGAAGCGCGTGCCCGAGGGCCGCGCCTGCAATTGTGCCTGCGGGAAGTTCACCGCGCCGACGGTCGCGCCCGAATCGCTGTAATCGATCAGTTTGCGCGCCACTTCCTGGCCGATGCGCTCCTGCGCTTCCTCGGTCGAGCCGCCCACATGGGGTGTCAGGATGACGTTGTCGATGCCCTGCAGTGGCGATTTGAAGGCTTCGCCATTGGCACTGGGCTCAACCGGGAATACGTCGATCGCCGCGCCGCGCAGATGGCCGCTCTTCAGTGCAGCGGCCAGTGCGTCGAGGTCGACCACGGTGCCGCGGCTGTTGTTGATCAGATAGGCGCCCTTCTTCATCGCGCGCAGCTGCGCGGCTTTGATCATGCCGGCCGTCGCCGGTGTCTCGGGCACATGCAGGCTGACCACGTCGCTTTGCGCCAGCAGCGCGTCGAGGCTGTCGGTCGGTTCGGTATTGCCGTGGCGCAGCTTGTCGGTCAGATCGAAGAAGACGACGCGCATGCCCATCGCTTCGGCCAGCATCGAAAGCTGACTGCCGATATTGCCGTAGCCGACGATGCCCAGCGTCTTGCCGCGCACCTCAAGGCTGTTCTTGGCCGATTTGTCCCAGCCGCCGCCATGGGCCGCGACCGAGCGCGGGAAGGTGCGGCGGAACAGCATCACGATCTCGCCGATCACCAACTCGGCCACGCTGCGCGTATTGGAGAACGGCGCATTGAACACCGGAACGCCGCGCGCGCTGGCAGCCGACAGATCGACCTGATTGGTGCCCACGTTGAAACAGCCCACGGCCATCAGCTTGTCGGCGGCGGCGAAAACCTTCTCGGTCAGATTGGTGCGCGAGCGGATACCCAGCATGTGGATACCCTTCAGCTTCTCGACCAACTCGGCTTCACTCAGCGCGCCCGGCAGGCGGGTCAGATTGGCGTAGCCGGCGGTATGCAGCATCTCGACAGCGGTATTGCTGATGCCTTCCAGCAACAGGATGCCAATCTTGTCCTTGGGCAATGACAAACGATCGTTCATGACGGGCTTTCAGGTTAGTCGGCAGGTTAAATTGCGCCGCGATTTAGGGGTGCTTCGCCCCGGGGCGCAAGGGCAAATCGAGGCCCAAACCACCATCACGATCATCGCGCGCAAGATAGCGTCTGTCGCGCCCCATCGGCGCATAGCAGTATTTCAACGATGGCCATGGCGGCCGGCTTTCGTCGCCCTAAAACCCGTCGCCAGGGTGTATTTCATCGTCGCAAGGCCGTGCCAAAGCGAAACGCAACCGGCCCGAAACGCGTTATAGTCTGGATATGAACAAGCCTGAGTTCCCGCCCAATCTGAGCCAGGCCCACTGGGGCACGTTCGAGCCGGTGGTGCGCGACGGTCAGGTGGTTGCCGTGCGGCCTTTCGCGCGCGACCCCGATCCGTCGCCGATCATTCATTCGATCCCCGACGGCATGAATCATAAAGTCCGCGTGACCCAGCCGGCCGTGCGCAAGAGCTGGTTGGAAAACGGGCCAGGCGCCGGGCGTGCGGTGCGCGGCGGCGATGCATTCGTTCCCGTGTCCTGGGATCGGGCCGTCGAGTTGGTGACCGACGAGCTCAAGCGTGTGATCGGCACCCATGGCAACCAAAGCATCTATGCCGGGTCCTATGGCTGGGCCAGCGCCGGGCGTTTCCATCATGCGCAGTCGCAGCTGAAGCGGTTCCTGGCGCTGATGGGTGGCTTCGTCAATTCGGTCGATACCTACAGCAACGCGGCCGGCACGGTGCTAACCAGGCGCGTCTTGGGCACCAGCCAGGCGATCGACGGGCCGCATACCAGCTGGGGCAGCATCGCCCAGAACGCGCAATTGCTGATCACCTTCGGCGGTGTTCCCACACGCAACACGCAGGTGACGTCGGGCGGCGTCGGCGCGCACACCACCAAAGGCTGGCTGTTCACCGCCAAAGAAGCCGGCGCCCACTTCATCAATATCAGCCCCATGCGCGACGATCTGGCCAAGGCGCTCGACGCGGAATGGGTGCCGACGCGCCCCGGTTCCGATACGGCGTTGATCATGGCGCTGACCCACACGCTGATCGAAGAAGACCTGCACGACGAAGATTTTCTGCATCGCTGCTGTGTCGGCTTCGAGACCTATCGCGCCTATCTCCTGGGACATGAAGACGGCGTCGTGAAGGATGCCGCCTGGGCCGCGCCGCTCTGCGAGTTGCCGGCCGAGACGATTCGCGCACTCGCGCGGCGCATGGCGCAGAGCCGCACCTTCATCATCATGAACTGGTCGCTTCAGCGCAGCGATCACGGCGAGCAACCCTATTGGGCATTGATCGCGCTGGCTGCCGCGCTGGGGCAGATCGGCAGCCCCGGCGGCGGTTTCGCCTTTGGCCTGGGCAGTATGGAAGGCATGGCAGGGCAGCGCCGTTTCGCGCCGCGCCCTACCTTCCCGATCGGCCGCAATCCGGTGGGCGACTTCATTCCCGTGGCGCGCGTCTCCGACATGCTGCTGAACCCGGGCCAGCCGTTTCAATACAACGGCAAGGACCTGGTCTACCCCGATATCAAGCTGGTCTATTGGTGCGGCGGCAATCCGTTCCATCACCATCAGGATCTCAACCGCCTCGTCCGTGCGTTCCGCCAACCCGAGACAGTGATCGTGCACGAACCTTGGTGGACCGCCACGGCGCGTCATGCCGATATCGTGCTGCCGTCGGCCATGATGCTCGAACGCAACGATATCGGTGCCAGCGCCTATGACCGGTTCGTCGTCGCGATGAAGCAGGCGGCCAATCCCAACGCCCAGGCGCGCACCGAATACGCGATCTTCTCCGACTTCGCCTCGGCCATAGGCAAGCAGGCCGAGTTCACCGAAGGCCGCGGCGAAATGGAATGGCTGCGCCACATGTACGAGACAGCGCAGCACAAGGCCACGGCGATGCAGCTTCACTGGCCGGAATTCGATGAATTCTGGAGCCAGGGTTTCATCGAAATCCCCGAAGCCGAGAACGCCTATATCTTCCTCGAAACCCTGCGCCGCGACCCGGAGCGCAACCGGCTCAACACGCCCTCGGGCAAGATCGAGATCGAAAGCACGACCATCGCCGGCTTCAACTATCCCGACTGCCCCGGCCACCCGACCTGGTTCGAGCCCGAGGAATGGCTGGGTGCCGAGAAGGCGAAGACCTATCCCTTGCATATGCTGTCGCCCCAGCCCAGCACCCGGCTGCACAGCCAGCTCGACATGGGCCGGATCAGCAAGAACAGCAAGATCGCCGATCACGAGCCGATGCGCATCAATCGCGCCGATGCTGTCGCGCGCGGCATTCAGGACGGCGACATCGTGCGCATCTTCAATGATCGCGGCGAGACGCTGGCCGGGGCGATCGTTACCGACGCGTTGCGGCCCGGCGTGGTGCAACTCTCCACCGGCGCGTGGTACGACCCCGCAGATCCGGCCGGCAGCAACAGCCTCGAGAAGCACGGTAACCCGAATGTGCTGACGCGCGACTCGGGCACCTCGCGCCTGGCCCAAGGGTCGAGCGCACAGTCGACGCTGGTTCAGGTTGAGAAGTTCACCGGCGATGTGCCGCCGGTGACGGCCTTCGATCCGCCGATCTGATGTTGCCGCCGCGATCCCGGAAGAAGCACGTGGGTGAGGGCCCGGAGGGTGACCGCCTGCGCAACCTGCCGGCGCTGGCCATCGTCCTCCTGGTTGTCGTGATCGCCGGATATTTGATCACGAAGCCCACCGATGAGGTGGCGCTCGACAGCGGGTGCGATCCTGAAGACATGCAGGCGCAACTCAGCGCGTGGCTCTATGGCGACGAATTCTGGCAGAAGCAGCAAGTGGCCATGACCAACGAGATCGAAACGCTGCAGGATCTGCGCAACGAGGCGAATACGAATCCAGGCCGGCCGGTCAACATGACGCCGATCGAAATCCGCATGCGCCGCCTGTCCGAAAAAGCCAAGGCGGCAGCGGCCGCCGCTGACGACCGGCTATGGCGCGAGCAAATTCTGACCCTCGGCCGATGCGAAGGCGTCGCCAGCCGCCGCCTTGCGCAGTGAGGGGGCGGGCGAGCCGTTGATTTAGGACTCGTCCGTCATTGCGAGGCGCGCAGCAACGAAGCAATCCATAAATGCGCGGAAAGGTGGATTGCTTCGCTATCGCTCGCAATGACAGTAAGAAAGACTAACGCCCCACGAATTGCGGTGCGCGTTTCTCGATGAAATGCGCCACACCTTCTTTGAAGTCTTCCGCCTTGAAGCTGGCGAACATTTCCTGATCGGCCTCGACGCAGGACTCGGCCAGCGTCTTGAACAGATCGCCCCACAACTGCTTCTTGATCACGGCCATCGAGCGCGGTGAGACGTTGTTGGCCAGATCGGCGGCATAGGCATGCACCGCATCTTGGAATCCGTCGAGCGGCAGCAGGCGCGCGAGACCCAGGCTGGCGGCTTCCTCGGCGGGCAGTGTGCGCGCGCTCAATAGAAGGTCGGCCGCGTTCATCGGACCGATCAGGCGCGGCAGCATCCAGGCGCTGCCGTATTCGGCGATCAGGCCGCGGCGCGAGAAAGCGGTGGTCACTTTCGCGCCGGTGGCGATGAAGCGGATGTCGCAATAGAGCGCGAAGCACAGGCCGATGCCAGCCACCGGCCCGTTGATCGCCGCGATCACGGGCTTTGGCGTTTTCAGCGGATAGGTCAGCGGCTGATCGAAATCCTTGCCCGGACTCGCATCGGTGGCGATTTCGGGAATCGCGGTCTTGCTGCGATCCTCGCCGCTCGCCAGTGCCGAGGCCATCGCCTCCATATCGGCACCGGCGCAGAAGCCGCGGCCGGCACCCGTCACCACGATCGCGCGCACGCCGTCATCACCGCTCGCCGTGGTGAAAGCCTGCTTCAGCTCGGCGCGGATGGTCGGCGTCCAGGCGTTCAGTTTGTCGGGACGGTTGAGGGTGATGGTGGCGACGCGGTCGCGCACTTCATAGAGAATCTGGGTGTAGCTCACGGACGTCTCCCTTTGGTTTCAGGTGCGCTTTTTCTTAGGTGTAGGTCACCTGGATGGTCTCGGCGACCAGCGCCGGTTTGTCCTGGCCTTCGATCTCGACCGTGTTCTCGAAGGTCAGGCGCAGGGCCTTCGGCACCGGTTCGATCGAGATCAGTTTCATATGCAGGCGGACGCGCGAACCGCTCGGCACCGGCGCGGTGAAGCGCACGCGGTTGGTGCCATAGTTCAGCGTATGGGTGCGCTGCCGCACATTGAGCACGGATTGCGATAGGCGCGGCAGCAGCGACAGCGTCAGGAACCCATGCGCGATGGTCTTGCCGCCGGGAATGTCGCGCTTGGCGCGTTCCACATCGAGGTGAATCCATTGGTGATCGCCGGTGGCATCGGCAAAGGCGTTGATCATCGCCTGATCCACGGTCACCCATTCGCTGGTGCCGATCGCCTGGTCGATATGGGCGGTAAGCTCTTGAGCCGTCGCAACTTCCAACATCGATTTGTCCCGCAAATGAAAGGCAAGCCTGACATAGGGACGGGAACGGGTCAAATTGATTGACCCCTTGTGATTTCGCCCGCCAGATGGGCTAAACTAAGGGCAAGGCGGCCACCAAGGCCGCGGCGATCGCGGGAGGGCGAAGATGGATTTCTCGGTGTCCGACAGCCAGAAGCAATGGCGCGACCGCGTCGTCGCGTTCATGGATAAGCATGTCTATCCGGCGGTCGAGCACTACGAGGCGCAGCAGGCGCAGGGCGATCGCTGGAAGGTGATCCCCGTCGTCGAAGAGCTGAAGACCAAGGCCAAGGCCGAGGGGCTGTGGAACCTCTTCCTGCCGCCATCGCCCGATCACGATGAAGGCGACTACAAAGGCGCGGGCCTGACCAATCTCGATTACGCGATGTGCGCCGAGGAGATGGGCCGCGTCGAATTCGGCTCCGAGGTGTTCAACTGCTCGGCGCCCGATACCGGCAATATGGAAGTGCTGCACCGCTATGGTTCGAAGGCGCAGAAGGACAAATGGCTGAAGCCCTTGATGAAGGGCGAAATCCGCTCGGCCTTCCTGATGACCGAGCCGGCGGTGGCTTCGTCGGACGCGACCAATATCGAAACCGCGATCACTAAGGACGGCGATTCCTATGTGATCCAGGGGCGCAAATGGTGGTCGTCGGGCGCGGGCGATCCGCGCTGCAAGATCGCCATCGTCATGGGCAAGACCGATCCCAAGGCGGCATCGCATGCACAGCAATCGCAGATCCTGGTGCCGCTCGACGCGCCGGGCGTGAAGATCGTGCGCATGCTGCCGGTGTTCGGTTTCGACGATGCGCCGCACGGCCATGCCGAGATCATTCTCGATAACGTGCGTGTGCCCGCCGAGAATCTGATCCTGGGCGAGGGGCGTGGTTTCGAGATCGCGCAAGGCCGGCTCGGGCCGGGGCGCATCCATCACTGCATGCGGACCATCGGCGTCGCGGAAGTGGCGCTGGAGAAGATGGTCAAGCGGCTGCAGTCGCGCACCGCCTTCGGCAAGCGCATCGCCGACCATTCCGTGTGGGAGCAGCGCGTGGCCGACGCGCGGACCGATATCGAGATGACGCGGCTGCTCACCCTGAAGGCCGCCGATATGATGGACAAGATCGGCAACAAGGGCGCGCGGCTGGAAATCGCGATGATTAAGGTGGCCGCGCCCAGGGCCGCGCTGCGCGTGATCGACGATGCGATCCAGGCCTGGGGCGGCGCCGGCGTCACTACCGACGCCGGGCTCGGCGCCCGCTATGCCCATATCCGCGCCATGCGCCTGTTCGACGGCCCGGACGAGGTCCATAACCGCACCATTGCGCGGATGGAATTTGCCAAATATACCAATCGCTGACCGACACCGAAGTCGGCGCTCAGGAGCCTCGTTTGCGTCATGGATAAGATCAAGATCGTCGCCGGTCCCTATACCTTCACCGCCAAGTTCGAAACGGAGAAGGCGCCCAAGACCGTGGCCAAGTTCCAATCGCTTCTCCCTTATAAGGAGAAGATCATCCATGTGCGCTGGAGCGGCGAGGGCTGCTGGATTCCGCTGGGCGATCTCGATCTCGGGCTCGGCTATGAGAACAACACCAGCTATCCGGCGCCAGGCGAGATCATCCTCTATCCGGGCGGCGTCAGCGAGACCGAGATCCTGCTCGCCTATGGCGCCGTGCGCTTCGCGAGCAAGGTCGGCCAGCTGGCCGGCAACCATTTCCTGACGATCATCGAGGGCAACGAGAACCTCTATAACCTCGGCCGCCTGACCCTACAGAAGGGCGCCCAGGACATCGTTTTCTCGCGCGGCTGAAATTTCGCCACCTGAAATTTCAGCGTCGAGTTCGGCGCGCAAACTTTCGGTTTGTTGCGCCGAATCCGGAAAAATCCGAAGCCTATTCGACAGATGACGTCTTATCGTTGCGACAGCTTTGACTTCGCAACGGATGACGCCCTATGCAGCCCCTGGTCCTGACCCTCGATTTCGTCGATCTGCATCAGGCGGTGGCGCGCATTTTCGATCTCATCCGCCGCATGGGTTTCGATCTCGGCCGTTGCGAGATCGAGCCGGGTACCAGCGGCTTTCGCATGAACCTGCATCTGGCCGATGCGACCAATGATCCGGCGCGTCAGGCCACGCTGGTTTACCGGCTGAGCCAGGTGCCGGCCCTGGACAGTGTCACCGCGGAACATCGGCCTGGCGAGGATACCGGCGAGGTTCCGCGGCCGCGGCCTACCGTGTCGATGGTGCTCGGTACAGAGCTGCCGCCGGCCTGACGCCTACCGGTCGATGGCGGACAGCGGCGGCGCGATCGATTCGAGCGAGCGTCGCTCGGCCGCCACGCCCCACATCGCTTCGGTGCCCGCGGCGATCAGCATCAGCGCCGCGCTGACCATATAGCCCCACATCAGATTGTTGCGCGAGCCGCTGTCGATCAGCGCGCCGAAGATCGCCGGTCCCGCGATGCCGCCCAGCAGCGTGCCGGCCGCATAGAACAGCGCGATGATCAGCCCGCGCACTTCGAGCGGGAAGCTTTCACTGACCGTGAGATAGGCTGAACTCGCCGCCGCCGAGGCGAAGAAGAAGATCACCGTCCAGCAGATCGTCTGGCTGGTCGCGGACAGATAGCCCTGCGCGAACAGCCAGGCGGTGACGATCATCAGCACGCCCGAGATTGCATAGGTGGCGGCAATCATCGTCTTGCGGCCGATATGGTCGAAGAGGCGCCCCAGCAGCAGCGGTCCGCACACATTGCCCAGCGCGAAGGGCAAGATGTAGTCGCCCACGCTGCCGGCTTGCACAGCGTAGAACTTGGTCAGCACCAGCGCATAGGTGAAGAAGATCGCGTTATAGAAGAACGCCTGCGCGGCCATCAGCACGATGCAAAGCACCGTGCGCTGCGGATAGTGGTGGATGATGGTTCGCATCACTTCCATCAGCGCGCTGCCGTCGCGGCGCTTCAACTGCATCTGGCTGCCGGCTGGCACATTCGGGATCGAGCCTCGGCTCCGGCGCACGCGGTCTTCGATCGCGACGATCGTCTGCTCCGCCTCCTCGACGCGGCCATGGGTCGCCAGCCAGCGCGGGCTTTCCGGCACGAAGCGGCGCAGATAGACGATCAGCAGGCCGAGCACGCCACCAATCGCAAACGGCAGGCGCCAGCCATAGGCGGGGTTCACCAGGCTCGGGTCGAGGGCGGCCAGCGAGCCCACCGCGCCCAGCGCCGCGCCGATCCAGAAACTGCCGTTGATGGTGAGATCGGTCCAACCGCGATAGCGCGCGGGCGTCAGTTCCTGAATCGCCGAGTTGATCGCCACATACTCGCCGCCGATCCCCGCGCCGGTGAAAAAGCGGAAGACGGCGAAGGACCAGAAATTCCACGAACAGCCGGTGGCGATGGTCGCAACGATGTAGAGCAGCAGCGTGACATAGAACAGCCGCCGCCGGCCCAGCTTGTCGGTCAGATAGCCGAACAGCAGCGAGCCCAAGACGGCACCTACCAGATAGGAGCTCGCCGCCGCGCCGATCTGGGTGCTGGAAAGCGCGATCGAATTGTCATTGGCCAGCGCACCGGCTAGTGACCCGACCAAGGTCACCTCAAGTCCGTCGAGAATCCAGGTGATGCCCAGCGCGACCACCATCAGCCAGTGGAAGCCGCTCCAGGGCAAACGATCGAGCCGCGCCGGCACATCGGTAAGCACAATCGTGTCGACACCGGCCCCAGAGCGACTCTGACCGACGCGGCTCTGATGGTCGCGCAGGAACATCGGCAGGGAATGCGAGGACTGGCCCATCCCCTATGGTGCGCATCAAAAAGCGATGAGGGGAGGGGCGAGCGTGTGACCAAGCCGTGACTGGTGGATGGTCCGTAGATTCGCTCAATTCATTCCGTAGATTCGCTCAATTCATTTTGTCGTCATCGCGAGGCGCGCAGCGACGTGGCGATCCATGGCCCTCGCATGCCCCTGGATTGCTTCGCTTCGCTCGCAATGACGAAAAAAGCCTACGGGAGTTTCGAGAAACGGAAATCGCAGTGGCTCGCGCCGCCGGCCAAAGTTTGTGTCCTCTCCAGGTGGATGCCGCGCGCTTCATAGGCGTCGAAATCAAGCCCGCAAATGTTCGGCAGGATTTCTTTATCGCCATGGCGCGCCGCGAATTTGCAAAAGCCGCAGGCTTTGTAGTTGATGCCGAATTCAAAGCTGTCACCCGGGCCCGGTTCGACGAAATCGTAAACGAAATCTTCCGGGAATTCGTTCTGATGGCTTTTTGCAGCCTGCTCGCGCAGCAGAGCCTGATTCTCGGGCGACATGAATTGAAGCCCCGCGGCGACGCGTTCCGCTTCGGGCAGGGTGAGCAATTGCGCCTTGTAGGCTTCGCGCTCGATTTCGCCGATCACGGACAGCGACACGCCGTGCCGCCGGAGCACGCGGCTGATGGCCATGAAACCCAAGAGACGCATGAAGAAGTCGCTCATGCGACTTTCCGCGCCGCCGACATAAGGCATCTGGGTGAGCACGATTTCGAATTCGTCCATCACCTCCTGCTTGACCGCATCAATGTCGGAGAGCTGCGTGCGCTCGCGCAGCATCACTCCGGCAAGGTCGAGGCGATGGCGCATGGCGTTCTCCATCGCGTCGCGATGCAATTCATAAAAGGGGTGAATCTCAGCCATTGGATGCCTCTGAAAGCCGGATTACCTAGGCTACTTTCCAGCGCTGCACGTAACGCAGCGCGCGGCCGAAGGCCAGATCGACGGTGATGGCCAGTGCGCCGACCAGCAGCGCGCCTTGAATCACATAGGCGATATTGTCGGAGTTGAGGCCGACGATCAGCGGCAGGCCCAGCGACTTCGCGCCGACAGTCGAAGCCAGTGCGGCCGTACCGATATTGATCGTCACCGAAATGCGCACGCCGGTGAGGATGATCGGCGCAGCGATCGGCAGCTCGACATCGCGCAAGACTTGCGTCGCGGTCATGCCGCTGCTGGCGGCGGCTTCGCGCACAGCGGCTGGAACCTGTTCGAGGCCCGAAACCGTGTTCTCGATGATCGGCAGCAATCCGTAGAGCGCCAGCGCGATGAAGGCCGGCCAGGCGCCGAATCCGATCAGCGGCACCGCCACGGCCAGCACGGCCACCGGCGGGAAGGTCTGGCCCATGGCGGCCAAGGTTTCGATCGTGCCGCGGAACGAGCGCCCCGCTTTTCGCGTCACCAGAATGCCGGCGCCGATGCCGACGACGCCCGCAGCGACGCTCGACGCGGCAACCAGACCGAGATGACTCAGCAACAGCAGCCAGAATGGATCACCCACATAGATCGGGCGATCGAGTTCAGGGAACGCGCCGGCGAACACCGGGCGGAGCAACGGCATACCGAAGACCAGCGCCAGGGTGAGCAATGCCGCGCCGAGCGCCGGATCGGCATACCATGAGATATGGCGTCCGTTGGTGGTCATCGCTTGGCCAGGTCGGCGAGATGGAGCGTGCCTTGCGGCGCGCCTTTATCGTCGACGACCGGCAGGCGATCGACGCCGCGCGCGACCATCAATGACAGCGCACGGTGCAGCGACATCGATGCGGGAATCGCCTCGGCCTCATTGCGCTCCCCGTCGATACGCTTTTCCGGGCGCATCACGGTGGCCGCCGTCTCGATCTCCAGTAGCCGCAGACCGAGATTGGCGCCGCCGAAAAAGTCGCGCACGAAATCATTGGCGGGCGCGGTGAGCAAATCGCGCGGCGTGCCGGCCTGAACCAGCTTGCCGCGATCAAGCAGCGCGATCGTGTCGCCCAGCTTCAGCGCTTCTTCGATGTCGTGAGTCACCAGCAGGATCGTCTTCTTCGTTTGCTGATGGATGAATGCGATCTCGTCTTGCAACGCTGTGCGGGTGATGGGATCGAGCGCGCCGAACGGCTCATCCATCAGCAGCACATCGGGATCGGCGGCGAGGGCCCGCGCCACACCCACGCGCTGCTGCTGCCCGCCCGAAAGCTGATGCGGATATTTATGGCGCACCGCATTCGCGTCGAGACGCAGCAGATCGAGCAGTTGCGCCACGCGGTCCCTGATCTTCGCCTTCGGCCAGCCCAGAAGATGCGGCACCGTGCCGATATTGCGTTCGACCGTCCAATGCGGGAACAACCCGACCGATTGGATCACATAGCCGATGCGCCGCCGCAGCTTGACCGGCGGCAGTTGCTCCACCGTGGTGCCCGACAAATGGATCGTGCCGGAGCTGGGATCGATCAGGCGATTGACCATGCGCAGCGCGGTCGATTTGCCAGAGCCAGAGGTGCCGATCAAAACGCCGATCGCGCCCTCGGCCACGGTGAAGGACAGATCGTCCACCGCGAAACTGCCGTCATACCGTTTGCTAACGTTGCGGAATTCGATCACGCCGCACCTCGGTTTGGCGGCGATGCGATCAGGCGAAAGACGACATCGACGATGACGGCGATACCGACAATCGGCACCACGCCCAGCAGGATCAGATCGCCGGCATTGGCGAACAGTCCCTGGAACATAATCGAGCCCAACCCGCCCGCGCCGATCAACGCCGCCACGGCGGCCAAGCCGATCGATTGCACCAAGGTGATGCGCAGGCCCGAAAGAATCACCGGCAGCGCGATCGGCACTTCGATCTGGCGCAGGATTTGCCAGCGGTTCATGCCCATGCCGGCGGCGGCATCGAGCGCGGCGGCCGGCACCTCGCCCAGCCCCGTCGCCGTGTTGCGCACGATCGGCAGCAGCGAATAGAGCGTGAGCGCGATCGCGGCCGGGGCCAGACCGATGCCGCTGATGCCGAGGTCGCGCAGCGCGGGGATGTGGCGCGCGAGTCCGGACAGCGGCGCCATCAGAATGCCGAACAGCGCGATCGACGGGATGGTCTGGATCAAGCCGAGGACGCCGAGCAATGGTCCGTTCAGCTTCGCCGAGCGATGCGCCACGATCCCCAGCGGCACGCCAATCACCAGCGCCGGAATGAACGAGGCGAGCACGATATGCGCGTGCTGGCGCAAGGCGGCGGCGAACTCGTCGTGCTTCACCGCGTATTCCTTCATCAGCGCCAGCTGATCGAGATGGCCGCTCGCCACCATCGCGATGATCGGCCCGATCGCGCAGATAACGATGAGCGCACGGCCCCAGGCGCGCAGCGATAGCCGCCGCACCGATTCGGCCGCCGCCAGATACATGGTGATGATCACTACCCAGCCCGCCGTGCCGGTCGAAGTCCGGGCGATGGGCGCGGATGCGGCGGCCAGCGCGGTCGCGGCCTCGCCGGTGCCCCAGACATAGGCGATGGGGGCGATCAACGCGGCAACGAGCGCGATGATCCAGATGTCGCGACGCTGCGGGGCGAAAGCGCAGCCCGTCGCTATGGCCAGCGCGAGGATCAGAACGATCGCCGCGCCGTTTGGTAGGGCTGAGAGATAGAGTGGCTGGCCACCGAGCAAGCGGTTGGGCGCATGGCTCAACACCGGCAGCGCGATGGCTGCAAGCAAAGCCACCGCGCCCAGAGTCAGGAATACCGGATTTTTGACGAAAGCGCCGTTAGAGACCGCCATGAACGAGAGCGTAACCCTCGGCCCTTGACCGCGTCCCGCCTATTTGGCGAATCCCTTTTCCTTGAGATAGGCGGCGGCCACTTGCTTTGCGTCCTGGCCCTCAAGCGAGATCTTGGCGTTCAGGCCACGCAGGGTCTGCGCGTCCAGGGTCGCGAAAATCGGCTCCAGTGCCGTCTTGATCTCGGGATGCGCCTTCAGCACCTCTTCGCGGATGATCGGCGCCGGGGCGTAGACGATCTGCGCACCCTTGTTGTCGTCAAGCGCGACCAGGCCCAGCGCGGCGATCGCGCCATCGGTGCCATAGGCCATGGCGGTGTTGACGCCCGAGGTCTGCTCGGCCGCGGCCTTTTCCGTTGCCGATGTATCGCCGCCGGCGAGCACCACGACCTGATCGTGATTGACCTTGAAGTGATAGGTGGCCTCGAAGGAGGGCAGCGCCGCCGGGCTCTCGACGAACTCGGCCGACGCGGCGATCTTCATCTTGCCGCCGCCCGAGACCCATTTGGCGAAGTCTTCAAGCGTCTTCAGCTTGTTCGGCTCGGCCACGTCCTTGCGCACCGCGATCGCCCAGGTGTTGTTGGCCGGCGCGGGCTTCAACCAGACGATGTGGTTCTTCTCGGCATCGAGCGCCTTCACCTTCTCGTAGCCTGACTCGAGGTTCTTCCACACCGGATCGGAGTCGATGTTGAAGAAGAAGGCGCCGTTACCGGTGTATTCCGGATAGATGTCGATCTCGCCGCTCAGCAGCGCATTGCGGGTGATCTTGGTCGGGCCGAGCTGCAATTTGCTCTCGGTCTTGATCCCCTTCGCCTCGAGGGTCTGCACGATGATATTGCCGAGCAGGCTGGCCTCGGCATCGAGCTTGGAGCCGACGCGTACCGCATCGGCGGCCTGGGCCGAACCGATGGAGAGCCATGCCGCGAGGGCCGCGGTGGCCACCAGAGTTTTGCGCAAAATGATGCTGGGATTGTTGGTCATGTTGTTCTCCCCTCGATGGCCGGTTGCACTGAGAATGCGCGAAGGACGGCCCCGTCCCTGAGAAATATCCGTGATATGTGGGGTGGTTTTGACCGTAAAGCAAGTCGTGCATCGGCGGCCAAATCGATTGGCAGGGCGATGGCAGGCAGTTAACGTCGGCGCGCCGCAGTACCTATGAAGGACCGATGATGCGCCTTGCGATGTGGACTTATCCCTGGGACGTGCTCGATCTCGGCTTCGAGACCGTGGTGGGGGACCTTCGGGATCGCGCAGGTCTCAACGGCATCAATCTAGCCACCGCCTATCACGCCGGCCGTTTCCTGCAACCGCGCAGCCCGCACCGTAAGACCTATTTTCCCGAAGACGGCACCATCTATTTCCGTCCCGACGTTAAGCGCTGGGCCGATCAGGCGATCCAGCCGAAGTTGGCCTCGATCGTCGAGGAAGGCGGGGATGTGCTGCGCCGGTTCGTCGACCAACGCGAGCGCACCGGTCTGTCGGTCGCCTGCTGGACCGTGTGTCTGCACAACATGCGCCTCGGCCTGCTGCATCCCAATGCCTGCGTGCGCAATGCGTTTGGCGATATCCATCCCTTCAGCCTGTGCCCCAGCCACCCCGACGTCCGCGCCTATGCGATCAATCTGGTAGCGGATATTACGTCGAACTACGCGCCGGATTTTGTGCAACTCGAATCGCCGGGCTTCATGGGTTACGCCCATGGCTATCACCACGAGAAGGACGCTGTCGGGCTGACTGCGGAAGACGATTATCTGCTGGCGCTGTGCTTCTGCGATGCCTGCCTGGCGCGGGCGCGCAAAGCCGGTGTCGACGGCGAAGCGGCGCAGCGCACCGTGCGCGGTTGGATCGCGGACCTCGCCGATCGCGCCGTGCCTGAAGCGCGATGGCCTGACTTCGCGGCGCGCGGGCCGGTCGTGTTTCGCGATCATCCGGAGGTCTATGCCTATGTGATGTGGCGCTTCGAGCCGGTGACAAGCCTGTGCGCGTCCATTCGCGAGGCCGCCGATCCGCGCTCGAAAATCCACACCATCGATGATGGCTGGACCTGCGGTCACGATGCCGCAGCAGTTGCGCGCGCGACGGACGGCATCATCTTCTGCGCCTATGATCGCGGCCCCGAGAAAGTCGGCGCGGATCTGTCCGTCATGCGTGCAACCATCGGCGCCGATCGTCATCTCGGTGCCGGAATGCGGGTTTTGTATCCCGAGATGAAGGGGCCGGACGATATCGCCAGCCGGTCGCGCGCCGCCGCGCAAGCCGGCGCGACCGAAATCAATTATTACAACTATGGGCTGGTGCCGTCGGCGCGCCTCGATTGGGTGCGGGCCGGAGCCGAAGCGACGCGCTGAAATTCGCGCTTGGCATCAAAACGAAACTGTAAGAAGCGGTTTTGCCTCAGACATTCTTGTTGACATGCGGGCGCTATGCAGTCATTCCACAAGAGACAAAGTGTCTGAAATCTCTTGGTTTCCAACTCTCGGCGACTTCCAGAATTTGACGCCGATGCTCGGATGACATGGAAAAAATCCGCATCCTCCTCGTCGATGACCACGCGCTTGTACGGGCAAGCCTTAAATCGTTGATCGCAGAATTTTCCGGCATCGAAGTCGTCGCCGAAGCGAATGACGGACTCGAGGCCTTGGCGCTCGTCGCCAAGCACAAACCCGATGTGGTGTTGACCGACATCTCGATGCCCACCCTCAATGGGCTCGAGGCGACGCGACGCATCGTCAAGGAACATCCGGGCACGGTCGTCGTCGTCCTGTCGATGCACACCGACGAGAAATGGGTGCAGCAGGCGATGCGCGCCGGCGCGTCGGGCTATCTGCTCAAGACCTCGCCGCCGCATGAGTTGAAGCTCGCGCTCGAATCGGTCGCGCAGGGGCAGATCTTCCTGAGTCCTGCGATTTCGAAGCAGGTTGTCGATGTTTATCTCGGCCGCGCCTCGGGCAAGGACGACCCGCTTGATCAGCTGACGCCGCGCCAGCGCGAGATTCTGCAGCTGATCGCCGAAGGTCATGCCAGCAAGCGCATCGCGCAATTGCTGGGCGCCAGCGTCAAAACCGTCGAGTCCCATCGCGCCAGTCTGATGGATCGGCTCGACATCCATGACGTCGCGGGTCTCGTGCGCTTCGCCATCCGCCATGGCCTGGTGTCGCCAGAAGAATGAGAGTTGGGAATAAATCCCGACACCCTAGGGTTTTATCCTATCTGCTCTCGGTAATCGCCCCGATATCTGCCTAGGTCGCCTCAGGGTAGGTTGCAGACCAACGAGCAACCGAACCCCTGAGGTCATGACTGTGAGCGGCTTGGAACGGCCCGCCCGTACTGAAAATCCCGAGAACGTCGCCATGCGCGGCCTCGGCTTTCTGTCGATGCGCGGCCCTCTGTTCGAACGCTTCCTCAAGACCGGCAATCTGCCCACCGGCGCTTTCGCGCGGCGGCCGATCAGCGACGAATTGGCGCTGGCGGTTCTCGATTTTCTCATCGCTGACGAAGTCACGCTGCTCGACTTCGTCATGCGCACCGATATTACGGTCGAAGCGGTCTATTTCGCCCGGCGCGTGTTCATGGCCCGTGAAGACGGTGCCACTGATCCCCGCGATACGCTGGCGCTCGCTTCGGTCACACGGATCTTCGACGCGGTTCGCGAACCACCCGCGGTCGAAGCAGGCTGGGCCACCCACGCCCGGCGTCTCCCCCAAGTCAGTGGCGGCAAATCGGGCGTCTAGCTCGCTTGCTCAATGCGGCCGGAGCGCAGCAGCCACAAAACCTTAAAGGCCCCGGTTCGCCGGGGCCTTTTTCTTTGATCTGTCACGATTTTTCCCGAATGGTTCCGGGCTTACTCGGTAGTTCCCTAGGTCGTTATAAGGGAATCCCTGATAGGCCCTAGGGTGGCCCCCCGTTAGCCTTGAAAACGTCGGATTTCCAGGCTGGATAACTTCCGTCTGGATGGCAAGAGTGTTGCGCGAGGGAAAGCATACCGCGCCGGGGATATGATAGCCGCCTGGCTTTCTGGAAGCGATGCCGTCCCCAGTGGTTGACGGCGCGCGGCAGGACAAGACAGTTCGACGGATAAAGTTCGATGCCAGGCGCGATCGCCCGGCATCGTACATGGATGATTTGAACAGAAGACCCGCGGGCAGTAGCCCGCTTCGCCATGAGGACATCATGCCCACGACCGCGAACGCCAAAACCGCCGCCGCTACCCGTCGTGCCTCGCCGTTGCGCAACGGCGCCAAGTCCAAGTTGAAGAATGGAAGCGATAAGGCTAGCGGCGTGGCCAACGACGCCGAGCCGCTGGTTACAGGTTCGGCGGAGCTGATCGATGCGCGCCCGCTGCTCAAGGCGCTGCAGGCGATGCGCATCGGCGACTTCTCGGTGCGCTTGCCCAGCGATCATGTCGGCATGGCCGGCAAGCTTGCGGACACCTTCAACGACATCGTCGCCGCCAACGAACGCATGGCGCAGCAGCTTGAAGAGGTCGGCCAGGTGGTCGGCCGCGAGGGCAAGACCAGCAAGCGCGTGAAGTTCGCCACGTCCCAGGGCGCCTGGGGCGAGATGGAGACCTCGGTCAACTCGCTGATTTTCGATTTGCTGTGGCCGACCACCGCGGTGACGCGCGCGATCGCCGCCGTGGCGCGCGGCGATCTGCTGCAGACGGTCGAACTCGAAGTCGACGGCCGGCCGCTGAAGGGCGAGTTCCTGCGTGCTGCCACGATCGTGAACACCATGATCAAGCAGCTCAGCGTGTTCACCTCGGAAGTGACGCGCGTGGCGCGCGAAGTCGGCACCGACGGCAAGCTGGGCGGTCAGGCGCAGGTGCGCGAGGTGACGGGCGTGTGGAAGGATTTGACGGAAAGCGTCAACTCCATGGCCAACAACCTTACCGCGCAGGTACGTAACATCGCCGAAGTGACGATCGCCGTGGCCAATGGCGACTTGTCGAAGAAGATCACCGTGGACGTGCGCGGCGAAATTCTGCTGCTCAAAGACGCCATCAACACGATGGTGGACCAGTTGCGCTCCTTCGCCTCGGAAGTGACGCGCGTGGCGCGCGAAGTCGGTACCGAAGGCCGTCTCGGCGGTCAGGCGGTGGTGCCCGGCGTGGCCGGCACCTGGAAGGACTTGACCGACAACGTCAACCTGCTGGCCGCCAACCTCACCACCCAAGTGCGTAACATCGCCGAAGTGACCACGGCCGTGGCGCGCGGCGACTTGTCGCGCAAGATCACCGTGGACGTGAAGGGCGAAATTCTCGAATTGAAAAACACCATCAACACGATGGTGGATCAGTTGAACGGTTTCGCCGGCGAAGTGACGCGCGTGGCCCGCGAAGTGGGCACCGAAGGCAAGCTGGGCGGTCAGGCGCAGGTGCCCGGCGTGGCCGGCACCTGGAAGGATTTGACCGACAACGTCAACTCGATGGCCGGTAACTTGACCGGCCAGGTGCGTAACATCGCCGAAGTGACGACTGCGGTTGCTCGTGGCGACTTGTCGCGCAAGATCACCGTGGACGTGAAGGGCGAAATTCTCGAACTGAAGAACACCATCAACACGATGGTGGATCAGCTGAACGGCTTCGCCTCGGAAGTGACGCGCGTCGCGCGCGAAGTGGGTACCGAAGGCAAGCTGGGCGGTCAGGCGGTCGTGGCCGGCGTCGACGGCACGTGGAAAGACTTGACCGACAACGTCAACTTCATGGCCTCGAACCTGACGGGTCAGGTGCGTAACATCGCCGAAGTGGCCACCGCCATCGCCAACGGCGACTTGTCGAAAAAGATCACCGTGGACGTGCGCGGTGAAATCCTTCAGCTGAAGGAAACGCTGAACACGATGGTCGATCAGCTCAACCGCTTCGCCGGCGAAGTGACGCGCGTGGCGCGCGAAGTCGGTACCGAAGGCAAGCTGGGCGGCCAGGCCGAAGTGAAGGGCGTGGCCGGCACCTGGAAGGATTTGACCGACAACGTCAACTCGATGGCCGGTAACTTGACCGGCCAGGTGCGTAACATCGCCGAAGTGACCACGGCCGTCGCGCGCGGCGACTTGTCGAAAAAGATCACCGTGGACGTGAAGGGCGAAATCCTGGAGCTGAAGAACACCATCAACACGATGGTGGACCAGCTCAACGGCTTCGCCTCGGAAGTGACCCGCGTGGCGCGCGAAGTGGGTACCGAAGGCAAGCTGGGTGGTCAGGCGCAGGTGCCTGGTGTCGACGGCACCTGGAAAGATTTGACCGACAACGTCAACTTCATGGCGTCGAACCTGACCGACCAGGTGCGTAATATCGCCGAAGTGGCCACCGCCGTGGCCAATGGCGACTTGTCGCGCAAGATCACCGTGGACGTGCGCGGCGAAATCCTTCAGCTGAAGGAAACGCTGAACACGATGGTCGATCAGCTCAACCGCTTCGCCGGCGAAGTGACGCGCGTGGCGCGCGAAGTGGGCACCGAAGGCAAACTCGGCGGTCAGGCGCAGGTGCCCGGCGTGGCCGGCACCTGGAAGGATTTGACCGACTCGGTGAACTCGATGGCCGGTAACTTGACCGGTCAGGTGCGTAACATCGCCGAAGTGACGACTGCAGTTGCTCGTGGCGACTTGTCGCGCAAGATCACCGTGGACGTGCGCGGTGAAATTCTTGAGCTCAAGAACACCATCAATACGATGGTCGATCAGCTGAACGCCTTTGCCTCGGAAGTGACGCGCGTGGCGCGCGAAGTGGGTACCGAAGGCAAGCTGGGCGGTCAGGCCGAAGTGAAGGGCGTCGACGGCACCTGGAAGGATTTGACCGACAACGTCAACTTCATGGCGTCGAACCTGACAGGCCAGGTGCGTAACATTGCCGAAGTGGCCACCGCCATCGCCAACGGCGACTTGTCGAAGAAGATCACCGTGGACGTGCGCGGCGAAATCCTTCAGCTGAAGGAAACGCTGAACACCATGGTCGAGCAGCTGCGCTCCTTCGCCGCCGAAGTGACGCGCGTGGCGCGCGAAGTCGGTACCGAAGGGCGACTGGGCGGTCAGGCGGTGGTGCCCGGCGTGGCCGGCACCTGGAAGGACTTGACCGATAACGTCAACCTGCTGGCTGCCAACCTCACCACCCAAGTGCGTAACATCGCCGAAGTGACCACGGCCGTGGCGCGCGGTGACTTGTCGCGCAAGATCACCGTGGACGTGAAGGGCGAAATCCTGGAGCTGAAGAACACCATCAATACGATGGTGGATCAGTTGAACGGTTTCGCCTCGGAAGTGACGCGCGTGGCCCGCGAAGTGGGTACCGAAGGCCGTCTCGGCGGTCAGGCGCAGGTGCCCGGCGTGGCCGGCACCTGGAAGGACTTGACCGATACCGTGAACGTCATGGCCGCCAACCTGACCGAACAGGTGCGTGGCATCGTGAAGGTGGTGACCGCGGTCGCCACCGGCGACTTGACGCAAAAGCTGACCGTGAAGTCGATGGGCGAAGTGGCCGCCTTGGCCGAAACCATCAACAACATGACGCACACGCTGGCCACCTTCGCCGATCAGGTGACGACCGTGGCGCGCGAAGTGGGCGTGGAAGGCCGCCTCGGCGGCCAGGCCAACGTGCCCGGCGCCGCCGGCACCTGGAAGGACTTGACCGGCAACGTCAACCTGCTGGCCGCGAACCTCACTACTCAGGTGCGCGCCATCGCCGAAGTGGCGACCGCCGTGACCAAGGGCGACTTGACCCGGTCGATTCAGGTTAATGCGCGCGGCGAAGTGGCCGAGCTCAAAGACAACATCAACACGATGATCGACAACCTCCGCCTGACGACGGAGCGCAACACCGAGCAAGACTGGCTGAAGACCAACTTGGCGCGTTTCACCAACATGCTCCAAGGCCAGCGCGAGTTGACGGTCGTCGGCCGGATGTTGCTATCGGAACTGGCGCCGTTGATCAACGCGCAGCGCGGCGTGATCTACCTGCTCGATAATGAAGGCGATACGCGGTTGAAGCGCCTGTCGGGCTATGCCGATATGGTCGATGACGGATCGCCCGAATACATCAGTCTGGGCGAAGGGCTGATCGGACAATGCGCCATCGATATGCGTCGCTTGCTGATCGTCGATCCGCAGTCCGAGATGGCGCTGATCAGCACCGGCCTGCACAAGTTCATGCCGAAGAACATCGTGGTTTTGCCGGTCTTGTTCGAAGGCCAGGTCAAGGCGGTGATCAAGCTCTCTTCGGTGGGTTCGTTCAGCAGCCTGCAGATATCGTTCCTCGAACAGCTGACCGCCGGTATCGGCATCGTGCTGAACAGTATCGAAGCGACGATGCAGACCGAAGGCCTGCTGAAGCAAAGCCAGCAGCTGGCCATCGAGTTGCAGACCCGCCAGCGCGAGTTGCAGCAGACCAACGAGCAGGTCGAGCAAAAGGCGCAGCAGCTCGCCGAACGTAACGTCGAAGTGGAACGCAAGAACCAGGAAATCGAACAAGCCCGACTGGCGCTCGAAGAAAAAGCGTCGGAACTGGCGCTGACCTCGAAGTACAAATCCGAATTCTTGGCCAACATGTCGCACGAGTTGCGCACGCCGCTGAACTCGATCCTGATCCTGGGTCAACAGCTGGCCGACAACCCCGACAGCAACCTGACCGGCAAGCAGGTCGAATTCGCGCGCACCATTCATGCTGCCGGTACCGATCTGCTCAACCTGATCAGCGACATTCTCGATCTGTCCAAGATCGAGTCGGGCACCGTGTCGGTCGAGGCAGAAGAGATCAGCTTTACATCGCTGCAGGAAATGGTGGCTCGTCCGTTCCGCCACGAGGCGGATGCGCGCAAGCTGTCCTTCGAGGTCAAGGGCGATCCCAATCTCGGCCGCAGCATGGTGACCGACGCCAAGCGTCTGCAGCAGATCCTCAAGAACCTGCTGTCGAACGCCTTCAAATTTACCGAGCAGGGAGGCGTGCGGCTCAATGTATCGCTGGCTGCATCGGGTTGGACGCCCGATCACCCGACGCTGCGCCATGCGGCTTCGGTGGTCGCGTTCGAAGTGTCCGACTCGGGCATCGGCATTCCGCAGGAAAAGCAACGCATCATCTTCGAAGCGTTCCAACAGGCCGATGCCGGCACCAGCCGCAAATATGGCGGTACGGGTCTGGGTCTGGCGATCAGCCGCGAGCTCTCGAACCTGCTCGGCGGCGAAATCCAACTGCACAGTGTGCCCGGCGTGGGCAGCACCTTTACCCTCTATCTGCCGGTCAAGTACGCCGGCCCCTCGGCGATGCAACGGCCGACGGGCGGTGGGCAGCACACCAAGGCGATCATCGTCCCGCGTCTGGCCGAACCGCCGGTCGAGACCGTGGCCGATGATCGCGAGCGCATCCATGCCGGCGACAATGTTCTGTTGATCGTCGAAGACGATCCGCACTATGCCCGCATCATGGCCGATCTCGGTCGCGACTCGAACTTCAAGGTGCTGGTGGCGATGCGCGGCGTCGATGCCATCGCCTTGGCCAACGAATTCCAGCCCAGTGCTATCTCGCTCGATGTCTTCCTGCCCGATATGCTGGGTTGGACGGTGCTGAGTCAGCTGAAGCAGAACCCGACCACGCGTCACATCCCGGTGCAGATCGTCACGCTCGACGAAGACCGTCAGCACGGCTTGGCCCGCGGCGCGTTCTCCTTCCTCACCAAGCCGACGACGACCGAAGGGTTGGAATTAGCCCTCGACCGCATCAAGGAATACACCCAGCCGCGGCGCAAGCGCCTGTTGGTGGTCGAGGACAATCCCGACGAGCGTATGGGCATCACCGAACTGCTCGGCCATGACGATATCGACATTATTCCCGCCGCCACCGGCCGCGAGGCGTTGGAGGTGATGGACGGCGAGCGTGTCGACTGCATGGTGCTCGATCTGCGTCTGCCCGACATGTCCGGCTTCGATCTGCTCGAACGTGTCCGCGACAACGAAAGACTCTCGGATCTGCCGGTCGTGGTGTTCACCGGGCGCGAACTGTCGCCCGATGAAGATGCTCAGCTGCGCACCATGGCGCGCAGCGTCGTCGTGAAGGGCGTCGAATCGCCCGAGCGTCTGCTCGACGAGACGTCGCTCTTCCTCCACCGCATCGTCGCCGATCTGCCGGCGGCGAAGCAGCGCATGCTCGAACGGCTGCACGACTCCGACGAAGACCTGGTCGGCAAGACCGTGTTGCTGGTCGACGACGACGCCCGCAACATCTTCGCCCTATCCAGCGTGCTTGAACGCCGCGGTATGCGCGTGTTGACCGCGACCACGGGCCGCGAGGCGATCGCGATGATCGAATCCGATGCGGATGTGGCGATCGTCCTGATGGACATCATGATGCCCGAGATGGACGGCTATCAGACGATGGAAGTCATTCGCAGCAATCCGCATTTCAGGCGCCTGCCAATTGTGGCGCTGACCGCCAAGGCGATGAAGGGTGACCGAGAAAAGTGCCTGGAAGCAGGGGCTTCCGACTATCTCGCCAAGCCGGTCAACACCGAGCAATTGCTCTCGGCGTTGCGGATGTGGCTGCATCGCTAGTGATCAAACGGTATCCCGCTGTAACAAAAAACGTTGCTACCTGAAAAAGGTGATATTCTTATGGTCGGATGCATAAGCGCGACATCATCTCCTGCGCTGCGAAGTTCCGCACCGGTTGCGAAGAGCCGACTTCGCCCCGAGGAGGGCTGAATGGCCAGTAACAACGACCAAGTGAATATTCTGGTCGTCGACGATCAACCGGCCAAACTCCTTGGTTACGAAGCCATTCTTGGTGAACTTGGCGAGACGCTGATCAAGGCCGGGTCGGCGCGCGAAGCGCTCGATCAACTGCTGAAGCGCGACATTGCCGTCATCCTGATCGACGTCATCATGCCGGAACTCGACGGCTTCGAATTGGCGTCGCTGATCCGCAGCCATCCGCGTTTCGAGACGACGCCGATCATCTTCGTCTCGGCGCTGGCGCTGACCGATATCGACCACATCAAGGGCTACGAATACGGCGCTGTGGACTACGTGCCGGTTCCGGTCGTGCCGCAGGTGCTGCGCGCCAAGGTGCGTTTCTTCGTCGAAATGCACCGCAAGACCCGGCAGCTCGAGGCCCTGAACGTCGAGCTGGAACAGCGTGTCGCGGAGCGGACGGCCGATCTGGAAAAGATCAACGCCGATCTCGAACTGCGTGTCGAGGAGCGGACGCGCGAGCGCGAAGCCGCGATGCAGCAGCTTCACGAAATGCAGAAGCTGGAAAGCCTCGGCAAGATCACCGGCGGTCTGGCGCACGACTTCAACAATCTGTTGAATGCCGTCATCGGCAATCTCGAGCCCCTATCGAACCGGCTTGAAGGCAAACCGGCGCTTAAGAAATTCGTGACCAGCGCGATCGAAGCCGCCGAACGCGGCGCCAATTTGACCTCGCGCCTTCTCGCCTTCGCGCGGCGCCAGGAATTGCGGCCCGAACGGGTCGAGGTCAGCCGCCTGGTCAAAGGTATGAGCGATTTGCTGAAGCGCTCGGTCGGGCCGACGGTCGAGATCGCATCGGAATTTCCCACCGATCTGTCTGCAATTCGCGTCGATCCCAATCAGTTCGAACTGGCCGTCTTGAACCTCGCGGTGAACGCGCGTGACGCGCTGGAAAGCAGTGGTGGCGGCCGTCTCACCATCACGGCGCGCAACGAAAGCGTTATGTCCGGCATCGCCGCCGACCTCGCCGGCGGCGACTATGTCTGCGTCGTGGTGACCGACAACGGCACCGGTATGGATGAACGGACGTTGCGCCGTGCGACCGAACCTTTCTTCACGACGAAGGAAATAGGTAAGGGCACCGGTCTCGGTCTCGCGATGGTGCATGGCTTGGCGGCCCAGTCAGGTGGCGCCATTCGCATCCACAGCGCGCTCGGACAAGGGACAACAGTCGAATTGTGGTTTCCGATGGCTGAAGCCCAAGACGAAGTCATGGCTCCTGTCGTCCAGCCGGCGGCGACGCGCGTTACGCCCGCCTGCAAAGCGTTGTTGGTCGACGATGATCCGATGGTGGCGGATGGTACTGTCGCCATGCTCAACGATCTCGGCCATACGGTGACGGTTGCGCGGTCAGGCGCCGAGGCGCTTGAGATTCTGGCGACGAACAAAGCGTTCGACTTCATCATCACCGATCACGCCATGCCGGGCATGACGGGTATCGAGCTCGCGCACAAGATTCGGGCGATGAAGCCGTCTCTGCCGGTCATTCTGGCGACTGGCTATGCCGAACTGGCTGAAGGCGAGTCGTCCGGCCTGCCGCGGCTCGATAAACCGTACCGCATGAGCAAGCTCGCGGCGCTGATCGAATCACTGGTGGGTAACGCTATGGCAGCGGCCTCTGCCCCACGTACAGGCCGCGACGGCCGCTCGCAGGCCGTCGTTTCGCCGCCGCCGACCACCGGGCGCACAACAGCCCGTTCCGCGACGCTGGCGGAATAGCCGAAGCACCGGCAACGACATCGTCGCTCCGGCACCTCTCAACCAATAATCTTCGTATTACTGCGTCGAGCTTGTCGCGCGCGTGCGCGGCAAAAGCAGGCGAATGGCCGAGCCGGGGCGGTTGACGCCGACGACAACCAATTGGCCGCCCCATTGCTTGGCCAGATTTTCGATCAGTCGCAGATGCAGCGGATCGCTGATCGCGGCATCGCGCGGCACGAGGTTGCGCCCGGTCGAACGCTGAGGCTCGCCGCCATCGCGCGATTTGGCCTCACCGCCGCCGCCGATGGTCAGGACCAGATAATCGCCGGCCGCCAGATCCGGGGTTGAGGCGTCGCGGGTCTCGTTGCTGCCCTGGATGCGCAGCACACCGTTTCTGGCAGCACCCTCGCGCGCCATCAGCACCAATGCGATAACCATGGATTCGATCTGCGCTTCGTCGGCGGTGACCGGCCATAGATCTTCGGGCAGGGTGAATTCCAGCGCGGCCTGATCGCCGATCAAAAGGCGGATCAGCTTTTCCACACGGTGCAGCAGCTGCGCCGGCTCGATCCAGCGTGCCTTGATCTTGGGCGGCAGGCGCTTGGCAACCTGCATCAATTCCTTGAACAGGGCGGCGCCGTTGTTGGCGCCGGTCAGCGCGGCGACCACGCGGTCGCGGTCGCGGCCCTTGACGCCGTTGGCCTCGATCGACCGCATCATGCCGTCGAGGTTCCAGATCGTGACGCTCAGCATATTGAGGAAGTCATGGGCCAGGTCGTCGATCACCAAGCCCATCGATTCGAGGCGCTGCGACCACAGAAGCCGCCGTTCGAGATGGCGCTGCTCGGTCACATCCAGGCTCGAACCATGGATCTCGATCATGTTGTCGGGGCCGATCACCGCTATCCCGCGATCGAGGAAGATGCGTTCGGAGTCATCGGCGCATTGAATGCGATATTCGATCGCGAAGGATTCGTTCGCATCCAGGGCGGTGACGCGCGCCAGTACCCGCGGGCGGTCTTCGGGATGAATGCAGGCCGGCCAGAGCGCGCCGTCGTTATAGAACGCGGCCGGCTTGAAGCCGATCGCTTCGCTCAACGAGGGACCAACGCGGCGCGGGCCATCGAAGCCGGCATTCGCCTCGGAGCGGTAGAGCACGATCGGCGTGGTCTCGACCAAGAACGATTCGTTCTCGGACAGCCGCCAAGGGCGCTTGGTCGATTTGCCGATGCGGCCCGATGACGTTGGCGGCCGTTCTGTTCCCACCCTGCTCCCCTCTGCATTCATGATCGCATTAGAATTTTTCGCGTTGCGGGGCTGATCAAGCATCGATTCCGTCCTTCGTTTTGTGGCCCGCAGCGAATGCCCCTGAGGGAAGACGCCGGCGAAGGAGCGGGAAAGAACTCAAATTTACGAACTGGGACCAAGCCATGCTAACACATCCACTACTAAGTGACCGTCGTCACAGCCCCTTTACCCCGGGCTCTTGAGCTTGGCGGTGCTTGATTCGGCACCAAACCTAGGTCGCATCTATGCGACGTATAGTGTGCCTAATAGCCCATACTGGGCCTGGACCCTCAATCAGGGAAAACCTGAGGCGCATACGGGAAAATTCCCCAAATTCGTCCGTGGTTTGCGACATAAAGGTAGCCGCCGGCGCGGGTTCCCAAAGTCCTGCACGGCAATGGCTCCAAAGCTCTGTTTGGGATCCCAAAGACTGTGGCCGGGGCCGTGCTATCCTTGCCAAAACGACAGGGCATAAAACGAGGAAACGCATGGCCACCAGCTTCGCCGAAGCGCGCGCCTTTCTGCTCAAGCACCGCACCGATTACGACACCGCCTATCGCGACTATCAGGCACCGCAGCTTACCCATTTCAACTGGGCGCTCGACCATTTCGACCCGCTGGCGGCCAACAATCACGCCACGGCGTTATGGATTGCGGACGAAGCCGGCGAGATCAAAATCTCCTTCGCCGAGATGGCCGAACGCTCCAATCGCCTGGCCAATCATTTCCGCAGCCTGGGCGTGAAGCGCGGTGATCGCATTCTGCTGATGCTCGGCAATATCGTGCCGCTGTGGGAGATCATGCTGGCCGCGATCAAGCTGGGCGCGGTCGTCATCCCGGCCACAACGCAGCTGACCGAAGACGATATCGCCGATCGCGTTGCACGCGGCGCCGTGCGCCATGTGATCACGACTGGCGATCTCGCGCCGAAACTGGCCAAGCATGGCGAAGGGCTGACGCGCATCGCGATCGGCGGCGCGCCGGCCGGCTGGCTGCGCTACGAGGATTACGCTGCAGCATCGTCGAGCTTCACGCCCGATGGACCGACGCCGGCGAGCGATCCGCTGCTGCTCTATTTCACCTCGGGTACCACGGCGCGTCCGAAGTTGGTGCTGCACAGCCATCAGAGCTATCCCGTCGGCCATCTCTCGACGATGTACTGGCTCGGGCTGCAGCCGGGTGACATTCACCTGAATATCTCGTCGCCCGGTTGGGCCAAGCATGCCTGGAGCTGCTTCTTCGCGCCGTGGATCGCGGGTGCGACAATCTTCATCTTCAATCAGCCGCGCTTCAACGCCAAGGCGATCCTTGATGCCGTCGCGCGCGCCAAGGTAACGACGCTCTGCGCACCGCCGACCGTATGGCGCATGTTCGTCCAGGAGGATCTGGCCTCGTGGACGATGAGCATCCGCGAGCTGATCGGCGCGGGTGAGCCGCTCAACCCCGAGATCATCGAGCGCGTGAAGGCGGCCTGGGGCATCACCATCCGCGACGGCTATGGCCAAACGGAAACGACCGCGCAGATCGGCAATAGCCCCGGGCAGGTGGTGACGCCCGGTTCGATGGGACGGCCCTTACCCGGCTACAAGATCGCGCTGCTCGACGCCGACGGCGAGCCGGCCGAAGAGGGGCAGATCGCGATCCTGTTCGAACCGCGGCCGATCGGGCTGATGCAGGGCTATCAGGGCTCGGGCGGCGTTGCCGATCCGATTCAGGGCTCGACCTATCTCACCGGCGATGTGGCCTCGCGCGACAAGGATGGCTATCTCACCTTCGTCGGGCGCAGTGACGATGTGTTCAAAGCGTCGGACTACCGCATCAGCCCGTTCGAGCTGGAAAGCGTGCTGATCGAACATCCCGCCGTGGCCGAAGCCGCGGTGGTGCCGTCACCCGATCCCGTCCGCCTTGCGGTGCCCAAGGCGTTCCTTGCCTTGCGCGTGGGCTACACCGCCGACCGGGCCACGGCGCTCTCGATTTTCCAGCATCTCAAATCCCACCTGGCGCCCTACAAGCGCGTGCGGCGGCTGCAATTCGCCGATCTGCCCAAGACGATCTCAGGCAAGATCCGCCGCGTCGAATTGCGTGGCAATGAGAACAAGCTGCGACAGGGCACCGCGCGCGGCACGCTGGAGTTCTGGGAAGAGGATTTTCCCGAACTCCGCTGACAGCTCGGCGAAGCAGCCAGAAATCCCGCACTTTTCAAGCGGGAACCGGGCTCGTGCGGACTCGTTACTCTCTGACGGACGAACGCGTATCGGCATCCGCTGGTGCCGCCACCCCTGTCAGGGAGACGCCGCATGAGTCCAAATTCGGATCAAAGGACTGAACCGCCCGTCGTGAAGACCGAGACCGAGGCACGCCAGGGCGAGACGCCCGGCCGGATGCGCTATGTGCTGATGGCCTCGACCGGTCTATCGATCGTCGGCATCCTCCTCGTGTACTTCATTTTCTTCTCGTCCTGACGCCGTGGCCGATCGTTGATCGGCTGGTGTATGGACAGAGTCAAGGGCACGCCTTCCGGAGGATTGAAGGCGTGCCCGCTTTGGCGACGGAGTATCGCCGCGCTTAGTGCGTGACGATCTCGTCCTTAATGTCCTTCACGCCGTCCGTGTCTTTGACGATGCGCTCGGCATCAGCTTTCTGGACCGATGAGTCGACCGTGCCGGTCAAGTCCACGATGCCTTGGTTGGTCGTGACATGGATGTCGAAGGCCTTGAGCTTCTGATCGGCTACCAGCTTAGCCTTCACTTTGGCGGTGATGGTCGCGTCATCGATATAAGCGCCGGCGCTTTCAGCATAGGTCGCCTGGACTCCGATGAACGAAACAACCGCTAGGCCAGCGGCGAAAATCAGGATTTGGGAGCGCTTATGCATAAGGTCCTCCTGCGTTGGCGAACAATGGTCTACCGGTGCGAAGACAGCCCGGCAGATGGCTTAAACGCACGTATCTGGCGATGGTTCCGGGGCCAAACTGGGCCTCGGCGATAAGACTGCATGGACAGGAACGCCCACGGCTCTCACACGTTGGTTTGAATCAAGACGGTCTGAATTAAGACACGGCCCAACTGATCCCCATCATCGGTAACTTTGTCGGAGCACATCATGAAGGCGGTCCGTATTCATCATTTTGGCGGTCCGGAAGTTCTCGAGTTCGAAGATGTCGCCGTGCCTCACCCCAAAGCCGACGAGATACTGGTGAAGGTTCATGCCGCCAGCATGAACCCGGTCGACTACAAAACCCGCGAAGGTCACTTCGCCGTCGTGTCCGAAGACAAACTGCCGGTCACCCTGGGGCGCGATATTGCCGGCACTGTCGAAGCCTGCGGCACGGCTGTTCACGATTTCCAGGACGGCGATCCGATCTTCGCGCTCTTGCCGGCGGATCGCGGCGGCTACGCCGAGTATGTGGCGTTCAAGGCCACTGATGCGGCGCCCATGCCGCGCACGCTCAACTTCGCCATGGCGGCCTCGGTCCCGCTCGCCGCGATGACCGCGTGGCAAGGGTTGATCGACCACGGCAAGATGAAAAGCGGTGAAAAGGTGCTGGTCCATGGGGGCGCCGGCGGCGTCGGTCATTTCGCCATTCAGATCGCCAAAGCCCATGGCTGCAAGGTCTACACCACCGTCTCCAACCGCGATCTCGCTTTCGTGCGCGGCATCGGCGCCGATGAAGTGATCGACTACCACGCCGAACGCTTCGAAGACCGTGTGGTCGGTATCGATCTCGTTCTCGATCTTGTCGGCGGCGATACGCAGAAGCGGTCGTATTCGGTAGTGAAATTCGGCGGCCGGCTGATCTCGACGCTGATGGAGCCGGAGCGGGAGCTTTGCAAACGTTTGGGTATTCACGGTGCGCATTATATGACCGCCCCCAACGCCGGCGAACTGCGGGAGATCGGCAAGTTGATCGACAAGAAGAAAATTCGGCCGATCGTCTCGGGCATGCTGCCGTTGACCGAAGTGCGCGTCGGCCAGGAAATCCTGGCGCATGAACACCCGTTCGGGAAACTCGTTCTGCAACTCGCCAGCTAGCGGGATCGAGGACCCTTTATTGTCTCAGCCCGGCGCGCCCTGGCGCGCGCCGGAAGGGGAACTTTTCTGCCGTTTGGCCGTTAGAAAAGTGTTCAACGGCAAAACCGTCACCAGCAGAGGAGAACGGCACATGGACGCATTCGTCAATGACATCAAAAAGATCCGTGATCGGGCTCGACGCCATATCGACGATGGCGCTGTGACGGAAAGCTATGCCGCCGATCGCGAACAGGTGATCAAGGTGCTGAACGAGGTTCTGGCCACCGAACTGGTCTGCACGCTTCGCTATCGCCGGCACTACTACACGGCGAGCGGCATCAACTCCGACTCGGTGAAGGCCGAATTCCTGCAGCATGCCAATGAAGAGCAGCAGCATGCCGACCTCGTCGCCGAGCGTATCGTTCAGCTCAATGGTGAGCCGAATTTCAACCCCGAGGGGCTGGCCACCCGCAGCCATGCCGAATATGTGGAAGGCAATGATCTCGTGGCGATGATCAAGGAAGATCTGGTCGCCGAACGGATCGCCATCGAGACTTATTCAGAAATCGCTCGCTGGATCGCCGATGGTGACCCGACCACGCGGCGTATGATCGAGCAGATTCTCGAAAAGGAAGAAGAGCACGCCGAGGATATGGCTAGTCTCCTGGCGAACATGCCTGGTGCCTCTCAGCATTAGCTGAGAGGCGATTAACCCTTTCCGCCTTTGGCCGGCTGGGCCCGATTGTAGTCTGGCCGGTCGAAGTGCTGTTCATAGTGAAAAATGTCAGCCAGCAGTTGATTGCGGCGGCGGAAACCGGGTGTGCCTTCCGCCGCTTCGGCCAATGCCTCTGCTTCATTCACCGCCAGCCGATATTGTTGCGCAGACCAGACGCTGATATCGGCATGCAAATCCTGACGCCGGACGAAATCGGATTCAGCTTGCGCGCGATCATGAATCTGACGCTTCAGCTTTAGTCTGGCGGTCATGGCTACCTCCGGTATCGGCTAGTGGGCGAGAGCGGCGTGCAGCTCCGAGCGAGCGCGGCTCAGCCGCGACTTGATCGTGCCGACCGCGCAGTGGCAGCGATGCGCCGCTTCCTCCTGGTCCATCTCGGCAATCGCCACCAGCATCAGAACTTCGCGATGACGCTCTGACAGTGTCTCCATCGCCGCCGTCACCTCGGCTAGTTCGATGGCGTCGATCTGCGAGGCTGGGGTGGCCAGCGTGTCCGCCAAGTCGTCGTCAGCGACCATGAGATGGCGCTTGCGCAGATCGCTGATGTATTGATTGCGCAGGATCGTCGTCAGCCAGCCGCGCAGATTGGTGCCGGGCTCGAATTGCTCATAGGCCGCCAGTGCGCGGGCCGCCGTCTCTTGAACCAGATCTTCCGCGGCGTCCTGGGACCGGGTCATCGCTCGCGCAACCGAACGCAGTTGCGACAAGCAGCCGACCAATTCGTCGCGGAACTGATTTTCCGCTTCCACAGAATGGCTGTCGTTGCGTAGAGGCGCTTTGTGGTGCGGCGCGGGCGCGCCATCGGCGGGAAGGTTTTGTTTATTCTGCTTCGTCATCTTCGTCATCGCGGGTCTCCCGAAAAAATGCTGTCGAGGAGGGCGTGGTTGATGAGTCTCGAAAACCGACGAATGTCGGTCGGGTCGTGGGAGTCGGATTTTTCGGCAGAGACTCGAACGCCCTGTGGAAGAGAGGCGCGTTGAGAGCAATCGAGTATCGGCCGAAGGAAGATCGCGTCCGAGTTTTGATCGCCTCCAAAACCATCGGTCCAACGCGGCGCGCCCGCAAGCACCAAGGCAAACAGTCACAGCTTTGTTTTCCGCGCGTGGAAATTCTGTAACCGGTGTCGGTAGATAGCGTGCGTATGGAACGGAACTCGGCGATTTGTCGTTACGGAATGATCGATCAACGCACAAGTTGAACACAACGGAGGGCGCGATGTTGCAGTCTCGTGGCGCGTTAGTTGGACACAAGAAAATTGCCGCGCGCCGACTCGCGATTGTCGCGGCGATTGCCACCTCGATCGTGGCGGGCGTGGCTGTCGAGGGCTTCGCGCAAGGTGCGCCGCAAACGGTGACGAAGGTGAACGTCGTCGCTATCGCTTCGGGTTTCCGCGCGTCCAAAATCGACGGCAGCACGGTGGTCAACGACCATGGCGACACGATCGGAACCGTCGATGACATTGTCATGGTCAACGATGCCACCAATGCCTATGCTATTCTGTCGGTTGGCGGCTTTCTGGGGCTCGGGACTTATCTCGTCGCGGTGCCTTTCAAAGACCTGCAGATCGAAAAGAATAAGATCACCCTGTCCGGGGCCACGAAGGATCAGCTGCGATCACTCCCGCCGTTCCAGTATGCGAAGAGCTGACGGAATCTCCGCGCCGATCTCGTGCCGCGGATGAAGGTGGTGTATTTGCTTTTAGCCAGATTATTTTTGCCCCGGCGCGAATCGGTCTCGTCGCCGCCATCCTGATCTCCGCGGGTTCCTCGCTGGCCTTCGCAGAAGGCGGATCGGGTAGCGCGGCGGGCGCCGGCGGCTCATCCGAATTTCTCCTCCTCGCCCAAATCGTGCTGCTGCTGCTGATCGGCCGCGGCATCGGCGAGATCATGCAACGCTTCGGTCAGCCCGCCGTGATCGGGCAGCTGCTGGCGGGTTTGATCCTCGGCCCCTCGCTGTTCGGCTGGGTCTGGCCCGAAGCTCATAGTTTCATCTTCCCGAAAGACGCGACGCAGAAGAGTCTGATCACCGGCCTATCGGATGTCGGCGTCTTGTTGCTGTTGTTGCTGACGGGCATGGAGACCGATCTCAAACTGGTGCGCAAAGTAGGCGCACCGGCGATCGCGACGACCGTGATGGGTATCGCGGCGCCTTTCGCAGGCGGTTTCGCGCTCGGCCAGTTCATCCCGGACTCGCTGCTCACCAGCCCCGCGCATCGGCTGATCGCGTCGCTGTTCCTGGGCACGGCGCTGTCGATTTCGTCGATCAAGATCGTCGCGATGGTCGTGCGCGAGATGAATTTCATGCGTCGCAACCTCGGCCAGATCATCGTTGCGTCGTCGATCATGGAAGACACCACCTGCTGGGTGATCATCTCGCTGATCCTCGGTATCGCGCGGTCGGGCCAGCCGGCGCTGGGTTCGCTGGCGGTGACTGTGATCGGCACGGCGGTGTTCATCGCGCTCAGCTATACGCTCGGCCGCCGTGTCGTGTTCTGGCTGATCCGTTACGTCAACGATACCTTTGTCAGCGAATATGCCGTCATCACCGCGATCCTGATCGTGATGTGCGTGATGGCGCTGATCACCCAGGCGATCGGTGTCAACACGGTACTGGGTGCGTTCGTCGCCGGTGTGCTGATCGGCGAGTCGCCGATTCTCTCGCAGCATATCGAAGATCAGCTGCGCGGTTTCATCACCGCCTTCATGATGCCGATCTTCTTCGGCCTGTCGGGTCTCTCGGCCGATCTGACGATCCTGAGAGACGGCCATATGCTGCTGCTGACCTTGGGCGTTGTGGCCGTGGCCAGCGTGATGAAATTCGGCGGCGCCTTCTCCGGTGGGTTGATCAGCCGGCTGACTTTGCGCGAATCCTTCGCGCTGGGCTGCGGTATGAATGCGCGCGGCAGCACTGAAGTGATCGTGGCCACCATCGGCCTGTCGATGGGCGCGCTGACGCAGAATCTCTACACGATGATCGTTACCATGGCGGTGCTGACGACGATGGCGATGCCGCCCATGCTGCGCGGCGCGCTCAAATCGCTGCCGATGAATACCGAGGAAAAACGCCGGCTCGAACAGGAGCGTGTCGATGCGCTTGGTTTCCTGGGCCACTTCGAACGAGTTCTGACCGCGATCGATGAAAGCCCGAATGGGCAACTGGCTTCGCATCTGGCCGGTTTCATTGCCGGGCAGCGCGGCAAGCCGGTGACCGTGCTTCACTTCGGCGATTCGGATGAAGACGATGTGCTGTCAGCGAAAGAGATCAAGATTAAACTGACCGAGGTTGTTGCCGGCAGTGCGCTCGAAGGCGGACGCAGTGCCCAGGAGATGGGTGATGCCCAGGCCGGGCAAAGCCATGTCCAGACGCGCGTCGAGGACGAGAGGACCGATACGGCGGTGATCGCGGAAGCCGAGAAGGGATACGACATTCTCTTCGTTGGCCTTGCTGAAATGAGTGGGCCGGGTAGCGCGTTTTCCGCCGAGCTGGACCGGGTGGCCGCGTCGTTCAAAGGACCGCTGGTGCTGGTGATTGCCGATCGTCGCGTCAAAACGCCGGAAGCGACGGCGTGGACGGTGCTGGCGCCCTTCAATGGCACTGAAGCCTCGCGGCGCGGCGCCGAGGTTGCGCTCGCCTTTGCCTCGGCCAGGGACAATGCGATCGAGGCGGTGATCGTTGCTGAGGCCAAGCAGGCCGGCCGCCGCACTTTGGCGCAACGCGACGCTGATCGTGCGATCATCGGCGACCTGACCGCGCTTGCCGGCCGCTATGGGCAGAAAAATATCGCCGTGACCACACGCACCGATTTGGCGCCGGATCAGGCCATCATCGAGCAGGCCGAGCGCATGGGCGCTAATGTCATCGTGATGGGCGCCAGCCGCCGCGTGGGCGAAGCGCTTTACCTCGGCGAGACGGTCGAGGGCGTGTTACGGCACTGGAAGCAGGCCATCGTCCTGGTCGTGACCTAAATTCCAACCGTCATTGCGAGGTCGGACGCATAGCGTCCGAGCGACGAAGCAATCCTGGCGCCGTGCAGAGATCATGGATTGCTTCGCTTCGCTCGCAATGATGAGCCTCTAAAGTCAGCCACCCGTGAAGATCAGCTTGGCGTTGGTCAGCTCGCGGGCGCCCAGCGCACCCAGCTCGCGACCGAAACCCGAGCCCTTGACGCCGCCGAAGGGTGCGCGCGGATCGGAGCGGACGAAATCATTGATGAACACGGCGCCGGCCTCGATCTTGCCGGCCACGCGCGCAGCGCGGTCGGTATCGCCGCTCCACACGGTCGCGGCCAGGCCGTAATCCGTCGAGTTGGCGAGGTCGATCGCCTCCTGCTCGGTCTTGAAGGTGCTCATCAGCGCCACCGGGCCGAAGAATTCTTCCTGCGCCAGCGGCGCATTACCCGGCAGGCCGGTCATCACCGTCGGTGCGTAGTAATAGCCGGGCCCGTCGATTGAAGCGCCGCCGGTCAGCAGTTTGGCGCCGAGGCCCTTGGCCGCGGTGACCTGACGTTCGGTATTGGTGCGGATATCCGCACGCGCCAGGGGGCCGAGTTGCGTGTCGGTCTTCATCGGATCGCCGACCTTCAGCGATTTGGCCTTCTCGACGAAAGCCGCGATGTATTTATCGGCGATCGATTCGGCAACATAGAAGCGCTTGGCGGCGATGCAGCTTTGCGCGTTGTTGGAATAGCGCGACAGCACGCCCATCGCCACGGCCTTGTCGAGATTCGCATCCTCGAACACGAGGAAGGGATCGGAGCCGCCAAGTTCCAGCACCGCCTTTTTGCCGTGCTGCCCCGCGATCTGTGCGATCAGGCGACCGACCGGAATGCTGCCGGTCACCGTCAGGCTGCGGACACGCGCGTCGGCGATCACGGCGGGCACAGCCTCACGCGTGATCGGGAAGTTGACATAGAGGCCTTCCGGCCCACCGGCATCGCGCACCAACTGTTCGAGTGCGGCGGCACAGCCCTGAACCGTCTCGGCGTGCTTGACCAACACGGTGTTGCCCACCATCGCCAACGGCACGAAGAAGCGCAGTACCTGCCAGAAGGGCAAGTTCCACGGCATGATGCCGAAGACCGGGCCGGTCGATTCATACACGACCTTGGCGTTGAGGCCGGGGATCGCCATCGGCTTCAGATAGTCTTCACCGGCTTCGGCGAAGTGGCGGCATCCCGATGCGGCCTTCTTCACTTCCGCCTGTGCCTCACCGATCGGCTTGCCCATCTCCATCACGATCAGCTGGGCATAGGTCTCGACGCGCGCTTCCAGCAGTTCGGCCATGCGGCTGAGCAACGCCGTGCGCTCGGCGAATTTGGTGTTCGACCACGTCTTCCAGGCCTTCCAGGCCAGATCGAGCTTCTTGTCGATCTCACCCGTGGTCAGGCTGGGATAGGTCTTGATCACCTGGCCGGTGGCCGGATTGCGCGATTCGAACATCATGGCGTCTCTCCCATCGCAAATATTCAGCAGGCTCTTTTTCAGCAGACTGTGCGGAAGCGGTCGATGCAGGTTTTCAGAACCTCTTCGCCCGGCCGTTTCCACCAATTGTGTTTGGAAAAAATCTCGACTTCCTGCGGCCCGTGATAGCCGGCGGCTTCGACGGCCTTGCGGATGCGCGGCAGATCGATCACGCCGTCGCCCATCATGCCGCGATCGAGCAGCAGATCCGTGGTCGGCACCAGCCAATCGCAGATGTGGTGGGCGAAGATGCGCTTCAGCCGCCCGGCACGCGCGATCTGCTCGTCGAGTTCCGGGTCCCACCAAACGTGATAGACGTCGACTGCCACGCCGACGTCGTGACCCAGGGCCTCGGCGATATCGAGCGCCTGGCGCAGCGTATTCACACAGGCGCGATCGGCGGCATACATCGGATGCAGCGGCTCGATCGCGATCCGCATGTTGTTGGCGCGCGCATGGGGCAGGATGGCGGCGATGCCGTCGATCACCATTTCGCGAGCGGCCGGCAGATCGCGTGACCCGGCCGGCAATCCGCCTACCACCAGCACCAGGCAGTCGGCATTCAGCGCGGCCGCTTCGTCGATGGCGCGCTTGTTGTCGTCGATCGCCGCGGCGCGCCCGGCTTTGTCGGCGGCCGGAAACATGCCACCACGACAGAGGCCCGTCACCCGCAGCTTGTTATCGCGCACGATCCGCGCGGCTTCGTTCAGACCGATCTTCGCCACCTGATCGCGCCAGGGCGCAATAGCGGTGATGCCGAGCTTCAGGCACGCCTCGACCGCCTGGCGCATGTCCCACTGTTCGCGCACCGTGGCCAGGTTGATCGACAGCCCCTCGACAGTCATCGGGTCAGCCGACTCCACCGACGGCGAGCACTTTGCGCATCCGGTCGGCCGCCTTGTCCGGATCGCGCAGCATCCGCGCCGCGTCGGCCAGGCGGAAGATTTCCGACAGATGCACGAGGGAGCGACAGCTCTGTTGGCCGCCGATCATGGTGAAGTGATCCTGCAGCCCGTTGAGATAGGCCAGGAACACGACGCCGGTCTTATAGAACCGTGTCGGCGCTTTGAAGATGTGGCGCGACAGCGGCACGGTTGGTGCGAGAATCGCATCGAAGCTTTTGCGGTCGCCGTCCGCCAGTTTGGCCAGCGCCGCCGAAGCGGCGGGCGCGATCGCATCGAAAATGCCGAGCAGCGCGTCGGAATAGCCGTGCTCATCGCCGGCGATCAGTCCGGCGTAATTGAAATCGTCGCCCGTATAGGTGCGTACGCTTTTCGGTAGCCGCCGGCGCAGCACGATTTCCTTCTCTGCCGACAGCAACGACATCTTGATGCCATCGACCTTGGACGAATGAGCGGCGATAATATCGATACACGTATTCATCGCGTCCATGTGGTCGGCCGAGCCCCAATAGCCGGCCAGCGCCGGATCGAACATCTCGCCCAGCCAATGGATGATCACCGGCTCTTTGACTTGCGACAGAATCCGGTCATAGACCTTCACGTAGTCGTCGGGACCTTTTGCGGCTTTGGCCAGCGCACGGCTGCACATCAGGATGATGCGGCCACCCAAACTCTCGACGAACTCGATCTGCTCCTCATAGGCGCGAATCACCTGATCGATCGTCACATCGGGGCCGGGCATGAGATGATCGGTGCCCGCGCCGCTGGCGATCACCGCGCCGGGTCGCGTCTTGGCGGCGGCCAGCGCGTGGCGGATCACGTCCTGCGCGCCTTTCCAATCGAGACCCATGCCGCGCTGGGCGGTGTCCATCGCCTCGGCCACACCGAGGCCCAGGTCCCACAGATAATGGCGGAAGGCGATGGTGCGTTCCCAATCGATCGCCGCGTCGAGCCAGGAATCGTTGTCGGCACGCGGATCGGCGACGATGTGCGTGGCGGCGTAGGCAATGCGATTGAACTTCGGCGTGCCCTGCGGCATCGGCAGGGGCGTGTTCTTTATCGCATACGTCTCGGTACCACCCGCGGCGGTGGGCAGAACGATGCTGGCCATCTCATTCCGCCGCTTTGGCGTTGGCGAGCGCCTGGTTCAGATCGGGCACATCGAGCCAGCGGCGTTCGGCCCAGCTCTTCATGCCAAGCTCGGCCAGCTGCACGCCCTTTGCGCCCTGCATCAGATCGAACGACCACGGTGTATCCGTCACCAGATGGCGGATGAAATCTTCCCACTGCTGCTTGAAGCCGTTGTCGTACACGGTGTTGTCGGGCACTTCCTCCCATTGGTTGAGGAAGTTCATCGTCTGCGGCTGATCGGGATTCCAGACCGGCCGCGGCGTGTTGACGCGGTGCTGGGTGAAGCAGCGCGTCAGCCCGGCGACCGCCGAACCATGTGTGCCGTCGACTTGGAAGGTGACGAGATCGTCGCGCCTCACGCGCACGGCCCAGGACGAATTGATGTGGGCGATGGCGCCGCCTTCGAGTTGGAAGGTCGCATAGGCCGCATCGTCGGCATCGGCCGTATAGGTCTTCCCGGTCTCATCGACGCGCTGCGGGATGTGCGTCGCGCCAAGGCAGCTGACCGCGCGCACTTCACCGAACAGATTGTCGAGCACGTAGCGCCAGTGGCAGAGCATATCGAGAATGATGCCGCCGCCATCCGCCTTGCGGTAGTTCCACGAGGGGCGCTGTGCCGCCTGCCAGTCGCCTTCGAAGACCCAATAGCCGAACTCGCCACGGATCGAGAGGATGCGGCCGAAGAAGCCGGAGTCGCGCAGCATCTTGATCTTGCGCAGACCGGGCAGGAACAGCTTGTCCTGCACCACGCCGTGCTTGATGCCGCGTGCGCGGGCCAGCTTCACCAGACTCAGCGCATCGCTCAGCGTTTCCGAGATCGGCTTCTCGCAATAGATATGCTTGCCGGCTTCGATGGCGCGGCTGAGCAGTTGCGTGCGCATCTGGGTCGAGCCCGAGTCGAAGAACAGCGTGTCATCTTTATTGGCCAGCGCCGCACCGAGATCGGTAGTCATGCGGGCCACATTGTGCTTCTTGCCCATCTCGGCCAGCTTATCGGCATTGCGGCCGACGAGAATCGGGTCGGGCATCACGCGGTCGCCATTCGAGAGCATCACGCCGCCCTGGTCGCGGATCGCGCAGATCGAACGCACCAGATGCTGGTTGTATCCCATGCGTCCGGTGACGCCGTGCATGATGATACCGAGACGCTGCGTGGCCATTTCCTCAACCCCTATGCGATGTGCCGCACGGCGATTAATTCACCGTTTGGTTACAATTGGACCAGCTTCTGTAGCGGCCGTCAATATTCCGGCCGTCCAGGAATAAGACTCTAAAAGTCCAATGAATCAGCGCTTTTTCGCTAGGGGCTGGGACCGCAAATAGGACAGAACCACATCGACGATATGCTCGCCCCATTCGTCGAGCGACTTGGCCGAGGTCAGGTCGCGGCCGAACACGGTCGACAGCGTCCAGCGGTTCGAGAGGTAGAAAAAGCCCAGGGCGGCGATGGTGACATAGGTCTCGATCGCGTCGACATTCTGACGGAATTCGCCGCTGGCCGCACCGCGCTTCAGCGCTTCGGAAATCACCGAGATCAGCGGCGAGTTGAGATCGAAGATGCGCGCCGAGCGTTTGAGGTGACTAGCGCGATGCAGGTTCTCGGTGTGCAGGATGCTCAGGAATTCCGGGTGGTCGATATAGTAGCGCCAGGTGAACAGGGTCAGTTCGCGGATCGCGTCGACCGGGTCACGGTCGCGCAAATGCAGCTTGGCTTCGGCTGAGCGGATATTGACATAGGCGCTTTCGAGAACGGCGAGGTAGAGCGCTTCCTTGTCGCCGAAATAGTGATACAGCATCCGCTTGTTGGCGCCCGCGCGCCGCGCGATCTCATTGATGCGCGCGCCGCCGAAACCCTTCTCGGTGAACTCCTTCACCGAGGCGGACAGGATCGATGCGCTGGTGCGTTGCGGGTCACGGCTACGGGTGGTGGCGGCGCGTGGTTTGGTGCGCGGCTTGCTCTTCGCGATGATCTTCTTTTTGACCGCCATTGACGAAGCCCCAGAATTACACAGCGCTCTCCAGCCGGCGCCGACTAACAAACGATGAATAGCCTAACCGTATGCGAATTGATACGGGCGGCGGCAAATGGTCTAGGCGTCCAATGCCGTTTCGTTGCGCCTCTTCGGGGTCTGTGATAACCATTCGGTTACAAAAAAAGCGCGGCGATAACGCGTTCGGAAATGTGTGAGACGGGACGGCGCGGGGGCATCATCCATGATCGATTATCTCATCCTCGGCGGGGGCTCGGCGGGCTGCGCTTTGGCGGCGCGCTTGACGGAAGACCCGAAGAATTCCGTGACCCTGGTCGAAGCCGGGCGCGATCTGCGGCCCGACACGATGACCGATATCATTCGCGCGCGTTATCCGGGCCGCGCCATGTTCTCGACCGAGAATATCTGGGCCAGCCTCGAAGCCTCGATGAGCAATCCGGGTGGCAACGGCCCGTCGAGCAAGCCGGTGCGCTACGAACAGGCGCGCATTCTCGGCGGCGGTTCGGTGATCAACGCGATGGTCGCCAATCGCGGTGCGCCCGGCGACTACGATGAGTGGGGCGCGCTGGGCGCCGATGGATGGTCGTGGGAGACGGCGCTTCCCTATTTCCGCAAGCTCGAGCGCGAGTGCGATTTCGACAATGAGTTCCATGGCAAAAGCGGCCCGATTCCGATTCGCCGCCTGCCCAAGCATCGGGTGTCCGCGTTCCCCAAGGCCGTGAGCGATACACTGGTGGCGCGCGGCTATAAAGCCCATCCCGATCAGAACGGCGCCTGGACCGACGGTGTATTTCCCGCCGCGATCGTGCTTTCGGATAACGATGAGCGCGTGCCCGTTTCCATCGGCTATCTGACGCCCGAGGTGCGCAAGCGCCCGAATTTGCGGCTGATCACCGACCGGCAAGTCGAACGGCTGGTCTTCGAGGGCAACCGTGTGGTCGGCGCCGACACAGCGCCGGCCGATCCGGCGTCTGGTGGCCCGCGTGAGCAATTACGGGCGGCCAATGTCGTCCTGTGCTGCGGCGGCATTCATTCACCGGCCATGCTGATGCGCAGCGGTATCGGCCCGGCTGACCAGTTGCAGAAGCTGGGCATCGCGGTCGTCGCCAATCTGCCGGGTGTCGGCCAGAATCTGATGGATCATTGTGGCGTGGCGCTTTCGACCTATCTGCCGCCCCATGCGCGCATGCCAGATCCCGAGGATCATCACGATCAGGCGTTGCTGCGCTACACCTCGTCGATTCCCGATGCGGTGCCGGGTGACATGCATGTGGCCATCCTGGCACGCACCGGCTGGCATGCGGTCGGTCACCGCACCGGCACGCTGTTCATCTGGGTCAACAAGACCTATTCGCGCGGTAGCGTCGCGTTGACCTCCGCCGACTCGAAGATCGAGCCGAAGGTCGATTTTCGCCTGCTCTCGGATTGGCGCGACATGGATCGGCTGAAGGAGGGGTACCGCATCCTCGCCGACACGCTGCGCGATCCGCGGATGAACGGCATGCACGGCCATGTGTTCCCCACCGGCTTCTCCGAGCGGGTGCGCAAAGTCTCGGCGCCAGGATGGTTCAACACCTTCCAAATGGGCCTGCTGGCGAAGCTGCTCGATTACGCCGGCGGTTTGCGCACGCCGTTGATCGACAGCGTCATCACGCTCGGCTTGCGGCTCGATGATCTGCTGCACGACGATGCGAAGCTGACCAGCTTCATCGGCGAGTCGGTGGTTCCGGTCTGGCACGCCTCGGGCACCTGCCGCATGGGCCGCGCCGATGATCGCATGGCCGTTACCGATAATCTTGGTGTCGTTCGCGGTGTCGAAGGGTTGCGCATCTGCGACGCGTCGATCTTCCCGTCGATCCCGCGCGCCAACACCAACACGCCGACTCTGATGATGACCGAACGCATCGCCGATCAGATCAAGGCCGGCGCGCGCGGCGGCTAAGAGTTACTGATTCTCGTACTGATCGGCGAGAACCTGCGCGATCACCATCGTCACGCGTTTGCCGGTGGGGATGTGCAGGAATTCGTTGGGACCATGGGCATTGGATTGCGGCCCCAGCACGCCGGTCACGACGAACTGCGCCTCGGGAAATTTCTCGCCCAGCATCGCCATGAACGGGATCGTGCCGCCTTCACCCATATAGGCTGGCGGTTTGCCGAAGGCATTCTGTGCCGCCGCGGTCAACGACTTTTCGAGCCAAGCTGACAATGTCGGCGCGTTCCAGCCCGTAGCTTCCGAATCGGCCTCGAAGGTCACCGTCGCACCATCGGGCGGATTCTCTTCGAGCAGCGTCTTCACCAACGCGCAGGCCTTGGCGCCATCGAGCGTCGGCGGGATGCGCAGGCTCAGCTTCGCGGTGGTGAAGGGCAGCAGCACATTGCCGGCGCTATGCGTCGCGGGCAGGCCGTCGATGCCGACCACGGCGAGCTGCGGTCGCCAGGTGCGGTTGAGCACCATCTCGGCCGTGTCGCCGATCATCGGCTTGGTCGAAGCCGCGAATGGGAACTTGTTGTAGACGACATCGCCCAGTGCCACCGCGGCGGCTTTCGCTTGCGTGCGGCGTTCAGGCGGGATCTGCGCATGCAGGTCGGCGGGTAGAATCTCGCCGGTCGCCTCGTTCTCAAGCCGCGAGATCAGCTGGCGCAGAATCCTGAAGCTGGACGGCACGATCCCCGACGCGTCGCCCGAATGCACGCCTTCGTCGAGTACGCGGATCGTCAGCGAGCCATTGATCAGGCCGCGCAGCGACGTGGTCATCCAGAGCTGATCGTAATTGCCGCAACCGGAGTCGAGGCAGATCACCAGGTCGGGCGAGCCGATGCGTGGCGCCAGATGGTCGACATAGTACGGCAGATCGTAGCTGCCGGATTCCTCGCAGGCTTCGATCAGGATGACGCAGCGCGCATGCTTGCCGCCTTGATCGCGGAGCGCGAGAATCGCCGACAGCGCGCCGAACATCGCATAGCCGTCATCGGCCCCGCCGCGCCCATAGAGCTTGTCGCCTTTGATCACCGGTGTCCAAGGGCCCAGACCCTCGGCCCAACCCACCATCTCGGGTTGTTTGTCGAGATGGCCATAGAGCAGGATCGGCGCCGCCGCATCGCCTGGCAGTTCGATCAGGATGACCGGCGTCCGGCCCGGCAAACGCACGACCTCGAGCGATGCGCCGGGAATTCCGCCGATCTTGGCGCGCGCCCAACGCTCGAACAGCGCGACGGCCGCATCCATATAGCCGTGCTTGACCCAGTCGGCGTCGAAATGCGGCGACTTGTTCGGAATCTTGATGTACTCGACCAGGGTCGGAACCACCTCGTCATCCCAAATCTGGTCGACAAACCGCTTCAGCCGTTCAACGTCCATGGGCTTTCCAGACTGTTTTGATCAGTAGATGGGAACGCGCGGCTTCGCGGCCAAGCCCGGCTCTAAAGCCACGGAGACGATATCGCCCTCGGCCGGCGCGACGCATCTGGTCGACGAGCCGAGTGCCGCCAGCCGGTTCTGCGCCTGCTTCAGCTTGTCATCGATCGCGTCGTCGGTCTGGTCCGGCTCGTGATGGAACAGATGAAGTTCCTTCACACCCGCGTCATGGGCGAGGTGCGCGACCTCGCTGACGGCGGAATGGCCCCAGCCGATACGCTTGCGATACATCTCGTCCGAAAAAGTCGCGTCGGTGATCAGCACATCGGCGTCCTTCACGAAATCAATGAGGCGCTTGCGATAATGCGGGTCATATTGCGGCAGATCGTTGGGGAACAACTCGTTGTCAGTGACGTAGCAGAAGGCGCGGTTGGCCGTGTCGATGCGATAGCCGAGGCACCGGCCGGGATGCGACAGAAGGAGGGTGCGGATCTTCACGCCCTCGGCTTCGAACTGCTGCTCGCCGATATCGCGGAAGGTCACGCGCGCGCCGAATTCGCGCATCGTCATCGGGAAATAGATGCTGTCCATCTGATCGCCGATCATCTTCTCCATGGTGATATCCCCATGCCCGGCGCCGACGACTTCGAACTCGTTGCCTAGCGCATAGAGCGGCGCGAAGAACGGAAAGGCGTTGATGTGATCCCAATGGGGATGCGAAATCAGAATGTGCCCCGACACGCGTTTCCCGCGTGCCATGATATCGGCGCCCAGTGTGCGAATCCCCGTGCCGGCATCGAAGATGAACATATGGTCGCGACCGAACGACATGGTGACGCAGGATGTGTTGCCGCCATACTTCAGCGTATTCCGGCCCGAAGCGGGCAGGGTGCCGCGCACGCCCCAATAGCGAATTTCGGCGGCGGGCGATAGCAGCGCCTGGAGTTCGGGCAGGAAGTCGCTGCCGATCGGCTTGGTGATATAGCCATTGGCGCCGACCACTACCGCCTGCCTGCGGTCGAAGTCATAGTTCTTCGCCGTCACCACAATCAGCTTGATCGCGGCCAAGCCGGCGTGCTGGCGGACCCGGCGGCAGAACTCCAGCCCGTCGAGTTCCGGCATCATGATGTCGACCAGGACGAAATCGGGCTTTTGGGTCAGCACGTCGTTCAGCGCGGCCACAGTCGACTGGTAGCCGGTCACCTGGTAGCCGGCGCCCGTCAGATGATGGGTCAGCACGTCGACGATCAGCGGATCGTCGTCGACGACAAAGGCCCGCAGGTTCGAGGAGCCTGTGGGGCTCGCGGTCGAGACGTGCCGTGGCTGCGCGCGCGTATTCATGACGCATAAACCTCAATGATTTCGGTTTTAGCGCAAGCCCCAAGTCATTGGAAGACCTGTTAACCTTATAAAGCCTTTAGAAACAGGTGCTTGTGATAAGCGTCCGCTTCAGCGCCTGATTAGGTGCCGAAGGGAATCCGCATCGCGAGGGTGAAACGCGCCGTGCGGTTCGCCTGTTCGAACAGGCAGAGCGAGGCGATCCGCAGCGGCTCGGCCAGAACATCGCCAAGCAGGGGCATCAGCTGCGCGCGCGTGCGGGCCCGCTCATCGTCCGCCAGCCGGCCGCTCAGGGTGACGTGGAAGCGGAATTCGTCGAGCACATAGGGATAGCCCCAGCGCTTGAGGTGTTCATGTTGACGCGGGGTCAAGCCATTGGCCCGCTTGGCAATGTCTTCGGGTGTCGATGGCGCGCGAAAGCGGTCGAAAGCGGTGACGCAATCGGCAGCCAGTCTGTCGATCTTTGCGTTCGATGCCGGGCGCAACGCGATGAAGTCGCCGATTTCGGCCAGGGTCAACGGCGGCGCCTCGATCGGCGCACGAGTTTTGCAGAGTGCCCGCAGCGTATCGACAAGCTGATCACGCGTCGTGCCACTTGCCAGATGGAACGGCGGCTTCAATGTCGCATGCAATCCATAGAGGCGTGGATCGGCGACGCGTGCAGTGTGATCGGAATCGCCCGAGACCGCGGATAGGAACGGTGCATCGTCGACCGTCTCAGGCCGGCGGCCGAGCCATGGCCAACCGAAGCGCGCTAAAGCGGAATCATCTTCTGGTGCGAAATAGATCGCGCAGCGCGATTCGCTCACGCCGCCGGACCGCCATTCGACGCGATCACCCGGCCACCGGCGATGGTTGCCACCACATGGGGCAGGGTTGGATCGCGATCGTCGACCAGGATCAGATCGGCGCGCTGTCCTGTGGCAATCGTGCCGCGATCATGCAATCCCACCGCGCGGGCCGGATTGGTCGAAACCAGGCTCCAGGCCGTCGCGAAATCGCACTGGCCCTCGGCCATCAGTTTGAACGGCGCCTGCAGCAGGGCCGGGTAGTAGTAGTCTGAGGTCAGAATATCGACCAACCCGTCCTTCACCATATCGGCGACGCGCAAGCCGCCGGTATGGCTGCCGCCGCGCACCACATTCGGCGAACCCATGATGATCGCGTCACCGAAACCACGCGCCGCTTCAAGCGTGGGGCGATTGAGCGGGAACTCGCACAGAGCGCAGCCCATCTCATGGAAGTGCTTGCGCAGATCGGGCGAAGGATCGTCGTGCGATGCCATGGCGATCTGATTCTCGCGCGCGGCAGCGGCAATCCGATCATTCGTCGGCGCCACCATGGATTCGCGCGCCGCCACTTCGTCGATCAGGGCGATATAGGCGTCGAGCGACAGGTCGGCGCGCTCGGCATATTGCACCAGCTTCTGCGGCGTGTTCGATTTGCGCTTCATCATCGGCAAATGATCGTTGAAGGCCAGAAGACCGACGCGGCCGGCGGTTATCAGATCGACGATCGAATCGACCGCGCCGGTATTATAGACCTCATGTCGCAAGTGAATGCGCGTGTCGGTCAGCAGGCGCGGCCGAATCCGCTCCATTCCGTCGAACAGCGCGAAGGCGGCTTCGCGCCCGCGCAGGCCCGGCTCCCATGACCAGGTCAGCCCATGAAAGGCCGTGGTGATGCCATTGGCGGCAAGCTGCCGGTCGGTATCGATCAGCGCCAGATCGATCGGGAAATGCACGCCGGGCCGCGGCATGATCTGGCGCTCGAAGGCGTCGCCATGCAGATCGACAATGCCGGGCAGCAGCAGAAGGCCCTGCGCATCGATCACGCGGCCGGCCGATAAACCGTTGGCCTCATCGATATGGCCATCGGCGATCGCGATGTCGGTCTGGGTCAGGGTGCCGTGGGGCAGAAGCGCGCGGGCGCCGCGAATGGTGAGGTCTGTCATCGGGCCGAATTAGGCGAGATCGCCACCCTCTTGCATGACGTTTCGGTGATAAGCCGCTGCTCGACTAGACAAGCGCGCGGCTTGGTTAGGTCCCAGGCTCGACGACCAATTGTACGCGGTCCGATGCCCAGCGGCCGACGCTGTATTCGATCGGCTGGCCTTCGGTGTCCACATTGATGCTCTCGGTCATCAGGATCGGCCGCGACGAGGGTTGGCCCAACAGTCGCGCGTCAGACGCGCGTGCGGCGCGCGCGGTGATCTTGGTCGACTTGCGCGCATAGTCGGCCACGCCGCAGCGTGCCAGCGCCGCAGTGATCGATCCGGTATTGCGATAGCATTCGATGAAGGTGGGAAAGCGCGCCTTGGGGAAATAATGCGACGACACGTTGATCGGGCGGCCATCGGCCTCGCCCAAACGTTCGATCATGATCACCGCGGAGCCCTTGCGCAGGCCGAGCGCCTTGGCCACAGCCGTTGCCGCCGGCATTTCCTCGGCGCGCAACAGGCGGCCCGACGGATCGTGATTCTGCGACGATAGATTCTCGGAAAAGCGCGTGCGCTTGCCCAGGCGATAGTCGACCACGCTTTCCTGGACAAAGGTGCCGCGCCCTTGTTCGACGCGCACAAGCCCTTGCTCGGCCAGTGCCGCCAGCGCACGCCGCGCCGTGTGGCGATTGACGGCGAAATTATCGGCCAGGGTCAGTTCGGTCGGCAGGCGCTCGCCCGGTTTCCACGTGCCCGAGAGAATTCGCTCTTCCAACTGTGCAGCAATCTGCAGCCACAAGGTGCGCCCATTGCCACGATCCAGTTCCGCGCCGGTCATCAAAATTTCACCCGTTATTCGCTTTACCCAAAGGGGCCCGAGGCGCAGTATTATACATATAGATATATAGACGTCTATACAAATTTTGGATTGGTCCATGCCAGAGGAAATGAGCGCGGAAACGGGTGCTTCGGAAACCGAAGCGCGGCAACGCTGGATGGGCATTCTGGCCAAGGCGCAGCCGGCCGAATTAGAGGTCGCGTGGGGTCAGCTTGAGGCGCATCCCGCCTATCAGTTCCTGCGCAAGCCCGAGATCGGGCTGGTGATGACCCAGGGTCGCATGGGCGGCGATGGGCGTCCCTTCAATATCGGCGAGATGACGGTCACGCGCTGTTCGGTGCGCCTCGATGGCGGCATCGTCGGTCACGCGATGGTGGCCGGCCGTTCGACGCGGCACGCTGAGTTGGCCGCCGCGCTCGACGCAATGTTGCAGGATGCTGCGTTGGCCCGTGCGGTCGAGAAAGTGGTGATCGCGCCGCTGGCTGCCGCGCACCAGAAACGTCGCGATGAGATGGCGCGCAAGGCCGCCGCCACCAAGGTCGAGTTCTTCACCATGGTCCGGGGTGCCGTATGAGCACCGAGACCCTGGCGCCAGGTTTCGCTGATCCCGTGCTCGATGCGCAGCGTGTCTTCCGCGCCGTGCTCGATGCAATGGCGCGTCCGGGCACGATTATCGAAATCCCGTCGCCGTCCACGCCGCCCGAACCGGTCATGCCGGCGGTGGGTGCCGTGTTGTTGAGCCTCGCGGATCACGAAACGCCGGTGTGGATCGATCATGAGAGCAAAGCGCCGGGATTCTCCGCGTGGCTCGGCTTCCATTGCGGCAGCCGACTCGTCTCCGAGCCCGGCCAGGCGATGTTCGCGCTGGTGATCGATGCCGCGACGATGCCGCCGCTCTCGGCCTTCGAGCCGGGGAGCGAGGAATACCCCGACCGTTCCGCCACGATCATCGTGCAAGTGCCGTCGCTCACCGGCGGCGAAGGTTGGACGATCACCGGCCCCGGCATCCGCGATCGCATCGCGTTCGGACCCGCGGGCCTGCCCGCCGCGTTCAAGGATTGGATCGTCGAGAACAACGCCCATTTCCCGCAGGGCGTGGATTTGATTTTCGCCAGCGGTAATCGCATCGCGGCCCTGCCGCGCTCCACCCGCTTGAAAGGCTGATCATGTATGTCGCGGTAAAAGGCGGCGAAGTCGCCATCGACAATGCCCATCGGCTGATGGCCGAGGAACGGCGCGGCAACAAGGCCACGCAGGAATTGTCACTCGAACAGATCGAAGGGCAATTGGGCCTCGCCGTCGATCGTGTGATGATCGAAGGCTCGGTCTACGATCCGGGTCTTGCGGCGCTGGCGATCAAGCAGGCCCAAGGCGATCTGGTCGAGGCGATCTTCCTGCTGCGCGCCTTCCGCTCGACCTTGCCGCGCTTCGGCTATACCCAGCCGGTCGATACCGCCGAGATGGAAGTACGGCGCCGCATTTCCGCGGCCTTCAAGGATGTGCCCGGTGGACAGATTCTCGGGCCGACCTATGACTACACTCATCGCCTGCTCGAATTCGCGCTGGCCGCCGGCGGTAACCCGCCCGAGGCGGTAACTGCCACAGCACCGGTCGACCGCATTCTGCCGCGCGTGACCGATGTGCTCGGCCGCGACGGGTTGATCGAGGGCGAGCCGGAGGGAACGGGCGATGCACCCGGCGACATCACGCGCGATCCGTTGACCTTCCCAGCGGGCCGCGATGTGCGGCTGCAGAATCTCGCGCGCGCCGACGAAGGCTTCCTGCTGGCGATGGCCTATTCCAGCCAACGCGGCTATGGCCACACCCATCCTTTCGCCGCCGAGATCCGCATGGGCGAAGTGACCGTGTCCTTCGTGCCGCCGGAATTGGGTTTCGAGATCGAGATCGGCGAGATCACGCTGACCGAGTGCCAGATGATCAACCAGTTCCGTGGCGCCGACGAAAAGCCGCCGCAATTCACGCGCGGCTACGGTGTCACCTTCGGCCAGGCGGAACGCAAGGCGATGGCGATGGCTCTGGTGGATCGCAGCTTGCGCGCTGTCGAACTCGGCGAACACGCTGGTGCGCCGGCACAGGATGTCGAATTCATCCTGATGCATTCCGACAATGTCGAGGCCTCGGGCTTCGTGCAGCATCTGAAGTTGCCGCACTATGTCGACTTCCAGTCGGAACTTGAATTGCTGCGCGGCCTGCGCTCGCAGCCGCTCCACTCCACCGCAGAGAAAATGGCTGCCGAATGAGCGACGGGTATAATTTCGGCTATCTCGACGAGCACACCAAGCGCGCCATCCGCCGCGGGCTGCTCAAAGCCGTGGCCATTCCTGGCTATCAGGTGCCGTTTGCCAGCCGCGAAATGCCGCTGCCCTATGGCTGGGGCACGGGCGGCATTCAGGTGACGGCGGCCATCGTCGGGCCTGCCGATACGCTGAAGGTGATCGACCAGGGCGCCGACGATACCACCAATGCGATTTCGATCCGCCGCTTCTTCGCGCGCGTGGCCGGCGTGGCGACCACCGAGCGCACGCCCGAGGCGACCATCGTCCAGACGCGGCATCGCATTCCAGAGACCCCCTTAAGCGAAGGCCAGATTCTCGTCTATCAGGTGCCGATTCCCGAGCCGCTGCGCTGGCTCGAACCCCGCGAGAGCGAAACCCGCAAGATGCATGCGCTGGCCGACTATGGCGCGATGCATGTGAAGCTCTACGAAGACATCGCGATCTATGGGCGCATCGCGACGTCCTACGATTATCCGGTGCGGGTCGATGGGCGCTACCTGATGCGGCCGTCGCCGATTCCGAAATTCGACAACCCGAAGATGGACATGAATCCGGCGCTGCAATTGTTCGGCGCGGGCCGCGAGAAGCGGCTCTATGCCGTGCCGCCCTATACCAGCGTCAAAAGTCTCGACTTCGAGGACCATCCCTTCACCGTGCAAAGCTGGGACGAGGAATGCGCGCTCTGCGGTTCGCATGACAGCTTCCTCGACGAGGTGATCGTCGACGATCAGGGCGGCCGCATGTTCGTTTGTTCCGACACCGATCATTGTGGACAGCGTCGCGATGCCAAGGCCAAGCCGCAGACGCAGCCGCAAGTGGGGGCGTCATGAGCGAGCCGTTATTCCGCGTCGCAAACGTCACGCGTTATCACGGCCAGCGCATCGGCTGCCGCGATGTCTCCTTCGATCTGCGCCCGGGCGAAGTGGTCGGCATCGTCGGCGAGTCGGGTTCGGGCAAGACCACGCTGCTCGACTGTCTCTCCGGCCGCCTCACGCCCTCGTCGGGCACGATCGAATATCTGGCGCGCGATGGAACGATGGTCGATGTCTTCGGCCTGCCCGAGGCGCGCCGCCGCCTGCTGATGCGCACCGAATGGGGCATGGTGCGGCAAAACCCGCGCGACGGGTTGCGCATGGGCGTTTCCGCCGGTGCGAACGTCGGTGAGCCGCTGATGGCCGTTGGTGCGCGCCATTACGGTGCGATCCGCCACGAGGCCGAAACCTGGCTTGGCCGCGTCGAGATCGCCAATGACCGTATCGACGATGCGCCCAGCACCTTTTCGGGCGGCATGATGCAGCGCCTGCAGATCGCGCGGAATCTCGTCACCAAACCACGTCTCGTGTTTATGGACGAGCCGACCGGCGGCCTCGATGTCTCTGTACAGGCGACGTTGCTCGATCTGCTGCGCGGTTTGGTGGTCGATCTCGGCCTTGCCGCCGTCATCGTCACCCACGATCTTGCCGTGGCGCGCCTACTGACCCATCGGCTGATGGTGATGCGCCAGGGCTCGGTGGTCGAAGAGGGATTGACCGATCAGGTGCTCGACGATCCCCACCACGCCTACACGCAACTTCTCGTTTCCGCGGTGTTGCAACCATGACCGCCATGATCGCTGCAACGGCGCTGAACAAAACTTACATCCTGCATGTCCAGGGCGGAACGCAGATTCCGGTTCTCGCCAACGCGTCCCTGGCGGTCGAGCCGGGCGAATGCGTCGCGCTGCATGGTCCCTCCGGCGCGGGCAAATCGACACTGCTACGGTGCCTCTATGGCAACTGCAAACCCGATTCAGGCAGCGTCACGGTTCAGCATGATGGCGGCGTGGTCGACATCGTCACCGCTGCACCACACGACATCCTCGACGTCCGCAGGCGCAGCCTCGGCTATGTCAGCCAGTTCCTACGCGTCATTCCGCGCGTGCCGGCGCTCGATGTGGTGGCCGAGCCGCTGCGCGCGCTCGGCCAGCCGATCGAAACGGCGCGTATCAAAGCCGCCGAGCTTCTGGCGCGGCTCAATATTCCAGAACGGCTGTGGAAGCTGGCGCCCGCCACCTTCTCGGGCGGTGAGCAGCAGCGCGTGAATATCGCGCGCGGTTTCGTTGCCGAGCTTCCCGTTTTGTTGCTCGACGAACCGACGGCGTCGCTCGATGCCGAGAACCGCAATGTCGTCGCATCGCTGATCATGGAAGCGCGGGCGCGTGGCGCGGCGCTGGTCGGCGTGTTCCACGACGAAGAGGTGCGCCACAAAGTGGCATCGCGCACCATTTCCATCCAAGCCGGCGGTGTCGCCGGGAGTGCCGCATGAGCCGCGAGACGATCTATACCAACGCCCAGATCGTTCTGCGCGATCGCGTTTTGCACGGCACGGTGCGCGTCGTCGACGGCAAGATCGGCGAGATCGACGAAAAGCCCGCGCAGATCGAAACGGCCATCGATTGCGAAGGCGATTATCTGCTGCCCGGTCTGATCGAACTGCACACCGACAATCTCGAAAAGCATTTCATGCCGCGGCCCAAAGTGACCTGGCCTGCCGCAGCGGCCGTGATGGCGCATGACGCGCAAATGGCGGCGGCCGGCATCACCACGGTGTTTGATGCTTTGGCTTGCGGCGAGGTCGATCCGGGTGGCGCGCGCGTTGCCAATCTGCAGTCGATGGTGACGGCGGTCGGCGAGACCCAGGCGCGTGGCCATCTCCGCGTCGATCACCGGCTGCATCTGCGCTGCGAAGTATCGTGGGCACCGGTGGTCGGCACCTTCGAGAAGCTGACGAGTGAACCACTGTTGGGTATCGTTTCGGTGATGGACCACAGCCCCGGCCAGCGTCAGTTCATCCACGAGGACAAATACCGCACCTATTATATGGGCAAGTACCATCTCGACAGTGCGGAGATGGATGCGTTCACTGTGCATCAGAAGGAAGCCAGTGCGCGATTCTCGGCGGTCAACCGGCGCGCGATCGCCGATGCCTGCCGCGAGAAGGGGCTGATCCTCGCCAGCCATGACGACGCGACGCTCGATCACGTGGCCGAGGCGGCCGATCTCGGCACGCGCTTCGCCGAATTTCCCACCACGCTCGATGCGGCGCGTGCCTCGCACGATGCCGGTATGATGGTGCTGATGGGTGCGCCCAATCTGGTGCGGGGCGGCTCGCATTCGGGAAACATCTCGGCATCGACTCTGGCTGAGGCCGGCTGTCTCGATGTGCTGAGTTCGGACTATGTGCCAATCAGCCTGATCCACGCCGCGTTCATGCTGCATCGTGGCCCGTTCGGGATCGGTTTGCCTGAGGCTGTTGCCACGGTGACGGCGACGCCCGCGGCGGTGACAGGGCTTAGTGATCGCGGCGTGATCGAGACAGGTCGCCGGGCAGATTTGGTGCGCGTTCTCGATACCGGTGACGCGCCGGTGATCCGCGCCGTCTGGCGCGAAGGCCGCCAAGTCGCTTAGCGAGGGTCGCTTAGCGGCGCATCTTTTCGAGCGCGGCGATGAACGCCGCCTGGCCGGCCGCCAGCGTGCTGTCATTGATCACGTCGATCACATCCGGTCCGCTGGGCATGGCCTCGGCGGCTTTGGCCAGCCGTTTCGCCGCATCTTGCACGCTTTCGCGGCCACGGTCTTTGAGCCGGGCGGCGAGAACCTTCGGTGGCGCGGTCACGACGATCACGCGCACCGGCGCCAGCCGGCGGCGCGCGTGATCGACCACAGTCCGTGAGACGTTGGCGATCACGGCAGCGCCCTCGCGGCGGCGGTCCTGCGCCGTGATCGGAATGCCGTAGGACAGGCCGTGCGCATGCCAGTGCAATAGGAACGATCCCGCCCGCTCCATTGCCTCGAACTCGATGGCGGTCAGCGTGTCGTGGTCCTCGCCGCTCGGGATGGCGCGGGTGATCAAGCGCCGGACGAAATGAATCGACGGATCATCGGCGAAAGCATGTTTGGCGCCGTCGATCAGCGTGTCTTTGCCGGCCCCACTTGGCCCAACCACGAGAATCAGGGGCCCGAGTTTCGTCTCGGTCGCTTCGGCCGTCATCCGTATTTGGCGGCGAAGGCGTCGATATCGAGGGCGCGGATATCCGACAGCGCCTCGTCGATCTGCGCATGGCTCCAATCCCACCAGGCGATGCGCTGCATGCGCTCGATCACCGGCGGCTCGGCCCGGAAGCGGATCACGCGGGCCGGTACGCCGACGACAACGGCATAGGCCGGCACGTCTTTACTGACGATGGTGCCGCTGCCCACCACCACGCCGGCGCCGATGGTCACGCCCGGCATCACGATCGCGTTGTGGCCCAGCCAAACATCGGGGCCGATCGTCACCTTGTCTTCGCGCCGCCATTCGAAGATTTCCCGATCATCATCGGCCGCGAAGCCATAGGACCGGCTGCGATAGGTGAAATGGTGCAAGGTCGCGCGCCACCAGGGATGGTTGCTCGGGTTGACGCGCACGCCGGTGGCGATATTGCTGAACTTACCAATTTCAGCGTGCGCGATCTGATTGCCGCCCATGGCGTAGCCGTAATCGCCCATCACTGTGTCGGCGACGACACTGGCCGCGCCGATATAGACGTAACGGCCGAATTCGCTGTTGCGAATGATGGCGGTCGGGTCGATTTCGGCCTGTTCGGTGACCTGCCGGCCAGCCGTCCACGGGTCGATTCCCTCGCCTTGATTGATGCGCATGATGGTCCGTCTCAGGTCTAGGCAACGCGGCGGCGCAGGGCCGCCGACAAACGTTCCATCAGCATGACCAGGACGAAAGTCACGATCAAGAGGAGCGAAACGGTCTTGTATTGGAAAAGGTTCATCGCCGTCAGCAGCTGGAAGCCCAAGCCGCCCGCGCCAACGAAGCCCAGAACCAGCGAATTGCGCAAATTGTCGTCGAGCCGGTAGAAGCCGATGCCCAGCAGCGAGGGCAGCACGCCTGGAATCACCGCATGGGTAAAGACCTGGGCGCGGTTGGCGCCGGTCAGGCGCAGCGCATCGACCGGACCCATATCCATATCCTCGATCACCTCGGCGAACAGGCGGCCGAGCATGCCGATCGAATGGACGGACTGCGCCAGCACGCCGGGGAAAGGGCCGAGACCGACGGCGGTCACGAACAGCAGCGCCCAAACCAGATCGGGCACCGCGCGGGTCAGCGCGATCACCGCGCGGGCGCCATAATAGAGTGGCTTGGCCGGCGTGACGTTCGCCGCGGCCAGGATTGCTAAGGGTATGGCGAGAACGACACCGCAGGCCGTGCCGACGATGGCAATATCGATCGTCTCGAGCGCCGGCTGCAGAACGGTCGGGAATTCGGAGAAGGCCGGCGGGATCGAACGGCCGAGGATATCGAGCATGCCGTGGATGCCGCTGATCAACTCGCCCGGCCGCGCGTCGGTCATCCACAGCGCCTGGCCGAAGATGGCCAGCAGCACGAGGCCGATGAAGATGCGCCGGATCAGGATGATAGGCGACGCGGCGACGGGGTGGCCCAGCGCCGTAGACGAAGCACCCGAAGTCATGCCGCCTGGCTCATATAGAGCCCGGCAACGTCGTGGCTCCCCATCTGCTTGGCCGTGATATCGAAGATCATCTGTCCGCCGCGCATGCCGACGATGCGGTCGGAATAGCGCTCTGCCAATTCCGGCTGATGCAGCACGCACAGCACGGCAATGCCGTCTTCGGTGGCGAGGCGGCGCAGCAGGCCCATCACGTCTTCGGCCGCCTGCGGATCGAGGCTGGCCACCGGCTCATCGGCGAGGATGATGCGCGGCCGCTGCGCCAAAGCGCGCGAGATCGCGACGCGCTGCGCTTGGCCGCCCGACAGCGTGCCGGCGCGCTGTTGCGCAAGATGGGTGAGACCGACCTCGTCGAGATAATCATAGGACTTGATAAGTTCCGTGCGCGGCAGGGCACCGAGCGCGGTCCATATCGTCTGGTGATAGCCGAGCGCGCCGGCGGCCACATTGGCGATCACCGTGCGGCGGCGCACCAGATTGGCGTGTTGGAAGATCATCGCCAGGCCATGGCGGGCGCGGCGCAGCTGTTGCCCCTGAAGCTTGGTCAGGTCGTGATCGCCGAAATGGATCGTGCCGGCGGAGGGCTGCTGCAGCCGGGCGATGCAGCGGAGCAGCGTCGATTTGCCGCTGCCGTTGCTGCCGAGAATGGTGACGAACTCCCCGGGGCAAACCGACAGGGAAACATCGTTCAGCGCCAACTTATCGTTGGCATAGCGCATCGATACGTTTTGGACGTCGAGCAGATGTTTCCCTGTCGTATACATCACAGACCTCTTACAGCTTGGCCAGATCGACGTGGAGCGTGTCGATCAGGTCGCGGACGAGGTTGTAGGCGCTGTCGGTCGTCGAGATCGTCTTCGGACCGGTGCCCATCAGATGCTTGCGCTGTGCAGTGGCCAGGCTCGTCAGGTCGAGATTCTGCAGAACCTGGGTCAGGCGGGTCTTGAAGGGTTCGGGCAGATCACCGCGCACGGCGATCGGGTCGACCGGGATCGGATCCGACTTCCACAGAGTGACGAAGTTCTTCGGATCATAATTGTTCTGCGCCGTGGCGGCGGTGATCATTTCGCTGTTGAGCTCGCCGGCGTCGACCTTGTGGTTTTTGATCGCTTCGTAAGAGGCGGTGTGACTGCCGGCATAGATACCCTTTACGCCCTTATCCGGATCGATGCCGCCCTTCTGCAGGCCATAGGCCGGGAAGAGATGGCCCGAGGTCGACGCGGGATCGGAAAAGGCGAAGGAGTGGCCAGCCACATCCTTGAGTTCCTTGATGCCCGAATCGGGCCAGGTGACGATGCTGGCGGTGTAGGTGTCGGGCACGGTGCCCGAGCTGTCGGTGAAGGTGGCGATGGCTTGGGCGTTGGCCACCTGATGGGCCAGCACATAGCCGAGCGGACCGAATTCACCGAATTCCAACTTGCCGGCGCGCATCGCTTCGATTTCGGCGTTGTAGCTGGTGGTGACATAGGTTTCGACGTTGCAATCGAGCTTCTGCGCGATCAGCTTGCCGAGGTCCTGGAAGATCGGGGCCAGCGTCGCACCGGCCTCGTAGGGCTCGATGCCGAAGCGCACGGTGCCGCCGTTGGGGCAATCCGCGTTCGTGGCGAAGGCCGAGCTGGCCGCACCCATCAATCCCATGCCGAATACCGTCGCGCAGGCGAATCGGGTCAACTTCATTGTGGATTTCCTCTCTCGCAGGAGTTCGCGGCGTTCCGGTGCGAGGACCAAGGTGATGCGAGCGATCGCAGCCCCACCCTTCGTCACGAATTCGCTCCACCGACAACCGAGCGCCGTCGGGTCGCATTGTACCGGTGGGGTGGTGGCACATTTATTTAGGCAAGATGACGGTTCGATGACATCGCCCGATTCGATGCCCGAAAACCGCGGACAAAACGCCTAGAGGTCTAGACGTTTAGCCCATACCGACAATGGTGCCTTGGCGGCGGGGTCTAGCCGCTGGTGCGCAGGCGGTAGCCGACGCCGGGTTCGGTGACGATCAGCTTGGGTGTCACCGGGTCGGCTTCCAGCTTCTGGCGCAGCTGATTGACGTAGACCCGCAGATAGGCGGTGTCCTCCACATGGGCCGGACCCCAGACGGTCTTCAGGATTTCCGTATGGGTCAGCACGTGATCCGGCTTGCTGGCCAGGATGTGGAGCAGTTCGTATTCGCGCTTCGACAGATGCACCTCGGCACCGGCGCGCGTCACCACATGGCGGGCGAAGTCGAGGCGCAGATCGCCAACTTCAAGAATCGTGCCGGCGGTGTCCTTCTGCAGCGGACGCAGCGCCGCGCGCACCCGCGCCATCAACTCGCCGATCCCGAAGGGCTTCGGCACATAGTCGTCGGCGCCGCGATCCAGCGCCTCGACCTTATCCATCTCCTGCGCGCGCACCGATAGCACGATGATCGGCACGCTGCTCTCCTTGCGGATGGCGGAGATCACCTCTTGTCCATCGATATCGGGCAAGCCGAGATCGAGAATCACCAGCGCCGGCTTTTCCCTTGCGGCTGCGTCGATGCCCTGGCGGCCGTTCTCGGCCTCCACCACCTCATAGCCATTGGCGCTGAGGCTGATGCGCAGGAACTTGCGGATTTGCGGCTCGTCGTCGACGACCAGAATGCGCATCATGATGTGGCGATTTTAGCCGGTTCCGCGGCGCTAAGCGATGGCGGCTCGGGCAGGGGCAGGTTGATGATAATGCAGGTCCCGTTGCCATGCAGGCCGGGTTCGGCATGGACCGTACCGCCATGGGCTTCGACCACGCCGCGGCAGATGGCCAGCCCCAAGCCCGTACCCGCCGGCTGCGCATCGCCCGCTTTGACGCGGTAGAACATGTCGAACACCCGCTGGCGATCGGCTTCGGGAATGCCGGCGCCCTGATCGCAGACTTCGATCAGCGCCTCTTTCTCGCGCCGTCGCGCCCAGACCGTTACGGTGCTGCCGGCCGGGGAATATTTGCAGGCATTGTCGATCAGGTTGAAGAACACCTGTTCCATCAACACCGGATCGATATGGAGCAGCGGCAGCTTCTTATCGACATCGACCTTGATATGCCGGCCTTGCAGCAGCCGTCCGGCGCGTTCGATGGCGCGGCCGATCACATCGAGCAGATCGACCCAATCGGCATTGGGCTTCAAGGCGCCCGAACCCAGCCGCGTCATGTCGAGCAGGTTCTGCACGAAGCGATTCAGCCGCTCCGCTTCATCGCGGATCGTTTCAGCCAGATCCTTGCGGTCCTCGGTGCTCAGCGAGTCGTGGTAGTTGAGCATGCTGGTCGCCGCGCCCAGGATCGAGACCAGCGGCGTGCGCAGATCGTGCGACAGCGATGACAACAGGGCGGCGCGCAACCGCTCGGTTTCGCTGGCCAGCCGCGCCGCTTCGACATCCGCCACCAGGGTCGTGCGCTCGATGGCCACAGCGGCTTGGTCCGCCAGAGTTTCGACGAGGCGGCTTTCCTCGGGCGACAGGCCGTCCTGGCCCGCCATCTGAACGCCGAGTACGCCGATCGGACCGCGCACGGTCTTCAGCGGCAGGAACAGCCATTCGGCGGCGGGCAGGGTGGTCGAACCGCGCCCCGATGGCTTGCCCGCACCCCAGGTCCACTGGGCCGCGGCCGCATCGCGCTCGTTAAGCCGGTCTTCGGGCGGATAGCCGGCGGCGATTTCAAGTTGCTCATCCTTGGGCAGCAGAACCAGCGATCGGCCACGGATGGTGGACGCCACATGGTGCACCACGGCCCACAGCACTTCGTCACGCCCCGGCGCCACGGCGATCTTGCGGCTGAATTCGTAGAGATTGAGCGTACGGCGCGCATTGGTTTTGGCGGCGTCGACTTGACGGCGGACGCGGCTGGCCAGATTGCTGACGATCGCCGCGGCGACCAGGAAGAAGAACAGCGTCAGCAGATTCTGACTGTCGCTGACCGCGAAGGCGAAACGCGGCTCGGTGAAGAAAAAGTCGTAGCTGATGAAACTGACCAGCGAGGCAAAGATCGCCGGCCCGCGCCCCAACCGCATCGCGATCAACAGCACCGCGAGCAGGAAGGCGACCGAGATGTTCGGCAGCGGCAGCCAGAGATCGATCAGAAAGCTGACGCCGGTGGCCACCGCCACGGCCAAGGTCGCGATGCCGTAGGGCTTCCAATCGAAGCCCGCGGATTCGGGACGCGGGGCGAGCTCCGGCGCGACTGCTTCCGTCTCATCGCCGCCGACCAGAAGCACGTCGAATGCGCTGGTCTTGGCGACGATCCGGTCCGTGACCGACTGGCCGCGGAACATGCGGCGCCAGCCGCGTCGCTTCGGCCGGCCGACGACGAGCTGGGTGCAGTTGTGCTCGCGGGCATAGGTCAGCAGCTCGCCGGCTACGTCTTCGCCCTGCAGCGTGACGGTCTCGCCGCCCAGCTGGATGGCCAGACGCATGGCCTGAGCGATGCGATCCTTGTCGGCTTCGGGCAGCGATGCGTGATGCGCCGTCTCGACATAGACGGCAACCCACGGCGCTTGCCGCCGTTCGGCGATGCGCTTGGTCGCACGGACCAGACGCAGCCCGGCCACGTCGGCGCCGATGCAGACGATGATGCGCTCGCGCGTCGGCCAGGGGCCCGAGATCGCGTGGGCGCGCATATAATGGACCATCTGCGCGTCGACGCGTTCGGCCGCGTGGCGCAGGGCCATTTCGCGCAGAGCCGTGAGATTTCCCAGCGAGAAGAAGTTATGGGCCGCACGCCGCGCTTGTTCGGGCACATAGACCTTGCCCTCGGCCATGCGGGCGATCAGGTCTTGCGGCGGCAGGTCGATCAGTTCGATCTCATCGGCCGTGGCCAGCACGCTGTCGGGCAGGGTCTCGCGCACTCTGACGGTCGTGATGCGCTCGACCACATCGTTGAGGCTCTCGATGTGCTGGATGTTCAGCGTCGAGTAGACATCGATTCCGGCCAGCAACAGGTCTTCGACATCCTGGTAGCGCTTCAGATGTGCGCCGCCAGGAACATTGGTATGCGCCAGCTCGTCGACGAGGACCAATTTGGGCCGGCGCGCGATGATCGCGTCGAGGTCCATCTCCTCGAAGGTCTTGCCGCGATACTCGACCACGCGCATGGGAACGCGGTCGAGGCCATGGATCAGCGCTTCCGTCTCGGCGCGGCCATGGGATTCGATGACGCCGATAACCACATCGATGCTCTCGCGGCGTCGCTCATGGGCCGATTCGAGCATGGCATAGGTTTTCCCGACGCCGGGCGCGGCGCCGAGGAAGATTTTCAGACGACCACGCGCTGCCCGCTTGGCTTCAGCGAGCAGCGCGTCAGGATCGGGACGATCGTTCCGGTCGGTTTCGGCCATGCCTTAAGTATAGCCGATCAGCCGGCGCTTTTCCCGAGCGCGTCGAGCGCCAGGTTGAGCTTCAGCACATTGACACGAGGCTCGCCCAGGATGCCGAAAATCCGGCCATCGACATGGTCCTCGACCAGCTTCTTAATCTGGTCTTCGGAAATGCCGCGGGCCTTGGCCACGGCGGGCACCTGGAACAACGCGCCGGCCGGGGTGATGTCCGGATCGAGGCCGCTGCCCGAGGTGGTGACGAGATCGACCGGCACATTCGCGTCAGCACGGCCGCGCAGGGTCGTGGCATCGCCCTTCACGCGGTCGGCAAGGGTCTGCGAGGTCGGGCCGAGATTCGAGGCCGAGGAATTCGAGGCGTCATAAGGCGTCGCCACGGTCACGGTCTTGGTCGAGTCCTTGGGATCGGGCGCGGTGCCGGTGATCGCCGAGGGACGGCCATGGAAGTATTTGGGATCGGCAAAGTTCTGGCCGATCAGTTCCGAGCCGATCACCTTGCCGTCCTTCTCGATCAGACTGCCATTGGCCTGATGCGGGAACAGCAGTTGCGAAATGCCCGTCATGCCCAGGGGATAGATCAGGCCGGTGATCGCCGTCATCAGGACGATCATCACCAGCGCGGGACGGATTTGAGCAAGCATCATGACAGGAACTCCTTAAGCCAGACCCAGAGCGGTAACGGCCATATCGATGATCTTGATCCCGACGAAGGGAACGATCAGGCCGCCGGCGCCATAGATCCAAATATTCCGGCGCAGCAAGGTGGCCGCACTGGCCGGGCGATAACGAACGCCGCGCAAGCTGAGCGGGATCAGGGCGATGATGATCAATGCGTTGAAGATGATCGCCGACAGGATCGCGCTTTCCGGTGTGCGCAGATGCATCACGTTCAGCACGCCCAACTGCGGGTAGAAGGCCGCGAACATCGCCGGGATGATCGCGAAATACTTCGCGACGTCGTTGGCGATCGAGAAGGTGGTCAGCGCGCCGCGCGTCATCAGCAGCTGTTTGCCGATGGCCACGATCTCGATCAGCTTGGTCGGGTCGCTGTCGAGGTCGACCATGTTGCCGGCTTCGCGCGCGGCCATCGTGCCCGTGTTCATCGCCACGCCCACATCGGCCTGGGCAAGCGCCGGCGCGTCGTTGGTGCCGTCGCCGCACATGGCAACCAGCTTACCGTCGCCCTGTTCCTTACGGATCAGGGCCAGTTTGTCCTCGGGCGTCGCCTGGGCCAGGAAATCGTCGACACCGGCTTCGGCAGCGATGGCCGCGGCGGTCAGCGGGTTATCACCGGTGATCATCACCGTACGGATGCCCATCTGGCGCAGCTCGTTGAAGCGATCGCGGATGCCGCTTTTGACGATGTCCTTGAGGTAGATCACGCCCAGCACGCGGCCATCCATGGCAACGGCCAGCGGCGTGCCGCCCGCCTTCGAGATACGCTCGACGATCGCCTGGAGCTGTGCCGGCTTGGTCTTGGCCAGGGCCAGAATGGAGTCCACCGCGCCCTTGCGGATCGATTGCCCATCGACATCGACGCCGCTCATGCGGGTCTGGGCCGAGAAGGGAACGAAACGCGCGGTTTTCGCATCGGCATCCTGCGTGCTGAGGCCGTAGCGTTCGCGCGCGAGCGTCACGATCGAACGGCCTTCGGGCGTTTCATCGGCCAGCGACGAGAGCAGTGCCGCCTGGGCCAGCTCACGTTCGTTGACGTCGGGCAGTGCGATGAACTCCGCGGCCTGGCGATTGCCGAGCGTGATCGTGCCGGTCTTGTCGAGCAGCAGCGTGTCGACGTCGCCCGCCGCTTCGACCGCACGGCCCGACATGGCCAGCACGTTGAAGCGCACCAGGCGATCCATGCCTGCGATGCCGATGGCGGAGAGTAGCGCACCGATCGTGGTCGGGATCAGGGTGACGAACAACGCGATCAGCACCACCACCGAGACCGCGCCGCCGGCATATTTGGCGAAGCTGGGGATGGTCACGGTGGCGAAGACGAAGATCAGCGTCATGCCGGCGAGAAGGATGTTGAGCGCGATCTCGTTGGGTGTCTTCTGGCGCACGGCGCCTTCGACCAGCGAAATCATGCGGTCAAGGAAGGTCGAGCCCTGCGCCGCGGTGATCTTCACCTTGAGCCAGTCGGAGATGACGCGCGTGCCGCCGGTGACGGCCGAGCGGTCGCCGCCGCTTTCGCGGATCACGGGGGCCGATTCGCCGGTGATCGCCGATTCGTCGACACTGGCGATGCCCTCGATCACCTCGCCGTCGCTCGGGATCAGGTCACCGATTTCGACCATGACGATATCACCGGGACGCAGCTTGGCCGCAGGCACCGATTCGGTCCGTGTGCCGCTGGTGTCGACGAAGCGCTTGGCAACCGTGTCGGTACGCATGCGGCGCAGTGTGTCGGCCTGCGCCTTGCCACGGCCTTCGGCCACGGCTTCGGCGAAGTTGGCGAACAGCACCGAGAACCACAGCCAGGCCGTGATCTGGCCCGAGAACAGCGGGCTGGTGCCCACCACCGTGCCGCTGCCCACGATCAGGTCGCGGACGAAGAACAGCGTGGTCAGGACCGAGACCAGCTCGACCACGAACATCACCGGGTTCTTGGCGAGCGTCCGCGGGTTCAGCTTACGGAACGAGGCCCAGATCGCCGGCACGATCAGCTTGCTGTCAAACAGCGCTTGCGAACGAACCTGGCGTTTATAGAGTCCGGCCGTAGAAGTGGCGGTGGTAGTCATGATGGAAATATCCTTTACGACTTACGGGCCAGCGAAGAGCTTGCCGGAATTCATGGCGACCTGTTCGACCACGGGTCCGAGCGCGATGGCTGGGAAATAGGTCAGACCGCCGATGATCATGATCACGCCGACCAGCAGGCCCACGAAGAGCGGACTGGTGGTCGGGAACGTGCCGGCAGAGGGCGCCAACAGCTTCTTCTGCGCCAGCGATCCGGCCACGGCGAGCAGCGGGATCACGAACAGGAAGCGGCCCATCAGCATCGCCGCGCCAATGGTGCTGTTGTAGAACTGCGTGTTGGCCGACAGGCCGCCGAAGGCGCTGCCGTTGTTGCCGGTGGCTTCGCTATAGGCGTAGAGAATCTCCGAGAAGCCATGCGGCCCGGTGTTGCCGATTCCCGCGAGGCCTTGCGGCAGTACGGTCGCCAGGGCGGTGAAGCCGAGAATAGCCAGCGGCAAGGTCAAGAGTGCCAGGATGGTCATCTTGACCTCCTTCGACTCGAGTTTCTTGCCGAGATATTCCGGCGTGCGTCCGACCATCAACCCAGCCACGAACATCGCGACGATGGCGAAGGCCAGCATGCCATAAAGGCCCGAGCCGACACCGCCGAAGATCACTTCGCCAAGCTGGATATTGATCATCGGAATCATGCCGCCGAGTGGCATGAAGCTGTCGATCATCGAGTTCACAGCACCGCAAGACGTGTCGGTGGTTACGGTGGCGTAGAGGGCGGAATCGGCGACGCCGAAGCGCACCTCTTTGCCTTCCATATTGCCGCCGGCCTGCAAGGTGCTGGCGGTCTGGTCGACATGGAGCGCGGCGAAGGCCGGATTCGGCTGCGACTCGGCCCAGTAGCAGGTGATCACACCGGCCAGGAACAGCACGCCCATGGCGGCGAAGATCGCCCAGCCGGCTTTCTCGTTCTTCACCATGCGGCCGAGCGTGTTGGTCAGGCCCGCGCCGATGGCGAAGATCAGCACCATCTGGACGAAGTTGGTCAACGCCGTCGGATTCTCGAAGGGATGGGCCGCGTTCACATTCATGAACCCGCCGCCATTCGTGCCGAACACCTTGATCACTTCCTGCGAGGCGACCGGCCCGAGCGCGAGCGTCTGCTTCGCACCTTCGAGCGTGGTGGCCTCGACAGAGGCGCCGAGCGTCTGCGGCATGCCCTGCCACACGAAGAACAGCCCGACCACGACGGCGACCGGCAGCAGTACATAGAGCGTGCAGCGCGTCAGATCGACCCAGAAATTGCCGATGGTCTTCGACTCGCGCCGCGCGAAGCCGCGGATCAGCGCCAGCGCCATGGCGATGCCGGCGGCGGCCGAGACGAAGTTGTGCACGGTCAGGCCCGCCATCTGGATCAGATAGCTCATGGTGGTCTCGCCACCATAAGCCTGCCAATTGGTGTTGGTGATGAAGCTGACCGAAGTGTTGAAGGCGAGGTCGGGCGCGACGGCCGTCATGCCCTGCGGATTGAAAGGCAGCATTCCCTGCAGCCGCTGCAGCGCATAGAGCGTCAGGAAACCGGCCAGGCTGAAGGCCAGCATGGCAACGGCATAGCCGATCCAATTCTGCTCGACGGCTTCATTGACGCCGCACAGGCGATAGATAACGCGTTCGATCGGGCGGAAAACCGGACTCAAGAACGTCCGCTCGCCCGCGAAGACGCGGGTCATGTAGCCGCCCAAGGGCCGCGCGATGGCTATCACCACCACGCAGAACAAGGCGATCTGCAACCAACCGTTTGTGGTCATGGCAGGTCCTGCTGTTAGTCGTTTCTAGAAGCGTTCGGGGCGGATCAGGGCGACGAAGAGGTAGCCGGTGATCGCCAGGGTGATCAGCCCGCCGAGGATGTAATCCAAAGTCATGATGACCTCACATCCGCTCGCAGGCGGTCACGTACCAGGTCGCGGCGACGAAGAACGCCAGCCCGGCGACGATGAAAATGATATCGAGCATGGAAGCTCCGGGATTGGACCGGCGTACGCGCCAGTCACCAGTGTTAGTCGGGCGCCAGAGAGATAGGCGCGAGGCCCGTCAAGCTTCCATGGGGAATGCTGGTCGCGGAATGGTCCAGACCGTCAAAGCGGCGTAAAGACCGCGTAAAGGCGGCCCGGCCAATCTATTGCTAACCTATTGCGGAAAAAGAAAAGGCCGGCTGGATCGCTCCAGCCGGCCCGAAGCCGTCACCGAAAAGGCGTGTCTTACTTCTTCACGCCCCAACGTTCCGGATAGCCCGGCATGCCTTCGCAGCCACACATCGCGTAGTGCAGCGGCGGCAGTTTGTCCGAGACGTATTTGTCGAGATTGTCCTGGGTGATCGCCAGATCGGGCAACTCCCAGACGGGACCGGGAATGGTCTCGCCGTCGAGCACCTTCACCGCGGCAATGATCGCCGTACGCCACATATAGACCGAGTAGGTGGGCGCAATGGCGGTCAGGTGATTCTTCTTCCAAGCCTGGAGGAAGTCCTGCTGGTCTTCGCCATTGATCACCGGATACTTCATCCCGGCGTCTTCAAAAGCTTCCAGCGCCGCCGTGGTGGTGGCACCGGCATCCATCCACACGCCGTCGATCTGGCCGTCCTTCGCCAGGTAGTCGGCGACGATCGACTTGGTCTTGGCACGGTCGCCGTCGGTGAAGTCACCATTGTGCTCGCCGCCCAGCACCTTGATGCCCTTTTCTTCGAAGATGTGCTTGGCTGCGGCCCAACGGGTTTCCAGCACGTCCACGCCCGGCAGAATACGCAGCGCGATTACCTTGCCGCCCTTTGGCACATGCTTCGCGATGAACTCGGCGCCGACGATGCCGAAGGCATAGCCGCCGATCGGCAGGATGTGAACCACCGGGCAGTTGCTGTTGGTGCCGCGGTCGAAGGTGATGACCGGGATCTTCTTGCAGGCTTCTTCGATGGCCGGAGTCAGAGCGGCCGTGGTGTTGGGCGAAACGACGAGAATGTCGCAGTTGCCGCTCGACAGCATCGCCTTGATGTCGGAGATCTGCTTGTCGTCCTTGCCTTCGGCGTCAGCCGAAGTGAACTGCGAGATCTTGCCGGCCGCCTTCTGGATATCGACTTCCGCCTGCATCGTGGTCCACCCCACCACGCGCCACGGATTGCCGACGCCTGCGTTCGAGAAGCAGACTTTGTGCGCGCCGGCCTTCTTGTACTTGCTGGTGTCGACCGTGCCGCCGCCGAGATGCTGTTCCCACGGCTTACCCGCGGGGCCTTCGGGCTTCATCGACAGCAATTCGCGCTCCTTGGCGAATTCCTTCGGGTCGTCGAAACTCTGAGCGAAAGCCGGCGCCGCGAAAATCGCGAGCACCGCGCCCGTCAATGCCAAACGTCCTAACATTCAGTCCTCCCACGCTTCAGTTGAAAATCCGCCGGATTATTTCCGGTCTTGAAGCTTTCGCTTCGTTATTGCCCCCATCGTTGCCGGCGCATGCTGTAGGCGACGGCCGCGATCAGGATCGCGCCCTGAACCGCATCACGCAGCGGCTTCGGAAGTCCGATCAGATTGAGTACGGTGAACAAGGCGGTCAGCGTCAGCGATCCGGCGATCACGCCGGCCACCGAGCCCTTTCCGCCCAGAAGTTGTGTGCCGCCGAGAACGTTGGCGGCGATGGCCTGTAGATCGTAGCCATCGCCCACGTCCTGCGCCGGGCCGGCGAAGCCGCCCAACAGAATGCCTGAGGTGACGGCGGCCAGGGCCGAAACCAGGAAGGCGGTGATCCGCACCAGGCGCACACGCGCGCCGGCCAACTCGGCCGCACGCGGGTTGTCGCCGATGATTAGGGTCAGCCGGCCGAAGGTGGTGCCATAGAAAAGCCAGGCGCAGAGTGCGACGACAACGACCAGGATGATCACCGAGATCGGCAGCACCTGGATGATCGGAATGTCGCGCAGGGTCACGCGGCCGAACATGCGGAAGTTGTCGGGCAGATAGCCTTGGGGCGAACCACCCGACCAGGCCAGCGCGATACCCTTGAGCGACAGCAGTGCGCCCAGCGTGGCGATGATCGACGGAACCTTGAGATAGCTGACGACGATACCGTTGAAGAGCCCGGAGGCGATGCCGATGGCGTAGACGATCGCGATCGTGCTCCAGGTCAGCGTCGGGTCGTTATTGATCATCAGCGCGCTGCCCATCACGGTCAGTGTGATCAGCGAGCCGACGGAAAGATCGAAGCCGCCGGTGACCAGGACGAACATCTGGCCCAACGACACGATGCAAAGCGCGGCGCTGCGCCGCAGGAACGCCATGATGCCCATCGGCGTCAGGAAGTTCGGATTGTAGAACGCGACGACGATCAAAAGGATGATCAGCGCCACATAGGCCGGATGAATGCGGCGGACAATCCGCAGCGGATCGAAGCGCAGAGGTGTGGTGGTGGTCGCGGTCGTCATGCCACATGCCCCTTGAAGCGATAGGCATAGGCCGCCACCGCGACGATGACGATCGCGCCGCGCAACACTTGTTTGATATAGGCGTCGACGCCGAGCATGCTGAAGATCGCGTCGAGACAGCCGAACAGAATGACGCCGGCGATGGTCCCCCACACGCCGCCCTTGCCGCCGGCCAGGATCGTGCCGCCGATCACCACCACCGCGATCGATTCCAGATCATAGACGCCGTCGCGACCCACCCAAGGTGCGCCCGAACGCAAGCGGCTGGCGAGATACAGGCCTGTGATGCCCGCGGCCAGGCTGCCCAGCATATGAGCCAGGATCGTGACACGCTGGGTCTTGATGCCGGCCAGGCGCGCACCGTCCGCATTGCCGCCCGTGGCATAGATGTGCGCGCCGAACCGGGTGCGGCTCAGCATCAGCCATTCAAGGACGGCGAGCACGAACAGTAGAATGATCGAAATCGTCAGCGGGCCGACCATGCCATACGCAAAAATCTGAAAGTCTTTCGGCACCGATCCAGCGAAGTCTTGGAAACTGGCACTGAGGATGCCCTGGAGCACCAGCCCGATGCCCAGCGTCGCGATCAGCGGATTGACCATCAACTGCGTCACGATCAATCCGTTGAGCAGGCCGACGGCAGCCGAGATTGCCAGCACGAACAGGCAAGCTGGGATCATCATCGCCGGATCGCCTTGCATGATCCACGACGCCATCACCGCGCCGACGCTGACCAGGGTCGCGACGGACAAGTCGATCGAGCGCACGAGGATCACCAGCGTCTGGCCCAGCGCGACAAGGCCGAGCGCCACGGTGCGCTGCAGGATGCCGACGAACCCATCGAGCGACAGCTGCGCGGTCTGGCCGGTGACGAGCGCCGCGATCACATAGGCGACCAGCGAGCAAACTACGATCACCAACGGCACCATATTGCCGCCGAGGCGCAGGGTCATCCGTGGGGTCGGCGAAATGGCTTCGGTACTGGTGCTCACCCTGATCCCCTCTTATGCGGCGTTGTGGGTCATCGTGTGACCCGCGGCCAGCGCCACCACGTCTTCTTCGCGCGCGCCGGCCGGCAATTCGCCGACAATCCGGCCTTCATGCATCACCACCAGACGATCGGCGATGCCGATCGCCTCAGGCAGATCCGATGTCACCACCAGCACCGCTTTGCCGTTATCGGCATAGCTGCGCAGCAGGTGATAGATCGCGGCCTTGGCGGCCACGTCGATACCGCGTGTCGGCTCGGAACAAATCAAAATCGGCGGCGACAACGCCAGCCAGCGTGCCAGCACGGCTTTCTGCTGATTGCCGCCCGACAGCGAGCCGATGCGCTGGTCGTAATTGGCGGCACGCACATCGACCTGGCCGAGAATGCGATCGATGCCGAGCGCCTTCACGCGTTTCGATTTCGGCGACGAGAACAGCGAGACGATGCCGCGCATCGCCAGCAGCGCATTCTCGGTCACCGATTGCTGCAGTGCCAGCCCCTCGGCCTTGCGGTCATCGGAGACATAGCCGATCCCCAGCCCGATCGCTTCGCGCGGGCTGTGCACCTGAACGTCCTTGTCGGCGATGCGCATCGTGCCGCGCGTCAGCGGCTGCGCCCCATAGATCGCGCGCGCCAAACCGCCCTTGCCCGAGCCCTCAAGGCCGGCAATCGCGACGATCTCACCAGGCGACAGATCGAAATCGATGCCGTCGATGGCGTCGTTGCCGCCGCCGCGCATCGAAAGGATCGGCGCGGCGCGCTTTGCCGTCGTGGGCCGGGCCGGGTAATAATCCTTCAACTCGCGGCCGACCATCTGGCGCACGATCTGGTCGGGCGTGATCTGGCTGCGCGGATAGCTGCCAACCCGCTTGCCGTCCTTCAGCACCGTCACCGTGTCGGCGATGGCGAAAACCTGCGGCATGCGGTGCGAGATGAAAACGATGGCCACACCCTCGGCGCGCAACTCGCGCACGAAGGCGAGCAGCCGGTCAGTCTCCGCTTCGTCGAGCGCGGCGGTCGGTTCGTCCATCACCAGAATCTGGGCGTTGAAGTTGAGCGCCTTGGCGATCTCGACGATCTGCTGCTCGGCGATCGAGAGCGAGCCGGCCAGCTGACCCGCGGTGAAGCGGCACTCGAAGCGCTTGAGCCACTTCTCGGCGCCGGCATTCATCGCCGCGCGGTCGAGTACGCCATAGCTGCCGAGTTCGCGGCCGAGATAGATGTTCTCCGCCACGCTGCGGTCGGGCAGCAGGCTGAGCTCCTGATGGATGATGCTGATACCGTGCTGACGCGCAGCCAGCGGATGATCGAAATGGATCACCTTGCCGTCGAGCAGGATCTCACCTGAGTCGGCCTTGTAGACGCCGCCCAGCACCTTCATCAGCGTCGACTTGCCGGCGCCGTTCTCGCCGCACAGCGCATGGATCTCGCCGGCCGCGCAGGAGAAGCTGACATCGTCGAGCGCCACCACACCCGGAAACGTCTTCCGGATGCCGCGCATCTCGAAGCGAGGTGCTGTCTCGCTCATAGCTTCTTGCTCGCCTGGGCGCGCGCCCATTGGCTGCGGATGAAGGTGTTGCTTTCGTTGACCAGCGTCTTCAGATCGGGGAACAGATCGCGCCAGACGCGTGTGGCGGCGGCCAGTTCCGGCACCGCGCGGCCGAAGGCTTCAAGCACCAGCCAGTCGTCATAGCCGGTGGCGGCGATCGCATCGAACACCGGCGTAAAGGCGATATGGCCGCGCCCGGGAATGCCGCGATCGTTCTCCGAGATATGGATATGCCCGATCTGCGGCTTGTACTGGCCGACGCCGGCCACCATGTCGCGTTCTTCGATATTGGCGTGGAAGGTATCGTAGAGAATCGTGAAGTTGGCGTGGCCGACGCGCTTGTGCAGCGCCGCGCCCTGTTCGAGCGTGTTGACCATGTAGCACTCGAACCGGTTCAGCGGCTCGAGCGCGAGCTTGTTGCCGGCCGTCTCGGCATAGCCTGCGGCCTCGTGCAGATACTCGGCGAGATGACCGAGCTCGGTGTCGGTTGGCCCATTGCCGGTGAAAACGCCAAGGGGCGAATGGAATGGTCCGGCCATCACCGTCGCACCCAGCGCGTGGGCGCAATCGGCCGACCAGTGAATGTGATCGCGGGCGCGGGCGCGCGCCGCCGGATCGGGGTTGACGGGGCTGCGCGCGACATCAGGGGTGATCACGGCGGCGGTGCGCGCGAAGCCAAGATCGTCGAGCACGCGGCCGAGCGCGGTGTAATCCGCTGGCTGACCCGAAAACACCGGCACCTCGACACCGTCGAAGCCCGCTTTACGGATCAACTCAAGCGTCGCGCGGTCCTTGTCGGGATGGATGAAGCCACCCACGACCAGCAGATTGATGCCGACTCTCACCCGAACCTCCCCACCTGGAACTCTTCTAATTCGCTCCAGTTTTTTGGCGCAGTGCAGCAGCTCGTCGTGAAATGAACCGAATCAGCAGCGCATTAAATTCTTTTCGAAATTGATGGCTGCCGTCAATGGAAAGCGGTCCCCATCGGTGTGAAACTGGACCGATAGATAAATCATCGGACGGCCAGGTTAGTGACCCTGCGAGAGCAGCCTTCTAAGCTGCATCAACAATGAGCAACCGGCATGGTAACCAGTTGGTTAGTTGGAGGAGAAATCGGCGATCGCGCGATGGCTTTCTTGATCGACTCGCGATGCGGCATTTACGTCAAGCGAACATGGATACAATCGCTCGTGTGACATCACGTACAGACGAAGGTGACGCATCAGGCGTATCAGCCGGCGCTTCGGCCTCGGTTTTAATCGGGCCGCAATCGATTTCGCGTGCTTCCCGGAGACCACTCTGATGGAATTCTATAGGACCGTCTTCCGCCCGTTGCTGTTCTCGATGGATGCGGAGCGCGCTCATCGCTTGGCGCTGCGTTGCGCCAGCAGCATGGGGTGGGCGGCGGGGACGATGCGTGCCGTAACGGCCGTCAATGAAGACTGTTTGAAAACCCGCGTCGCCGGATTGGATTTCGCGACGCCCATCGGACTCGCCGCCGGCTTCGACAAGAGCGGCACGGCGATCAAAGCGCTCAGCGGCCTCGGCTTCGGCTCGGTCGAGATCGGCTCGGTGTCGATCGATCCGTCGGACGGCAATCCGAAACCGCGACTGTTTCGCTTGCCGGACGATCGCGCCATCGTTGTCGCCTATGGCGTGCCCAATGATGGCGCGCCGGCCATTGCCGCGCGGCTCGATCGTCTCCGGCTGCCGATACCGCTCGGCGTCAATCTGGTGAAGACCAATCGCGGTCGCGGATCGCCCGCCGAAACCGCCGATCAGGTCATTGACGACTATGTGCGCGCGGCAAAAGTGTTCGCGTCGCGCGCAGACTATCTGATGTTCAATCTGTCTTGCCCGAACACGACCGATGGCCGCGATTTCTTCGCCGACCGCGCCCATCTCGATGCTTGTCTCGCCGCGCTGGCCGAAGCGGATTTGCAGGTGCCGGTTTTTCTCAAGATGTCGCCGCTCGGTGGCCTTGAAGACATCGAGCGTGCGCTGGCGGCCGCCGAGCCGTATCGCTTCATCAGCGGCTTCATGTACAACCTGCCGCCGGGCAAGCCTGATGGGCTGACGACGCCGAAAAGCGTCTGGCAGTCGATGCCCGGCGCCGTCTCCGGTCCCGTATTTTCGCCCTGGGCCAATTTTTGTATCCGCGAAACCTATCGCCGCATGGATCGCGCACGCTATGCGATCGTCGGTGCGGGTGGCGTGTTCAAGGCGGACGATGCCTATACCAAGCTGAAGCTGGGCGCTTCGCTGGTCCAGATGCTGACGGCATTGATCTATGAAGGACCGGGCGTCGTGCGGCGCATCACGGCGGGCTTGGCGAAATTACTCGCGCGCGACGGCGTCAAGCACGTGGCCGATATCGTCGGCGTCGAGGCGTGGAAGACGCCTAACTCGCGTGACTGACCGCCTGCGGTTCTGCCGCTGACGGCGATGGCCGGAAGGCGGCCGTCTGGTATTCGCGCGGCGTGAAGCCGATCTTCTCGCGGAAAAAGCGGCAGAAATGGCTGTGGGTGGCGAAGCCGAGCGCATCGGAGACTTCGCCGATCGGCCGCTCATCGACCAGCAGCGCCTCGACGGCGCGTTCCAGCCAGACGGCATTGGCGTAAAGGCGCGGCGAAACGCCCGTTGCCTCATGGAATTGCGTAAAGAAGCGCGAGCGCGACAGGCCGACTTGGGTGGCCAACACGCCGAGATTGCGCGGCCGGGCCGGATCCGTCCGGATCATGTCGATCGCGCGGCGAATGCGAAAATCGGCGGAGGATCGCGGATACTGTCCCGCACGGCCCTGGCTCAACGTATGGCCGACCAAATCCTGCACCGCCGCTGCGACGTCAATTGGGCTGGCGCGATTTTCACCGCCGATTTCCCGCACGATATCAGCCACAAGCCGCTGGGCTTCCGCGGAGACGTCGGGTTGGAATTCAGAGAACTGGTTCAGTGACAAATCACCGAAGCGCTCGGCGATCCAATCGAGATGGATATAGAAGGTGAGGACCGTCGTTTCGCCCTCGATCGGGCCCGGTTCGCTATGGGGCTGCCAGGGGTTGACGGCAACAGCCTTGCTTTCCGTCAGGCGATGGCGCTGTCCCGCGACATCGAGAACTCGATCCGCCCCGTCCACTTTGAACAGCAAATGCATGTGGGGGTGGGCGTGCTCGGCCACGGCTTGGGCTTTGCTCGCCAAGACGATTCGGCCGAAAGATGCGGCAAAGACGCCCATCAATCCGGACATGTTGCTCCTCCCCAGCTATCCAAGATTATTTTTGTAACCATATGGTTATACAGCATGGTGGAAAATCGCGCCACCATGAGACGGGCGTCTTGACGAAATCCTCCTCTCAGGATTGAGAAACCGCCACGTAGTGCGTCGTCTTCACCGACATAATTCACCATATGGTTACTTATGTAACGGCGCCGCTTGTCAATTTGATGACGGTTTGCAACGGCCGTTCTGTAGCCCGTATGCGCCTAAACAGCGCCTAAAATGCGCCTAAAGCCCATATATTTCCCATCCAAAAACCATAACCGCGCGATTGTGCGCTGCAGCTAAGTCAGGCATCATCCTTTGTGCCCGTTGGGACCGGGCATGATTTGGGTGGAGAACCGGTTCGTGGGTCCGAATTCGCCGATCGATGCACGTACGGTGATGCTTGTTCACCTGCCGATTCTGCTCTTGCTGGCAGCGCTGTTCGCTGCGATCTGGCGACAGAATATCGGTGGGCGCCAAGCGCTCCTTTGGTCGTTGGGTCATGCGGCCGTCGCCGGCGGGCTGCTGTTCAGCAATCTCCGCGAGTTCCTGCCGCCTATCATATCTGCGGGGTTGGGCTTTGCTCTGCTGCAAACCGGCATGGCGCTGACGGCCTGGGGTGTTTGCATCGATGTGGGATGGCGCTTTCCCGGGCGAGCCGTCCTGCTGTTCTTGAGTGTGATCCAAGTCGCGCAGATTTACTTTCTCCTCGTCGATCCCGATACGCGGATGCGCGTCATCCTCGGTGCCGTTACGGTTTTCGTTCTGGCGTCGGTGGGCTCGATCATTCTGGCCATGGATTGGCGACCCTACCGCCGTTTGCCGAGCCGGTTCACCATGTGCTGCCTCGGCCTTGTCGCGCTGGCCCATGGCACACGGCTGATCGGCGCATTGCAATCAACCAACCAGGATTTTGCCGGCCCCCCGAACCAAGCGAATTTTTCGTTCGGCGCACAACTGTTCGTCAGCCTCTTGGCCTCGCTCGGGCTGGGCGTGGGGTTGCTCTGGCTGCGCCTGACCGATTGGCATCGCACTGTTGCCAACGAGATCGAGGAACGCCGCCGTTCGGAAGCGGCGCTGGCGGTGGCCAAGGATGCCGCCGAGGTCGCGGCGCAAGCCAAAAGCCGCTTCCTGGCCAGCGTCACCCACGACATCCGCACGCCGATGAGCGCGATCATCGGCCTGTCACGCCTGCTGGCGCGAACCAGCCTCGATGACCGCCAAAACACGCATGTCTCGCGCATCAGTACGGCGGCAACCACGCTGCTCGAATTGATCGAAGGGGTTCTCGACGCGGCGCGGATCGAGGCCGGCACGATGAGCGTCGAGGCCCGCAACTTCGATCTCAGCGACGTGCTGTTGCGCGTCGATACGATCGCGCGTGTCCAAGCCGAGGCGAAGGGGTTGACCCTGGCCGTTATTCCCGCCCGCGACGTGCCGATGACGTTGCAGGGCGATCCCGTGCGCCTGGGGCAGGTTCTGCTCAACATCGTCGGCAATGCGGTCAAATTCACCGAGGCCGGTGAGGTCACCCTGTCGGTCGGCACGGTCCGGCAGGATCTGGATTCCGTCGAGTTGCGCTTCATCATTCACGATACCGGGCCGGGCATCGCTGCGCGCGAACTGCCCCGTATTTTCGAGCCCTTCCGCCAAGGACAAAATGTCGGAGCCGGAAAAAGCGGCGCGGGATTGGGGCTGAGCATCGCAAGACAGCTTTTGGAGATGATGGGCGGCAGCATCCATGTGCGAAGCGTGCAGGGTTTAGGCAGCACCTTCACCGTCGATCTGCCGTTCCGTCTGGCACCTTTTGTGTCGCCAGCAATCGATGTGCCGATGTCCGTCCGTATCGACGGGGTGCGCATCCTTGTAGCCGAAGACGACGAGATCAATCGCGAGGTCGCCGGCGAAATCCTGACCGAGGCGGGCGCCGTCGTCGAGATGGTGGCGACCGGTCGGGCGGCGGTGGATCGCCTGCTTGTCGATGGCGTTTCGTTCGACGCGGTGCTGATGGATGTGCGCATGCCCGAAATGGACGGCATGGCCGCCACCGAACGCATTCGCGCCATCTATTCCGCCAAACTGCTGCCGATCATCGCCGTCACCGCCCATGCATTCGACGAGGAGCGCGACGCCTGCGTGATGGTCGGCATGACCGACTTCGTCACCAAGCCGATCGAGCCGGCGCGTCTTCTGATGGCTCTGGCGCGGGCCCTTCCGTCCCGCGTCACACTGGTCGATGTTCAACCGACCCTGCTGCCGCTGCCACCGATGATCCCGGGTTTCGATATCGCCGGAACGCTCGGACGGTTCTGCGGAAATACCTCGACCGTGCAGCGGCTTTTGACTAGGTTCTCGACCCGCTTCGCCGAGGCGCAGGCATCGTTGCATGAAGCCGTCAACGAAGGCCGGCTCGACGATGCGTGCGCCTGGGTTCATGGTTTTCGCGGCGCGGCGGCGACCCTTGGTGCCGTGATCCTGACCACGCAGGCGGCAAAGCTCGAAGCGGCTTTGCGTGCTGGAGATCAAGCTCTCGTGCCTGAAGAGATTGCGGCGCTGACACGAGAGATGGAAACGGCCGCAAACGAACTTAAGGTACACGGATTTTCATGACTGACTCCTTTGCAAACCACCCGGTCACGGCGCTGATGGTTGAAGACCAGAGCGACTTGCGGGCCGCGATCGAGGCCGCTCTCTCGATGTTCGGCATCAAGGTAAGTGGTGTCGGCAGCGCCGCGGAGTTCCGCAGCAATCTGCGCGCCCATCGCTTCGACCTGACGATCGTCGATCTCGGGCTGCCCGATAGCGACGGCCTATCCCTCGTGCGCGAATTGACCGAGACGCCCGACGGGCCGGGCGTCATCATCTTGACGGCGGCGAGCGAAACCGAAGATCGGATCAAGGGCTTCGCCTCCGGCGCGGACCTGTATTTCACCAAGCCCGTGGACTGCCGCGAATTGGCGGTGGCCGGTATTCGCTTGGCGCAGCGGCTTCGCAAGGCGCCGTCTTTCGATCCGCCGGCGGCTTCGGCGCAGCGGGCAACTGCGAGTTGGACGTTGCAGCCGGCGCGGTGGATGCTCGAATCGCCGGCCGGCATCGCCGTCAATCTGACCACCAAGGAAATGGCATTCATGGAGACACTGGCTTCGGCCAATGCGACCGTGGAGCGCAGCCAGATTCTCCTGCGGCTCGGCTACCAGGATGACGACGGCGGCAATCGCAGCCTCGACGCTCTGGTGCGCCGCCTGCGCATCAAGGCCGAGGAAGCGCTTGAAGGCGGCCTGCCGATCCGCACCGTTCACGGCATCGGTTATATCTTTTCCGCACCGCTGAAGAGCACCTGAGTCCGCCGACGGCCGCCGCCTTCACGGGGTCGTGCCCCCGGTCTGAAGTTCCGAATGCATTTGCGGCTTCGGCTGCGGGCTTGGCGCCTGGCTCGGTGCTGGAATCTGTCCTTGCGCCTTGAATGCCAAGACATCGCGGATTCGCGCATCGCAATCCACGTCTTTGGCCCCGCCGAAATCGGGCGTCGGGATCGGAATCATCCGGCCGAGATGAACGTCGGGCGAGCGCAGCTTACCTTCGACCATGATCGGCCCGTGCAGGTCCAGTACATCGAACTTCTTCGGGTCCGCCGTGATCTTGCTGTTGACGGCTTGCGTTCCGAGATTAGCCTGGCCATCGAAGTGCAGGACCGATCGTCGCGTGTCCATCAACGTATCCTTGAACGACACGACGCCTTTATCGAAGGCCAATTGACCTAGGGCACAACGGATCGGAATCTGGTTGTCGCCGGTCACGTACACTACCAAAGCGTCGATGATCTCGAGCCCGGCCAAGCTCACCATGAGGTTGCTGACCGATCCATCGGTCATCCCCACGGCGATGGTGCCGCGCGCGGTGCCCATCACCTGCGCCAGCGATTTGCCATTGCCCGTCAGGTCGACGCGGCCCTGGATGCGGCCTTTGGTCGTGTCGAAAAAGCGCGACCCGCGGAAGAATGTGGCCAGTTCGATATTCTGAAGATCGAGCTTGGCCGTGACGGGAGGAACATCCGACCGCGCGTCGATGCCCAACTGGCCGGATACGGTGCCGGACCCCAGCGCGATTTTCAGCGGCTGCACCTGCGCCTGGCCATTGTTCACCTGCACCCGCGCGTTGATCGCAGTCACCGGCAGATAGTTGGGCGCAACCACATGCCGTGCGTCGAGCGTGACATCCATATTCATCGCGCGCAGATGCTCGGTGTGCAGCGGGACGTTGGGGAATAATTCGCCATTCGCCTCGAGCTTCTGCTCCGTCTTCTTTTGTTCGGACGAGACATTGGTGGTCCGCCCCGGCGCCGCGCCGACCAGGGGCGCCAGATCGGCAAAGGCCAGGTGATCGGAGACGAGGTTCGCCTTCAGCAATGTCGGCTTGGAATGCTGGTCGAGATCGATCTGGCCCGAAAGATCGCTATCGCCGGCATGCATGGTCATGTTGGTGATATGCCACATTCCGGGTTCGTGGTTGAGCTTGCCGGCAATCTTATAGGGCGGCGTGGGCGGACCCGGGATTCCGAGTAGCGGATAGATATTGGCCAGGTTCGAGCCCTGCAGCGTCAGCCGGATATCGGCCCCTTTGAACTGGAACGGGTCGTCCACCGTGCCCTTGGTCGTCAGATGCGTATCGGCATAGGTGACATCGAGATCGATCGGATAGGGCTTGTCGGTATCGCGCAGCATCAGGATCGAACCGCCGGTGAAGTGCAGCGCCAGCGGCTTCTTCTCGATGCTGCCTTTGAGGTCGAGTTTGGCTTGTGGCTGCCCGCCGGCCTGGCCCTGGGCGGTTTGGATCGTCCCGGCGATGTCGAGTTTGCGCTTGGCGTCGTGATAGGCGATGTGGCCGTCGTCGATCACGAGTTGGCCGATCAGCGGCGTCTCGCTGCGTTGCTGGGGTGCAGCCTGCTCAACGGCTGCGCCGGCGACCGGACTTTGCGCCGGAGTCCAGTTGTTCTCGTCCTTGTCGTTCTGCTCGAGATCGATATCCGGCTTCTGCAGATGAACCTGCGGGAAGACGAGATCGCCATGCAACAGCGGCTTGGCGAGAAGATCGAACTCGACCGTATCCGCTTTGAACATGTGATCGCTCTTCGTCCAATCGGCATTGGCGATCTGAACATCGTCGAGGCGAACGTGAATCGCTTTGGTCGCCTGATCCCAGTCGAGGCCGATGTGACCAAGTTGGGTCTTACGGCCGGAATAGGCACTGGCCTGGGTCTCGGCCATCGATCGCAAATAGGAGGAATGGAGGAAGATCACGGCGCCGATACAGGCCAGCCCGATGATCAGCACCAGTGTGCCAAGGGACCAGGCGATGATTTTGAGCGCACGTCTCACGATTCCCGCTCCGGTGGCTTCGGGTTTGCGAAGCCCTTTGATGAAAGTGAACGCCCGGCGATGCACCCCGTTCCGCAAACGGCGTCAAATCTTTGCGCAACCGGGGAACGTCAGGCCGTCGATAACCGTTTCATCCGAATATGGCGGAAAAAGGAGACGGACAATGGCGCCAGAGGGAAGCATGAGCAGCCACAAGGCTCTGAAGCGGAAGACGAAGGAGATCGATACGAGCGATCAGTCGGCGGTGGACATCGCTTCAGCCGACAGCATGGATGCGAGCGACCCGCCGTCGTTCACACCCAGCACTGCGGGTGGTCCGTCGGCGCGGCCTGATCAGCCGTCCGGCAGCCGCGAGGAACGCGTGCGGGACAAGGCGTATCAGATCTGGCAGTCGGAAGGCTGGCCACATGGGCGCCACGAAGCTCATTGGTCGATGGCCGAAGCCCATGTCACGGCCGAAGAGCGGCATGAGGAAACGACCGAATTGCGGGCCGATGCGCCTGAGTCCACCACGCAGGAGTCTTCCGCTCAGCCGCCCAAACGCCGCACGCGGCGCAAGAGCGCCTGAGGCTGAGCGTTAGAGACCCAACACGCGCGGCAACCAGAGGGAGATCGCCGGGAAATAGGTCACCAGCATCAACACGGTGAACATCACCGCGTAGAACGGCCAGATTTTCTTCATGACCTGTTCGATGGTGACCTTACCCACGGCGCAACCGACAAACAGGATCGACCCCACCGGCGGGTGGCACAGCCCGATGCCGAGATTGAGCATCATGATCATGCCGAAGTGAACCGGGCTCACGCCGAAATTCATCATCACCGGCAGCAGGATCGGCGTGCAGATCAGGATCGAGGGCGCCATATCGAGCAGGCAGCCCAGCACCAGAAGCATCACGTTGATCAGCATCAGGATCACGTTCTTGTCGCTGGAGATCGACAGGAAGAACGCTGTGATCTTGGCCGGCATCTGCGTCATCGCCATCACATAGCCAACGCTCGACGCACAGGCGATCAGGGTCAGCACCATCGCCACCGTGCGCAGCGTGTTGTGAATCAGCGCCGGCAGGTCTTTCCAGCGATAGTCGCGGTAGATGAACATCGTGACGAAAAAGGCCCAGACGCAGGCGACCGCGCCGGCTTCGATCGCGGTGAACACACCGCCGAGAATGCCGCCTAGGATGATGCCCAAGGTCACCAGGCCCCAGAGCGCATCGATGGTGATCTTGACCGCATCCTTCAGCGGCACGCGCTGGCCCTGCGGGTGCTTGTCGCGATAGGCGATGATCAGGCAGAGGATGACCAGCGACACGCCGAGCAGCAGGCCCGGCACCACACCCGCCATGAACAGGCTGATGATCGAGATCGCGCCGCCGGTCGCCAGCGAATAGATCACCGCGTTATGACTGGGCGGCACGAGCAGCGCTTGCACCGAAGCCGAGATCGTCACATTGGTGGCGAAGACGCGCGGAAAACCCGAGCGCTCCATTTGCGGGATCATCACCGAACCGATGGCCGAGGTATCGGCCACCGCCGAGCCGGAAATGCCGCTGAGGAAGGTGGTCGCCAAAATGTTGACGGCCGACAGGCCGCCACGCACGCGCGTGAAGCCGACCAGAACATCGGCGAAGGCCACCATGCGCCGCGCCATGCCGCCCTCGGCCATGATCGCACCGGCCAGCACGAAGAAGGGAATGGTCAGCATCGCCACTTTGCTGACGCCATCGGAAATCTTCAGCATCACCGCTTCGAGCGGCAGGCCGATCCAGAACGCGCCGGCGATCGAGGCCAGCGCTAGCGAATAGGCGATCGGCACGCCGATGGCGAAACACACGAACATCGTCACCAGAAGGACTGCGATTTCCATGTTCGTTTCGCCTTAGTTGGCCGCCTTAGTGCGAGACCCGGTTGATCACTGCTTCGGCGCGCTCGGGCACAGGCGGCGGGCCGATCAGGATGCGTTCGACGACGAACAGAAAGAGGAACGCGCCGCCGATCGGGATTGGCAGATAGGTGACGCCCACCGAAAGCGTCGGAAACGAGGGGATCGTGTTGCCCCAGGTGGTATCGACCAGATTGATGCCGTAGATCACCATGAACACGGCCATCGCGCCCACCAGCAGCTCGGCGATCAGATTGGTCAACCGTTGCAGCAGGGCCGGCAGCATCAGCACGAAGAACGAAATGTTCATATGCAGCCGCCGGCGATAGCACGACGCCGCGCCGATGAAGGTGAGCACGATGGTCAGCAGCACGGCCGTCGGCTCGGGCCACGATGCCGCGCGGTTGATCACATAGCGCGTGTATACCGCCCAGGGAATCACCGCCGAGATCAGAACCAGCGCGACCCCGGCGATAATGATGCAGGCGAGGTACAGTGCATCCATCGCCCTGCGGTACGCGGCCGCCATGGCGGCGCGCTCACTGCACCGCTTGGATGCGCTTCACCAGATCGGCGTATTTCGGGCCGTATTTGTCCCAGACCGGCTTCACCGCGTCCTGGAACGCTTTCTTGTCGGCGTCGGAGACCTGCGTGATCTGCACGCCGGCGGCGGTAGCCTTTTCCATCGCCGACTTCTCATAGGCGGCCCAGAGGACGCGTTCCTCGGCTTGCGCTTCGCGCGCCAGTTTCTGGATCAGGGCCTGATCGTCCTTGGAGAGTTTCTCCCAGGCCCGCTTCGAGAACACCAGGATCTCGGGCAGGATCAGATGTTCGTCGAGGGTGAAATACTTCGCCACCTGATAGTGATTGTCGAAGACGAAGCTGGGCGGGTTGTTCTCGGCGCCGTCGACCACACCGGTCTGCAGCGCAGCGAACACCTGATCATAACCCATCGCCACGCCATTGCCGCCCATATCGTTCGCCATGTCGACGAACATCGGGTTGCCCATCACGCGGAATTTGAGGCCTTTGAGATCGGCCAGCGTCTTGATCGGGTGCTTAGTGTTGTAGAAGCTGCGCGCGCCCGAATCCATCCAGCACAGCCCGATCAGATTCGCCTTGGGATCATTGGTGACCTTGTCGAGCAGCTCCTGCCCGATCGGGCCGTCCAGCACATGCTGCTCCTGCTGCGTGTTGCGGAACACATAGGGCAGGCTGAAGACATTGAGATCGTCGACGACGGGGCCGAGCGCGCCGACGCTGACGCGTGCCATCTGGATCGCGCCCAACTGCGTCTGCTCGATCGCTTCCTTCTCGCCGCCGAGCTGCATCGACGCGAACATCTGTACGGTGAGGCGGCCATTGGTCGCCTGCGCGAGCTTCTTCCCGAGATTCTCGACGGCGACGACGGTGGGGTAGCCAGCCGGATGAACATCCGACACTTTGAAGGCGATCTTGTCGTCGGCGAAGGCCGGCGATCCGAAACCCGGGGCAACTCCGGCGAGCACCGCAAAGGCACCCAAAAGCAGCATCGTGCGGCGCTTCATTGTCTTCCTCCCGTTGTGGGCCGGGGCTTTGCTTCCGCCCGGATTCGGGGCGCATCCGAGTATCGGTGTGCACCCATACGGCCTTATGTATTTTAATCGTACTTTTATAGGATGTTTATAGACGCCCGGAAGACTGTCAAGCGACGGTCGTCGTCCGTCACACGCTTTACGGCGAATTACCGCGAAAAGTATCCGCTACGGTGACGTACTCCAGGCCAGCACGTCATAGGGGCGACGGCTTTGCGGCGCGAAGTCGATCACGGCCGAGCGCGTATAGCTTGCCGCTTTGCAATGTGCGCGCGCGATCACGGTGACGACACCCGAATCGGCCCATGAGAAATACGATACTGCCGCCGCGAGGCTGGGAAAATCCTGCAAGGGCCCGATGCCCGCCGGCAATTGCGCGCGCAGGCGCAGATAGCCGGTCACATCGGATGGATCGACGCCCGGGATAGAGCGCAGCACCGCTTCCGGCGCGGTAGCAGGATTGATGCCCGCCCGCCCGGTATAGGCGGTGGTGAAAGGCTTGAGCCGGTTGGCGATGTCGGCATCGATGGTCGCATGCAGCGGGCTATCGTTGTCGTCGCTCGTGTCGGGTGTGCTGTCTTTGGTGGCGCGGATCGCCATGATTGCGGCAACCAGAGTGTCCGTGGTCGATCCGTTGACGCCGATCGTTCTCATGAGACTGCCGATCAGCTGCGGATCGGCGTAGCGCAGATCAACCTTTCCGCCTTCGTCCTGTGCCGCGATATCCACCGTCTCGCCGCCGATCGCGATCTGGTGAACGACGCCGTCGCCCCGCCATGAGTCGGCGGTTTCTTTATCGAGCCGCTGTGCAACACCCCACCACACGCCGCCATCGGCGGCGGCCTGCGCCTGGGCCGCGTCGATGACATTGCGCGCGATGGCCAGATCGGATCGGCTCACGGCGGTGACGCCGACCGCGATCGCCGCAAGAATGGCCAGCGTCCAGATCACCATCAGCAGCGCGAAGCCTCTTTCGTTCCGCGCCGCTCCGGATTGTGATTCTGCCCGCGCCATGGCCCGTCAGGGCGAAGGATGGCGCGGCATCTGCGCGTTGCTGGCGCCGAGCCGTTCGCGCAATTCGTCGGTCACGTCTTGCGCTTCGGCCTGATCGTGGATGATGCGCGGTGTCAGCAGGATCAGCAGCTCGGTCCGTATCTGGGCGTCGGTGGTGGTGCCGAACAGCGAACCGACATAAGGAAGATCCGAGAGGCCGGGAAGACCGCTGCGGCCCTTGGTCTTCTGATCCTGGATCATGCCGCCCAGGGCGATCGTCTGGCCGTCGGCAACCGCCACTTCGGTGGTGATCTTGCGCTTGCTGATCGTCGGCGAATTGAGGTTGGACGTTGTCGTCTGCACGGCTTGGCTGACTTCCTGGTCGATATCCAGGGTCGTTGTGCCGTTGTTGTTGACCCGCGGCGTCACATGCAAGATCACGCCGGTTTCTTCCTGTTGGATCGAGCTGACGACCGGCGCGCCCGGCGTATCCACGCTGGTTGCCTGTTGCGTGGCGATCGGCACTTCGTCACCCACTTCCAGCGTCGCCGTATGATGATCGAGCACCATCAACTGCGGCGAGGACACGACATTGACCGTGGTGATCGAGGAGAGCGCGCTCAGGATCGCCTGAACATTGCCGCCGGCGAAGGACCAGTTGAAACCCGGGAAGGCTGGCGTGATCGCCGAGGTGATGCCCTGGCTCAGCGCGACCTGGCTGCCGCCGCCTTGGAAATACCACTGCAGGCCATAGGACAGGTTCTTGTTGAGCGTGACCTCGGCCACGGTCGCTTCGATCAGCACCTGCTGCGATTGGATATCGAGCCGCTTGAGCGCGGCTTCGATCAGCCGGTAATCGGCCGGACGGCAGCGGATCACAAGCGCGTTGTTCTTGTCGTCAGAAACGATATGCACGGCCGGCTTCGTCTGCGTGCTGACGGGAGTCGCGGCGTCCTGCGTGTCGTCGCCCGAAGCGGCCGAGGCATCCGAATCGGTCTGCGGCGGGGTCGATCCGCTGGTCCCCGATGGCCCGGGCGATGAGCCGGCCGGCGGCGCGCCCGTGCCGGTTTGCGACGGCGCACCGCTGAGCGCCAGATTCGAGGACGAGGCGGTATGGGCCATCGTTGTCCCGGGTGCGGTGCTCAAGCCTGTGCCGGCCGAAACGCTGCCGAACAACTGGCTCAGCATCTTGGCCAGATCGGTGGCGCGCGCATTCTGCACGAAATAGACATAGAGCTGCGCCGAGCCTTCGTCGGGCCCCTGTTCGAGCCGCAGCAACCATTCGCTGGCGCGGTCGATCGCTTTTGGTTGCGCGGCAATCAGCAGAACCGAATTGACGCGTTCGATCGGAACGACGCGGACATCGGTACCCAGCTGTCCTTGGCCGTGCAGGATGACTTCAAGGTCGTGAGCCATGGCGACTGCATCGCCCTGCTTGATCGGGAACATTGCGAAAGACATGCCGGCCATGGAGTCGATATCGAACGTGCCGACCAGGCGAATGAACGACGCGCGATCGGTGCCTGAGCCCGACACCACCAGCGCGTTGCGCGCGGTATCGACCTGCAAAGTGCCGCCCGTCGGCACGAAGGGATCGAGAATGCGCTTGAGCGCCACAGCCGAAGCGAATTTGAGCTCGATGACATCGACACCATAGCCGGTGACATTCGGCGCGGCGCCGTTGGCCTTGGCCGCACTCATCGGCATGACGCGATAGAGATCGCCGTTCTGAACGATCGCGACCCCGGTCTCGGCCAGCACGCTTTCGAGCGTCTGCAACACCGCGGCGCGGGCCAAAGGCTGGCTGGTCTTCAACGTGACGGTGCTCTGGACCTTCGGATCGATTTCGTAATTCAGGCCCAAGGTGCGGCCCAAAACCGAGTCGACCACTTCGCGCACATCGGCATTGGCGAAATTGAGCGTGATGTCACCGGCGGCGCCATTGGCGATTGTGTTGGCGGGTGCCTGCGCACCGGCAGGCGACGGCGCCAGATGGGCGAAGCCCTTGATCGATTCGTTCTGCGCTTCAGGCACGACCAAACCGGACTGCGGCCGCGGCGCGGGCTTCGCGAAGGTCGACGGCTGCGCATGAGTCACGTCGGATGCCACCGGCGGCGGTGGGGGCGGCGGCTCGCTGCCGCATGCAGACAGAACTACGATCATCGCCGCGCTGAGAATACGTGCGGTCCGCTTACGCCAGGCGGCGTATTCGGTGGGAGACCGAAGACTGTCGATGGAGGTCTGTCTGAATGTCATGGATATAAAACCAGGCGCTATAAAAAATTCTTCGAAATATGAATGCGGCGAACGCTCAGTGGGGCTCCGCGTTGGTGGGTGACTCCATGGGGCGTGGTCGCGCAACCATGGACAAGCGAGGCAAAGGCGAATCGGGATGTGTCGAATGTTGAGGCGCGCCCATCTCTGAAGGCGACGGCAGAATGGGAGCGGCGGCCGTCGCGTTGGCCTTCTCGGCTGTGGTGGCGAAGACCGGAATGGTGAGCGGGCTGCCGTCGGTGCCGCGCAGAATGATTCCGTCGGCCGTCACCTTTTCGATGATGCCGCTCGAAATCTGTGTCCCCTCGGCAGTCAGCTGCGGCGCAGCGGTGCCTTCCTTGATCATCGCATAGCGCGCATCGGGCAGGAGAACCACGCCCATCAATCGCACCGGCCCTGCCGCATCGGTGGCCATTTGCGGGGCCGGGCGGCGCTTGGGCGAGAACAGCGGCCGCTCAATGATGTCATGAAATGTGTCGACGGTGGGCGGAACATAGACGCCACCAGCGGGCGCCCCGTCTTCGCCCCACGCAATCGCTCCTGCGCCGCTCGCAACGAGCATCAGGGCCGCAGTTGCGGCGAGCCGAACGGTCACTCTGATCATTCCGCACCCCGCATATAGCCGCTGACGTCGAACTGCACGCTGAGCGGCACATCGGCTTCCGCCTGCGCCGCGCGGCCGCTTGGGGCCATCGCGTGGATCGTCAATGTATCGACGAAAAGATACGGGGTCTGGCTTTCAATCGCGTAAAGAACATGAAGAAGCGCATTGGTGTTGAGCGTTATCTCGCCACGCGCCGCGAGTCGCAGGGCTTTGCCCTCCGCTTTTGCCGGCATCAATTGAATGCTGGTGAGTTGTCCATGCCATTGAGCGACCAGTGTTTTGAGCCGCTCCTGCAGCGCTGCGCCGGCCAGTGCTTCACTGTCGCCGGGCAGGTAGCCTTCCGCCTGCGCGCCGCCCTGTGGCAATGCTGTGATCTCTTTTTCGAGCGCCGATAGACGCTCCGCGCGCTGCTGGTAGCGGTTCAGCGCGTCGGTGAGTTCGGCGCGGTCTGCGCGATCCGCCGCCACGCTGTGCAGGACGGGTTTGACGATCGCGCTATAGGCCGCCATCACCAGCACGAGCGGCAGAGCCAGGGCGATCGCGCGCCGCACCGGCAGCGACAAGGTTGTCGTCATGGCGTCGGCCCTGCTTTGGTTGCACGCCGTGCGCTGATTTCGAAACGCTCATGGCCGGTCGCGGAGTCGATCGTCACCGGCGATTCGAAATGCGGCGCGGTGATCAGCACAGACTTCGTCAAAAGTGGAATCAGTGCCGATGATGAATTGGAATAGCCGATCAGCTTCACGTCCTTGTCGCTGAGGCTAAAGTCTTCGAGCCAGGTGCCGTCAGGGATCTGCCGCGTCATCTCGGCGAGAATCTGCAACGCGCCGGCATTCGCGCGCTTTCGCGCCGTCATGAACGCCGCGCCTGCGGTCCGCTGCGCCAGCTCGTCTTCCAGCTGTGCGGCCTTCATCGCATCGGCGCGCGCCGCGGCCACTTCGGCGCGCAATTCGGCGATCTGATGATGCGAGCGCAGCGCAGGGGCACCCAAAGCGATTAACAGAGCAACCAGGACAATAGCCGGCGCCCAGCGCCGAAGCCTGCGGCGCCACGAAGTTCCGGCTTCGTCATCGGCGTCGTCTTTCAGGCTGACGGTCAAATCGCCGGCACCTGCCGCCGGCGAGAGATCGAGAATGTCGACCGCCAATCCCAGGCGCGCCGCGGCTGCGACCGCTTGAGCGACGATTTGATGGCGGACGACGGCCAGTTCGACCTGAATCTGATTGGCCGGTCGATCACGCTTCGCGATGCGATAGGCGAAGCGTGCGTCGGCCGCGGCGAACGGCGTGCGGCGGTCGAGCTCGAAATGCAGGACTTCGTCCAAATTCTCTTCGACCGCGGCGGGCAGTGTGAGCGTGGTGCGCAGGATCGCATCTGTCATCAGGCTCAGACGCAACGGGTGCCGGTCCACGCCGGTTTTATGCAGACGGGCAGTAGCCTGGGCCAGAATGGCTGTATCGATACCGCGCGCCCATGGCCCATCGACCAGCGGAAGCGCGGTCGTGTCACCGGGCAGCCGGAGCGCGATGCCGGTGTCGCCGGCGATCAGAACGGCACAGCTGCGATCGCGCTGAAAAAGCCGGCGCATCCGCGCAGGCAGCATCGCCTGGATTTCGTCGCGCCACCATTGCCATCCCTCGGCCAGAGCGCGGCGCGCGAGCGCGAGACCGGCTTGGGAAGAAGACGCGATGGGGAGGGTGTTGCTCATTCCTCGCTCCCCGAAAGCCGCGGCGCGGCAATGAAAGACGGCAGCGCCGTCCCATCGGTGAAGGTGCCGGCAAAGCGCACCAGGCGCGGCAGTGCATCGGCCTGGTCCCATCGGCTCAGCCACTGCGCTTGATCGGTGGGGCCGACATAAGCAAAAGCGCCGGCGGCCAATCCTTCGATCAGGATCGAGCGGCGCGGGCGCTCAGCGCTGGACTGCGCCTGCCACTCGGCGACCAATTCCTTGCCAGAGGCACTCCTCTCGATATGGAAGGCCACGCGCTGGTCGCCGCCCATCGGCAGTTGCGGCGGTGCGGGCGCGATCAGAGCCAAGATATCCGTCGAGCCGGCAAAAGCGTCCGCACGCGCGGTGTTGGCTTTCGGCGCATAGGCGGCGGCGATCTGGTTGCGCATCAAGGTGTAGCCGGTCCAGAGCCGATCGAGGCGCTCGCTGCGCGTCGTCGCGGCTTCGGCCACGCGGCCGCCAAAGCCGATGCTGCCGGTCACCACCAAGGCCAGGATGGCCAGCAGCGTCATCGCCACGATCATTTCGATCAGCGTGAAGCCGGCCTCATTCTCCCGTCGGTGGCGAGCCGGTTCGGTCATTGCGCCGCTGCCAACCGGATGCTGTCGAGGGAGAGGGAGTGGCCGCCGCGCGTGTCATGCCAAGAGACGGTGACGCGCACCACGAAGGGGATCAGCTGTGACGAAGCTGTGACGGCCTTCTGAATTTTCGGCTGTACCTCTTCGATCCAGCTGTATCCACCATCGGCCTGGCCGCGGGTGACGCCGATGTGTAGAGGCCGCGCCACGCCGACGCTCTCCAGGCGCGATTGCGCCAGAAGCGTCGCGCGTGTGCTGGCTTCGGCCGCATCGATGCCGCCGAGTGTTGTGCCATAGAGGCCGTAGAGCACCGACAGAATCGCCGCTGCCACAACCAACGCCACCAATGTCTCGAGAATCGTGAAGCCGTGCATGACTACATACCTGTCTCTTCAGTTCTCTGACGAACCGATACGGCGCCGCTCAGCCAGTCGACGGCTACGACGAAGAAGCGGGCGCCGGACGAGACCGTAATGCCCCCGCCGCTCGACCCGCCATCCGGATAAAAACGTATTGCACCGGACGTCGCGCTCGAGAGCGCCCCGGTGGTCGTGTAGAGCGCCACATGCATGTCCTCATCCGCCGTCAGGCGATGAAGGGCGCCATCGCCCGCGAACGACCCGCGTGCCACGTCGATCGAGAAATCGACAGGCTGACCGCCGGCTACGGCAGCAGCGCGAGTGGCGCGCAAGGTCGAGGCCAGTTCGGTCGCCGCGCTCTCCACCTGGGCCGGGGAGGTGCCGCTATTGAACGAGGGCAGTGCGATCCCCAGCACCGCCGCCATGATGCCTAGCACCACCAGCATTTCGATCAGCGAGAAGCCGCGCTCGTGTTCCATGGGATCAGCCGTTCTTGTCGGTGGTGTCGCGATCGCTCGACTGATGCCGACCGGCCGAGTCATCAGGCTCATCTTGATTGCCCTCAGGTCCGCGCGTGAACAGGTCGTAGCGCTCGTGCTTGCCGGGAACGTGGAAGACATAGGCGTGACCCCATGGATCGTCCGGCACATGGTCGTGGCGCAGATAGGGCCCGTGCCAATGCGAAATGCTGTCGGGCTTTTCCACCAGCGCGGCGAGGCCTTCCTGTTCGGTGGGGTAACGGCCGACATCGAGCTTGAAGAGATCGAGCGATGTTTCGATATTCGAAATCTCGGCCTTGGCCGCATCCTGCTTGGCGTCGCCCAGATAACCGACCACTTGCGGGCCGATCAGCGCCGTGACAAGGCCGATCAGCGCCAGGACGACCAGCATTTCGATCAAGGAGAAGCCGCGAATGTCCTCGGCTTCGTCTTGCTCGGTCTTCGATGTGATATCGTTTTGCATTGTCCTCATCCTCAAATCGCCAATCGGTAGACACCCAGGATGGCGGTCACGATCGATCCCATGACCACCGCCACGATCAGGCCCATGCCGATCGTGAGAGCCGGCCCGATCAAAGTGACCAGGCGCTCGCGCTGCCGATCCGTTTCCCGGGCATAGATCGCGCCCAGTTCCAGCAGCATGTCGTCCAGCCGTGCGGCTTCTTCGCCGACGCGCACCAGACGCAGAACCAAAGGAGGGAACACGCCGGCGCGGCGCAGCGGCTCGGAAAGCCCCGCACCTTCCACCACGGCGCGCGCAACGCTCACGGCCGCCGTGATCAGCGCCGAGTTGCGCATCGTCTCACCGGCGATGGTCAGCGCGCCTTCGAGCGGCACACCGTTCTTCAACAGCGTCCCCAGCACATCGCTCCACTGGCCGATCTCGGTCTTGCGGATCAATTCGCCGAAGAGCGGCAGGCGCAGCACCCAGGCATCCCAGCGGCGGCGGCGCGACTTGTCGCGCAGCAGGGCCAGACCCGTCACCAGCATCGCCACGATGGCGATCAGACCGTGCAGCCAGTGATGCTCCACCACCTCGCTGACATTGAGAAGAATGCGGGTCATCGGCGGCAGATGCGTTTTGGCGGCCGCGAAGAACGGGCGGAAGCGCGGTATGACGAAAGCGAACAAGACAGCAAGCGAGATGCCGCAGGCGATCAGCACGATGATCGGATAGAGCAGCGCCGAGCGCAGCTTGGCCTTCATCTCTTCGGCATGGGCGAGAAATCCAGCCAGGCGGGCCAGGGCGGCATCAAGCGTGCCGCTGGCCTCGCCCGCGCGCACCATGCTGACGCAGAGTCGCGAGAACATCGACTCGCCCGTCATCGCATCGCCGAGCGAGCGTCCGCGCTGGATTTCGTTGAGCAATCGCGCCGCCAGCTTCGCTTCGTCATCGCGTCCGGCCACTTCGTGAAGGATTTCGAGAACGCGATCGAGCGGCAGGCCGGCGCGCAGCAACGCGCTCAACTGCGCGATGAACCCGGCGACAACGGCGGTCGACGGCTTCCGGCGAAAGGCGATATCGGCGGTCAGGAACTGGCTCAGGCGATGATAGCCGGCCTCGGTCGCACGGATCGGAATGGCGCCGGCCGCCTGCAACCGCGCGATCACCTCTTCGCGACTAGCAGCGTCCATTTCGCCCTCACTCGGGGCACCGTTGGCCGATACGGCTTTGTAACGGAACCGAGCCATCTCAATCTTCCCGCGTAACGCGCAACACCTCGTCCACCGAGGTCACGCCAGCCAATGCCTTGGCCATGCCGTCGCCATACATGGTGCGCATACCGCCTTCGACCGCGGCGGCCTGGATCGTGCGCGCATCGGCGCGATCGAGCACCAGACGGCGAATCGCATCGGTCAGTGACAGAACTTCGGCGACCGTGGTTCGGCCGCGATAGCCGGTCCCGCCGCACGCCGCGCAGCCGCAGGCGCGATAGAGAATCGGGTTCGGCGCGCCTTCGGCATGCGGCAGGCCGAGTTCGCGGACCATCTCGGGCAAAGCCGGATAGGCTTCGCGGCACTGTTCGCACAACACGCGCACCAGCCGCTGCGCGACGATGGCGGTGACGGTGGAGGTAACGAGATAGTCCTCGACGCCCATGTCCAGCAGGCGGCTCAGCGCGCTCGCCGAGTCGTTGGTGTGCAGCGTCGAGAGCACGAGATGGCCGGTCAGCGAGGCCTGAACCGCCACCCGCGCCGTCTCGAGATCGCGGATTTCGCCGATCATGATGATGTCGGGGTCCTGGCGCAGGATCGAACGCAGCACCTGCGCGAAGGTCAGGCCGATCTGCGTCTTGACCTGAACCTGATTGACGCCTTCGAGCTCGTATTCGATCGGGTCTTCGACGGTGAACAGCTTGCGCTCGGGCGCATTCAGCTGCAGCAGGCCGGTATAGAGGGTCGTCGTTTTGCCGCTGCCGGTCGGGCCCGTCACGAGCACGATGCCCTGCGGACGGTTCAAGGCGGCCTGCAATGTAGCTTCGGCCTCGGGTGCGAAACCCAGCGCGGTGAATTCGCTTTCCAGTGCGCCGCGGTCGAGAATGCGGATCACCACCGCTTCGCCATGCAGCGTCGGAATAGTGGCGACGCGCAGATCGAGATCGCGGCCGCGCTGGGCAAAGCGAATACGTCCATCTTGCGGCAGACGGCGCTCGGCGATGTTGAGCCGCGCCATGATCTTGATGCGCGAAACGATGGCGGCGCGCAACTGCGCCGGCGGCTCCACTTCCTCGTGCAACACGCCGTCGACGCGATAGCGCACCAGCAGCCGGCCGCGGAAGGGCTCGATATGAATGTCGGACGCGCGTGCGTCGATCGCCCGTTCGATGGTCAGATTGACCAGGCGGATCACTGGCGCTTCGCTGGCCAGATCGCGCAGCCGTTCGACGTCGTCATCGAGGCTGTCTTCGCCGGCCTCGACGATCTCGTCGACGATCGTGCCGAAATCCTGCTTGCTGCCTTCGAACAGCCGGTCCTGCGCGGTTTTGATGTCGGAGGGCGCGGCCACCATGCGCGTCACCGTCCGGCCGGCGCTCATCTGCATCGCTTGGACAGCGAAGCGATCCAGCGGGTCGGCCATGGCGAGGACGATTTCGGTCTCGCTCACGGCCACGGGCAGGATGCGCATCTCGCGCAGGAACTTGATGCTGGCGCCGTGGTCTTGGGGCGTGATCGCCGGCAGGTCGGCCAGCGTCGAGACGGGAAGATCGAGAAGGGTGGCGACGGCGCCGGCGATTTCGCGCTCGCCGACCAGTCCCAGATTGGACAATACGCTTTCGAGAAACTCGCCGCTTTCCGCCGCAGCGCGTTGTGCACGGACCGCGGCGGCTTCCGTCAGCCGCCCGTTGGCGATTAGCGCCGCGAGCAGGCCTTGCTCGAGAGCCGCGCGGGTCTCGATGATCGCGACGGTCCTAGCCAACGCCCACGCCTCCGTGCAGCCAGACCACCCAGGCGCCGAACGCGAGGCACGGGCCGAAGGGCAGGCGGTGTTGCGGGTCGAGCTTGCCTTTCATCAGGCTGCTGACGCCGATGATGGCAAGGCCGCACAGTGCCGCGATGAGAACGACGCTCGACAAATCCTGCCAGCCGACCCAGGCGCCGATGGCGCCCAGCATCTTGGCGTCGCCGCCGCCCAGCCCATCGCGGCCGCGTAGTTTGCGGTAGCTGATGCGGATCAGCGCTAGGATGGCGTAGCCGACGGCCGCGCCGATCACGCTGTCGGGAAAGCGATCGGCGTCGGTGGTCAGGGTGACGATAAAGCCGGCGAGGGCCAGGCTGATCGTCAGGAAATTGGGAAGGATCATCAGGCGCAGATCGATGATCGCCAGCGCCAACAGGGTCCAGCCGAACAGGCAGGAGATCCAGACGATCGAAGCCGGCGCAGCGAAGCCGGTCCACACGGCAATCAGGATTGCGGCGATCGACAACACCGGCGCCAGGAAAAGGGCGTTGCCCGGCATCGTGTCGCGTCCGTCACCGGCAATACGGTGATAGCGCCCCGTCACATCGGCGGCCAGCAGGGTTGTGCCCGCGGCGGCAAAGGGCGCGACGAGGATGGGGAGAAAGGCAGACCAGTCGGGTACGAACGTAGTCATCGGACGAAGAAATCCTTTCTTGTCGTCGAGAGCGAAGTGGCGGTGCCGTCTGCGCCATCCTGACGCCAGGATCGGCACCGCCTTTACGCACGCGTAGTATCCGAGGCGCGAATGCCTCGCCTTAACCTCACACCGTCAAGTTCATCGCCAAATTGCCGCGCGGCGACACGCCGGTGCAATTTTGTGCCGTCCAGCCGCAGGCTGTGCCGGAGACGATGTCAACGCCGCCGCCACAGGCCCGCATCAGGATGTAGCCTGCCGAGGTTCCGTTGACCTGAACCAGACGGGATTTACCGGTGGCCAGCATCGCGCCACCCGCAGATTGCGAGCAGCCATCGAATACTGTCAGGCCGGTGAAGTAACCACGCACCATGTAAGTGGCGCCGCCCGGCTGGTTGTAGCCGCCCACATTGCGCAGATTGAGCGACGACAACGCATAGATATGCGCGCCGTTCGGATCGCCCGGGCTGAGCGAGCGGCAATTATTCTCAAAGCCGACTTGCTCGATGCAGCTCGTGCCGCCCGTGCCGTTGTTGTAATAGAAGCCGAAGCTCTGGTTGTCCCGGCAATAGCCGCCATAGACGCGCACATCGGTCGTGCCGCCATAGGTGCTGTCGTAATTGGTGCAGAACAACCCGTACTGACCATTCTGGTTCAAGAAGCACGAAATAACGTTGATCGCCGAGCACACGCCGCCCTGCGACTGAGCGAAAACGGCGCCGCTCTTCTTGGCGTTCTGGAAATAACTGTTCGAAATAACGCTCTCGAAAACATTGCCTTCAAAAAGCAAGCCGTTGGCGCCAACATTCTCGATGGACACGGCGTCGATCTGGTTATTGTAAAAATAGATGGCACTGCCCAGGCACTGCAGATGGATACCGTTGCCATCCGATCCCGAGCCGACAATCGATAAACCACCGACGATGCGGAAATAACGAACGGTGTTGACGGAAACGAGTTTCATGATGTCGGCGCCGTTGGTGATCTTCGAGACCAGGGTCGCGCCCTGGCACTGGAAGCCCCAGTTCTGGCCAACATTGGTGGTCGAGGTCCAGGTGATTGGGTTCGCGATCGCATAGGTCGCGGCCGGTACCTGAACCATGAAGCCACCGAGGGCCGCCGCCTTGAGAGCAGCGCTGAATGCGGCGCTGTCGTCGGTGGTGCCGTTGCCGACCGCGCCGTAGTCGAACACGGACGGGCTGGCTTTGGTCGTCGTCGCCGCGGCAGGTGTCGTCGTAATCGCGGTAACGGCCGAGGTCCCCGCCGCTGCTGCAAACACGCCGCCCATGGCGGTCAAAAGACTGCGTCGATCCATATCTGAGATTCTCTCCTGCTAGAGTTCCGAATACGTGCCGGCCGACATTCGACAGCCGGGTAGTGTCCAGAGCCCAACATGCTGTCGGGCTCTGCGCGTTTCGTGGCGCCCACGGCGGTGCGCTATGCGCAAGTTTCGCTCGTGAGCGCGATGGCTCTGGAGGCTTAGACCGTGCTGCTGTTCCCGATCCGGCTCGGCCGGAAGGGGACCACCCCAACAACTGCGTAACGCCCCATCAGCAAGTGATGGGCATGCTATCGGGAAAACCCCGAGCAACAATGGGGAGGATTACGTAAGAAAATTTCTTAAATCGATTTTCGTTAATACGCTCAGCTGTGACATCGGGAAGGATCAATGACTTGTATCATCGCTGCATTCGCGGATATCGATGAGAATTATGGCACGTGATCAGGTTTTACGATGATGCCGGATCGACAAAGCCATGTTCACAAGCTGTGTGACCGACGTCACTCCCACTTTGCGCATCAGATTGGTGCGATGCACATCGACGGTTTTGCTGCTGATATCCAGCAGCCGCCCGATCTCTTTGCTGCCCGAACCGTGCAGAATGAGGTCGAGGATTTGCCGCTCGCGCTGACTGAGATTAACGAAACGCCGTGAGGCCGCCGCTATTTCGGTATCGGTCCGTGCCCGCTCGGCGTCATCGGCCAGAAGATCCTCGATCCGCTGACGCAGGTCCTCGAGATCGATCGGTAGTTCTAAAAAATCCGACGCGCCGAGCTTCATGCATTCCACCACCGTGGGAATATCGGCGTGATCCGCCAACACGATCACCGGCAGATGGATGCTGTGTTCGGCCAAGCGCCGCAGCGTTTCCGCGACGCCGCGATGATCTTTGAGAAGACGGATGAGAATGCAGCTCGGGCGCGCGCCATCGTAGGACGCGATAAAGGCCGCGACAGCCGCATATTCGCTGACAACGAAGCCGTGCGCGCCTTCCTCTTGGTGCTCCAGACCGCTGCGCAGATGGTGATCGCCATCGATGAGATGAACGACGGGTAAGCGCTCTTCGGTATGTTGGCGCCAGTGACGATCGCGAACTTCGCTGCGGTGAGTCCGGGGCACTGGAGGCCGACCTGGTTAGGGGAGGGGAGAAAGGGGCGTTACGTTTTTGTCGTGTCGCTATTGCACATCCGCACTTGAGGTGGGCAAAGGGCGCCCGAAAAACCTAGCTAACTTTGCCTATCCTTCGGTGACAAATCCTCGACAAGTCATACGCCGCTCAGTGACAAAATCGGATCGCCTATCGCCTCTATGAGGAACCATAGGCGTCACAGGCTTTCGATTTGTGGACGGCGACGACCTATCTGACGCGACGCGCGGTTCCGACCGCGGCCAAATCGCGGCCGAAGGACTCGAGTTGCTTGGCGATATGGTTGATCGCGAGCTGCGCAGCCGGCGATTGCCTGCTGCGGCGCGGCACCAGCAGGCCGATGCGGCTGTCGTTCAAGCGGGGCTCGGACAGCGGCACATGCACCAATTCGCCGCGCCGGATTTCGTCGATGAACCCGGCCGGCGTGAAGAAGCCGATGCCGAGATCCGAGAGCATGATATGGCGCATGAACTCGATCGAATTGGAAATGACGCGCGGCATCAGGCGCGCGCCCGATTTGGCGAATTCGGTGGTCATGATCGCGTCGAGCAGCCAGCGGTCATGCAGCATGACCACGGGATAGGCGGCGCAATCGGTCAGCGTCAGGCGCTTGCGCCGCGCGAGGGGATGGTTCGGCCGCATCACCGCGCCGACGGCGGTGTGGATGTCGCCCACCACGTCGATACCGCGATAGCGGCGGTCGACGAACAGTACGCCGAAATCGTTGCGCTCCGAGCGCAGTTCCTCGGCGATCTCGCTGGGATCGACCACGATCACCGTGAAGGTGACGCGCGGATACCGTTCGGAGAGTTCCTTGATCGCGCGTGGCATGAAGCGCACCGCCAAGGATTCGAGCGAAATGATCCGCACCGTGCCGGTCACCATGCCCGACAGTCCGGCGATCTCGGCAATCGCGCGCTGGTGGTCGCTGATCGTCGCGCGGATGTGGCGCAGCAGCACTTCGCCCGCCGCGGTCGGCCGCACGCCGGACCGGCTGCGCTCGAACAGGGGCGTGCCGATCTCCTCTTCCAGCTTGAGAACCTGGCGGTTGACCGCCGACGAGGCCACATTCAGGGCCTCGGCTGCGCGCCGGATCGAGCCCAGCCGGGCCACTTCGTTCAAATAGCGCAGCGCCACCGAATGCATGGGCGATTCCCGGGCTAAAGGAGGTGATGCCAAAATAGCATCACCTCGTGCGAATTTATCTTCTTTTCGAGAGCGGTGACATAGGACTAGGCTTTTCCGGTCGCTCTGGGGATACGCCCGGGCGATGCCGGCAACGCAGCGGGAGGGGCAGCAATGACGGTGAAATCGATCTCGACGACACGCTCACGACTCGTGATTTCGCGGCGCAGTTTGACCAAGGGCGGCTTGGCCGCGCTGGGTCTCGGCGCCACAGGTCTTTACCCGCGTCTCGGTGGCGCGCAGGCGAAGACCACCACCGTCACCATGCAGCTCGGCTGGCTGGCCGGTGACAACCAGATCGGCGAAGTCGTTGCCAAGCAACTCGGCTATTTCGAGGCCGAGAAGATCGACCTCGTCATCAATGCCGGCGGCCCGAATATCGACGGCGTCGCGATCGTGGCCTCGGGCCGCGCCGATATCGGGCAGGTCTCGTCCAGCCCATCGCTGATGCTGGCGGCGTCGCAATCGATCCCCACGCAGTGCTTCGCGGTGGGCTGTCAGCAGCATCCCTATTCCTTCATCTCGCTGAAAAAGAACCCGGTGCATAAGCCCGAGGATATGATCGGCAAGAAGGTGGGCGTTCAGGCCACCGGCAAGATTTTGCTCTCGGCGCTGCTGCGCAAGAACAACGTGCCCGAGGACAAGGTTGAAGTGGTGGTGGTCGGCGCCGATATGACGCCGCTGCTGACCGGGCAAGTCGATGTCTTCACCGGTTGGCTGACCAACACCACGGCCATGCGCGTCTTGGGCGATGACTACGTCGCGATGCGCCTGTGGGACGAAGGTGTGCAGCTTTACGGCCTGCCCTATTACGCGACCAAGGACACGCTCACCAAGAATCTCGATGTGATCGTGGCTTTCACGCGCGCGTCGTCGAAGGGCTGGGCCTATGCCTATCAGAATCCGGAACAGGCCGTCGATCTGCTGCTGAAGGAATACCCCAATCTGGTGAAGGCCGATGAAAACGTGGCGGTGAAGACGCTCAACACCTACGTTTTCCAGGCCACCACGAAGAAGGACGGCTGGGGCACATTCTCGCCTGCCGTGTGGCAGGGCCAGATCGATCTTTACGACCAGCTCAAGCAATTCCCCGCGGCCAAGCCCAAGCTCGAAGACGTGATCAGCACAGCCGTGCTCGACGCGACGAAAGATACAAGGCCGAAACTGGGCTGATTGAACGGGACACTGTCATGGACGCGATGACCGTTTCGTCCAAGACGACCGAAGCCGCGGTGGATTGCCGTGGCGTGACGATGCGCTTCGTCACGGCGCGTGGCGTGACGACGGCATTACAGGACATATCGATCGCCGTCCCCCGCGGCAGTTTCCTCACACTGTTGGGCCCATCGGGTTGCGGCAAATCGACCTTGCTGCGCGTTGTCGCCGATCTGCTGCATCCAACCTCGGGCACGGTCACGGTTCTCGGTGAGAAGCCCGAGGTTGCGCGTAAGAATCGCGAGATCGGTTTCGTGTTTCAGGACGCGGCGTTGCTGCCGTGGCGCACGGCGATCCAGAACGTGATGCTGCCGCTCGAAGTGGGTGGCGGCGCTGCGCATCGCGGCAACCGTTCGGCCGAGGAGCTTCTGGCGTTGGTCGGCCTAGCCGGCTGGGAAGACGCCTTTCCCCATGAGCTGTCGGGCGGCATGCGCCAGCGTGTCGCGATCGCGCGGGCCTTGATCTGCGGGCCTAAGCTGCTGCTGATGGATGAGCCCTTCGGCGCGCTCGATGAAATCACGCGCGATCGGTTGAATGAAGAACTGCTCGATGTCTGGGCCTCGACCGGCGTCACGGTGCTGTTCGTCACCCACTCGATCTACGAAGCGGCGTTCCTCGGCCAGCAGGTGTTGCTGCTGGCGGCGCGGCCGGGCCGGGTGCGCGAATTGGTCACGGTCGATCTGCCATCGCCACGCCGGCTGCCGGTGCGCGAGACAGTCGAGTTCGTGAAACTCGCCGGCTATCTCCGCACCGTGCTGGAGACCTGCTGATGAGCGCGCCGGTCGAAAAGGTCAGCGTCGCCGCGATCTCAGAGGCCGATCAGGCTGCGCTTGCTGTCGATGCCGCGCGGCGCAGCCGGCTGAAATGGCGGAAGCGGCTGTTGCCGGTTCTGGCCGTGCTCTGCATCGGCATTTTGTGGTGGCAGGCCGTCACGCAGCTCGGCGTGAAGCCCTTTATTGCGCCGTCGCCCTTGGCCGTGGCCCAGGTCTTTGTCACGCGCTTTCACATGATGCTGGTCAATCTGGCCCCGACGGCGCTCGAAGCGGTGGTTGGCTTCGTGCTCGGAAACACGATTGCTGTGTTGATTGCCACGGCCTTCGTCCAGCGCAAAGTGGTCGAAGAAGCGTTCTACCCTGTGGCGCTGATGGTCAACACGATCCCGATCGTGGCCTCCGCGCCGATCCTGGTGCTGCTGCTCGGCAATGGTATCGCGCCGAAAGTCGCCATCTCGGCCATCATCTGCTTCTTCCCCACCTTGGTGAACATGACGCGCGGCTTCCGCGACGTGAACCCGCAAGCGCTCGAATTGATGCGCGTACTGTCGGCCAGCGATTGGGAAGTTTTCTTCAAGGTGAGGGTGAAGAATGCGCTGCCATTCCTGTTCTCGGCGCTGCGCATCACCGCTTCGACTTCGGTGATCGGCGCCATCGTCGGCGAATGGATCGGCACCAATGTCGGCATCGGCGCGCTGATCATCCAGGCCACCTACAGTTTCGACTCCGCGCTGCTCTATGCCAGCGTCGTCATGGGCTCGGCGCTGGCGCTGCTGTTCTTCGGCATCATCAGTGTGGCCGAAACCCGCATCATCAAATGGAACGTCGCGCAAGCGCGATGAGTGGAGGACGGACATGAGCGAGGAACGCCGAGTCATCATCGAATCCGCGCGGCAGGTGCCGGTTGTCGCCCAGGCGAATCTCGTCGTGGTTGGCGGCGGTCCGGCCGGCATCGCCGCGGCGGTATCGGGCGCGCGCAACGGACTCTCGGTCATCCTGGTCGAGCGCTATCCCTATCTCGGCGGGCTTGCCTCGGGCGGCATGGTCCTGGTCCTCGACGATATGTGCAACGGCGCCGAGATCAGCGTGAAGGGCCTCTGTGCCGAGATGATCGGCCGCATGGAGCGTCTCGGTCTTTGCGTCACGCCGCCTGAAGCCGATCGCCGCTCCGATGCCGCGATGTGGCGCAAATGGTCGCGCTGGGGTCTGTTCGATTTCACCTCGCATCAGAAGCCGCAGCCGATCTGCTATGCCGCCGCGTTCGATCCCGATGCCTATAAGCGTGTCGCCAACGACATGGTGAGCGAGGCGAAGGTTCAGTTGCGTCTGCACAGCACCTTTTCCAGCGCGATCGTCGAGAACGGCCGCGTCACCGGTGTGATCGTCGAAAGCAAGGAGGGCCGTCAGGCGATCCTGGGCGATGTTGTCGTCGACGCGTCGGGCGATCTCGATGTTGCGGCCTCGGCCGGGGCGCCGCACAGCAAGGGCTCCTATATCGTCACCACGGTGTTCCGCTTGGGTGGCGTCGATGTCGTGGAGGCCGAGCGCTTCGAATACGAAGAGTCCGAGGCGTTCCATACCGTCGACCGCGAGATCAAGCGCATTCTCGGCGGCTCCTGGGACAAGTGGTGGCTGAAGACGCCACTGCCCGGCGTCATCTGGTGCAACTGCCCGCACATGACCGGCTATGACGGCCTAGCCGTCGCCGATCTCACACGCGCCGATTTCGAGGGCCGCCGGCACATGGCCGAGGCGATCGAATTCGCGCGTGCCAAGCTGCCGGGTTTCAAGGACGCTTATCTGATCGACGTCGCGCCGCAGCTCGGCATCCGCCAGACCCGCCTGCTCGAAGGCGTCTATGTGATGACCAAGGACGATGTGATGGGCCGGCGGCACTTCGCCGACAGCGTCGCGCGCGGCCGCGATTATTACTATCCCTATCGCAGCCTTCTGCCGCGCAATGTCGATGGGCTGCTCGTCGCGGGCCGGCACTATTCGTCGACCTCGGCAGCGCAGAAGATGTCGCGCGAGATTCCGCCCTGCATGGCGATGGGCGAAGCGGTGGGTATCGCGGCTGCGTTGGCGGTCGACGGCAATATCGGCGTGGCCGAAGTCGATGCCCGCAAGATTCAGGCACGCATGCGAGCGCAGGGTGCCGATCCCGGCGATGTACCGGCGCCCAATGCAAACAGCGATCAGACGGAGAAAGTGGCATGACTTCGGCAAACGGCACGCTGCAGCCCTTGGCGGGCGTGCGGGTTCTCGACTTCACCCAGGTGATGATGGGGCCGTGCTGCACCCAGACGTTGGCCGACTACGGCGCCGATGTGATCAAGATCGAACGGCCGGGCACGGGTGATCTATCGCGCACCTCGGTCGGCGCCGATCCCGATGGGCTCGACAATCCCGTGTTCCGCAGCCTGAACCGCAACAAGCGCTCGATCGTGATCGACACGCGCGGCGATGCCGGCAAGGCGCTGATCTACGACATGGTCAAGAAGGCCGATGTCGTGGTGAACAATTTTCGCGCCGGCGTGATGGAGCGCATGGGTTTCGGCTATGCCAAGCTCTCCGAAATCAACCCGCGCATCATCTGCGCCTTCGGTTCCGGCTTCGGCCAGAACGGTCCGTTCGCCCACAAAGGCGGACAGGACATTCTCGCGCAGGCGGTCTCGGGCGTGATGGCGCGGCGCTCCGATGGCCAAGTGCCGCTGTCGATCTACTGCACGGCGCTGGCCGACTATTCGGCCGGGATGCATATGATCCAGGCGATCCTGCTGGCGCTGCTCCAGCGCGACAAGACGGGACGCGGGCAGCAGGTTTCGGTCTCGCTCTACGACTCGATGATCGCCATGCAGATGCAGGAAGCGGCGATGTGGATGCAGCGCAAGCGCGAGCTCAATTGGGGTTCGTATCCACTGACCGGCGTGTTCAAGACGACTGACGGCGCGATCGTCCTAGTCGGCGCGTTCAAGATCAATCCGCTGAAAGACATCTGCGCGGCGCTGGGCGTCGAAGATATGTCGGCCGATCCGCTCTATGCCACCTTTGAAAATCAGGTCGCGCGGCGTGCCGAGTTGCAAGCGCTGTTCACTGCCAAATTCGCCTCGAACACCACCGCCTATTGGTTGGGCAAGCTCGAAGAGCAGGATCTGCTCTGCGCGCCGGTGCAAACGCTGACCGAAGCACTGGCCTCGGATCAGACAGCCGCCAACAATATGGTTCTGTCTCTCGACAAGCCGGCGGTGAAGGGCGGCAATGAGCCGATGCGCGTCGTCGCCTCGCCGCTGACGATGGACCCGTCCGCGTTTCAGGTCCGCTATGTGCCGCCGCAGCTGGGCGAGCACACCTCCGCCGTGCTTCAGGAATTCGGCTATGACGACGCCAAGATCGCGGCGTTGCGCGCCGAAAAGGTGTTGCCGTGAGCGCGGAGCGCGCCCGGCGGCTTTGCCGCCTATCCTTTGTTTGCGTGCAGAGCACGCCGACGGTTGCGTGAAACGCAGAGCGACGAGGAAATAAAAATGACCGTTGCCTATACGCTGAAGGATGGTGTCGCGCGCGTCACGATCGATCGGCCCGACCGCATGAACGCGGTCGATCTGGAGACCGAGCGCGCGTTGATGGAGACCTGGGACAAAATCGAGAAGGATCGCGCTGTCCGCGTTGTCGTGCTGACCGGCACGGGTGAGCGCGCCTTCTGTACCGGCGCCGATATGAAGTCGGGCGGTGGCATGACCGGACTGGAATACTGGGCGGCGCCGCGGCCCGGCGGCTTTGGCGGCATCGCGTTGCGTACGACATTGAATGTGCCCGTGATCGCGCGGGTCAACGGGCATGCGCTGGGCGGCGGGTTCGAGATGGTGCTGGGCTGCGATCTGGTGATCGCGGCGCAGAACGCGACCTTTGGTCTGACCGAGCCGCGCGTCGGCCGTCTGGCACTGGATGGCGGCATCGCCATGCTGCCGCGCCGCGTCTCCCATGTGCGCGCGATGAGCATGTTGTTGACCGGCCGGCGCATCGCCGCCGATGAAGCGCTGCAGTTCGGCCTGGTCAACGAGGTCGTGCCCCTCGCGGAACTCGATGCGGCGGTGGATCGCTGGGTCGGCGAGATCCTGGCCTGTGCGCCGCTCTCGGTCCGCGCCATCAAGCAGATGGTGCGCGCCGGCGAGACGCTGACGGTGCAGGAGGCACAGGCACAGCGTCTGCCCGGATTGATCGAAGCGCTGCAGTCCGAGGATCAGAACGAAGGCGTCCGCGCCTTTCAGGAAAAGCGCGCACCGCAATGGCAGGGCAAATAACTCTCACTAAGCGCTGAAGATGCCCAACGACGCCGTTGGCGTGAAGCCAGGGAACACGTCTTTGGTTGGCGCGGTGCTGCGATGCTTCAGCACCTCGGTGAAAACCTGCCGATAGTCGGTCGCCACCGCCAGATCGACGCCTTCGTCGAGTTGCGCGTTGTCCAGGCCAGGCCAGCGCCCGAAGAATCGGCCACCGCGCACGCCCGCACCCATCACCATCATCACGCCGGCGCGACCGTGATCGGTGCCCTGGCTGCGGTTCGAGCGTAAACGCCGGCCGAACTCGCTGACCGTCACGATGACGATGCGGTCGTGGTAGCGCGCGGTATCGTTCCAGAAGGCAGCCAACCCATTCGAGAGCTGCGTCACCGCGCCCTTGAAACGGCCTGGTTGGTACTCATGCGTGTCCCAGCCGCCGATATCGACGGTGGCGACATCGAGGCCGATCTCCATCTTGATCAGTTGCGCCAGCGTCTTCAGCGACCGGCCGAATTCGCCGGCGGAATCATAGTTCGCGCCGCCTTCGGGCTGATAGGGAATCGCCGCGCCTTTGGGATCGCGGCGCACGCCGGCATTGATCGTCGCCATTGCCGCCAGCGCCGAACGCCCGGCCTCCCCCATCGGATCGGCGGCATTCGTATAGAAGCGCGAAAGCACATCGAGCGCCTGCGATCCGCCGGCGGGCGCGAAGCCGCCGCCGAGATCGGGCACGGCCAACGCATTCGGCCAATTGGCGAACTCGCCGCCGACGGCCGACGAGGCCGAAACCGCGGCGATGGGTTGGCGGGCTGCGGCGTCGCCGCTCAGATAGCGCGCCATCCATCCTTCGCGGCTATGCGACAGGTTCGGCACATCGGCCACGCCACGATCGATCATATCGGTGGCGACGAAGTGGCTACGGGTGCCATCCGTTAAACCAGCAGCGTGGATGATGCCAAGCGTGCCATTCTTATAGAGTTCGGCCAGGCCGCCGGCAGAGCTGTGCAGGCGGAAGTCGATATGCGGATCGGGGCCGTTGGCCAGCGCGAAGCCGGGATCGGAACCATCCATCGCTACGCGCAATTCGCTTGTGCGCGCGGCGATGAAATTGGCATCGCTTGCCGGCGAAACCAGATTGAGCCCATCGGCACCACCGCGCAGATGGACGATGATCAGGATCTTGTGCGCATCGGCTTGCGCGGCATTGGCATAGAGCGATAGGCCCGGCATCGGCGCGAGAACTGTCAGCGCGCCACCGGCGACGCCTTTGAGGATGGTGCGGCGAGAGAGTGTCATGGCCATCCTCCTCAGCAGCTTTGGAATGCGGGCGACATCGCCGCGTAGGCGGCGATCAGCGCGAGGCGTTTGCCGAGATTCGGATCACGCGGGTCGAGCGGCTGTTCGGGCATGATGTTCATGCCGGCCGTGATCGCGACGATCTGGTTCGGATCGCTGGAGCCGGTGAGCGCGATCAGCCAGTAGGCGGCCACTTCGCCATAGTTCCGCACCAAGGCCGGCGTCATGGCCTCGGGGTTGAGAACGCCTGTGCCCCAATAGTTCTGCGCAAGGCCAAGCGCCAGCAGCCAGCGCTGCCGCATCTCATTGGTGCCGCTGAAATGGCGGAGATCGTCGTGCAGGCCGGTCGGTTCGGGCACGCCGTAGAGACGCTGGCCAGCATCGGCGATGGTGTTGATCAATGGCTCGGTCGGCATCAGATCGAGCCCGGTCGCACGTGCGAATCCCGCGACAAGGGCAAGAGGGCGACGAACCTTTTCGCCGCGCGCCTGAGCGAATTCGGGCGACAGTGCGATCACCCGCACCACTTTCGCGATCTGATCGGGCGCATGGATGTTCTTGCTCCACACGTCCGCAGCGGCGGCGACAAGCTGCGGCGACGGTGTTTGCGAGACCAAACGTCGTGCCAGCTTGCGGCAGATGTAGCGTGCGGTGGCGGGATGGCTGGCAACGAGATCGAGCACCTTCTTGCCATCGGCCATCGGCGGCTGAAACTCGTTGAAGTCGGTGGCCAACACACGCTTCTGATAGCCGTCGTGCCAATTCTCGACATAGGCGAATTTGCCTGTGTTCGGCAGCTTGCGGCCGCCATCGATCGCCGCGCCGTCCTCGACCGTCCAACCGGTGAAGGCGCGGGCCGATTCGTAGACGTCTTCATCGATATAGCCCGCGGGATGGCCGTCCGTCGCACCGGGCACTTCGCGCCAGCGATCGTATTTGTCGTTGAGATAGGCGTCGCGCCCGAGCGTATGAAGCTCGAACAACTCGCGGCCATAATTCTCGTTGGCCGCGCCGGCGCGCGAGGAATGGTTCGAAAGGTAATAGAGCATCGCGGTGGAGGTCGCGACGGCTTCGAGCATCTGGTGGAAATTGCCCAACGCATTCGGCCGGATCACATTGCGATCATAGGCCGGCAGGGCCACCGCCACTTGCTCGGAATGCCACGCATCGACGTTGAAGTGATCGTGCCAGAAATTGCATATCACCTCGCGTAGCTGATAGCGCGCATGGGTGGCGCGAATCAGGGTTGCCGCCATCACCTCGATCAGCGGGCGCCGCCGTTCCTGCGATGCGTGCTTGTCGCGCTCGGCCAGCATCGGCCACAGCGCTTCGATCGGCTGGTTCAGCATCGTCAACGGCCGCATCTCATCGACCGCCGGCCAGGGCTGATTCTTGGCCGGATCGCCGGCGCCGTATTTGATGCGCAGCCGGGCGACGCTGAGCGCCTGCGCCACCTCGGGCTCATCGACCGGCGGTGCGTGCAGCTGCTCGTCGAACCAGCGCGGGAAGCCTTGGTTGGCGAATTGCGCGAGATCGCCCGGGCGCGGGCCGTAACCCAGGCGCGTCAGGACATAGAATGGATCAATCGGATTCGGGGCAGGGTCCGACACAGGCACGAGATGCTCCAACCACCTTGGCCAGCGTACCCACACCAGCCAAATCTTCGACTAACCCGCCCATCCTCAATATAGCGAGACAGCGAAGACGCGTCCTGTGACGGTAGCCGCGTGGGATCACGTGCCACAATCGCGTAAGATCGGCGGCAGCCACAGGAAAGTCACGACGTCCCTATTTCCGGTAGTCGCGGAAGGCGTTGCCGTTTTCCATCAGCGCGGTCGAGAGTGCCCCAGCTGGGCCCTGTAGCCGCGCCGCCCGGCCGACGATGACGAATTCGGTTTCGGCCAGCAGGGGCAACCCTGCCGAGCTCGGCAATTCCTTCAGCCCATCGACGATCAGATTGCGCGACTGTGCGGTGACGCCCAATCCGGCGAGTGCTGCCGCGCGCAATCCGCTGAGCGAGCCGCTGGTGCAGACGATCCGCCAAGGACGCTTGATCTCTTCCAGCGCTTCGAGCGCCGCCTTGCGGGTGACGCTGGGCGGGCGGAACAGGATCAGCGGCAGCGGCCGGTCGGGATCGGGGCGCCAGGGATCGGCGGCCACCCAGACCAGCCGTTCGCGCCACACCACCTGGCCGCGCGCATCGCCTTCGCGCCGTTTGGCGACGAGTAGGTCTAGCTCGCCGCCATCGAGCCGTTCATACAGTTCGCCACTCAAACCGACAGTCAGTTCGATATCGACGGAAGGGTGGCGGCGGCGGAAGTCGCGCAGCACTTCCGGCAGACGCGACAGCACGAAGTCCTCCGACGCGCCCAGGCGCAAGGTGCCGCGCAATTCCGTTTCGGCGAAATAGCGCTGCGCCTTCTCGTTGGCGTCGAGGATCGTGTGGGCGAACTCGACCATCGTGTCGCCATCGGCCGTGAGCGTGACGGAATGGGTGTCGCGCACGAACAGCCGCCGCCCGGTTGCGTCTTCGAGCTTGCGCACATGCTGGCTGACGGTGGATTGCCGCAAACCCAATTGCCGGCTGGCCTCGGTGAAGCTCTTCACCCGCGCCACCGCGACGAAACTGGTGAGTTGGATCGGATCGAGCATGGCCGCTCCTATAATCACAATTTGTGATGATAATAATAGCGGTGATGTGACTTCACAATATCCGCGAACGGGCCGATATTTCAGGCGTTTTCCATGCAGGACGTGCCGCCATGTCGATTCTTCATCAACTTGAGCGCTTCGGCGTCGACCGTTTCACGATGGCCCTGGTCACCACGGTCGTGACCGCCTCGATCCTGCCGGCCAGCGGGGTGAGTGCGACCTATCTGAAGTACCTCACCGATCTGGCGATCGGCGTGATGTTCTTCATGTATGGCGCGCGCCTGCCGCGTGAGGTGGTGGTGCAAGGCATCGCACATTGGCGGCTGCATGTGCTGGTGTTTGCTTGCACCTTCCTGGTGTTCCCACTGTTGGGCCTGGCCACGCATGTGCTGGTGCCGAAGCTGATGTCGCCCGACGTTTATATCGGCATCGTCTTCCTCTGCTGTTTGCCGTCCACCGTGCAGTCGTCGATTGCCTTCACCTCGATCGCGCGCGGCAATGTAGCCGCCGCGATCTGCAGCGCCTCGGCTTCGAATCTGATCGGTATCCTGGTGACGCCGGTGCTGGCGGGCGTGCTGCTCAGCGCCCATGGCGGCTTCTCGCCCCATGCGATCTTAGCGATTGCGGTTCAACTGCTGCTGCCCTTCGTCGCCGGTCAGCTCGCGCGGCCATGGCTCGGCAAGTGGGCGCTGCGCAATAAGAGGCTGCTCAGCTACACCGATCGCGGCTCGATCCTCTTGGTCGTCTACGGTGCCTTCAGCGAGGCGGTGATCGGCGGCATCTGGCATCAGCTGCCGGCGCAGGATTTCGCGGTGATCGTGGGCGTGAATGCGGCGCTGTTGGCCGCGGTATTGGCGACCACCACCTTTGTCAGCCGCGCTTTCGGTTTCAACAAGGAGGACGAGATCGCCATCGTCTTCTGCGGCTCGAAGAAGAGCCTGGCCTCGGGCGTGCCGATGGCCAGCGTGATCTTTGCCGGCCATCCGATCGGGTTGATCGTGTTGCCGCTGATGCTGTTCCACCAAATTCAATTGATGGTCTGCGCGATCCTGGCGCGGCGCTACGCCGCCAACCGGCAGGCGCCGGTGCCGAGCCACGCCTGATCGGCGCGCCCTATTTGTCCGATACCGCTTCCATGACCACGAAGGTCGAAGTGTGCGCCACATGGGGCATCGCCGAGATCGCTTCGCCCAGCACGCGGCGGTAGGTGGCGATGTCTTTGGTGCGAACCTTCAGCAGGTAATCGAAATTGCCGGCGATCATGTGGCATTCCTCGATCGAGGGAATCGTCTTCGCTGCCTTGTTGAATTCGAGCAGCGCCTTCGACCGCGTATCCGACAGCGTCACCTGCACGAAGGCGAGATGCGCCTCGCCCAACCGGGCCCAATCGATCGCGGCGCGATAGCCTTTGATATAGCCCTCGGCCTCGAGCCGCTTCACGCGCGCCTGCACCGGTGTTTTCGAAAGTCCCACCGCGGCGCTGAGTTCGGCCATCGATAGCCGGCCATCGGCCTCCAGCGCCTTGATGATGTTGCGGTCGATTTGGTCCAATTGATCCATATCAGCGGCCTTTTCGGAGAAAAAATTACGTACGAAATCGAAAATATAGTCCATAGGGACTATATTGGCATAACAAACAGGCCAGCCTGCTCGGTCGTAAAACCCTAGAATCATCGCATGCCTGATGGCCCGTCTCCGTTTGAAGCGTTCCGTGCTGAAATCCAGCCGCGTACGGGCCTTCGCGCCGCGATCGATGACCTTCATCGCAAAGCCGAACCCGATTGCGTCAAAGCGCTGATCGAAGCTGCGCAGCTATCGACGCCCATCAAGGCGCAGGCGCATGCACTGGCCGCCGATCTCATCACTCATCTGCGCACGCGGCCATCGGGCGGGTTGGTCCAGGGGCTGATGCATGAATATGCGCTGTCGAGCCAAGAGGGGATCGCGCTGCTGTGCTTGGCCGAGGCGTTGCTCCGCATCCCCGATACCGCGACGCGTGACGCGCTGATCGCCGATAAGGTCGGCGGCGGTGAATGGCATGATCATGTTGGCCGTTCAGCCTCGCCCTTCGTCAACGCGGCGACCTGGGGTTTGGTAGTCACCGGCAAGCTGGTCGGCACGGTCGACGAAGCCGGACTTGGTGCAGCACTCGCCCGCTTGATCGCGCGCGGCGGTGCGCCGCTGATCCGCGCCGGTGTCGATATCGCGATGAAGCTGCTGGGTGAGCAGTTCGTTCGCGGTGAGACCATCGATGAGGCATTGCAGAACGCGCGTAAGTTGGAAGTGCTTGGCTTCCGCTATTCCTACGACATGCTGGGCGAGGCGGCGATGACCGCTGCCGATGCCGCGCGCTACTTCGAATCCTATCAGAATGCGCTGCATGCGATTGGCACAGCCTCAGCCGGGCGCGGCATCTATGAGGGGCCGGGTCTGTCGATCAAGCTCTCGGCTCTGCATCCACGCTACCAACGGTCTCAACGCGCACGAGTAATGGCGGAGCTTTTGCCGCGCGTCCGCGAATTGGCGCTTCTGGCACGGCGATACGATATCGGCATCAATATCGACGCCGAGGAATCCGAACGGCTCGATCTCTCGCTCGATATCCTCGAAGCGCTGTGCGCCGATGCGGCGCTGCAGGGCTGGAATGGCATCGGCTTCGTCGTTCAGGCCTACCAGAAACGCGCCTATGCCGTGATCGCCTTCGTTATCGATCTGGCGCGGCGCACACAGCGGCGGATCATGCTGCGCCTGGTCAAGGGCGCCTATTGGGACAGCGAGATCAAGCGTGCGCAGATCGAAGGGCAAGCGGATTTTCCGGTCTTCACGCGCAAGAACCACACGGATGTTTCCTACATCGCTTGTGCCCGGCAGCTGCTCGACGCGCCGCGCGAGGTCTATCCGCAATTCGCGACTCATAACGCGCTGACCTTGGCGACGATCCATGCGATGGCCGGGCCGAATTTCTATGCTGGGCAATACGAGTTCCAATGCCTGCACGGGATGGGCGAGCCGCTTTACGAACAGGTGGTGGGTGCGGCTCATCTCAACCGACCGTGCCGCGTCTACGCGCCGGTGGGCTCCCACGACACCCTGCTCGCCTATCTGGTCCGCCGTCTGCTTGAGAACGGTGCGAACACATCTTTCGTCAATCGCGTGGCCACGGCCTCGATCCCGATAAAGACATTGCTCGAAGACCCAATCGAAGCCGCTGCGGCGAACAATCCCATCGGCGCGCCGCATGCGCATATCGCCTTGCCGCGCGATTTGTTCGGTACCGACCGAGCGAATTCCGCCGGGCTCGATTTCAATGACGACACTGCATTGGCAGAATTCGTGGCGGGAATGGACGGCGCCGAGACCGCGTGGCCTCCTGATGGCACGCCCAGCCGCAATCCGGCCGATCCATCGGACATTGTTGGATTCGTTCGCCTCACCGATGCGACCGAGGTCGCCGCTGCTGTCGCAAAAGCCGAAGCCGCTTGGCTTGCATGGCGTGACCAGGTGCCAGAGCAACGCGCCACCATCCTTGAACGGGCAGCAGCGCTTCTGGAGGAGCAAGCGGCACAATTGTCGGGCTTGATCTGCCGTGAGGCGGGCAAGACATTCCCCAATGCCATCGGTGAGATTCGTGAAGCCGCCGATTTCCTGCGCTATTACGCGTCGCCGCTGCGCCGTGGTTTCGCCAATGCGACTCATCGACCGCGCGGCGTAATCGCGTGCATTAGCCCTTGGAATTTTCCGATTTCGATCTTCACCGGCCAGATCGCCGCGGCCCTGGCCGCCGGCAATGCGGTGGTTGCCAAGCCGGCCGAAGAGACACCGCTCATCGCTGAAGCAGCGGTTCGGCTGCTCCACCAGGCCGGCATTCCTCAAGACGTGTTGGTTCTGGTGAATGGCGATGGCGCCATCGGCGCGGCACTGGTTGCGCAACCAGGCATCGCCGGCGTCGCCTTCACCGGTTCGATCGACGCCGCGCGCTCGATCCAGCGCAGCCTGGCCGAGCGGCTGGGGCCGGATGGCCATCCCATTCCGCTGATTGCCGAGACGGGTGGGCAGAACGCGCTGATCGTCGACAGTTCAGCGCTGACCGAGCAGGTGGTGGCCGATACGCTTGCCTCGGCTTTCGATTCAGCTGGGCAGCGATGTTCAGCCCTGCGCGTCTTGTGCCTGCAAGACGACATCGCCGACCGCACGCTGACCATGATCAGGGCGGCGATGGACGAGTTGGCCATTGGCACCCCGGATCGCCTGTCGACCGATATCGGCCCGATCATTACACGCGAGGCGCGCGACAAGTTGGTTGCGTATGTGGACGCGATGCGTCAGCGCGGTTTCGCGGTTTACGGGCCGTCGCTTCCCGATGACCTTGGTGATGGCTATTTCATCGCGCCGACACTGATCGAAATCGGCAGCGTGGGTGATCTGGAGCGCGAAGTCTTCGGTCCGATTCTCCATGTCGTCCGCTACCGCCGCGATCAATTGCCCGCGCTGATCGATCAGCTCAACGCGATGGGGTACGGCCTGACCGGCGGTATCCATTCGCGCGTCGACAGCACGATCGATCTCGTCTGCGAACGGCTCGATGTGGGCAACATCTATGTGAACCGCAATATCATCGGCGCGGTTGTGGGTGTGCAGCCCTTCGGCGGCCATGGCCTGTCGGGAACTGGACCGAAAGCCGGCGGTCCGCTTTATCTCAAGCGCTTCCTATCCCAAGTGCCGGCCGATTGGCCGAAACTTGAAAATACATCGCTGACAGTGACGGGCGATTTTCTAGGTTGGATCGCGACAAGCGAATACCGGCACCTGTCCGAACGGTGCGAGTGGATCGCGGCGCTGTCCAGGCTTGGCACGCAAAGCGAACTGAAGGGGCCGGTGGGTGAACGCAATCTGTATGAACTCCAGGCCCGGGGTGCGGTCCTCTGCGAAGCGGAGACGGCCGGGTCGATCATCCTCCAGATCGCCTGTGCGCTCAGTACCGGAAACCGTGCTCTGCTCGATGGCCCTATAGCGGCCTCGGTCATCAGAGCCGCGCCGCTCGGTTTGCGTACTCAAATTGGCGTCTTCGAATCTGGCCTTCCCGTCGATGCTGTTCTGACCGATCGCGAGGGCGAGCAATTGACCGCGCTGCTCAAGACCATCGCGGAGCGGACCAGTGGGCCGATCGTCACCACGTTCCATGTTTCCGCCACCACCGACGACCGAGATTTGCCGCTCGACTGGTTGCTCAAGGAGAAATCGATCGCGATCAACACTACTGCAGCGGGCGGCAACGCCAGCTTGATGTCGATCGGTTAGAGTCGCTGCATCGGCCATGGTCAAGCGGCGCGATTTGCCCTATTCCGATAGAGGAAAAGGGGAGGCGCGCCGATGCTCACTGTGACCGCCGAAGCCGTTCGCGAGGCGCTCGATTTTCCATCGACGATCGTGGCGCTGGAGGAGATGCTTCGCACCGGCTGCGAGATGCCCGTGCGCCATCATCATACGGTCGATGTGCCCGGCGCCCCGGCCGCGACGCTGTTGCTGATGCCGGCCTGGTCGTCGGGTGCCTATCTAGGGGTCAAGATCGTCAACGTGTTTCCCGGCAATGCCGATGCAGGCATTCCTGCCGTCATCGGCATGTATCTCCTCTTCTCGGCCAAGGACGGGTCGCTGCTGGCGACGATCGATGGCGGCGAGCTGACGGCACGGCGCACAGCCGCGGCCTCGGCGCTGGCCGCGCGCTATCTCGCGCGCGAGGACGCATCGCGGCTTCTGATCGTCGGCACAGGCCGCCTAGCCGGCAATCTGGCGGCGGCCCATGCTGCCGTACGGCCGATCAAAAACTTCGTGGTCTGGGGCCGCAATCTCGACAAGGCTTCGGGTATCGCCAAGACGCTGGCGTCGAGCGGGCTCAAGGTCTCGGCCACCGACGACCTCGCTTCGGCGGTAGGTGATGCCGACATTGTCAGTTGCGCCACCTTGGCCAATGAGCCGTTGATCAAGGGCGAATGGCTCAGGCCGGGTACGCATCTCGATCTGATTGGCGGCTTCACGCCGACGATGCGCGAGGCGGATGACGCGGCCATCCGTCGTGCCACCGTCATCGTGGATACGCGCGCCGGTGCGATGAAAGAGGCGGGCGATATCGTCGTGCCGCTGGCCAATGGCACACTCAAGCCCGAGGACGTGAAGGCCGATCTCTACGATCTGACGCGCGGCCATCATCCGGGCCGTACATCGTCTGACGAAATCACGCTGTTCAAATCGGTGGGCGTTGCGCTGGAAGATTTGGCCGCGGCGGCGCTGATCTATCGCAAGAAAACCGGCGGCTGAAAAAGAATCGGCCCGGCGGAGACCGCCGGGCCGACATAGCAAAGTCCTGAGATCAGGACTTACTTCATTTCGGCGTATTTGCCGTCATGCCAGATATAGAAGACGTATTTCGGATCGACGATATCGCCCTTGTCGTTGATGGCGATCTTGCCGAGCACCGTGTCGAAGCTCTTGCCGTGGATTTCGGCTTCGATCTTCTTGTTGTCGGTGCTGGTCTTCGCCGCGGTAGCGGCAGCGGCCCACATCTCAACGGCGGCATACGAATACATCGTATAACCTTCGGGGTTGTAATTCGCCTTCTTGAATTCACCGACAACCGCGGCGGCGGCTGGATTGCTTTGCGGGTCCGGCGGGAAGGTCATCATCGTCCCTTCGCCGGCCGGGCCGGTGATCTTCCAGAACTCGTCGGTAACCAGCGCGTCGGCCGAAATCACCTGCTCCTTGTAGCCTTGTTCGCGCGACTGGCGGACGATCAGGCCGACTTCCGGATGATAACCGCCGATATAGACGACATCGATGCCGGCCGCCTTCAGCTTGCCGACCAGCGCCGAGTAATCCTTTTCGCCGGCGGTAAAGTGATCGACGATGACCGGCTTGCCGCCGGCTGCTTCGAAGTTCTTTTCGGTCTCGCGGGCAAGGCCGGCGCCATATTCGGACTTGTCGTCGAGAATGGCGACCTTCTTGTCCTTGTACTTGGCGGCGAGGTACTTGCCGGCCACCACGCCCTGGGCGTCATCGCGGCCGCAGGTGCGGAACACGTTCTTCCAGCCCTTGGTCGCCGCGTCTTCGGTGAACTTCGGATTGGTCGAGGCCGGGGTGATCTGGATGATGTTTTCGTCGGCATAGACGGCCGAGGCCGGGATCGACGACCCCGAGCAGAAATGGCCGGCCACGAATTTGATGCCTTCGCTGGCGAACTTGTTGGCCACGGCCACGGCTTGCTTCGGATCGCAAGCATCGTCGCCGATTTCCAGCTTCAGCTTCTGGCCGTTCACGCCGCCCTTGGCGTTGATGTCGTCAACGGCCTGCTGCGCACCGCGCTTCAGCTGTTCGCCGAACTGCGCCAATTCGCCGGTCATCGGGCCGGCGGCCGCGATGGTGGTGTCGGCCCAGGCGGACGAAACGCCGCCGGCGGCCAGTGCCACGCCGGTCAGGAGTGCTACGCTCAATTTTTTCATATTCGAACCCCTCCGCTAATGAATCGCGAGCGACGATCCAATGATGGTTCGTCTCTCCCCTCGGGCGAAGTGCCCATCCCAAAATACGCACGTAAACAGCAGTTTAACCCTGGTTGTTGCGTGGCGCCAGTCCGCCTTGGTCGAGTTCTTAACGTCTATGATCGCCCAGGTTCGGGCGTTCTCGAATTTAATCGCAGCGTCGGCTCGCGATGGGCGAGCATCCCCTGCGGCCGCCAGACCATGATCAGGATCATCGCGCCGCCGAAGGCCAGCATGCGGTACTGATGCAACTCGCGGAACAGCTCGGGCAGGCCGATCAGGATGATTGCCGCGATCACCACGCCGACCTGGCTGCCCATGCCGCCCAGCACGACGATCGCCAGGATCACGGCCGATTCGATGAAGGTGAAGCTTTCCGGGCTGACGAAGCCTTGGCGTGTGGCGAAGAACGAGCCAGCGAAACCGGCGAACATCGCGCCGATCGAAAACGCGGTCAGCTTGGTGTTGCGCGGATTGATGCCGAGCGACGCGCAGGCCACTTCGTCTTCGCGCAGCGCCTCCCAGGCACGGCCGATCGGCAGCTTGCGGATGCGCAGCGTGAACAGGTTGGTGACCAGCGCGAGAATGAGGATGATGTAATAGAGAAAAATGACGCGGCTGATCGGCGAATATTCCAGGCCGAAGACGCTGAAGAAGGTGGGGCCGTCATTCGGTGCGGTTGCCGCGACAGGCAGGCCGAAGAAAGTCGGCTTCGGAATGCCGCCGATGCCGCTCGGGCCATTGGTGAATGTGGTCCAGTTGGTCAGGATGACGCGGACCATCTCGCCGAAGCCGAGCGTGACGATCGCCAGATAATCACCGCGCAGCCGCAGAACCGGGAAGCCGAGCAGAACACCGCAGAGCGCGGCGACGACACCGGCGAATGGCAAGCAACTCCAGAAGCCCAACCCTGTCGCTTGTGCCAGCAGCGCATAGCTGTAGGCGCCGACACCGTAGAAGGCGACATAGCCCAGATCGAGCAGGCCGGCCAAGCCGACGACGATATTGAGGCCCCAGCCCAGCATCACATAGGTCAGAACCAGAACGCCGATGTCGAGAATCTGCCGGTCTGCAAAGGGCAGAAAGGGAAGGGCGACGGCGGCGATGACGAACGCGGGGCCAAGATAGCGGCCGGAGCGCGCGATGCTTGTGCGGATGCGTTCGCCGCGGCTTTCGGCATCGACGACGCGGCCAGTCTGTCGCATGCCTGTGATCGCCTTGGCGGCAAGACCGATGGCCACGAAGAAGATGACCCAGGAGACGATCGGGTCGTGGAACGGCAGGATGTCGCCAAGCGTCTGGGCCGTCGTTTCGCTGGTAACGAAGCGGCCGATCAGCAGCACGGCGAGGGCCGCGATGACGGGCGCTAATATATAGAGTGCGAAGCGGAAGCGCCGTTCACGCAAGAAGATGAGAACGACGCGTCCGACAAAAGCGATGATCGCCGCCGCAATCACATCGGGCAGGCGCGATTGAATCTCGAGCTGCGTGTTCACATCGACCAGGTCGATGCCGACCATGCCGATGGTGAGCAAGGCGACAACGAAGGCGGTCAGTCCGGCTTCCATGGCCATCGCGCGCGGATTGAGCGGCATAACGATGGAGGACGCCGCAGCCACCGGTTCAGACCTTGTTGATATGGGCCACGCCCAGCAAGCCGGTGGGGCGGAAGATCAGCACCAGGATCAGCACCGAGAAGGCGGCAACGTCTTTGTATTCGACCGAGAAGTAGCCGGACCACAGCGCTTCGATCAGGCCGATCAGAATGCCGCCCAGCATGGCGCCGGGCAGCGAGCCGATGCCGCCCAGCACCGCGGCGGTGAACGCCTTGATGCCGGCCAGGAAGCCGATGAAGAAATCGATGACGCCGTAATTGAGCAGGAACATCAGCCCGGCCACCGAGGCCAGCGCCGATCCCATGACGAAGGTCAGCGAGATGGTGCGGTCGACATCGACGCCGACCAGCGCGGCCATGCCCATGTCCTGCTCGCAAGCACGCTGCGCGCGGCCCAGCTGTGTGCGCGAGATCAGCAGCGTGAAGCCGACCATCAGCGCCACGGTCAGCAGAAAGATGAAGATCTGCATGATGCTGATCGAGACGTTGTAGTCGCCGCGGCGCAGAATCTCGAAGCCGCCGCGGATGATCGGCTGCAGTGGCTTATTTTTCGCACCCTGTAGCACCTGCACGTAATTCTGCAGGAAGATCGACATGCCGATCGCGGTAATCAGCGGCGCCAAGCGCGGTGCCGAACGCAGCGGGCGATAGGCCACGCGCTCGATGGTCCAACCATAAACGGGGGTCAGCACCACCGTGCCGATCAACACGATCGCGACGGCCAACGGCACCCAAGTGATTCCGAGCAGGCCCAGCAACAGGAACATCATCAGCGACAGGAACGAGCCGATCATGAAGATTTCGCCATGGGCGAAATTGATCATGCCGATCACGCCATACACCATCGTGTAGCCGATCGCGATCAGCCCATAGACCGAGCCCAACGTGAGGCCGTTGATCAGCTGCGCGACCAGATATTCGTAGGTTCCAGTCAACCGTCCCCCCGCGTGACGCCAGCTAGAAATGCCGGCCACTTCCCCTGCGCCGACGGCACTGAGCCTAGGTCAGTCATTCTCGCCACGCAAGACGGCGGATGACAATTAGACGACGTTTCTTTCGATCAGCGGCTTGTTTTCGAGGATTCTGCCAATCGACAACGGCGAGAGGTCGAGGCTGCGGCACGATCCATGGGCGATCCACTCGGCGAGTGCCCGTCCGACCGCCGGCGACTGCTGCAACCCATGCCCGCTGAAGCCATTCGCGAGGTACAAATTGCCAACATCAGGATGCGGGCCGACGATGCCGTTCTGGTCGAAGGTGTTGTACTCGTAATGACCTGCCCAACTGCTGGTCACTTTGAGCGATTCGAAGGCAGGCACGCGCTGCGCCAATGCCGGCCAGATCTCGTCTTCGAATTGGGCGTGGTCGACGTTCAATTCGAAATTTTCCGGATCGTGCTCCTCGGGCGGTGATAGGCCGGTGATGAACTGGCGGCCCTCCGGCCGGAACCAGACGCCCGAGATATCGATAACCAGCGGGCAGCGTGGCAACGCCTGCCGGCAATCGATCACGAACACGCTGCGTCGCCGCGCTTCGACGGGCAAGGCGATTCCGGCCATCGTCGCGATGGCGCGCGCATGGGGGCCGGCGGCGTTGACGAGTGCGCCACAGCTAATGCGTGTGCCATCGGCAAGCGTCGCCGCCGCAATCCGATTCCCTGCGCGCTCGAGGCCGGTCACATTCGCGGTGATGAAGGTAACGCCCAGGCTCTGCGCCTTGCGCCGGAACGCCTGCAGCAACGAATAGCCATCGAACCAGCCTTCGCCGGATGTCCCGAGCGAACCGAGCGCGACGCCATCTGTCGACAACCACGGAAACTGCGTCTTCAACGCGTTGGGACCCAGCAACTCGACGGCCACGCCATGGTTCCGCTGCAGCGCGTGGTTCTTGCGCATCAGATCGATGCTGCTGTCGTTGCCGAGAAAGAGATAACCGTCCTCGGTCAGCGCGATATCGGCCGGCGTATTGTTGACGGCAAGCGTCTCAGGCGCGCTGCGCAAGAATGCGATGCCGAATTGGCCGATCGCCATATTGACCGCGGTCGAATATTGCTGCCGGATGCCGCTGGCCGAGAGGGCCGACGAAGCGGTGCGATAGGTTGGGTCGCGCTCGATCACGGCGACGGTGCCGCTGAACCCCGGATCGCTGGCCAGGAAATACGCGATCGCGCTGCCGATCACCCCGCCGCCGACGATGACGACGTCGTAAGAACGTGCCGCCATCAGCCTTCGACTTCGAACTTGATGCCCTGGGCCAGCGGCAGCTCGCGCGAGTAATTCACCGTGTTGGTGGCACGGCGCATATAGGCCCTCCACGCATCCGAACCCGACTCGCGTCCGCCGCCGGTTTCCTTCTCGCCGCCGAAGGCGCCGCCGATCTCGGCGCCCGATGGCCCGATATTGACATTGACGATGCCGCAATCGCTGCCCACCGCCGACATGAACTGTTCGGCCTCGCGGAGATCGGTGGTGAAGATCGACGAAGCCAGGCCCTGCGGCACAGCGTTGTGAGTCGCGATGGCATCGCCGAGTTCGCGATAGCGCATCACATAGAGAATCGGCGCGAAGGTCTCGTGGCGCACGATCTCGGCCTGCGTCGGCATCTCGACCAGTGCCGGTCGCGTATAGAAGGCGTCGGGCATCTCTTCGACCAGAGCGCGATCGCCGCCGGTCACGCTGCCGCCGGCATCGCGCGCCTTGGTCAGCGCCGCGCTCATCCCATCGAAAGCCGCTTTGTCGATCAGCGGTCCCACCAGCGTGCCGGTTTCCAACGGGCTGCCGACCGGGATCGTCTGATAGGCGCGCTTCAGCCGCGGCACGAAGGCGTCATAGATCGAATCATGGACGAACAGGCGACGCAGCGAGGTGCAGCGCTGTCCCGCGGTACCCACCGCGGCGAATAGAATCCCACGAACAGCTAGATCGAGATCGGCGGAGGGCGCAACGATCATGCCGTTGTTGCCGCCGAGTTCGAGCAGCGTGCGGCCGAAACGCTTGGCCACGCGCGGACCGACCTCGCGGCCCATGCGCGTCGAGCCGGTGGCCGAGATCAGCGGCACGCGTGCATCGTCGCACAGCGCCTCGCCCACGGCGCGCCGGCCGATCACGACAGAGGACAGCCCCGCCGGCGCCGCTGCACCGAAACGTTCCCGTGCGCGTTCGAACAGGGACCGCACCGCCAATGCCGTCAGCGGTGTCTTCTCCGATGGCTTCCACACCACGCTGTCGCCGCAGACCAGCGCCAGCGCGGCATTCCACGCCCATACGGCGACCGGGAAATTGAACGCGGTGATGATCCCGACGACACCGAGCGGATGCCAGGTCTCGCGCATCGCATGGCCGGGGCGTTCGGTGGCGATGGTCAGCCCGTGCAACTGGCGCGAGAGGCCGACGGCGAAGTCGCAGATGTCGATCATCTCCTGCACTTCGCCCAGGCCCTCCTGGACGATCTTGCCGGCCTCGATCGAGACAAGGCGGCCGAGCGCATCCTTATTGGCGCGCAGTTCTTCGTTGAACAGGCGCACCAGCTCACCGCGCTTAGGCGCCGGCACCTGCCGCCAGGCCAGGAACGCAGTATGCGCACGGCCGATAGCCGCCGTGGTTTCGGTGGCCGTCGATTCCTTCAGTTGCGCCAAGGTCGTGCCGTCGATCGGCGAACGCGCCACAAGATCGTTGCCGCTATGGGCCCGCATATCCACGCCCAATTGGCGCAGGATGGTTTCCGCCTCGGTGCGCATGGCCAAACGGCTGGCCGCGGGGCGCGGTTGCGAAGCGACGGACATGCGACTCTCTCCCAGATAGACGAAGCCACACATCATGTGGACTCCGGGAATTTTGTAAACGGGTTTCTGGCGGGGCTCAGGCGATGCCCGTGGCCGCCTTTTCGAGCCAATCGCAGAGGTACGAAGCCATGGATCGTTCCACATGGATACGGAACCGATCATGTGAACCGAGCGAGTAGAGGATGACGTCGACGCCCGCGAAGAGGGTACGCGCGCATCGGCCCGGCGCCAGCGCATCGCCTTCGACATCGAGGCTGCAACCCATCGCCAGCAACTGACGTGCCGCCGGCCCGGACAGATCGAAGACGGCAAGCCCATCGGTGATATCGGAGACGAAAGCGCCGTCGATGGTGCTCAATGACAATGGCATGTCGGCCACGATCAGCCATCGATCCGGCGCGATCCACAAAGCGCGTGTCGTCTCGCCCGTCATATGGTTAGGTTCGTGCGGCAGGGCCATGCCAAGAGCCTTCTCATCGGGCGAACCGGATAGATAGGCCTGGTATACGGGCGCGACGAGGGCGACCGTCAGCTTTGGACTCGTGAAGACCGTCGCCGGTCGTCCGAGCATCTGCGCCAGGGTCTGATGCGTCAGGTTAGCCACGCAACCGCTCTCCTGCTGGATCGTAGAAGCACGGCGCTACAACGGTGGCTTCCATGATGCGGCCCTGATCGAAGATTTCGATCTTCTGCCCGACTCGTTCTCGACCAGATTCAATCATCGCCAGCGCAATGGGACGGCCCACCGTTGGGCTCATCACACTGGTGGTAACCCAACCGGTACTCCGCGCGTCGTTACCCTGCCGTTCGAAGGCGTGCGCGCCCACCGGCAACACAGAAGACGCGCGCAGCCCAATGAGTTGGCGACGATCAGGCCGCCGCGCTTCGGGCGTGAACAGCGAGCGCCTGCCGATGAAATCGACGACCTTCTTGGTCTCCGGGCCTTTCATGCCGAGGTCGCCGGGCAAGGTCATGCCATCTGAATCGACGCCGATCAGGATGTAGCCTTTCTCGGCGCGTAAGGTGGACAGGGTCTCGACGCCGAAGGGCGTGATCCCATATCGCGCGCCAATATCGCGCAGGCGCTGCCAGAGTGCCGCGGCGTATCCTGTAGAGACCGAAATCTCATAGCTGCGCTCGCCCGTGAAGCTGACGCGCGCGATGCGCCCCGGCACGCCTTCGATCATCCCCCGCGCAAGAGTCATGTGCGGCAGCGCCGCATCGGATACATCGATATCGGTCGACAGCCGCTCGACGATGTCGCGTGAGCGCGGGCCACTTACCGCAAAGGTCGCCCAGGCATTGGTGACGTCGTGGAACCAGACGCGCAGTTGCGGGTACTCGGTCTGATGCCAGAGTTCGAGGATCGAGAGGACGCCCGTCGTGTGGCTGCTCGACGGCGATAGGAGATAGCGATCGGATGCCAACCGCGCGACAACGCCATCGTCATAGACAATGCCCGTCTCCTGCAGCAGCAGGCAGTAGCGCAGATGGCCGGGCCGCAGATTGGCGACCTCGTTGTAGTAGATCAGGTTGAGGAAAGCCGCGGCGTCCGGGCCGAATATCTCGATCTTGCCAAGGCTCGATCCGTCGAACAGCCCTGCCTGGTTGCGGGCGGCCAAGGCTTCGCGCGCGACAGCATCCGCTATGCTCTCGCCTGTTTTGGGATAGCAGGCCGGGCGCATCCAGCCGCCATAGTCGCAGAACGACGCGCCGAGTGAGGCGTGCGTCGCATGCAGCGGCAAAATGCGTTTGGGCGAATAGAGCGGCCCGTGCTTCAGCCCGACCAGCGCACCGATCGATACAGGCACATAAGGCGGGCGGAAGGTGGTGGTGCCCGTCGACTCGATCGGGCGGCCGGTGAATTCGGCCAACAGCGCAAGCCCGTTGATGTTGCTGGTTTTGCCTTGGTCATGCGCCATGCCGAGCGTGGTGTAGCGCTTCAAATGTTCGACCGAGGCATAGTTTTCGCGAGCGGCCAGGGCGATATCGTTCACGGTGACATCGTTCTGAAAATCGACCCATTGCCGCGCCTCGGGAATCGGGATGCGCCAATGTGCCCCGATCGGCGTCTCTGCCGGCGCCGACGTGGTGTGCGGCGCAGTCGTCGCGACTGAGCGACCGAGTGCGGCAGCGGCCTCGATCCCAGCGCGATGCCCACCGTCGAGCGCTGATGTCAGATCACCTGATCCTGTCACCGCTCCGCCGAGATGTTGGGCTTCACGCGGTGCAATCGGCACGAAAGCGGCACAGGCCGCGTCATAACGCAGCTTGCCGCCGGATTGGCTAAACAGATGTACAGCCGGCGACCAGCCTCCTGATATAGCAATCAGATCCGCATCGAGCTTCAGCGTCGCCTGCTGCAACGAGGTCGCATCGGGCGGCCCTAGCGCGACGCCCTTCACGCCACGCGAACCGGATACGCCGAGCACTGCCGTTCCGGTCATCACTTTGATGCCATGGTCGGCCGCGCGTTTCGCCGCGCCGCCCATCGAGTCGCGTAGATCGGCCACGGTCACCGCTGCGCCGGCACTGTGCAATGCCACTGCCGTCTCATAGGCGCTGTCGTTATTGGTAACTATGACGGCGTTGCGGCCCGGCAGCACTGCGTATTGGCGAATGTAGTGCAGCACCGCGGCGGCCGACATCACGCCCGGCCGATCGTTGTCAGGGAACACCAGGGGGCGTTCGATCGCGCCGGTGGCCAGGATCACGCGCTTGGCATGGACATGCCAGAGCCGTTCCTCGGCCCAGCCATCGGGGGCTGTCGCACGTCGCTCAATCAAGCCGACGCTGTTGTGATCGTAGTAACCGAATGCCGTGGTCCGCGGCATCAGTTGAACCGTGCCGGCGGCCTCAAGCGCCGTGACCGTCGCCGCAATCCACTCATGCGCGGGGCGGTCCTCGATCTCGCCATCGTGCCACAGCAGCGATCCACCCCAATGGGTGCGCTCATCGGCCAGGATGATCTTCAAGCCGCCCGCGGCCGCGGCGCGTGCTGCGGCCAGGCCGGCCGGTCCGCCGCCTATGATCAGGATGTCGCAATGGGCGTGCCGTGTCTCATAGGCGAGCGGATCGGCTATTTCTCGCGCGCGTCCGATCCCAGCCAGGCGGCGCACGGTCGACTCATAAGTGTGCCAGCGGGGCGCGATGAAGGTCTTGTAATAGAAGCCGGCGGGCAGGAAGCGATGCGCGCGATCAAGCAGGCCGAACAGGTCGTGCTCGACGCTCGGCCAGGCATTGACGCCGCGCGCCTGCATGCCCGGCAGAAGATCGACCAGAGTCGCCCGCGCGCTCGGGTCGTGGCGCTCGCCCCAACTGAGATCGATGATCGCGTTGGGTTCTTCCGTGCCGCTACCATAGATGCCGCGCGGCCGGTGAAGCTTGAAACTGCGCCCGACGATGCCAACGCCATTGGCCAGCAGCGCCGAAGCCAGTGTATCGCCGCGATAGCCGTCAAGCGTGCGGCCCAGCCATTGGAACGAGACAGGCGTGCTCCGGTCGATCAACCCGCCGCTTGAGAGCCGCGATCCGCTCATGGCGATCCGATCTTCTCGATGGCGGCGATCGCGTGGGTCACCGTGTCGCGCAGCATCACGAACCATTGCTTGCAGCCGCCGCTATGGCACCACAGCTCGCGATGCGCGCCTTTCTCATTGCGGCGGATATAGAGGTAGCGCGCCCAGATCGCGTCATCGATCGCTGTGGCGGGGATGGGCCGAACGGTTCCAGCCTCGCCACCGTAAGTGAATTCGTTTTCGCCGCGCGGGCCGCACCAGGGGCAGTCGATCTTCAGCATCGCGGCCTCAATGGGCGATCCCCGCGCCGGCCGCTTCGTCGATCAGCGCGCCGGTTTCGAAGCGGCGCAGATCGAAGGGTGCCGAGAACGCGTGGTGCTGTCCGGTCGCCAGCAGATGGGCGAGCAGATAGCCGCCGGCGGGAATCGCCTTGAACCCACCGGTGCCCCAGCCGCAATTGAGGAACAGACCGTCGATGGGGGCGGGGCCGATGATCGGGCTATAGTCCCAGCACACATCAACGATGCCGGCCCATTGGCGCATCAGCTTCAATCGCCGGAAGCTCGGGAACATCTCGACCAATCCGGCGAGGACATTCTGCGTCGTCGGCAGGTTGCCGCGCTGGGCGTAGGACGGATACAGATCGAGGCCCGCGCCGATCACCAACTCGCCCTTGTCCGACTGGCTGACATAGGCGCCGGTGGAGGCCGACATGATCACCGTGTCGAGGACCGGCTTGATCGGCTCGCTGACCATTGCCTGCAGCGCGTAGCTCAAGATCGGCAGTTGGAAACCGGCTTTGGCGGCCAACACGCCGGAATGGCCGGCCACCGCCATGCCGATCACGCCGGCATCGACTGGGCCGTGGCTGGTATCGAGGCCGATCACGCGTTCGCCATCCATCCGGAAACCCGTCACTTCGCAACCCTGGATGATGTCCACGCCCAGCGCATCGGCGCCGCGCGCATAACCCCACACCACCGCATCGTGCCGCGCGACACCGCCGCGCCGCTGCACATAGCCGCCATGGATGGGGAAACGCGCATCGGGCGCGAAGTTCAGCAGCGGCACTTCGGCCTTGATCTGTGCCGCATCGAGCAACTCGACATCGATACCGTTGATCAGCATCGCATTGACGCTGCGCCGGGCCATTTCCATCTGGTGCTCGTCATGGGCCAGCGTCAGCAGCCCGCGCTGGCTCAGCATGATGTTGAAGTTGATATCCGCGGCGAGACCTTCGTAGAGGCGCAGCGCCAGATCGTAGACGCGCGCGCTTTCGGGAAAGAAGTAGTTCGAGCGGACGATGGTGGTGTTGCGCCCCGAATTGCCGCCGCCGATCCAGCCGCGCTCGAGCACGGCGACATTGCGGACATTGTGGTTCTTGGTGAGGTAATAGGCTGTCGCCAACCCGTGCCCGCCGCCGCCGATGATGACCGCGTCGTAGTGCTTCTTGAGTTCGGGGCTGCGCCAGGCGGGCGTCCAGCCGCGATGGCCGCTCAGCCCTTCGCGCAGAATCCGCCTGAAGGAATATCGCGTCGTCGTCATGCAGCGGTATCAGACCCGATCCTGAAAGGGTGCGCAATACATCGGCTAGGGCAGGGCCGGTTCGGGCGCGCTGCCGCGCCGGGCCAGCCAGATGCCGAACAGGATCGCCACGCTGCCCAGCAACTGCATCGCCTGCGGCACCTCGCCCAGCACCGGCCAGGCCACGATCAGCGAGATGACGGGCTCCAGCAGCATGATCAGCGATGACAGACCGGCCGTCACGAAAGCGAGTCCAAACGCCAGTAGTGTCTGGCCGGCCGCCTGGCAGAGCAGCCCCAGTGCGGCCAGATCGATCCAGCCGCCGGCGCTTTGGGGGATCACGGTCTCGCCCAGGATGATCGAGAGCGGCAGCAGGACGATCGTCGTGCTCAGCGTGCTATAGAGCGAAATCGCCGAGACGGAATAGACCTGCCGGCACTTGGCGAGCGCGACCAGATAACTTGCGAAGAACACGCCGGCGAGGACGGAGAGCGCGTCGCCCAGCCATTCGCCTTGCCCCAGTCCCGCGCGGCCCGAGACCAGCAGCGCCACGCCGACGATGCAAACCAGCATCCCGGCCACGAACCATCTGCCGATGGTCTGGCCAAGAAATATCCGGCCGCCGATGGTGGCGAAAAGCGGCGTGGCGGCCGAGAGCAGGAAGATCGAATTGGCAACGCTGGTGTGTTGCAGCGAGACATGCCAGAAGCCGAGATCCCCGGAAAACAGCAGGCCTGACAGGAACAGCACCCAGGGAGCGCTTTTCGGCTTCGGCTCCATCTGCGCCGGCTGGCGGCGGCGCGCGATCAGATGCCAGATCAGCAGAATCGGCAATGCCAGGGTCAGGCGCCAAAAGCCGATGGCAACCGGTCCGACATCGGCCAGGCGCACCAGAATCGGGGAAAGGCCGAGGACGGCTGCACCCGCCGTCAGGGCCGCCAAGCCTGACCCGGCCTGCGAGATTTTTGAAGACACGCGATGGAGCCCCCTGTGGAGACGCCATCTTATTGCGTCAGGCGTGGGGGGCTACCCTAATCTTCTCTTTGCCGGCTTCTAGTTTGCGGAGCCGGCGGCGGTCGCTCCCTCGGCAACGGGCTGAGGGAGCGACAGTCGGGATCAAACGATGCGCAGGATCAAACGGCGCGGCGCTCTTCCTCGACGAGTTCAGTTTCGCCGAAGATGAGTTTCTCATAGACCTCGACGTATTGCTGCGCCATGCGGCGGGCGGTGAAGCGTGCCTCGAAGCGCCGGCGGATATTCGCGCGGTGCAGTTCGGCAAGCTTCGGCACAGCGGCAACGGCTTCGTCTTCGTTATTCACCACGAAGCCGGTCACGCCGTCTTCGATCAGTTCGGGCGCCGAGCCGCGGCGATAGGCGATCACGGGCGTGCCGCAGGCCATGGCTTCGATCATCACCAGGCCGAAGGGCTCGTCCCATTCCATCGGCACCAAGAGGCCGATCGCGCCACTCAAGAAGCTCGACTTCTCGCGGTCGTCGATCTCACCGACATATTCCACACTGGGCGAGTCCATCAGGTGCTTGATGTGGTTGTCGTAGTAGGCGCTGTCGGCCGGATCGATCTTGGCGGCCATGCGCAGCGGCATGCCGGTCCGGCGCGCGATCGCGATCGCTTGGTCGGGCGCTTTCTCGGGCGCGATGCGACCGAGGAAGGCGAGATAGCCAGGCTTGGCCTCAGGTTGCGGTGCCAGCAGGTCCTTCGGCAGACCATGATGGATGGTGCCGACCCAATGTGCCTGCGGCAGCGGTAGGCGCTGCGAGTCGGAGATCGAGACCACGGGTGCGGTCGGGAACAGATCGAACACCGGCTGGTGCTCGGGCAGATCGAGGCGCCCATGCAGCGTCGTCACGAAGGGTGTCGACTGACGGGTGAAGAGCGAGAACGGGTGGTAGTCGAGATGGAAGTGGAGGAGATCGAACTCCTTGGCGCGCTGCCGCACGGTCTCCAGCATCAGGTTGTGCGGGGCGTGCGGATCTTTGACCCGCCCGTCGAGACGCAACGCGGTCGGCCAGATCGGTTCGAGCTTGGCGGAGGTGACGGAGTCGCCGCTCGCGAACAGGGTCACGTCGTGGCCCAATGCCACGAGCTCCTCGGTCAGCCACGAAACCACGCGCTCGGTGCCGCCATACAATTTCGGCGGGACGGCTTCGGCTAGAGGAGCAATTTGAGCGATACGCATGAGACGACTCTCCTTTTTCTCATTCTTGCTCGGACAACAGGGAAGAAACGTGGAGCAAACTAGGCATGTCGAAAGCCTAGGCGCGCGATCAGACGCTGTGAACCGACAGAGCCGTGGCAACTCAGCTTTGTCACAGAAATCCGTGGCCATCGTGTGTCACATCACATATCGCGAAAAGCCCCGCCATTAGCCTTTGTTTGGACAAAGTTGGGCTGCAGAAAAACAGGCGCTGCTCGAATAACGCCGCCAATAATTCCTGGGGCCGAAAATCGCTTTGGAGCGTCGAAAAGAAACGGCGATGACAGCTGATTTTTCAGACTATGCCAGCCGGCCAATCGCGTTTCTGCTGCGCTATCTTCTGACGCGGCCGATCGCGCATATCGTCATCTTGGTGAGCGTGCTCGGCGCTGTCGGCTGCTCGGTCGCCACCCAATACGGCATGAAATATCTGGTCGACACGTTGAGCGGCTCCGGCGCGATCTGGACCGCCTTTGCCGTGCTGGTCGGCCTTGTCGCAGGCGACGCTTTGCTCTGGCGCGTCGCCGGCTGGCTGGCCAATACGACCTTCGTCCAGGTCACCGGCGATTTGCGCCGCGATCTGTTCCGCCACCTGATCGATCACGCGCCCAGCTATTTCACCGACCGTCTGCCGGGCACGATCACCGCGCGCGTCACGGCGGCGGCCAACGCCGCGTTCATGATCGAGACGATGATGGTTTCCAATGTTCTGCCGCCGATCATCGCGACCGTGGTTTCGATCGGCTTTATCGGCATGATCA
>DASXEH010000089.1:0-4484 GCA_036490215.1 Magnetospirillaceae bacterium
CCGCGATCGAGCCGCCGCAATTCTATATTCCGGCCACGGCATCGACTCTGGAACGCCGGCCACGCACGCTAAAGCACGGCAATACCTTTGCCGTGCTGGATCACTACGGCGACATTGGCGCCGTCGAACACAGCCCCGAAGGGTTGTTCCACGAGGATACGCGGCATCTATCTCGCTTCGAGCTGATGTTCGAAGGGCATCGCCTGATGCTGCTGAGTTCGACCATGCGCGACGACAACGCGTCGTTGACCGTCGATTTGGCCAACCCCGACCTCTACCGCGATGGGCATATCGTCTTCCCGCGCGAGAAGCTTCACATCATCCGCACCAAATTCCTCTGGCAGGCTGGATGCTACGAGCGCCTGGGCATCCGCAATTTCGATGATGTCCGGCACCGCGTGAGGCTGAGTGTCAACTTCGCCGCGGATTTCGCCGATCTGTTCGAGGTGCGCGGCGAAAAGCGAACACGGCGTGGAACGGCGCGAATCGAACTCGCCGACGATACCGTAACGATCCGCTATCGTGGTCTGGATCAACGCGAGCGCATCACGCGGCTCAGCTTTTCGCCAAAGCCGCGGTGGCTCGAAAATAACAAAGCATCATTCGAGTTCGACTTGGAACCCGGCGCGCGCGAACAAGTGTTCGTGACCGTCCATTGCGATGCCACCCGCCCGGTCCGCCGCGGCGAATTCTTCGTCGGCATGCGCGAGGCGCGCCACGCGCAGCGCGACGGCAGCAAGAATTTCGCGCTGGTCGAGACCTCGAATGACATTCTCAACCTGATCCTCTGCCGCTCGATCAGCGATCTCTACATGCTGATCACCGACACGCCGCAGGGCCCGTATCCCTATGCCGGGATTCCCTGGTTCAGCACGGCCTTCGGGCGCGACGGCATCATCACCGCCCTCCAACTGCTCTGGCTTGATCCACGCGTCGCCAAGGGCGTGTTGAAATACCTCGCGGCAACCCAGGCCAAGACCGAGGACCCAGCCGCGGCGGCGCAACCCGGCAAGATATTGCACGAGACACGCCAGGGCGAAATGGCACGCTTAGGCGAGGTACCGTTCCGACAATATTACGGCACTGTCGACGCCACGCCGCTCTTCGTGCTGCTGGCCGGACGCTACTTCGAGCGCACGAACGACCGCGACACGATGTGGGAGCTGTGGCCGCATATCGAGGCCGCCCTGCTATGGATCGACACCTATGGCGATCCCGACGACGACGGATTCGTCGAATACTTCGCAGAGGACGGGAAAGGACTCCGCAATCAAGGCTGGAAGGATTCGGCCGACTCGGTCATGCACGAGGACGGCAAGCTGGTCGAAGGGTCGGTCGCCCTCTGCGAGGTCCAGGCTTATGTCTATGCAGCCAAACGCCACGCCGCCAAAATCGCGCGGGCTTTAGGGAAAACAACGCTTGCCGAGCAATTGGACCATCAGGCGGATCGGCTGCGCTTCAATTTCGAAGACGCATTCTGGTGCGAAGACCTGGGCATCTATGCCCTGGCACTCGACGGCGATAAGCGTCCTTGCCGCGTGCGCAGCTCCAACGCAGGCCATGCGCTCTTCGCCGGCATCGCCAGTCCCGAACGCGCGGCGCGCCTGGCGGAAACCCTGCTCAGCCGCGATCTCTATTCGGGTTGGGGCATTCGCACCCTGGGCGCGTCGGAAAAGCGCTACAACCCGATGTCCTATCATAACGGCTCGGTCTGGCCCCACGACAACGCGCTGATCGCTTTGGGCTTCGCGCGCTATGGACTGAAGGCCGAGGCCCTCAAGCTCTTCACCGGCATGTTCGGGGCGATCCAATATATGGATTTGTCGCGCCCGCCCGAGTTGTTCTGCGGCTTCAACCGCCGCTATGCCAAGGCGCCGACTCTATACCCGGTGGCTTGCTCGCCGCAGGCCTGGGCCGCCGGCGCGCCATTGGCTTTCCTGGAGGCGTGCCTGGGGCTGCACTGCGATGCGATGCGGGACGAAGTCCGCTTCGATCATCCGGTCCTGCCCGATTTTGTCGGGCAGGTCCGCATTCAGCGGCTCCGCGTCGACAACTCCCAGGTCGATCTGCTCGCCCAGCGGCACGCGGGGGACGTGGCGGTCAATGTGCTCAACCGCCAGGGCAGCGCCCGCGTGATCACCGAGACCTGAGGGCGGCTAGAACCCGACCTTGTCGCCGCCCTTCAGCGACAAGATTTCGCGGGCCTCGGTGGGCGTAGCGATCGCGAGACCGAGGCCCTCGATGATCTGCCGCGCCGAGCGCACCTGCTGCGCGTTCGATTCGGCAAGCTTGCCGGGACCGGACCACAGCGAGTCTTCAAGCCCGACGCGGACGTTCCCGCCCATGGCGGCAGCCTGTGCCGCGATGGCGAGCTGATTGCGCCCGGCGCCCAGCACCGACCATTTGTACTGATTGCCGAACAGGCGGTCGGCTGTGCGCTTCATATGCAGCACATCTTCCGGATGCGGGCCGATGCCGCCGAGAATGCCGAACACCGTCTGCACGAACAGCGGCGGCTTGACCAGGCCGCGTTCGAGGAAGTGCGACAGATTGTAGAGATGCGAGGTGTCGTAGCACTCGAATTCAAAGCGCGTGCCCGCGTCGCCCAGGGTGCGCAGCACGAATTCGATATCCTTGAAGGTGTTGCGGAAGACGAGATCGCGCGAATTTTCCAGCGCCTGCGCTTCCCAATCGTGTTTGAAATCCTTGAAGCGGTTGAGCATGGGGAACAGGCCGAAATTCATCGAGCCCATATTGAGCGACGCCACTTCCGGCTTGAAGACCTCGGCCGGCTTCACGCGCTCGGCCACGGTCATGTAAGGCGCGCCGCCCGTGGTTAGATTGACCACCGCGTCGGTGCGCTGCTTGATGCGCGGCAGAAAGCGCGCGAAAGCCTCGGGCGACTGATCCGGTTTCCCCGTCTGGGGATCGCGGGCATGGAGGTGGATGATCGCGGCGCCTGCTTCGGCGGCACCGATCGCGGCCTCGGTGATCTCGTCGGGTGTCACCGGAAGGTGGGGCGACATCGAGGGCGTGTGGATGGCACCGGTGACGGCGCAGGTGATGATGACCTTCTGACTCGATGCCATACGGGGATACCTTCTCGACGATTGCCAACGGGATCGCGGCACGGAACGCGCCGCAGCCGCCGAGCTAAACGCAAACGCCCCTGCTTGTCAAAGGCTTGGCGTGTCAAAGAGATGAGATACGCGCCTTACAACGCGGTGCTCGCGCGGCGCAATTCGGCGGTTGTGGCGTGGGGTCGGCTGCGCGGCAGGATCGGAATGCCCTGCGGCGACAGGCGTGACAGTTCCCGTTCGACCATCTGACGGTAGGGGCCTTCTTCATCCATCAGACGATCGGGCTCGCCTTCTTCGATAATATGTCCGCCATGGAGCACGACGATACGATCGAAATTGCGCAGGCTGGAAAGCCGGTGAGCAATGGCGATGACGGTGCGTCCACCCATCAGCCGCTCCAGCGCCGTGCGGATCGCCTCTTCGGCTTCGCCGTCGAGCGCCGAGGTCGCTTCGTCGAGCAGCAGGATCGGTGCCTGCTTGAGCAAGGCCCGCGCGATGGCCAGGCGCTGCCGCTGACCGCCCGAGAGCTTGACGCCGCGATCGCCGACTAAAGTCTCCATACCCTCGGGCAATGCGCTGATGAATTCCATGCATTCCGCGGCGGAGGCGGCTTGGATCACTTCTTCGTCGGTCGCATCGGGCCGGGCGTAGCGGATGTTCTCCATCACCGAGCGGTTGAAGAGCGAGATATCCTGCGGTACCACGGCGATAGCGTCGTGCAGAGTCCGTTGCGTGATCTGCATGATGTCCTGGCCGTCGATGAAGATGTGGCCGCTCTGGATCGTCTGGAACCGCTGCAGCAGCGTGAACAGCGTCGATTTGCCGCCGCCCGATTCGCCGACCAATCCGATGCGCTCACCCGGCTCGATATGCAGCGTGAAGTTTTCGAACACAACGCGCCCGCCGGGATAGGTGAAATTCACGTCTTCAAAAGAGATCGTGCCGCGCTGCGGTTTAAGCGGGCAGGCTTGCGGATGATCGTGGAGCAGATGCGGTTCAAGCACCGTAGCGATCGCTTCGGAGAGCCGCGCCTTGTGCTGAATCACATCGACAAGGGCGACGGCCAGATCGCGCGTCGCGTGCAAGACCGTGAAGGCCAGCGCCGAGATCATCACCACATCGCCGGTGGTGGCTTGCTTGGCCTGCCAGAGCTTGAGAACCCAGGCGAGCATCGCGACGGTCAAAAGGATCGTGACGATCGAATGACCCAGGCGCAGGCGCTCAAGATAGATGAGGCTGGCGCGCCGCGCCCGCAATTCACGGCCGACCGTCTGCCGGGCACGATCACCGCGCGCGTCACGGCGGCGGCCAACGCCGCGTTCATGATCGAGACGATGATGGTTTCCAATGTTCTGCCGCCGATCATCGCGACCGTGGTTTCGATCGGCTTTATCGGCATGATCA
>DASXEH010000094.1:0-48529 GCA_036490215.1 Magnetospirillaceae bacterium
GCTCAAGACGGCCGACAAGAAGAGCAAGAGCAAGGAAAAATCCGATAACGACGACGACAAGGGAGACAACCAATGACCGCCGAAACCATTATCGTCGAAACCAAGGGCGCCGTCGGCCTCGTTACGCTCAATCGGCCCAAGGCGCTCAATGCGCTCAATGGTCAACTCGTGCGCGAACTCGGCGCGGCGCTCCTTGACTTCGATGCGAATGACGCGATCGGCGCGATCGTCATTACGGGCAGCGAGCGCGCATTCGCCGCCGGCGCCGACATCAAAGAGATGCAGCCCTTTACCTATATGGACGCGTATCTGAAAGACTTCATCACCGCCGAATGGGAAACGGTAACGCGCATTCGCAAGCCGGTGATCGCTGCGGTGGCTGGTTTCGCGTTGGGCGGAGGCTGCGAGCTGGCGATGATGTGCGATTTCATCATTGCCGCCGATACAGCCAAGTTCGGCCAGCCCGAGATCACGCTGGGCATCATTCCCGGTGCCGGTGGCACACAGCGTTTGACGCGTCTGGTCGGCAAGGCGAAGGCGATGGATCTGGTCCTGACGGGCCGCATGATGGACGCGGCGGAGGCCGAGCGTTCGGGTCTGGTTTCGCGTGTGGTGCCGGCCGCCGACCTTGTTACCGAAGCGCTGAAGGCCGCAGAAAAGATCGCCGCGCACAGCCGTCCCTCGGTGATGATGGGCAAAGAGGCAGTCAATCGTGCCCTCGAAACCACTTTGGCCGAAGGCGTGCGCTTCGAGCGTCGCCTGTTTCATTCGTTGTTCGCCACCGAAGACCAAAAGGAAGGCATGGCCGCCTTCGCCGAAAAGCGCGCGCCTCATTTCAAGAATCGGTGAGCCCACGGATCGGTCCCTCCTCGGGCGGCGGTTTTGGAGTATCCTGACGGCAATGGACCTGTGAGGTTTCTGTGACCGCTGACGGACATTCTCCATCTCCCACCGCGCCGAATGCGCCCGGCGCTGCGCCCGGCGCGCGGGCTGAGACGATCGAATGGATCGAGCGTCTGGTGCGTATCGATACAACCAGCCGAAAATCCAATCTCGGCCTGATCGAAACCGTGCGCGATCATCTGGCCGGCGCGGGTTTCGCATCGACGCTCACCTACGATGCGCCACGCGGCAAAGCCAATCTCTTCGCCACGGTGCCGGATGCCAATGGCGGCACCCAGGGCGGCGTCGCATTGTCGGGACATACGGATGTCGTGCCGGTCGACGGGCAGAAGTGGAGTACCGATCCCTTCGCGCCGGTGATCCAGGACGGCAAGATGTATGGCCGCGGCACCTGCGACATGAAGGGCTTCATCGGCACCGCGATCGCGCTGCTGCCGCGCATGAAGGGCGCGAAGCTGAAAAAGCCGATTCACTTCGCGCTGTCTTATGACGAAGAGCTTGGCTGCATCGGTGCGCCGGTGATGCTCGACGATCTGAAGGCGCGCGGCATTCATCCCGATGGCTGCGTCGTCGGCGAACCAACCAGCATGCGCGTCGTCGTCGCCAACAAAGGCATCCATTGCTACAAGTGCAAGGTGCATGGCCATGCGGCGCATTCGTCGCTGACGCCCGCCGGGATCAACGCGATCGAATACGCCGCACGGCTGATCGTCCATATCCGCGAGATCGTCGACGAGCTGCGGGCGAAGGGTCCGTATGACCAGGCCTTCGACGTACCCTTCACCACCGGCCAGACCGGGCTGATCAAGGGCGGCGTCGCAGCCAATGTGATCCCTGCGTTGTGCGAATTCGAATTCGAATTTCGCAATCTGCCCGGTGTCGACGGCACGGCGCTGTTCAATCGCGTCGAGGCGTTTGCGCGCGAAAAGCTGGTTCCGCAAATGAAGAAAGAGCGCTCCGAGGGCGACATCGTCTTCGAAAAGGTCGCGATTTCGCCGGCGCTCGAAGCCCATGAAGAGGCCGAGATGACCAAACTGGTCCGCGCGCTTACCCGCGATACGGCCACCAAAAAGGTCGCCTACGCCACCGAAGCCGGGATCTTTCAGAACGCCGGTATCTCGGCCGTGCTCTGCGGCCCCGGCGATATTGAACAGGCCCATAAGCCCAATGAATTCGTGGCTTTGGACCAAATCGCGCGCTGCGAAGACTTCCTGACCAAGCTGATCGATTCGCTCACCTGATAGGCCCCTCAACTTGCGAGAATTGGCTCCCGGCCTAGATTTAGGGGGGCGGTCAACGCAGGAGGACTGGATGGATGGCGGCGTGAGAGCCTATGCGGTGCGGTTCAATGCCCCGATGCGCTACGGCATCAGCTTTGGCTCGGCGCTAGCCATGGTGATCTCGTATTCCGCCAATCATTCAATCCTGTGGGCAATCATCCACGGGCTTCTGAGTTGGCTATACGTGATTTATGCGGCGCTGTTCGGCGCCTAATGGTACCGCCTGCGGCGGTCATTAGGCGCCAACGGGAAGATCGCCCTCAGGTGGCGTGAAGGCCAACCTGACGGGCGGCGTCAGCCAATTGTCCGTGACCGGCGCGCAGATGACCCTCGTCATTGCAGGCGGCACGGAAATAATCCACCGCATACACGCGGACCTCTGAGGTCAGCGACCGGCCGTTGCGGCGTTCCGCGATTCGGCTGCACAGCTGATGGATCGAGAGGCGTTCGCGACGGCAGATTTCGTCGATCGCATCCCACATCTCCTTCTGCAGGCGAAGGCTGGTGCGATGCCCCTGTATGGTGACGTTGCGACTAATAGATGAGCTTTCCGACTTGGCGACGCTACCCACGGCACCCTCACAACTAATTGAGACTAAATAGTTTTTTATTATTAGCGCGATCGTCTGAGGCCGACTTTGCCGCAATCGATACCAATTTTCAAGGATGCCGGACTGATGGAAACACAGAGTTACAAACTATCCGCCGTTCCATCCCGAAAACGCGGTTCGGAACACTGTTTTTCACGGGGTTCCGGGGGTTGCAACCCCACCCCGCTTCCCGGCATAGTGACCGCGTGATGCACGCGCAAAAACGCATATTTTGGCCGCCGCCGGCCCGCGAAACCGTTCGCGAATCCGTCCGGCGTTGCGATCATCCGAAGTGCAAGGGCGAGGGCGAGTTTCGCGCCCCGAAATCCCGGAATTCGCTCGACGAATACTACTGGTTCTGCCTCGACCATGTGCGCGACTACAACCGCGCCTGGGATTACTGCGCGGGCATGACGGCCGAAGAGATCGAAAAAATGGTCCGCCACGACGTCACCTGGCAGCGCGCGAGCTGGCCGCTGGGCAAGCTCACCGGCGGCGGGTTCTTCGGCGTCGATCCCGAGCGGGTGAAGGACAATTTCGGCCTATTCGGCGAGGAGTTCTGGAAGAAGAAGGAACCGCCCAAGCCGGCCAAAACCTCGTCTGAGGAAGTCGCCAAGCGCGTCATGGATATCAAAGACCCGCTGACGCTCACCGGGCTCAAGGCGCGCTACAAAGAGCTCTGCAAGCGATACCACCCCGACGCCAATGGCGGCGATAAGGCATCGGAAGAGCGCTTCAAGGAAATCGGCCAAGCTTACCGAACCTTGCTCGCCAGCCTCAGCTACTGACGCCGACCATTCGATCCTTTCAGGCGTGTTAGCGCCGTTCACTGCGAAAGTTTATCCAATGACCCAAGCAAATCAGACCAAGGCCACGGCGGAGCAACCGCTGGGATTGCCCGATATTCAGATTTCCGTGCGCCAGACCTTCGGTTTGGACAGCGACATGATGGTGCCCGCGTACAGCCAGAACAGCGAGCACGTGCCCGATCGCGACGACACCTACTTCTTCGATCACGATACGACGATGGCGATCCTCGCCGGCTTCGCGCACAACCGTCGTGTCATCGTTCAGGGCTATCACGGCACCGGCAAGTCGACCCACATCGAACAGGTGGCGTCGCGCCTCAATTGGCCCTGCATCCGCGTCAATCTCGACAGCCATATCAGCCGTATCGATCTGGTCGGCAAAGACGCGATCGTGATCAAAGACGGCATGCAGATCACTGAATTCCGCGAAGGCATCCTGCCCTGGGCGCTGCAGAACCCGACCGCGCTGGTGTTCGACGAATACGATGCCGGCCGTCCCGATGTGATGTTCGTGATCCAGCGCGTGCTTGAAGTCGAAGGCAAGCTGACCTTGCTCGATCAAAGCCGCGTGATTCGTCCGCACAAAGCGTTCCGTCTGTTCGCCACGGCCAACACGATCGGCCTGGGCGACACCACCGGCCTCTATCATGGCACGCAGCAGATCAACCAAGGCCAGATGGACCGCTGGAATATCGTCGCCGTGCTGAACTATCTGAAGCACGACGTCGAATGTGGCATCGTGGTGAAGAAGATCCCGGCCTTCGACAACGAGAAGGGCCGCGCCGTCATCGCCAACATGGTTCGCGTTGCCGATCTCTCGCGCCAAGGCTTCATCAACGGCGACATCTCGACTGTGATGAGCCCGCGCACCGTGATCACCTGGGCTGAGAACGCGCATATCTTCGGCGATGTGGGCTTCGCTTTCCGTCTCACCTTCCTCAACAAGTGCGACGAGACCGAACGCCCCGTGGTCGCCGAGTATTATCAGCGTTGCTTCGGCCAGGAACTGCCCGAGACCCTGGCGCGCGTCGCGCTCGGCTAAGTCGCATGGCGGATCGCGGCGGTCCATCGAAACCAACGGAACGCAACAGCACGCTCGGCACGCATGACGAGGCGCCGACCGAGTTGGTGAAGCGCGCCACCGCGGCCGTGCTGCGCACGCTCGGCGGCAAGCCTGACATCACCGTCAGCTTTTCCGCCGGTAACGCGGCACTGCGTGGCACGCAGGCGCGTCTGCCGCTGCCGCCGCGGCGGATGGGTATCGAGGATCTGGCGGCGTTGCGCGGTGCGTCGGATGCTGTCGCGCTGCGTCTGCGCTATCACGACGATACGCTGCACCAGCGCCGCATGCCGTCGGGGCAAGAAGCGAAAGACATCTACAACGCGATCGCTCAGGCGCGTGTCGAGGCAATCGGTTCCAATATGATGGCCGGTGTCGCCAAGAATCTCGGCTCTGCGCTCGAAGCACGTTATCGCGCGGAAGGCTACGCGACTTACACGAAGCGTGAACAGGTGCCGGTGGCCGAAGCACTGCGGTTGCTGGCGCGCGAACAATTTTCCGGTGAAGACGTGCCGCCATCGGCCAAAACCGCGCTCGACACCTGGCGCGGCGATCTCGAAAGCAAGATCGGCCCCAAGCTGAAGAAGATGGGCGAAGCGCTGGGCGACCAGAAGACCTTCGCTCGCGGCCTACGCGAGTTGATCGCGGCGCTCTCCATCGAAGACATGGATATGGAGCCGCCGGAGGACGACGAAGAAGAGGACTCCGAAAAGCAGGAGTCCCAGGGCGGCAAGCAGAACCAGTCCGAGAAGTCGCAGGAAGGCGAGCAGTCCGAAAGCTCGGAGGGCGAAAGCGGCGAGGCTTCGGCCGGCGAGGCGGAAGGCCAGTCGAGCGAAGACGGCGAGGAGCAGGACGGCCAGGCGATGATGGTGCCGGGCCAAGGCAGCGAAGAGCCCAGTGGGCCCACGCGCCACCGCCCGCCAAACATGAACCAGCTGCGCAACGACACACAGCAGGCGCCCTATCAGCCCTACACCACCGCCTTCGACCAGACCGTCGAAGCCGACGAGCTGTGCGACGCCGACGAGTTGGCGCGGCTGCGTCATCAGCTCGATCAACAGCTTGCGCATTTGCAGGGCGTGGTCGGGCGCCTGGCGAACCGGCTGCAGCGCCGCCTGATGGCGAAGCAGACCCGCGCCTGGGAGTTCGATCTCGAAGAAGGCATGCTCGATGCGGGCCGTCTCGCGCGCATCGTCGCCAATCCGCTGCACAGCCTCTCCTTCAAGCAGGAGAAGGACACCGATTTCCGCGATACCGTGGTCACGCTGCTGATCGACAATTCGGGTTCGATGCGCGGGCGTCCCATCTCTGTCGCCGCGATGAGCGCCGACATTCTGGCGCGTACGCTGGAGCGCTGCGGTGTGAAGGTCGAAATTCTCGGCTTCACCACACGCGCCTGGAAGGGCGGTCAGTCTCGCGAGAAATGGGTGATGGAGGGCAAGAGGCCGAGTCCCGGCCGCCTCAACGATCTGCGCCATATCATCTATAAGGCCGCCGACACGCCGTGGCGCCGTGCGCGCCGCAGCCTCGGCCTGATGCTGCGCGAAGGCATCCTTAAGGAGAACATCGACGGCGAGGCGTTGATGTGGGCGCATGAGCGCTTGATCCGCCGGGCCGAACTGCGCCGCATCCTGATGGTGATTTCCGATGGCGCGCCGGTCGATGACTCGACGCTCTCGGTCAATTCAGGCAGCTATCTCGAGCGCCATCTGCGCGACGTGATCTCGTGGATCGAGGAAACCTCGCCGGTCGATCTGGTCGCGATCGGCATCGGTCACGATGTGACGCGCTATTACCGGCGTGCGGTGACGATCATGGATGCCGAAGAATTGGGCGGCACGATGATGACCCAGCTCGCCGATCTGTTCGACGAGGAAACGCCGCGCGACCGCCGCAAGGCTTACGCCTCCTAAGGCATACGAAAACGGGCCCGCCTGGTGGGCGAGCCCGTGCCGCGCGCGAAAGACGCTCCCGCTTTAGTGATGATGCGCCAGTTTGGCTGCGATGTTCGCCACATGGCGGCCCTGGGCCTTGGCCATCGACAGTTCGTTGGCCGAAGGCTGGCGGCTGCCGTCGCCGGTCGTGTAGGTCGCGGCACCATAGGGGCCGCCGCCGGTGATCTCGTTCGAAATGCTGAGCTCGGGGTTGGAGTAGGGCACGCCCGTTACGATCATGCCCTGATGGAGCATCGTGATGTGGGTCGTCAGGATCGTGCTCTCCTGGCCGCCATGCTGGGTGGCCGTGCTGGTGAACACGCTGCCTAACTTGCCGATCAGTGCGCCCTTGGCCCACAGCGGACCGGTCTGGTCGAGGAAGTTGCGCATCTGCGCCGCCATATTGCCGAAGCGGGTCGGCGTGCCGATGATGATCGCGTCGTAATTCGGCAGTTCTTCGACCTTGGCGACCGGCGCCTTTTGGTCGGTCTTCAGCCCCGACGACTTCGCCACGTCCTCCGGCACCAATTCGGGCACGCGCTTGATATCGACGGTCGCGCCGGCTTCACGAGCGCCCTCGGCAATCGCGTCAGCCATTTTCTCGATATGCCCATAGGCGCTGTAATAGAGGACGAGGACTTTGGTCATGTGCTCTTTCTCCTGGTTGGGACGTCGTCTAAAATTGTTACAGTCGTGATTACAAATTTATGCAAGCATCGCCTGGAATTGGCAATCGTCACAGACGGTGAATCAGGCGGCGCGGCGTTGGATCGAGTTCATCACATCGGCCAGGGTGAGGGCCGAGAAGACCTTTTCCCGCGCCGATTCCGCCGAGGCGATCATATCGACCAGCACGGGCTGGATATGGGCACCGATCGGGCAGTCGGCGCTGGGCGGCTGCTGATGCAGGGCGGGGCCTTCGCTGTCGTCGACTGCGCGGAAGATCATGGCGAGCGTGACGACTTGGGCCGGGTGGGCCAGGACCGAGCCACCGTTCGAGCCGCGCCAGCTTTTGACCAGTCCGGCCTTGGCCAGCGCCGACAAGGTGCGACGGATGACCACCGGGTTGGTGTTGACGCTTTCGGCGATCCAGTCGCTGGTCGCCGGCTTGCCCGCGTTATGGGCGAGCAAAGCGCAGATATGAACGGCAACGGTGAAACGGCAATTCTTGGACACGTACAGCCCCACGTAACGCGCCTATCATTCGGTACAACGGCCGTGGGGTCAACTTCGCTGAAACACGGTATCCGCCGAAAAAGGAAAACGTTGACACTTGAGCGGCCTATACCTAGCTATCGACCACTTTTAATCGGTGCGGACGTTATATGAGCGCGAGTCACGGCCTGGGTGCCGCGAGCGTCGGCCTCCCCGGTTCCCGGCTTGAACTGGGCGCCGATGCGCCCCTGCGCCTGGACTGCGGCGTCGATCTAGCGCCGGTTACCATGGCTTATCAGACCTATGGCACGCTCAACGCCGAACGCAGCAACGCGATTCTGGTCTGCCACGCGCTGTCGGGCGACCAATATCTCGCCAGTACCCACCCGCTGACCGGCAAACCCGGCTGGTGGAATGCGATCGTCGGCCCCGGCCAAGTGCTCGACACCGACCGCTATTTCTTCATCTGTGCCAATGTGCTGGGCGGTTGCATGGGCACGACCGGCCCGCGTGACATCAACCCCGCCACCGGCCTGCCCTGGGGCCATGCCTTCCCGGTGATCACCATCGGCGACATGGTGCGCCTCCATGTACGCCTGCTCGACCATCTCGGGATCAAGCAGCTCTTCTGCGCCATCGGCGGCTCGATGGGCGGCATGCAGGTGCTCGAGCTCGCAGCGCATTACCCGGACCGTGTCTTCGCCGCGATCCCGATCGCCACCGCCGCCCGCCATTCCGCGCAGAACATCGCCTTCAACGAGGTCGGCCGCCAAGCGATCATGGCCGATCCCGAATGGTGCGATGGCGATTATCTGGCGCAGGGCCGCAACCCGAATCGCGGCCTCGCTGTCGCGCGCATGGCAGCCCACATCACCTATCTGTCCGAGGCGGCGCTGCACCGGAAGTTCGGCCGCAACCTGCAAGACCGTGAACGCATCACCTTCGGTTTCGATGCCGACTTCCAGGTGGAAAGTTATCTGCGTCACCAGGGATCGAGTTTCGTCGAACGCTTCGATCCCAACTCGTATCTCCACATCACGCGTGCGATGGACTATTTCGATCTGGCGGCCGATCACGGCGGGTCGCTGGCCAATGCGTTCAAAGGCACGTCGGTGCGCTTCTGCGTGGTCTCCTTCACCTCGGACTGGCTGTTCCCGACGCGTGAAAGCCGCTCTGTCGTCAAGGCACTGAATGCGGTCGCGGCCAATGTCAGCTTCGTCGAAGTCGAATCCGATAAGGGGCACGACGCCTTCCTGCTCGACGAGCCGGAATTCCACGCCACGCTGACCGGCTTCCTCGATGGCGCGGCCGAACATCGCGGGCTGCCGCGCCGGGCATCGCGCTGAGCCGCAAGCGATGAAGGATTTCTCGCCAGGCCAGACCCGCCCGCTTCGTGTCGACGAGCAACTCATCGCCGACATGGTCGAGCCCGGCTCGCGCGTGCTCGATGTGGGTTGCGAAGACGGCGCGCTGCTCGGGCATCTCGGCCGCTTCAAACAGGTCGATGGACGCGGCATCGAACTGTCGATGGCCGGCGTGCGCGCGGCCGTGGCGCAAGGTCTATCGGTGATCCAGGGCGACGCCGACACCGATCTCAAGGACTATCCCACCGGCGCCTTCGACTACGTGATTCTGTCGCAGACGATCCAGGCGACGCGCGATCCGCGCGCGGCGCTGTTGCACATGCTGCGCATCGGCCAGCGCGGCATCGTCTCCTTTCCGAATTTCGGCTATTGGCGCGTCCGCCGGCATCTGCTGTTCAAGGGCCGCATGCCGATGACCGAGACCTTGGCGCATGGCTGGTACGACACGCCGAATATCCATCTCTGCACCATCCGCGATTTCCGCGCGCTCTGTACCGATCTCGATATCGGCATCGAACGGCAGATCTCGCTCGACGGCAAAGGCCGGCCGCATTTCGATGCCGGTGGTCTTCTGTCGAATTGGCTGGGCGAGCAGGCACTGTTCCTGCTCAAGCGCGGCTAGAAACTCTATGGCTGCGACTGCAGCCGCGCGCCGCATGGCGCGGGAGCCAAGGACCACGGAGGTGGTCCGCCCGGCGATTGAGGGGCTGTTGATCGCTCGCGATCAACACGCATTAAAGATCACTATCCCGTCGGAAGCCCGAGGGCAGCGCCACATAGGCGCGCTTGCTCTCGGCGCTCGTGCGCACGGCCGTGCCGGCATAAAGCTGCTTGGTTGCTTCGATCAGCACCACACCGGCGAAGCGGGGAAAGAATCGCTCGCCGATTTTTTCCCAGGCCGGTGCCGAGCGCAGCACCATGCGCGAGCGAAATGGCGGCATGAACAAAGCCGACTGCGTCTGCAACGGCATGAACATCGTGTCGCGCAACAGGCGCGAGAGCTGTGACGGCGTATAGGGCCGGCCCTGGCCGAAGGGCGTGCGTTCGAGCCGCGCCCACAGGCTGCGGCGATTGACGGCCACCATCAGCACGCGGCCGCCATCGGCCAGCACGCGCCAGATTTCGCGCATCGTGCCCCGCAGATTCTCGGTCGATTCGAGACAGTGGATCACCAGCACGCGATCGACCGAGCGGTCGGGCAAGGGCAGATCGGTTTCTTCGGCCAGCGCGACAACGCCGGGGCCTTCGGGCGGCCAATGCATCACGCCCTGGGCTGCCGGCATTACCGCGAGGACGCGTTCGGTCTCGGTGATATAGGGCCGCAGATAGGGCGTGCCGAAACCCAGCGCCAGAAGACGCATATCGCGCAGGTCGGGCCAGATCAGGCGAATGCGGCGGCGAATCATGCGCCGCGCCATCTGGCCCAGCGCCGTGCCATAGAAGTCGCGCAGATCGACGACGTCATTCCACATGATCTATCAATGGGATGACGCGGGCGCGCGGGCAAGAGGAATTAAGAGGATTTAAGATGACCGCCCCGGAAGGGGCGCGTTAAGGTATCGCCCCTGAACTTGATATCCATTCGCGGAAAGGCCCAGGTCGCGCGCATGCCGGTGCTAGAGATCGAACAGATCCCCGTTCTCGATGACAATTATGTGTATCTCGCGCGCGAGCCCATGTCGGGCAATGTGGCCGTGATCGATCCCGCTGTGTCTGAGGCGGTTCTGGCGCGGCTGAAGGCCAAGAACTGGAAACTCACCCACATCCTCAATACGCATCATCACGGCGACCATGTCGGCGGCAATCTCGATCTGAAGGCGGCCACCGGCTGCACCATCGTCGGCTACGCCAAGGATGCTGCGCGGATTCCCGGGATCGATGTGCGGGTTGATGACGGCGACACCTATATGTTCGGCCAAGCGCCGGCGAAGGTGATCGCGGTGCCGGGTCACACCAGCGGCCACATCGCCTACTTTTTCGATGAAAGCCGTGCGCTGTTTTGCGGCGATACGATCTTCGCGCTGGGTTGTGGCCGCCTGTTCGAAGGCACGCCGCAGCAGATGTGGAGTTCCATCTCGAAGCTGCGCGTGCTGCCCGAAGACACGCGCGTCTACTGCGCCCATGAATACACGCAGAGCAACGCCCGTTTCGCATTGACCATCGAGACCGACAATCAGGCGCTGCTGACGCGCGCCGCCGAGGTCAACGTGATGCGCGCGGCCAACAAGCCGACCGTGCCCTCGACCATGGGCGTCGAACGCGCCACCAATCCGTTCCTGCGCGCCGATGCGCCGGGTGTCGCGCGTGCGGTGGGCCTGTCCGTTGCCGATCCCACCAGTGTTTTCGCCGAAGTGCGCCGGCGCAAGGACGTCTTCTAAATCGCAACCACGACCAGCGAGGCCAGATGAAGCTGCGCTATTCGCCGACCTCTCCTTATGTGCGCAAAGTGCGCATCATGTTGATCGAGACCGGACTCGATAAGCGGGTCGAACTCGTCCCGACTTTTCCCTGGGCGGCCGACACCGATCTCGGCAACGACAACCCGATCGGCAAAGTGCCGACGCTGATCGATGACGATGGCAATCAGGTTTTCGACTCACGCGTGATCGTCGACTATCTCGATGCCATGCATGGTGGTGCAAGGCTGATTCCGGCCGAAGGCAAGGCGCGGCTGGCGGCGATGACCCGACAGTCATTGGGTGACGGCATGCTCGATGCGGCGATCCTGTGGCGCGTCGAAACCGGCATGCGGCCCGAAGAACTGCGCTGGACGTGGTGGCTGGACCGGCAGTTGACGGTGGTTCGCCGCGGTCTCGATCGCCTGGAAGCGCAGGCGGCGGAACTGACCGATTTCGCGACCATCGGCGATATCGCCATTGCCTGCGTGCTTGGCTATATCGACTTCCGTTTGGGCAACGAGAACTGGCGCGCGAATCGTCCCAAGCTCGCGGTGTGGTACGAGCGCCAGCAGAAGCGCCCCTCGATGATCGAGACGGCGCCGAAGGACTGAACGGCCCGGCGATGGCTCCCGTCATCGAAACAGAGCGGCTGCGGTTACGGTCGCGCACGATCGCCGATCTCGACGATAATTGGGCGATGGATATGGACCCGCAGGTCCATCGATTCATCTGGTCTAAAGTGCCCGAGCCCGACGCGTATCGTGCCGAACTCGAGATGCGCATCACATCGGAATGGCCGCATCGGGGCGGCCTCTGGGTGGTCGAGTGGAAGGATCGGCCTGGTTTCCTCGGCTGGTCCGCGGTCTTCCCGCTGCCCGATTCGGATCAGATCGAGCTCGGCTACCGCTTCAATCGTAAGGCCTGGGGCCAGGGCGTTGCCACCGAAGCCGGCCACGCGGTTCTCGCCTTCGGATTCGAACATCTGGGCTTCGATCCGATTCTGGCCGTCACCGACTTCGACAACCATGCATCGCAGCATGTCCTGCACAAACTGGGTTTTCGCGACACCGGCCCTGGCACTTATCGCAAACAGCCGGTTCTGACCTTTCGTCTCGATTACGCGGCTTTTGCGGCGCAACGATGAAGTTTGCGCCGCTGTGCGCATGACCCTGTCTCTCACCGGCGTCGCGCTGCTAGGCTGCATCCAGGCATAGGACGGTCCGATGCACGATATCGACCTGATCATTCTGGTTTGCGCGGGGCTGACAGTGATCAGCGTGCTCACCAGCCTGGTCGCGTTCAGGGTCGGCGCGCCGTTGCTGCTGCTCTTCCTGTGCGTCGGATTGATCGCGGGCGAAGACGGCCCCGGCGGAATCATCTTCAATGACGCGCCGGCGGCTTATCTGATCGGCAGCGCCGCGCTGGCCGTCATCCTGTTCGACAGCGGCTTTCACACCAAGATTTCCAGCTACCGCCACGCAGCCGCGCCCGCCATCGTGCTGGCGACGATCGGCGTGGTGGCCACCGTGGCTATCGTCGCTGCGGCCGGGCATTATCTTATCAAGATGAGCTGGGGCGAATCGCTGTTGATCGGCACCGTGCTCAGTTCGACCGACGCGGCGGCGCTGTTCTTCCTGCTCCGCGTCGGTGGCATCACCATCCGCGATCGCGTGCGCTCGACCCTCGAAGTCGAGTCGGGCACTAACGATCCGCTTGCGATCTTTCTCACTCTGACTCTGGTTTCGGTGATCACCGGCACCGGGAGCAGCGACTGGCTGGAACTGGTCGCGCGCCTGATTTGGCAGGCGGGTGGCGGCGTGTTGTTCGGCCTTGCGGGCGGGCTGATGATCGTCGCCATCGTCAATCGCCTGCGGCTTGAGCCGGGTCTTGTGCCGGTGGTGGTGCTGGCTTTCGCCATCGTGCTGCTGGCCCTGACCAACGAAGTGGGCGCCAGTGGCTTTCTCGCCACCTATATCGCCGGGCTGATCGCCGGCAACGCTAAGCTGCAATCGGTCGGCACGCTGCGCCGGTTCCAGGATGGCGTGACCTGGCTTGCGCAGATCGTCATGTTCGTCACGCTCGGCTTGCTGGCCACGCCGCACCAGTTCTCGACGATCTGGAGCCTGGCCGTTGTGCTGGCGGTGGTACTGATCGTGGTGGCGCGGCCGATTGCCGTCGTTCTGTGTCTGCTGCCGTTTCGCTTCAGCATGCGCGAACGCATCTTCATCGGCTGGGTCGGGCTGCGTGGCGCGGTCTCGATTCTACTCGCGTTGGTGCCGGTGATCGGCAATGTCGCTGGCGCGCCGGTGCTGTTCGATATCGCCTTTGTGGTGGTGGTGATCTCGCTGATCGTCCAGGGCTGGACGGTGCGGCCGATGGCGCGTGGTCTCGGCCTGATTGTGCCGGGTGCGACGCTGCCTGTGCATCGCACCGAGATCGATCTGCCCGGCATGGACGATCACGAAATCGTGGTCTACCCGCTGCCTGAGGGCAGCGCCATCGCGCAGGGCAAGGAACTGCCGCGCTGGGCGCGCCCCGTGCTCGTGCGCCGCGACAACCAGGTGATCACCGCGCCGCGCCAGTTCATGCCCGGCGATCAGGTCTACTTCCTGGCGACACCGCAACAGGTGCCGCTGCTCGACAAACTGCTCGCCGGCACGCCCGACGAGAACGAGGCCGAGGCAACGTTCTACGGCGACTTCGCCATCGAGGCGTCGGCCACCTTGAAGGCGTTGCACGATGCCTATGACCTGCCACTGCAGGGTGGTGATGAACAGGCGACGCTCGCGCAACTGTTCGAGCGCGAATTCGGCACCGATCTCGAACTGGGTGACCGGCTGCATCTCGGTCCGGTCGATCTGATCATTCGCGACATTCGCGATGGGCAGATCGTCTGGGTCGGCATCGCGCTCGAACCCGCGCCGCCGAAGGGGTTCTGGCCGAGCGTGCGGCGAACCATCGCCGAGATGATCGGCGCGCGTTAAGCCCGATTGGTCAGGGTTGCGCTAGAGTCGGTTCCGCCGCGCGACGCTTGAGCCCGGTGCCGATCACCGCGCCGCCAATGATCAGCACGGCGGCAATCGCCACGCGCCAGTCGAGCACCCCGCGTCCCGTCGCGATCAGCAGCGCGTTGGAGACCAGCGGCACACCGTAAGCCAGCGTGCCGAGTGCGCGGATATCGCCGTGCTTGCAACCGTAGTCCCAGACATAGAATGCGCCGCCCACCGGGCCGAGGCCCAGCGCCAGCATCACCAGCCATTGCCAATCGGTCGGCGTGACCGTCGGCTCCAGCGCGAAATGGCAGATCGCGGCCAGGATCGCGGTGGCCGCGCAGAAGCCGCCGACCGCATCGGAGGGCACGTTTTTGTAGCGACGGTTGGCCACTGAGTAGGCCGACCAGATCACGCCGCAAGCCAGCGCAGCCGCATAGCCGGTCACGTAGCGCGGATCGAAAGCAGCGCCCGGGCCGATCACCAGCAGCACCGCGCCCGCCAATCCGCAGGCCGCACCCAGAACATGCGGCACACCCAGCCGCGCGCCGGGCAGCAGTGCCGAGAACAAAACGATCAGCAGCGGCCAGAGATAGTTGAGCAGATTGGCTTCGACCGGCGGCGCCAGGCGCAGCGCGACGAAATAGAAAAAGTGATAGCCGAACAGACCAGCCACGCTCAGCACCCAAGCGCCGATCGGCTGCTTGAGATGCGCAGTCACCGATTCGCGCCGCGCTATCCATTTGATCGGCGCCAGCAGGGCGGCAACGAAGAAGGCCATCGCCACCATCTGGAACGGCGGGATCGGATTGGCCAGCGCTGTCAGGATCGCCAGCGTCGACCAGAGCAACAGCGCGACGCAGCCGATCAGAGTGGCGCGGGTGGTGTTTTGCACGGTGGTCTCATTTCCCCCGTACGTCATGCCCGGCCTTGTGCCGGGTATCCACGTCTTTGTCTCAGCAAGGAAGGCGTGGATGGCCGGGACAAGCCCGGCCATGACGAAGAAATTTAAACGGCGAAATCTTCTTTGCCGATCCTCAATACATATGCTGGCCGCCGTTGATCGACATGGTCGAGCCGGTGATGAAGTCAGCGTCGTCGGCCACCAGGAACAGCACGCCGCGCGCGATGTCTTCGGCATGGCCGAGGCGGCCGGCCGGGATCTTGGCGATGATCTTCTCGAGCACGGCGGGCGGCACGGCGCGCACCATGTCGGTGTCGACATAGCCCGGTGCGATCGCGTTGACGGTGATGTTCTTGGCCGCACCCTCTTGCGCCAGCGCCTTGGTGAAACCGTGAATGCCCGATTTGGCGGCGGCGTAGTTGACCTGGCCGTACTGGCCGGCCTGGCCGTTGATCGAGCCGATATTCACGATACGGCCGAAGCCGCGTTGGCGCATGCTGTCGATCACCACCCGGCACATGTTGAAGCACGAGGTCAGATTGGTCTGGATCACCTCATCCCACTGCTCGAAGCCCATACGGTGCATGGTGGCGTCGCGTGTGATGCCGGCGTTGTTCACCAGAATTTCGATCGGGCCGTATTCGTTGGTGATCTTCTTCACCGCCTCATCACAGGCGGCGAAATTCGACACGTCGAAGCGCGCGTTGGGAATGCCGGTTTCTTCCGTGAACTTCTGGGCGGCGTCGACATTGCCGAAATAGTTGGCGACGACCCGATAGCCGGCATCCCTCAGGCCAACCGAAATTGCCCGCCCGATGCCGCGCGTGCCGCCAGTCACCACCGCAACTCGATTCATGAGCATATATCCTCCCTAGTGTTCTTTTTTCGGCCCATGGTTCGAGGCTTTGCTACGCAAAGCACCTCACCATGAGGTTTTAGAAATCCTCATCCTGAGGCGCGACCCCGGACTTGATCCGGGGGAGCCTCGAAGGATGGGCCATTTCCCTACCCTCAGCGTTCGACCGTCAGCGCGATGCCCATGCCGCCGCCGATGCACAGCGTGGCCAGGCCCTTCTTCGCGTCGCGCTTCTGCATCTCGTGCAGCAGCGTCACCAGCACGCGCGCACCCGAGGCGCCGATCGGGTGGCCGATGGCGATCGCGCCACCGTTGACGTTGACCCTGGCGGTGTCCCAGCCCATGGCGCGGTTGACGGCGATGGCTTGCGCCGCGAAGGCTTCGTTGGCTTCGATCAGATCGAGATCGCTGGCTTTCCAGCCGGCCTTCTTCAGCGCGGCCTGCGACGCCGGGATCGGGCCCGTGCCCATGATCGCGGGATCGACGCCGGCCTGTGCCCAGGAGGCGATGCGCGCAATCGGCTTGAGGCCGCGCTTACTGGCTTCGGCTTCGGTCATGAGGACGACAGTGGCAGCGCCATCATTGATGCCCGAAGCGTTGCCGGCGGTCACGGTGCCGTCCTTCTGGAACGCGGGCTTGAGTTTCGCGAGTACGTCCTTGGTGGTGCCGGCGCGCGGATATTCGTCGGTGTCGAAGCTCTTCTCTTCCTTCTTCACCATGATCTTCACCGGCACGATCTCGTCCTTGAACCGGCCCGAGGTCACGGCGGCCACGGCTTTGCTCTGCGAGCCGGCGGCGAACTCGTCCTGATCGTCACGCGTGATCTGGAACTGCCGCGCCACGTTCTCGGCGGTGCTACCCATGTGATAGCCGTTGAAGGCATCCCACAGCCCGTCCTTGATCATCGTGTCGATCATCTCGGTGTTGCCCATCTTGGTGCCCGAGCGCAGATACATCGCGTGCTGTGCGTTGGTCATGCTCTCCTGGCCGCCGGCGACAACGATGGCGGAGTCACCGGTCATGATCGCCTGAGCACCCAGCGCCACGCTGCGCAGGCCCGAGCCGCAAACCATGTTGATGGTCCAGGCCGGCACTTCCTTGGGCACGCCGGCATGGATCGAGGCCTGACGCGCGCCGTTCATGCCCTGCGCGGCGGTCAGGATCTGGCCCATGATCACTTCCGAGACCTCGGCAGCATCCACATTGGCGCGCTTGAGCGTCTCGCGGATCGCCACCTCGCCTAGGGCCGCGCCGGAAAGGGCGGACAGGCTACCGTTGAACGAGCCGACGGGGGTGCGGGCGGCGGCGACAATAACGACATCGGTCATGGGGAGTCTCCTGGGCGCTCAAGGACGTGCGTGTCCTACCCTTGAGATGGGCCCGGCCACCCTGGAAGTCTATCCCGCTTTTCGGATCAATAGGCAACCGCCGCGTGCAAGGCTGGCGGTGACGGTTTGGCGACCAATCAGCCCTTGTTTTGCGCCAGTTTGAACGCCCGGCTCCATTTGAAGGGCACGTCCATAACCTCAAGGCCCTCGGACACGCGCATCTCGCAGGAGAAGTCGCGCAAGGTGACGGCCGAACCGGGCTTGCGGTAATAGACGGCGCATTCGCCGCAATCGCCCATCCGGCAGCCGCAGCCCTTCAGATGGTCGTGGCCGGAGACCTGCAGCGCATTAAGCAGAGTCATGCCTTCCGGCACCTGAACCGTCTCGCCCATGATTGTGAAAGAGACCTTAGCGCGGGTCTTTGTTTCGGCGCTCATGCTGTTCTGCTCAATTCGATAGGTCACAAGGTCATTGGGGGTCGATGACCGGAAGCTCGGCGGCCAGGGCCGCATGGGCGGGGTCCGACGGGATCGGTGGGGTGGCGTAGTTGAGAAAACTGTCGGGCAGTTTCGAACCCCAATAGACGCCGCCTTCGCGTTCCGACTCGTCCCAGGTTATGACTTCGTAATCCGGCGCGAAGATCAGATAGCTTGAGGAGTAGACCTCGACGCGATTGCCGCCTGGTTCGTAGGCATAGAGATAGAAGGCCTGCGACAGGTTGTGTCGCGACGGACCGGCCTCGATGAAGATGCCGTTCTCGCGATACACATCGGCGGCGCGCAGCACTTCGTTCAGATTGTCGACCCACATGCCGTAATGGTGCAGACGGCCGCTCTTGCCGCCCTGGGCGCGCACATCGGTCACCAGCGCACAGTTGTGGTGCACATTGGTGATGCTCATCCATGAGCCAATCTCGGTCTTACCTTTGTTGAACAGCACCTGCTCGCGCAGCCGGAAGCCCAGCGCGTCCTGCATAAAGCCGCGCACGGTGGCGACATTGCCGCACAGCAAAGCCAGATGATCGATGCGCTTGGCGCCGACGCCGCGGCCGGTGAACTTCTGCGGCAGGTTTTTCAAAGTCGATTTGAGATGATCCGGGGCGACATAGCGCTCCTGCTCGTAGAACATCTCCATATTGTGGCCGTCGGGATCCTGAAACCGGAAGGTGCGGCCGATGCCCGGCTCGCCATTGGTCCAGCCGCGGCCCAGCCCCAGCGCTTCTACGGCCTTCACGCGGCGTTCGAGTGCCGGGTTGCTCATCGCGCGCCAGCTTACCTTGCCCAAACCCGGCTGCTTGGATTCGGTCAGCTTCAGCGAGAACTGATTGTAGTCGTTGAAGCAGCGCAGAAAGACCGACTGGCCCTGGCGGCTGACTTCTTCCATCCCCGCCACGTCGCGGAAGAACCACAAGCTTTCGTTGGGCTTGGGGGTCAACAGCTCGACATGATCGAGACTGGCGAGATCGAGAATCGGTTCTTGGCCGCCATCCATGGCGCGCGTCCTTAACGGGCAATTGGATACAATCTTAGTGATAGCTAAATGCGCCCGGGCCTAGCGCCTGTCAAGGGAATCACCAAGGCTTGTAGGGCCGTTTTCACGCCCTAAGTCTTTGGTTGCGCCGCATTCATCAGGTTTGGGGGAAAACAATCATGCAGGGCAAGACCGTCGTCATCACGGGGGCAACGTCCGGCATCGGCCTCGTCGCTGCGGAACGCTTGGCAGGGATGGGGGCGCGGCTGGTGCTGGTCGCCCGCGATCAGGCGCGGGGCGACAAGGCGATGGCGAAGATCCGCTCGGCCAATCCCGCTGCGCCGCATGCGATCCACTATGGTGATCTGTCGATCATCGCCGAGATGAAGCGCCTTGCCGCAGCCGTCGCGGCCGCCGAGCCGAAGATCGATGTGCTGATCAACAATGCTGGCGCGCTCTTCAATCCGCGGCGCGAAACCGCCGATGGGTTGGAAGTGACATTCGCCACCAATCACATGGCCTATTTCGTGTTTACCCATGGCCTGCGCGAACGCCTCTTGGCCACGCCCGGGGCGCGCGTGGTCAATACGGCGTCGGACGCGCATAAGGGCCAGCGCCTTGATTTCGACGACCTCCAGGCCAAACATGGATACAGCGCGTTCAAGGTCTATGGCCGCTCGAAGCTGGCCAATATCCTGTTCACGCGCGAAGCGGCGCGGAAGCTTGCGAATACGGGCGTGACCGTGAACTGCCTGCATCCTGGCTTCGTCGCAACACGCTTTGGCGACAACAGCCAGGGCCCGATCAAATACCTGATCGGCGCCGCCAAGCAGATCGTCGCGATCTCGCCGCTGAAGGGTTCGGAGACGATCGTCCATCTCGCCGCGTCGCCCGATGTGACGCAGGCCAGTGGCGGCTACTACTACAAGAGCAAGCTCGCGCTGCCGACGACCGAGGCGCAGAGCGTCGATTCTGCGCGTCGCCTGTGGAGCGAGAGTGAGAAACTGGCCGACGTAAGCTGGTAAACGTTTAGCCCAGACGGGGCCGCACGCGCCGCTCGACGCCGCCATAGGCCATGCCGTCGATGAAGGTCGGCTTCACCTCGAAGTCGAGCCGGTCGCCCAGCGCATGGGATGCCCGTTCGAGATCGTAGTCACGCTGCAGGTCGAGCCAGAATCGGGCCGTTGTGCCGAAATAGCGCGACAGACGCAGCGCCATCTCGCCGGTCACGGCGATCCGTTCGGTGACGATCAACGCCACCGCATTTTCGTCCACACCGATTTCCTGCGCTAGCCTTTCGCACGAGATGCCGCGCCGCTTCATGAACTCTTCGCGCAGCTGTTCGCCGGGGTGGATGGGGGAGAGCATGGTCCGATCCCTTTACTGGTCCTGATGCAACATGGTCGTGACGGCACGTTCCCTCGGTATTGATCGCCTTCGCCCCTCGCAATCTCAGAGGCGAGATCGGGCGTGACGCTTTTCGTGGCGATCCTTTCTCATTCCTAGCCCTGCCGAGCAAGCGAAGGTTCGGTTGCAAGATCGTCCGGGAAGTCTTGAAATGCCCCCCTGAATCCACGTCTTGTACGGCTCTTGTGTCGGCCGCTGTCAGGACGCCCTTCTAATCAGCGAATGTGACGAGAATGGGGCCGGTTGGTATCAAGCTGTTGGTTGATTGATTGTCGGTAATTCGCGTCGTCTCCGCCCCTTGGGTTGCGGCAGCGTTACGGTATGATGAGGGGATGGAGACTATGTTGCGGCGCGGCAAGAAGAGCGGATCATTGTTCGGGAGGCGGATGTGAAATTCGGTATTGGTCAGGCCATCGCGCGTAAAGAGGATCGCCGCTTCGTCACCGGCACGGGCCGGTATCTCGACGACATCAAGCTCGACGGCGAAACGCGCGCCTATGTGCTGCGCTCGCCCTATGCCCATGCCCGGATCAAATCGATCGACGCCACCGCCGCGCGTCAGGCGCCGGGTGTGGTCGCGGTGTTCACCGGCGCCGATGCCGCCGCCGACAATGTCGCGCCACTGCCCTGCCTGGCTCATCCCGGCAACAAGCCTGGCACGCCTGAGCAGAATTTTCCCGAACGTCCGACCATCGCCAAGGACACCGTGCGCTTCGTCGGCGATCCGGTGGCGCTGGTCATCGCCGAGACATTGGCGCAGGCGCGCGACGCGGCCGAACTGATCGAGATCGACTACGACTCGCTGCCCGCCATCGCCGATCTCGCTAAGGCAGTGCAAGACGGCGCGCCGCAAATTCACAAAGAAGCACCCAACAACATCAATATCACTTGGGCGGATGGCGACGAACCGGCGGTGAAGGCGGCCTTCGATAAGGCGCACAAGGTCGTCACCGTCGATCTCGTCAACAACCGAGTCGTACCCAATTCGATGGAAGTGCGCGGCGCCATAGCGTCCTACACCGACGCCGAGGGCTACACGCTCTACACCTCAAGCCAGGGCTCGCATCTGATGAAGGATGTGCTGCTCGGCTTCGTGCTGAAGGGCACGCCGCCCGACAAGCTCCGCGTGGTCACGCCCGATGTCGGCGGCGGCTTCGGCATGAAAATCTTCGTCTATCCCGAATACATCATGTGTTTGTGGGCGGCGAAGAAGCTGGGTCGTCCGGTGCGCTGGATTTCGGATCGCAGCGAAGGCTTTCTCACCGATACCCATGGCCGCGACAACATCACCAAGGTGCAGATCGCGCTCGACAAGGACGCCAAGTTCCTCGGCCTGCGTCTCGACACGCTCGCCAATCTCGGCGCCTATCTCTCGCAGTTCGGGCCCTATATCCCGACCGCGGCGGGCAAGGGCATGCATGTTGGCGTCTATAATTTCCCCTGTGCCTATGTCGAGGTGAAATGCGTCTTCACCAACACCGCGCCGGTGGATGCCTATCGTGGCGCCGGCCGCCCCGAGGCGGCTTATGTGATCGAACGTGTGGTCGATGCGGCTGCGCGTGCGATGGGGATCGGTGTCGACGAAATCCGCCGCCGCAATTTCATCCCCGCCTCGGCGATGCCTTACACCACGATCCTGGGCCACACCTATGACAGCGGCGACTTCATCCGCAACATGCAGGACGCGATGAAGGACGGCGATTGGCCTGGCTTCGCGGCACGCAAGGCCGAGTCGGCCAAACGCGGCAAGCTGCGCGGCCTGGGCATGAGCTATTACATCGAAGTGTGCGGCGGCGAGCCCAATGTGCCCGCCATCCTCCGCTTCGAACCTGATGACACGGTGACGGTGATTGTCGGCACGCAGTCGAACGGCCAAGGTCACGAGACCGCCTATTCGCAGATCGTCGCCGAACGGCTCGGCATCGACTTCGACAAGATCATTGTAAAGCAGGGCGACACGGCGATGGCGCCGTCAGGCAGCTTCACCGGTGGTTCGCGTTCGGTGCCGGTGGGCGGCGTTGCCGCCCAGCAATCGGCCGATCTCGCCATCGAGAAGGGCAAGCCGATCGCGGCCGACCTATTGGAAGCGGCGGCCAGCGATATCGAGTTCAAGGATGGGCGCTACAGCATCGCCGGCACCGATCGCTCGGTCGACATTTTCAAAGTGGCGGCGGCGGCGCGTGAAGGCCGCGGCCTGCCGATCGATGCGCCGAAGGTGCTCGAAGCCTCGGCCGATTTCAAACCGGCGGCAGCCACCTATCCGAACGGCTGCCATGTCGTCGAAATCGAGGTCGATCCCGACACGGGCAACACCGAACTGGTGCGCTACACGGTGGTCGACGATTTCGGCAAGGTGGTCAATCCGCTGATGCTGTCGGGTCAGGTCCATGGCGGTATCGGCCAGGGCGTGGGCCAGGCGCTGCTCGAGAACGCGGTCTATGACGAAGAGGGCCAGCTCATCGCCGGTTCGTTCATGGACTACACCATGCCGCGCGCCGACAACATCCCTCATATCGATTTCCGCTGGAACGAGATCCCCTGCATCAACAATCCGCTCGGGATCAAAGGCGCTGGCGAGGCGGGCGCGATCGGCGCGCCGCCGGCGATCATCAATGCGATCGTCGATGCGCTGTCGCCTTACGGCGTGAAGCACATTGACATGCCGGCCACACCGCTGAATGTCTGGAACACGATCCGGGCGCATTCCGCGCGAAAGGCGGCGGAGTAACGATATCGTCATTGCGAGGAGCACCGCGACGAAGCAATCCAGACTGTGTCGCAAAATGGATTGCTTCGCCTGCGGCTCGCAATGACATCTAGGGACTGATCTCTTTCTTCAAAATCAGCGCATCCACCGCGTTCTTGTAGTAGCGCGGCCGGCGGCCGACTTGCATGAAGCCCTGCGCCGCGTAGAAGCCGCGCGCTGGCGCATTCGTCTCGGCCACCTCGAGGAACAGTGCCGTCGCCTTTGCCGCGCGCGCCGCGTCGATCGCGCGATCAAGCAAAGCCGTCGCCACGCCATGCCGGCGCGCGGTTTCCAGCACGAAGAGCGTCAGCACCTCAGCCTCGTCGGCGGCGATGCGGCAAAGGATGAAGCCCAGCGGCTCGTCGCGTCCGGCCAGAACGCCGAACACGCCGGGCGTCGTCAACAGAGTGGCGAAGGCGCGCTGGTCCCAGGGATCGTCGAAGCCTTGATGAAGCGCGGCCAGCAGCGCGGCGTCGGTTGCAACAGTCAGCCGCAGATCCCGCGTCACGGCGCCGTCTTGGGCAAGGTGACGCCGGCTTCGCGCAGATAGAGCGGTTCGGGCGGCAAAGCGCGGCCTTCGCCATGAAGCCAGGCGGCGAGACGCGCGAGCACCACCGGATCGGGGCGCGTCGGCGCTTTCGAGAGAATGGCCCCTGAGATAAGTGGCACCAGCTTCGCAGCGCCATCGCCGACCAGCAGCTGCACCCCTGTCACCAGTTTCGCCGCAGCCTCGACCGTCATCGCCGCGACCGGAGCCAGCGGCGTCAGATCGGATGCGAAAGCCTGGACAAAAGGCTCGGCACGCTTGCTGTCGATCGCAACGAGGATGGGATGAGCGCCACGTTCATCCATCGGCACGCCTGCGGCCAACACTTCGGCGGTCGTCACACCCGCGATTGGAATGCCGAGCGCGAGCGCGAAGCCGCGCGCGGCGGCCAGGCCGATGCGCAGGCCGGTGAAGCTGCCGGGCCCGACCGTCACGCCGATCAATTCGAGTTGCGGCCAGTCGAGCCTCGCCTCGCTCATGACGCCGTTGAGCAGTGGCATCAGCGCTTCCGATTGCCCACGTCCCGTCGGCGCCTCGCCGCGCGCGAGCACGCGTTCGCCGTCGAGGACGGCGGCGGCGCATCCGGTCGTGCTGCAATCGAAAGCGAGTGTCTTCACGCGATAATCCTGGCTCCGGCGAGTCGGCTGGTTATACTGCGCAACATTGGTTCCGTCTGCATATCCGCATCATGACCCTCACCCGTATTGCACCCCCGGATTTCGATGTCGATGTGGCGCTGGCCTATGCCACGCCAGAGAATTTTACCGGCCAGCCGATCTATCGCGCCGACGCCCAGGCTTGGCTGCATCCCGATGCGGCGCAATGCCTGGCCAAGGCCGTGGCGCTGGCCAAGATCCAAGGGTGGCGGCTCTTCATCTTCGACGCGTTCCGGCCACAGGCGGCGCAATGGGCGCTGTGGAATCACACGCCCGATCCCAATTTCGTTGCCGATCCAAAACGGGGATCTCCCCACTCGCGCGGTGCCGCCGTCGATCTGACCTTGCTCGATGCCGAGGGGCAGCCGCTTGAAATGGGTACGCCCTTCGACGATTTCACCGTGGCCTCTCATCACGGCAGCACCGAGGTCAGCGTCGAGGCGCAGCGCAATCGCCTGCTGCTGATGGGGCTGATGACGACGGCGGGTTGGGATTTCTATCGCAATGAGTGGTGGCACTATCAGCTGTTCGACGCGCGCGCCAAATATCCGCTGATCGAGGATCTGGACTCGCCGGTCGGCATGGCGCCGCCGCCCGTGCCCGCCGTTCAGACGATCACTCGATCCGGCAAGCCTGATCGAAGGCAAAACGGCGCGCGCGCGGCGGCAGACCGTCGCGGTCACCGTAGCCGAGGTTGATCAGGAAGTTCGAACGCCACCGGCCATCGGGGAAAAAGACCTGATCGGTCTTGGCCGAGTCGAAGCCCGACATCGGTCCCGCATCCAAGCCCAACGCCCGCGCCGCGATGATCAGATAAGCGGCCTGCAGGGTCGCGCTGCGCAAACCCTCGATGAGAAGTGCTTCCTCGGGTTTGCCGGCGAACCATTTCCGGATCGACGGATGGTCGAGCAGATCGGCGGCGGCATCGGCGAAGTTATGGTCCCAGGCGCAGATCACCGTCACCGGTGCGGCCATGGTGTGCGGCACGTTGCCCTCGGCCAGGCAGGGCCGCAGCCGTTCCTTGGCGGTTTTGGATTTCACGAAGACGAAACGGCCGTGCTGCAAGTTCGAGGCGGTCGGCCCCAGCTTCACCAAATCCCAGATCGCGCGCAGCGTATCATCCTCGACCGGCCGGTCGACCCATTTGCGCAGCGTCCGCGCATTATGGAACAGGGTCTCAAGGTCGACTGAAGTCAACGTCGCGGGCGTCGTCGTTACTGGCGATCACGGCAACCTTGGCGCCGGTATCCAGATGGGCCGAGTCGAAGGCCTTCAGATCGTTGTCGCGGATGATGCCGCGCAAGTTCTTCACATAGCCCGGGCCACGCTCCGAATAACGGAACAGGGTCGAGGCCAGCGTGAACGCATCGAGATTGCTGCCCTTCTCATGCATCTTGGCCCGCGCCTGGCGGAATTCGCGATAGGCGCGGTGGGTGTTCAGGTTGCGCGCATAGGATTCGACTGCTGAGGTCAGACTGTTGAAGGCGCGGTAGTCCCAGGCGCCCAACGGGTCTTCGCCGAACTGGCCGAACATCGCGTTCTGGCCCTTGGCGATCCGCGACGTGCCCCAGCCGCTTTCCTCGATCGCCTGCGCCAAGGCCAGCGAAGTCGGGATCACGTCGACCTTCTTCATCAACTCGTCGAGGTCGGAGTCGGGCTGGCCATATTGATCGGACAGCATCAGCAGCCACTGCACCTCGCTACCCGACAGAGTGCCGCCGCTGCCGATTTTGGTTTGCAAGGCCTGAAGCTGGGCGCGGTCCTGCAGGATATGTTCGTTAACCTGCAGCACTACAGGCAGGAAGGCGCGCAGGAACAGGTCTTTGCGCGCGTCCGGGTCGGCGATGCCGCTGAGATCGTTGGGCAGGCTCACCAGCAGCACGCGCGGTACGGCGGCCGTGCCCGAAGCGACCGAGTCGAGATCGAAGCCGATCCGGTCGAAAGTTTCGCGCAGGGTCTGCCAATGCAGGCTATCAACCGCCGGCACATCAACCATGGGTTCCGGCGGTATGGCGCTGGCGATTTGCGGCGGCATCGTTCCGCCGGCGGCGTTCGGTGTATCGATGGGGTGGTGCAGGGCGACGAAACTCAGGCCGCCTGCGATGACTGCAGCCACAGCGACGGCCATGCCGGACGCGAGCAGGCGTGCGCGTCCGCGGCGCGTTGGCACCGGCGCTTCGATTTCGATCAGCATCGACTTGACCGGAGCGGGTTCTGGCTCGCGATCGGGCCGTGCCTCGAAACGTGACTGCCTCGTGGGCTCGTCGTCCTCGCCTGCTTCCTCCCGGAAGAGTTCCGGGGTCAGGCGTTCCGCAAAGCGGACCAGGGACGGAAGCACATCGTCTGGCAGCGGGCCTCGCGGTAGTAGAGGCTGCATTTCCAGCGGCGCCCTTTCCCTCATAAACCATGGCAATAGAAGCCACTTGGGCATCATTAGACTACCTGTTGGGGATGGTGGGGGGCAAATAGTTTCATTTTGATCACGTTCAGCGTTTCTTCACGATTTCTCAGGGGGGTAGCGCCATTCAGCCCGGTCAGAATGGCGGGAATAAGACCGGCCCAGCCCCATCCACGCCGTAAACCAACCCAATCTTCAGCGGGCTCATTCACGAGCAATTCTCGCGGCTCTCGACGACCATATTCAGATCTAAGCATTTGGAATGATTGATAAGAAACGGCCCTAGAGCCGCTTTCCTAAACAGTCAGTGAGGTAGGTCATGACATATCGCAAGTGGTTGGTTTCGGGCGTAGCTGCCACGGCGTCTGCCGGCGCTCTGGCTCTGCTGATTGCCGCGACCCCCGCCTCGGCGGCTGGGGTTGGTGTGGGCGTTGGCGTCGGTGTGGGTGTCGGGGTAGGCGTTGGCGCGTCCACGGGCGCCGGTTCGGTCGGTGTCGGCGGGACTGCGGGTGTTGGCGTCGGCGCGACCGCGGGTGCCGGTGCCACCGGCAGCAGCGCTAGCGCCGGTTCGACCGGTTCGGCCGGTGCGGGTGCAACCGGTCAAGGCAGTGTCGGCGTCGCTTCGACTGGCACCACCGGTACAGCCGGGGCCAGCGCTGGTGCAGGCGCCGGTGGCGATGCCGGGGCTGGTGTCTCGAGCAGTGGCGCTAACGGCGGCTTGAGCGCCGATGTGAACGGTCGCGGCCATCTCGGCGCTGCCGTCGCCGTGAATGGTAGCGAGAACGCGTCGCAAAACGGGGCGGTGTCGGCGGGCACCTCGACCAACGCCTCGTCTTCGACAGCGGCCCAAGCTTCGGATAACGGCCAGACCGGTGTGGATACGGGCGTCCATTCGGCGCTCCACGCGGCTGTGGCTGAACAGACCAACGCCAGCGTCGACAATGCCTCCGTCACCACAGGTGCGAAGGCTAATGTGGGCGCCAACGCGGGCGCCGGCGTTTCGTCCAACTAACGCCTCCCGGTGGGAAGCGACAGAGCCGGCGGCCTCGGCCGCCGGCTTTTTCTTTGCCGCGCGCTGTGATCAGTGAAGGTTTCCGCTTTCATGCACGAACGCCCGGTTTGGTCACACGGCGCGATTCGCCCTGTTCGTCCAAGGTCTTGGCGGTGTTGTGGCCGTTCGTGGGCGGGAACAGAAGTCAAGCAACCGCGTTGACCCGGAGAAGCGCTAACCGCAGCAGGCCTGGGCTAACCAGGGTGGCTGAAAAAAGAAGGCAAGAAACGATCTACGGGCGGACCGCCTCGCAATACTCAAAGAGACGAGGTGGCCATGTCTACGCGTTTCGATCTGACGAAGTCGTTGATGCGGACGGTGTCGGTTGCGGCAATAACCGCGTTGCTGGTCGGTCCAACCTTGGCCCACGCCGCGAGCTCAAGCTCGGGCACGTCGGGCACCAGCGGGTCCACAGGCACCGGCTCAAGCGCCGGGAGCACCGGCAGCACGGGAACAGGATCTTCCAGCGGAACGGGCAGCAGTTCGGGCACGAGCTCCGGGACCAGTTCGGGCACCGGCTCGAGTTCCGGCACAAGCTCGGGTTCATCGAGCGGGACGTCGGCGGGCAGCACAGGAACTTCGTCTGGTACGGGGACCTCAGGCACGTCCGGTACCTCGGGGACATCGGGCACATCGGGTACGTCAGGCACCTCGGGAAGCACCGGGACGTCGAGCAGCGGGACCGGTTCGACGTCGGGAACCGGAACGTCCTCGGGTACCTCATCAGGCACCTCGTCGGGGTCGACATCAGGATCGACGGGCACAACGGGTTCGACCGGGTCCACTGGCACGACAGGCACCTCGGGCACGAGCGGCGATAGCGGCTCGACCGGGACGACCGGGACGACCGGTTCCACAGGTTCAACCGGTACGACAGGGTCGACGGGTTCAACCGGTACGACGGGTTCGACCGGCACGTCTGGTACGAGCGGCGACAGTGGCTCGGCAGGAACGACCGGCTCTACTGGATCGACCGGTTCGACCGGCAGTACCGGGTCGACTGGCACCACGGGCACGACAGGGTCGACCGGGACCACAGGCTCGACAGGCACAACTGGGACTACCGGGACTACCGGTACGACAGGTACGACCGGCACAACCGGTACGACCGGTACGACCGGCACGACCGGTACATCGACCGCCTCGGGCCCGGGCACGACGACCGGCGTTACTGGCCCCACCTCAACCGCCGCTGCCTCGCCAGGTGCATCGTCGGTCGGCGGCACTGTGGGCATGCAACAAGGCTTTGCGGGCAGTGCGCCGCCGCCCGATCCGAATATCGGCGTCGAGACCGGCACCGCCTCCGCCTCGGGTTGGTCCGTTCACAGCAATGAAACCAGCGTCGGTCAATAACCGGTCAATAAGACGCGGTGCAGAAATCGGAAAAGGTCGGCGACCTCATTGGGACACCGGCTTTTTCATTGCCCCCTCGACAAAACCGCAGGGAACACTCCGCGCGGCCCGGCGTTGACTTTCATATGGCGTTCCGATCGAGCCGAAAACGCAACGATCGCGCCGCCATTCAGATCGTTCTTGTCGGATTGTCTTCGAGGGAATGAGGTGACCATGGATAATCGGATTCGTTTCGTTGTCCGGCTCGGCTCGGTGGCTGGCGTTTTGATCGCCTGCGCGAGCAGTCCCGTCTGGGCGAAGGGCGTTGGTGTCGGCGTCGGCGCGGGCGTCGGCGCGGGCGTCGGCGTCGCCGGTGTTGGCGTTGGTGTCGGTGTGGGCGTCGGTGTTGGCGTCAGTGCCGGGACCACTGGCGTATCGGTGGGCACCACAGGCACCACAGGGGCATCGGTGGGTGTCAGTGCATCGGCATCGGGCACAACCGGCGTGGCTGCGTCGTCGCCTGGCGCAACGACAGCAAGCGCTCCATCGAGTGCGTCGTCGAGTTCGTCGTCCGACTCGTCGTCGTCGACCGCATCTGCCGCCCCGTCGTCGAGCACCGGGAGCAGCCTGGGCGCGGCGAGCAATCTCGAGTCTCATGTGGTGATGGTCTCGCCGGCCGCCCATATGGTGGACGACGAGTCGGGCACCGCCTCGGCAGCAGGCTTCGTGGTCGCACCGAACGCACAGCATTAGACGCGAAGCGGGACAACGAAAAAGCCGGCGGTCTTGCGACGGCCGGCTTTCGTTGAACGCTAAGCGTCGAAATGAAACGAAGCGGTTACTCGACCGCTTCGACGGCCTGCACTTCGGGAACGTAATACTTCAGCAGATTCTCGATGCCGTGCTTCAGGGTGGCCGTCGAACTCGGGCAACCCGAGCATGAACCCTGCATGTGCAGATAGACCACACCGTCTTCGAAGCCGCGGAAGATGATGTCGCCACCATCGCCGGCCACCGACGGCCGCACGCGTGTATCGAGCAGCTCCTTAATCTGGACGACGATCTCGCTGTCTTCGCCGCTCGGGATTGCACCCGCCGCGCTGTCATGCTCGCCGGACAAGGTCGCCTCGCCGGAGGTGTAGTGATCCATGATCGCGCCGAGCACCATCGGCTTCACCACGGCCCAGTCGGTTTCATCCGGCTTGGCCACGGTGATGAAATCCGAGCCCAGGAAGACGCGCGTCACGCCGTCCAGCGCAAACAGACGCAAGGCCAACGGCGAGCGTGCCGCCGTGTCGCGATCCGGGAAGTCGGCAGTGCCGGTCTCCAACACCGCGCGCCCGGGCAGGAACTTCAGCGTATTCGGGTTCGGCGTCGTCTCGGTCTGAATGAACATTTCACAGTCCCTCGATGAGTGATCTGGGGGCGATCCAGCAAGCGGATCAATGCGATAGAAATGGGCCCGGACGAGGCGCAGGTCAAGACCTACTAAACCACTCAGGTAATCAGGTCTTTGCCGCCAGCCCGCGAATCCCTATGTCCTTGCGGCAAAAGCCTTCTTTCCAATCGATCCGGTCGATCGCGCGGTAGGCCCGGTTCCGGGCTTCGGCCAGGGTCTTGCCGGTGGCGACGATATCGAGCACGCGGCCGCCTTGGGCGGTGTATTGGCCGGCAGCGTCTTTGCCCGTCGCGCCATGGAGAATGGTGACACCGGGTTCGTGTGCGGCGAGGTCGAGTCCGCGGATCGCCGAGCCTTTGCCATAGGCGCCGGGATAACCCGTGGTCGCCATCACCACGGCGATGGCCGGTTCGGGTTTCCAGGCGATCTTTTGTGTGGCGAGCTTGCCCTCGCAGACGGCGACCAGCAGCGGCACGAGGTCCGAGTCGAGCCTCGCCATCAGCGCCTCGCATTCGGGGTCGCCGAACCGCGTGTTGAATTCGAGCAGCTTGGCCTCGCCCTTGTCGATCATCAGTCCGGCGAACAACACGCCGCGAAATGGTGCGCCCGACTCGGCCATCGTGCGCAAGGTCGGTTGCACGATGCGCTCCATCACCATCGCTTCGATGGCGGGCGTGACAATCGGCGCTGGCGTATAGGCGCCCATGCCGCCAGTGTTGGGGCCGGTGTCGCCGTCGCCGACGCGCTTATGGTCCTGTGCGGCGCCAATCGCGATCGCATCGGTGCCGTCGCAGATGGCGAAAAAGCTGGCTTCTTCGCCCGCCAGAAATTCCTCGATCACCACCTCGTCGCCCGCCATGCCGAAGACGCGCGCGCCCATGATCTGATCGACGGCGGCCAGGGCTTCATCGATCGTGCTCGCCACCACCACGCCTTTGCCGGCGGCAAGCCCATCGGCTTTCACGACGATCGGCGCGCCTTTCTGGCGAATGAAACGCTTGGCGGCTTCGGCATCGGTGAAGCGGCCCCAGGCGGCGGTGGGAATTCCGGCGCGGTCGCAGATCTCTTTCATGAAGGCCTTCGAGCCCTCGAGCCTGGCTGCCGCGGCGCGCGGACCGAAAGCGCGGATATCGGCGGCCTCCAGCTTGTCGACGAGCCCCGCGACCAGTGGCGCCTCGGGCCCGACGACGACGAGATCGACACGCTCGGTTTGCGCGAGCGTCACCAGCGCATCCACGTTTTCCGCTGGGATGGGATGACAGATGGCGGTTTCAGCGATGCCCGCATTGCCGGGCGCGCAGAGCAGGCCAGTGCACAAGGGCGAGCGGCGGATCGCCAGACACAGCGCATGTTCCCGACCGCCTGAACCGACCACCAGAATTTTCATGTGCGCTCTCGCCCCCGACTGTTGTCGCGTTCTAACATGATGCGGCAACGGGTGGGAGGCATCAGATGGCAACGGCGGCTGACCTGCGGCGCATGGCATTGAAGCTGGAGGGCACGAGCGAGGCACCGCATTTCGATCGGACGGCTTTCAAGGTCAAACGCATCTATGTGACCTTGGCGCCCGACGGCAAATCCGCCAATTTCAAATTCACGCCCGACGAGCAGAAAATGAAATGCATGCTCATGCCCGAGGCTTTCTCTCCTGTGCCGGGCGGGTGGGGCGTGGCGGGCGCGACGACGGCGATCCTGGCGAAACTCACGGCAGCGGATTTGAAGGCCGCGCTTGAGGCCGCCTGGGCGCGTGCGGTCGCGAAACCGAAAGCAGCGAAGCGCCGGTGATGCGCCGTTGCCTGGCCGGAGGCGCGCGCCTATCTTCGGTTCATGTCTGAATCCGACACGCCGACCGCGTTGCCCAACGTTCCCGAGTTCACCGTCAGCGAGATTTCCACCGCGCTGAAGCGCACGGTCGAGTCCGAGTTCGAGCACGTACGTGTGCGCGGCGAAATCTCCGGCCTCAAGCGCCACAGTTCTGGCCATCTCTATTATGCGCTGAAGGATAGCGAAGCCGTGCTCGACGCGGTCAGCTGGCGCGGCACGGCGGCGCGGCTGGGCATCAACCCTGAAGACGGGCTCGAGGTGATCGCCAGTGGGCGGCTGACCACCTATCCCGGCCGTTCCAAATACCAGATGATCGTCGAGCGGATGGAGTTGGCGGGGCAGGGCGCGCTGCTTAAACTCCTTGAGGATCGGCGCAAGAAACTGGCCGCGGAAGGCCTGTTCGATGCCGAGCGTAAAAAGCCGTTGCCGTTCCTGCCCGCGGTGATCGGTGTCGTCACCTCGCCCACCGGTGCGGTGATCCGCGACATCCTGCATCGTCTGGCGGATCGCTTTCCGCGCCATGTGCTGGTGTGGCCTGTGGCCGTGCAAGGCGACGGTGCGGCCGAGCAGGTGGCCGCCGCCATCGACGGGTTCAACGCGCTGCCGAAGACGGGCAAGGTGCCGCGCCCCGATCTGCTGATCGTCGCGCGCGGCGGCGGCAGTCTCGAAGACCTGTGGGCCTTCAACGAAGAGATCGTGGTGCGCGCGGCGGCGGCGTCGGATATCCCGTTGATCTCGGCGGTGGGCCACGAGACCGACACGACGTTGATCGATTTCGCCTCGGACCAACGTGCGCCGACCCCCACAGCTGCCGCCGAAATGGCGGTGCCGGTGCGGCGCGACCTGATCGTCACGGTGGCCGATCACGGGCAGCGCATGGTGGCGGGTGCGGCGCGCCTGCTCGACGAACGGCGCCTGCGCTTGGCCCATGCCGCGCGCGGTCTGCCCGATCTGCGCCGCCGCGTCGAGGAACGGCGCCAGGCGCTCGATGATCGGGCTGAGAGATTGCACAACGCGCTGCCGATCTGGATCGAACGCCGCCGCGCCAGCTTCGTGCAAGTGGCGGGTCGGCTCGATGGGGCGCTCAAGGCGCGGCGCGTGACGGAGCAGGCCGCGGTGGCGCGCGGCCGCGATCGCTACAGCCAGAGTATCGAGCGGCTGCGCAATGCGATGCGGCGGCGGATCGATGACCGCCGCGCGGCGCTCGACTCCGCCAGCCGGCTGCTCGACACGCTTTCCTACGAACAAGTGCTCAAACGCGGCTTTGCCCTGGTGCGCGATGCGGACGGGATGCCGGTGATGACTGGGGCGGGCGCCCAGTCCGGCGATCAGTGGACGGTTACCTTCCAGGGCCAGACCGTCGTCCCGGTTACCGTGGGCGAGGGGGTCGATTCGGCCCCGGCTCAGTCCGTCCATAAGTCGGTCGCCAAGAAGAACGAGAAGACCGGCGGGCAGGGCGACCTTTTTTAAGGGCGGAACCCGGAACAAATCCCATTTTCGCGAGTCCGGTCCGCTAGGTAACGGATTCGCCCCACTTGCAAATGCGAATGGTTCGCAATAGAACAGCGGCTCGTTTCCTAATTGCATGATCGGAGCCGTGATGATGACGAAGGATTTTGGCCGCAGGGCGTGGGCAATGGCGGCCGGTGTCGTGATGGGTATGGTTCTCTCCACCGCGGCGCATGCCGACGTCAATGATGCTGGGCTCAAGGCGTATAAGAGGTACGGTATCGACAAGATCGATGCGGCGCTGGCCGGCGCCAAGGATCTGAAGGCGAAGGTTGTCGCCAAGGACGTGGCCGGGGCGCAGGCCGCTTGGAAGAAGGCGCGCGTGGGTTGGGAAGGCGCCGAAGTCTTCACCGGCGAATTCTTCTCCGAGCTCGACGAGAAGATCGATGCCTGGCCCGATGCCAAGTCCGGCTTCCACGCGATCGAAGCGCCGCTGTTTGCGGGCGAGCTCGATGCGATCGGCCCGCAGGTCGACGACCTGGTCGCCAACCTCCAGGAATTCGACACGAAGCTGAAGGCGAAGGATTTCGCATTCACCGGCCAGGGCCTGATCAACGGCGCCGCCGGCCTTGCCTATGAGATCGGCGACAACAAGTCGAAGGGCGGCGAGTCGCAGTTCGCGGGCACCTCGCTGGTCGACATCAAGAACAACATGATCGGTATCGACGCGACCTTCGACAACGTGTTCGAAAAGCCGCTCTCGAAGAAGGATGCCAAATTCGCCAAAAAGCTCGACGCGCAGGTCGACGCCGTGCTCGATATGGTGAAGAAGGCGAAGGATATGAAGGCGGTCGATCAGGACAAGCTGCGCGCCGCTGGTGAAGAATTGGCTGTCGATTTCCAGACGGCCGCCGAGAAGCTCGGCCTGCAAAAGCCGAAGCTCGGAGACTGATAGAGGGTAGACGTGACGCGACGGAGTCTCGTTTCTTTTGCGGCGGCGTCGGCCCTTTTAGCAGGGCTGGCGCTGTTCGCTTTTGCGGCGGTTGAGAACGCGGGCGCGTTTCCGGTTACCGCCGACACGGGGCTGCTGCCGGTCGGCACCGAGCTCAACGAAGACGCGCTCGATCAGCCGACCGAGATTTTTCATAGCGATCTGGTCGGCGGCAAACATTCCTATCTCGTCAATCTCGGTGATATGGCCTTCAGCTCGCCGCTGATCTTCGGCGGCCTCGCGCGCCAGTCCAGCATCAGCTGCAACACCTGCCATCAAAGTGGCGCCGGCAATCCGAAATTGTTCGTTCCCGGTCTGTCGACCCATCCCGGCAATTTCGACACCACCAGCGCGATCTTCCAGCCCAAGGCGGATAACGGCGTGCTCGACCCGGTGACGCCGCCGTCTTTGCGCGGCGCGCGCTATCTGTATCCCTACGGTCATGACGGACGCTTCGCGTCGCTGCGCGATTTCGTGCGCAACGTGATCGTGAATGAATTTGCGGGACCCGAACCCAGCCCTGCGATTCTCGACGGGCTGGTCGCCTATATCCAGGACATCGAGTTCCTGCCGAACAAGCGCATCGACTCCGATGGCCATCTGGCGCTGGGCGCGGGCGATCCCGAGAAGCGCGGCGAAGCGCTGTTCAGTAAGTCGTTCCCGAACGATCCAGGCATGAGCTGTGTGTCATGCCATGTGCCGTCGGCGGCGTTTGCCGATCACGTGCAGCACGACATCGGCTCGGGCGGCTATTTCAAAACACCGACCTTGCGCGGCGCCAATTTCAACGCGCCCTATTTCCATGATGGGCGCTTCACCACCTATGAACAGGTGATCAACTATTTTGACCACGCGTTCAAAATCCACTACACGCCACAGGATCACGCCGATCTGATCGCTTATCTCACCGCGATCGGCGATGGCGATCAGCCGTTCACGCGCGACAGTGCTGCTTTGGAGATCGATGAGGCGACGCGTTTCATCAGCGTCCTCGCCGTCGCGATTCCCGCGCATGACCAGCCGATCATCCAACTGACCGCCGATACGGTCGGCATCGAGTTGCGCGAACTCGCCGAGTTCTTCCCCGAGCGCAAGGACACCAGCGTCAAAGGTGGCGACGTCGAGCGCACGAAAGCGCGCGATGCGGCGCGGGGATTGGTGCTGTCGCTGCGCGCGGTCGAACTGGCGGTACGCGACGGCGATTTCGATGAAGCTGAAAAGCGCTTCGCGTCGTTCAAGGCCGATATGGCTGCGGCCCAGCCGATCCTGCAGGCGGCCGAGCCGTGGTCGCTGTTTAATCCCGATATTCGCGCCACCCATTTCGCGGCGCTCCGCAACCTAGCGGCTGCGGCCGGCGTCAAACTCGACGATCAGGCCGCCGATGAGACCGCCGCCCCATCATCGATGAAACAGTAGGTTCGAGGACAAGGAGTGATCATGACCAAAAGCATCCACCTTCATTTCGCCGCTGCCGCGCTGGCCGCGTTTCTGGTTGCCGGCATGGCGGGCATTGCCGCAGCCGATGAAGCGACGCTGACCCTCACGCTGAAGAATCACAAATTCGATCCATTGGTGCCGACCGTGCCCGCCGGCGTGCGCGTCAAGATCACCGCGACGAATGCGGACGACTCGCCGGCCGAAATCGAAAGCGGGGACTTCAAGCTCGAGAAGGTCGTGCCGGCAGGCAAGACCGTGGTGGTGACCATCGGCCCGCTAAAGCCGGGCACCTACAAGATCTACGACGAGTATCACGAGGACGAATCGACCACGGATTTCATCGCGAAGTAGTCGTTGCTGCTTAGTCGGAAACAGAGGGCGCCATGCTCAGCATGGTGCCCTTTTTGTTTGGGGCGGCCTCAGAAATCGCGGCGCTGATCTCTGCCTGCCCGTATGCGTAGACAAGCGTTCAAAAAAAGTTTTTGCGAATCATTATTATTTTCTTTGCAAATGCGAGTCAGTCGCATAAAGATCACGCCTGTCTCCTTGATGCCGCTGCCGATCCCTGCAGGACGGCGCCCCAGCGGTGGCTGGTCATTAGAAAAATGGAGTGTCCCGATGCCGAATCGTCGGCTTTCCTCGAAGAAACGCGCAACCAACCGCCCTGTCGTGGCGTCGTTGGGCGCAAGCCTGATTGCCATCTGCGGCGCGACCCTGTTGGGTGCGATGCCCGCGCAGGCCGCCGATCTCACCGCCAGCACCAATGCCGATCCGAGTTTCTTTACCGGCCTGTTCGGTGAATCGCGCGCCAATCTCCTCGGCGATATGGGCGGGCTGCGCACCGCGCTCGGCAATTACGGCATCACCTTCAACCTGACCGAGACCAGTGAAGAGCTGGGCAACGTCACCGGCGGCACCCAGCGCGGCTTCGATTACGAAGGCCTGACCACGGCCACCGTCCAGGTCGATACCAGCAAGGCGTTCGGTCCCGAGGGCGGCACCTTCAACGTCAGCGCGCTCCAGATTCACGGCCGCAATCTCAGCGCCGACAATCTCTCCTCGCTGCAAACCGCCAGCGGCATCGAAGCCGAAGGCACCACGCGCCTGTGGGAACTCTGGTATCAGCAGAGTTTCCTCGACGGCGATTTCGACGTGAAGTTCGGCCAGCAGAGCATCGACCAGGAATTCATGGCGAGCCAGGGTTCGGCGCTCTACGTCAACACGATGATGGGCTGGCCGATGGTGCCGTCCGCGGACCTCTATGCCGGTGGTCCGGCCTATCCGCTGTCGTCGCTCGGTTTCCGCGCACGCGGCAATATCGCGCGTAACGTGACGGTCCTTGCCGGCATGTTCGACGACAACCCGCCCGGTGGTTCGTTCTCCAATGACGATCAGCTGCTCGGCGCCGAAGCCGGCGGCACGCGCTTCAATCTCGGCACGGGCGCCTTGATCATCAGCGAAATCCAGTACGGCGTGAATCAGCCGGCGTTGGGCGATATGGCGACGCCCGATCAGAAAGACGGCCTGCCCGGCATGTACAAGTTGGGCTTCTGGTACGACACGGCGAAGTATCCCGATCAGCGCTTCGACGCGTCGGGCGTTTCGCTCGCCACTTCGGCCACCGGCATTCCGGCGATGCATCAAGGCAACTACAGCTTCTACGCCGTCGCCGATCAGACGATCTGGCAGCCCGATCCGCAGGATCCGCAATCGGTGGCCGTCTTCATTCGTCCGATGTGGGCGCCGGATGATCGCAACGCGATCGACTTCAGCGTCAACGCCGGCGTGAACCTCAAGGCGCCGCTGCCGGGCCGCGACGACGATACCTTCGGCGTCGGCTATGGCCTCGCCCATGTCAGCAGCCGTCTGGCGGCTCTCGACGGCGATCTCACCGCTGCCGGCAGCCCGACGATCAAGCAGACGCAGGAACAGTTCATCGAAGTCACCTATCAGGCGCAGGTCGCGCAGTGGTGGCAGGTGCAACCCGATGTCCAATACGTCTTCAATCCGGGCGCCGGGGAATACAACCCCAACAACGTCGCGGAAAAGGTCAAAGACGAGTTGGTCCTGGGTGTCCGCACCAACATCACGTTCTAAAATCGATTTCTAAATCAGTGGCTTAGTCTTCGGCTAAGCCCGGGTTGCCGGGCATATTGACGGGTGGCGATGCGAGTGCCAGTATTGCAAATCACTCGCAATTGCATATTTTCAATGGGCTCGGCAGACCCGCGGTAACGAATATTGGCGTTTGCTCGAGAGGAGAGCCCTTCATGACGGGTCGTAAGGTGGTGGCGTTTGGCGGACGGATTGCGGCTGCGGCGGCGTTGGCCGGCGCGGTGACGCTGGTGTCGAGCGTTTCGGTGTTCGCGGCCGATGGCGGCGGATTCCTCGAGACGATTCACAAGCACACAACCGTGACGTCTTCGGTGCCGGAAAACGGCGATCAGAATCCCTATGCGTTGGTCGTAGCGCCAGTGTCGGCCGGCAAGATCGTCAAGGACGATCTGCTGATCGACAACTTCAACGACAAGAACAACCTGCAGGGCCTCGGCACCACCATCGTCGACTTCAATCCGTCGACCGAGAAGCTGGCCGTTTTCGCGCAACTGCCGCGTCACCTCGATGGTTGCCCGGGCGGCGTCGGTCTGACCACGGCGATGACGATGCTGAAGTCGGGTTGGGTGATCGTCGGCAGCCTGCCGAGCAATGACGGCACCACGGCCACCAAGGGCCAGGGCTGCTTGATCGTTCTCGACGCGAACGGAAAAGTCGCCGGCACGCTGACCAGCCCGAACATCAACGGGCCGTGGGGTAACATGGCCGTGATCGACAATGGCGCCACCGCGACGCTGTTCGTCAGCAACACCGGCTTTGGCGTCGGCGCGCCGGAAGGCGACAACTCGCCGATCGTCAACAAGGCTACCGTGGTGCGCGTGGAACTCGCGATCGCCGAGGGCAGGGCGCCGACGATCGCCAAGGAGACGGTGATCGCCAGCGGTCTTGGCGAACAGGCCGACAAGGGCGTGTTCATCATCGGCCCGACCGGTCTCGCACTCGGCCAGGGCGGCGTGCTTTATGTTTCCGACGCGATCAGCAATCGTGTCATCGCCATCCCCGATGCCGCCACCCGCACCGACAGTGCCGGCACCGGCAAGGAAGTCACCAAGGGAGGCATGCTAAAGCGTCCGCTGGCGCTGTGCATCGCGCCGAACGGCCATTTGCTGGTGACCAACGGCCTGAACGGTCAAGTGGTCGAGATCGATCCGGTCTCGGGCAAGCAGCTCTACGCGCAATGGATCGACGCCGATAAGGCGCAGCAGCCCCCGGGCAGCGGCGATTTGTTCGGCATCGTCATGACCAGCAGCGGCAAGGGCTTCTATTACGTCGAAGACGACCAGAACACGGTGGTGCTGGCTCATTGAGCCAGCCCACAGAAATGAGTACCGAGTACGAGGTCCATGAGCGACGATTCAAATGACACGGTAAAGCCCTCCCGTCGCGGTTTCCTTGCCGGGGCGGGAGGATTGTTGGCTGCTGCCGGTGCAACCGCAGCGGCCGGTCAGCCCAGCGTAGCGGCCGACGCGCCGGCTGCGCCGCCGGTCGATAAGCAAAAAGCGACCGAACCGTTCTTCGGCCCGCGCCAAGCGGGCATCGAGACGTCGCAGCAAAGCCATACCTATGTTGCGGCGCTCGATCTCGCGACGACGAAGCGCGATGACATCATCGGCATGCTGAAGACCTGGACGCGTGCCGCAGCCAATATGACGGCCGGCAAATTCGCCGCGCCTATGAATCAGGATCTCGCCGCGCCGGGCGCCGACAGCAACGAAGCCTCCGGTCTCGCACCGGCACGCCTCACCCTGACCTTCGGTTTCGGCGCCGGAATGTTCGTGAAGGACGGCAAGGATCGCTACGGCCTTGCCGCCCATCGTCCCGAGGCGATGGTCGATCTGCCGCGCTTCAACGGTGATCAGCTTGTCGATACCAAGACCGGCGGCGATCTGTCGATCCAGGCCTGCGCCGACGATCCGCAGGTCGCATTCCATGCCGTGCGCCAGTTGGTGCGGTTGGCCTATGGCGCGGCGGATATGCGCTGGACCCAGTCGGGCTTCCTCTCGACGCCGCAAACCGGCGGCACACCGCGCAATCTGATGGGCTTCAAGGACGGCACCGGCCGCCCGACCGATCTGGACAAATTCGTCTGGGTCGGTGACGAGGGTAAGTGGATGAAAGGCGGCAGCTATGCGGTCGTGCGCCGCATCCGCATCGCGCTCGAACACTGGGACCGCACCGAAGTCGATTTCCAGGAACAGGTGATCGGCCGCCAGAAATATTCCGGTGCGCCAATCGGCGGGAAAAAAGAATTCGACAAAATCGATTTCGATGCCGCCGACAAGGATGGCAATCCAATCATCGCCGATACCGCGCATCTCCGTCTTGCGCATGCGTCGACGAATGGCGGCGCGCAGATCTTGCGGCGCGGCTACTCCTACAACGACGGCGTGAACTTCACCGCCGAGCGTTGGCCGCCATGGCGCCAGGGCATGGAATACGATGCCGGCCTGTTGTTCGTCGCCTATCAACGCGATCCGCGCACCGGCTTCATCAAGATTTTCGAGAAGATGTCGAAGCTCGACATGCTCAACCAATTCGTAACCCACACGGGCGGAGGATTGTTCGCCTGCCCGCGCGGTGTGGCCGACGGCGAGTATATCGGTCAGCCGCTGTTCGAGATCTGAGAGTTCGAGGTTTTCATGTTAGGCGCCTTGGTCATCGTTTTCCGCGAAGTCATCGAAGCCGGTCTGATCGTCGGTATCGTTCTGGCCGCCGCGCGCGGCGTGGCCGGGCGCAATCTGTGGGTGTCGATCGGTATCGCGGGTGGCGCGCTCGGCGCGGCGATCGTGGCGATCTTCGCCGGCGCCATTGCGACGCAGTTCGAAGGTTCGGGCCAGGAGATGTTCAACGCGATCATCCTGGGCATCGCCGTCTGCATGCTGGGTTGGCACACGGGCTGGATGGCCAGCCATGGCCGCGAGATGGCGCGCGAGATGAAGGCGGTGGGCCAGGATGTCGCCGAAGGCCGCCGTCCGCTGACGGCGCTGGCCGTTGTGGTCGGCATCGCCGTGCTGCGCGAAGGCTCCGAGGTCGTGCTCTTCCTCTATGGTATCGCCGCCTCGGGCGGTGTCGATGCGACCGGTATTGTGGTCGGCGGTCTGCTCGGCGTGATCGCCGGCGCCGCGGTCACGGCGCTGATGTATTTCGGCCTGCTGCAGATTCCGGCGCGCCACCTGTTTTCAGCCACAACATGGCTGATCACGCTGCTCGCGGCTGGGCTCGGCTCGCAGGCCGTGTCGTTCCTGCAGCAGGGCAGCTTCATCAATGTGCTGACCGATCCGCTGTGGGATACGTCATGGCTGGTGTCCGATGGCAGCATCCTCGGCCGTCTGCTCAAGACGCTGGTGGGTTACACCGACTCGCCGACCGGGCTTCAGCTGATCGCCTATCTCTGTGTGATTGCTGCTTTCTATGCGCTCGCCCATTTCGTGCAGCGGGCCCATAGCCGCGCCCGTCACACGGCCGCGCTGGCGCATAAGCATTAAGGCTGTCATTGCGAGCGAAGCGAAGCGAAGCAATCCACATCCAGGCGCGGATGGATTACTTCGCTTCGCTCGCAATGACGTTGGCTGTGGTCTAGAATACCGTCCCGGACTAGGGGTGACGGAAATTCGATGGGCATGCAGCCCCACCACCATTTGACGACACGGCGTGCGCTGGCCACCTGGCTGGCGCTGGCTGTGTTGTTCTGGCAGATGCTGCTGTCTGCCGGTGCGATCGAGCGGCCGATGGCGCCGCTGCAGGTCACCGATGGCGGTATCGCCATCTGCACCGAACACGGGATGCAGACGCTGCCGCTCGGGGATACTGCACCTGGGCACCAATCCGATCATTCAACGCCGCCATGCCCCTGTTGCCTGTCCTTCACAGCGGCGAGTGCGACGATCCTGGCCGATGCGGCGCCGCTCGTGGTTCCGCACTGGATCTGGACGTCAGCGGCGCGGCCTCTGACGACAGCCGCTCTTGTCCGCGATACCGATAGCGGTCCTCAGCAACCGCGCGCGCCGCCCGTTTCGATCTGAACCATGTCGATCCGCGTCCACGGGGACGCGGTGCATTTCAGATCGAAAGGATTTCGGACAATGTCCGCTCAATTACGTTTGCGCGCTGCCGGTGCACTAGCGTTCGGCATCGCCTTGTACGCCTCCGTTTCCTCCTCCGCTTATGCCGGCGATGGCCAGGTCGGCGACATTATGATCATGAACGCCTGGGCACGGGCGACTACGGCAAAGGTCGGCGGCGCTTTCCTCATGGTGCACAATGAGGGTGCGGCAGATCGTCTCGTCAGCGTGTCCACACCAATCGCGAACAAGGCGCAGATCCATCAAACCAAGACAGAAAATGGTGCGATGGAGATGCGCGCCGTGGACGGCATCGACGTTCCCGCTCACGGCATGATCGAGTTCAAGCCCGGCGGCTATCACATCATGTTGATGGGGCTGACCAAGCCACTAAAGATGGGCGACTCGTTTCCCGTGACGCTCACCTTCGCCAAGGCTGGTGCCGCTACGGTGACTGTCGATGTCAAAGCAGCCGGAGCAACCGGTGGCGATTCCATGGATCACATGGATATGGGCCACACGGACTCTGGTTCGAAGAACTGACGCCACCGCTTCTGGGAGATAAGAAATGAACCGCAAGATTCTTCTGGCGGCGGCGTTCAGCACCGCCTGCCTGTCCGCAACCTCTGCCTGGGCTCACGCCGTGTGCGGCAACCGCGTCTTTCCCGCGACGCTGACCATGGATGACCCGGGCGTCGGCGATGAATTGTCGCTGCCGACGGTCCAATACGCACGCATCCCGCCCAGCGCCGGCGGTGGCGAAACCACCACTTACGGTTATGAATGGGACAAGACGATCACCGAGCATTTCGGCTTCGCCATCAACGGCGATTACGTCACGCAAAGCAGTGGCGGCGTGAAAGACAACGGCTGGGACAATGTGACACTGACCTTAAAAGACGAGGTCCTGTGCAGCCAGGCCAATGAATTCATGGCCTCTATAGGCATTGCGCGCGAATTCGCTAAGACGGGGTCGCCCCAACTGTTGCGCGACGGCGTGATCGACACGGTGGGCAACACCGCGCCGACCGTCTATTTCGGCAAAGGCCTCGGCGATCTACCCATCGGTTGGGCGCGCGCCTTCGGTATCACCAGCGAAGTCGACTATGCATTCTCCGACTCACCGAACGCCAGCCCGAACGAGTTGGACTACAATTTCTCACTGCAATATTCGATTCCCTATCTGCAGCAGCATGTGAAGGATCTCGGCCTGCCGGACTTTGTCGGCCATCTGACGCCGCTGGTCGAGGTGACGATGAGCAGTCCGAATGGCCAGCCGACTACGGGTACGATCGCGCCGGGTGTTCTCTATGACGCCGACACCTGGCAATTCGGCATCGAGGCCACGATCCCGGCGAACAGCGCCACATGGCAATCGCAGGGCTTTGGCTTCATCGCTCAGTTCCATCTGTTCCTCGACGACATCTTGCCCAACAGTCTCGGCAAACCATTGTTCGGAGGGCGCGAAACATGATTCGGAAAACTTTAGCCGCGGCGACATTGCTGTGCGGTCTTTTCAGCGCCGGCACCACCTGGGCGCATGCGCATCTCGTGAAAGCCGATCCTGCAGTGGGCAGCACGGTCGCCGCGACCGACACACTGAGGCTTACCTTCAGCGAGGGTATCGAGATCAAATTCTCGAAGGTCGAGGTGATGGACGCAAAAGCGCAACCCATCCAACTCGGCGCGGTGGCACTCGATCCGAACGATGACAAGGTCATGGTCTTGTCATTGCCCGGACGTCTTCGGGCAGGCACCTACACCGTGCATTGGCATGTTGTCTCGGTGGATACGCACCGCACCGAAGGCACATATGATTTCACCGTAAGCCCATAGAGTCCTAGCGATGTCGGCCCTGATCGTCGTCTGTCTGTTCTTCCATTACGCCGCGGCGATGATGCTCTTCGGCGCGGCGTTGTTTCGGCTGACGATTCCCGATGAGGGAATCGATGCTCTGCTTTTGCGCGTCTTTCGCACTCTATTGGCGGTGGCCGTCATCAGCGCCGTGGCGATGCTGATGGCGGCGTCCGGCGCGATGGGCGGCGGTTGGGCCTACGCCGTCGATGTCCAGACGATCACCGATGTTTTCACCGGCACCAGTTTCGGCAAGGTCTGGCAGTGGCATCTCGGTCTGGCGGTCCTGATGGGCGTCGCCATTCGCTTCTCGCAGCCGGCCCGTCCGTGGATCGCCAGCATGGCAATGCTGCATCTTGCCAGTCTCGCTCTGGTCGGTCACGCGGCGATGGTCGAAGGGGCGATGGGCGGATTGCGGCGTCTTAACCAGGCGGTTCATCTTCTTTCCGCCGGCGCCTGGTTGGGCGGGCTAATTCCGCTGGCTCTGGTGCTTTGGCAGATGCGCAATCGACCTGTATCGGCGAGCCCACTGCTGCAGCGGTTCTCAACCTTCGGCATGATCGCGGTGGTGTTGGTGTTGGTCACCGGTTCCATCAATTCGATCGCGCTTGTCGGGACGTTCGACGGACTGATGGCTTCATCCTATGGCCACGCTCTGCTGATCAAGCTCGCCCTCGTGGCCGTTATGATCTGTTTTGCGCTCTTCAATCGGTTCTATTTACTGCGCCGCCTCGCAGGGAATTCGACGCGCGCAGCGTTCCATTTACGGCTTTCGGTGATCTTGGAAGTCGTTGTCGGCGTTGCGGTTATTTTGCTCGCCAGCATTCTCGGAACGCTGCCGCCGCCAATCGGGTAACGCCCTGTAACGCAGGGCCAGAATCGATTTCGCGGCCCCAGTACGGGTGTTACCGTCCAGGCTTATGGATTGCGACACCGACATATCCTTTTCGCTCGCCGTGCCCGATCACGGCGAGACTGGAAACCGCGCGCCATCCATCGCAACGATCGCGTGACGGCGGCTTCGATGCCGTTGGCGAATAAGCATTCCTGGCACCATGTCTGGCGCGGCCTCACCGTGATCGCGATGCTGCTGGTCGTCGGCTGGGTGCTGCAGCATGCAGATTTCCAAAACCTGTTCGATACCGGTTGGGTCGATGGGCAGCCGCATGATTGCGGGCCGCTTGGGGTTGGTCTCTTCGTGGTGATCGGCGCGATCGCGATAGCGTGTGGGCTGCCGCCGCAAATCTTCTGTTTTCTTGCCGGTTATGGCGCGGGGTGTTTCGTCGGTTCGGCGTTTGGGCTCGGCGTCACAGTGCTCGGCAGCATCGTGACGTTTCTCTATGCGCGGCTGGTCGCGCGCGAGGTAGTGCGTCAGCGGCTCGGCGCGCGGGCGAGCCGCGTCGATGAGTTTCTCGGCTACAACCCGTTCGTCACCACCGTCCTGATTCGCCTGCTGCCCATGAGCAGCAACGTGCTGACGAATCTGACCGCCGGTGTCTCGGCGGTTTCGGCCCCGGCGTTCCTGTCAGGCTCATTGATCGGCTTCGTGCCACAGACGATCGTATTCGCGCTTCTTGGCAGCGGCGTCCGGACCGAGCCGATGATGCGGGTCGGACTCGCGATCGTGCTCTTCGCCGTCTTCGCGGTGCTCGGCACCGCGCTTCATCGCCGCTTGCGTCCCGACTCAGCCACGGTCGAGTCCGCGTCTTAATGCAACCGGCCGATCTCGCGGGCGAAGCGCGCTTCGCCCGGGGTGATCACCCGCGCCGAGCACACCCGCACCGAATGGAGAGGGCCATCAAGGTTGCGCTCCCAGAAGGCAAGGAAGCGCTTGAGCACGGGAAAATCGGGGAGGAGGTCGAGCTGCTGCCAGACATAGGTCTGCAGCAAGGCCGGGTGGTCGGGCAGGCGGTAGAGAATTTCGGCGGTCGTCAGACGATAGTCGTTGAGCTGTAACGCCAAATCGGACATGCGGCACCACTCCATGAGGGTGAACAGGCCTGTCCTAATCTTAAGAGTCAGTTGGGTGACGAGATCAATATTTTTATTATGATTTTCAATTGATTAGCAGCCGAACCTTAAGAGTGCTGCCAAAACCCGTCCCATGCTTCTTGACTCGTTTTATCCACACCATTAGATCGTTGGCACTCCTTTCAAGGGAGTGCTAACAATCCGGCCTTAAATGGCTCGTTTTACGGAGGTTCCGCATATGAAGTTTCGACCGCTCCATGATCGCGTGGTCGTTCGCCGCATCGAACTCGAGGCGAAGACTAGTGGGGGCATCATTATTCCCGATACCGCCAAGGAAAAGCCCCAGGAAGGCGAAGTGATCGCGGTGGGCCCGGGCGCCCGCGGCGAAGACGGTAAGATCCAGGCGCTCGATGTGAAGGCGGGCGACCGCATCCTGTTCGGCAAGTGGTCGGGCACCGAAGTCAAGATCGACGGCGAAGAGCTGTTGATCATGAAGGAGTCGGACATCATGGGGATCATCGAGGGCGGCAAAAAGTCGTCCAAGGCCGCCTAAGTCCAGGCAGAGCCAATCAGGAGTTGAGAGACAATGGCTGCTAAAGAAGTGAAATTCGCTACCGACGCGCGCTCGCGGATGCTGCGCGGCGTCGACATCCTCGCCGATGCGGTGAAGGTGACGCTGGGCCCGAAGGGCCGCAACGTCGTCATCGAGAAGTCGTTCGGCGCGCCCCGGATCACCAAGGACGGCGTCACCGTCGCCAAGGAGATCGAGCTGTCCGACAAGTTCGAGAACATGGGCGCCCAGATGGTGCGCGAAGTGGCCTCGAAGACCGCCGATCTGGCGGGTGACGGCACCACCACTGCCACCGTTCTCGCCCAGTCGATCGTGCGCGAAGGCACCAAGGCCGTGGCCGCTGGCATGAACCCGATGGATCTGAAGCGCGGCATCGACCTCGCGGTCGAAGCCGTCGTGGAAGACCTCAAGAAGCGCTCGAAGAAGGTCTCGACCGACGAGGAAATCGCCCAGGTCGGCACCATCGCCGCCAATGGCGAAAAGGCCATCGGCGAGCAGATCGCCCATGCCATGAAGACGGTCGGCAAGGAAGGCGTGATCACGGTCGAGGAGGCCAAGGGCCTTGAGACCGAAGTCACCACCGTCGAAGGCATGCAGTTCGACCGCGGCTACACCTCGCCGTACTTCATCACCAACGCCGAGAAGATGACGGTCGAGCTCGATAACCCCTACATCCTGCTGCACGAGAAGAAGCTTTCGGGCCTGCAGCCGCTGCTGCCGGTGCTCGAAGCCGTCGTTCAGTCGGGCCGTCCGCTGCTGATCATTGCCGAGGAAGTTGAGGGCGAAGCCCTGGCGACCCTGGTTGTGAACAAGCTGCGCGGTGGTCTGAAGGTCGCGGCCGTGAAGGCTCCGGGCTTCGGCGATCGCCGCAAGGCCATGCTGGAAGACATCGCCGTTCTCACCTCGGGCCAGGTCATCTCCGAAGACCTCGGCATTAAGCTCGAGAACGTGAACCTCCAGATGCTGGGCACTGCCAAGCGCATCACGATCACCAAAGAAGACACCACGATCGTCGACGGCGCCGGCAAGAAGAAAGACATCGAAGCCCGCATTAAGCAGATCAAGGCGCAGATCGAGGAAACCACCTCGGACTACGACAAAGAGAAGCTCCAGGAGCGGCTGGCGAAGCTCGCCGGCGGCGTGGCCGTCCTTAAGGTCGGCGGCGCGACGGAAGTCGAAGTGAAGGAGCGCAAGGACCGTGTGGACGATGCTCTGCACGCTACTCGCGCGGCGGTCGAGGAAGGCATCGTTCCGGGCGGCGGCGTCGCCCTGCTCAATGCGATCAAGGCCCTCGACGGCCTCAAGGTGAAGGATGACGACCAGCGCGTTGGCGTCGATATCGTGCGTCGGGCCCTCCAGGCCCCGGTGCGCCAGATCGCCGAAAACGCCGGTCAGGACGGTGCCGTTGTCGCGGGCAAGATCATCGACAAGGGCAGCTTCACCTATGGCTTCGACGCTCAGTCGGGCGAATATTGCGACATGGTGAAGTCGGGCATTATCGACCCGACCAAGGTGGTTCGTACCGCCCTGCAGGACGCCGCTTCGGTGGCCTCGCTGTTGATCACCACTGAGGCGATGATCGCCGAGAAGCCGGAAAAGAAGTCGCCCCCGATGCCGGGCGGCGGCGGCATGGGCGGCATGGGCGACATGGACTTCTAGGCCTAGCGCATAGCTGACA
>DASXEH010000068.1:0-10675 GCA_036490215.1 Magnetospirillaceae bacterium
CGCGCCGGCCAGCGCCTTCACCTCATTCGCACCGCGGCCCATCAGCCGCTTGATCGAGGAGACGACCGCGTCGGGGTGATCGAGCAATTCGTGCCGCGCCGCCTCGCCCACCGTAGCCGTGCCATCCGGATCATAATAGACGACCGAGGGGATCAGCCCGCTGCCGTGCTCGTCGCGCAGGACACGCGCCGTGCCGCCCAGCGCCATGGCGACGACGGAATTGGTGGTGCCGAGATCGATACCGACCGCGCCGCCACGCTGATCATCGTGCGGCATCGGCGTTTCGCCGGGTTCATGGATTTGCAGCAGCATGATCGGTCAGGCCAGATTGCGGCGGCGCAGACGCGCCTCGTCGACGAGCTTTTCCAGATAGCGCAAGCGAAGGGCCAGGCGCTGGGCATCGTCGAGATCGTTGGCGGAAAAAGCAGTGGCAAGATCGTCGCGGCAGGCGGCCACATCGGCCTCGGCGCGAGCGCGCACGATATCCGCCTCGTCGCCGGTCTCGGCTTCGGCAAGCGCTTCGCGCATCTCCATCGCTTCCATCAGCAGCGCGGGATCGGCCACGGTGTGCTGGCCATCGAACTTCACTTCGCGGCCGGCGAGACGCAGCAACGCAGCGGCGCGTGACAGCGGCTCCTTCACCGTCTCATAGGCTTCGTTGAGGGCGGCGGCCTGCTGTTGCGACAGCGCGCGTTCCTTCGCGCTCTTGGCGGCGAAGCGATCGGGATGGAGTTTGCGCTGCAAATCGAAATAGCGGCGCTGCAACGCGGGCGCGTCGACGGCGAAGTCGCGCGGAAGGTCGAGGCGCGCGAACGCGTCCATATTGCCCGGCGGCTGCACCGCGCCACAGGTGGCGCAGAACAGCTCGCGCGCAGCAACCGGGCCACGGCAGGACCAACAGGTCTGCACGGCCAAAGTCTCGACCGGATTGGCCATAATCATCGCACTACCAGTGATTCGGGCAGGGAACGGCGGCGGTTAGACGTGGAACGACTCGCCGCAGCCGCACCGGCCTTTTTCGTTGGGATTGCGGAAGACGAAGCCGGATTGCAGCTTGTCCTGCTCGAAGTCCATCACGGAACCCAGGATGAACAGGCTGGCCTTGGGATCGATCAGCACGGTCACGCCGTCGCTCTCGACCACCTCGTCCATCGGGCTGCGCGCATCGGCGAATTCGAGCGTGTAAGAAAGACCCGAACAGCCGCGCGCACGCACGCCGATGCGGATACCGGCGGACGGCTTGCCGCGGCCATCCAGCAGCGTCTTCACGCGCTCGACGGCAGCCGGCGTCATGGTCAGCGGCACAGGGCGTGCGCGCTTCGGCTTCGGTGCGGCGACTTCGGTTCCCTCAGGCATCGATCCTTACTTCCTCTTCGTCGTCACCCCCGCGAAAGCGGGGGTCCAGGGGAACATCGCGTTGTGTGGCCCTGGATTCCCGCCTTCGCGGGAATGACGGATTGAGTGATTACTCGGCCGCCTTCTTGTGCAGCCCGTTGCTCTTCGACCGGTAATCGGCGATGGCGGCCTTCACGGCGTCCTCGGCGAGAATCGAGCAATGAATCTTCACCGGCGGCAAAGCCAGCTCTTGCGCGATCGCCGTGTTCTTGATCGTGGCGGCTTCGTCGAGCGTCTTGCCCTTCACCCATTCGGTGACCAGCGACGACGAGGCGATGGCCGAACCGCAGCCGAAGGTCTTGAACTTCGCATCCTCGATGATCCCTTCCGGGCTCACCTTGATCTGCAGCTTCATCACGTCGCCGCAGGCGGGTGCGCCGACCAGGCCGGTGCCGACGCCATCTTCTTCTTTGCCGAACGAGCCCACATTGCGCGGGTTATCGTAGTGGTCGAGAAGCTTTTCACTGTAAGCCATGATCTCTCTCCGGTCCTCACGCAGCAGGCTGTTTAGTGTTCGGCCCACTGAATGGATTTGATATCGATGCCTTCCTGGTGCATTTCCCAGAGCGGCGACAATTCACGCAGGCGCGTCACCGCATCGGCGATGTGATCGACGGCGAAGTCGACATCGGCCTCGGTGGTGAAGCGGCCAAGTCCCAGACGCAGGCTGGTATGGGCCATTTCGGCGTCCACGCCCAGCGCACGCAGCACATAAGAGGGTTCGAGCGACGCCGAGGTGCAGGCCGAGCCCGACGACACGGCGATGTCCTTCACGCCCATCATCAGCCCCTCGCCCTCGACGAAAGCGAAAGAGACGTTGAGGTTGCCCGGCAGGCGATGTTCGAGATCGCCGTTGAGGTAAACCTCGGGCAGCTTCTTCTGCAGCCCCGTCCACATCTTGTCGCGCAGCTTGATCAGGCGCGCGGACTCGTCATCCATCTCGGCCTTGGCGATGCGGCACGCTTCGCCGATACCGACGACCAGCGGCGTGGGCAGCGTGCCCGAGCGCATGCCGCGCTCCTGACCGCCGCCATGGATCGACGCTTCGAGGCGCACGCGCGGCCGGCGGCGCACGTACAGCGCGCCGATGCCCTTGGGCCCGTAGATCTTGTGACCCGAGATGCTCATCAGATCGATGTTCATCGCATTGACGTCGAGCGCCATCTTGCCGACGGCCTGGGCGCAATCGGTATGGAAATAGACGCCCTTGGCGCGGCAGATCGCACCGATTTCGGCCACCGGCTGGATCACGCCGATCTCGTTATTGGCGGCCATCACCGAAACGATCGAGGTGCGGTCGGTGATCGCAGCTTCGAGCTGCTTGAGATCGATCAGCCCGTTCGCCTGCACCGGCAGATAGGTGACCTTGAAGCCTTCCTGCTCGAGATGGCGGCAGGTATCGAGCACGCATTTGTGCTCGGTGTTGACCGTGATGATGTGATCTTTGCGGTCCTTGTTGAACCGCGCCACGCCCTTGATGGCGAGATTGTTCGACTCGGTCGCGCCCGAAGTGAACACGATCTCCTTCGCATCGGCGCCGATGATCGCCGCCACCTGCTCGCGCGCCGTCTCCACCGCGTCCTCGGCTTCCCAGCCATAGGTGTGGTTGCGCGAATGCGGATTGCCGAACTTCTCGGTGAACCACGGAATCATCACCTCAAGCACGCGCGGATCGCACGGCGTGGTTGCCTGGTAGTCGAAATAGAGCGGACGCTTCTCGTCCGCGTTGCGGCCAGCTTGCACAGTGCTCATATGATCCTCACTCAAACTCTACGCGGCGCTGGCCGGCCGGAAGGCCAACCGCGCCATCGTCCGACCGAAGGCGGACATGAACATATCGACGTCGGCTTCGGTGCTGGTCCAGCCGAGGCTGATCCGGATCGCCGAATTGGCGAGGTCGCCAGCGCCCATCGCCGCCAGAACATGACTTGGGTCGATCTTGCCCGAAGAACAAGCCGCGCCCGCGCTGACTTCGACGCCGACCAGATCGAGCGCCATGACCACGGTCCGCGCCTCGATGCCCGGGAAGGCAACGCAGGTCGTATTCGCCACGCGCGCCACTTCGTCGCCGAAGAACACGGCACCCGGCACGCGCTCACCGATGTAGCGTTCGATGCGGTCGCGCAATTCGGCGAGGCGCTTCATCTCGCCGTCCATAGCCGCCTTGGCCGCACGCGCCGCAGCGCCGAAACCGGCGATGCCCGCCAGATTCTCGGTGCCGGCGCGACGGCGCATTTCCTGCCCGCCGCCCAGCAACTGCGGTTCAATTTCTTCGGCCGGATCGGCCAGCACCAGCGCGCCGACACCCGCCGGCCCGCCGATCTTATGGGCGGAGAGCGACAGCGTCTCGACACCCAGCGCCAGAATGTCGATCTCGACCCGGCCGGCGGCCTGAACCGCGTCGCAATGGACGACCGCGCCGAGGGCATGGGCAACCTTCGCCGCCACCTGCACCGGCTGGATCGCGCCGGTCTCGTTATTGGCGAGCATCAGCGCGACCAGCGCCGGCTCACCGCGATTGCGCAGCATCTCTTGCAGAACGAATAGATCGATCACGCCCGAGGCCTCGACCGGCACATGCTCGACATAGGCCTGTTTCAGCACCGAGGAATGCTCGATGGCCGAGGCCAGGATGCGCGGCCGGCGCAGGCCTTTGAGCGCGAGTGCATTGGCTTCGGTGCCGCCCGAGGTGAAGATCACGCCCGACGGATCGGCGCCGACCAGCGCCGCGACCGATTCGCGCGCCTCTTCGACGATGCGCCGCGCAGCGCGGCCGGATTCATGAACCGCCGAGGGATTACCGCCCATCTGCATCGCACGCGTAACCGCCTCCATCGCCTCGGGGCGGATCGGCGTCGTCGCGTTATGGTCGAGATAGACGGTGGTCATGACGACCTCTCAATCTCTCAATGCGCGGGAACGGTTTCGGTGGTCGGCGTCGTCGCGACAGCAACAGCGGCGGCGGGCGCGGCAGCGGCCGCCTGCGCGCGGAAGACTTTGCTGGTGCCGAGGACGCGCTTGGTAGCGACATCGCCCAGGCTGACCGAGCTCAGATAGAGATAGATCTGGTTGCCGAGTTCTTCCCACAGATCGTGGGTGAGACAACGGCCCTTGTCGCTGTGACAACCGGCCGGCGAGCCGACCTTGCAGCGCGTGGTGCGCATCGGCTCGTCGACGGCCATGATCACATCGGCGATGCGGGTCGCGTCGGCTGGGCGGGCCAGCACATAGCCGCCGCCGGGGCCGCGCACGCTCTTCACCAACCCGCCCTTGCGGAGCTTGCCGAAGAGCTGTTCGAGATAGGACTGCGAGATTTCCTGGCGCAGCGCGATGTCGGCGAGGGACACCGGCTTGCCGTTGCTCTGGCAAGCCAGGTCGACCATCGCCATCACGGCGTAGCGCCCCTTGGTGCTGAGTTTCACAGTCGTAGCTCCTTCAGATCAGTTCGTGCCGCTGGCACGGAAATCGGTCTCTTCGGGACGGCCTTCAAGTTCGGCGATGCGGGTATTCAAACGGGCAACTTCGTGGCGCAGGTCGTCGATCGCGCGCAAAACGGGATCGGGCAGATCGGCATCGAGGCCATAGGGCTGGAACACGTTCTCTTTGGCGCGACGCATCACCGGGCGGGCGGGGATGCCGACCATGGTCATGCCCTTGGGGACCTCGGACAGCACAACCGCGTTGGCGCCGATGCGCGCCCCGGCACCCACGGTGAACGGACCCAATACCCGAGCGCCGGCCCCGACAATCACACCGTCTTCGAGGGTGGGGTGGCGCTTGCCATGGTGAAGCGACGTGCCGCCCAGGGTAACCCCTTGATAGAGCGTGACATCATTGCCGATCTCGGCGGTTTCGCCGATCACCACGCCCGAGCCATGATCTATGAACAACCGAGCCCCGATCTTGGCGCCGGGATGGATCTCGATCCCGGTGACCATGATCGCGAAATTCGAAATGAGGCGGCCCAGCAGCAGAAATCCGTGGCGCCACAAGAAGTTAGCAAGGCGATGCAGCATCACGGCTTGAAGGCCGGGATAGGCCAGCAATACCTCAAGGCTTGAGCGCGCTGCGGGATCGCGCTCCATGATCGACCGAATATCGTCCCGAAGACTCTTGAAAATCATGGGCCCCGTCATGTTATTGTGACTGACGCGCCCTTGGGCGCGCCCATGTTTCGCGTAGACGCGATGGGTATATAGGAAACCCGAGCAAACCGGTCAAGTATTTTAGGTTAACCTTAGGTTCCTTCTGCCTCGATACCCAAGTGGCTGGATTTGTTATTCGGCCTCAATCGTTACGATAGGTCCCCGCCCCATGCCCGAAGTGATGTTTACCGGCCCTGAAGGACGCCTGGAAGGGCGCTACCATCACGGGAAGTCACCCACCGCGCCGATCGCTTTGTTGCTTCATCCGCACCCCTACTACGGTGCCACGATGAACAATCGCGTGGTCTATGCGATGTTCCGGGCCTTCATGCGGCGTGGATTCTCCGCTTTGCGCTTTAATTTCAGGGGTGTAGGCCGCTCGCAGGGCCAATTCGACAACGGCCAGGGTGAACTGTCCGACGCCGCTTCGGCGCTCGACTGGATGCAGGCGCTGAACCCGAACGCGGCCGCCTGCTGGGTGGGCGGCTTTTCCTTCGGCGCCTGGGTCGGCATGCAGCTTCTGATGCGCCGCCCGGAGATCGATGGCTTCATCTCGGTGGCCCCGCCCGCCAATACCTATGACTTCTCGTTCCTGGCGCCCTGCCCGGCTTCGGGCCTGATCCTGCATGGCACCGCCGATGAGCTGGTGCCGGAAGCCGCGGTCGCGCGCCTGCACAACAAGCTCTCCAGCCAGCGCAACATCTCGGTGGATTACACCTCGATCCCCGACGCCAACCACAACTTCACCGACAAGCTGGACGAGATGAGCGAGTCGCTCGACGAGTATCTCAGCCGCATCATCGTCGAAGGCCCGATGTCGGCCCCCGAAGTCGCGATCGGCTGATACTTCCGCTCGCGCATCGGAACCCGATCAGGTTCAACCAAATTGTCCGTCACCCCCGCGTAGGCGGGGGTCCAGGGGCCGCATGGACCCCCGCCTGCGCGGGGGTGACGGACTTTTCTGTTAGACCAATTGTCCCTCCTAAGCGCACCGCCGCTCTGGCGGCCCGCCGTCTTCGCCTTAGGTAAAAAGAGAAACCAGGGGAAATGTCTTCATCATGGAAAACGTAGCGAAGCCGTGGCCGGCCCTGTGGGCGCTCGTGGTCGGGTTCTTCATGATCCTGATGGATACGACGATCGTGTCCGTCGCCAATCCCAAGATCATGGAAGGCTTCAAGACCGATATCAATTCGGTCATCTGGGTGACGAGCGCCTATCTGCTCGCCTATGCCGTGCCGTTGCTGATCACCGGCCGGCTGGGCGACCGCTTCGGGCCGAAGACGCTCTACCTGATCGGACTCGTCATCTTCACCGCGGCTTCGGTGTGGTGCGGCCTGTCGGGCTCGATCGAGATGCTGGTGATCGCGCGCGTCGTCCAAGGCTTGGGCGCCGCCTGCATGACGCCGCAGACCATGGCCGTCATCACGCGCATCTTCCCGCCCGAAGGCCGCGGCAAGGCGATGGGCCTGTGGGGCGCCGTCGCCGGTCTCGCGACGTTGGTGGGCCCGGTTCTCGGCGGCGCGGTGGTGACCACGCTAGGCTGGGAATGGATCTTCTTCATCAACCTGCCGATCGGCATCGTTGCCTTTGCGCTGGCCTGGCGGCTGGTGCCGCGGCTGGAGACGCATCCGCATCGTTTCGACATTCTCGGCGTCGTGTTGAGCGCGGTCGGTCTTTTCCTGGTCGTGTTCGGCATCCAGGAGGGCGAGACCTATCATTGGGGCACGATCTTCGGCGTCGTCACCGTGTGGTCGATGATCATCGCCGGCCTGATCGTGCTCGTCGTCTTCGTCGTGTGGCAGGCGAAGAACAAGAACGAGCCCCTGTTGCCGCTGAGCTTGTTCAGCCACCGCAACTTCTCGCTCGCCAATGCGACAATCACGATGATCGGCATCGCGATCTCCGGCGTCTCGTTGCCGCTGATGTTCTATTTCCAGATCGTGCTGGGATTCGCGCCGATCGGCTCGGCGATGATGCTGGTGCCGATGTCGGTGATCCTGCTCGCGCTGGCGGGCTTCGTCGGCGGTCTCACCGACAGGGTGAACCCGCGCAATATCGCCTTCGCCGGTTTGGTGTTCCTCGCCGCCGGCATGGTCTGGTATTCGCTGTGGCTCGACACGAATGTCGATCATTGGTGGCGGCTGCTGTTCCCCGCCGCCCTGCTGGGCGTGGCGAATGCCTGCATGTGGTCGCCGATTTCATCCTCGGCCACGCGCAATCTGCCGCGCCACCAAGCCGGCGCCGGTTCGGGCGTCTACAACACCATGCGCCAGATCGGCTCGGTATTGGGCAGCGCGGGCATCTCTGCTTTGATGCAGACGCGCCTCGCGGCGGATCTGCCGGGCGGCGCAGGAGCGGGCGGCACCCATTTCGCCGGCCCGCTACCCGAAGCCCTTCATGCCGGATTTGCGAACGCCATGTCCGAAGCGATGCTGCTGCCGGCCGCCGCCGCTGCGGTAGGGGCCGTCATCGTCCTGTTCTTCGCCAAGCCATCGACCAATCACGGCTGGGGGAAGTAAGGCGCCTTTCCACGTCATTGCGAGTGCAACGAAGCAATCCAGCGTCACGCAATTCTGGATCGCTTCGTCGGCGATGCCGTCTCGCGATGACGATTGAGGATCGTCACTTCTTCCCGAGCTGGCGGCGCGCCTCGTCCGCGATTTCGTTGTTGAGATAGGCATGGCCGTCGATACCCCAGCCGCCATCGGGCGTTTCGCTGATCAGCACCCAGGTGCGCTGCGTGACGCTGGGATCGCCGGCCGCGGCGGCTACGATCTCGGTCAGTTCCTTGGTCACGCCCAGCTTCTTCTCGCGGGTGAGCACGCCGGTGGGCGTCAGGATGTCGATGCGCACATAGTTGGTGTCGCCATTGGCATTGCTGAGCGCGTCCGCCGGCAGTTCGCGGATGAAGGCCGCCGTGTTGTCGGTGAACCACGGGATCAGGGGCACCTGCTCCCATTTCATCAACGCCGCCGTCAGCGCCTTGGTCAGCGCGGGCTTGTCGCGGAACGTCCCCGCCTTGGCGGTCACATCGATCATCGGCATGGCTCTACCCCTCTTCCCGGTTCGCGCTATGACGGTCGTCATAGTCGATGACTTCAGGTAACATATGATGATCGTCATAGTCAATAGAGCCGCACAAGCCCGATGACCGAGGGGGATAACGACAGCAAGACCAAGATGGTGCGCAGCGCGGCCACGCTGTTCAGCACCCGCGGTATTGCCTCGACCTCGTTCTCGGACGTGCTGGCCGACAGTGGCGCGCCGCGCGGGTCGATCTATCACCACTTCCCCGAGGGTAAGGCGCAACTGGCCGAGGCCGCGGTGAGCTGGGTGGCGCAACGCGTCGCCGCCTATCAGCGCGCCTATACCGGCACGACGACCGCCGGTGCGCTCGAGCGCTTCATCAGCCTGTGGCGCAGCGTGGTGACGTCGTCGCAGGGCGGCCAAGGCTGCGCGCTGGCCGGCGTCACGATCGACACAGCGATCGCGGACCGCCATTTGCTCGACATCACCCGCGCCGGGTTCCGCAGTTGGATCGATGTGCTGGCGGACCAATTCGCGGCGAGCGGTATCGCCATCGATCGTGCGCGAGCCATCGCAACGATGGTGGTTGCCGGGTTGGAAGGCGCGTTGATTCTCTGCCGTGCCGAAGGCAGCGCACAGCCGCTCGATACCGTTGCGGGGGAATTGATGCGGCTGTTGCCGACGCCTTAGACGGTAATCGTGCCTTCGAGGTACAGCGCCGCGTGGCCGGCCATCGAGACGCGGTCGCCGAGATCGCGGCATAGGAGATCGCCGCCGCGCGCCGAGACCTGCCGGGCCTTCAACTCGGTCTTGCCGAGACGTTTCGACCAATAGGGCACCAGCGTGCAATGGGCCGAGCCGGTGACGGGATCTTCGGGTACGCCTTTGGCCGGCGCGAAGAAACGCGAAACGAAATCGTATTCGCCCTTGCCCGGCGCGGTGACGATGACGGCGAAGGTTTCGAGCTTGGCGATCGCTGCCATGTCTGGGTCGAGTTTGCGCACTGTCGCCTCGGTGTCGAATACCGCCAGCAGATCGCGCGCCATCAGTACTTCAGTGGGGATCACGCCCAGCACCTTTTCCAGATCGGGCGCCGAAGGATGCGCATGCGGCGGCCGCGCGGGAAAATCCATCACCAGCAGGCCACCGTCGCGCTTCACCGTCAGGCGGCCCGAGCGCGTGTCGAAATGGACCGCGCCACCGCCGGCACCCAGATGCTCGAACAAAACATAGGCCGCGGCCAGCGTCGCATGGCCGCAGAGATCGACCTCCACGGACGGCGTGAACCAGCGCAGACCCCACGCATCTTTGTCGTGGTCGCGCACAAAGAAGGCCGTCTCAGCCAGATTGTTCTCGGCCGCGATCGCCTGCATGGTCGCGTCGGGCAGCCAGGAGTCGAGCGGCACGATGGCCGCCGGATTGCCGGCGAAAATCTTGTCGGTGAAGGCGTCGACTTGATAGATCGGCAGCTTCATGGACATGCTCCGAGGATTCAGCTGAACAGCGCGTCGATATCGTCTTGCGAACTGCGCGGCGCGCCGCCGCTCTCGACAGACGGGAACATGCCATCGATATCCGGCTGCTCGAGCGCCGGCATGCCGCCATGGATGATGATGCTGACCCGTTCGATCAGGCGCTGCAGGTCGCGCGAAATCTCCATCGCCTGATTGCGCAGCCGCGTCGCATCGCCACCGGCGGCAATGACCTCGCTAAGTTCACCCAAGCCCGCAGCGACACGCGCATGGGTCTGCGCAATCGCGTCCTCGAAGGACAGGCGGCGTTCATCGGCCAAGGCGCCATAGGCTTCAACGGCAAGGTCGCGCTCGGCGAACTGGCTCGCACGGAAATGATCGCAGTAGCTGAGCGGCTTCCACGCCTTGGCGTCGTCGATCATTTCGGGCATGTCGGGCACGAGATCGAACATCATCACCACTTCGTTGAAGTGGTTGAGATAGTCGGTGGCGAGCAGCGAATTGGGATCGATATTCGTGCCGGCGAGGCGCGCGCGCAGGGCTTCGAGTTGCGCTTCATTCGGTGCTGTCATCACCGCCCCCACCGGTTCTTAAATTTTCACCGTCATTGCGAGCGCTAGCGAAGCAATCCATCTC
>DASXEH010000013.1:0-29560 GCA_036490215.1 Magnetospirillaceae bacterium
CTTAAAGTCCGGATCCTCGACGATGGCGAGCGGCAGTTTGATCGACTGCGGCACGACGTCACCGTTGAGCGCGGCGAGCGCCGTCTTGATCGCGACGGCAACCTGCGCGGGGCCGGTGCCGGCCGACGAGCATTTCAGGCCGTCCTTTTCGTACTTGGCGCAGAACTTGCGGAAGCCGTTTTCGGTCTCGCCGCCGAACGGCACGAAGGGGTGCTTCGCGTCGATCATCGCCTGCACCACGCCGGTGTCGCCGCCTTGCGCGGTGAAGCCGTCGAAGTGCTTGTGCACGGCGATCGCATCGGCCGTCGCTTTCTGCGCGGTCGGGTCGTCCCACTTGCCGACCACTTCGACCACGTCCCACTTCTTGCCCGACTTATCGAGCGTCTCGTGGATGCCGTCATGGCGATCGGTATCGACCGAGGTGCCGGCCACGCCGCGGATCTCGAGAATCTTGCCGCCATTCGGCACGTTCTTGATCAGCCAGTTGGCCCACAATACGCCGAGACCTTTTTGATCGACGTTGACGTTGATCGAGTCCTTGGTGTCGAGAATGTTGTCGAACGCGACCAGGATCACGCCGGCCGCCTTGGCGCGCTTGATCACCGGGCCGAAGGCCTTCGGATTCTGCGCGTCGACGACGATCGCGTCGTAACCTGAATCGATGAAGTTGTTGATGGCGGCGATCTGCGCGGCCACGTCTTCACCGGTCGAGACGACCTTGAACTCTTTTATCTGCGCCTTGACTTCCGGCGTTTCGGCATAGGCCTTCGCCGTCTTGATCATCTGGATACGCCAGGTGTTGGCGATAAAGCCGTTGGCCAACGCGATGCGATACGGCCCTTTCTTCTTCTTGAACTGGAAGAACTGTGTGTCCTGCGCCCATGGCACAAAGCACTTCGGATCCGAACCCGGACCTTTGACCATTTCCGGCCCCGCAGCGCCCGCTGCCGAGGCGCTGAACGCCGCGACGACCAAGGCCAGAACCGATGCTTTCAAAATCCTACGCATAGTGACGTCCTCCCTTAGGAAAGTTTGTGCAGCCCTGCTTTTGAGACTGAAGCCCAAGGTGCGGTTATCGATCCGCTTCTATGGAAACTTGAGGTTGGGCGACTGACGTCGTTGTTAAACGTTTTCGGTCTTTCGTCAGGCCCAAGCCGAATCGGGAGCCGCCCGATCGTCCTGTCGTGTCCACCCCTGGCTGTTTGGTTAACCCGTGAGGATTAGTTTTATTAGCGAGCGATCATTTCGCGCGCGCCGCAAGGATGGCGGCGACAGTGTCGCCAAGTCAATTACAAACCCGGTGACGCGGTTCCATTTTCGTTGCCGCGCTGCGATAGCACATCCACGCATGATTGGATTCCCTCTAAAGCATGGTAGCGTGGCCAAGCTCAGGGTAAATTTATGCACGCGACACGGATAACAGGGGGTGCGATGACGACGGAACGGTTTCCCGAAGCGGTGCTCCTGCATCGCGGTGACGGAACCGGTTTCGGATTCTTCTTCAAGAGCGAGGCCGATTTTCAACGCGCCATCGACAGCTTCTCGAAGCCCATCCTGAAATCCTTCCAGGGCCCGCCGATTCCCAACCAGCCCGATCCGCAAGATCACTTGCGCACCGCGACCGCAACGCTGATCGGCCAGGCTTTCGATCGCGCGGTGCCAGGCGGCGCCGGACCCGAAGCGGTATCATGGGCCGTGGCCGCTTGTGTGCGCACCACCTACGCGGTGATCGTGCCGACGGTCGTGGTGATCGAACGGCGCGACACCAAACTCGCCGTGCGGGCGGGCGAGGAGTATCTCAAGCATCCGGGCTTCCCGATGGCTGTTGTGGTGCATGCCGGACCGCATGGCGGCACCGCACATTTCTATGCGGATGGCGAAGCCTATCGCCGCGCGGCCGAGCGCGATCCCGACACGCGCATCTGGCTGCCACAGATCGTATACCGCCTTTACGAGCGCACGCCGTCGGTGGTCGCCGGCAAGCCGGTCCGCGACCTGCCCTCAGGCAAGACCAATGTGGAATTCAGCGCCTTCGCGTTCGGCCGCGAGGCGCCGCTGATCGAGCGCGCGCACAACTGACGACGCGCGTCATTCACACGCGCGAGATGATCTGAGGATCGAAGCCGAGGATTAGGCGGTGACGTCGACGACAGTGCCTGTCCCGGGAGTCGAGGTCTGCAGCGCTGGCGCGCCGCCGCCTGTTCCCGCGCCAGACATGGCCGAGATAATCGCCAATTCCTGCTGCATCATTTGCTCGACTGCTTGCAGTGATGCTTGAACTGTGTTCTGGAACATCGACTGGGCAGACGAGAGGGACGCACTTGAAACGTCCATTCTGGCCTCCACGTGCAATGCGAGTTCTATATGGATTGCCTCATGAAAACAAGGGGTTTGTGATCATTTTCAGCCTCCTTTGCGGCCCCCAGGCGCATCGGCTAGGTTGGCGGTTCCAATTCCCACCGGAAGGGTTCCATGTCCGTCGCCGCCGTCCTGATTATTGCGATTCTTCAAGGGATTACTGAACTCTTTCCGATCAGCAGCTTGGGCCACGCCGTGGTTTTGCCAGCCCTGTTCGGTCTGGCGATCAATCAGAGCGATCCCTCCTTTCTGCCCTTTTTGGTCGTTCTTCATCTGGGAACGGCCGTCGCCCTGTTGATTTATTTCAGGAAGGACTGGATCGGCATTTTCCGCGGCATCTTCCTGACCCGCGGGCTGGATTGGCGCGACCGCATCCGGCCGATCGAGTTGATCGTGATCGCCACGATCCCGGCCGTAGTGATCGGTAAGGTCCTCGAGCATCCGTTGCGTGATCTCTTCGGCAAGCCGCTGATCGCAGCGGCCTTCCTGGCGGTAAACGGTTTGCTCCTATTCGTCGGCGAGCGTATCCGCCGTAGCCGCGCTGCCGAAGGTGAAGGCAAAACCGAAGCGACGGCACTCACGCGCAAAGGCGCGCTCGCCATCGGCTTCTGGCAATGCCTGGCCTTCATTCCCGGCCTGTCGCGCTCGGGCGCGACCTTGGTCGGCGGCTTATTGGCGGGCTTAACCCACGAAGCGGCGGCCCATTTCTCGTTTCTGATCGCGACGCCGGTCATTCTTGGCGCCGGCGTCTTGGAAGTGCCGAAACTGATGCATCAAAGCGTATCGGGCGGCACCGCCGCGCTGTCGGTGATGGGCGGAATCGTGGCGGGAATCGTGGCGTATCTGAGTACCGCTTTTCTGATGCGTTACTTTAGAAGCCACGAATTTAAGGCACTCGATCCTTTTGCCTGGTATTGCGCCCTTGGCGGGCTCGCGGCCTTCGTGATTCTGGGGCTTCGCTGAGCCGCAAATTGTGGCAGTGACCGCATCCGAAAGTGATGTGCGACTCGCTGCATGAGTCGATGATCGGAACTGCGAGTCAAAATAAGGAAATTAGGGTCGAGAATCGACAAAGAGCATTGACCTTTTGCCTGATTCTGCCGCATTCTCCCGCCACCCAAAAACCCGGCGATTCCCGCCGATTTATTAGTTCACTTTAGGGGGTACCCTACCTATGAAGAGCATGCGAGTTGCCTTGCTGGCCACTGTTCTTGCCGCCTTTGCCGCCGGCACGGCCGTTGCTGCTGACGCCCCGGCCGCTTCCGACACGATGAAGGCGAAGCCCGCCAAGAAGAAGATGAAGAAGTCCGCTAAGAAGGCGAAGAAGACCAAGAAGATGAAGAAGGCCGCTGCTCCCGCAGCGAAGTAATTCTTCGGGCCTTTACTTAAGGTGCGGCGGCCTTCGGGCCGCCGCTCACTCCCAAGATTCGATTTCTGATTCTATCCGATCCCGCTTGGCGGGATTTTTTTATGCCTTCACCGCGGCGCGTTGCAGTCCGAAGCGCGCTACTGATGGTTGGGCGAATGCAGCCAGTGCAGCAGCAGGATCAACCCCAATAGCAGAACCGCCACCGCCTGCGTGCCGACACGCAGGTTGAGCATGAAGGTCATCCAGCGGTCATTTCGCTCGCCGCCGCGCGCGAAGATGAACACGCCGACCGCCAGCACCCCCACCACCGCGATGAGCGCGATGACCAGCAAAATCCAGAGAACATGTTCCATGAGACGCCTGTGAGGCAGTGACCGGCAGTCAAGCCGTCGGCAGCAACAGCAATAGACCACAGGCGTAACGCATTTCAATGATTGAAAGCTTTGATCACGCTTGACTCACAAGCGCCATCTAGTACGGTCGATTCAACAGGGCGACGCTGTGCGTCGTAGGGGTTAAAGCGGCTCTAGGGGGAGCACTTTGCAGCCTGCAGTGTCAGCGCCGACTTCGGTCGCGGCCTAGATATGTATTTTCTGCAGCAGCTCGTGAACGGCGTCACGCTCGGCGCGATCTATGCCTTGATCGCCATCGGTTACACGATGGTCTACGGCATCATCGGCATGATCAATTTCGCCCATGGCGACATCTACATGATCGGCGCCTTCATCTCGCTGATCGCCTTCCTCTTCCTGACATCGATCGGCATCGGTTACGTCCCGCTGGCGCTTGTTCTGGTGCTGATCCTGGCGATGGCCTTCACCGCCGCGTATGGCTGGGCGGTCGAGCGCGTTGCCTATCGGCCGCTGCGCGGTTCGACCCGGCTGGCGCCGCTGATCTCGGCGATCGGCATGTCGATCGTGCTCCAGAATTATGTGCAGCTCGCCCAAGGCGCGCGCGAGAAGCCGCTGCAGCCGCTCGTGCATGGCGGCATTCATATCGGCTCCGTCAGCGACTTCCAGGTCACCATCGGCACGATGCAGATGATCATCGTGGTCGTCACCTTTGCGCTGATGGCCGGCTTCACCTGGCTGATCGCCAAGACGCCGCTGGGCCGCTCGCAGCGCGCCACCGAACAGGACATGGGCATGGCCGCACTGCTCGGCGTCCATGTCGACCGCGTGATCTCGATGACCTTCGTCATGGGCGCGGCGCTGGCCGCCGTGGCCGGTCTGATGGTGATGCTCTATTACGGGGTGATCGACTTCTACATCGGCTTCCTGGCCGGCGTGAAAGCCTTCACCGCCGCCGTGCTCGGCGGCATCGGCTCGCTGCCCGGCGCGATGCTGGGCGGCTTGCTGATCGGCCTGATCGAAGCCTTCTGGTCGGGTTATTTCAGCATCGAATATAAAGACGTCGCCACCTTCGCCATCCTGGTCATCGTTCTGATCTTCCGTCCGACCGGACTCCTGGGCCGCCCCGAGATCGAGAAAGTCTGATCATGGCGGCCGAAGGTTCCAAAAACCCCGCCCCTTCTTCGGCCCGTCTCTCGCCAGAGCATCTTTCCGCCGCCTTCAAGGACTCGCTTGCCGCCGGCATCGTCGCGGCGCTGCTGGCGATCCCGCTGCTCGGCTTCCATATGATCGACCGGTCGCAGGGCCCGCTGCTCACCTATCGTATGCAATGGGTGCTCTATGCGGGCGGGGCGGTCTTCGCCGGACGCTTCCTGCTGACGCTCGCCGGCGGCGCGCTCGGTCGTTATCTCTCGGACCGGCCGAAGACACCGAAGCTGGTCGACAAGCCCAGCCCCACGCGCAAGATCTTCGGCTGGATCGTTGCCGTGTTCGCGATCGTGCTGCCCTTCCTGCCCTTTTCCGATCGCAACCTGGTCGACAAGGCGACCCTGGTCCTCATCTACGTGATGCTCGGCTGGGGCCTCAACGTGGTGGTCGGCCTCGCCGGCCTGCTCGATCTCGGTTACGTCGCCTTTTATGCCGTGGGCGCCTACTCCTACGCGCTGCTCTCGCTGCATTTCGGCCTGACCTTCTGGGTCTGCCTACCGCTTGCGGGTCTGTTCGCCGGCACCGTCGGCATGATGCTCGGCTTCCCGGTGCTGCGCTTGCGCGGCGATTATCTCGCCATCGTCACGCTCGGCTTCGGCGAAATCGTCCGCGTGGTGCTGCTGAATTGGCAGTCGCTGACCGGCGGACCGAATGGCATCGTCGACATTCATCGTCCGAGCTTCTTCGGCCTGCCCTTCACGCCCAATCCGCCTGAAGGTCATCAGAGCTTCGCCACCTTCTTCGGGCTCGACTACACGCCCGATCACCGCATCATCTTCCAGTACTATCTGATCTTCGCGCTGGCGATGATCACCAACCTGTTCACGCTGCGCATCCGCCGCCTGCCGATCGGCCGCGCCTGGGAAGCGTTGCGTGAGGACGAAACCGCCTGCCGCAGCCTCGGCCTCAACCCGACCAATATCAAACTCTCGGCCTTTGCGATCGGCGCGATGTTCGGCGGCTTCGCCGGCTCATTCTTCGCCACGCGCCAGGGCTTCATCAGCCCGGAAAGCTTCAACTTCCTCGAGTCTGCGATGATCCTCGCGATCGTCGTGCTGGGCGGCATGGGCAGCCAGATCGGCATCATCCTCGCCGCCGTAATCCTGGTCGGCCTGCCCGAGTGGTTCCGCGACCTACAGCTCTACCGCATGCTCGCCTTCGGTGGCGCGATGGTGCTGATCATGTTGTGGCGTCCGCGCGGTTTGCTGTCGAGCCGCGAACCGACCATTCGCCTGACCGCGCCTGGCAGCGGCGGCAAACCCTTGAAACCGGCTACGGAGCCTGCTGAATGACGACGCCCGCCGGCGCACCTCTGCTCTCCGTCGAGCATCTGACGATGCGCTTCGGCGGTCTGATCGCCATCAACGACGTATCCTTCGCCGCACGCAAAGGCGACATCACCGCGATCATCGGCCCCAACGGCGCCGGCAAGACCACGGTCTTCAATTGCCTCACCGGCTTCTACAAGCCGCGCACCGGAAAGCTGTCGTTCGACCGCGACGGCAAAACCTATCTGCTCGAACGCATGGAAGGCTTTCGCATCGCGCGCGAAGCCGGCGTGGCACGCACCTTCCAGAACATCCGCATGTTCGGTGGTATGAGCGTGCTCGAGAATTTGATCGTAGCGCAGCACAACCGCCTGATGCGCGCCTCAGCCTTCACCATCGGCGGCATGCTCGGCCTTCCCGGCTATCGCCATGCGGAGAAGGAGGCCGTCGAGCTTGCGCGCGACTGGCTCGATCGCGTCGGCCTTATCAAACAGGCGGATCATGCGGCCAGTTCCCTGCCCTACGGATCGCAGCGCCGCCTTGAGATCGCGCGCGCGATGTGCACGCGACCCGCACTGCTCTGTCTCGACGAACCCGCCGCCGGCCTCAACCCGCGGGAATCGCTCGAATTGAACGATCTGCTACTCAAGGTGCGCCAGGACAGCGGCGTCAGCATCTTGCTCATCGAACACGATATGAGCGTGGTGATGAGCATTTCGGATCACATCGTCGTGCTCGATCACGGCACGTTGATTTCGGACGGCACGCCCGAGCATGTGCGCAATGATGAGAAGGTCATCCGCGCCTATCTCGGTGCCGAGGAAGACGAAGCCTTGCCGCCCGAAGTCGAACAAGATCGAAAGGCGCACTGATGCTGACGATTCGCGATCTCGAATCCGGCTACGGGCGCATTCAGGCGCTGCGCGGCATCAATATCGACGTCAAGGAAGGCGAGATCGTCACTTTGATCGGCGCCAATGGCGCGGGCAAGACGACGCTGCTGATGACCCTGTGCGGCAAGCCGCGCGCGACCAAGGGCAGCATTAAGTTCGAAGGCGAAGAGCTGACCAAGCTGCCGACCTTCCAGATCGTGCGCCGCGGCATCGCCCATTCGCCCGAGGGCCGGCGCATCTTCCCGCGCATGACGGTCTACGAGAACCTGCATATGGGCGCGGTGTCGGCCGACAACTCCTATTTCGACCAGGATCTCGAACGCGTCCTGACACTCTTCCCGCTGCTCAAGGAGCGCCTGACCCAACGCGGCGGCACGCTCTCGGGCGGCGAGCAACAGATGCTGGCGATCGGCCGCGCACTGATGAGCCGGCCACGTCTGTTGTTGCTCGACGAGCCGTCGCTCGGCCTTGCGCCCCTGATCGTGCGGCAGATCTTCCAGATCATCGAGGAGATCAACCGCGAGCAAAAGGTGACCGTGTTCCTCGTCGAGCAGAACGCCTTCCATGCGCTCAAGCTCGCCCATCGCGGCTATGTGATGGTTCATGGCACGATCATGAAGAGCGGCACCGGCAAGGAGCTGCTGGCCGATCCCGATGTGCGCGCGGCCTATCTCGAAGGCGGTGGCGATCATGTGCCTGTGCCGGAGATGAAGACATGAGCGGCTGGGAATCGGTCTTCGGCACCGAATGGGCCGTGACGCTCGCGATCACGGTCATCTTCATGGGCGGCTGCGCTTTTACCACCGGTCAGGCGATCGCCTCGACCTGGCGCCCGTCTTGGCATGCGGTCCCTTACGCATTGCTGTTGGGCTGTGGCGACCGGTTCGTGGTCTATGCGCTGTTCCAGGGCGACCTGTTCCTCTGGAGCGGCTACGTCATCGACACGATCTGGCTGTTCGCTGTGATCGCGTTCGCCTTCCGCGTCACGCGGGCACGGCAGATGGTCACCCAATACCCATGGCTATACGACCGGGCCGGGTTGCTCAACTGGCGCGCAAAATCCTGATTTAGCAAGGAATACCGCCAGTTGCGGCGGCCTGAAGACTTGCTAGTATGAACGACTTTTTTCGGGCCTTCGTCATGCCGCCAGGGGCGGGATGGACGGACGCCCCATTCTGGGGAGAACCATATGAATAGACTGGCGAGCTTGCTTATGGGAGCGGCCGCGCTGGCCGTCGCCACCGGATCGGTTGCGAAAGCCGATATCGTGGTCGGTCTTGCGGGACCGATGACCGGCGGCATCGCGGCTTTCGGCGAGCAGCTGAAGCGCGGCGGCGAAAAGGCGGTCGAAGACATCAACGCCAAGGGCGGCGTGCTCGGCCAGAAGCTGCACATCGAAATCGGTGACGACGCTTGCGACCCCAAACAGGCGGTCAGCGTTGCCAACGATCTGGTCTCGAAGAAGGCCGTGGTGGTGATCGGCCACTTCTGCTCGGGTTCGTCGATCCCGGCCTCGAGCGTTTACGCCGAAGCCAACATCGTCGAAATCTCGCCCGCTTCGACCAATCCGCAATACACCGAACGCGGTCTGAAGAACGTGTTCCGCGTCTGCGGTCGTGACGATGCCCAGGGCCCGACCATGGCCGATTACATCCTCTCCCACTTCAAGGGCAAGGTGATCGCCATCGTCGACGATAAGCAGACCTACTCCAAGGGTCTGGCCGATGCCTTCAAGGCCGCGCTCAACAAGGCCGGTACGAAGGAAGTCATGTATGACGAAATCACCCAGGGCGAAAAGGACTACAGCGCACTGGTCACCAAGCTAAAGCAGGCGAAGGTCAATGTGCTGTTCTACGGCGGCTACCATCCGGAAGCGGCTTTGATCGCACGTCAGGCCAAGGAACAGGGTATGACCCTGACCGTAGCCGGCGGTGACGCCCTCAATGATCCTGAGTTCAACGCGATCGCCGGCCCCGCCGGCGACGGCACCCTGTTCACCTTCAACCCGGACGCCACCAAGGACCCGGCCAATGCCGCGCTCGTGAAGTGGTTCCAGGATCAGAAGTATGAACCGGCCGGCTACACGCTGTACGCCTACGCCGCGATCCAGGCTTGGTCGGCCGCCGCCACCAAGGCCGGCAGCACCGACGCCGCGAAGGTCGAAGACGCGCTGCGCGCCAACAAGTTCAACACCACGCTTGGCTCCATCGGCTTCGATGCCAAGGGCGACGTCATCGCCCCCGGCTTCCTGGTCTATGAATACAAGGGTGGTAAGTACGAATACGCGCCGAAGTAAGCGCGCAGCATCTTGTATGCAGGGGCCCGGCGCATCGCGCCGGGCCCTTTTCTTTGCGCGAACAGATGCTTGGCAGACCCGTTCCCGTTGCGCTTGATCGGTCGACCACAGCCTCTACAATTGCTGCCGGAGAATGAAACGGAACGAACTCTCGGTGCGCGAGCCCAACCTGTCGGACCTTCCGTCCGACGGCGCGGTTGCGGCACCATCGTCTGAGGCGCCGTTGCCGGGCTTCGCCGGCTGGTTCATCCACCCTCGCATCACCGAGACAACGCAGCGCCAGCGCTTGCACGTGTTCGTGATGGCGCATTTCGTCGGCACCATCTTCGGCCTACTCCTGCTCGCCGGCCTGTATTCGGCCGCGCCCGAAGTCAGCGTCGACCTGCACTGGCTGGTGCCGGCGATCCTGGGCTTTATCGCCTTGCCCTTCTTCGTCCGTTTGACCGGCCGCCTCGACATCGCGGGCACCATCTCGGCGCAGTATTTTGCCGTGCTCGTTCTTTTGATCTCACATGAATACGGTGGGCTGGTATCGCCGGTCCTGGTCTGGATGGTGATGGCGCTGGGCACGGCGATCTATTACCTGGGACCCTGGCCGGGCTGGCGGAATGCCAATCTAATCATGCAGAGCATCTTGCTCGCGATCTTCATCGTTCTGCATGCCGGCGGAATGCAGCCTGGGCTGAACATCGATCCGCACGCCTTGCTCGTGGTCGGCATCGTCAGCAGTTGCGCGGTCGTCGCGTTCATGTCGTTCATCGCTCTGCAGATCTGGGCGATGGATCTCGCCAAGCAGCACGAACTCGAACATGAAATGAGCGTGCGGCGCACGGTAGAAGCGGAACAGATTCGTATCGCCGAGGAACTGCGCCGCGGCCGCGATCACCTGGCGTTATCGCAACGCGTGGGCAAGCTGGGCAGCGCCGAAATCGTCTATTGGCCGGAGCATGTCGCACATTGGTCCGATGCGATGTTCGCGCTGTTCGGCGTCGACCCGGCGCACAAATCGCTCTCGGGTAACGAGTTCATGTCGCGCGTTCATCCCGATGACCGACGCGTCGTCGAAAATTATCGCGAGCGCGAATCGCGCGGCGACTACCCACGCTCTTCCGAGTTCCGTGTCTATGTTACCGACAGCGCGTGGCGTTGGATTCGCCGCCAGGCCGAGCCGATCGAATGGCGGCAGGGCATGCCCTATCGCGTGGTCGCGACCTATCAGGACGTGACCGACGAGAAGGAATCGCAGCAGGCCGTGGTCGATCTCGAAGAGCAGCTCTCCCAGGCGCACAAGATGGAAGCGATCGGGCAGTTGACGGGCGGCGTCGCCCACGATTTCAATAACCTGCTCGGCGTGTTGCTCGGCCGCCTGCAAATGATCGACGAGGAACTCGTCGATCCGAAGCTGGGCGATACGACGCAGATTCGCAATTGGGTGCGGTCTTGTATCCGCGCCGTCGACCGCGGCGCGACACTGACCAAGAGCATGCTGGCCTTCTCCCGCCAGCAGGCGCTGGCGCCGGTGATCCTCGACGTCAACGCTGTGATCGCCGATATGGAAGACATGCTGCGCCGCTCGCTCGGCGAAGCGTATCGCCTCGAGGTCGTCAAATCGTTCAACCTCTGGCGCACCGAAGCCGATGCCGGTCAGCTTCAGAACGCGCTGCTCAATCTGATCCTCAACAGCCGCGATGCCACACCCGATGGCGGCGCGCTGAAGATCGAGACGCGCAACAGGACGATCGGCTCCGACTACGTGATCCACCACATGGATGTCGAGGTCGGCGACTATGTCGAACTGGCCATATCGGACCAAGGCACCGGCATGTCGCCCGAGACGATCCGCCGGGCCTTCGAACCGTTCTTCACCACCAAGGAAGTCGGCAAAGGCAGCGGTCTCGGCCTGAGTATGGTCTATGGCTTCGTCAAGCAGTCGGGCGGCCATGTCGCGATCGAAAGCGAAATGGGCCGCGGCACGACGGTTCGCGTCTATCTCCCGCGCAAGGACAAGGACGCGCCGGCAACAGCGGTTGAGAACACCCATATTGAACGGGCCGTGTCGCGTGGGCAGAGCGAAATCATCCTCATCGTCGAAGACAATGAGGAACTGCTCGACGTGACGCGCAAGCAAGTCGAGCGGATGGGCTATACCGTGCTCCAGGCAAATACCGCCGCCGACGGGCTGAGGGTTTTGCGGCAAAATCCCGAAATCCGACTGCTGTTGAGCGACATCGTCCTGCCGCATGGCATGAACGGGGTCGAAATGGCCGAGAGTGCAATGAACCTGCAGCCTGGGCTCAAGGTCGTGTTCATGTCGGGCTACAACGACGAGCACGAGGCGATCAAACGGATCCAGGGCCGCTTCCAGGTCAGTCTGCTTCAGAAGCCGTTTCAGCCCTCTGAATTGGCGGCCCGTCTCCGTGCCGCCCTCAGTTCGGAACCCCACAAAGCGATCTGACCCCGGCACCGCGACGGCCCACATCACTGCGTGTGTCGGTGATAAGTTTTCCTACATCAAAAAGTTTATCCGGCGATCACATCACCGCACCCTACAGTTGCACTCCAGGAACAATCTATGATTGAATAATTACAAACAGGTAACCGCTTGAGTAGTCTGTGGCCGCCGTATGGGTATCGCGCAAAGCGTGGTGCGAACGACGGGTAGAGGATGCGAAGAGACTGAGGACGTGATGGCCGCATCGACGCAGACTCCGTCGCCTCTGAACAGAAAGTCAGGCCGTAGCGCGCCTGAGGACAAACCTTCTGACCTCACCTTTCCGCCGGATTATTCCGTGCGCACAGTGCCATCCTGGTTGGCTAAGAAGCGAGTGGTCGGCGGCTTTGTGGTCGAGCCTATCGTCGGTGTCGGGGAGTCGGCGCAGCGCTACTTTCCCAGCGCCGAGCGCAACGAGGGTTTCGATCTCCCTGTTCTCTCCTACGCCGCAGGACGTGCCGAGGCTCTGATCCGCGCAAAAAAATTGATGCTGGTTTTCGTGCCGGTGTATTGGGCATGCCTTGATCAAGCACGGACGCGGGCGCGTTATCTCCAATTCCTGTCGACCCTGTCGGAATCGGCACGGCGATTGTTCGTCTTTGAACTGGCCGGGATTCCTGAAGATCTGATGGTCACGCGGATCGAGGAGCGCATCAGCCAGCTGCGCCCCTATTGTCGGTCGATCGTCTGCCGTACGCGAATCGCGCGGCGCGATTTCTCGGTGTTCGGTAAATTGCAGGTCCATGCGGTCGGCATCGATCTCGGCGAATTGCCGACCTTCGAGCGCGGGATCATTCCTGCCTTCGACACCTTCATGGATGCCGTGGCGCCGACCAAGCGCAACACCTATGTCCACGGCCTGACCAGCAAAAGTTTGCTGGTGGCAGTGCAGGCCGCCGGCGTCGATTTCGTCGCGGGGACGATCATTCCTCAGTCGGACGATGCGCCTCAGGACATTCGCGGCTTCGAGATCGCCGACCTATATGATTTTCCGAAACCGAGCTCCAAACCCGCGGCATCGTGACCATGTCTGCAGGCCATCCATTATTCTCTCCCCGCACGCTCCGCATCGCGATCCCGGCCGCCATTCTTGTGATCGGCGCGGCGTGTTCCGGCTTTGCATTCTGGCAGGCGCAGGAGGCCGAGAAGATCAGCATCCTCAGCGTGCTCGAATTGCGCGCAGCCTGGCGTGCCGGCGACATGCAGAACAAACTGGATCGAGCGGTGGCATCGGTGCGGTCATTGCGAACATTTGTCGTCTCTCAAAACCTTTGGGACTCCCGCGATCGCGACGACAATCTGCAATTCCACATCTTCGCGTCTCAGGCACGTGGTAAAGCGCCGATCAGCCGCCTGCTCTGGGCGCCGATCGTACGCGACGAGAAACGCGCCGCGTTCGAAGCCAAAGCGGCCGCCGACAATGGCGCGCCGAATTATCAAATCAGCGCGTTCGGACCTGACGGCCAGCTGAAGCGTGAAGGTCCGCACGACGTTTATGCACCGGTCGAATACGAACAAAGCTTCGACAAAAAGCCGCCGCTCCTTTCCTTCGATCTGCTGTCGGAAACGCAACGCCGCGCGGCGGCTGAAATGGCGCGCGATCTCGGTACATCGGTAATATCGCCGGTTCTCTTGCCGCTGCCGGGCCAGGGCGCCGAAGGCCGCATCATCATATATACGCCCGTCTATGAACGTCCGATCGTCCCGGACACCTTGGAAGGGCGGCGCGACGGTCTGGTGGGCTATACGGTTGGCAGCTTCCAGGCGAAATCGCTGTTCGAATACGCGCTTGCGGATACGCCTGAAGCCATCGAGACGCTGAGCTTGGTCGCTGATCTGCCGACGAACATGGCCTCGGCGATCCCGATCGTGCAGTACCGGCCCGCGCCGAAAGTCGTCGATACTTATGCCGACCCGCTGGGCACGATTGCATCGGGTGGGATACGCCTGACGCGCAGCTTCGAAAGCCTTGGGCATGATTGGACTCTGGTGTTCGATTTTGCGCCGGCCACCGTCGGTGAAATGCGCACGCCGGCGCCTTGGGGCTATCTGGGTCTCGGCCTGGCGCTCACGATCGCGCTGACCTCCTACGTCGTCGCCCAGCAACGACGGCAAAGCTTGGTGGAAGGTTTGATCGCGGAACGAACCGACGCATTGCAGAGCACGACGAACCGACTGACCGGAATGATCGAGACGGCGCCGGACGGCATCATCTCGATCGATCGCAGCGGGACCATCCTCCAATTCAATGCCGCGGCGGAGATGCTGTTCGGTTATGACGAGGCGGAAGTTTTGCATCAGAACGTCAAGATGCTGATGCCGGCACCCTTCGCCCAAGAGCACGATCAGTATTTGGACAATTATCATCGGACGGGCGAACGCCACGTCATCGGTCTCGGTCGGGAAGTAACCGGGCGGCGAAAAGACGGCAGCATATTTCCGCTCTATCTGGCGGTTGGCGAGGTCAACGAGGCTGGAGAGACGAGCTACGTTGGCATCCTGCGCGACCTGACCGCGGCCAAACGCGCCGAACAGCTGATCGCCGACGAACGCGATACGGCGCAACGCTACCTCGACGTGGCCGGCGTGATGATTCTCGTCCTCGACTTGGAGTTTCGCATCACCCTGATCAACCGCCACGGCTGCCGCATGGTCGGCTATTCGAGTGCCGTCGAATTGATCGGCCGTTCTTGGATCGACACCTGCATCCCCGAGAACGAACGCGAAGCGATTCGCCGCAAATTCCAACAATTAATCACGTCCGGCGACGGGGATTTTGAATTCAACGAGAACATGGTGGTCACCAAAAGCGGCGCGCATAGAATGGTTGCCTGGCACAATACGATCTTCACCGACGTGGCCGGCAAAATCGTCGGCACATTGAGTTCCGGCGAAGACGTGACCGAACGAAGGCAGGCCGAGCTCGCACTGCGGCGCAGCCAGGAACATCTCGCGCGCGTTCAGAGCATCGCGCGCATCGGATCGAGCGAATACAACTATCAGACCGGCGAAATAACCTGGTCCGACGAGATCTATCGCTTCATCGGCGATCCACCGGTGCGCGATACGAAGCTATCCACGTTCATGGACGTCGTGCACCCCGACGATCGTGGGAAATTGACTGCCTTGGCACAGCGCGGGCGCGAGGGCCAGGACGTCGAGCCGATGGAATTCCGCATCGTCGGCGGTGATGGCATAACACGCTGGTTCTATCGCCAGTCGCAGCTGACGCGCGACGAGAAGGGCGAGCCTCTGATGCAAATCGCGACCGTGTTCGACATCACGGGACGCAAGATCGCCGAGGCCGCGCGGATGGCCAGCGAGGAACAATATCGCCTGACCTTCGACATGGCACCGGTCGGCATCGCGCATGTCGATCTCGAGGGCAAATTCATGCTGGTCAATCAGGCGATGTGCAGCATGTTCCTATACGGCGAAGCCGATCTATTGGGGCACAACTTCCGCGAATTCACCCATCCCGACGACATGGCCGTCTCCGATCCGCAAACGCAGCAATTGGTCAATCGTCAAGCGACGACGATTTCTTGGGAGAAGCGATTCATCCGCAAAGACGGCACAACGATCTGGTGCCAGCTCACCAGTACGTTGACCGCCGGCAACGACAAGACGCCTGCACACTATGTCACCGTCTATATCGATGTGACCGCGGCCAAGCTGAGCGAGGAAAAGCGCCATGAATTGGAGGCGCAGTTGGTACAGGCCCAGAAGATGGAAGCTGTCGGACGCTTGACCGGTGGCGTGGCGCACGATTTCAACAATCTTCTGACCGTGGTGCTGGGCAATCTCGACCTGGTTCGCGAACAGGTTGAAGAGAACGCGAAACTGGTCCGCCAGATCGATGCGGCGACAGCCGCCGGCAAGCGCGGCGCCGATCTGACGCACCGTTTGCTGGCCTTCTCGCGCCAGCAGCCGCTCGAACCTGTCTCGGTCGATATCAATAAGAGGGTTGCCGAGCTCATCCCCATGCTCCACCGCACGCTCGGCGAGACCATCGAAGTCAAGCAGAAGCTCGGACGGACTTTGTGGCGCGTGGTCGTCGATCCCGGCCAATTCGAAAATGCGATCCTCAATCTTGCCGTCAATTCGCGCGACGCGATGACCGGCGGCGGCAAGCTGGTGATCACGACCGAAAACATCGCTATCGACGACGCTTATGCGGCCACCCGCCGCGAACTCTCGCCGGGCAACTATGTCCGCGTATCGGTGAGCGATTCGGGAAGCGGCATGCCGCCGGAGATCATCGCCAAGGCCTTCGACCCGTTTTTCACGACTAAGGATGTCGGCAAGGGCACCGGCCTGGGCCTGAGCATGGTGTACGGCTTCGTCAAACAGTCGGGTGGCCACGCCGCGATCTATAGCGAAGTCGGCATCGGCACCACGGTCACGCTGCTGCTGCCGGCCGACGCCTCTTCCGCCGTCGAGACCGTTCAGACCAAAACCTTCGCGCCAATGCGCGGCAACGAGACCATCCTCGTGGTCGAAGACGATCCTGCGGTGCGCGCTGTAACTGTTTCGTTCCTCGATGCGCTGGGCTATAGCGTGATCCAGGCGGGGACCGTGGTGGAGGGTTATGAATTGTTTGCCGCCCTGCCCGACATCGATCTGATCCTCACCGACGTGATCCTGCCCGGCGGCGCCGACGGCGCAGCCCTGGCGCGGAAAGCACGTGAAATCCGGCCCGATACGAAGGTCCTTTTCATGTCCGGCTACACTGAAGACGTGGTCATGCACAACGGACGCCTCGATGCCGGCGTGGCCTTGTTGCGCAAACCCTTCACCCGCGGACAGCTCGCGCAAAAGGTCCGTGCCGTCATCGATGGCGAACTCATCAAAAACTAACCCGCTGCAACAACGAACACGAAAAGATCCATGGCCCATATCCTTGTTATTGACGATGAACCCGGTGTGCGATCCATGATTCGCGACACCCTGGAGCCTGAGCACACCATCGCAGAGGCGGCTGACGGCATCGAAGGCATGCAGAAGTTTGCTACCGAGACCTTCGATCTGGTGATCGTCGATATCATCATGCCGGAGCAAGAAGGGCTCGAAACGCTGCTGCAGATCCACCGCCTGCGGGCGGATCAAAAGATCATCGCCATTTCGGGTGGCGGGCGTACGGGAACCATCGAATTCCTTCGCCTGGCCGAAAATATCGGTGTCACCAAGACCCTGAAGAAGCCGTTCAGCCCCGCAGTTCTGCGCGATGCCGTGCGATTCTGCCTGCGTTCGGACTGATTTCGGCGGTTTTTCCGGTGCTTGCGGCATCGTATCCAGTTGATAGACTTGATGCTCTTTCACCTTGGGGAGTGCAAGTCTATGCGCATCAAACGACCAATCGTACTGAGCACCGCATTCGTGGTGACCGTGGCCGCCCTGTTGGGGACGACGGCTGTCGCCCGCGCCGACATCATGGTGGCAATCGCTGGGCCGATGACCGGCCCCGACGCGGCCTTGGGCGAACAGGTCAAGCGCGGCGGCCTGAAGGCCATTGAAGATATCAACGCGAAGGGCGGCCTGCTGGGCCAGAAGCTTCAGGGCGTGGTTGGGGACGACGTCTGCGATCCGAAACAGGCGGTCAGTGTCGCCAACGACATGGTCTCGAAGAAAGTCGCCGTGGTCATCGGCCATGTCTGCTCGAGCTCTTCAATCCCGGCCTCGGCGATCTATGCCGATGCCAATATCGTCGAAATCTCGCCGGCCTCGACCAATCCGAAATTCACCGATCGTGGCCTGACCAACGTGTTCCGCGTTTGCGGCCGCGACGACTCGCAGGGCCCGGCGGCGGCCGACTATATCGCCGCGAATATGAAGGACAAGAAAGTCGCGGTGATCGACGACAAGCAGACCTATGGCCAAGGTCTGGCGCAGGCTTTCAAGGCCGCGATCGAAGCCAAAGGCATCAAGCCGGTCGTGTATGACGAGATCAATGCGGGCGAGAAGGACTACAGCGCGCTGGTGACAAAGCTGAAGTCGCTCGGCACCCAGATCGTCTACTACGGTGGCTATTACGCCGAGGCCGGGCTGATCGCGCGCCAAGCGAAGGAACAAGGCCTGGCTGCGACCATCGTCGGCGGCGACGGTCTCAACGATCCGGAGTTCTGGGCGATCGCCGGCACCGCGGGCGAAGGCACGCTGATGACCTTCGGTCCCGATCCGAAACTCGATCCTGCCAACGCCGACCTGGTGAAGTATTTCGAAAGCCAGAACTACGCGCCGGAAGCCTATACGCTGTACTCCTACGCCGCGATCCAAGCTTGGGCCGCAGCCGTGACCAAGGCCGGTTCGGTCGATGCCGCGAAGGTCGAAGGTGCGCTGCGCAGCGGGCAATATCAGACCGCGCTCGGCACGCTCGGCTTCAATGCCAAGGGCGACCTGACCAATCCGGGCTTCGTCATGTATGTCTGGAAGAACGGCAAGCCGGTCTACGCCAACAAGTAAACTTCGCCTCCGTCTGACGACACCCTCACCCCCCTCTCCTCAAAAAAAGGGGAGAGGGACCGAGAACCGCCCTCCCCCAAGCTGGGGGAGGGCTCAAGGGTGAGGAACCGTCATGACCATCACACGCTCGTTCGCCGCCGCAGCCCTCGCCGTTTCCTTTTTCGCTTTTGACGCTCACGCCGACGCGCCGTCGGTGACATTCACCGCGCCACCGCCGGTTCCCGGCGAACATGGGATGGTGGTCTCGGTCCACCGCATCGCGTCGCAGGTGGGCATCGATATCCTCAAGAAGGGCGGCAATGCGGTGGATGCCGCCGTGGCGGTGGGCTATGCGCTGGCCGTCGTCTATCCGGAAGCCGGCAATATCGGCGGCGGCGGTTTCATGACCCTGCGCCTGGCCGACGGCCACGAGACCTTCCTCGATTTCCGCGAACGCGCTCCGTTGGCCGCCACCGAGAACATGTATCTCGACGCCAAGGGCAATGTGGTTCCGAACCTGTCCACCGACGGCTGGCTTTCGGTCGGCGTGCCGGGAACGGTGATGGGGCTCGAAACTGCGCGCAAGCAATGGGGCACGATGACGCGTTCCACCCTGCTCGCCCCCGCCATCGCGCTCGCCAAATCCGGCTTCGTACTGACCAGCGATGACACGCGCATTGTCGGCTCCGCTGCCGTTGATTTGCTGCGCGACCATCCGGATGTCTTCGCCCACTTCACGAAACCCGGTGGCGTACCCTATGCCGCCGGCGACCGGCTGGTGCAGCCTCAACTGGCCGCGACGTTGAAGAGAATCGCCGATTTCGGTCCCCACGCCTTCTACGCAGGCGCGATCGCCGATCAGATCGTCGCGGCGAGCGCTGCCGGGCATGGCATCATCACCAAGGCCGATCTACAGCGGTATCATGTGCGGGAGCTGGCGCCCGTCACCTGCGACTATCGCGGCTATCACATCGTCTCCTCGCCACCCCCAAGTTCCGGTGGCGTGGTGCTCTGCGAGATGCTGCATATCGTCGAAGGCTTCCCGATGGACAAGCTCGATTTCCATTCGGTCGAAGAGGTCCACGATCTGACCGAAGCGATGCGGCTGGCCTTTGCCGATCGCAACAACGTGCTCGGCGATCCCGCTTTCGTGAAGAACCCGGTGGCGCGCCTGATCGACCCCGCCTACGCCGCCAAGCTGCGCGCCAAGATCGATCCGCAAAAAGCCGGTAAGTCCGTGGTGCCAGCCGTAGAGCCGCACGAAGGCAACAACACGACGCATTATTCGATCGTCGACAAGGCCGGCAACGCCGTATCGGTCACCTACACGCTCAACAATTACTACGGCGCGCGGGTGATGGCCGGGAACACCGGCATCGTCATGAACGACGAGATGGACGATTTCACATCGAAGCCCGGCGTGCCCAACCTCTTCGGCCTGATCCAAGGCAAGATCAACGCGATCGCGCCGGGCAAGACACCGCTCTCGTCGATGACGCCGACCATCGTCACCCGCAACGGCCATGTGGTGATGGTGCTGGGCAGCCCCGGCGGACCGCGCATCATCACCAGCGTGTTCGAGTCGATCGTCAATGTGGTCGACCACGATATGAACATATCCCAGGCCGTTGCCGCGCCGCGCCTTCACCATCAATGGCTACCCGACACGCTGTTCGCGGAACCGGGCGCGCTTGCATCGGACGTCGCCGCGACGTTGGCCAAGAACGGCTATACGATCGACACCAAAGGCCCGTGGCGCCCGGTCGAAGCCATCCAGGTTGCCCCACCCCGCGGTGCGGCACCGGCACGGTTACTCGGCGCGGCCGATCAGCGCGAGCCCTCAAGCACGGCCATCGGCTACTGACAATCACGCGTATTCATCGTCAATGATTAGGGCTTTTGCTTAGAGCCGCCCGTTCGTTTTACGGCTTTATGGAAAAGCCTCTCTCGCGGGCGTTGTCACAGACGCCACGGCGGAAATCCGGCTAAACGGGAAAAGCGGTGGGGTGAAATTTGAGTCAGACCTTCATCTGAAATTCGCGACTTTTTATATCGCATAAATTTTTATTCGGTTTGGGTATTTGGGGGTCTGGGGCGGCTATTCGGCGACTGTTCTTCACTGTCGCTAGAAGGTTTGGTTCTCTCATTTTAGAGGACGAACCTCACGGTCTTCAGCCGAGCGGACCAAGAATTGGCAAGGGGTTGCGTGGCAGAAACGCCGCGCGGACATGAGATGTCAGTTTTAACGCAGCCAGCGGGCGATCCTCTTGACACATCTGTCACCGATCTAGATAGCCAGATCACCGGGTCAACCGTTGACGATGATCTTACGGTCACGTCGGCTACGAGTTCGCAGATCCTTCTGTCCGATAGCGCCGGCGATCAATTCATCTACACCGGCCAATTCGTTGCCGGTGGCGGAACGATCACCGGCATTACTGAAGTCGATGCGACCGGAGTCACCCGTCTATCCTGGACCGGCCTGTCGCTAACCAGCGCGGAAATCGAACAATTCTCTGCGACCGACGATGTCGCAGGCCTGATCACCTACATGCTGAGTGGCAATGACACGCTGATCGGCACCGCCGCCGACGACGTGCTCTACGGCTATGCCGGCAACGATACGCTGATCAGCGGCGGCGGAACCGACACGCTGGTGGGCGGCCCCGGCAACGACACCTATATCGTGCAGAACGGCAGCTTCACGATCATCGAGGCGGCCGGTGGCGGTACCGATACGATCATCCTGAATTCGACGGATATCGACATCTCCACCGCCACCTTCTCCAATGTCGAGGTGGTGCAGGCGGCTTTTGCCGACTCGACGGTGACGATCGATCTCTCGCAGATCGCCAGCACCGCAAACACGGGTGGCGTCGAGTCGATCATTGGCGGTTCGGGCAGCAACGAGCTTGTGATCGTGGGCGGTGGCGTACTCACGCTGTCCGAAGTCGCGATCACCGGCTTTCAGACGCTCCAGGGCGATGGCGCCGGCGACCAGGAGATCGTGGTTACGCAATCTGCCATGCACAACATTTCGACGATCGAGGGTTTCGGCACGATCGAGATCGCCGGCAACGTCGATCTGACGAGTTTGACATTCCAGGACGATGGCGCGTTTGTCGCGGGGACCAGTTCCGTCCTCGTTACGGTCGATCAGGCTGATATCGATTCGTTTTCGTCTCTGGCCGGGCTCGGTGGCTCGAACACGCTGGTTCTGTCTGGCGCCGCCGTCGATCTGACCAGCGTGACGCTGACCGATTTCGAGGTGCTCAAGACGCTGGCCAATACCGCCCTGGCGCTGACGATCGACCAAAACGACCTTTCCGGCGTGCAGTCAATCATTGGCGGCACAGGCATCAATACGCTGATCCTGGCCGACTCGGCCGTCGACCTGACCGGTGTGACGTTGTCGGGATTCGAGATTCTGAACGCCGCCAATGCTGGCGAAGTCATCACCGTCGATTCCCTCGACCTGAACGGCGTCAAATCGATCGTCGGCAGCCAGACCGACGATTCGCTACTGCTGGCGGGCACTAGTTTCGACCTGAGCACGATCACGCTGTCAGGCATTACCGGGATCGAAGCGGGGGGCACGTCCGATCTGACGATTGCCATCGGCCAGAGCGACCTCACTGGCTTGTCGTCGATCACCGGCAATGGCGGTGTCGACACACTTCTCCTCTCTGGCGCCAGCGTCGACCTGAGCGGGGTCGCGCTTTCCAATATTGACGTGCTCAAAGGGCGCGGCCTGGTTCCGCTGACCCTGACGATCGATCAGGCCGATTTGAACGGCGTCGATTCGATCATCGGCGGTGTTGGCGTCAACACACTGGTCGTCGCCGGTTCGTCCATCGACTTGACCGGCGTGACGATGACCGGATTCGATGTGATCAGAGGCAGTGCCGGTGACGATTCCTTCACGCTGTCGCAGGCCGATCTGGCCGGCATTAAATCCATTGTCGGTGGCGGCGGCGATGACGCGCTCTATGTCACGGGAACCAGCGTCGATCTCAGCCATGTCACGCTGTCGGGCATCGAATCGATCCAAGGCGCCGATGGCGGGCAGCACATCATTCTCACGGCGGGCGACCTGCCCGGCCTCGAGGCGATCACCGGTGGCGCCGGATCGAACACGTTGGCTCTCTCGGGAACCAGCTTCAATCTCAGCACCATCGCGATCAACAATTTCGATATTCTCGCCGGCGACAGCAGCAACGATATCGTCCAACTCGGCGCCAGCGCTCCGAGCTTGATCGATCTGGGTTCCGGTGCCGACAAGCTGATCCTGTCGGCTGAGGGCAACGCGATTACGGTCGCCAATATCGAGACGCTTGTCGCTGGCGCTGGCAATGATGCTGTGACCTACACCGCGGCGGTGGCCGGCGTCATCGACCTCGGCTCCGGGGATGACAGCGTCACCTTGGCCAATGCGGCCGCCAATACCGTGACTTTGGTGAATGTCGAGACGCTGACCGGCGGCACCGGCAACGATTTCGTCGTGCTGAGCGGAACTTTCTCCGGCGCCATCGATCTCAGCGCGGGCAACAATAAACTTACATTTGGCACAGGTGGCGGCACGGCCACCGTTGCCAATGTCGAGACGATCATCGGCGGCACCGGCAGCGATCAGGTGGTCATGGCCTCGGGCATCACCGGCGGCATGATCGATCTCGGCGCCGGCAGCGACAAGCTCACGCTCTACGATGCAGCGGTCAATCAAATCACCGTCGCGAATGCCGAAACGATCGTCGGTGGTGTCGGTGACGACATCGTCACCATGACATCGGCGATCAACGGCGCGATCGATCTGGGTGACGGCGACGACAAGCTCACCCTCGCCTCGACCGGCAATACCGTTACCGCGAGCAATATCGAAACCCTGGTGGGTGGTGCGGGCAGCGATATCGTCACCATCGCCACCAACGACGTCGGTGCGGTCAATCTCGGCGCGGGTAACGATAAGCTCACTTTGGCCGATGGCGGCAATGTCGTCACGCTCACCAATATCGAGACAGTGATCGGCGGCAATGGAAACGATGTCGTCACCTTGACGACGGCAGCCACCGGCAAGATCGATCTCGGCGCGGGCGATGACAGTCTAACCCTGGCCAACGTCACCAATATCGTCACCGTGGCCAATGTCGTGACTTTGACCGGTGGCACCGGCAGCGACCAGATCACCATTTCGGGCAGTGCCCTCGGCACGATCGATCTCGGCGCAGGTGTCGACCGCCTGACGCTGAGCAATAGCGGATCGACCGTCGCTGTCGCCAATGTGGAAACGCTGATCGGCGGCTCCGGCGACGATGTGGTGACGTTGCTGACCGCGGTGACCACAGGAACCATCAATCTTGGTGCGGGCGCCGATAGCCTGACCTTGTCCGACGCGGCTCACAACACCGTCACGCTGGCCAATATAGAGACGGTCATCGGCGGAACGGGTGACGATGTCGTCACCCTGTCGACCACGTTCAAAGGCACGATCGATCTCGGTGACGGCGACGACAAACTCACCTTAGGCCCCGGGCTCAATACAGTGACGCTGGTCAATGTTGAGACAGTGGTCGGTGGCGCGGGCAGCGATCAGGTCACGCTTGGCAGCGCCATTGTCGGCGGCGCCGTCGATCTCGGTGCCGGCAGCGACAAACTCACCTTGGCGGATGGCGGCAACACGCTAACGGTGACCAATGTCGAAACCTTGGTTGGCGGCAATGGCGACGATGTCGTCGCCTTGGGCGGCGCTGGCGGCGGCGCGATCACCGTCAGCGGCCTCGAGACCCTGACGGGCACCAAAGGCGCTGATCAGGTTGTGTTTGCATCCGCCTTCAATGGCACGGTCGATCTCGGCTCGGGTGCCGATAAGGTGACGCTGGCCGCGGGTACCAATATGCTGACCGCCGCCAATGTCGAAACGATCATGGGCAGCGCGGGTGACGATCAAGTCGTCTTCGCCACAGCCACCAGCACGGCGCACATCGATCTCGGTTCGGGCGACGACAGCCTCACCCTGCTCAGCGCGCCCCACAACACCGTCACCGTTCTGAACGTCGAAACCGTGATCGGCGGCAGCGGCGGCGATCTGGTCACGCTCGGCACGAGCGCCACCGGCAGCTTTATCGATCTTGGAAATGGCGGCGATAAGCTGGTCCTCGCGGCGGGCGGCAATACGCTCACCGTCGTCAACATCGAGACGGTGGTCGGTGGCGCGGGCAGCGATCAGGTGGTGCTGGGCGACAGTTTCTCGGGCGGTTTGATCGACCTTGGCGCAGGCAAAGACGCACTGACCTTGGGCAGCGGCGGCAACACCATCACCATCGCCAATATTGAAATCCTGACCGGCAGCGCCGGTGATGACATCGTCACCATGGGCTCGGCGCTGGTGGGCGCCGTCGATCTGGGCGCCGGCGATGACGCGCTGCACCTGGCGAGCGGCTCCAACATTGCGACATTGGCCAATGTCGAAACCGTGATCGGCAATGCCGGCACGGATACTGTCGTGATGACGACATCTCTGATTAACGGCTTTGTCGATCTCGGTGCAGGCAACGACAAGCTGACCCTGGCCGCGGGCGGCAATCTGATCACAGTCGCCAATATCGAGACGATCATCGGCGGCGCCGGCGACGACACGATCGTCTTCACCACAGCAGCCAACGGAACCGTCGATCTAGGTGGGGGCGACGACACCGTCGCCCTGGCAGCCTTCGCTCATAACACGATCACGGTTGCGAACGTCGAACAGATTACGGGCAATACCGGCAGCGACGTCGTCACCCTGCTTGGCGCGGCGACCGGCAGCGTCGATCTCGGCAATGGCGGCGACAAGCTGATCTTGGGCAAGCTGGGCGACACGCTGGTCGTCACCAATATCGAAACGATCATCGGCGGCACCGGCAGCGATCAGGTCACCCTAGGCACAAGCACCACCGGCGCATTTATCGATCTCGGCGCCGGCAGCGACAGCCTGACCCTGGCCGATGGCGGCAATACGCTGACAATCGTCAATGTCGAAACCTTGGTCGGCGGCAATGGCGACGATGTCGTCACCCTTGCCGGTGTGGCGAACGGCGCGATCGATCTCGGGGGCGGCGACAATGCGCTCACGCTGGGCGCCACTGGTAACACAGTCACGCTGACGAATATCGAAACGATCCATGGCGGTGCCGGCAGCGATCAGGTGACGCTGGGCGACAGCAGCTTCATTGGCTCGATCGATCTCGGCGCGGGCAGCGACAAGCTGACTCTAACCGCTGGCGGCAATCTGATCACCATCGCCAATATCGAGACGGTGATCGGCGGTGCCGGCGATGACATGGTCACCGCCAGTAGCGCGTTCACCGGCAGGATCGACCTTGCCGCCGGGGACGATTCGCTCACCCTCGCCAAGGCAGTCAATAACGTGACCGTCCTCAATATCGAGACGGTCGTCGGTGGAACCGCCGCGGATACGCTCACAGTGATCGGCGCGGCCAATGGCACGTTCGATCTGGGCGGTGGGACCGACAAACTGACTCTGGGCGCTGTGGCCAGCACAGTCACCGTCACTAATGTTGAGGTGGTGGTCAGCGGCAATGGCGGCAATACGATCGTGGTCGGAACTGAAACCAATCCGACCACCATCACCGCCGGCACGGGTGGTGACACGATCTATGTCGGCACCGCGCATGACGCAATCAATCTCGGCGCGGGGGCCGACACCGTCGTCTATTCAGCCACCGACGCTGCCTCGAGCAATTTCAGCGACACGGTCAAGAATTTCAACGCAACGGTCGATCACCTGCTGTTCACCGGGATGTCGACCACCGGTGCGACATTTAACAGCGGCTCGACATTTTCGAGCTTCTCGGCCACCGGCCATTTCCAGGCCTTCTACGACACGGCGAACAGCGTCCTTTATATCGACAGCACCGGCAGCGGCGGCACGGGCGATATGGCCATCACCCTGCCCGGCGTCAGCGCCACGACGCTGGCCGAGAATTTCGGCATCGTAACCACCGGTGTCGGTCTGGGAGCGCATTCGAACAGTGGAGCAGGCGGTGGCGACGATATCGTCACGCTCTCAAGCGCTGGATCGAGCGCCATCGATCTTTCCAGTGGCTCCGATCACCTCACCTTGAGCGGTTCGGCGAACCTGACCCTGATTCCTGCGAATGCCGAGACGCTCATCGGCAGTACCGGCGACGATATCGTGACACTGGGCAACGTCTCGGCATCAGGTGTCTTTGATCTCGGATCGGGCAGCGACTCGCTGATCCTCGCCGACGTCGCCAACACCATTACGATCATCAATATCGAAACCGTCTCCGGCGGAGCCGCAGCAGATACGGTAGCCACCTCGGGCTCGGCTCACGCCACGATCGATCTTGGCGCCGGCACCGATAAGCTGATCATCGGCGCGGCGGCGAGCACCGTGACCATCTCCAATGTCGAAATCGTGACCAGCGGTAATGGTGGCAACACCATCGTCGTTGGCGCGGAGACAAACGCGACAACGATCACCGGTGGCGCCGGCCATGACGTGATCTCGGTCGGTACGTTGGGCGACGTGATCACACTGGGCACGGGCGCCGACACGGTCAATTATGTGAACGCGCAGCAATCCGCTTCCACCGTCAGCGACACAATCAACAATTTCAACGCCGCCAAGGACAGCCTGGTCTTCCACGGCGAAGTTGGAACGATGACGCTGTCGTCGGGCACAAGCTTCAGTGGCTTCGGTTCAGGCGACGGCAATTCCGAGGCGTTCTTCGATACCACCCATCATGTCCTGCATGTCGATACGACCGGCAGCGGCGTCGAGAACGTGACGATCACTCTTACCGGCGTTAGCGGCTCGGCGCTGTCCACCAGCAACTTCCTCTGGTCGTAGCACTACACTCAGCCCCTACGGGCTGAGCGAGAATAGGCCCAGCGACTCCTTCACTTCCGCCAGCGTCGCCGTCGTCACGGCATTGGCGGCCTCGGTGCCCTCGCGTAAAATCCGATACAGATAGCCGCGATCGTCGATCAACCTCTTGCGGCGTTCGCGGATCGGCGCCATCACCGCCTGCAAGCGATCTTCCAGCCGCGCTTTGATCACCGCATCGCCCAAACCGCCGGCGCGGTATTGCGCCTTCAGCGCATCAACCTCGGCGGTGTCGTCGTCGAACGCGTCGAGATAGGTGAAGACCACATTGCCCTCCACCACGCCCGGATCGGCCACGCGCAGATGCTGGGGATCGGTGTACATGCCGCGCACGGCGGCGCGGATGTCATCGGGCGAGGCCGAGAGCGGAATCGCATTGCCCTGCGATTTGCTCATCTTGGCGCGGCCATCGACACCCGGCAGCCGGCCGACCGCCGGGATCAGCGCCTCTGCTTCGACCAACACGTCAGAACCGGCCACACGATTGATGCGGCGCACGATCTCGTTGGTCTGCTCGATCATCGGCGCTTGGTCTTCACCAACCGGCACCAATGTCGCCTTGAAGGCGGTGATGTCGGCGGCTTGCGCGGCGGGATAGCAGAGAAAGCCTGCCGGCACGTCACGATCGAACCCACGCAGACGGATTTCTTCCTTCACGGTTGGATTACGCTCCAACCGCGCAACGCTGACATAGTTGAGATAGAGCGTCGTCAACTCGGCCAGCGCGGGCAGGCAGGATTGAACGCAGATCGTCGTCTTGGCCGGATCGATGCCCACCGCGAGATAATCGAGCGCCACATCGATCACGTGGCGCGAGACCATCGCCGGATCGTCGGCATGATCGGTCAACGCCTGGGCATCGGCCAGCAGCAGGAATTGACGATACCGATCCTGCAGCGCGACGCGGTTCCTGAGCGAGCCGATATAGTGGCCGAGATGCAGCGGGCCGGTGGTGCGGTCGCCGGTCAGAATGATCTGGTCGGCGTCCTCGGTTGTCTTCGTCGTGTTGTCGATGGCACTGGCGATAGTCATCGGTGATCTCCTTTTGGAAGACCGCCGCGTACCGATGGGATTTATATGGGATTTAGAAACCGAACGACTGCGCCCACCGGTTCACGGCGGCTCTGTCGGTTACAAATCAAAGAAATGGTGAACCGGGCCGCTCCTGTTAGGAGCGCCACCAGATAAAATTGACGATCTGGGTTCCGATTTTCATGAGGCGGATTGGAGCGCATCCGGCCAAGGGAAGTCAAGGGCGGCCGCGCAGCAGCCTTGCGGAACAGGAACGCGCCTTTTGAGCCCGGAATCGCTAAGGTATTGCCAACTGGCTCAAGGGGGCGTGGACGAGTAATATGCGTTCGATGGACGAAAAGACCACGACCGAAATCATCGACCGGCTCGAAGGCGCCGAATACCGTCTGTTGAAGGTGGTCGCCTCGGTCACGGAAGAGGCTGCGGCGCGCGACGTGGCTCTGGTGTTGCGCGACCTTGCCGATATTCGCTTTCAACTGGAGCGCCCGCTGCCCAGCGACAAGCGCGCCCACGGCCGTATTCGCGAACCCGCCGTCGCGGTGATCAAGCGCAGTCAGGGTCCGAACGACTCGGCCGCATTGCACGACATCTCGGCCGGTGGCGCGCTGATCGAATGCGACAACCCGCCCGCGCCCGGCACGCAGATCGTGATCGAGCTGCCAGGATTGGGCAGGGACGTTACGGCTGCGGTGCGCGGCGTCAATGGCACCCGCGCCCATCTGTCCTTTGTCGAATTGCCGCCGGAGCAACTCGTCGAGCTGCTCAAATACATCGAGCGGCGGTTTCAAAGGTATTGATCGCGGCCACGGCTACGGGCAGCGGCGACACTCCAAAAGAAAACGCTCGTGTCAAAACGCGGGCGTTTTTTTCTTGTCGATTTTTCGCTGACTTTCTGGGACTTCCAGGGCGGATGGTGGGCGCGACAGGGATTGAACCTGTGACCCC
>DASXEH010000048.1:0-3847 GCA_036490215.1 Magnetospirillaceae bacterium
CTTGTTCAATCGCGATTGGACTTGGATCGCGATCCTAGAGTATCAGGCGGCCTCAAGTCACCCTCGCTGCGGTTGAGGCATTCGTGGACAGATCCGATCAAGCCGCGGCACGGTCAAGCGTCGTGATCGGCATGCTGTGCGGAGCCGGCGCCGCGCTCGGCTGGGCGGTCGGCTTTGTCGCCGCCAAACATGGCATCTCGATCGGCTTCTCGCCGGCCGATCTCGCGTTCCACCGATTCTTCTGGTCCGGCCTGCTGCTGACGCCGTTTGCCTTGCGCGACGGTATTGCCGACCTTGGCGGCGTCGGCTGGCGCCGCGGGCTGATGATGAGCGTATTGTCCGGTCCGCCGCAGGCGATCATCGCCTATTCGGGCTTCATGCTGGTGCCGCTCGGACACGGCACCACCATTCAGCCGGCCTGCGCGGCGCTGTTCGGCCTGATCCTCGCAAGCGCGATGCTGCATGAGCGGGCGACGGCATCGCGCATCGCCGGCGGCATCATCATCATCGCGGGCCTCTTGGTATTCGGATGGGAATCGCTGACGACCATCGGCCAGCAAGGCGTCGGTGGCGACTTGCTGTTCGTCACCGCCGGATTCTTCTGGGCGATGTTCGGCACGCTGCTGCGCCATTATCGCGTGTCCGGCATACGCGCCGTGACGATGGTCGGCTTTCTGTCGATCGTCGTCTATGCGCCGCTGTACGGGATTCTCATCGGCTACAGCGGCCTGCTGCGCATGAGCCTTGCTGAAAACCTGCTGCAGGCCGTGGTGCAGGGCCTGCTCGCTGGCGCACTACCGATTTATCTGTTCGCGCGCGCGATCATCCTGCTCGGCGCCGGACGCGCTGCGACTTTCCCGGCGCTGGTGCCGGGCTTCGGATTGATCGTCGGCTATCTTGCGCTTGGCGTGGTGCCAAGTGTTCCCCAACTGGTCGGACTTGTGATCGTGGTGATCGGATTCCGCTTCGTGGTGCACTAATTATTCCGGCCCGGCGTATTTGCCCGCCGTCTGCGGGAACATGTTCTTGATGATCTTGAACTTCGAAATGTCTACCGTCGCGTCCATGTGCAGGAAAATGACGGCATCGCGCAACACTTTCTCGATGCCGAAGTCGAGCATGATGCCGTTGCCTCCGTGTAATTCGACCGCGTGCTGGGCAACCTTCATGATCTCCTCCGAGGCGAACATCTTGGCCATGTTGACCAGCGTTTCAGCTTCAGGTGCGTTGTCGTCCACCGCCTGCGCCGCGCGATCGAGCAAAGCGCGCACTGCCTCGATGCGGGTTGCCATGTCGGCGAGCCGCAACGCCACGGCCTGATGCTTGATCAGGATGCGGCCGCCCTGCACGTAATTTTGCACGTAGTCCGCGGTCGCCTCGAAAGCACGCATGCCGACGCCGAGATTCTTCGCCGCCTGGATGATCTTGCCGGGACGGAAATAGATGCCGGCCGAGCCGAGCGCGCTGTTCTGCACCAGCAGATGATCGTCGGGCACGAACATGTCGTCGAACGCCATCTCGCCGTTGTTCATGAAGCGGCAGCCGAGCGTCTCGTTGCAGCGCGCAACAGAAAAGCCTTTGGTCTCGCGCGGCACCAGGAACGATGAGGTGCCTTGCATCATGCCGACCTTCGGATTGGTGTTGGCATAGACCACGTAGAGAGAAGCGTCGTAACCGTTGGAGATGAACTGTTTGCGCCCGTTGATCACCCAACCGCCGTCCTTTTTCACGGCGCGTGTCTGCATCGCGGCTTCCGGCACATTGTAGGGCAGCCATCGGTCGGAGGCGCCGCGCGGCTCGGTCAGACAATGCGCCATCAGGAATTGCGGCTCGGCGACCAGGCGCTTGAACCATTTTTCCTGAAGGTGTCTCGGAGCGAACTGCCGCAGCAGCACCGACACCTTCCAGTTCTGCACCAGTTTGTCGGCCAAGCCGGAGTCGCCGCGCGCGATTTCCTCCGCGATCATGGCGAAGGTCTTCACTTCCGTGCCCTTTTCCAACTCGACGCCGCCGAATTCCTCCGGTACGCCGAGCGTGCGGATGCCGATCTTTTCCGCCTCTTCGAGGATGCGCAGCGGCAGGCGATCTTCGGGCGCCATCGACCATTCGCGCTGCCAGTTCTCCCGGATAAATGGCAGGACGACGTCATCGACGAAATCGCGGCAGCTTTGCCGCATCATCCGCTGCTCTTCCGACAAGCTCCGATCGTACATGTGCTTAGTCCCTGGCTGCCTGCCGCGACGGATATTCCGTCCGGCCGTCTTTGATATTGGTCCGCTTCATGGGACAATTCCAAGGGGTGGCGGAGGGTGAGCGATGAACGGCCAGGAGATACTTCAGACGGTCGAGAACGCCTTCGTGACCGTCGCGCATGAGGCCGTTTCGGTCTGGATGCTCGCCCAGATGGGCGTCATCCTGATTGCGGCTGCGGCAGCAAGCATCGTGACGACGATGTTACGGCGCCACACCGACGTCACCGCACACACCCAGGGCTGGCCGCCGCTGATGCGCCTGTGGGTGCAGTTGTGCATGGCCAATCTCGGCCTGGTCATTTTCACGCTTCTTCTGGTCGTGATGCGCCCGGCCTTTGGAGGCATAGCCAACCCGGAGCACGTTGTGCTGCTCGATGTGGTCGCGACCCTCGCGATTGCCTGGGTGGTGATCGCGCTGGCGGCGGCGCCGATCGCCAATCGCTTCGTCTACCGGCTGGTCACGGGCTTCACCTGGCTATTTGTCGCGGGCTACGTGGTCGGCGTGCGGCAGACGATCCGGGCCGCGCTCGATTCATTCGGCGTGATGATTGGCGGGGTGCGCGTCACGCCGCTCCTGCTGATCAAGGCCACTGTGCTGCTGCTGCTGGCGTTGTGGGCGGCGAACGCGGTGGGCAATTTTCTCGAGAAGCGCGTCCGCCGTGTCACCGATCTGACACCGTCGATACAGGTGCTGCTCATCAAGCTGATCAGGCTGGGGCTGATAACCTTCGCGGCACTGATTGTGCTGTCTTCGGTGGGCATCGACTTCACATCGCTTGCCTTCTTCTCCGGCGCCATCGGCGTCGGCGTCGGCTTCGGCCTGCAGAAGATTGTCTCCAACCTGGTGAGCGGAATCATCCTGCTGGCCGACAAGTCGATCAAGCCGGGCGACGTTATCACTGTCGGCGACAATTTCGGTTGGGTCGCCTCGATGGGCGCGCGTTATACCTCGGTGGTCACCCTCGATGGCCGCGAGTTCCTCGTTCCCAACGAGGACTTCGTCACCCAGCGCGTGATCAACTGGTCCTATTCAAACGCCGAAGTGAGGCTGGATGTCGACTTCGGCGTTTCCTATTCCGCCGATCCGCACAAGGTGATCGCGCTGGCGCTCGAGGCGATTAAGTCTGTCGAGCGCGTGTTGGAAAAGCCGAAGCCGGTCTGCAATTTCCGCGCCTTCGGCGATTCCTCGATCAATTTCACCTTGGCGTTCTGGATCAGGGATCCGAAGGAAGGGACCATCAATGTTCGCAGTCACGCGCTGCTTGCGCTGTGGGATGCGCTCAAGCGCGAAAAGATCGAAATCCCCTTCCCGCAGCGAGACATAAATCCACGCGGCCCATTCCGGGTCGTCGTCGAACGCGAGGGCGGCGACGGTTCGCCGTCGTAACCTAGGCTGCCTTGCGGCTGGCGAGGAATTCGCCCATGCGCCCGAGCGCCTTCAGGATATTCTCGGTCGAGTTGGCATAGGACACCCTGATGTAGCCCTCGCCGAGGATGCCGAAGTCCGGCCCGCCGATGATGGCGACGCCGGCATCTTCCAGGAGCGATGCGGCGAGCGCCTTCGCCTTCCAGCCGGTGCCTTTGACATTGGGGAA
>DASXEH010000049.1:0-9037 GCA_036490215.1 Magnetospirillaceae bacterium
CAGATCGGCAAGAACGAAATCGCGATCGACAGTTAGTTTGGCTGACAGCATGGCTACCCTGGCTATTTAGAGAAAAGGAAAGAGGACGCCGACATCGGTCACCCTTTGATGCCGGCGGAAATGGCAATGGCGTCGGTCACCCGACGCTGGAATACGAGATAGGCAACCACCACCGGAGCGGCCGCCATGACGGCAACAGCAAGATTGCGCGCATATTGCACGCCGAAGGCCTCATGCACCTGAGTGACGCCGACGGTCACAGTCATCATCGTGTCTGATGTCTGCGCCAGGAACGGCCAAAAGAAATTGTCCCAGGCGCCGATGAAAGTGACGATGGCCAGCGCGGTGGTCACGCCCCAACTCATCGGCATATAGACTTTGGCGAACAGGCGAAATTCATCTGCGCCGTCAATCACCGCTGCCTCGCGATATTCCTTGGGAATACCATCGAAGAACTGTTTGTAGACGATCACCGTCACCGGCGCGATCAGTTGCGGCAAGACGATGCCGGCCCAGGTGTTGATCAGACCGAAGTCATTCATCAGGATGAAATGGGTGATGATCAACGAGGTCAGCGGCACCATGAAGCTGGCCAGCACAAGCCCGTAGAGTATGCGACGTCCCGGAAATTTGAGCTGCGAGATGGCATACGCGCAGGCCGCACTCATCGCGATCACCAATATCGTAATGGCGAGCGAGGTGACGATCGAGTTGAGATACCAATAGGCGATCTTGGTGTGGTCGATGACGAAGCTATAGGCGTCAAGCGTCGGATCCAACGGGATCGGCTGGAAACCCGGCTTCACCGTGTCGTATTCGTGCTTAAGCGTCGTGATTATCGCCCAGTAGATCGGGAAGAACCAGCAGACAGCAGCGGCCAAGGCGAAAGCCGTCAGCCCCGCCGATGTGAAATTCCAACGGCCCCATCTCATCTGCCGGCTCATGTCTGTTGTCTCACGCGCAACAGCTGGAACTGAAACACCGAGAAGACGACAATCATTACGAATAGGAACAGCGCGATCGCCGCGCCATAGCCGCCATGATTCAGCTGGAACGACTGCTGATAGACGTCGAGCAGCACGACGTAGCTTTTGTTGAACGGCCCGCCGCCCGTCAGCAGATAGACCTGATCGAAGATCTTGAATTGCAGGATCAGTTGGATCGTCAGCACCAGCGCGGTCACCGGCCAGATGAGCGGCCAGGTGATGCGGCGGAATTGATTCCACCGCCCGGCTCCGTCGAGCGCCGCGGCGTCATAGTAATCCTGCGGGATGTTGCGCAGGCCCGCGACGAACAGCAGCACGTTGAAGCCGTTGGTCCACCAGATGGTGATCCAGCCCACCATCGGCAACGACCAGTCGGCCTCGTGGAATACCGGCACCCGGCGGCCGGCGAACAGTTCGATTACGTACTGGCCGACGCCAAATTCCTTGTCGAGCACCCAGATCCAGATCTGGGTCACCACCGTGACAGGCAGGATGAAAGGCATAAAAAAGCAGGCGAGAACCACGCTTTGCAACCACCCCTTGAGCCGGATCACGGTCAAAGCGATGCCGAGCCCGATCAACGTATTGGGGATCACCGTCAGCACGACGAAATAGATCGTCTGCGTCACCGACTGGATGAACAGGTGGTCGCTGGCGAGCCTGATGTAGTTCTTAAAGCCGACCCAATTGCCGCTGCCGATCAACGGCCCATCGGTGAAGCTAAGCACGACCAGCTTGATCGTCGGATAGATGAAGAGAACAAGATAGGCAATGACGAACGGCGCCACGAAAACCATCGCGGCCAAAGCTTGGCGACGTTTGGGGTCGACCATGATTCGTCTCGTTTGCCTAGATGATAGAGCCGACCGATGTCACTGACACCGGCCGGCTCCTATACTCGGCTTACGGCGTGATTATTTCAGCTCGGATTCGAGCTGGTCACGCACTTGCGACACAGCATCGGCGGGCTTCAGCTGGCCGGCAAAAGCCGGCGCAATGAAGTTGACCACCGCTGCGTAGACCGGCGAGGCAACGCCCGCGATCTTCGACTTCGGATCGAACACGGCCGTTTTCGCCAGCGACGAATAGGTGGCGTTCGGCTGCATCTTCTTGAAGTCCTCGCTCTCGGTGACAGGCTTGTAGGCCGGAATGTGGCCAGCCGTCGCCCAGAACAGGCTGTGCTTGTTCATCCAGGCGATGACCTTCATCACAGCGGCCAGCTTTTCCTTGCTGATCGGGTTGCCCTTACGCGCGGGGATCGCGAAAGAGTGCGAGTCAGCCCATGTGGCCGGATGAGCGAACAAGGTCGGGATCTGGATCGCGCCCCATTCGAAACCCAGCTTTCCGTTCTTCGCCAGGTCGGTCATGGTCGGCACTTCCCACACACCGTTGATGTGGAAGGCGGCCTTGCCCGAGGTGAACAACGCGATCGAAGCCGGATAGTCGACGAGCTTCGGCGCCCAACCCTGGGCTTCCCAATTGGCGACCATCGAAACAACGTTCTCCGCCTTCTTGGCGTTGTCGCCCTCGAGCACCTTGTCGCCCTTCATGAACACACCGTCCTGCTGCGCGAGGAAGGTGTAGAGGATGCGCCAGGTGGTGCCGTCGTCGGAGCTAAACGAGATACCGGGATTGTCTTTGTCGGTGGTCAGCTTCTTCAACGCGGCATCGAAGTTGTCTTTGCCGTCAAGGCCCTTGGGCAGGCCGTTGTCGCCCAGGAGGCCGGCCGCCTTCAGCTTGGTCTTGTTGTAGTAGAGAACGATCGAGTGAATATCGAGCGGCACGCCGTAGAGCTTGCCGTCGACATGCAGACCTTCCCAGTCGCTCGGGAAATAATCGTCCTTCGAGAGGCCGACGCTCTTAAGGTCCTCGTCGGTGAAGGGCCGCAGCGTGCCAGTCGACACGCCCAGGGGCATGCGCGACAGGTGATAGGTCATGACATCGGGACCTTCGCCGACGGCCGCCGAGGTCTGTACCTTCGTATAGAAGGGAGGGCCCCATTCCAGCGTCGTAGCCTGAATGTCGATGTCGGGATTTTCATCGTTGAACTGCTTGATCAGCGCCTTCATGCGGACGCCGTCGCCGCCGCCTAAGAAGTCCCACCAGACCACGTCGGTCTTGGCTTGAGCAACTTGGGCAACACTGGTCAATGCTAGCAGGGCGGCCGAAGCCACCGCTGTTAGTAGGAGTTTCGCTTTCATGGGCGCGTTCCTTCCCTGGCCTGAGTCACGGACCGGATTCTTGATTGAAGTCCGGCCTTCATGGGCGTGATCAACTCGTTTCCGATCGGTGATCGAACTGCCAACGGGCTAGAGAAAGTCTGCCCCCGGAACCAATCGGCCCAGGGGCAGTATGCTCGGAAGGGGCCGAGCGTTAATCTATGCCGCGATGGAGCAGGACTTGGATCACCGGGTCGGCTTCAGAGCCGACATCACGTAAAATTTTCTCCGTTTCCTCGTATTTTGATATTATCATCATACAAAAGAAGTTGGAGTCAACATTTTCTAAAACCGCCAGCGGTGACCAACGCAACGCCGACCAGATTAGGTGCGTTGCGTTCGGATGCTATGCACAACAGACTGGCGGCGAGAAAATTCTAAGGGGGCGAAATGCTCGAACGCGACCTGGTTTCGGTCGGCACGATGAGCGCTCAGGTCGAGCGCAGCATCGGCATGCGCATCGTTTCGGGCGAATTCGCGCCCGGCGACTCGCTGCCGATCGAGAGCGAGCTGTGCGAGACCTATGGTGTGAGCCGCACGACGATTCGCGAGGCGATGAAACGCCTCGCAGCCAAACGCTTGGTTGACGTGTCGCCCAAGATCGGCACGCGCGTTCTACCGTTTGCCGATTGGAACTTGCTCGACCGCGATGTGCTGACCTGGCGGCTGAACGCACAGTTCGATCGCAAGATCGTCGAGGATATTTTCGAGATGCGGTTGTGCTTCGAGCCGCGCGCCTCGTTCCTCGCAGCGCGTGACGGATTGGCCGAAGACCACGATCATATTCTCCGCCATTGCGCCGACCTCGCGGCCGGCTATGCCGAGAGCGCTTCACCCCGCGAAGTCTCCGAGGCTGCATTGGAATTCCATCTCTCGGTGATCAACGCTTCGCGCAACGGCCTGTTCATCACCATCGGCAGCGCGATCAAATCGGCACTGCGCGCGTCGTCCGAAATGCTGCAGAAGCAGGCCGCGCGCCCGAGCGAAGATGTCGAACTGCACGAGACGGTGGCCAAGGCGATCGCCGGGCGCAGGCCGCGGGAGGCCTCCCGCGCGATGGAAGAACTGCTCGAAGCGGCGCGAGCAAGACTGCTACCGCTGACCATCGGCCCGGCACCGGTGACGGCAATTGCCGATGTTCAGGTGCAAGGGCCGATTCGCACGCCGCGCGCCAAAAAGGCGCGGACGCGCTAGGGCACGATCGACGGCCAGCCGTCGATCCAAGTCAATTTATTGACGAAGAGGTTGCCCTGGCCCTGGGGCAAACGAAGCGCGTGGAAAACGATCAGGTCCCCGTCTTTCGGATCGATATAGACGGTCTGTCCGCCCGGCCCGCTCCACTCTTTCCCATCTCCGGCCAACAGTTCCGTACCGCCGCCGTCCATCATCGCCACGCCCTTGCGGTCGACGAACGGTCCATGCGGCGTTTTGCCGCGCCCGACCATGATGCGATAGGTCGCATTGTGCGGATCGGGCACACAGCACAGATCGAACGAGGCGAACAGATAGTAGAAGCCATCATGCTGTACGAGCGACGACGCCTCGATCGGGTGGTAGAGCACGTCTTTGCGCTCGGCTAACGCGTAGATCTTGGTGTCCACCTTCGACAGCATGCCTGTATCCGGATCGATGCGACGCTGCTTCAGGCCGGTCCAGAAACTGCCATAGCTCAACCAAATCTCGCCCTCGTTGACGACGAGGATGTTGGGATCGATGGCATTGAAATCGTCACCCTGCTTCGACTCAAGCACGACGCCATGATCGATCCATTTGTAGTTGGGATCATGCCGATCGAGAGTCGTATTGGTGGCGAGCGCGATGACCGAGCGGTTCGAGCCGAAGGTCGAGCCGGCATAGTACAGGTGATAGAGGCCGTGGAAGTACGAGATGTCAGGCGCCCAGATGCCGCCGATGCCCGGCACCTTTTCCCTCAGCCAAGCTGGAAGGCCGCGGAAGACATTACCGCAGGCGATCCAGGTCTCCTTATCTTTGGAGCACCGGATGGGAATCGACTCGAAATTCGTGTCGCCCATATCGGTGCCGAAAACATAGTAGGTATCGCCCTGGCGGATAATGCTGGGATCGCGGAACGGCATCACCGCACCCTTCATCCGATAGGCCTGAAAGATTCGCGCATCGGACGCCGAATCGGCCTGGGCTGCCGCGCCGGCCAACGTTGCGACAATCACCCCCGCGACAGCCAGCAGCCCTAGCCTCATTACGGTCCCTATGCTTCGCGCAGCCATATCATCATTTCACCTGGGGCGCGATTGTCCCAGGTGCAATATGGAACCGCTGTGATCGTGCAGGAACTTTGAACCGGCTTATCGCTGCGGTACAGCGCGTTCTCCCAGCGCTCCATATCGGGCGCAAGCCCCTCGCCTTTGATGATCGCGACGCCGCCTAACAGATCGGGCTCGAACTGTGCCGACAGAGACGACGTGCGTGGCAAAGCGATCCGATGCGGCGGCACCCTGTTGTCTGTGCCTTCGAGGCAATAGACCATCGGACCACGCATCAACGCGACCTTGCCGGCATCTTCGGCCACGGCGGGATGGGCATAGACGCGTTCGACCGGCATCGCCAGATCCAGGCGCACGACATCACCCGGCTTCCATGTTCTTTCGAGTCGGATATAGCCGCGCTCGACCGCCGGTGGTTTCGCCACCGCTTCGCCATTGATCGTCAATGTCCAGGAACGACACCAGCTCGGAACGCGTAGCCGCAGTCCGAAAGCTGCCGGCCCGGCGGCTTCGACATGGATGGCCACGGCGCCGTCCCACGGATAGTTGGTCTCTTGCCGCAGATCGATGGCCTGCCCGCCGATGGTGATGTGGCTGGTGCTGGCGGCGTAGAGATGCAGAGCGGCCTCGCTACCACTCGCCGAACAGACATAGCGGCCGACCGATGCGACAAGCCGCGCGATATTGGGCGGGCAGCACGGACAGTCATGCCACGCCCAGCGATGATGGTCCCCACGGCTCGACAACGGGTTGTCATAGAAGAAGCGATCGCCCGACAGAGACAGCCCCGCCACCGCACCGTTGTAGAGCGCCCGCTCCATCAAATCGGCGTAGCGGCCATCGCAGTCGATATGCAGCAGACGATGCGCCCAAAAGACGAGACCGACGGATGCGCAGGTCTCGGCGTAGGCGGTTTCATTCGGCAAGTCGTAATCGGTTGTGAAGCCTTCGTTGTGTTCCGATGGCCCCATGCCGCCAGTCAGATAGAGCCGCTTACCGGTCAGGTCATCCCACAGCCGCTCGCCCGCCGCCTTTAGCGCATCGTCGCTACACTCGGCTGCCACATCGGCCACCGCGCTGAAGAAATACATCGCGCGCACCGCATGGCCGACCACCTTGTCCTGCTCACGCACCGGTACATGCGATTGGCTGTACTCATAGGTCTTGAAAAAATATTTGGCGGGATCGTCGCCACGCGCCCGCGCCTCCTGATCGAAATAGTGCGGCTGGTGGCCACGCTCATCGACGAAGTAACGGGCAAGATCGATATGTTTGCGTTCACCGGTCACGTGATAGAGCTTGACCAACGCGAGCTCGATTTCCTCATGGCCGCAATAGCCACGCTTCTGACCCGCTCCAGTTCCGAATGTCGCGGCGATGTGATCGACATAGCGGCACATAATGTCGAGCAACTCGCGTTTGCCGGTGGCCTGGAAGTAGGCCACGGCCCCCTCGATCATATGGCCGGCGCAGTAGAGCTCGTGCCAGTCACGCAGATTGGTCCAACGCTTCTCGGGCGCGCGGCGACTGAAATAGGTGTTGAGATAGCCATCGGGCCGTTGCGCTAATTTGTATTTTGCTACCAACGCATCGATCTGCGCTTCGAGCCCGGCGTCGCGTTTGGCCGCCAGAGTATAGCTTGCCGCCTCGATCCATTTACCGAGATCGGAGTCCCAGAACATCTGCAGTGTGCCGCCCCAATGGGCGATCGGGATACGCAGCGGCGGCGCGGGTGTGTCGACATTCAGGTTTTCGACCATGCCGACCTCTTCGCATTTGGCATAGAGCGCCGGAATGGTCTTGTCGTGCACAGCCTGGATGCGTGGCGCCCAGAACCGGTCGCGAAATTCGACCGCGGTGAAGGGCACGGCACGCAGACGATCGCTCATCACAGGCGCCGCAACGGACTCGGTACTCATTACACGCTTCTCCCCGCGCCGGTCACTTGACCGCGCCACTCAACAGGCCCGAGACATAGTATTTCTGCAGCAGCAGATAGATCAGGAAGCACGGCAGGATCGAAATGATCACCCCCGCCTGCAACGCGCCCCAATCGACCGCGCCATGATTTCCCATCCGCACCGCGACCAGCATGATCGGCACGGTGAACTTGCTTTCCTGGCCCATCTCGATCAGCGCACCGATGAACTCGTTCCAGGAGGCGACAAAGGCGAACAGAACCACGGTGACGATTGCCGGCCGCACGGCGGGCAGGTGGATCGACCAGAGCATGCGCAATTCGCCACAGCCATCGACCATCGCCGCCTCGTCGAACTCGCGCGGCACTGCTTCGAAGTTCTGGCGCAGCAGATAGACGCTGAAGGGGAGCTGCAGGATCGTGTGGATGATCGCGAGGCCGAGATAGGAATTAGCCAGCCCCCAGCCCGAGAACGTGAGATAGAGCGGTGTAAGTAGCGCCTGATAGGGAATCATCAAGGGCAGCAGAAGCAGCAGGAAGATCAGGTCGCGTCCTGGCAATTGCAGCCGCGCGAGTCCATAAGCTGCGGGGATGGCAAGTGCCAAGCAAAAGAAAATGGTCAATGCCGCAACCGCGAGACTGTTGCCGACATAGCTGGCCAGCCCTGCCTGATAGGTAAACACCTTGGCATAGTTTGCGAGACTCAGATGGATGGGAATATAGGTGGGCGGCACTGCCGACGCCTCTTCGGGCGTCTTGATCGAGGCAAGGAATGACAGCAGGACCGGCAGCACCATGACGATGATGATCGCGATCAGGATGGCGCCTAGCAGATAGGTCGAGCGTTTCGCGGCCAGGGTCGAAAAGCGGCGCGGCAGGATCGAAGCGCTCGTGGTCGATGGGCTCGTGGTCATCGCGCGGCACTCCGCCGGGTGAGCGCCATCTGTGCCACTGCGCCCACGAAGATGATCGCCACTAGAATAAGTGCCAGCGCCGAGCCATAACCCAGTTTGAAGAAGCTGAACGAGTTCTGGTACATCCAATAGACCGAAGTGAAGGTGTGGCCCTCGGGCCCACCGCCGGTCATGATGTAGAACTGGTCGAACGCCAGCATCGAACCGATCGCGCTGACCAGCGTGGTGAGCAGGATCGAGCGCGCCGACAGCGGCAGCAGGATGCGCCGTACCCGCTGCCAATAGCCGGCGCCGTCGATCATCGCCGCGTCGATCATCTCGGGATCGATCGCCTGGATTGCGGCAACGAAGATGATGGTGCCGAAGCCCACCACCTTCCAGACGACCGATAGGATCACGCCCCAAAGCCCTACACTGGGATCGATCCACCAGACGATCGGATGGGCGATGATGCCTAGATCCATCAGCAGACGATTGACCAGCCCCACTTGCTCGTCGAGCAGCCAGAACCAAAGCAAGCTGGAAGAAGCGAGTCCGATCACAAAGGGCAGGAAAATCGCCGTGCGCGCCAAGCGGGCCAAAGGTGTGGCGGCCGCCGTGAGCAGCGCAAAGACGAAGCCCAATCCCATCAGGATCGGGGTGATAAAGAGCGTGTATTTAGCTGTGAAGAGCAGCGCCTGCCAAAAGACCGGGTCGTCGCTGAATGCTTTGACGTAGTTCTTAAGCCCGACGAAGTGACTGCCGCCCAGCAGTGACT
>DASXEH010000019.1:0-2481 GCA_036490215.1 Magnetospirillaceae bacterium
GCAGGTTGCCGACGATGCCAATGTGCGATTGTCGGCTGGCGCGAGCATCATCTGGAACTCGCCGTTTGGTCCGCTGCGGTTCGATTTCGCCTATCCGATCTTGAAGAATTCGTATGACCGCACCCAGTTCTTCCAGTTCGGTGGCGGCACGCATTTCTGATGCGGCCGTGGTCCTGGATAGGGCGAGAGCATGCCGGCCTTGCGGCAGTCTGATCGTAAGCTGACGATCGCCGACATCGCCGGTCTGACCGGCTCGAAGCTGAAGCAAGGCGGCGCCGCGGAGCGGCGCTTCAGCAACATTGCGACGCTCGACTCGGCTGGTGCCACCGATCTCTGCTTTGTCGATGACGCTAAGTTTCTCCCGGCCCTGGCGCAGACGCGCGCCGGCGCCTGCTTGATTGCGCCGCGTTTTGCAGAATCAGCGCCGCCGCGACTCACGCTTCTTCTCAATGAACAACCGTATCGAGCCTTCATAACTGTAGCGCGCGCGCTGTTCCCCGATGCACTGCGGCCATCCTCGCTGTTCGGTGTCAGCGGCCGTGCCGAAGGTGCCCGGGTACATCCCTCTGCCCGGATCGAGGCAGGCGTGACCATCGATCCTCTCGCGGCGATCGGCCCCCGTGCCGAACTCGGTGCCGGCACTGTAATCGCTGCCGGCGCTGTGATCGGCCCGGACGTCTGTATCGGGCGCCACTGTGCGATCGGCGCCAACACCACGGTTATCAACGCACTGATCGGGGATCGCGTTGTGCTCCGCCCTGGCTCGTGTATCGGCCATGACGGTTCCACGCACCGAGGGGATTCGCTGGGAATTGGTAGAGTTCCGCAGAACAGGCGGATCATCATCCAGGATGACGGGGAAATAGGGGCCAACGCGACGATCGAGCGCGGTGCGACGCGCGATACGGTGATCGGAGAGGGCACCAACGTCGGCAACCTCGCCGACATCGCCCACAGCGCGATGATCGGACGCCACTGCTTCGTCGGCCCCCAGAGCGGGATTGCCGCGGGCGTGACGATCGGGGATTTTGTTGTCATAAACGAGCGTGTTGGCGTCGCCGAAGGTCTCGCAATCGGCAATGGCGCCAGCGTCGCGCGGGGCAGTATGGTGAGTATCGACCTTTTAGCGGGTGCACGGTTTGGCGGCGCGCCGGAATCACCAGGGAGTGGGCGATGAACGGCGAAAGCGTTGAAGCCGTAGAGATCCGCGACATTCTGCGGCTGCTGCCGCATCGCTACCCGTTCGTCATGGTCGACCGCATTATCGACATCCGCGGCGACGACAGCGGTATCGGCATCAAGAACGTGACGATGAACGAACCGCAGTTTCTCGGGCATTTTCCCGAGAATCCGGTCATGCCGGGCGTATTGATGATCGAAGGTATGGCGCAGACCGCGGCCACATTGGTGCTGCGGAAGCTTGAATTGCCCGAGGCACGATCGATGTTCCTTATCACTATCGATAAGGCAAAGTTTCGCCGGCCGGCCGTGCCCGGCGACAGGCTGGAATATCACGTGCGCAAGTCGGCGAACCGCCGCTTCATGTGGTGGTACCAGACCGAAGCCCGGGTCGGCACGACCGTCGTTGCCGAGGCGCTGCTCGGCGCAATGATCGGCGAGGCGAAATCGTGATCGATCCGACCGCGCGCGTCGCCGAAGGCGCGCGCATAGGTGAGGGTGTCGAGATCGGGCCTTACTGCGTAGTCGGCTCACGCGTCGAGCTTGGCGACGGTGTGCGGCTGATGGCGCAGGTGCATGTCACCGGCGTCACCGCGATCGGCGCCGGCACCACCGTGTATCCGTTTGTGTCGCTGGGCACTCCGCCACAGTCGGTGCACTACCGCGGCGGAGCCACGCGTCTTGTTGTTGGGCCGTGTTGCGAGTTGCGCGAAGGTGTCACCATGAACACGGGCACCGAGGATGGCGGCGGGCTGACCAGCATTGGCGAGGACTGCCTGTTCATGGTCGGCGCCCACGTGGGTCATGATTGCCATGTGGGCAACGCCGTAACCCTGGCGAATAACGTTGTGCTCGGGGGGCACGTCGCTGTCGGCGACAACGTCTTTCTTGGCGGCCATGCCGCCATCCATCAGTACGTCCGCATCGGCGAGGGCGTCATGATGGCTGGTCTGTCTGGCGCAGCGGGCGACATCATTCCGTTCGGCTTTGCCAAGGGTCATATCGCCAACCTCGTTGGACTGAACGTCGTCGGCCTGCGGCGACGCGGCGTCACGCGGCTGCACTTGCATCGGCTGCGCGACGCCTATCGAGCGCTGTTTTTTGGTGGGGGCGTGTTTGCCGATCGCCTCGACGCCGTGGCGCGCGATTTTGCCGACGATGCCCTCGTAGCAAAGATCGTTGAATTCATTCGCGACGGCGGCCCGCGCCGGCTGATGCTGGCGCGTAGCAACCGCGAAGCCGAAGAGCACCGCGACGATGCCACCTGATGTCGAAGCCTTGGCCGGTGGAGTAGGCGGCCAG
>DASXEH010000081.1:0-126811 GCA_036490215.1 Magnetospirillaceae bacterium
CCTCTCGATGGAAAACCGCGACGCCACCGACGACAAGGTCACGGTCCAGGCCGCCGAGGCGATCAAGAAACACGGCGTCGGCGTGAAGTGCGCCACCATCACCCCCGATGAAGCGCGGGTGAAGGAATTCAATCTCAAGAAGATGTGGAAGTCGCCCAACGGCACGATCCGCAACATTCTTGACGGCACCGTCTTCCGCGAGCCGATCATCTGCAAGAACGTGCCGCGCCTGGTGCCCGGCTGGACCCAGCCGATCGTGATCGGCCGCCATGCCTATGGCGACCAGTATCGCGCCACCGACTTCAGGGTGCCCGGTCCCGGCAAGCTGACGATGACCTTCCAGCCCGCCGATGGCGGCGCGCCGATCATCCATGAGGTGTTCGACTTCCCGAGCTCCGGCGTGACGATGGGCATGTACAACCTGGACGACTCGATCCGGGGTTTTGCTCGCGCCTGCTTCAATTACGGCATCGCGAAGAAGTGGCCGGTCTATCTCTCGACCAAGAACACGATCCTCAAGGCCTATGACGGCCGCTTCAAGGACCTGTTCCAAGAGGTCTATGAGAAAGAATTCAAGTCGGCGATGGATAAGATCAACACGACCTATGAACACCGCCTGATCGACGACATGGTCGCCGCGGCGCTGAAGTGGTCGGGTGGCTATATCTGGGCCTGTAAGAACTACGACGGCGACGTACAGTCCGACACCGTGGCGCAGGGCTTCGGCTCGCTGGGCCTGATGACCTCGGTGCTGCTGGCGCCCGACGGCAAGACCGTCGAAGCCGAAGCGGCGCATGGCACGGTGACGCGCCATTTCCGCGAGCACCAGAAGGGCAAGGCAACCTCGACCAACCCGATCGCGTCGATCTTCGCCTGGACGCGCGGTCTGATGTACCGCGCCCAGTTCGACAACACGCCCGAAGTGGCGCGCTTTGCCGAAACGCTCGAGAAGGTCTGCGTGGCCACGGTCGAGAACGGCTTCATGACCAAGGATCTCGCGATCCTGGTCGGTCCGGATCAGCCCTGGCTGACCACGACCCAGTTCCTCGACAAGCTGGACGAGAATCTGCGCAAGGCGATGGGCTAAGCGCGGGGGACGCTGTGGGATCGAAGCCGGTGCGCATAGCTGCTTCCATAGCCGCTCTGTGCATCGCTTCGATCGCAACAGCAGCTTGGGCCGCGAACAAGGCTGAAAAAGAAGAAAAGGAAGGCGCCGCCTCCAATGTGAGCGATGTCTTCCATGATCCGCCGCCGAATGAAATCGGCGTGCGCCTGCCGACTCGCAGCGGTGTCACCGAGCCATTCATGTTCGACCTGCCCGCCAACCCCAAGGCGGTGGTCATCCTGTTTCCGGGCGGCGAGGGCGCGATCGACATCGTCGGCGAAGGGCCAAGCGCCAAGGTCAAACGCTGGGGCAACTTCCTGATCCGTACACGCGCGAAATTCGTCGCGGCCGGACTGGCGACCATCGCGCTCGACGTGCCATCGGATCATAGCGACGGCATCGACGAGGGCTTCCGCAAAGGCGAAGAGCACGCTGCCGATGTCAGCGCGGTGATTGCTTGGGTTCGGCAGAAAACCAAGGCGCCAGTCTGGCTGGTGGGCACCAGCATGGGCACCATTTCCGCCGCCTCGGTTGCCATCCGCTTGGGCAAGGATATCGACGGGGTGGTCCTGACCTCGACCGTCACCGCCGGCGGCCGCAATTCGCCCGGGCTCGGCGTCTCTACGCTCGATGTCGACAAGATCACGGTGCCGGCCCTTGTGATGGATCACGACAACGAGTCGTGCAAAGTCAGCCCGTCCAGCAACGAGGACATCGTTGCCAAACGCATGACCAAATCGCCGCGTGTGGCGGTAAAGATGATCAGCGGCGGTGATCCGCCGCGCTCTGGCCCCTGCGATGCCTTTTCAGCACACGGCTATTTCGGTGCTGAAGACAAAGCTGTCGGAACGATCGCGGCCTTTATCACCCAATAGAGATCAACCGGCGACGCGGTAGATCACCGTGTCGCGGCTTTCGCGATCCTCGATCTCGCGGCTGGTCGGGATCGTGTACTCGGCCAGTCGAACGATACCCTTCTCCGGCAGATAGGCACGGCCTGGATCGGCGAGCAGAACCATCGCACCCTTCTGCGCGAGCTCTTGCAGCCAGGGGAAACAGCGATCCGTCATCGGCTTCTCGTAGCAAATGTCGCCGGCCAGCACGACATCCCACGATCCACTCGGACGGTCGACCAGATCGCCGGGCAGCACTTTGACCGATACACCATTGCTTTCGGCGTTGAGCATGATCGCCGCGCAGGCAACGCCGTCGAGATCCGATGCTTCGATCTCGGTGGCACCGGCCAGCGCCGCGGCGATCCCGCAGATGCCCGACCCGGCGGCAAAGTCGAGCACGCGCCGGCCGCGCACCAGCCAGGGCGAGTCGAGCACATAGCGCGCGAGGGCCTGACCACCGACCCAGGCAAAAGCCCAATAGGGTGGCGGCAGATTGTTGCCATGGAGATAGGCCTCGCTGGCCTGCCAGAGCGGCGTGATGGCCGTGGCGAGATGCAGCTTGACCTCGGGGATCGCCGTCGGCGCGACCAACTCGGTGCCGGAGCGGATGAAGGCGCGATGGATGTCCTGCTCGCTCACTCTAGAGCGCCTTGCCCGCGACGATGGCGATCAGCACCAGCCAACCGAACCAGCGATTCGATTTGAACTTATCCAGGCAATCCTCGGGCGCGTCCATCTTGAGCGTGTAGACCTGCCAGACCGCATGCGCGGCCGGCGCGGTCAGCAACACGTAGAACGGCCAGTCCAATTGATCGGCATAGCCCGCACCCGCGATCAGCAATAGCGTGCCGGCATAAAATCCGATCAGCCAGCGTGGCGTGGCGGCACCGAATAGCCGCGCGGTGGAGCGTACGCCGACGATCGCATCGTCGGTCTTGTCCTGCAGCGCATAGATCGTGTCGTAGCCCAAGGTCCAGACGATCCCGGCGACGTAGAGGATCGCCGGCGGCCAATCGAGCGAGCCCGTCGCCGCAGTCCAACCGAACAGCGCACCCCAGTTGAAGGCCAGCCCCAACCAAGCCTGCGGCCAGAAGGTGAACCGCTTCATGAAGGGATAGGAGAACACGAGCAGCAGCGATGCCGCGCCGACGAGAATCGCGTTCAGGTTGAGCTGCAGCAGAATCGCGAGACCGACGACGAGCTGTCCACCGAGAAAGATCGCGGCCCGACGCGGTGTCACCTGGCCTGACGGAATCGGGCGGCCCTTGGTGCGCGCCACCTGCGCATCGATATCGCGGTCGATGATGTCGTTATAGGTGCAGCCGGCGCCACGCATGACGATCGCACCGATGCCGAACAGCACGATCAGCCGCGCATCGGGCCATAGCGGCGCGGCCAGCGCGATCCCCCACCAGCACGGAAACAGCAGCAGCCAGGTGCCGATGGGCCGGTCGAGCCGCATCAGCCGGACGTAGGGACGAGTGGCACCGGGCAACCATCGGTCGACCCAACCGCCTATCGGAATATCGCCCATCAATGTGCGAGCGGGAGACATGCCGCGCAGCCTAAACCGATGATGGGCCGGAGGAAAGCATGCTCGGTCCCATTTCGATCACAGCGCGTTTGTGTCGAATCCACGGCGGGGGACGGATGAAACTGCCTTAGGTGACGCTGTTACCGTCATTAAAAGGACAAGCCCGGCGATTGAACTGCACAACGGACACAACTGCGGCAACACGGGCGCGTCCCGTCGCGCCCCTCAACCAATGAGGCTGAAAATGGCCGAGTTCAAACGCCCATCGCTTAAGTCGCTTTTGCTGGCGGCGACAGTTTTCGCGAGCCCGCTCGTTATCGCCTCCGCCCATCCGGCGCTCGCGGATCTCGCGATCCAGGTCAACCTCGCGCCGCCCGCTCTGCCGGTCTACGACCAGCCGCCGATTCCTGGGCCGGGCTATATGTGGACGCCGGGCTATTGGGCGTATTCGCAGGACGCTGGCTATTACTGGGTGCCCGGCACCTGGGTTGAGCCGCCGGTTGTCGGCGTGTTGTGGACCCCGCCCTATTGGGGCTGGGACAACGGCGTCTACCTCTTCCATGCCGGCTATTGGGGCCCTCATGTCGGCTTCTACGGCGGCGTGAACTACGGCTTCGGTTATGGCGGCGCTGGCTATGAAGGCGGGCGTTGGTCCGGCCACACCTTCGTCTACAACCGGACCGTCAACAATTTCGGCTCGGCGCATATCACCAACGTCTATTCAAGACAGGTGAGGGTCGTTAATCGCACCAATGTGAGCTATGTGGGTGGTACCGGCGGCATTCATGCGACGCCGACCGCAGCCGAGCGTGCAGCCTTCCGAGAGCATCACGCGCCGATGCCGGAGGCGCAGGTGCATCACTTCGACGCAGCCGCGCACAACCCGGCTTTCGCAGCCAAAACAAATGGCGGTCATCCGGCCGTCGCCGCCGTCGCCCATGCGGGCCAGTTCGAAGGCCCGGGCGTGACGCGCGACCGCGCCGCTGCTGCGGCACCGCGCCCCGGCGAGCACCCCGCTCCAGGTCCGCATCCGGCGGCCGAGGCTCATCCGCAACCCGGCACTGCACCGCATCCGATGCAGGCCGACCAACATCCGGCAGGAGCCGCGCCTGGTCCGCACCCGCCGGCTGAAGCGGCACAACACCCCGCAGAAGCACCACGCCCTGCTGCGGAAGCGGCTCATCCGGAACCCGCACCGCATCCGACTGCCGAGGCCCATCCAGCCCCGGCACCGCATCCGGCTGAAGCGCAACAGCGCCCGGCTGCGCCCGCCGCCAATCAAGCGATGGCGGCCCACCGTCCGCCGCCGTCGCCCAATAAGGCGCCCGTGCATCCGGCGGCATCGCACGCTCAGGGTCCGACCCAGCGACCCGCGGCCCAACATGCAGCACCTCGGCCGCGTCCGGCTGCGGCTCCGGCAGCACATCCCGCACCGGCACCACATCCGGCTGCGGCTCCGGCACAGGAAGAGAAGAAGCAAAACTAAGGCCGACATCCGGCGCAGCGTTCACCGCGCTGCGCCGGATTGCCGACTCAAGAACGGACTTCAGTTGAAGCGGGCTTGATCGAACGCGGCCACCGCCACGCGATATTCCTGATCGAGACGCGCAACCATCTCCGCCACGCTGGGCAAGTCGTCGATACTGCCCACACCCTGCCCCGCACTCCACACATCGCGCCAGGCTTTCGCTTCGTTGGCGCTGCTGCCCGCGACGGCTTGACCGATCTTGCTCCGCGGCGCCTCAGGCAAATTGTCGGGATCGAAGCCTGCAGCGGTCACGCTCGCTCGCAGATAGCTGCCATAGACACCCGAGAAGAACGGTGTGTAGACGATGTCTTTGGCGTTCGCGTCGAGGATCATCTGCTTGTACGTGTCCGTCGCGCCGGATTCCCGTGTGGCGATAAACCGCGTACCCATATAGGCCAGATCGGCACCCAGCATCTGCGCCGCCGCGATCGACCTTCCGTTGGCGATGGCGCCCGAGAGAACGATCGGTCCATCCCAGAAGCGGCGCACCTCCGAGAGCAGCGCAAAGGGGCTCAAGGTTCCCGCATGGCCACCCGCGCCAGCACAGACCAGGATCAATCCGTCGACGCCTTGCTCCAGCGCCTTCTCGGCGTGGCGCACGCTGATCACATCGTGCAGCACGATCCCGCCATAGGCGTGGACAGCTTTCACCACCTGGCCCGGCGGACTTAGGCTTGTGATGGTAATCGGCACCTGATGGCGGATACACACCTCGATATCATGCTCAAGGCGTTGGTTGGTCGGATGGACGATCTGATTGACAGCGAAGGGCGCGACCGGTTTGCCGGGATGGGCCTTCTCCTCCGCGGCCAGTTCAGTCTTGATGCGGATGATCCATTCTTCGAGCGCCTCTTGGGGCCGCGCATTCAGCGCGGGGAACGACCCCACGACACCCGCCTTGCAACTCGCGATCACCAGATCCGGCGCCGAGACGATGAACAGCGGCGCGGCGATGACTGGCAGCGATAACCGCCCTTTCAAAATTGTGGGAATAGGCATGGGCGGGTTCCTCCGGAATTTTATCTTGGGGTAGTGGTAGTTTCCAAAACCGACACTACATTAATGCCACGCTCGGGGGAGGCAAGGAAACGGTGGGCCTGATTCCACGGCATCGACTGTATGTGACGGCCGCATTGCATGTGGGCGCGCAGGTGGCGCTGTCACCCGAGCAATCGCACCGTCTACTGCATGTTCTGCGCGCGGAACGCGGCGATGCCGTCGGCCTGTTCAACGGCAGCGATGGCGAGTGGCGTGCCAAGCTCGATCATGTAGGGAAACGCGACGCCATACTCGCCGTGCGCGAACAGGTGCGGCCGCAACGCGACGAAGCCGACCTCTGGCTGGTTTTCGCGCCGGTCAAGCGCGGCCCGATGGATCTGATCGTCGAGAAGGCCACAGAACTCGGCGCATCGGCGCTGGTGCCGGTCTGGACGCAGCACACCGATACGCAGCGGCTCAACGGCGAACGCCTCACGGCCATTGCCATCGAAGCCGCGGAACAGTGCCGCCGCCTAACTGTCCCCGTCGTCCACGAGCCAAAGGCGCTGGGCGATGTTGTGGGCGATTGGCCGAAGGATCGCCGCTTGATCGTCCTCGACGAAAGCGGACGCGGCAAACCCATCGCGCAAGCCGTCGCACAAATCGGCATGGCACCCGCCGCGCTTCTGGTCGGACCGGAGGGCGGGTTTGCAGAATCCGAGCTTGACGCCTTGCGGGCCCTGGCGTTTGCTGTCGCCGCCGATCTGGGGCCGCGCATCCTGCGCGCGGAAACGGCGGTGATTGCCGCGCTGGCCTGCTATCAGGCTCTACGCGACAGCGCGTCAGCACAGTCTTCTCCCACGTCTCTTTGATTGTTTTGCAGCGAAGGCGGTCTTCGAAGCATGTCTGCTCCTGCGCAACCCAGCGCCGAACCGATCACCGACAAGGCACAGCTGGTCGCCTACATCGCCTCGGGCTGCAAACCGCCCGAACGTTGGCGCATCGGTACCGAACATGAGAAGTTCGCCTTCGCGACCGACACGCTGCAGCCGTTACCCTATGAAGGGCCGCGCGGCATTCGCGCGCTGCTCGAAGGCCTGAGCGAATTCGGCTGGAAAACCGTTCTCGAAGACGGCAAGCCGATCGCACTCACGCATGATGATGCCAGCATCACGCTCGAGCCGGGCGGACAGGTCGAGCTCTCCGGCGCGCCGCTCGAAACCGTGCACCAGACCTGCATCGAGGTGAACCGCCATCTCGAACACGCCAAGCGCGTGGGCGAAAAACTTGGCATCGGCTTCCTCGGCATGGGCTTCACACCGCAGTGGAATCGCGAAGACATCACCTGGATGCCGAAAGGCCGCTACGCGATCATGCGTCGCTACATGCCGCTGAAGGGTTCGCTCGGGGTCGATATGATGCTGCGCACCTGTACGGTGCAGGTGAATCTCGACTTCGCCTCTGAAGCCGACATGGTGAAGAAGTTCCGCGCCAGCCTTGCGCTGCAGCCGATCGCGACGGCGCTGTTCGCCAACTCGCCGCTGACCGAAGGCAAGCCCAACGGTTTCGTTTCCTATCGCAGCAACATCTGGACCGACACCGATCCCGACCGCTGCGGCACCATACCCTTCGTCTTCGAAGACGGCATGGGCTTCGAGCGCTATGTCGATTGGATGCTCGATGTGCCGATGTATTTCGTCTATCGCGAGGGCCGCTATATCGATGTGGCCGGTAAATCGTTCCGCGACTTCATGGCCGGCAAGATACCTGAGCTGAAAGGAATCGTGCCCACCCTCGGCGATTGGTCCGATCACCTGACCACCGCCTTCCCCGAAGTGCGGCTGAAGAAATTCCTTGAGATGCGTGGTGCCGATGGCGGGCCATGGCGCCGGCTTTGCGCGCTACCCGCATTCTGGGTCGGCTTGCTGTACGACAGCGCGTCGCTCGACGCCGCCTGGGACATCGCCAAGGGCTGGTCGGCCGAAGAGCGCGAGACGATGCGCAACGAGGTTCCGCGTCTGGGCCTGAAGGCACGCGCCGGGAAACGCACGGTACGCGACGTGGCCATCGATCTTCTCGCCCTGTCGCGCGAAGGATTGAAACGCCGCTATCGCCTGAATGCCCGCAACCGCGACGAGAGCATCTTCCTCGACGATCTCGACGAGATTGCTCAGTCGGGCACGACATCGGCCGAGGCGATTTTGGCTGAATATATGGGTCGCACCGACGGCAATTTGCAGGCACTCTATCGCGATCATTCCTACTGAGTCGTTCCGTCGCGGGAGAGGGATTCGATGATCAATACGCTTCGCAGCCGGCGCGGCATGGTGACCTCGCCCCATCACCTGGCGAGCCAGGCGGGACTGTCCGTATTGCGCGAAGGCGGCACGGCCATCGAGGCGACGGTTGCGGTGGCTTCGGTTCTGTCGGTCGTCTATCCGCATATGTTGAGCATCGGCGGCGATGCGTTCTGGCTGGTGGGCACCGGCAAGGACGATCCGATCGCCATCGAAGCCTGCGGCGCCGCCGGCTCCAAAGTCGATACGGATCTTTACCGCGGTCATGACGCGATTCCATCGCGTGGACCGCTGGCCGCCAACACCGTGGCGGGTGCGATCTCGGGCTGGGCAGCGGCGCTGGACGTCTCGCGGCGCTGGGGCGGCAAACTGCCGCTGGCGCGCTTGCTCGAAGACGCGATCTATCTTGCCGAACACGGCGTGCCGGTCAGCGATAACCAGGCGAACGTTGTCGACGACATCCGCGCCGAACTGGCGCCGATCTATGGTTTCGCCCCTGCTTTCGCGCCCGGCGGCGTATGGCCGAAAGCCGGCGCGACGCTGAAACAGCCGGCTTTGGCGCGGACCTTGAAACGTCTGGCCGAAGTGGGGCTTGAGGATTTCTATCGCGGCGAGTTGGCCAAGACGATCGCTGCCGATCTCGCCAAGGCTGGATCGCCGCTGTTGGCCGACGATCTGGCACGGCATCGTCCGCAGGAACGCGCGCCGTTGTCGATCACCACCAGCCGCGGCACCATCTACAATTTCCCGCCGCCGACGCAGGGCATCGCGGCGCTTCTGATCCTCGGGCAATTCGATCGCCTCAACATCCGCGAGGCGGAAGGCTTCGATCATATCCATGCGCTGATCGAAGCGAGCAAACAGGCCTATCAGATTCGCGACCGTATCGTCGGCGATCCGGCCTATATGAAGGAACGCGTCGACGACTATCTGATGCCGACGACCATCGACAAGATGGCAGCGGCCATCGATATGAAGCGCGCGAAGCGGATCAAGGCGCCGACCGGTGCTGGCGATACGGCATGGATGGGTGCGATCGATGGGGCGGGCCGCGCAGCCAGCCATATCCAGAGCGTGTTCATGGCGTTCGGATCGGGCGTGGTGCTGAACGAGACCGGCATCGTCTGGCAGAATCGTGGGGCGAGTTTTTCGCTCGATGCCAAAGCGGTGAATCCGGTGATGCCGGGACGCAAGCCGTTCCATACGCTGAACCCGGCCATGGCCAAGTTGAAGGACGGGCGCTTTGTCACCTATGGCACCATGGGTGCGCATGGACAGCCGCAGTTTTCATCGGCCGTGTTCTCGCGCTACGCCTGGTTCGACCAACCCTTTCAGACGGCTGTGACCGCACCGCGCTGGTTCGTCGATGGCGACAAAGTGCTGACGGAAAATCGCGTCGACCCTAGCGTGGTGGCACAGCTGCGGGCCGCCGGCCACGAGATCGAATTGGCGGGGCCGTTCGTCAGCTTTTTCGGCCACGCGCACGGCATCGCGCACCATCCGGACGGCACACTCGAAGGCGCCGTCGATCCGCGCAGTGACGGGATCGTGGCTGCGTTTTGACGGCGGTTCGCTCATCTTCGAGGAACTGGCGCACGCTGCTGGCGGCGATCGTTTTTGCCTGCCTCCCGACGGTCGGAATCTATGGCGGTGGTTCCTATGCAGGGCTGATGATCGGCTTGGCCGCCGTGATTTTGATTGCCGATCTGTTCGCCAAACGCCAGCCCATGATCGACTGGACCCTGGCCGCCCTGGCCATACCGTTTCTTGTTCTGCTCTGGCTCGGCCTGGCCTGGTCGATCGTGCCCCAGCGCACGCTCGCCGGCGATCTGCAGATGACCGGCCTGTTCATTGCCGGCATTGTTATCCTCGGTATCCGTCAGAGCCTCTTCGACGGATCGAGTCTCATTTTCCGCGCCGCTCTCGTGGCCACCATAGTCGGCCCGATTGTGCTGAGCCTCGACATCGCGATTGGCCATCCACTGCTGTCGATGGTCACCGGCCACAAGAATTCCGAGGAGAACTACTACACCAAGCTATCGCGCGGCTTGGCGCAGATGGCGATTCTGATTTGGCCGATCCTGGCTTATGCCTGGCTGAACGGACGGCGTCGCCTGGCGATGGCCGCCGTCCTTGTCTTCACGGCCTTCATGCTATGGCAGGTCGCGATCAATATCTCCGGCACCCTGAGCTTCCTGTTCGGTGCGGCGATATTCGGCCTCAGTCTTATCCTGCCGCGTTTCGTCTTGATCGCCGCAACCGCCGTCGTCTCAATCGTCGCGATCGCGACACCGTTCGTGATCCAGCTCACCGCGCGGCCGCTGATGGCACTGGCCGATCAGATCAAACCATCCGCACGACATCGGCTGGAGATTTGGGACTATCTCACCGCACGCGCGCTCGAACGACCATTCTCGGGGTGGGGCTGGCAGACGGCGCAGTTCGTTCCGGTTACCGCCGAAGAGAAATCGCACTACAAATACTTCTGGGAGAACGGCATTCCCCACCCGCACGATTTTTGGATTCAGCTGTGGCTGGAGACCGGCGTCTTCGGGTTGCTGCTCGGCCTGGCATTCACCTTGATCGTGCTGCGGCGGATCGGACGCCAGCCGCAAGACGTGCGCCCTTTCGGCCTGGCCGCCTTTGCAACCGCCTTCGCGCTGTCGCTGCCCAGCTTCAACCTGTCGACGGATTCGTGGTGGTGTGCGCTGGCCGCGACAGGACTTCTGTTCGCACTTCTGCCTTCGGCGCGCCAGCCCCGCTGAAGTCGCGCCCGCCTAGGACGCGACGTTCTCCGTACCGTACTTGTCGCGCAGTTCGCGCTTGAGGATTTTGCCGGTGGCGGTGTGCGGCAATTGATCGACGATCACCACGTCGTCGGGCACCGCCCATTTCGCCACCTTGCCCTCGAAGAAGGTCCGCATCTCTTCGGTGGTTACCTTCGCACCGTCCTTGAGAACCAGGATCAGGCGCGGACGCTCGCTCCACTTCGTATCGTGGCGCGCAATCGCGGCGGCTTCACGTACCGCCGGATGAGCCATAGCCACGTTCTCAAGCTGGATCGAGCTGATCCACTCGCCGCCCGACTTGATCACGTCCTTGGTGCGATCGACGAGTTCGATATACCCATCGGTGTCGACGGTCGCCACATCGCCGGTGTCGAACCAGCCATCGGCATCGTGAGTGCCCTGCGGCGGCGCTTTGAAGTAACTGTTGCAGATCCACGGACCGCGCACCTTCAACGCACCGAAGGCGACGCCATCCCAGGGCAGCGGCTTGTTCTCGGCATCGACGATCTTGATCTCCACGCCGAAGATCGGCCGGCCTTGCTTGAGGGAGAACGCCATCTTCTGTGCATGCGTCTGGCCGAGATGTTTGACCTTGGGCGAATTGACCGTGCCCAACGGGCTCATCTCGGTCATGCCCCAAGCATGGACGACATGGACGCCGCGCTTGTCGAAGGCTTCGATCATCGACTGCGGGCAGGCCGAACCGCCGATCACCGTGTTCTTAAGTGTGGTGAGCTGCTTGTCATTGGCGTCGAGATAGTTGAGCAGGTTCAGCCACACCGTCGGCACACCGAGCGCCAGTTGCACGCCCTCGTCGTTCATCAGCGATTGCAGGCTGGCGCCGTCCATGCCCGGTCCTGGGAATACGAGCTTGCAGCCGACCATCGGCGCCCAATACGGCACGCCCCACGCATTCACATGGAACATCGGCACGACCGGGAGAACCACATTGGTCGCCGAACCGCTTTCGAGACCGAGGCAGGCGCCAAAGGAATGCAGCACCGTCGAGCGATGGCTATAGAGCACGCCGCGCGGATTGCCGGTGGTGGCCGAGGTATAGCAAAGGCTGGAGGCGAGCCGCTCGTCGATATCGGGCCAGTCGATCGTGTCGGGCTCGTCCGCAATCAGCTCTTCGTAACAGATCGCGTTTGGTAGTGTCGTCGAAGCCGGCATATGGGCGCGATCGGTCATGATCACATAGCCCTTCACGCCCTTCAGATGCGGCGCCAGCTTGTCGAGCAACGGCACGAAAGTCAGATCGACGAAGAGATATTTGTCTTCGGCGTGATTGGCGATATAGGCGATCTGTTCGGGGAAGAGGCGCGGGTTGATCGTGTGGCAAATAGCGCCGATACCCGAGACTGCGTAATAAATCTCGAAATGGCGATAGGTATTCCAGGCCACCGTGCCGAGAATATCGCCCTCGGCCACGCCGAGACGCTTCAGCGCATTGGCCAGTTTGCGGGTGCGTTTGGCTGCATCGCCATAGCCATAGCGATGGATCGGCCCCTCGACCGTCCGCGTAACGATCTCGGTATCTGCATGATAGGCCGCCGCGTATTCCAGCATCTTCGGAATCGTCAGCGACCAGGACATCATCTGGCCAAACATCGCATCCTCCCTAACACGGCGCCTTTGCAGCGCGTCTTAACCGGCATGTTCAACGAGTGGCCGGGCAACGTCAATCATTGCCGAATACTTCGAAATGCCCATATATGCAGCAGAGTGAAAGGCACATCCGATGCGGAAATGGGTGCTGGTTTACGGAGCCTTGGCCTGCGGAAGCGTGGCCTTGCTGCTGCTCATCATCTGGGCAATGGGCGGCCTCGATCAGTTGACCAGCCTGTCCCATGACGGCTTCGTCGCCTTACTGCTGGCCGTGGGTTTCACGGTTTTTCTGGCCTTCTTCCTGATGGGCCTGTCGTTCTATTCAGCGCGGCGCGGCTATGACGACAACGTCATGGATGGCCGCGACTTGCCGCAGACCGACGATGTCTGGGCACGTCAGCGCCGCCGCAACAGCAAGGATAGAAAAGACCAACCCTAAGCCGCGGCGGACGAAGGTCAGCCGCCGGGTGGGTTCTGCGGTGCAGCAGCCGGAGCGGCTGCGGGCGCGGGCGGCGTGCCGCCAGCGGCAGCCGATTGATCATTGGGCAGCGCCGGCGGCGGTTCGACCGTGCCGTTGCCGGCCAGAGCCGCCTGGCCTTCGATCTTGGTCGCACGGCGGGCGGCCAGCGCATCGGTCAGGGTCTTGGCCTTGGCTGCATCCATGACGCCCATGACCGCCGCGATCTTCTGTTCCTTCATATTGCTGACCACACCCAGCAGAACGGGCATGTCGAGCTGTTCGAAGATACGCGCGGCGTCCTTCGGATTCATCGTCTCGTAGACCTTCACCAGGCTCTTCAGCTTGGCGTCGTCTTCCTCGTCGATCTTCTGCAGTATGCCTTTGACGTCGGTCTGCAACGCCTTCATCTCGGCGATCTTCTTATCGATCCGGTCTTCGGCGGCCTTCAGTAGGTCTTCGTGCATTTCGATGTCATGCTCGCGCGAGTCCAGCGCCTGGCGGCGGGCCGACAGCTTTTCCAGCACATCGACTTCATTCTGCGTGAACACCGGCGGCTCGCCATCGGCCGACGGAGCCCCCGGAACAGCGGCCGGCGCATTCGCATCGCCGGTCGAACCGGCGCCACCCGCAGCAGCCTGGGTCGAACCATTGGGTGCAGCGACCGTATTGGCCGTTGGCGCGGGAGTCGGAGCGACCGGCTGCGCGGGCTGCGGATCGCCCTTCTTCTTTTTGCCACCAGGCGGCGGGGGCTGCTGCGCTTCGGATTGGTTCAACGAAAGATGCGGCATGCCGCTGGGATCGACCACCGACCAGATGTCGTTGACGCGCACCATCAGCATCGCCGCGGCGACGACGATCGTCACCGGCAATAGGCGCAATTGCGGCACGCGCGGCCCACGGCGTTGCGGCCGCTGCGGCGGCTGCTTATGAGCCCTCAATGGATTATTACGCGGCACGCCTCGACCTCAGCGGACAGATTGCAGAGCGCGCAGCAATTCGCGCTCGGCTTCCGACCGCTCGTCTTCGATCTCGGGCTCGGGCGACGTGGCCAGACCGGCGCTAAGCGGCGGATTCGCCGCCGGCGCCATGCGCGGCTGAGCCGTCGGACGAATAATCGGGCCCGGCGCCGGAGCGGCCGAAGGCGCAGGTGTACGGATTTCTTCACGCGCCGCACGCACCGCTTGCTCCAGACGATCGGCCATCGCATCGGCCCGTTCGATCATGAACGCCAGGTCGTCGCGCAGCGACTGCGCCTTCTCGACGCGCTCCTGCAGCGCAGCCCCGGTTTCCTCGGCCGCCTTGCGCAACTTCGGAATGCCGGCTTCGGCGCGCGCGGTGGCTTCGTTGAACGACGACACCACCTTGGCCAGATCGTCGCGGTTGCGGCGTAGCTGGCTGAGGCGCTGATTCAGAACCCAGGCATAGACGATGGTTACCGCCAGAAGAACGGCCACCATGACGTCAAGGACGAGTTTGTAGTCCATGGTTACATCTTGTCCTTGCGAATCTTCTCGTCGACACGGACGGCGATGTGCGCGCCCTTGCGACCCATCGTGCCGTGGAACATCGGAAGCTGGCCGCAGCGCAGCTCGACCGGCGAGTCCGGCATGGCGTTCAGCATGATGCGCGAGCCAACCTTAAGATTCAGAATATCGCGCAGCGACATCGGCTGCTGATCGAGCACGGCTTCGAGCTCGACATCGGTCATCCACAATTCGTCGGCCAAGTGCGTTTCCCAGATCGAGTCACGGCCGAACTTTTCGCCCATGAACATCTGGAGCAGCAGCTCGCGCACCGGCTCCAGGGTCGCATAAGGCAACATCAACTCAAGGCGACCACCGCGGTCTTCCATGTCGATGCGCAGCTTGGCGACGATGGCGGCGTTCGACGGCCGCGAGATCGTGGCGAAGCGCGGGTTGGTTTCCAGGCGGTCGAAGCGGAACGTGACGGGCGACAGCGGATCGAAAGCCGAAGAGAGATCGGCCAGAACCACATGCACCATGCGTTCGACGAGGTTGCGTTCGATGGTCGTATACGGACGGCCTTCGATGCGCATCGCCGCCGTGCCGCGGCGGCCGCCGAGCAACACGTCGACGATCGAATAGATCAGCGACGAATCGATCGTCAGCAGACCGAAATTGTCCCACTCCTCCGCCTTGAACACGGCGAGCATGGCCGGCAGTGGGATCGAGTTCAGATAGTCGCCGAACCGCAAACTGAGGATGTTGTCGAGCGAGACTTCGACGTTGTCCGACGTGAAGTTGCGCATGCTGGTCGAGAGCATGCGCACGAGACGGTCGAACACGACTTCCAGCATCGGAAGTCGTTCATAGGAAACCAGCGCCGAATTGAGGATCGCCTGAATGCCGGCGCGTTCGCTGTCGCTATCGCGCGAGTCGTCAAAACCCAAGAGCGAGTCGATTTCGTCCTGGTTGAGGACGCGCGTCGCTTGTGCCGGGGCGCCGCCAGCCGGCGCGGCAACACCCTGGGCGGCATCGGTCTGGCCGAGCATCGCCTCCCATTCGGCCGCAGCGGCGTCAGTGGACCCGGCGTCGCCTCCAGCTACTTGATTTTCATCGGCCATCGCGGCGCATTCCTATCACTGCACCAGGATTTCCTTGAACAGCACGTCGTTCACTTTGGTCGGCTTCACCGCCGCGTTCACGCGTGCCAAAAGTTCTTCGCGGAGCCGCAGCATGCCGGCCGACCCCTGCAGGTCGTCGACGCGCAACTCACGCAAGTATACCTGAAAATTGTCGATGATGCGTGGCATCACCGCTTCGATCTTGGGCACGTCGAGCGCATTCTGCAATTCGAAGCTGACGCGGATCTTCAGGAAGTTCTGCTTCCGCACCTGCCCTGGGCTGCTCAGATTCACCAGAATTTCGGGCATGTCGTAGAAGACCGTGCCGCCGGGCTGGCCGGGCGCGCCGGGCTTGCCTGCGGGTGCAGCAGCATCGGCGGCAGGCGCTTCGGCGGCTGCGTCGTCTTTCTTCTTTCCGCCGAGCAGTCCATCGAGCATGCCGGTAAAGAACGCGGCAGCCGCAACGATAACGATCAGCAGGATCGGAATGGCGATGAACATGAGCAGACGGCGGCGCGAGCGCTTTGGCGGCGCCTCGCCATCGTCCATCGTCTCCGTTCCGCCGAGGTCTTCTTCGAGGTCTTCGGCCATGGGCTCCGTCCCTACCGGGCCGGACATCCGGCACGCCGATCAGGTCAGCGTGACTTTAGACCGCGATCGTTAACAACACATTGACATAAAAAGCCAACAGACGTGCTTTTTCCTCTTCGGATTCCAGTCGCTTGCCGGCTTGGCGCGGCCGACTCGGCAAAAAGGTTAACGGGCAAGAACTGCCCGGCATAGAACCGTCAACCCGGCAGGCCCGGGACTTCAGGCCGAAGCGGCCACAAATCAATATTCTGTTGAAACATATAAGTTATTTCGCCATCGAGTTGTTTGGCACGATCCATGCTTATGAAGGCCGGACCACTAGATTTGGTTTTGGATCACGAACGATGGACAATACATCCTATATCGCGCTGTCTCGCGAATCGGCCTTGTGGCGGCAGATGGCGGTCGTGGCCAACAACATGGCCAACGCCAACACGCCCGGCTTCAAGGCCGAGCAGATGATGTTCACCAGCTACCTGGCCAAGTCCAAGAGCGACCAAACCCCGTTTGGCCGCCAGCTCTCATTCGCCCAAGACTTCGGCGTCCTGCATGACACCCGCGAAGGCCCCCTCACCCAGACCGGCGACTCGCTCGACATCGCCATTCATGGATCGGGCTATTACACGGTCGATACGCCCGGCGGGCAGCGCTATACGCGCGCCGGCCATTTCCGCCTCGACGAGACGGGCATGGTCGTGACCACCGCCGGCTACCCGGTACTGCAAACGAATGGCCAGCCGATCGTGCTGGCGCCCGGCGAGACGTCGATTTCGGTCGCCGGCGATGGGACCGTGTCCACCGAGAACGGCCAAGTCGGCATTATCCAAGTTTCCAACTTCGCCAACGAGCAGCAGATGCAGCCGATGGGCGACGGTACCTACCAGACCTCGCAGACCCCGCAGACGGTGCAGCACCCCAGTGTGGTGCAGGGGATGCTGGAAGAATCGAACGTTCAGCCTGTGTCCGAAATGACCAACATGCTGAGCATCATGCGTAACTATGAAGGCGTCATGAACATGATCCAGAACGAGCACGATCGCCAGATGAAGGCGATCGACACCTTGTCTGGCGCTCAGGCGCAGAACGCTTAAGGAGGACTTTTCGCCATGATGGCCATGAACATCGCCGCCACGGGTATGCAGGCTCAGCAGACCAACGTGGAGGTTATCTCGAACAACATCGCGAACATCAACACCACGGCCTATACGCGGCGCCGTCCGGAGTTCGTCGATCTGCTGTACGAGAACCTGAAGCGCATCGGCACCAACTCGTCGGACAACAACACGATCGTCCCGTCGGGCGTGCAGATCGGCCTGGGTGTGAAGACCAACGCGGTCTATCGCCTCACGGCGCAGGGCAGCTTGAACAACACCGACAACACGCTCGACCTCGCGATCCAGGGCAAGGGCTACTTCCAGATCACGCTGCCCAGCGGCGAGACGGCCTATACGCGTGACGGTTCGTTCCAGCTGAGCCCGAGCGGCCAGATCGTCACCCATGATGGCTATACCGTGGTGCCCGGCATCACGATCGATACGAAAGCAACCGGCGTGACGATCAACTCGTCGGGCCAGGTTTCGGTCACGCTCGATGGCCAGACCACTGCCTCGGTCGTCGGTCAGTTCCAGCTGGCCGAGTTCCCGAACGAAGCAGGCCTCGAAGCCCAGGGCGACAACCTCTATCTGCAGACCGCATCGTCGGGCGCCGCTTCGACGGCCAGCCCCGGTTCGGCGGGTTTCGGCTCGATCCTGCAGGGCTTTCTCGAAACCTCGAACGTCAACGTCGTGTCCGAAATCACCGATCTGATCAGCGCCCAGCGCGCCTATGAAATGAACAGCAAGGTGATTCAGGCCTCGGACGAAATGCTGCAAACCGTCAACCAGTTGAAGTCGTAATACGGGGGACCGCCATGAACTTTCGCCTGCTGCTGATCGCCGCCGGTGCGCTTACGGCGGTCCTGCTTTCGGTTCCCGCCTGGGCGGATGCGATTCTGCGTCCGGCTGCGGTGGTGACCGGCGACAATATCCGTTTGGGCGACCTGTTCGATGGCGTCGGCGACAAAGCCAACACCTTTGTCGCCAGGGCGCCGGCGCCGGGCCACAAGGCGATTGTCGACGCCGACTGGCTGCATCGCGTGGCGACGCTCAACGGCATCGACTGGAGCACCGACGATCCATTCCTGGAAATCGTGATCGACCGCCCCGGTATGACCATCGGGCACGAACGCATCCAGCAGGAAATCGCCGCGGCTCTGGCCGAAAAGGGCGTTTCAGCCGACGAGCAGATCGACATCGCCAACCATGATCTGAGCCTGGTGATCCCCGCCGACGCTCCGGCCACCGTTGCGGTGCGCGACTTGATCTATGACGAGACGACCAAGCACTTCAGCGCCATCATCGAAGCGCCGGCCGACAGCCAGACGCCGTCGCGCGTTTCGGTGGCGGGCATCGTTCGCGTGATGATCGACGTCCCGACGATCGCCCATCCGATCGGCCGTGACGACGTGATCGCCACGCGCGATCTGACCTTCGCGCGCATGCGCAAGGATGCCGTTCGCCGCGATGCCGTTCTCGATGTCGATCAGATCATCGGCATGTCGCCGCGCGGCACCTTGCGGACCGGCCAGACGATCACGCTTGCCGATCTGCAGAAGCCGGTTTCCGTTGCCCGCGGCGCGTTGATCACCATCGAATTGAAATCGGGTGGGATGCTGTTGACCGTGCAAGGCCGCGCCAACGAGGCGGGTGCCATCGGCGATGTCATCAAGGTCACCAATACCCGCAGCAACCTGATTGTACCGGCGCGCGTCGAAGGTCCTAACCTCGTCAGCGTCGGCGTCGGTGTCACCCCGGTGCCTGCCACCAATGGTGGCCTGGCGATGGCCAATTGAGGAGCCCCGTGATGAAAACCCAAACCAGCCGGATGGCTCTGCGGGTGGCGGCACTGGCCGCCATCGCTGCCCTGACGAGCTGCAATACGCTCGAGAAGCTGTCGGAAGTCGGTGAGCCGCCGAAGACCTCGGCCGTCCAGGACCCGACCAAGGCGCCCGGCTATCAGCCGGTGAGCATGCCGATGCCCGCGCCCACGACACCGAGCGCAGGCGTCAATTCGCTGTGGCGTCCCGGCGCACGCGATTTCCTCAAGGATCAGCGTGCCAGTGAAGTGGGCGACATCATCACCGTGCAGGTCAGCCAAACCGATGCCGCGACTTTGAACAACAACACCAAGGCGGTCTCGGCCAATTCCGACGACGCCGCTTCGGGCTTCGTGTTCCTGGGCCTGGAAAACAGCCTGCACAAGATCCTGCCGAGCAGCGTGAGTCCGACCAACCTGTTCAGCTTCGGCTCGACCAGCACCGTCAACGGCACCGGCACCCTGCAGCGTAACGAAACCGTCACGATGAACGTCGCGGCGATGGTCACGCAGAAACTGCCCAACGGCAATCTGGTGATCTCAGGGTCGCAAGAGATGCGCGTGAACTCTGAACTGCGTCAGGTTTCGATCCAGGGCATCATCCGGCCGCAGGACATTGCATCGGGTAATACCATCAACTCCGACCAGATCGCCGAAGCGCGGATCGTCTATGGCGGCCGCGGCACGCTCTCCGACGTGCAGTCGGCACGTTGGGGTCAACAGCTCTGGGACGACATCTCGCCGTTCTGAACGAGCGTCCCAGCAAAAAGGGCGGTTCCCAGTGGAACCGCCCTTTGTATTTTTGGCCGCGAAACGGCGACGTGACGAACCCGCTATTCCTCGCGATGGGTGCGTTCGAGACGCTCGTGACGTTCCTGCGCTTCGATCGACAAAGTCGCGATCGGGCGGGCGTCGAGACGACGGACACCGATCGGTTCATTGGTCTCTTCGCAGTAGCCATAACTGCCGTCTTCGATCCGCCCCAGCGCCGCATCGATCTTGGCGATCAGCTTGCGGGCACGGTCACGGGTGCGCAGTTCCAGCGCCCGATCGGCTTCGGCTTGCGCACGATCGGCGATGTCAGCCTCTTGCAAGCCGCCCTCTTGCAGATGCGCAAGGGTTTCGTCGGCTTCTTTGAGGAGTTCGGCGCGCCAGCGGATCAGCTTTTGCCGAAAATATTCACGCTGGACGTCATTCATAAACTCTTCGTCATCGGACGGATGGTAATCGGGCGGCAAAGTAACGGTCATTCTCTCCCCGCAACTCCGGGACCAGTCGCGCCGGGAATATACGGATCGGACCCCGGCCAAGCAAGGCCCGCGTGAACCCCCGGTCAACTTACCGGACCGTCTGAAAAGAAAGGATTTTTGACAGTTCCGAACTAGCCGGGCTTGCGCGAGAGCTTGGCGAGTTCGACCTCGGCCCGAAGCTCGATTTCGTCAAGCACGGCGGCCAGACGCGGATCGGCCACCTTGTCGCGCCGAGCCCGGACCATCTGGGCCAGTTGGATCAGCCGGTCCTTAGGCACCACGCCGATCAGCAGGGCATGCCGCAATTCATCCAGGCGATCGAGAATGTCTTCGCCCCGGCGTAGAAGCCGGCGGCGCACATCTTCCTCGACGTCGCCGCCCACGGCCTGCGCCGCCAGCAACGCGTCAACGCTGGCGACGGCGGCCGGCGCGTCGATCGTCGGGGTTTCGTCGACTTGCTCGGGCCCCCCGCCAAGCTGCTTGGCGAAGTTGTCCGTCGACGACTTGTCGGTCTTGCCCGTCTTCCGAACTTGGGACGGACCGGCCGAGTTTCCGGGGCCGGAAACTTTCATACCTTACGCGCACCTGCGTCCATGGATGTCGGCGGAGTTTATACCGCGGCGCAAAGCGTTGAAAGCGGGATAAGCCAATGAGAGGCAGGAAGAATTTGCCGAGCGGGCGGCGCGGATTGCCGGTGGAACGAGGCCTATATAGGCGCAGAAAACCCCGATTAATGGGCATTTTATGGGTCTTTTACCCCTGGCACGGCATTCGCATTGCTGGGACCGGAATTACCCCCACTGCGTCTTGGGCACGGCAGGGACGAGGAGAGAGCAATGATCCGGGTTCGTATTCCCAGCCTTCCCTTCCACCGCCTTCTGGCGGCGCTGACCCTGTGCGCGATGGCCTTCGCAGCCCAGCCCGCACATGCCGTGTCGCGCATTAAGGATGTGGGCGACTTCGAAGGCGTCCGCGACAACTTGCTGGTCGGCTACGGCTTGGTGGTGGGTCTGCCGAATACGGGCGACAACGTGCAGAACGACGCATACACCCGCGCGTCCTTGATGGGCATGTTGCAGCGCCTCGGCATCTTCACCTATGACCAGACGCAGCAAATCCTGCCGAAGAACATCGCCTCGGTGATGGTGACGGCCAAACTGCCGGCCTTCTCCCGCCCGGGCAGCACCATCGACGTTCAAGTCAGTGCGCTCGGTGACGCGACCAGCCTGGTCGGCGGCACCCTGCTAGTGACGCCCCTGGTCGCCGCCGATGGCGACGTCTATGCCGTCTCCCAGGGCCAGCTGACCACCGGCGGTTACGCCGCTTCGGGTCAGGCCGGCTCGGTACAGAAGGCCATCCCGACTTCGGGCCGTATCGCCAATGGCGGCATCGTCGAGCGCGAAGTCTCGTTCGATATGTCGAAGATGCAGGCCGTCTATATCCAGCTGCGCAATCCCGACTTCACCACCGCCCGGCGCGTGGCCCAGGCGATCAACGCGTTCCTGGGTACCGAGGCCGCGGCGCCGACCGATCCCTCCAACGTCCGTCTGACGGTGCCCGCGCGCTATAACGGCAACACGGTTGCGCTGATCACCGATATCGAGCAACTGGCCGTGGAGCCCGATTCGACTGCACGCGTGGTTATCGACGAACACACGGGCACGATCGTGATCGGCGACAATGTGCGCATCAGCCCCGTCGCGATCGCCCAGGGTAATCTGACCATCCGCATCACCGAGACGCCGCAAGTCTCGCAGCCGGCGCCGTTCTCGACCACGGGCACGACGACCACGGTCGCGCGCACCGACATCAATGTCGACGAAGGCCAGCAGAACAAATTGGCCGTCCTGCCGTCCGGCGTGACGCTGCAAGAACTGGTCAATGGGCTCAACGCGCTGGGCATCGGTCCGCGCGATCTGCTGACCATCCTTCAAGCGGTGAAAACCGCCGGCGCGCTGCAAGCCGACATCGAGGTGATGTAAGATGGACGCGGGACTTTCCGCCCTGGCCGGCAACGCCAACCTGGCCCTTTCCAGCAGCCAGCAGACGCCGACCACCAAGATCGGCGGCACCACCAATCTGGCCTCGGCCAAGAAGACGGCACAGGACTTCGAGACCTTCTTCGCCTCGCAGGTGCTCGACCAGATGTTCTCCGATGTCAAGACCGACGGCATGTTCGGCGGCGGCCATGGCGAAGAGATGTTCCGTTCGCTATTGCTCGATCAATACGCCAAGAAAATCGGCGCCGCCGGCAGCTTCGGCATTGGCGCTCAGGTTTTGAAGTCGATGCTGGCGCAGCAGGAGGTGGCATCGTGAAGCCGCTGCCCAAGCCGCCATCCAAAACTCCGCCCCGCGGCGGCCCAATGTCGCCACCCCCTGCGCGACTCGCGGTGCCGCTACCGCCTACGGCTCCGGGACAGGCGCCGAGAGGCCCGGTGCCGTTGGCTGCTGTTCCGAACACCAGCCCCAGGCTGCCGCCAGTCGGCGGTCGCCCGGGTATGCCCGCGCAGGGGCAGCGTCCTGGCGTCACGGCGTCGCACCCCGCCGTTCAGACACCCCCGCTTCCCGGCAGCCCCTCCGGCATGGCACGAACCGCGCGCGTGGCCGCTGCGGGCGCCACCGGTACCGTGAGCGGCGTGATCGAGGCCGTGCGTCTGATGGATGACGTACTCGCGGAAGAGAATCAGGTTTTGCGCCGCCATGATGCCCGCGCCGCGGCGGCGTTGCAGGAGCGCAAGACGGCCGCCACACGTCTCTATCACGAGCGCATGCGCGTTCTCGCGCGCGATACGGAAGCCGCCCGGACGATGGAACCTGAGCAGAAGGCGCAATTGATCGCCTTGGCTCAGGGGCTCGACGAGCGCGTAAAGGAGAATGCGATCCTGCTGAAGGCGACGATGGATTCGATCGACCGCCTGTTCTCGGCGATAAATCACGCCGCGCAGCAGCATGTGCAGAAAGAAGTGAACTACTCGCGCGGCGGCCGGGTCGCGCCTTCGGCCGCGCAAGGCGCGGCGTCGATCGCTTTCAACCGGACGGTCTGAGGAACCGCGTCATGGCTACCAGCCTTGCCCTCAATTCCGCGCTGAGCGGCCTACTTGCATCGCAACAGGCGCTCAACGTCATTTCGAACAACCTCGCCAATATCAATACGCCGAACTACTCGAAGAAGACGGTTCAGCTCGAGGAAAACGTTCTGGCGGGCCAGGGCGCGGGCGTTCAGGTCGCTTCGATCACGCGGTCGGTCAATCAGGCACTGACCAATTCGCTGAACACGGCATCGGGCACGCTGCAATCGCTGACCAGCGTCGCACAGTTCAACACCCAGATTCAGAACATGTTCGGCAATGTCGGCAGCGGATCGTCGATCGCCGATCTCATGCAGACATTGGGGAATTCGTTCAGCGATGTCGCCAACAACCCCAGCGGTTCCGCCTCCGAGGCCGTAGAAGCCGCGACAAACGTCACCAACAGCTTCCAGTCGATGAGCACGCAGGTCCAAACGCTGCGCGAACAGTCCGACCAGCAGATCGACCAGGACGTCGGCACCGTCAACACGACGCTGCAGAACATCGCAGCGCTCAACTCCCAGATTTCGTCCGATACCGCCTCCGGCACCGACGTCTCCGATCTGGAAGACCAGCGCGACGGCGAATTGGCGACGCTATCGAAATATATGAATTACACGACCTTCACGCGTGGCGACGGATCGATCTCGGTCTACACGACGCAGGGCACGCCGCTGGTCGATGGTGCTGCGCAGACCGTGAACTTCTCGCCGGCGAGCACGATCCAGGCGCAGATGTCGCTGCAGGGCGGCCAGCTGTCGGGCATCACCGTCAGCGGCCCGAACATCTCCGGCGGCGCGACCGACATCACCAGCCAGATCACGGGCGGCGATATTTCGGGCCTGCTGACGATGCGCGATACGTCGCTGCCCAACATACAATCGCAGCTCGACACGATGGCGCAGACTCTGCAGACCGGCCTGAATCAGATCAACAACGCCGGTACCAGTTATCCGTCGGGCGGCCAGAGTTTCACCGGCCAGACGACCTTCCTCGATCCCAGCTCGCAGAACATCTCGTTGGAGAGCGGCGATACCGCCGTCACGCTGTTCAACGGCGACGGCAGCCAGCAGGGAACGACGACGCTGTCGCTGATGATGAAGCAGTACATGCAGTCGACGGGTCTGCCGACGTCCAATTCTTGGACGATCGATCAGGTCGCCGGCGGGCTCAACGGCTGGATCAACACGCAGCTCGGCACCAGCAATGTGACCTATGCGTCGGTTCTGCCCACCGGGCAGTTCTCGATCCAATTGCCGCAGACGTCATCGACCACGATCGGCTTCCGCGACGAATCGACCAGTACCTATCAGTCGCAGGTCAGTACGGATCCGAATACGGCGCTCGGCTTCACCGGTCCGCTGACCTTCGAGGATTCGACAGGCGCCAGCTACTCCGTCAATGTCACCGCGTCGGACACTTTGTCGACGATCCAGGCGAAACTGGCCGGGGTCAGCGGTATCACCGCGTCTCTGGTTCCCAATTCGGCCGGATCGGGCGACTTCCTGCAGGTCGTCGACAACGCAGGCAACAACCTCTACGTCAACCCGGATACGCAGGGCGGCAATGTGGAGAGCGGCCTCGGCATGCTGCCGGCAGGCACGAATACCGCCGGGCCGGTCACGCTCAACGTCGATAACGATAACCTGTCCAGCACCTTCACCAGCAACAACTACACCAACGGGGCCTCGGTGCCGGGCGTGTCGGGCGTTATGACCTTCTCGGATTCGAGCGGGCAGCTCGCGCAAATCACGATGAACCCGGCGTGGAGCCTGAACACCATCGCCAACAACATCAACGCGCAGAGTGGCGGCAAGCTCAACGCGTCGGTGATCACGGTGGGCAATCAGTCGGCGCTGCAGGTGGTCGATGTCGCCGGCAATCAGATGAGCGTGAACACGACGCCCTACACGGTGCAGTCAACCACGCCCTTCACCGCCACCGCCGGCAATTCGATGACGGCGACGATCAACGGCGTCACCTACACGTCGAATGTCGAGACGGGCTCCGACTCGCTGGCCTCCTTGGCGTCCGAGATCAATGATCCGCTCGGCCCCTTCTCGGGTTCGGGCCTGCTCGCGACTGTCGACCCGAGCAACAGCTATCTCTCGATCGTCAGCACCACCGGCCAGCCGGCCAGCTACACCGGCGCGATGGCGACCCAGTTGGGTCTGACCACCAATCCGGCCACGGCGCTGGGACTGCAAGCTTCGCCGGATACGACGGCTTCGGGCTTCGCCAACTTCCTGGGTTTGAACGACCTGCTGGTGACCAATCAGCCGCTGACCACGTATCAATCGGCGACATTGACGAACAATTTCTCGGTCTCGAAAGCGACCAGCCTCGAACTGACCGACCCGAGCTTCGCCAATGGCGATCCCTCCAGCGGCACGCCGCAGGCGCTCAATATCAGCTTCGCCGCCGGTTCGACGCTCGCGCAGATCGCGGCCCAGATCAATCAGCAGGCGGTCACCTACAATACGAGCGCGCTGCCGACCGGCAGCTTCGTGGCGCAGGCCGGCACGCTGACCATCAAAAATCAGCCCTATACGCTGGGCAGCATTTCGGTGAGCGACAACGAATCGCTTTCGGACATCGCCGCTTCGATCAACAGCAACACCACGCTGGCGGCCGCCGGTGTGCAGGCGACCGTGGGCACTGATGGCACCAATCAGTGGCTGCAAATCTATAACCAGCAGGGCAAGAGCCTGCAGATGGCCGAAGACATGACCAGCGGCGGACCGCAGCAGCTCGACTTCGACACGACCCAGCTTGCCAGCGCGACGGTGGTCACCGACGGTTCGGGCCAACGCCTGCAGATCACGCACAGTTCGAATAGTCAGCTTCAGGCGACGGGCACGTTGCTCGACCAGACCAATATGGGTCCGGCCGCTCTCAACACCTCGACCTACCTCACCGTGCGGTCCGACATCCAGGCGAATCCGTCGCTGATGTCGCGCGGCGCGATCCAATACGACTCGACCAGCAACAGCTATTACGTCGGTTCGTCGGACAGCACGATTACGCAAGACATGGCCAATTACATGTCGAGCCCACTGAGCCTGCCCTCTTCGGGCGGCCTCAGTCAGGGCAATCTGTCGCTGCCTCAGTACGCGGCCGACATGATCGCCACGGCGTCGACGAATGCGAGCAACACCAACACCCAGCTCACCTACCAGACCTCGCTCGTGAGCAATCTGAGCAATCAGCAGGGGCAGGTATCGGGTGTCAACCTGGACCAGGAGTTAAGCGACTTGCTGACCTATCAGCAGTCCTATTCGGCATCGGCGAAAGTGATTTCGACGATGCAGCAGCTCTTCCAAGTCCTCGACAGCATCCTCCAATAGGAGTGAGAGATGGTCGATAGCGTCGGTACCTATGCCTCGGATCAATACAATACCGCCCTGGTCATGCAGACCAAGGCAACCGAGGATCAGCTTCTGCAGGAAACCACTTCGGGCAAGAAGTCGCTGTCCTATGACGGCATCGCCGATGTGGCGCAGCAAGCACTGAACCTGACCAACGAGAACAGCTCGATCTCGAACTATTTGACCACAAACAACACGGTCAATCTGAACCTGCAAGGGATGAGCCAAGTCTATAGCTCGGTTCAGAACGAGATCAGCAATTTTCAACAGGATTTGCAGAACTATATCGACAACGATCAGGGGGGCAGTGCTGACGATCAGCAAACCTTGCAGCAGCAGGCCTTTTCCGCCCTGAAGAACATGCAGTACTACCTGAACACCCAGGTGAACGGACAGTATCTGTTCTCGGGGAGCGACACGACCACGCCGCCGTTCCAGCTCAACGCCAGCACGTTGTCGCAGTTCCAGGCCGAGTATGACGGCTACAACACGACCTACGGCGACACCTCCGCGGCCGATCTGAGCAATACTTCGACTTCGGTGCTCAATACGGGCAGCATTACCTTCAACGCTCAGAATGGTACGATCAGCGCGGCGAATCCGGGCCAATTTTCCAATCTGCCCGTGGGCAGCACCGTGACCCTCACGGGATCGGCCTATGACGGCAACTATTCGATCCTGGCCAACGACGGCAACACGCTGACGGTAGCGCCCAGCTTCACCGCCGAGGGCGATCCTTCCACCAACACCTACGATAAAACGGCCATGATCACGACCTCGACCATGGCGTCGCAGGATGCCGGGCTGAACATTCAGCCGGTGGCCGGTGTCTATTTCTCGCCGCCGGGGGTGCTGGCATCGCCGCAGGCGGGCACGTTCTCGCAGCTTCACGCCGGCGACTCGTTCACGGTCAGCGGCGCCACCGATCCGTCCAATGACGGCAACTACATCGTCAGCAGCGTGAGTTCGGACGGATCGAGCCTAGCGATCCAGCGCGCGGGCTTCACCAGCGCGCCCAATCTCGACTCGAGCGGCAGCCCCGATGCTTCTGCGACGATTTCCTATCCGACGGGCACATCCACCGCGTCGCTGAGCGATGCGACCAACGGCATCAATTTCAATTCCGACGGCACGATCACCGATAACGTCGGCGGCACGCTGTTGAGCGGGGTTCCAGCCGGCTCGTATATCACCGTTGCCGACGCCAACGTTCCGTCCAACAATGGCACCTATCTCGTCACGGCCAACGCTTCGGGCACGCTGTCGGTACAGCGCACGGTCGAAACATCGCTGAACGACGAAGCGGCGAATTCCTCGGCCGAGATTTCGAACGGTACTGCGACGTCTTTTTCGCCGGGAGCGCTGACCTTCGATTCGTCGTCGAGCGTCGTCACCGCGGCCAATGGCGGTTCATTGGCCGGCATGGCCGTCGGCCAAACGGTCAACGTCTCGGGCAGCGCCGACAACGACGGCAGCTATGTCGTAACCGGCACGTTCTCAACGCCCGTTGCCGACGAAGCCAGCAACACCAATGCGCAGATCACCGACGGCACGACCAGCTTCGCAGGTGCCAACACGGGCGGGATCACCTTCGATGCCGCAAGCGACACCATGTCGGCCGCCAATGCGGGTTCGCTGAGCGGCATCAATATCGGCGACGTGATCAAAGTTTCGGGCAGCGCCAGCAACAACGGCGCCTTTGTCGTGACCGGCATCGATCCGAGCGATTCGAGCGTGACGGTCGCTCCGGCCAACACGGCCGTGCAGGTGGCTCAGAACCTCTCGCTCAGCACTTCGAGCTACTACCAGGGCAACAACGCCACAGTGAGTTCGGAGATCGACAACAACACGCCGATGTCCTATGGCATCACCGCTGCCAATCCGGCCTTCGAAAAGGCGATTCGCGCGATGGCATTGATCGCCGAAGGCCAAACCGGCACCGCCGGCGGACTGGACATGAACAGCAGCCGGCTCACGGCCGCGAACTATCTGCTGACCTCGTCGCTGGGCGGCGCGACCTCCACCGAGGGCACGCCGCCCTACGGTGCTGAGAATTCAGGGAACGTCAGCGATTTGTCGCTCAACCTGGCCCTGCAGCAGGAAACGCTGAGCTCGGTCACGGCGCAGCAGACCAATTTCCAGAATTTCCTGACCACATCGGTCGGCACCCTGACCAATGCCGATCCGACGCAGACCATCGTTGAACTGCTCGACCAACAACAGGCATTGCAAGCCTCGTATCAGTCGTTGTCGTCGGTCCGGCAGTTGAGCCTGCTGAACTACCTCAAGTAACGGCGCAAGCAGGCGGCGCTATTTGCCGGGATAGAAGAAGCCCGGTTCACGAAAGGAGAAGCCATGAGCACCGTAGAACTTCAGTCGATGTCGACCCGAGAACAGGACGCCTTCGCGCTTACCGAAGCGGCTGTCGGTCTCGACCGCGCTCGCGGCAAGGGGGCCGATCTGGCCGCCGCGCTCGAGCACAACCTTGAGCTCTGGGTGGCCATCCGCACCCTCGTCTCCCGTCCGGGCAATGCCTTGCCCGCATCGATCCGTCATAACCTCGTGCAGCTCAGCGGTTTTGTGGCCGGCACCACCTGGCGCGATGGCATCACCATCCCCGACAGCCGCCTTGATACGCTGATCAATATCAACCTGCAGATCGCCGAAGGTTTGCTGCAGAGCGGCACCGCCTGATCCGACCGATTAGGGGGCTCTTAAGCCTGTTCCATCCATGCCTTGGCTCCCGCCGAGGCGTGGACGGGAGGCTTTGGCGCACCTAAAAGCGCCTAAAAGAAGGCAGGTGCGAATAGTTCGGATCGATGATATTATTGTTGTTTGCTGCCATGAGCAGTCTGTCTGCTTGCCTATTGCAGGGCGGTCGTCCCGTGGGGGTTGCCGCGATCGATGGGGTCAAGGGAAAGGCGGAAGCATCGTTTCGGCGGGGCTTTCGTAGGGGCGATGGCAGTGGGGGATGGGGAGCGGAACTTGGGGGACATGTCTTCCTGTTACGCCGCCCTGAGTGCAGGACGACAACGGATGGAAAGAGCTTAGCAGATGTCTTGGCAACGTGATCGGTCCGAACATCGTCGCCGCGGCGACGGTCGGCATCGCGACGGTATGGGTGATTTCGGTGGTGGCGGTGGTTTTGAGCCGCCGCCGTCTTCTCAGCGTCCGCGGCAAGAAATGAGCCGCCCGCCCGTCGAGCAGTCGAACGTTACGGTGACGGTAAAGTGGTTCAACGCAACGAAGGGGTTCGGGTTCGTGTCGCCGACCGACGGCGCGCCGGATGCCTTCCTTCACATCTCGGCCCTTGAACGGGCCGGCGTCGGCGAAGTGGCCGAAGGTGCGTCGATGGTCTGTGACCTTGGTCCTGGCCAGCGTGGGCCGCAGGTGGTGAATGTTCACTCCGTGGACATGTCGACGGCGGCGCCGAAGCGCCCGCGTCCGACGGAAACCCGCGGCGAACCCGGACCGACGGTCGAAGGTCGCGTGAAGTTCTTCAGCCCCGATAAGGGCTTTGGCTTCATCGCCGTCGACGACGGTGGGAAGGACGTGTTTGTCCATATCCGTGCTCTGGAAAAGTCGGGCCTGCGTACGCTGGAGCCCGATCAGCGCGTGCGGCTGACGATCACGATGGGCCATAAAGGCCCCCAAGCCGAGACGGTTGCCATCATCTGATCGGCCCCGTTTAACCATTTGTTTGGGCGCCGCCTTGCATAAAGGTGGCGCCCTTTTTGTTTGTTTGGCGCCAAATGGCCACCAAAGGCCGGTTGCCGGCCCGTCGAAATGGCCCTGCTCCGGCTGAAGAACTGTTTGAATACAATTGGTTTCGCGTAGGAATTGATGGTGTTACTATCTCGTGTTCAAGGCCCAGTCGGAGACCGGCATGAGTGCCGCCGAAGCCGCAGCGACACCGTCGCCGCCGGCTGAATCCCTTAGCGCCGCCGAGAGGCTCGAAAAGGTCGAGGCTCTGTGGGCCGAGGAGCGGGTCCAGCATCAGCGTCAGCTGGCCGAACTCAATGCCGAGATCGCGCAGCTTCGCGAGACCATTAATGCCTTGCGCGACTCGATGGAGCTTGGCCGCATCGGTGAACAGGAACGCACCCAGAAGGCGGTTGCCACCAGCGAAGATGAGGTGCGTCAGTTGAAGGCCACCGCGAACGCGTTGAGAGACCAGCTCGAGATGCAGCGCATCGGCGAGCAGGAGCGCGTGCAGAAGGCCGTGGCCGACTCCAATGCCGAAATCATTCAATTGAAGGCTTCCGTCGGCGCGTTGCGTGACGAACTCGAACTGCAGCGCGTGAGCGAGACCGAACGGACGCAAAAGGCGCTGCAGCAATCGACCGCCGAGATCGTTCAGCTGAAGGGTTCGGTCAACGCGCTGCGCGAGCAGCTCGACACCCAGGCGGCGCGGATGAAGGCCCATGCTTGAGCTTTCGGCACGCGACCGCATGACGGTGCGCAGTAAGCGCAAGTCGTCCAAGATCACCGAACTTCTGCTCGACGTCGCCAACAGCATGGCGCGCGCCAACAATCTCGACGAAGCCCTGTCGACGATGCGCGACATCTGCACTCAGGTGATCGGCACGGCGCGGGGTTCCGTCTTCCTCAACGATCCGAACACACAGGAACTTTATTCCCGCGTCAAAGGCCGCTTCGCCCGCGAGATCCGCCTGCTCAACACCTCGGGCGTGGCGGGCCATGTGTTCACCACCGGCAAGGGCACGATCATTCCCGACGCCTATGCCGATCCGCGCTTCAACCGCGCCATCGACGCGCAAACCGGCTTCCAGACGCGCAATATCCTGGCCGCGCCGCTGCGCACCTTGAAGGGCGATCTGATCGGCGTGGCGCAATTGCTCAACAAGGTCGAAGGCGGGTTTACCGAGGCCGACTTGTCGCTGGTCGAGGCAATCATCGCCCAGGCCTCGGTCTCCCTCGAAGGCTTCCGCACCATCGAGAACATCGAGAAGGCGCGCAAGCAAGAGCTCGATTTCCTCAACGTCGTCTCGGAGGTCAGCTCGGAACTGCAACTCGGTCCGTTGCTGCAGAAGATCATGGCTGCGATCACGCGCATGCTCGACGCTGACCGTTCGACGCTCTTCCTCAATGACGAAAAGACCAACGAGCTCTTCACCGAGATCGGCCAGGGCCTGGGCGCGACCAAAATCCGCCTGCCCAATCACCTCGGCATCGCCGGCGCTGTTTTCACGTCGAAGACGAGCGTTAACATTCCGCATGCCTATGCCGATCTGCGCTTCAACCCGAGCTTCGACCGCAAGACGGGATATTTCACGCGCTCGATCCTGTGCGTGCCGGTCGCCAACAAGAACGGCGATTTGATCGGCGTGACCCAGGTACTGAATAAGCGCGGCGGTACGTTCACCGCCGAGGATGAAGCGCGCCTGAAGGCCTTCACCTCGCAGATTTCGATCGGCCTTGAAAACGCGAAGCTGTTCGACGACGTGCAAGCCATCAAGAACTACAATGAGTCGGTTCTTGAATCGATGTCCAACGGTGTCATCACCTTCAGCGAAGACGGCAAGATCGTCACCTGCAACGCCGCCGGCGGACGCATTCTGAAGGCGCGCATCAGCGAGATGATCGGCAAGACTGGCGCCGAGATATTGACCGGCGCCAATGCCTGGGTGCTGGACAAGCTGGCCGCCGTCAAAGAAAGCGGCAATGTCGAGACAGTGGTCGATGCCAAGATGGCGGGCCTGCTCGATCCGGTCGATCTCAACGTCAATGTGACCGTGATGCCGTTGCGGTCGGGCGAAAAGCAGCTCGGCTCGCTGGTGATGATCGAAGACATCTCCAACGAGAAGCGCATGAAGTCGACCATGTCGCGCTACATGGACCCGGCTTTGGCCGACAAGCTGCTCGCGGCCGGCGAAGAAGCCCTGGGTGGTCAGTCGGTCGAGGCGACTCTGCTGTTCTCCGACGTGCGCGGCTTCACGACGCTGTCGGAAGAACTCGGCGCGCAAGGCATCGTCAGCCTGCTCAACGAGTATTTCACCCTGATGGTCGACTGCATCTCCGACCAGGGCGGCATGCTCGACAAGTTTATCGGCGACGCGATCATGGCCAAGTTCGGCATTCCGCCGCTGACCCATGAGGACGACGAAGACCGCGCTGTGCGCACCGCCATCGCGATGATGCGCGAGCTCAACGCCTTCAACACGCGCCGCACCGCCGATGGCAAGCGGCAAATCGATATCGGCATCGGCTTGAACACCGATCAGGTCGTCTCGGGCAATATCGGTTCGCCGACCCGCATGGAATACGCTGTGATCGGCGACGGTGTGAACCTGGCCTCGCGTCTCGAATCGGCCTGCAAGGAATATCGCGCCCACATCCTGGTCAGCGAGAACACCGTCAAAAAGCTGAGAGGCACCTACCGCCTGCGCGAGATGGACCTGATCCAGGTCAAGGGCAAGACCAAGCCCGTCTCGATCTACGAACTGCTCGATTATCACACCGACGAGTCGTTCCCGAACATGCGCCCGGCCCTGCAAGCCTTCCAGGCAGGGTTGCAGACCTATCGCGAGTACAAGTTCGAAGCGGCAGCCAAGCTGTTCACCGAGGCTTTGACCCACAACCCCACCGACGGCAGCGCGCAGATGTTCATCGAGCGCTGCGCCTACCTGCAAGCCCACCATCCCGGCGAAAACTGGGACGGCGTGTGGGTGATGAAGTCGAAATAGCCATTTGAGCGGCTGCATCCGCGGCCGAAATCATCCCCGATGAAATTCGATCCGCCGCGCCGGGCTGTATTCATTGCCGGCTTTGCCGCCTTCATCGACCTTTATGCGCCGCAATCGGTGCTGAGCTCGCTGTCGACCGAATTCCAGGTCACGCCGGCCGATGCGGGGGGCATCGTCGGGATATCGACCTTGGCCATCGCGATCGCCGCCCCCTTCGCCGGCCTGATCGCCGACAAATTCGGTCAGCGGCGCACGATGCTGACGGCGATCTTTCTCCTGGTGCCGGTGACGGCCCTGTTGGCCGCGGTCCACGGGCTCAATGAGATGCTGGCCTTACGCTTTGTCCAAGGATTGCTGCTGCCCGCGATCTTCTCGTCGGCGGTTGCGTTCACGGCTGAATATTGGAGCCCGGCCGAGGCGGTGGATGTCACCGGTCTTTATGTTCTCGGCTCAATTCTCGGTGGCTTCTCGGGCCGCTTCCTGACCGCCATTGCCGCCGAGCATTTCGGCTGGCGCGGCGGGTTCCTGGCCCTGACCGCGATCACCGCGTTATTCGCAGCCGGGCTCTGGGCGTGGCTGCCGGCCCACACGCGGCGCGGACCATCGGCCCGGCCGCCGGGGTTGGGCGCGTTTCTCGATCATTTGCGCAACCCGCCGCTCCTGGCCACCTGCGGCGTCGGCGCGGCCGTGCTGTTCGGCAATGTTGCCACCTTCACCTATATCGACTTCCGCCTCGAGCGCCCGCCCTTCAACCTGAGTCCGACGGCGCTGGGCATGATCTTCACCGTCTATCTGCTGGGCGCCGTCGCCACGCCGCTGAGCGGCGCCTTCATCCGCCGCGCGGGCCGCCGTGGCGCGCTGGCCATCGCCGCGAGTATCGGCATTCTCGGCATCGCCGGCACTGTGTTCGATTGGCTGCCTACGGTCATCCTCGGGCTGGCCTTGTTCGTCACCAGTGTCTTCCTGGCGCAGACAGCATCCCTCGGTTTTATCGGACAGGTCGCGCGCCACAACAAGACGAGCGCCGTCGGCCTCTATGTCTGCAGCTATTACGTCGGCGGCAGCTTGGGTGCGGTCCTGCCAGGAAGCATCTGGGACAGCGCCGGATGGCCCGGTTGTGTCGCATTGGTGGTGGCCACTACGATCCTCGCGACATTGCTTGCCATGTGGGCCTGGCGCGAACGCAAAATCGTCATCGCCGCGACCGAATAGGCGCCCCCGCACGCGCTTGCCCGACGGCAAGGCCGGGCCTATAAGGATCGGATACAAAAAGGGATTAACTGATGTTTGTCGTCACGGGTGGGGCAGGTTTCATCGGCTCCAATCTGCTGGCCGCGCTGGAAGCGCGCCACGAAGCGCCGCTCGTCGTGTGTGATCGCCTGCGTACCAATGACAAATGGCGCAACATCGCCAAGCGCGAGATTTCCGACATCGTTCATCCCGAGAAGCTGTTCGAGTTTCTCGATGCCAATGCCGGGCGGATCAGCGCCATCTTCCATATGGGCGCGATCTCCTCGACCACCACGATCGACGGCGATCTGGTGGTCGACAACAACTTCAATCTGTCGGTCGCCCTGTTCGCCTGGTGTACGCGCAATAATGTGCGGATCATCTATGCGTCATCGGCGGCCACCTATGGCGATGGTGAGGCAGGCTTCGACGATGACGAGTCGATCCCAGCGCTTGCCCAGCTCCACCCTCTGAATGCCTATGGCTGGAGCAAGCATCTGTTCGATCGGCGCGTCGCGCGCAAAATCGCTGACAAGAAGCCGATGCCGCCGCAATGGGCCGGGCTGAAGTTTTTCAACGTCTATGGCCCGAACGAATATCACAAGGGCTCGCAATCGAGCGTGGTGTCGCAGATCTATCCGCATGCCGAGGCCGGCGCGCCGGCGCATCTGTTCCGCTCGCACAATCCGAAATATGCCGATGGCGGTCAGTTGCGCGATTTCATCTGGGTGGATGACGTGGTGCAGATCATGCTGTGGCTTTACGACCATCCTAAGGTCAACGGCCTGTTCAATGTCGGCAGCGGCAAAGCGCGGTCGTTCCTCGACCTGGCAAATGCCGTCTACCGCGCGCTGGGCAAAGAGCCGCATATCCGCTACGTCGATACGCCTGTCGAAATTAGGGCGCGCTATCAGTACTTCACCCAAGCACGGATGAATAAGTTGCGCGCCGCCGGCTACGATCGCCCCTTCGCTTCGCTCGAAGACGGCGTCAGCGTCTATGTGACGCGTTATCTCGCGGCCGCCGACCGTTATCGCTGACCCATGGCCCTGGTTTATCCGCAGATCGATCCCGTAATCGTACGGCTTGGGCCCCTCGCCCTGCGCTGGTACGCAGTGGCCTATATGGCCGGACTGTTCGGTGGCTGGCGCTATGTACGCTACCTCGCCACCAAGCCGCCACGGCCGATCAGCGCGGAACAGATCGATGATTTCCTGGTTTGGGCCACCATCGGCGTCGTGCTGGGCGGACGCCTCGGCTACATCCTGTTCTACAAGCCGCTGACCTATCTGCACGACCCAATGGAGGCGATCGCCATCTGGCATGGCGGCATGTCGTTCCATGGGGGCCTATTGGGCGTGATCATCGCAATCGTCCTCTTCACCCGCCGCAACAAGCTGAGCACGTTGAGCGTGGGCGATCTGATTTCCGTGGTCGCGCCGATGGGATTGTTCTTCGGCCGCATCGCGAATTTCATCAATGGCGAGTTGGTCGGCCGCATCGCGCCGCCCGATCTGCCCTGGGCGATGATCTATCCGCAGGTCGGACCCGAGCCACGCTATCCCAGCGAGTTGATGGAAGCCGGGCTGGAAGGCCTCGCGCTGTTCATCATCATGTATGTGCTCTGGCGCATCGAGTCGCTGCGGATGCGTCCCGGCGTGCTGACCGGTTGCTTCATGATCGGCTATGCCGCCGCGCGCATCTTCTCGGAATTCTTCCGCGAGCCGGATGCGTTCCTGGGTCCTGTGATCGGGCAAGCGACGATGGGACAGGTGCTCAGCATCCCCGTCGCTTTGGCTGGGATCGCGCTCGTCATCTGGTCGCGGCGCAAGACTCCGTGACGCCGCCAAGCGTCACCCCTTTGGCCGCACTCATCCACGCTCGTATTGAGGAGCACGGGCCGGTGGCCGTCTCCGAATTCATGGATATGGCGCTCGCTCATCCTGAGCACGGCTATTACCGCAAGAAGGACCCACTCGGCCGCGGCGGCGACTTCATCACCGCGCCCGAGATCAGCCAGATGTTCGGCGAGCTGACCGGCCTGTGGGCGTCGGTGGTCTGGCACAGCATGGGTGCGCCCGATCCGGTGCTGCTGGTGGAATTGGGACCGGGGCGCGGCACGCTGATGGCCGATCTGCTGCGCAGTGCCGCGATGGACCCAGCCTTTCGCGAAGCCATCCGCATTCATCTGGTCGAGACCAGCCCGACCCTGCGCGCACGCCAAGCCGAAGCCTTAAAGACGGCCGAAGTCGAGTGGCACGACTATTTTGCCGCCGTACCTTCCGGGCCGATGATCGTCATCGCCAACGAGTTCTTCGACGCGCTGCCGGTTCACCAATTCGTGCATCGTGCCGGCCAGTGGCACGAACGCGTCGTGACCGCGGCCGGCGACGATCTCGTGTTCGGAGACGGCGCACCGGTTGCGATTGTCGGTCCCGCGACGGAAGATGGCGCGGTCTTCGAGCGCAACGAGGCAGCGGCGGCGATTGCCGGGCTGATCGGCGAGCGTCTGGCCGTGGACAAAGGCGCGGCGCTGATCATCGATTACGGTCACGCAACCTCGGCGCTGGGTGATACGTTGCAGGCGGTGAAGGGCCATGCACGCACCGATGTGCTGGCCGAGCCGGGAGAAGCCGATCTGACGGCTCATGTGGATTTTCAAGCGCTCGCGTCCGCCGCGCGACCGGCGCAAGCCTGGGGACCGATCACGCAAGGCGTGTTTCTGCGGGCGCTGGGAATCGAGTTGCGGACAGATCGCTTGATGCGCGCCAATCCGAAACAGGCTACTGCGGTCGAAACCGCATGCCGCCGTCTGATCGACAGCGCCGAGATGGGCACGTTGTTCAAGGCGCTGGCGCTGACTCATCCGTCTCTGGCCACGCCGCCCGGGTTCGAGCGCTGAAATGACTCCGATCACGTCATCCGCAATCACCGGCAAGACCACGCGCCACGGGTTCTTCACACGCGAAGGCGGCACGTCCCGAGGCATCTATGCCTCGTTGAACTGCGGCTATGGATCGAAGGACGACCGCGACCACGTCACCGAGAATCGCCGCCGCGTGACGAACGCGTTCGGCCTGCACGACGACGCGCTGATCACGATCCATCAGCAGCATACGAGTACGATTGTGGTGGTCGACGACTCCTGGACGAACGAGACGCGCCCGGTGGCGGACGGCATGGTGACCACGCGACCCGGCATCGGCCTCGGTATCCTTACGGCTGATTGCGCGCCGGTGCTCTTCGCCGATTCCGACGCTCATGTGATCGGCGCGGCGCATGCAGGTTGGCGCGGCGCCCATGGCGGGGTACTCGAAAATACGATTGCTGCTATGGAAAAACTCGGTGCGCGCAGAGACCATATCGCGGCCGCCATCGGCCCCTGTATCGCGCAGGCGTCGTATCAGGTCGGTGACGAATTCGTCGCCACGGTCGTCAAAGACGATGCCGCGCATGATCGCTTCTTTTCCACACCTGACGAGGACGGCAAACGCCATTTCGATCTGCCGGCCTATGCGGCGCATCGTCTGACGCAGGCCGGGATAGCGCGCGTGGATGTGCTGGGCCTCGACACCTGCGTCGATGAGCAGCGTTTCTTCTCGTTCCGCCGCACCACCCATCGCCACGAACCTGATTACGGCCGGCAAATTTCAGTGATCACATTGATGGCGCCATGATCAAAAACATCATCTTCATGTCCCTTGCCCTTGTCAGCATGCTCGCTGCCTGCGGCCCGGTGCCTCACCCATTCGCCGATCATCCCGCCAGTAATCCGCTGATCGACGACCGGCGCGTCACCTCGTCGGTGCAGATCATGCCAGTGGCCGAATACCCCGGACTGGACGAGATGATCGTGCACGATTTGGCCCGCCAAGACGTTCTCGCTTCGACACATGATCCAGGGCCGCGCAAGGTTCTGGTGAAAGGGACGATCGAAAACGGCGCGCTGGTTTGGCGTGCAGTCACGCAAGAACAGACTGAACTGGGCGTGGTGAAGCAGCCTGTGCCAATCGGCAACGATATTCCGCGCATTGCCCGCGAGGCGACGCCACTGATCGTCGGGCTGCTGACCGCCAATGGCGCCGCGCCCGATACCACACGGCCGCATGTTGTTGTGCATTTGGTTCACGGACCGAAAGACATCCAGACCAAGGCTCTTAGCCTGGCGATGGCCGATGCGCTGGCCAGCCAAGGCCTTGCTATTGCAGACGACAATCCGGTTGCCATGATCGACGGCGAATTGCGCATCCTGCCGGGCACCGGTAGTCAGGATGTGGTGCAGATCGATTGGACCGTGCGCGACGCCAAGGGCAAGGCCGTGGGTACCGTGTCGCAAGGCAGCCCGATCGATCACAAGCTGCTCGGCACCGCGTTTCCGGGCCTTGCGCATGACATTGCCGCTGCTGGCGCGCCCGGCATCGTCGACGTGATCCGTCGCAAACTGCCGACGGCGCTTGGGGGAACCTCGTAAGTCCGTGGCCGTAATGCGCATTTGATACGACGATTGCGCGAGTGCCATCAAACGCGCCAAAATAGCGGCTTCAAGAATAAGTCGCGGTCGGAGTTCAAGAGCCGTGAGCGGAGGGGAAGATCTAGCGGCCTGGCTTGAACGCCAGGGCCTCGGTGCTGGCGCAGAGATTCTGCGTGCACCTGCGGCGCTGCGGGCGCTCGGTGCTGCCGGCGAAGACGCGATGGCGCGCGCGGCTTTCGCCGAGGCCGCCACCGATCTGGAGCGCGCGATCGAAATCCTGGACGAGATGCCCGATGCCGATGAGCGGCTGAGCGACGCCTTCCATCTGCGCACCCATCTGGCCGAATGCTACGTCGTGACCAAAGGTCACTCAGCGCCGGCGACGCGACGCGCCTTCGAGGACGCACTGAATGTCGGCGAGCGCCTCGGGGAGCCTGTGGTTCTAGCGACGGTATTGGTCGGTTTGATATCGGCGGCGGCGCAGCGCGCCGAATATGCTGCCGCACAAGCCTATGCTGACCGGTTGACGGCGTTGGCGCAGCGCAGCGGCGGCGCTTTCGAGCGCGGCTGGGCGCTTTTCCGCCAAGGGCATATCCAATTCTACCAAGGCGATCTGCGCGCCGCGCGGCGTTCGTTCGAAAACGCGATGGCCGTTGGCGCCAATGAGCCGATGACAATCGGCGGCGCGCGCCTGTCGGGTGCCATCATGGTGTTGTGGCCTCTGGCCGTGGCGTTGATGGGCGATATCGAAACCGGCACGCGCTTGGCCGACGAACACTTGGCGGAGGCCGAAGCGGCCGGCATTCCCCACAACCTCGCCTATGTCAAACTCGGCGCCGTCGCGTGCCGCCTGATCACGGGCGATGCCGCCGGCGCGGAGCCTTTGGCCCGCACGCTGGTGGCGCTATGCAGCGAGCACCAATTGGTGTCGTTCCACGCCCTGGCGTCAATCTATTTGGGCTGGAGCCTGCGCCGAACCAGCCACAGCGCCGAAGGGATCGGGCACGCCACGAGTGGCGTGGACACCCTAGCCGCGATCGGCACCAAGGGGCTGGTGAATTGGTTCAGAGCCCTGCTGGCCGAGACGCTATTCGATGCTGGTGAGGAAGATCGGGCCCTGGCCATGATCGAAGAGGCGGTGAAGCAAGAATCACTTTCGGTGTTCGGCGTGCCGGGCGCGCTGCGCATCAAGGGTGACCTGCTGTTGCGCCGCGCCGCGACGCAAAAAAGCGATGCGGCTGTCCACTCCGCCGCGATGGCCGAAGTCGCGCTGAAAGCCGCCATCCAAGCAGCCCGCCGCGGCGGCATGCTGATTGTCGAACTGCAGGCGGCCACCAGCCTGGCGCGGCAATTCAAAACGCGCAACGATTCGGCCAGCGCCCGCCAGGTGCTTGAACCGATCTATGCCCGCTTCAAGGAAGGGTTGGACACACCCTATCTGCTGGCGGCGAAGGAAATCCTCGACAGCCTTTGACGCGCTGCGGGTGCGACGTCAAACCGCCGTGCCGCCTACCGTCAATCCATCGATGCGCAGAGTCGGCTGACCGACGCCCACCGGCACGCCCTGGCCATCCTTGCCGCAGGTGCCAATGCCGTCATCGAGCTTCATGTCGTTGCCGATCATCGACACGCGCGTCAACGCATCGGGTCCGTTGCCGATCAGCGTGGCACCCTTGACCGGTGCGCCCAGCTTGCCGTCTTCGATCAGATAGGCCTCGGTGGCCGAGAAGACGAACTTGCCATTGGTGATATCGACCTGACCGCCGCCGAATTGCACGGCATAGATGCCCTTCTTCACCGAACGCAGGATCTCTTCCGGCTCGTGTTTGCCGCCCAGCATGAAGGTGTTGGTCATCCGCGGCATCGGATGATGGGCATAGGATTCGCGCCGCCCGTTGCCGGTAGACTTCGTCTTCATCAACCGCGCGTTCATGCGGTCGAAGATATAGCCGGTGAGAATGCCGTCTTCGATCAGCACCGCACGGCCTGAAGGCGTGCCTTCGTCGTCGATGGTGATCGAACCGCGGCGATCGGGAATCGTGCCGTCATCGATCACGGTCACGCCGGGCGAGGCTACGCGCTGGCCGATCTTGCCCGAGAACGCCGAAGTGCCCTTGCGGTTGAAATCGCCCTCGAGCCCATGGCCGACCGCTTCGTGCAGCAGAATACCGGGCCAGCCCGAGCCGAGTACGACCGTCATGTCGCCGGCCGGTGCGGAAACCGAATTGAGATTAACGTTGCCCTGACGGATCGCCTCGTCGGCCGCCGCCTTCCAGGTCTCGGGCATAAACAAGCGATCATAGATCGTACGGCCGCCGGTGCCATAGCTGCCGGTTTCCATACGCTCGCCATCGGCCATCATCACTGCGACATTGAGCCGCACCAGTGGCCGCACATCGGAGGCATGGGTGCCATCGGCGCGCACGATGCGCACCGCCTGCCACGAACCGAGCAGCGACGCCATCACCTGCTTTACCCGCGGATCCTTGGCCCGGGCATAAGCGTCGATCTCGTTGAGCAGCGCCACCTTCTGCTCGAAGGGAATCAGCGAGAGCGGATTCGAATCCGTATAGAGCACGCGATTGGTGCCGATCGGCGCTTCGGCCATCGTGCCGCTGTGTCCCGCGCGCACGGCGCGTACCGTCTCGCTCGCGCGCTTCAGCGCCGCTTCGTCCAAGGTGCCCGCATGGGCATAGCCAGTCGCCTCGCCCGAGACCGAACGCAGGCCGAAACCTTGCGATGTGTCAAAGCTCGCGCTTTTGATCTTGCCATCGTCGAGCGCCACGCTTTCCGATTGGCGATATTCGAGGAACAACTCGCCGTCATCGCACCCCGACAGCGCATCCGCCACGGTGTGGTCGACCACCTTTCGGTCCAGGCCAGCACGGGCGAAAAACAAGTCCTCGGTCACGGCATCATGGGGCATGACATATCCTTAAAAGTAGGCGCTGGGTGGTCGCTAAGATGTATGGACCGGGAGGGCCGATAGCAAGGGCGATCGACTCCCGCCGTCAGGGCTCCGGAAAAAGCGAATCTGTGCGATCCAACAAGCGGTAAGCGACCAAGCCGATCCATTCATGGACTCCACCGTCCAACCGCTGAAAGCGCAATCCGGGGCTGCTGAAGGGCGATTCGTCGCCGGCCTTGTACCCGACAGGCCATGGCAACACCGGCCAGCCGACGCGCCGGAAGATACCCACCGAGCGTGGCATATGCTGCGCCGAGGTGACCAAAACCCAGACCTCGCCCGGCTGCGGCTTCATCAGGCCTTTGGAGTCGACCGCGTTTTCGAAGGTATTGCGTGAACGGTCCTCGAACACGATGCGGCTGGTATCGAGCCCGAGTTCGCCCAACAACGCCTTGGCGGCCTCGGCCTCGGGCGGCGCACCGGGCAGGATCGAGGGCGAACCGCCGGTGAAGATCAGCTTCGCATCGGGATAGAGCCGCGCGAGCATCGCGAAGGCCGTGAAGCGCTCGGCCGCGTCGTTGAGCGAGGGCATGCCGTGCAGCACCGTCAAATCCGGATCGACCGCCCCGCCCAGCACGATAATGCCGTCCACATGCTTCGGCATCTCGTGAATCGCCGGGAAGCGCTCCTCAAGCGGCGTCAGCAGCCAGGAATCAAGCGGCAGGACCGCGATCGCGAACAGGCTGAACGCACCGACGCCGAGAAACCAGCGGCCCAGGCGATGCCGCGGCCGCCACAATGTCAGTGCCGTGCCGATCACCATGAGCAAGATCAGCAGCACGCTGGGCTTGGCGATCCACCACAGAATCTTCGACAGGATGAACAACACGCGGGGGGTTACCGTGATCTCAGACGGGACGTGGATGAGCGCGGGCGATGATCGGTTCGAGATCGAGGCCCGATGGCACGGCGCCGAACACGCCGCTGCGGTCTTCCGCCAGACGTGAGGCGCAGAAGGCATCGGCGACGGCATGCGGCGCGTGGCGCACCAGTAGTGCGGCCTGCAGCGTGAGCACCAGTTTCTCCGTTAAACGGCGCGCGTCTGATTCGTTGGGAGGGGTCTTGCCAGACAACGCCGTTTCGATCGCGACGATCGACGCGTCGAGGCGCATATCGGCGCCACGCGACGGTCGCAGCTCGGCCAATAAAACATCGCGCGACTGCGGCGACTTCATCAGCGACCGCAGCACGTCGAGGCACATCACATTGCCCGAGCCTTCCCAGATCGAGTTGACCGGCATCTCGCGATAGATGCGCGGCATGATGCTTTCTTCGACATAGCCACCACCGCCCAACACTTCCATCGCTTCGCCAGCCAGGATCGGCCCGCGCTTGCAGATCCAATATTTGGCCGCGGGGGTCAGCAGGCGCAGCAACGTGCCTTCGTTCTCGTCGGCCTGATTGTCGCAGGCCCGCGCCATCCGCAGGCACAAGGCGATCGCCGCTTCGACCTCGAGCGCGAGATCGGCCAGCACCGCGCGCATCAGTGGCTGATCGACCAGATGTTTCTGGAACACAGAGCGATGCGCAGCGTGATGGACGGCCTGCGACACGGCTTGGCGCATGATGCCGGTGGTACCGAGCGAACAATCGAGTCGCGTGTAGTTGGCCATCTCGATGATCGTCGGGATGCCGCGCCCTTCCTCGCCCAACCGCAATGCCCAGGCGCCGGCGAACTCGACCTCGGAACTCGCGTTGGATTTGTTGCCGAGCTTGTCCTTGAGGCGTTGTAGGCGCAGCGCATTGAGCGCGCCATCGGGCGTGAAGCGTGGCAGGAAGAAACACGTTATTCCGCCCGGCGCTTGCGCCGTGACGAGAAAACCGTCGCACATCGGCGCGGACAGGAACCATTTGTGCCCGATTAGGCGATACTCGCGCGCGGTGCCCGCGATCGGTTCGGCACGCGTGGTGTTGGCGCGTACATCCGAACCGCCCTGCTTCTCGGTCAGCCCCATCCCGATCATCGCGCCGGTCTTCTCGCCGATCGGCGCGAAGCGACGGTCATAGTGGCGCGAGAAAATGCGCGGCAGCCAGGTTTCGGCGATCTCGGGATCGCGGCGCAGCGCCGGCACCGAGCCATAGGTCATCGTGGTCGGGCACAGCGATCCGCACTCGACCTGCGCCATCAGCATGAACTTAGCGGCGCGCGATACATGGGCGCCAGCTTTCGGCTCGGCCCAGGGTCCCGAATGGACGCCATGCTCGAACAGGATATCGAGCAACGCGTGCCAGGCCGGATGGAACACGACTTCGTCGCGGCGATGGCCGAACCGGTCGAAGGGCTTCAACTCTGGCGGGTTGGCATTGGCAAGAAACCCAAGCTCGATCGTCTCGGGATCGCCGCAGCGTTTGCCGAGCACGTGCAACTCATCTGCCGCCCAGCCTGCCCCCTCGCGTGCGACGTCTTCGCGCAATGCCGCATCGGCCTCGAACAGATCGTGGCCCGCGAGCGGCGGCGGCTGATTGAAGACCTCGTGGGTTTGGAAGGCGGCGGGATCCATGGGTCTCTCTGCGATAGAATATGGAAGCTTAGAGGACTCGCATCGGCCTGTCAGGCATCCCGCGGCATGTCAGCGGGGACCGTATCGTGACCGAAGGAGCGCCTCAGCTGAGGTCGCCGGGCCTGTGCGCGATGATCGCGAAACGGTCGGCGAGTTCGGCCAAGGCGACATCGTGAATCATCGCCGCCGGAAGCACGCCGCCTTTGCCGTCGGGCAGATCGCGCGTGCCGCAGGCTGACGCATCGATGATGGCGCGGAAGCCGAGATCGAGCGCCGCGCGCGCCGTCGAGCTGACGCACATATGCGTCATGAAGCCGGCGAAAATCACCGTCTTGCGGCCTGTCGCTGCCAGACGCGCTTGAAGATCGGTGCCGGCGAAGGAATTGGGCAGGCCTTTCTCGACCACCGCTTCGTCAGTGGTCGGCGTCAACGCCGCGACGATCTGGCCACGTTCGGCCGCGCGATCGAACAGGCCACCGGCACGCCCTTTATGCGCGACGTGAACGACCGGCGCGCCGCCGTCACGGGCCGCTCGCAGCAGGCGTGCGGCATTGTCGATGGCCGGTTCTGCGCCACTCACGACAATCGGCCCCTGCAGATACTCGTTCTGGATGTCGATCAAGACGAGACAGGCATCTTTGATCTTCGGCAGGCTCAGATCGGCGCCCGCGAGTTCCAGCAAGGTCTTGGCTTCGGCCATCTCGGTTTCTCTCCCGTCGGTTTCATTCTGTTCTAGCGCAGCGCCACGGACGAGTCATGCCGGCCGTTCCGATCGTTTGCTTGGCGGGCTCGGGCTTTGCGCCTATGGTGACGATCCGTTTTGCAGCGCCTCACGTTCCATTTCCATTCGATGACCGATAGCACCGCCACCGCCGCTCCCTCGCGCGTCCGCAGCACCGCCTTGCTGGCGGCCAGTTTCATGCTGCTGGGCTGCAATCTGCGGCCGGCCTTCTCGAGCCTTGGCCCGGTTCTGCCTGAAATCATGCGCGATACCGGCATCGGCACGCTGGGCGCCAGCATCCTGTCGACGGCGCCCGTGCTCTGCCTCGGCATTTTCGGGCCGCTGGCACCCAGGATCGCGCGGCGCTGGGGCATGGAGCGGACCGTGCTGATTTTCCTGCTGGTGCTCGCCATCGGCACGGGGATGCGCGGGTTGAGCGGCACCATTCCTCTTTTCGTCGGGTCGATTCTCGGCGGCATTGGGATCGGCATCATCAACGTGCTCGTGCCCGGGCTGATCAAGCGCGACTTCCCCAAGCACATTTCGCTGATGCTGGGCGTGCACGCGATGATGCTTTGCGCCGGCGGCGCGTTGGGCGCGGGCGCAGCGGTGCCGCTGGAACACGGTTTCAACGGATCGTGGGCCGCGTCGCTGGGCTTCTGGGGCCTGCCGGCATTAGCGTCGTTCCTGCTCTGGCTGCCGCTGGTACCCAAGCGCAGCGCGGAAGCCCGGCGCGTCGTGGCTCGCGTGCGCGGCTTGTGGCGCGACAAGCTCGCCTGGCAGGTGACGCTGTTCATGGCGTTCCAGTCGGCCGTGTTCTACGCCGGTCTCGGTTGGTTGCCGCCGATCTTGCGCGAACGCGGACTGAGCCCCGAAGACGCCGGTCTGGTCGTGTCGATCTCGATCGTGATCCAGCTCGGTTCGTCTTTCGTAGCCCCGCCCCTCGCCGCGCTGGGCCGCGATCAGCGATGGTCAGTCGTCATCTCCGAAGTGCTGCTGGGCGTGGGCGTATTGGGTTGCCTGTTCGCGCCGATCTCGTGGATCTGGGTGAACGCGGTGACCCTTGGCCTTGGCCAAGGCGCCGTCTTCGCCCTGGCGCTCAGCATGATCGTATTGCGCTCGCGCGATTCCCATATCGCCGCCGAACTCTCCAGTATGGTTCAAGGCGTCGGCTACACCGTGGCGTCAAGCGCCTCGCTGGTCACTGGATTGATCTATGGCTCCGCCGGCGGGCTCGTTGCTGTGGGCGTTCTTTTTGCGATTCTGGTCGTCGCCGGCACGGTCTTCGGATGGGGTGCCGGGCGGAATCGGTTCGTGAACGTCACGCTCAGTACCCCCGAAGCCTGAGCGACAAGATTACAAAATTCGCTACTTCAGTTGCGAATTTATCGATTTCTAACCCAGCCCCGGATCGGAAATTCCTATAAGATCATCCTGTAGGTGACTTGGACTCCATGTTTTTGGTACGATTCCAGGTCTCTTGATCTGCAGGGGCGAAGCTAGGGTCTTAACGTCTATGCGCAAGCCCGCCAACGGTCACGGTTTCGTGATCCCGGGTCGGAATCCCGCACCCGATGCTCAAACCATCCGTGTGATCGGTGCCCGCTAACATCCCCATGGATACCCGCGCGCCTTCGGTGCGGCGGATCGGCAAGAGACTCAGCGCTGCGGTTCTGCTGGTGTCCGCTGTGCTTTTCGCAGTCCCGCAGATCGGTTTTGCCGCCGGCGAACCGGCCGCAACAGGAACATCGTCGTCAAAGCAAGACAGCAAGCTTTCTCCCGTTGCGCCGACCACGCCGAAAGGGCGCGGCGCGGCGCCAGCGAACAGCGCGCCTGCCGCCGCCGCGGCAGCGCAGACGGGCAAACCCGCGAGCCCGACGGGCAGTTTCAGTATCAGCGTGCCGTGGGATCAGCCGGTCGGCGCCGCGATCTTCCAGCGCGCCGGCTATCTCTGGATCGTCTTCGACCGCCACCAGGACGTCGATATCAAATTGCTGCGACGCCTCGGCGGTGAAGCGGTGACCTTCGCCGAACAGATGCCGAGTAAATCGACGACGATCCTGCGTCTGATCCTAAACCCGGAATACAAACCCAGCGTGCGCCGCGACGGGTTGCTATGGGTGGTCGATCTGACCGGCGAAGCAATCCCGCCCGCCAATCCCATCGATGTGCAGGCGCCGGTGCCATTGGCCAATGGGACCGGCATGGCGCTCTCGGTGAAAGAGCCCGGCAGCGTCCTCGACTTCGTCGACCCCGAAGTCGGCGACACGATCGTTGTCGTGCCCGTGGGGCAGACGAGTTCCGGCGTTTACCCCGGCCGCGATTCGCCCGATCTACAACTGTTGCAGACGCTGCAGGGCATCGCCATCGTGCCGCATACTGATGCGATCGATGTGAAGACTTCGCGCTCGGGCGTCACCATCGCCATGCCTGGCGGCGCCAGCTTGGCGCTGACGGCCTCGGCCGCAGCACCCAAAGCCGGCGCCGAAGCTCCCACTGGCACCGGCCTTTTCGATATCCCCGGTTGGCGCGGCGATGGCGACAAGGACTTCGAAAAAGCCGCCAAGGCGGTTGAAGACCGGATGCAAGAACTGTCGGCCAGCCAGGTCGGCCCCGCCGATCTCCGTGCCGCTCAATTCTATTTTGCCAATGGCTATGCGGCCGAATGTCTCGGCTATCTACGTCTGGCCGCGCAGACCGAACCGACCATGGTCGAGACCGCGCCGTTCCGCTCGCTGCGCGGCGCCTGCACTTTCATGATGGGCCGCTGGCAAGACGCGCAGGCCGATCTCGATAATCCGCTGCTCAAGGAAGACGCCGAAGCGCAGTTGTGGCGCGCGGCCGCGCATGCCGAACCGATCGACAAGCCCGGCGACTGGGATAAACCCCTCGCCCTCGGCCTGCCGCTGATCAAGAACTATCCGCGCCGGCTGAAATGGCCGATGGCTGAGATCATCGCCAAGGCAGCGCTGGCGGCCGGCGACGATGCCACAGCGCGCGATGCGATCGGCATCATGGCCGATCTGGCGCAGCGGCCGGAGGAGAAGAACGAAGTCGATTATCTGACCGGCTCGCTCGAAGAGTTGAAGGGCCAGTTCGATCGCGCCATCGCCAATTACGACCGCGTCAAGGATGGCGACAGCCGCGAATATCGCGCCCGCGCCGGTGTGGCGGAAACCGAACTGTTGCTGCGCACCAAGAAGATCACCGCGAAAGAAGCGGCCGAGCGCTTGGATCATCTGCGCTTCTCGTGGCGCGAAGGCGATTTCGAATTCAATCTGCTGAAGCGCCTGGCGGAACTGCAGATCGAAGCGCAGGAATATCCCGAGGCGCTGCGCACCATGCGCACCATTTCGGCCAACTATGCCGAAAACCCCGCGGTCAGCCAGGTGCGGACCATGTCGGCCGACACGTTCCGCAAGCTCTATCTCGACGGCGCCGCCGATTCGATGACGCCGGTGGCCGCCATCGGCCTGTTCGACGAATTCCGCGAGCTGACGCCGCCCGGCCCCGATGGCGACGAGATGATCCGCAAATTGGCCGATCGTCTGGTGAAGGTGGATCTGCTCGACCGCGCCTCGGCGCTGCTCAAATACGAGATCGCCTATCGCCTGAAGGCGGTCGATAAGGCACGTGTCGGCGCGCGTCTGGCGCTGCTCGACTTGCTCGACAAACGCCCGGCCGATGCCGTGGAGGCGATCAAGATCAGCGATGTCGAGGGCCTACCGCCGGAACTCGTCGACCAGCGCCGCCACATTCTCGCGCGGGCACTCGCCGATGTCGATCGTGGCCCCGACGCGATCACCGCACTGAAGGACGACAAGACCGAGGAAGGTGGCGAGCTGCGGGCCGAGATTTATATGCACGATAAGAGCTGGGCCGATGCTGCCGATGCCTTCTCGGCGTTGGTGCCCGAACCCGAACGCGGCGACAAGTTCTCCGAAACCCAGGCGCAGTTCGTGTTGGATTGGGCCGTCGCCCTGACCTTGGGCAAGGACGATCGCGGCCTGGCCACGCTGCGCCGCGTTTACGGACCAGCGATGACCGGCACTTCGCTGCAAGCCGCTTTCGATCTGCTGACCAGCGCGCCCGACAAACAGCTGACCGACTTCCCCGGCCTCGCCGCGAAGATCAAACAGGCTCAGGCCTTCAAGACCTTCCTGACTGTGTATAAAGAAAAAGTCGCCTCATCAGGGCTTTCCAGCATCAACTGACCTCCGGTAGACACCCGATAGACGCGCGGGGTTACGGTTTCCTATAATCCGCACTGACGGACAACCTGTCGCGAGACCCAAGCCTGTGTTTGCCGACCTGACTCTCACCCCAAAAGAAGCCCTGCGCCTCTGTGCGCTGGGAATGGTTGCGGCTGCGCCGATGCGCTATAGCGCGCTGGCCGGGCAGGTTCGGCATTTCTGCGGCAGCATCATGGGCCCGTCACTCGATCTGATGGGACCGTCGATCGAGCTGCTGCGCTATGAAGCCCTGGTCGAAGCGCGCGATGGCAAGGGCATGGAAGACGACGCGCTGCTGGCCATCACCGAAGCCGGGCAACGCGAACTCAAGACCTTGCTGACCGCGCGGGTACGATCGTCATCGGATTTATCGAAACTGGTCGTGGCGCTGAAGTTCCGCTTCCTGCATCTGCTCGATGCAAGCGAACAAGCGGCGCAGATCGAAATGCTGCGCGACGCAAGCGAGTCGGAACTCGCCCGTCTCGAAGATTTGCGCGATCACGAAGCCGCCTCGGGCTCGGCGCTCGATGCCTGGCTCGATCACGATCTCAAACTGCTGCGCCAGCGCATCGTTTGGCTGGAAGCCTTCAAGCCGGCCTAGGCCTGGAAGCTAGGCCGCAGCACGCAGCCATTGATCAGCCAACTTCCGTCGGCCTCATGCTCCATGAAATAGAGCGCTTCGACCTCAACGCCATCGGGCCCGGTCAGCAAGACATGCTGCGTCGGCACACCCTCTTGGATATCGACAGCACCGAACGCGACATGGCGTGGTCGATAGACCGGCGCATAGCCATTGCGCACCATCAGCATGAAATTGTCGGGCGTGCCGAACATCGCATGAATCTTCGGCGTGGCGTAACCGAACGCCTTGTCGCCATCATCACGCTGGAACGCGGCCAATTGACCGGCAACCGCTTGATGAATTGCCGCGGCATCGCCGGCTGAGACCGCATCGTCGGCCCAAACCGGCGACGCGGCCAGGATCATGACGGAACAGAGCGCGACGGCCAAGTCGCGAACCCAATGGGAAAGGTGACGCATGGACACCTCCTCGCCCGCACAGCCTCGGTAGAGCCGAAGCCTCAGTAGGGCTTCATGAAGAGCAATGTGAACACATCGCTCTCACCGATGGCGAGATATTTTTCCTTGTCCTTGTCGCCCAGCCGCAAAGTCGGCGGCAGAGTCCAGACACCCGCCGGATAATCCTTGGTATCCCGCGGGTTGGCGTTCATCTCGGAACTGCCGACCCATTGGAATCCCGCCTTCTCGGCCAAGGCGATGGCGTAGTCCTGGCGAACATAACCGTCCGCTGCAGTCGGGTCCTGATGCTTATCGGTGCGGCCGCGATGATCGTCGATCCCGAGCATTCCGCCCGGCTTCAGCGCCTTGTAAAATGTGTTGAGCGTTTCGTCCGCCGTGCCCTGCTCCATCCAATTGTGCAGGTTGCGGAAGGTGACGATCAGGTCGACGCTGTTGGCCGGCGCGATCGCGAATTTATCGCCCCAGAGCGTGGTGACATTGACCTTGCCATAAACGGCCGGATCGGCCTTCAGCTTGGCCGTGAAGGCGTCGTAGCCCTTGATGCCTCCGGCGCCGAGTTTGTTGCGATCGACCTGCGCTACATAGTAAGTGCCGTGGTCTTTCAGATACGGCGCCAGGATTTCGGTCCACCAGCCGCCGCCGGGCCAGATCTCGACTACGGTCATGTCGGGGCGCAGGCCGAAGAAGGTCAGCTCCTGTAGTGGATGACGCGCTGCATCGCGCGCCTTGTTGGCCGGGGTGCGCGCCGGTCCGTCGATCGCGGTCTTCAGCGCCGCTGTCGGGTCATCATCGGCCAAAGCGGGCGCAACCGCGCCGGCGAGAAAAAGCACACTCAGGATCGTGTTGCGCAGTGTCGCGATCATCGTCGAGGTCCATCTCACAGAAGATGTTGGCCACCGGTCACGAACACTTCCGTCCCAGTGACATAAGCGAAATCGTCGGAGCACAGCCGGAACACGACGCCGGCCACATCCTCGACCGTGCCCATGCGGCCGAGCGGAATGCGCGGGATCAGGGTCTCGTATTCAGCCGAGATCATCTCGGTCTTGATCTCGCCCGGCGCCACCGCGTTCACCCGCACGCCGAGCTCGCCGAATTCAGCCGCCATTTCGCGTGTCAGCGCCGACAGCGCCGCTTTGGATGTCGAATAGGCTGAACCCGCGAAAGGATGCACCGCATGGCCGGCGATCGAGGTGATATTGCAGATCGCGCCGCGGCCGCGATGCAGCGCCGCAGCGAACCCACGCGCGAGTTGCAGCGGCGCGAAAAGGTTGAGCGCGAAGACATCGCGCCATCCTTCGATCGGACCGTTGAGCACGCCCAGCCGCTCGTGATAGGGCGTCTTCGGGCTGACTCCGGCATTGTTGACCAGCGCATGCAATGGCGCGTCGCCGATGATCGCGCTGGCCTGCTCGACGAAGCCTCGCAGGCTCTCGGGATCGGCCAGGTCCGCGGGAATATGGTGCGACCACAAAGGATCGCGGCGACAATTGTCCGGCACGTCATGGCGGGCGCAACTGATGACACGCCAGCCTTCATGCATGAAACGCGCAACCACAGCATGGCCGATACCCTGGCTGGCGCCGGTGAGGATGACCGTCTTGAGGGCGTCCGTCATAGCTTCAGTATACCGCTCAATTGCGCCGCGTGCCGCGTGGATCGAGCGCATCCTGCAGCCCGTCGCCGACCAGATTGAACGCCAGCACGGTGACGAAGATCATCACACCCGGCCACATCGCCAATGACGGGTTCGACGACATCTGCTCCAGGGCGGCGGTGAGCATATTGCCCCAGGACGGAATGGGCGGCTGCACGCCCAAACCCAGGAACGAGAGCGCGCTTTCAAGCAGGATGATGTTGCCCACCGACAATGTCGTCGCCACGATCAGCGGCGATACGACATTGGGCAGGATATGCCGCACCATGACCCGCAGCGGCGGCGCACCCATCGCCTCGGCCGACCGGACATAGTCTTGCACACGGATGGTCAAAGTGGCGGCGCGCACCAGCCGTGCCACCGTCGTCCAGCCGACCAGCGCGATGATGATGACGATGCGCGCCAGTGCAGCGAAATTCGATTTGAAGATATCGGGGTTCAGGCCGAGCTTGGCCGGATCGAGCGCGCCCAGCACGATGAGGAGCGGCAGCAGCGGTAATGCGATGATGCCATCGGTGAAGCGCATCAACACCGCGTCGAGCAGACCGCCGCGATACCCGGCGGCCACGCCGATCACTGTGCCGATCGCCGCGGCGACCAATGCCGTCAGCAGTCCGACCCCCAGCGAGACCTGACCGCCACGCAGCAAGCGCGACAGAAGATCGCGTCCGACTTCGTCGGTCCCCAGCGGATGCGCGGCCGAAGGGCCACTGAGCATCGCCAGCAGATCGATCGAGGTAGCATCGATGCCGAAAGCGTGTTCGATCAGCGGCGCGGAAGCGGCGGCGATCACCAGCAGTACCAGCAGCACCAACCCGATGAGCGCCGGACCATGGTTCGTCAGCCGCCCGAACGCCGATCGCGACAGCAGCAATGCCGGCGCGGCACTCATCGGAACCCGACCCGCGGATCGAGAAGCGAATAGGCGAGATCGGCCAGAATACTGCCGATCAGCGTGGTGGCGGTGGCGAGCATCAGCGCCGCCAGCGCCAAATTGTAGTCGTTGCCCATGATCGCATCGAAGATCAGCTTGCCCGTGCCGGGATAGCCGAACACCGCCTCGGTTACGACAACGCCGGAAAACAGCGAACCGAAATCGAGCGCCAGGATCGTCGTCACCGGCACCAGCGCATTGCGGAGCGCATGATGCGTGGCCACGCGCATCCATGATGCGCCCTTGGCCCGGGCGGTGCGGATCCAATCTTCGCGCAAGGTGGCGATCATCGCCGCGCGCATGTAGCGCAGATAGTGGCCGAAGCTGAGCAAGGCCAGTGCCGCGACGGGCAGAACCAGATGGCGCAGGCGATCGACGACTCCGCCGCCGCCGGGCGTCTCGACACCTGATGTCGGCAGCCAGGCCAGCGACACCGAGAAGATCATGATCAGGATCAACGCCACCCAGAAGGTCGGCAGCGAAATGGCAGCGAATGCGGCGAGGTTGAGCGTGTGGTCGGCGAGGCGGCGATGGCGCATGGCGGCCACCACCCCGAGCGGCAGCGCGATCAGCATCGCGACGATGAGGCTCGAGAACATCAGCGCCATCGTATGGCCCAGCGGCGGCCCGAGCGTCTTGAGTACCGAAAGACCGGTGAGCCGCGAATAGCCGAGGTCGCCGCCGAGAGCACTGCCGAGCCAATGCAGATAGCGCGGGATCAAGGGTGTGCCGACGCCGTAGAGCGCCTTGAGTCGTGCCACATCCTCTGCCGTCATGTGCGGCGATCCTGCCGCCATCAACTCGATTGGATCGCCGGGCATCAAACCGATCAGCCCATAGATCACGAACGATAGAACGAGCAGGACGACGAGCGCCTGAATCAGCCGATAGAGAAGGCGGCGCGACATAGGTTACACGTCTGTCATTGCGAGGAGCGTCACGCGACGAAGCAATCCATATTTACCTCAAAGCCTGGATTGCTTCGCGGAGCCTGTCCTCGGGCCGCCCTTCGGGCGGACCCGGGGGCTCGCAATGACATCGATGGGCTCACCCTTCATGCCAATTCTCGATCCAGAGCGTGGTCGGCGCCTGGTGGCCGGTGGGCTCAACGCCTTTCAACCAAACCGGCAGCACATAGGGATCGGACCGATAGGTGATCGGCAACATCGGCAGATCGTCGGCGAACATTTGCTGGAACTGCTTCCACAACGCGGCGCGCTTGGTCTTGTCGAGTTCGACATCGATCGCGTCGAGCAGTTTGTCCATTTCCGGATTCTTGTAGCCGCCCGAGTTCTCGCCGCTGAAGCCGTTCGCCGCCGTGGGCACCTGATCCGAACGCAGCGTCTGGACCGGCACATTCTCGGGCGAGGAGAACCAGGCGAACAGCGCGAAGTCGGGATAGGCGTGTTTGAGAACCGCTTCGCCGAACAAGGTGCGCGCCGGCTGGTTGCGCAAGGTGACGGTGATGCCCAGGCGCTTCCATGCCTCTTGAATCACGATCTCGGTCACCTCGCGGTTGCGGTTGCCGGCGGTGGTCATGATCTCGAGATTGAGCGGCTTGCCGGCGGCATTCACCAATTTGCCGTCCGGGCCCTTCTTCCATCCCGCCTCTGCCAGCAGAGCTTCGGCCTTGGCCGGATCGTAGGGGTATTTCTTCACGTTCGGGTCGTAGCACCAGTCGAGCGGATTGACGTCGGTATCGGCGACGATCTGCTTGCCTTGATAGACCTGCTGAATCAGCGCCTGACGATTGAGCCCATAGAGCAGCGCCTGGCGCACACGCTTGTCGGCCAGGATTGGGTTATCCATGTTGGGCGAAAGCTGCTCGAAGGCCAGCGCCGGCTTGTAGATCACCGTCCATTCGGGCCGCTTGCGCGTCTCGAAGGCCAGGGCCGCGTCGAGGGTGAAGCCGATCTCACCGGCGACCATGTCGATCTCGCCCGACAGGAGACTGGCTTCGAGCGCCGGCGTGGTCTCGACGGTCTTGACCACCACTTTCTTAAAGTAAGGCTTCTTGCCCCACCAGGTGGGATTCGGCTCGAGCACGATGAACTGGCCGCGCTGGACCTGGGTCACACGATAAGGCCCGTAATAGAGACCGGGATTGGTGGGATCGGTTTCGTAGATGCTGCGGTTCCTGTAGGAGGCGGGATCGGCGAAGGCGGCCTTTTCCAGATGCGCCGGCAGGACCTGAAAATCGTTGATCTCGTTGTAGTCGAAGTCAAGCTTGTTCTCGTGCAGGGTGAAGGTGTGATCATCCTTTACGTCGACCGCGGTGATGCGCTTGAACAACTCAGCATCGGAAACGCCGCTTTGCGGGTTCTTGCCTACCTCCCAGGTAAAGGTGACATCGGCGGTGGTGACGGGCGTGCCATCGCCCCATTTGGCGTCGGGCCGGATCGTATAGGTCAGCGCCACACCCGGCTTGCCGTCGGCCGTCTTCTCGGGCACCGCCTTGCCATTCTCGATCGTCGGCAGCTCGGTGCAGAGCATGCAGACAAGTTTCCAATCCTTGTCGAACTGGGTGAAGGGGCGCAGCACCATGCCATTGGTATAGGCCTGGGTGGCAGTGGCGTTGATGAGTGGATTGAAATTGGGTGGAAACTGCGAGACGCCGATGGTCAGCGTGTCATGGGCTGCCCAGGCTGGGCCACCGGCAGTCAGAACAGGAACGGCAAGACCGACCGCGCCCAAAATGCCGAGAATCGTCTTCCGCCACCGCACCATGATGCCCTCCGCCTTGCGATCGGGCGATGTTAGCAAGGGCGGATGGTGACAGACAGGGGTCAAAGAAAATCGGCGGATGAAGGGAGCATGCGCCGATGAGGTCTAGCAAGGGAGAAGCCTAAAACAACAACCCAGTACCTGAACGTACAATCGGCGCTTCGGGAAAGCGCCCCTCTCTCCACTTGGGGGGTACGGGGGGATTGGGAGAGAGGGGCGCCCTTCCGACGCTCACCACGCGGGGCGGCGCTCGCCAGTCGTCTTATTCACCTCAAACTTGTGCATTTTGCCCTCGGGGTCGGTGATCTCGACGATCAGGACGTTGCCGTCCTTGTCCGTCACGCTGTCAACCTTGGGGCGGCGCGCGAACCAGTCGGTCAGCGCCTGCTTCACCGAGTCGGCCGTCAACGGCTTCTGCAGCTTGGCAAGGGGATCCATGTGGTGGTGATGCATCCACATATGATGGTGTGGATGCTGCCCATCGGGGCCGGCACCCGGAGCGCCGGACGCATCGGCAGCAGCGGCCGGCGGATTCGCAGCGGAGTCATCGGCCGAGGCGGCCGTCTGAACCAGGGCCACACCGCCCAACACAAGGCTAGCAACGACAGGAACGATCAAATAGCGCTTCATTGGTTAACTCCAAACCCTCCCAGGTGCGCAAATAGATGACCATGATCGGGTAACAGCTTCATGTCCGGCCTCCCTTGGAATGGTTACGCCCTGTTTCAGCCCCCTTTGACGCAACGTTCAGATACCCTTATGCACTGCCCCATGAACGGTCACAGGCTATACTTCTGGCCATGAGTGAACCCCCACAGCCCCATGTGTTGGTCGTCGATGACGACCGCGAAATCCGCGATCTATTGAGTCGCTTCCTGGCCAAGCACGGCATGCGCGTCACCGCCGCCCGTGACGGCGTCGAAATGATGAAAGCTCTGGCCGAGCGCGGCATCGACATCGTCATTCTCGACCTGATGCTGCCGGGAGAGGACGGACTGGCCCTGTGTCGCCGCCTGCGTGGCCAGTCGGCTCTGCCGGTGATCATGCTGACGGCGATGGGCGAAGACACCGACCGCATCATCGGCCTCGAGATGGGCGCCGACGACTACATTCCCAAACCCTTCAACCCGCGCGAGCTGCTGGCCCGGATCAAAGCCGTGTTGCGCCGCGCCCAGGCCCTGCCCTCCGCGCCGGTTCCCTCCGGCGAGGCGCTGCGCTTCGCCGGCTGGACCCTGGAACTGGCAACCCGCCGCCTGCTCTCATCGGACGCGCGCGAGGTGCCGCTGTCGACCGGTGAGTACGATCTGCTCTATGCGTTTCTGACCCATCCGCGCCGGGTGCTGAGCCGCGATCAGCTGCTCGATCTGGCGCGCGGCCGCGCGGCTGTACCCTTCGATCGCAGCATTGACATCCAGGTCATGCGCCTACGGCGCAAGATCGAGGACGATCCGAAAGAGCCGAACCTGATCAAGACCGTGCGCGGCGGCGGTTACATGTTCTCGGCCGAGGTCGCCACGTGACATCCAGGGGGTTGTGGCCCAGCACCCTGGTGGGCCGAACCATTCTCGTGATGGTGGCCAGCGTCATCCTGTCGCAGGTGGCCAGCGTCGTCGTCTTCTCGCACAACCGTTTCGAGCTTGAGAGTCGCTTGTTCGGTTCGCGGGCTGCCGACCACATCGCGGCGGCGGTCAAGATCACCGAGTCGACGCCGCAATCCGAGCGCACCCAATTGTTGCGCGCCATCGAGGTTCCCGGCCTGCATGTCGGCTGGGGCGCGAAACCGCTGGCGCCGCAAAGCGACGCAATCGGCGAGGCGAGCGACGTGGTGACCGCGCTCAGCCGCCGGCTTGATGGCTACGAAGTTCACGCCACCGTCGGCGGACCGCCGGACGACCCCAACCAACAGCTCCCCCCGCCGGGATCGGGTGTCCTGCGCGCGTTGATCGCCCATGGACCGCATCCGCTGCTGCGCGTGGCCGTCAAACTGAACGATGGAACGTGGCTCAACTTCCTGTCGCCGACGCGGCCGCCCGAACCGCTATGGCGACCTGGGTTCTATGCCCCACTGTTCATGGGAATCGTGTTGGCGATCCTCCTGTCCGCTGCCGCGGTTGCTTATGCGGCACGGCCCTTGCGCACTTTGGCCGAGGCGGCCCAACGCCTGGGCCGCGACGTCGGCGCGCCGCCGGTTCCCGAGACCGGACCGCGTGAGGTGCGCGACGCTGCTGTGGCCTTCAACGAAATGCAGACCCGCCTGCGGCGCTTCATCGACGACCGCACCCAGATGACGGCGGCGATCAGCCACGATCTGCGCACGCCGATCACCCGTATGCGGCTGCGCGCCGAATTCGTCGAGGATGACGAACAGCGCGCCAAGATGCTGACCGATCTCGATGAGATGGAAGCGATGATCGCGTCGACCCTAGCTTTCGCCCGCGATGATGCTGCACGCGAGCTCCGCTCGTCGGTCGATGTCGCCGCGATGCTGGCGGGTCTAGCGGCGGATTTCGGTGCCGTTTATGCCGGACCCGACCGGCTGATGCTCGAAGCCGGCCCGATGGGTCTCAAACGCGCTTTCGCCAACCTGCTGGAGAATGCGCAAGCCTATGCCGGCGATGCCCATGTGACGCTTTCGGAGACATCGTCCGGCGCTCTGATCCTCGTCGAGGACAATGGCCCGGGCATTCCGCCATCCGAACTTGAGCGCGTCTTCGCGCCGTTCTACCGGCTGGAACGGTCCCGCAATCGCGAAACCGGCGGTACGGGGCTCGGTCTTGCCGTTGCGCGCTCGGCGATCCGTTCCCATGGCGGCGATATCGTCCTATCTAATCGGCCCGATGGCGGACTGCGCGCATCCGTCACGCTGCCGGTCTAGGCCCCTTCCGAAGCCTCCGTTCCGCCGTTAGACTCACCCAACCCGTCCGTTCAAGACCGCACGGCGGGGGTGGGGTAGGCGCATGTCGCTCTCGATGATGACATCCCTGGGCGAGGCCATCGCGATCGCGCTGATCATCGGCGCGCTGGTCGAGGTCGCGCGCCGATCGCGCATCGCTCAGATGCCCGGCCGGTACGGCATCAATTCGATCCTGGCCGGGTTCGCGCTGTTGCTGATCGGCGCTCTTGCCGCCTTCGCTTCGGACTATTGGACCGATGGCCGAGTCACATCGCCGGAATGGGGCTATGTGGCGCTCGACATCGTGTCCTTCGTCACCCTGATCGGCGGGCTGCTCCTCGTTCTGCGCGGCATCCTGGCATGGCTTCCTGTGTTGCGGTCGTTGTCGGCCGAAACGCACGCCCAGGCGGTGTTGGCCGAAACCCACAAACGCCTGACGGCCGAAGCCGAGGCGTTGCTGGTCGATGCGCTCGATTCAACCGATGAAGGCTTCGCCGTCTATGACGCGGACGGAAAACTATCGGCAGTCAACAAGGGCTATCGCGTAAGGCTTCCCGCAAACGTCCATTTCGAGATCGGCGATCATTTCGACACGATCACGCGCAGCATTGTCGCCGCCGGCACGCGCACAATGGGTCTCGACAATCAGCTGATGCCGCCGGGCCAGGCGCCGCCGCTCAACCAGTTCATGGCCGGACCGGTCGAGCAGCTTTTACCCGATGGCCGCTGGCTGCGCGTGGCGGCGCGACCGACGCGGGCGGGCGGTATCGTCGTCACCACCAACGACATCACCGACCGCAAACGGCGCGAGCATCAGATCGCCGGCAGCGTCGCGCAAATGACGGCGATCATCGATAACATGCCGGTCGGCGTGGCCCTGTTCGATTCCACTACAGGTCTCCTCGCCTGTAACGAACGGCTGCGCCAATGGCTGAAATTGCCGCGCGAATTGACCCTGCCCGGGACGCCATTGTTGCGCTTTCTGACCTACACCGCCGAACGCGGCGATTTCGGCGATCAGGACAGCGACGCAGACATCGCGCGTTTGACCGAGCGCATGAGCGCCGGCTCGATTTCGTCCGAACTCTCCGTGCCCGGCGGGCAGGTGTTGGAAATGCACGGCACCGCGTTATCGGGCGGCACCACCATCGTTACCTTCAGCGATATTACCGAGCGCAAACGCATTCAGGATGCGGAACACAGAGCCATGGTGGCGATGGCCGAAGCGGCGCGTGTGAAATCTGATTTTCTCGCCAACATGTCACACGAGCTGCGAACGCCGCTCAACGCGATCATCGGTTTCTCCGAGGTGATGTCGGCCCAGATCCTGGGGCCGCTTTCTGACAAATATAGGGAATATGCCGGCGACATCACTGCGTCGGCGCGGCATCTCCTGGCGCTGATCGGCGATGTGCTCGATCTCTCGAAGGTCGAAGCGGGCCGCATGGAGCTGTCCGACGAGATCGTTGATATCGCGCAAGTGGCAGCATCCTGCGTCACCATGGTCACGCTGGCCGCGAACAAAGGGAAGATCATCGTCTCGACCGCGTTTCCCGCTGCCCTGCCGGGCATCCGCGGCGATCGCCGCCGCATTCTTCAAGTGTTGCTCAATCTGCTGACCAATGCGGTCAAATTTACGCGCGAGGACGGTCGTATTGTCATCGGGGCGCAGGCGCAGTCCGATGGTCTGCGCATCACGATCGCCGATACGGGGATCGGCATTGCCGCCGAAGACATTCCACGCGTGATGCAGGATTGGGGACAGGCGCGCAGCGATCTTACACGCGACGGCGAAGGGACAGGCCTTGGCTTGCCGCTGTCGCGCCGCTTGATGGAACTGCACGACGGCACGCTGCAGCTTGAAAGCACGGTCGGGGTGGGGACGACGGTCAGCCTTTGGTTCCCGTCTGCGCGACTGGCGCCTTCGATACCGGCGCCGGCTGCGGCGGGGTCGAACCCGGTGGGGGCGTCTTCTTAAGCTTGGCCTTGGCGTCTTCGACGTCCCATTGGGACATGCGCTGCGTCAGCGCTTCGAGGGCAGCTTTGGGATCGAACTCCGGATCGGTGCCGTGCAGCACCGCCTGGTCGCCATCGAGCGCGGCGCTGTACCAGTAATAAGCATCGATCTTGCTTTGCTTGACGACGGTGCCGACCTCATAGGCTTCGCCCAGCATGTATTGCGCAGCCGGCTGGCCGTCATCGGCTGCCCTCGTCACCCAGATGATCCCTTCCTTTTCGTCGCGCATCACGCCGTCGCCGCGCAGATACACCCGGCCGAGCGCATATTCGGCCGCGGGCGATTTCCCTGACGTCGCCGCCTCACGATAGAGGATCAGCGCCTTGGCGCGATCGCGCGGCCCGGGCGCGCGGCCCGATTCGTACATCAGCCCCAGCGCGTATTGCGCATCGGGATTGTTCTGCGTCGCGGCCTTCTCATACCAGGCCGTCGCCTGGGCATTGTCCACGGTCGTACCCAAGCCGAACTGGTTGAGATAGCCCATCCCGTATTGCGACTGGGCATCGCCGGCTTCAGCAGCCTTTTGCCAGGTTTCGAGCGCTACCGCGTATTGGTTCGCCTGAAGCGCCTTCACCCCATCCTGGAATGCGTCCGCCCAGACGGGGCCGACGGAAGCCAGGATCAGCGCCCCGGCTCCGGCAACAGCCCTGAAAAAGCGTTTGTTCGCCATGAGCGGACCTTATCGCCGGAGGAGGCGATGCGTCCATGGCCGCCCATGACCACTGCTTCGTGCGATTATCGCCCAAACTGTCCGAGTGATCTCAGTCACATTTTGGGTTGCCTTTCGAATTCTTAATCAGCACAATCGGAAAGTCCGATAGATGCACAGGGGGCACCATTGACACTTCGGATCGGCCAGCGCGCTGCTTTAGCGCTGATGGTGGCGGTCGGCCTCATGGGGGCCCTGCCCGCCCAAGCGCTGCAATGCGTGCCATACGCGCGCGCCGCATCTGGCATCGACCTACGGGGCGATGCTTGGCGGTGGTGGAATGCCGCCGCCGGTGTCTATGACCGCGGTCATGCGCCGAAGCTCGGTGCCGTTATGGTTTTCCGCAAATACGGCAAGATGCGCCTGGGCCACGTTGCCGTGGTGCAGCATGTCGTTAACGGCCGCGAAATCCTGATCGACCACGCCAATTGGGGCCCTCGCGGCGCCAAAGGCCGCGTCATGAAGATGGTCTCGGTGCGCGACGTTTCGCCGCACAACGACTGGTCGCAGGTCAAAGTGTGGAATGTGAACACCGAGGACTACGGTACCCGCACATACCCCACCTACGGCTTCATCTACCCCCGGGGCGGCGCAAAAGTGTCCGAAGCCGTCTTTACGGTGGAAATGCCCGAGGATGTGACGTCGTTGCTGGCCTCGGCGGAACAAAATCCGCCGACCAAGGTTGATATGGCCGCCACCGAAGCGGTTCTCGACACGTTGGCGAGTGCGGTGCCGCAACCGGTGGCCGAAGAGCTCGTAAAAGTTGATTATAATGACGAGTCGGCCGCCCCCGTTGCGGAGCAGCCAGCCGCGCCGGCCCCCATTGTCCTTGCCGAAGTGGTGCACGCGACACCGGTCTCGGGCCGCTTGAAGAGACCTTGGGATGGCGACCACCAGGCTGCCGTGCTTGCTGGGTCCGGAAAGTATTGATCCTACGATAAGACGGCCTACCTTCCTGATCACAGCGGCCGGGCGGATTCTGTTGTAAATCCGAGCCCGTACCCTTTTCCCTAGGGCTGAATTTCGTTACTGTCACCGGTCTATACGGGGAGTGGGGCCGTCGGTCATTGCCGGCCTCGGAGAAACAATGGCGCTGCGCATTTCGAAACCCGGGACACGGGCTGCAAAGCCGTCGCGGCGTGCGCACGGAAAAGGTCCCGCCCGGGCCAAATTGAAGAACACGACCCGATCGAAGGTCAAAGCAAAGATCGTCGCGAAGACGCAAGCGAAGCCCCGGGCCGTGGTACGGCCCGAGCTTAAGCAAGACCGTGTGACCGTTCGCAAGCCTTTCAAGGCACGTATCCGCCAGGCCGAGCCCTACCAACAGGCGATCGACGCCCTGGGCGAAGCGATCATCAGCACCGACATCACCGGCCGCGTGATCCATTGCAACCCGGCGGGCGTACGCCTGTTCGGCGACAAATCCGGCGATATGCGCGATAGAAACCTGGGTGAATATCTGATCGATCCGGCGCACCCGACCGAGAGTCCGGAAATTCTCCTCGCGCGCGTCACCGAGCGGCTGGCCACCATCCATCGCGGTCTCATCGGCTTACGGCGCGACGGCTCGCGCTTCTCAGTCGATGTCAGCGGCACGCGCATGTCCCAACAGGGCGGCGCGGCCTATATCGTGATCTTCCGTGACGTCAGCCAGCAAGCCGCCGATATGGCCAAACTGCGCCGGGCCGCCGCGGTGTTCGATGCGACGACGGAAGGCATCATGGTGCTGGGCCTCGATTGGCGGATCGAGGCCGTCAATCGCGCCTTCATGACGATCACCGGATTCGCCGAGCGCGACGTGCTCGGTCACAGGCCGAATTTCCTGACGACGAAAAAAGCCGACCCGAACCTGTCCGATATCGTCGCTGCCGCGGTGCGCGATGCTGGACGTTGGGATGCCGATACGCGCGGCCATCGCAAGAGCGGCGAAGCCTATTCCGAACGACTCACGGTCACCGGCGTTCGCGATGATACAGGCGCGATCACGGGCTATGTCGCGGTCACGGCCGATGTAACCCAGCGCCGCCAGGACGAGGAACGCATCCGCTATCAGGCGAATTTCGATTCGCTGACCGGCTTGCCCAACCGCAGCCTGTTCATGGACCGCTTGAGCCTGGCGGTGACGACCGCCGACCGCAACAAGAACCGCGTGGCGCTGATGTTCATCGACCTCGACGGATTCAAGCTGGTCAACGACACGCTGGGCCACGATGCGGGCGATTCGCTGCTGCGCGAAGCCGCGAAGCGCCTCACCGCCACCGTCCGCGCCGGCGATACGGTCGCGCGATTGGGCGGCGACGAATTCACTGTGGTGATGCCTAATCTTCCCGAAGCGCATCCGGCGCCCGTCGTCGCGCAGCGCATCATTACCGCGCTCGAAGAGCCGTTCCGGTTCAAGAATCAGGAAGCGCTGGTTTCGGCCTCGATCGGCATAACCGTGTTCCCCGATGACGGCCACGACGTTCACACGCTGTTGCGCAATGCCGACGCAGCAATGTACCAGGCTAAAGAATCGGGGAAGGCGAACTATCGTTTCTATACCGCCGACCTCAATGCCCAGGCCACCGAACGCCTGGCCATCAAGAGCGGCTTGGCCAAGGCGCTGAAACGCAACGAATTCCAACTCGACTTCCAGCCGCGGCGCGAACTGGCGAGCGGCCGCATCACCGGTGTCGAAGCCTTATTGCGCTGGACCAGCCGCGAACTTGGGTCGATGTCGCCGGGCAAATTCATCCCGATCGCCGAGGAAACCGGCACCATCGGACCGATCGGCGAATGGGCCCTGGGCGCGGCCTGCGAGCGCCAGCGCGCCTGGCACGCAGTCGGGATCAGCGATGTGCGCGTGGCCGTCAATCTGTCGGGCCGGCAATTGCGCCAACCGAATATCGTGCAGGTGATCGCCAACCAGATCGAACGTGTCGGCGGTTCACCCGAGGGCCTGGAGATCGAGATCACCGAGCTGATTGTGATGCGCGATGCCGATCATTCGGCCGCGACCTTGCGTCAACTCCATGACATGGGTATCCGCATCATTCTCGATGACTTCGGGACCGGCTATTCTTCGCTATCCGTGCTCAAGCGATTTCCCGTCGACATGATCAAGATCGACCAGACATTGATCAAACCGATCTCTAGTGACGTCGAGACGTTGGAGATCGTGCGCGCGATCATCAGCATGGGACACAGCTTGCATCGCCGGGTCGTCGCGGAAGGTGTCGAAACCCAGGAACAGGCCGAGCGGCTGACCGAGCTGCAATGCGACGAAATTCAAGGCTATCTCGTAAGCCCGCCGGTATCGGCCGAGCGCGTCGATGACATTCTTGTCACGGCGCGGCGCACCGTGCCGGCGTGATCCGCTTCCATTTCATTTCGCAGTTTCCCTGAGGAGAGTGATCCGATGACCGTAGTCACATCACCCAACGCGTCCGTCACGCATCGCGACATGGCCAACGCCATCCGCTTCCTGGCCGCCGACGCGGTCGAAAAAGCCAATTCGGGTCACCCTGGCATGCCGATGGGCATGGCCGATATCGCAACCGTGCTGTTCACGCGCTTCCTGAAATTCGATGCGTCGGTGCCGTTCTGGCCCGATCGCGACCGGTTCATCCTGTCGAACGGCCACGGCTCGATGCTGCTCTACGCGCTCGCCTATCTGACCGGCTACACTGATATCGACATCGAGCAGATCAAAAATTTCCGCCAGCTCGGTTCGCGCACCGCCGGCCATCCGGAACACGGCCACGTCGCGATCGCGGAAACGACCACTGGCCCACTGGGTCAGGGCCTCGGCAATTCCGTCGGCTTCGCGCTGGCCGAGAAGATGCTGGCCGCGCGCTGGGGCAGCGACGTTGTCGATCACTACACCTATGTCTTCGCCGGTGACGGCTGCCTGATGGAAGGCATCAGCCAGGAAGCGATTTCGCTGGCCGGACATCACCGCCTCAACAAGCTGATTGTCTTCTTCGACGACAACCACATCAGCATCGACGGCGATACGGCACTGGCCACCAGTGACGATCAGCTCGCACGCTTCGAAGCTTCAGGCTGGAACGCGGTGCGCGTCGATGGTCATGAGCCGGAAGCGATTGCCGCGGCCATCGAGGCGGCGCAGAAATCCGAACGCCCGTCGCTGATCGCCTGCCGCACCGTCATCGGCTTCGGCGCACCGACCAAGGCCGGTACCGAGAAGATCCATGGCTCCGCGCTCGGCGCCGAGGAAATCGCAGGACTGCGCGCCAAACTCGGCTGGGCCTATCCGCCCTTCGTGATCCCCGACACCACCGTCACAGCGTGGCGCAATGCCGGCGCACGCGGCGCCAAGGCGCGTCGCGAATGGGAAACGCGGTTGGCCAAGCTCGACGCCGCCAAGCGCGCGACCTACGAGGCGGCCATTCGCGGTGAACTGCCGAAGGGCTGGAAGGATGCGGCTGCCGCGTTCAAGGCCAAGGCGATTGCCGAAAAGCCGAAATGGGCCAGCCGCAAGGCCTCGCAGGAAGCCCTCACCGTTCTCGCCGGCGTCATCCCGGAACTGGTCGGCGGCTCGGCCGATCTCACCGGCTCGAACCTGACGCAGGCCAAAGGCCAGAAGCCGGTCACGCCGAAGGATGCGTCGGGCAATTACATCCATTGGGGCATCCGCGAACACGGCATGGCCTCGGCGATGAACGGGCTTGCCCTGCATGGCGGATTCATTCCCTATGGCGGCACGTTCCTGTGCTTCACCGACTACATGCGCCCGGCGCTGCGCCTCTCGGCGTTGATGGGCAATCGCGTCTTGTACGTGATGACCCATGATTCGATCGGCCAGGGCGAAGACGGTCCGACCCATCAGCCGGTCGAGCATATGGCCGCCCTGCGCGCCATTCCGCACCTCCTGACCTTCCGCCCCTGTGACGCGGTCGAGACCATGGAGTGCTACGAACTCGCCTTAGAATCCACCAAAGGCCCGAGCGTTCTGGTGCTCTCGCGTCAGAATCTACCGCAATTGCGGACCGATGCCGCCGAGAACAAATCGGCCAAGGGCGCCTATGTGCTGGCCGAGGCCGAGGGTGAGCGCAAGGTCACGATCCTCGCCACCGGCTCGGAGGTGTCCGTGGCGATGAAGGGCCGCGAGCTGCTGCAGGCCAAGGGCGTCGGCGCCGCGGTGGTCTCGATGCCGTGCTGGGAATTGTTCGACCGGCAGGACGAAGAGTACCGTCAGTCGGTGCTGGGCAAAGGCGTGCGGGTGGGCGTGGAAGCCATGGTCAAATTCGGCTGGGAGCGCTATCTCGGCTTCGACGGCGCCTTCGTCGGCATGCATGATTTCGGCGCCTCGGCGCCGGGTGAGAAGCTCTATGTCCATTTCGGCATCACGGGCGAAGCGGTAGCGGAAGCCGCCCTGAAAAAGTTGTAAAACGACGGAACACGGGGCCCGATTCAACGGGCCCCGACTGATCGGCCCAACTTAAAAGGGGCGCGCTTCGAGGAGGAACGAACAGATGGCTTTGATCGCGTTGCGTCAATTGCTCGACCATGCCGCCGAACACGACTACGGCATGCCGGCATTCAATATCAATAATATGGAATAGATGCTGTCGATCATGGCCGCTGCCAAGAAGACCGACGCACCAGTGATCATCCAGGCCAGCCGCGGCGCGCGCTCCTATGCCAACGACACCGTCCTCAAGCATCTGATCCAGGCGGCCGTTGAGATGTACCCCGAGATTCCGGTGGTCATGCATCAGGATCACGGCAACGCGCCGCAAACCTGCTTGTCTGCCATCACCAACAATTTCACCTCGGCGATGATGGACGGTTCGCTCAAGGCCGATGCCAAGACCGTGACCGGGATGGCACATATGGTTGGCGTCTCGGTCGAGGGTGAACTGAGTGTGCTTGGCTCGCTGGAGACCGGTATGGGCGATAAGGAAGACGGCCATGGCGCCTATCTGAAGCCGGCCTCGGCCGCGATGCAGAAGGTGTGCGAAGAGCGCTACGAACAGTTCGGCGCTGCCGGCAAAGCCTCGAAGATCAAAGCCCTGCCCTTGCCTGACATGGCCAAGCGCTATCAGGATGGCAGCCTCGACCCACACATCAACTGAGCAACCAACCGGGGGATCGATGACCGTCAAGATCGCACCGTCAATTCTCTCGGCGGATTTCTCACGCCTCGGGCAGGAAGTCGAAGCGCTGGACGCCTCCGGCGCCGACTTCATCCACGTCGATGTGATGGACGGGCATTTCGTGCCCAACCTGACCATCGGCCCGGGCGTGGTGAAGGCGCTGCGCCCGCACACCAAGAAACCACTGGACTGCCATCTGATGGTTACGCCGGTCGATCCCTTCATCGAGGGCTTCGCCAAGGCCGGCGCGGATATCATCACGGTGCATGTGGAGGCTGGGCCGCATCTCGACCGCAGCCTGCATCTGGTGCGCTCTTTCGGAAAGAAGGCGGGCGTATCGCTCAACCCGAGCACACCCGAAAGCGCTTTGACCTATGTACTGGATGTGGTCGATCTGATTCTGGTCATGTCGGTCAATCCCGGCTTCGGCGGCCAGGAGTTCATCCCGAACGCGCTGGATAAGATCGCCCGCATCAAGCAGATGGTGGGCAGTCGCAAGATCGAGATCGAGGTCGATGGCGGTGTCGGCCCCGCCAACGCGCGCAAGATCATCGAGGCTGGTGCGTCGGTGCTCGTCGCGGGCAGCGCCGTGTTCCGCTCGCCCGACTACGCAGGGAATATCGCGGCGCTACGTTGATTCTACCCCCAGCCCGTGTCACAAAAGCTTAACGGCTCCGTCACAAAGCTGCAGCGGAGCGTGATTAAGGTGGCCCGCAATTATGACGGCCGGGAGCGGGCGCCTGGGCGGCCCTGATGGGGCTGAAGGGAACACAGAGAATGAGCCAGGAACACACTGTCCGGTCCTATGACGAAGAGCTTGCTCACCTTTCCAATCTGATCGCGCGGATGGGCGGACTGGCCGAAGCCCAGCTCGAAGGTTCGGTGCTTGCCCTGTCGACCCGCGATTCCGACCGCGCCAGCAGCATCATCGCCGGCGATGTCAAGGTTGACGAGCTCGAACAGGAAGTAAACAACTTCACCGTCCGCTTGCTCGCCCTGCGCCAACCCGTTGCCCAGGATCTGCGCGCCATCGTTGCGGCACTGCGCATCTCGGGCGATATCGAACGCATCGCCGACTACGCCGCGAACGTGGCCAAGCGCACCCTGGTGCTCAACCAGTTGCCACCGGTTGGCCCGGTCGCGGGCGTCGTGCGTCTGGGCAGACTCGTCCAGGAACTGGTGAAGCTGGTTCTCGACGCCTATGCCGATGAAGACGTGGATAAGGCTATTCGCGTGTGGCGTCAGGACGAAGAAGTCGATGACATCTACACCAGCCTCTTCCGCGAGCTTCTCACCTACATGATGGAAGATCCGCGCAATATCACCCCGTCGATCCACCTGATGTTCATGGCCAAGAACATCGAGCGCATCGGCGACCACGCCACCAATATCGCCGAAACGATCCACTTCCTAGTGCGCGGCAAGCCTCTGCCTGCCGCTCGCCCCAAGGGTGAGTCGATTCTCCCCGAACCCCTGCCAGGTAAGGACAGCTAATGGATCGCGAAACCGTCGCCAAATCACTGGTGATGGTGGTGGAGGACGAAGCTGCGCTCGCCACCATGCTGCGCTACAACCTCGAGAAGGAAGGCTTTCGCGTCTGCGAAGCCGCCGACGGCGAGGAAGCGCTGGCACTGATGTCTGAGCGCAATCCCGATCTCGTGGTCCTCGACTGGATGCTGCCGGTCCTATCGGGCATCGAAGTTTGCCGCCAGATCCGCCGCAAGGTGCGGACGCGTGATATCCCCGTGATCATGCTGACCGCGCGCGGCGAAGAAGGCGACAAGGTGCGCGGGCTGAACACCGGCGCCGACGATTACATCACCAAACCCTTCTCGTTGCCCGAGCTGATGGCCCGCATCAAGGCGCTGCTGCGCCGCGCCAAGCCGACCCAGAGCAAGGGCGTGCTGCATTACGACAACATCATCATGGACCTGACCGCCCACCGCGTGACCCGCGGCGCCCGCGTCGTCCATCTCGGCCCGACCGAATTCCGCCTGCTGCGCTTCCTGATGCAGCATCCGGGTAGCGTGTTCTCGCGCGAAGAATTGCTGAACGCGGTCTGGGGACCCGATATTTACGTCGAGCCCCGTACGGTCGACGTCCATATCCGCCGTCTGCGTAAGGCCTTGAATGATGACGCTGATAACGACCCGATCCGCACCGTTCGGGCGGCCGGATACGCCCTCGACGCCGAAGGCGTGACCCAATAAAGCAACGACCTTTTGGGGGTGAAATTGGGCCCCTCTGGGATTATATTCCCGGCCATGGCACGGCGACGACTTCGCATCCGGCTTGTGCGTGACGATTTGAGTGCCCTCGACCTGCTGTCGATGGGCGGCTTCCATGTGAGTCAACCGACCCCACCGGGACGCCGCGGCCCGCGTTGGCGCCGCTGGCGCCGCCGCACCCGGCCGGCCGGCAAACGCCCCTTGGTCGCCCTTCTGCCGATGATCGCCCGTAAGCTGCGCCATCCGCGCAGCAAAGGCGCCGGGCATCGCCCGCACTAGTCTTTCATTGTCATTCCCGCGCCGCGCGCTTTGCGCGCTGATTTTGTATGCCCGCGAAGCGGGACCGGGAATCCAGGACCGTTTCCCGTGCGACCCTGGACCCCCGCCTCCGCGGGGGTGACGAAGAGAAAGATATAGCTCGCACTCATCCCGACGATTTACGAGTCGTACGCCACCATTGAGGTGAGCGGCGCGTCGATCGCTTTGCGCCCATCGAGGAAGGTCAGCTCGATGATGCAAGCCGCGCCCACCACATCGGCCTTCATATGGCGCAGCAACGCGATTGCGGCGGCCATGGTGCCGCCTGTGGCGACCAGATCGTCGAGCACGATCACGCGTTGGCCGGGTTTCACCATGTCTTCCTGAATCTCGATCACGTCCGTGCCGTATTCGAGTTCGTATTCCAGCCGCACTGTCTTACCCGGCAACTTGCCTTCCTTGCGCGCCATGACGAAACCAGTGCCGAGCTTGAGTGCCAGCGGCGCTGCGACGAGGAAGCCGCGCGACTCAATCCCTACCAGCAGATCGGGATGATGCGCCGTCGCAGCGCGGGCCAGCCGACCCATCGTCACCTGCCAAGCATCGGGATGCGCGAGCAGCGTCGAGATATCGTAAAAGAGAATGCCCGGCTTCGGGAAATCCGGAATCTGCCGGATATGGTCCTTCAAATTCATGGCGTTCATCGCGCTCCCCCGAGCATCCTAAAGGCGGGAGTGCCGATGGTAACGGTAATGACATAGTGGCGCTACCCCTTTGGGGATGCTGCCCAATTCTGCAACAGGCTCGCGATGCGATGGACCACGCCGGGCCAATCCCCCGGCTGTACCTGCCGGACAATGCGCATCGTCGGATACCAGGGCGAATCGTCGCGCCCCTCCATCCACCGCCAGCAACCATCGAAGCGCGACATCATCCAAACCGGCTTGCCGAGCGCACCCGCCAGATGGGCAACGGCGGTATCGACCGTGATCATCAAATCGAGGCCGGCGACCAACGCCGCCGTGCCGGCAAAATCGTCGATCTCGTCCATCCAGTGAGCAATGTCGAAACCCACCATCAGCGTTCTCAACTGATCCGCCGGCGCACCTTTCTGCTAACGGGCTGACTAAATTTTTACGCGGCGGGCGACGGAAGAACCGCCGGGGCGCGTAGGCATCGCGGCGCCACGTTGTATAGGTTCTGCCCTATGCGATAAACTGCCCGGATGACGGACAGCATCGCCCTCGAAGCGTTCATCGATCGTCATCGCCGACTCTTCGTTTTGACGGGCGCGGGCTGCAGCACGAATTCGGGCATTCCCGACTACCGTGATGCCGACGGCAAGTGGAAGCGCACGCCGCCGATGACCTATCAGAGCTTCACCGGCGATCCTTTGAAGCGGCGGCGCTATTGGGCACGCAGCCTGATCGGCTGGCAGCGCTTCGGCCAGGCCAGACCGAACGACACCCATCGCGCGCTGGCCAAGCTGGAGGTGGCCGGGCGCAGCGAGATCCTGCTGACGCAGAATGTCGACCGCCTCCATCAGGCCGCCGGCAGCGCGCAAGTGATCGACCTGCATGGCCGGCTCGATCTTGTTCGCTGCCTCGACTGCGACCACCGGATGTCGCGCGCGGCGTTCCAGGACCAGCTCGTGGCGCTGAATCCGGACTGGCTTCACCTCACCGCCGACGACGCGCCGGACGGCGACGCCGATCTCGATGGGCAGGACTTCGCCTCCTTCGAGATTCCGCCCTGCCCCGACTGCGGCGGGCTGCTGAAACCGGATGTCGTGTTCTTCGGCGAGAACGTGCCGCGCGACCGCGTGCAGGCGGCGATGGATCATCTCGCCCAGGCCGATGCCATGCTGATCGTCGGCTCGTCGCTGATGGTCTATTCCGGTTTCCGCTTCGTCGAAGCGGCTGCCCGCGCAGGCAAGCCCATGGCCGCCGTCAATCTCGGCCGTACCCGCGCCGATGATCTGCTGGAACTGAAGGTCGAGCGGTCCTGCGCTGAGGCGCTGGCGTTTTTGCTCTGACCTTCTATCGGGTTGGCCAGCCGCGCTTCTGCGCGCGATCGAGCGCCGTTCGCACGACCCGGCGATGGAGGGGAGCGATGAGGGCAATGTAGGCGCGCCCCAGCAGACGATTGTAAAAGACGAGCGTGGTCACGGTCAGTCGGCGGGGGCGGCCTTGCGATGCCGGCTGCACGAGCAACGACGCACGAAAATCGAGATGCGTGTCGTCTTCGCCGAGAATGATCTCGCCTTCGTGCCGCTCGATCACCCGAAAGATATCGATCCGATCGCCCTCCATGGTTTGGAGGTCGGCGGCTCTCTTAAGGCCAAAAGGCCGCACCAGCACGTCTCGTAATTTCAGCAGCATCGCGACCCATTCGGCGGACTCTGAAAAAACATGCCGCGCGAGAGTCTCGGCATCGCCGGATGCCGCTTCTGGCAAGTCGACCGAAAACGCGTCAGCAAAATCGGCTCGGTGGTAAGACGAGTTGAGCCGTGACGCTGACGGCAAGTCGTCCTTCCGAACGATTGCCCAGGCATGGTGTCGGGCCGTCTCAATCATGGCTCGTCCGCACCAGGGCAAACACAGGCACCGGCCTTTCAAATCCCTTCAGGACCTGCGGCCCCAAGGCATATAGTGGCACCGCTTGTGCGACAGTCGATGAGTATCTGCCGGTCGGCGGCCAGCGAACAGAGTCGCGATGCGAGATCGGTGACGGTTCCGATCACTGCGTAGTCGGGACGGCCCTCACAGCCGATACGTCCTACCGTAGCCTCGCCGGCGCCCCGCATTCCAGACTCGGCACGGCGCCAAACTAACATTGCGCGACCATGATCGGAACGCAGCAGCAACCCTGCGCCGAAGCGCTGGCGTTTTTGTTTTGATCAGGCGGGAATGGGTGAAATCGACCGATGGTCGGAGTAAGAGGATTCGAACCTCCGGCCCCTGCCTCCCGAAGACAGTGCTCTACCAGGCTGAGCTATACTCCGACCGGGCCGATTTCCGCCCGCAAGCGGGCGAAGGCGCTTCTTATAGCGTTCTCGCGCGTCGCGCGCAAACAGGGAAATCAGTAGGCGCGTTCGACCGAAAAATCGACGATTCCCAACAGGATGGACTTGACCACCCCGTCCGGGAAGATGCCGAGAGCATCTTTGGCGATGGCGCCGTAATGCCGGGCGCGCTGAACCGAATCGGCCAGGCAGCGGTGTTTTTCGAGCAAGCCAATGGCGCGGCGGAGGTCGGCATCCTCGGGCGCCTGTTCCAGATCTTCCAGTGTCCGGCGCCAGAAGGCCCGTTCTTCCTCGTCGCCACGGCGATAGGCGAGGATGACCGGCAGGGTAATCTTGCCTTCGCGGAAGTCGTCACCGATCGCCTTGCCCAGCTTTTCCTGCCGCGCCGAATAATCGAGCACGTCATCGATCAGCTGGAAGGCGATGCCGAGATTGAGCCCGTAGGAGTCGAGCGCGTCTTCCTCGGCCTTGGGCCGCTCGGCCACCACCGCGCCGATGCGCGCGGCCGCCGCGAACAAAGCCGCCGTCTTGGCGCGCACCACATCGAGATAGGCGTCTTCATTGGTGTCGGTATCGTTGGCGGTGGTGAGCTGCAGCACCTCGCCCTCGGCGATCACCGAGGAGGCACGCGACAGGATCGCCAGCACGCGCAAGCTGCCGTCTTCCACCATCAGTTCGAAGGCGCGCGAGAACAGGAAATCGCCCACCAGCACGCTGGCCTTGTTGCCCCAGAGCGCATTGGCCGAGGCAAGCCCACGACGCAGGCTGCTCTCATCGACCACGTCGTCATGGAGCAGGGTCGCGGTATGGATGAACTCGACGCAGGCCGAGAGTTTGATATGCCGCCGTCCGCCATAACCGCAGAGCTTGGCCGCGGCGAGGGTCAGCATCGGGCGCAGGCGTTTGCCGCCGGCGGCGACAATATGGCCGGCCAACTCGGGGATCAGCGCCACCGGGCTGTGCATGCGTTCGATGATGGCGGTGTTCACCAGCGCCAGATCGTCCCCGACCAGGGCCGCCAGCTGATCGAGGGATGCGCCCTTGCGCTCCCGTTCCTCGTCTAGATCGACAATAACCGCCACGCGACCCTCGAAATCTGTCCCAAAAAATCCTGGAACAACCCCTAGCCGAACCACCCCGGCAATTTCAACGATTTACCGCCAAAATGGTTCCGCAGCTTAGGATTGCGCCTCGGTAGGGGTCAAGTTTACAACCGGAGGCAAACAAACGAGGAATCCAGCAGGAATCCGATGGGGGAAGCGGTAACCGAGGACCGGCTGGTGGATGGGCGGGTGCGTCTGTTGCAGCCCGTGGATGGCTATCGCGCCGCCATCGACCCTGTTTTCCTGGCCGCCATGGTCACAGCCGGCCCGGGGGAACGGGTTCTCGATGCGGGTTGCGGCGCCGGGGCGGCCACCCTGTGCCTGGCCGCCCGTAATACCGAATGCAAGATCGTCGGGCTCGAACTCGACCCGGCCATGTTCGACCTGGCCAAGCGCAATGTGGCCCTGAACGGGGTCGAAAAGCGGGTCGATCTGATCCAGGGCAATATCGCTGCCGCCCCGCCCCGATTGGCCCCGGGCACCTTCCATCACGTGATGACCAACCCGCCCCATCTGGCAGCCGGAACCCGCCCCACCGACCCCGGGCGGGCCGCCGCCCATATGGAGGGCGAGGTCGATCTCGATGCCTGGATTCTGGCCTGTATCACGCTTCTGCGGCCCAAAGGGGTACTCGCCGTCGTCCATCGGGCCGACCGGCTGGACGATCTTTTGGCCTCGCTGCGCCAGCGCGCGGGCGAGATCGCCGTTCTGCCCCTGTGGCCCATGAAGGACCGCCCGGCCAAGCGCGTGTTGGTGCGGGCGCGCAAGGGCGTGGGCGGGCCGACCAGCCTGTTGCCGGGGCTGGTCCTGCATGAGGCCGACGGGCGCTATACGGAAGCCGCCGAGGCCGTGCTGCGCGGCGGCCAGGGCCTTGAATTTTGAAAGAAATCCGCCCGCCGGGCTTGCCCTATTCGGGTTTCCCATCCATCTCTTGGCAGCACCCTTAAGGGCAGGATAAAGATAGCCATGGCTTTCATGCAGACACCCGGCGCTCCGAGCGCCCCCGGCGATTTGGGCGGCCCTGCTGCCGACGCCGACACCGTCATCAACGGTTCCACCCAGACCTTCGTCGAGGACGTCATCGAAGCGTCGATGAAGCAGCCGGTGATCGTCGACTTCTGGGCCACCTGGTGCGGCCCGTGTAAGACGCTAGGCCCGATCATCGAGAAAGCCGTGCGCGACACCAAGGGTGCGGTGAAGCTCGTGAAGATCGACGTCGATCGCAATCAGGAGATCGCGCAGCAGCTGCGCATCCAGTCGATCCCGGCGGTCTATGCCTTCTCCGGCGGACGCCCGGTGGATGGGTTCGTCGGCGCGCTGCCCGAAAGCCAGGTGAAGACTTTCATCCAGCGCCTGATTGCCACGGCCGGTCAGGGCGGTGATGCCGCCGCCGCGATCGAGGAAGCCCTGACCGAAGCCAAATCCCTGTTGGATTCCGGTGATGCCGCCTCGGCGCTCGAAATCTATCAGAGCGTGATGGGCGAAGACCCGGCCAACGCCGTGGCTGCCGCGGGCACACTGCGCGCGCTGATCGCGCTCGGCCACACTGACGAAGCCAAGACGCTGCTCGAGAGTCTGCCGCCTGAACTGGCCAAGCATGCCGATGTGGTTGCGGTGAAGACCTCGATGGAACTGGCCGCCGAAGCGAGCAAGGCCGGCCCGACCGACGAACTCGAAAAGCGCGTCGCTGCCGACGCCAACGATCATCAGGCGCGTTTCGATCTGGCTTCGGCACAATTCGCCGCCGGTCAGCGCGAAGCAGCGATTGATCAGCTGCTCGAACTCTTCCGCCGCAACCGCAGTTGGAACGAAGAGGCTGCGCGCAAGCAGCTGGTGAAATTCTTCGAGGCGATGGGCCCGGTGGATGAACTGACCGTTGCCGGGCGCAAGCGGCTCTCGTCTCTGATGTTCTCGTGACCGTGTTCACCCGCTTCGTCCGGATCTGACAGCGATGCCGGCGCGCTCCTCAGCTCTACGCTACGAGGACCTGCCGGCTGTCCTTCCCATCTTCCCCTTGCCGGGCGCTGTGCTGTTGCCCGAGGGACGCCTGCCGCTCAATATTTTCGAGCCGCGCTATCTGGCGATGATCGAGGATGCGCTGGCGGCCAAGCGGCTGATCGGTATGATCCAACCGACCGGCCCGGTTGCGGTCGAGATGGGGCCGATCGGCGGCATGTCGGGCAGCATCGTCACCACGCCGCCGGATAAAAACACCGAGCCCGCGCTTTACGAGACGGGATGCGCCGGCCGCATCGTATCCTTCACCGAGACCGGCGATGGCCGCTTCCTGATCACTTTGGCTGGTGTGTGCCGTTTCCGCGTCGCGCGCGAAGTGGAAGGCGCTCGTGGCTATCGCCGCGTCACGCCCGATTGGAAGCCATTCCGCTCCGACATGGAACCCCCGGCCAACGCGGCCGAGTTGAATATCGAGCGGCCCAAGCTTCTCGCCGCGTTGCGTGGTTACCTCGCGCTGAACGAGATGGAAGTGGATTGGTCGGCGATCGAGGGCGCGCCCGATGCGGCCCTGGCGATCGTGCTGACGATGTCGTGCCCCTTTGAGCCACGCGAGAAACAAGCGCTGCTCGAATGCGCCACACCCACACAGCGCGCCAGTCTGCTTGTAGCGCTGATGGAAATGGCGATCGTCGAAGGCCGGAGCGGCGGCGCGCCGATGAAACAGTAAAACAAGGATGTTGCGATGAGCGAACGGACGCTGGGCGTCGACCCCAAACTGCTGGAAATTCTGGTCTGCCCGGTGACCAAGGGGCCGTTGCGCTATGACGCCGAGCACCAGGAATTGATCAGCGATAAGGCCCATCTAGCTTACCCGATCCGCGACGGCATCCCGATCATGCTGCCGAGCGAGGCGCGGCAGATCGAAGACGGGAAATAAAACACGAATCAAAGCGGTAAAGGGTTGGGAAACCCGCTGCAGACCGGTGTGGCGTAACGGCTCGCATCGGTTCATTATCCCGCTTTCCTTGAGCATTTTGTGATGTCTGTTGCGATGTTCGTGGCTGTGTCTGCCTGTCTGTTTGGTTCGCTCCTCGGAGTTCGTTCATGACGCGCAAGCGCCGCCGCCTCATCCTGGTGGTGACGGGCCTGGCCGCGCTGGGCGTGGCGACGGGGCTGATCCTGTCCGCTATGGGTGACAGCCTGGTGTTCTTCTACAGCCCGTCCGATCTCGCCGAGCAGCACATTCCCGCCGGCCGTCATGCGCGCATCGGCGGTTTGGTCGAAGACGGCAGCGTGCAGCACACGGCGGATGGCAAGACCGTCCATTTCAAGATCACCGACGGCAAGCATGATGTGCCCGTGGTCTACACCGGCGGGTTGCCCGATCTGTTCCGCGAGGGCCAGGGCGTGGTGGCCGAAGGCACCGTCGGTGACGCGTCCGAGTTGACCGCGACGACAGTGCTGGCCAAGCACGACGAGAAATACATGCCGAAGGAAGTGGTCGACGCCCTGAAGAAGTCCGGCGAATGGCGCGGCGATGGCGCCTCCCCGGGAGCATCGGCAGCAAAATGATCATCGAGATCGGCCATTTCGCATTGATCCTCGCGCTGCTGGTGGCGGCGGTGCAGTCGACGATTCCGCTGATGGGCGCCGCGCGGCGCGAAGCGGGAATGATGGCGGTGGGGAAGACGGCCGCGATAACGCAATTCGTGCTGATTGCGCTGGCCTTCGCCACATTGGTCCACGCTTATGTGACGTCCGACTTCTCCGTGATCAACGTCGTCGATAACAGCCATTCCGACAAACCGCTGCTCTACAAAATCACCGGCGTCTGGGGCAATCACGAAGGCTCGATGGTGTTGTGGGTCTTCATGCTGGCGCTGTGCGGCGCGGCGGTGGCCGTGTTCGGCGCCAATCTGCCGCCGCCTCTGAAAGCGCGCGTGTTGGCCGTGCAGGGCATGATCGGCGTAGGCTTCCTGCTCTTCATCCTTCTCACCTCGAACCCATTTCAGCGCGTGCTGCCCGCGCCAGCCGACGGGCAAGGCCTCAACCCGATCCTGCAGGACCCCGGCCTCGCCTTTCATCCGCCCTTTCTCTATCTCGGCTATGTCGGTTTTTCGGTCTCGTTCTCCTTCGCCGTCGCCGCGTTGATCGAAGGCCGCGTCGATGCCGCCTGGGGGCGTTGGGTAAGACCTTGGGCGCTGTTCTCCTGGTGCGCTCTGGCCATCGGCATCGCCATGGGCAGTTGGTGGGCCTATTACACGCTGGGCTGGGGCGGCTGGTGGTATTGGGACCCGGTTGAGAACGCGTCCTTCATGCCGTGGCTGGTGGGCACGGCGCTGATCCACTCGGCGATCGTAGTCGAGAAACGCGACGCGCTGAAAAGCTGGACAATCTTGCTCGCCATTCTCACCTTCTCGCTGTCGTTGGTCGGGACCTTCCTGGTGCGCTCTGGCGTGCTGACCTCGGTACATGCTTTCGCCGTCGACCCCGCACGCGGCACCTTCATTCTGTTGTTGCTGCTGGTCGTGATCGGCGGTTCGTTGACGCTTTACGCTTGGCGCGCGCCGGCGCTGAAGGCCGGAGGATTGTTCGCGCCGATCTCGCGCGAGGGGGCGCTGGTGCTCAACAACCTGCTACTCACCACTGGCGCGGCGACAGTGTTCGTCGGCACGCTCTATCCGCTGTTCCTTGACGCGGTGGGCGGACCGAAGCTCTCGGTCGGCTTCCCCTTCTTCAATCGCAGCTTCGTGCCGCTGATGGTGCCGATGCTGATCGCGGTGGCGGTGGGGCCATTGATGGCCTGGAAGCGCGGCGATCTTGGCGGCGCGATGCAGCGCCTGTGGGCCGCGCTGGTTGTCGTGATCATCGGCGTGGTCGGCGCGCTTGTGGTGACCGAGGGCAGTTATGTTCTGGCCCTACTCGGCATCGGCCTTGCCGCCTGGGTAGCGATTGCCGCGCTGTTGGAATGGACCGAGCGCGTCCGCCTGTTCCGCACGACACTCGCCGACTCGCTGCGCCGCGCCCTGCATCTGCCGCGCTCCGCCTATGGGATGACGATCGCTCATATCGGCCTTGCCATCACCGTGGCCGGAATTTCCGCGTCCGCCTTCGAGACCGAGCGCATCGAAATCGTCGCGCCGGGTCACGACATCGCGATCGGCGGCTATGTCCTGCGCCTCAATGGTGTCGGCAAAGTGCAGGGCGCCAATTTCACCGCCGATGACGCCAAGATCGTCGTCACCCATGACGGCAAAGACGTCGGCGAGATGCATCCCGAGCGTCGCTTCTTTCCGCTGCAGCAGCAGACCACCAGCGAGACGGCGATCCGCACCAACTTCTTCAGCGACCTGTATGTCGCGCTCGGCGATCCCGACGGCCGCGGCGGGTGGACCTTGCGCGTCTATCTGAAACCGCTGGTGCCCTGGATTTGGCTCGGCGCGGTGATCATGGCCGGCGGCGGCATTGTCAGCCTGTCGGATCGCCGCTGGCGCGTGGGCGCGGCAACACGGGCGAAAGGTGCGCATGCCTTGGGCATCGCACCCGGTGAATAAGGTGGGCGAATAGACGATGCGCCGCCTGCTCTACCTCCTGCCGCTGGCACTCTTTTTGGTAATCGCAGGTTATTTCGCGGCCACGCTGCGCTCGGGCCGCGATCCGCAGGCGCTGCCCTCGGCGATGATCGACAAGCCGATGCCGGCTATCGATCTGGCCGCACTCGACAACGGCGCGCGCGTCACCAGCTCGAGTTTCGCCGGGCAGGTGGTGCTGATCAACTTCTTCGCATCGTGGTGCGTGCCCTGTCGCGAGGAACAGCCGCTGCTGCTGCGCCTGAAGACCGAGAACACCGTGCCCGTGATCGGCATCGCCTACAAAGACAAGCCACAAGACACGCAGCGCTTCCTGACGCAACTCGGCGATCCGTTCCAGCGCATCGGGCTCGACCAGGAAGGCCAGCTTGCGCTGAACTTCGGCGTCTATGGCGTGCCGGAGACCTATGTCATCGGCAAGGATGGGCGCATCCGTTATCGACAGATCAGCGTGATCACGCCCGAAATCTGGGAAGAGACGATCCTGCCGTTGATTAAGAAGTTGGCGGCATCATGAAGCGGCTGCTGCTCGCCCTGATGATGGTCGTGGCGGTAACCGGTGCCGCCGCGGCGGTCGAGCCCAGCGAACGCCTGGCTGATCCCGCGCAAGAGGCCCGCGCACGGGCGATCAGCAGAATCCTACGCTGCCTGGTCTGTCAGAACGAATCGATCGATGAATCCGGCGCCGATCTGGCGCATGACATCCGCGTGCTGTTGCGCCAGCGTATCGCCGCCGGCGACACGGATGCCCAAGCGATCCAATACATCGTCGATCGCTATGGTCAGTTCGTACTGCTGAAGCCGCCGGTCGAGCCGGCAACCTATGCTCTGTGGTTCGCGCCGCTAGTGCTGCTTGTCATCGGCGGCGGTGCCATCGCCATTCGCCTGCGCAGCCGCCGCGCGCAGCCGGAGTCCATGACTCCGTTGAGCCAAGATGAACGCGAGCGCCTGGCCGTCCTCCTCAAGGATGGCGACGCGTCGTGACGCCGTTCCTGATTCCCGTCCTGATCGTTCTCGCCGCCGTGGCATTGGGGGCTGTGGTTCTGCCGCTGATCCGTCGCGGTGTGACGGCTGTGCCCACCGCACGCTTCGACCGCGCCGTCTATCGCGATCAATTGCAAGAGGTCGAGCGCGATCTCGCGCGTGGTGTTCTCAACGCGAGCGAGGCTGGCTCGGCGCGGTTGGAAATCGAACGCCGGCTTCTGGCCACGGCGGACACGGAGCACGAGGTCACGCCACAACGCCGCAGCCGGCGCCTGATGGCAGCATCGATCGTCGTGATCGTCGTGGTCTGGGCCACGGGCTTTTACATGCTCTATGGCGCGCCGGACGTACCCGACATGCCCTTCGCCAGCCGGCCGCAGCAAGGCGCCAATGCCGATCACCCCGATGTCGAGGAAGCGGCGGCACGGCTTGAGGCGCGTTTGAAGAGCACCGGCGGCGATGCCGATGGATGGATGCTGCTGGCGCGGACCGAGACCGGCCTGCGGCATTGGGATAAGAGTGCGGAAGCCTATAAGCGCGTTCTGGATTTGGCCCCTGATCGCGCCGGCCCTGAGATTCAAGTCGCCTATGCCGAAACCTTGACCCTAGCCGCACGCGGCATCGTGACGCCGCAAGCCCGCGACGCCTTCGGCGCGGCGCTCACACGCGACGCCACCAATCACATCGCGCGCTTCTATCTCGCCTTGGCCAGTGCACAAGCCGGCGATGACAAAACTGCGATCAGCGCGTGGCTGAAGCTGGCCGGCGAGTTGCCCGCCGATTCCGATATGCGCGCCGAGATCGAAAGACGGGTCGCCGCGGCCGCACAAGAGGCCGGCATTGCCATTCCGGCACTTCCGCCGCCTGCGCCCAAAAGCAGCGGCAATTAAATTTCGCGCATTCGCCAAATAGCGAAATCATAAGCGTAACAAGGCGTTTCTCTATTGTGCGCGAACTGCCACATGTGGCGCGAGATCGCCATAAACACGCCCTGATCAACGCCATACCAGCCCATCAAACTCCCTGCCTCGATCGCGACGGTACCAGTGCGTCCGCCGCGAAAAAGAGACCAAGGAGTGTGGGTAATGAAGAAGTCGAGTTTTGCCGTTGCGGCCATCGCCGCGCTCACTGTGTCGACGGCTGCTTTTGCCGCTGACAGCGACAACAGCAGTACGTCGAGCGCACCGCAATTGACTATGTCCAACGGCTGGTACTTCAGTGGTTCGGCCGGCCTCGCGTTCATGGGCTCCACCAAGTTCCATGGCGGCGGCACCAATTACGATTTGAGCGCGGACAACCCCGGCTATGACGTGACCGGCGCGCTGGGCAAGGATCTCGGCAACGGGTTCCGCGTCGAAGGGGAGCTCGGCTATCACGACATCGGCATCGATAACGCCAAGGTATACAGCCAGGGCGGCATCGGCACCGGTTCGGGCCCCGCAGGCGGCGACGCCAGTGCCGTCAGCTTGATGGCCAATGGCTATTACGACATCAACACCGGCACCAACTGGAAGCCCTATGTGGGCGTGGGTGTCGGTATGGCCGATGTCAGCATGGATGCCGTCGACGTTGCCGGCCATCGCGTGATGGACGACAGCGATCTGGCCTTCGCCTATCAGGCCATGACGGGTATCGGCTATCAGCTGACCCCGCAGGGCACGATCTACACGGGTTATCGCTATTTCGCCGTGGAAGATCCGAGCCTGAACGATGAAGTGGGCGGCACGACCCACTCCGAACTGACGACCCACAATATCGAAGTGGGCTATCGCCTCTCTTTCTAACTACGTCCGAACGTCCCCGTTCATAAGAGCAGGAGGTTGTCATGCGTAGTCTGCGTCGTCTTGTTGCTCCGGTGGTCCTCGCGCTCGCGATGGGTTCTCTGGCGGCCTGCGCCGTCTACGAACCTGCTCCGGGTCCGCATTATTACAGCGGCGGCTACTACTATGGCCCGAGCGTCTATGTCGGTGGCGGCGGCTATTACCATCGCCACTGGTAACGTCTGAGGCCGGCGAACAGACCTGATACTGGCCTGACCACCGGCCCTCCTCTAACATCCCTCCGGGCTCGCATAGCGCGAACCGGAGGGATGTATGAGTTGCATTCTTGGACTGGATATCGGCACCACGTCGACGATCGGTATCCTGATCCGCCTGCCCGACAAAGTATTGGGCATCGCCACGCGCCCCGTGACATTGCGCTCGCCTCAGCCCGGCTGGGCCGAAGAAGACCCGCGTGAATGGTGGATGAATGTCTGCGCCATCACACGCGAGCTTCTCTCGACCAGCGGCATCGCATCCGATGAGTTGAAGGGCGTGGGCGTGACCGGCATGCTGCCGGCCGTGCTGCTGCTCGACAAAGACGGCTCCCTCCTGCGCCCGAGCATTCAGCAGAGCGATGGCCGCTGCGGCGCGGAGGTCATGGAAATGCGGGCCGAGCGGCACGAAGCCGATTTCCTGGCGCGCGCCGGGAACGGCATCAACCAACAGCTGGTGGGCGCCAAGATTCGGTGGATCGAAAAGCACGAGCCGGATGTCCATCACCGCATCGCGACTGTGTTCGGCTCCTACGACTACATCAACTGGCGGCTCACCGGCATGCGCACCGTCGAGCAGAATTGGGCATTGGAGGCAGGCTTCGTCGATTTGGTCAGTCACACCATCGCGGACGATCTTGTGGCTTTCGCTCACCTGCCGCGCGCGGCCGTGCCGCAAAAGGTCGCATCGCACGCCATTCTCGGTCACGTCACCGCGTCAGCATCGACAGAGACGGGCATCCCTGCCGGCACGCCGGTGATCGGCGGCGCGGCGGATATGATCGCCTCGGCCCTGGGCGCGGGGCTGAACAAGCCGGGCGACGTACTCTTGAAATTCGGCGGCGCGATCGACGTACTGATCGCCACCGACAAGGCAAAGCCCGATGCACGGATGTATCTCGACTATCACCTCGTGCCCGGATTGTTCGTGCCCAATGGTTGCATGGCGACCGGCGGATCGGGGCTGAACTGGTTCGTGGCCACCTTCGCAGGCGGCGAACGGGCGGCAGCCGAGGCTAAAGGACAGAGTGTGCATCAGCACCTCGACGGCTTGGCTGACACGATTCCCGCGGGCTCAGCGGGTGTGAGCGTACTCCCCTATTTCCTCGGCGAGAAAACACCGATCCACGACCCTGCCGCGCGCGGCTTGTTCGCGGGCCTGACACTGAGCCACGGGCTTAGTCATCTCTGGCGCGCGCTGCTCGAAGCCTATGCCTATGCGATTCGCCATCACGTCGAGGTGCTCAACGATATGGGCCATCGCACCGATCGCTACCTGGTGTCCGATGGCGGATCGAGCAGTCGTGTGTGGATGCAGATTGTCGCCGATGTGCTGCAAAAGCCGCTGCAGCGGCTAACCGGCCATCCGGGGTCATGCCTGGGCGCGGCCTGGGCGGCGGCGATCGGCACCGGCCAGATCAGTGACTGGTCGGCGGTGTCGCGTTTCGTCCAGATGGGCGATCGGATCGAACCCAATCCCATGCACGCGGTGATCTACGCCGACGGCTATCGCGCGTTCCGGGACATGTATCGTCGTTTGGAAGGACGGAACTAGGCTCGGTTAGCCCGTCGGCGATGTTTCGTTCTGCAGGAGCTGGCTGACCATCGCGCCGAGCTGGTCGAAGTCGAACGGCTTCATCAGGAAGCCGTCGGCACCCGCCATCCGCGCCCGCTGCTCGGTCATGCCCGAGGTGTTGCCGGTACAGAGGATGGTGCGCGTGGCCGGCGAATGCGCCTTGAAGTAGCGGATCAGCTCTTCGCCATTGATATGCGGCATGTTCTGGTCGGTCACCAGCACGTCCCACCGCCCCGATTGATTCTTGAGCCAGCTTTGGGCGATACGCGGATCGATCGTCGATTGCACGCTGTATCCGAGTCGCTTCAACGCCGTCTCCACCATCGCGCAGAACGACTCGTCGTCATCCACCACGAGGATCGAGGAGGCGCCCGTGTCGCGCTCGACATCGCTGGCCACCGGCGGCGATGGCGCGGCCTGATCGCTGACGGCGGCAGAAAGCGGCAACAAAAGCTCGAAAGTCGTCCCGCGCTCCTGGCGCGTCTTGACCAATATCCCGCCGGCATGCTCGAGGACGATGCGATGGACCACCGCCAGCCCGAGGCCGGTGCCGCGGCCGCGGCCCTTGGTCGTGAAGAACGGTTCGAAAATCTGCGCGCCGACAGACGATGGAATCCCGGCGCCCGTATCCATGATGGCGATCGAAACGATAGGCCCTAAGGGCAACGATCCGGTGGCGATCCAGACCGTACCGTCGGCGTCGGCCCAGGTATCGACACCGGCGGGCGCACTGCCTGTCTGCGCCATCGGCAAATGCGCCAATTCCGGCCGACGCCGATCGAGCGTCGCGACCACCACTGAAATCTTGCCCTGCCGGCCACCCAGCGCGTCGCTGCCATTGACGCAGAGATTGACGAAAACTTGCGATAGCTGACCGCGATCGCCGAGCACCGAAGCCTGAGGCAGGCGATTTTCGACGACCAGCTCGGTCGTCGCCGGCAAGGTCGCGCGCAAGAGATCGTGAGTCTCCTCGACCAGCTCCGCGAGTTTGACCTGTGCCGCCTCGACCGGTCCGCGCCGTGCGAAGGTCAGGATCTGCTGAACCAGAGACCGGCCGCGCTGGCTGACAGAGACGATGCGCTCGGCGAAATGGTGCGGCTCCGATCCTGCGTCCAAATCTTCCACCAGGAATTGACCGAAGCCGAGGATCGCACCCAGCAGATTGTTGAAGTCGTGCGCGATCCCGCCCGCCAGATTGCCAAGCGCTTCGAGCTTACTCGCCTGCGCCTGCCATTCCTGGCGGCGACGCTCCTCGTCTTCGAGACGGATGCGCTTGGTGGCGTCACTGGCAACCGCAACGAAGCCGCCCTGAGGAAGGCGGTGGATGCGGGCGTCAAAGAACATCTCGCGATTGTCGCTCGGCCGCCGCCACGGGCCGGTGCCCTGCCATTCGCCCTTTTCCATCAGCGCGGCCAGGATCTCTTCGCCGAAGGGACCGAAGATTTCCTCGCTCTGGAAATCGTCGAGGCGACGGCCTTCCATTTCGGTCGAGTGACCGGGCAAGCCGAGCAACGAGACGGCGGCATCGTTGAGATAAGCGATGCGGCGATCGCCATCCGCCATGATAATGGCGTCGCGCGCGATATCGAGCGCGGCCAGCACCTCGGCCATTTGCTTGCGGCTGCGCCGAGCTTCAGTCTCGTTCGCCAGGCGCTCGATTTCCGCGGCCGCGCGCGGCGCCGACAAGCTGAGAACCGTCTCGACGTATTCCAGACGTTCCCATGGGGTACGGCTCGACACGACCAAAAGGCCAAGCAATTCGCCCTTCGCGCTGAACAACGGAATCCCGGCATAGGCATCGATGATGTTGTTGAGGATCGGCGGGACTTCAGGGAAACGCCCCCGCAGATTGCCATTGATCAGGAAACTCCTGCCGGAAGCCAGGATCGTGCGCGACGCCTCCCAAAGTGGGATGGATGAGTTGGCCACGAAGGCGCCATCCGCGAACAGATATTGGGTCTGGATGGTCCCGTCTTCCATATTCGGGCGGCCGATATAGGCGTAGTCCGCACCCAGAACGCGGGCAACGCTGACCACCAGCGCCTTCAGGAAGTCTTCGCCGATCGCATTGCCGAAATTGCCGCTGAGCGTCGCCATCAGGCGGCGCATTTCTTCGCGCGCGGTGACGTCCTGATGCGTCATGATCAGGCGGGTCGGCGTTCCATCCCCATCGCGCACGAATTCGGATTGGCGGTAAATCCAGCGCATCTCGCCGTCGCTGCGCATGAGGCGATATTCGAACGGTTCGACCTCGTGCCCTTGCCTCTCATAGTCCCACACCGCGCTCATGCGCGCGCGATCGTCGGGGTGGATCAGTTCGAGGAACTCGGCACGAGTTGGCTGGCCATGCAGCGGATCGATGCCGAAGAGATGGAAGGCTTCCATCGACCAAACGGTCCGCTTGCGCTCGACATCGCGCTCGACGCTCGCCATCTTGCCGACGCGCTGAGCGGCGGCGAGATGCTGTGCGCTCGACCGCAGCTCGTCTTCGAGGCGCTTGCGTTCGGTAATGTCTTGATGGACGACATAGAGCTTGACCGGCTTGCCGGTGGGGTCGCGCAGAACATCGACCTCCCGGTGAATCCACCGCGCCACGCCGTCCGGGCGTATGATGCGGAATTCAAGTGGCTTCGAGGCATTGCCGAGATTGTCTTGCAGGCGCGTGGCGCGCACCATGGCCCGATCATCGGGGTGCACGATGTTGTAGTATTCCTCGAGATTGGGCGTCGGGCCGGCTGGATCGAGACCATAGATGCGCAGCTGCTCGTCCGACCACATGGCCGTGTCGTAGACAAGATCGATTTCCGCGCTACCGATCTGCCCCATCCGTTGCGCGCGCTGCAGGCTCTCATAATTGCTGCGCAGCGACTCTTCCATGATGCGCCGCTCGGTAATGTCCTGATGGGTGGCGATCAGCCCGATCAGTGCATCCGTGGCATCATGAAGCCCACGCACATTGCGTCGGAGCCAACGGATTTGGCCATTCGGCCGGACGACTCGGAATTCGATCGGATCGGTCGGTGCGCCCACGTTGTTGCGCGTGCGCAACGCCCGCAGCCTCTCGCGATCATCCGGATGAACACTTTCCAGGAAGCGCCGGAAGGTGAATTCGATCTTCAGGCCATCCACGCCGAGGATGTGCTGCAATTCCTCCGACCAATACTCCTCGCCGGTCAGCAAATTCACTTCGGCACTGCCGATACCCGCCGTCAGCTGCGCCAACGATAGATGTTCGCGGCTACGCCGTTCCTCGTATTCGAGCCGGCGGCGATCGGTGATGTCCTGGAGCATGATCATGAGCTTGATCGGCTTGCCGTCGCTCCCGCGCACCATCTCGGCTTGTCGGTACAGCCAACGGACCTCGCCATTGGGCCGCACAATGCGGAATTCACCGGGATCGTTTGCGTGGCCGTCGAGGGATCGATGGCGCAGGCCGCGCACCATATCGCGATCATCGGGGTGAACACATTCCATGAACCGCTCAAAACTGGGCGGCCAGATCGTCCGCTGTACGCCCAGCAGCGCCCAGAGCTCGTCCGACCAGATCGAGATCCCACGCACAAGATCGGCCTCTATGCTGGCGATCATGCCGATACGCTGCGCCGTGATCAGACGATCGCGGCTACCGCGCCATTCATCTTCGATCTCCATCCGTTCGATCTCGGCTGCGGCGCGGCCCGCAAAAAGCTGAATCACCGTTTCGACATGTTCGAGCGTCAGCGGCGTATCGAACGCTGCGCTGAGAATCCCCAATACCTGGCCACGCGATCCGATCAGCGGCGTGGCCGCATAAGCCTGGGCGCTCGCGCCTGTCATTTCCCCAAAACGCGGATAGCGTTCGATCAAGCCCGACCGGATCACCAACGGTTTGCCGGCTTGCAACACCTCTTCGGCCGGCATGCCGGCAATGTCGACAGTCCGATTGTCGACAACCCTGCCGTCGACAAGGCGCACGACCGTCCGCAGTGTATTCGTCGCGGGCTGGAATGAGCCGATCATCGCGCCTTGTGCGCCCAGAACGTCAGCAACGCTTTTGGTCAGCCGATTGAGAAAGTCCTGACCGACGACATTGTCGACATTGTCGCTGATCGTAGCCATGATCGCGCGCCAACTCTCGCGCTCGGTGATGTCTGTGGCGGTCCCGCGATAGCCGCGGAAAATCCCCTGGGCATCGAACACCGGCCGGCCCGAGATCGACACGATTTTGCGCTGCCCATCTTTCGTCGGCGGGACGTAGTGCAGATTGTCATAAGGTTTGCGGGCGGCGAATGCGGCGTCGTACATCGACTGCATTGCATCGTCCAGGAGATGGCCGCCGAGGGACTGCGCGGTGCGCCCTAGAATTTCCGGCGAATCGAATCCGAGGATTTCCTGGAAGCGCGCCGAAACGTAGGTGAAGCGTTCCTGCTCATCGGTTTCCCATACGATTTCGGACAGCGTTTGCAAGATCTCGCTTAAACGCCGCTGGCTGCGCAGCCAGACGCGATAGTGTGTGAGATAGATCGTGCTGCCCAGCACCGCCGTCGCCGCCGGAAACACGATGGCGATCGTGATCTCGGCTCCCCCCGGCATCGGGGACAGGCCCTGAATGGCAAAGACGACCCTTGGCCAGGCGATGGTGATCGCCGCATCGATCAGGCCGATCAACGCAAATTGTTCGACGCCGAATTCGCGCACGCGCGTGCCGTAGCGCCGCTGAATCGCCGCGCCGAGCAGGCCGCTGCAGATGATGCTGGCCGTACCGGCGAACAGACCGCCGCCGCCCAAATAGACCCGGTAGGCCGCCGGCATGAGCGTTGCGACCAGTGCGCCGAGGGGGCCATCGGCCATGCTGCCGACCAGGACAAAGAGATTGCGTGCATCCAGGTGGACGCCATCGGCGACCAGGACGGGTATCAGCATGGAGACGATGGCGCTGCCACCGAAAAGGAAGCCGAGAAACAGCGTCTCGAGAGTCGAGCGAGTCTTCTCGGCGGATGCGCGCGTCGAGGCATAGATCACGATGACGATCATGCCGACGGCGACGTTCTCGCCGAACAACGACAACCAACGCGACAATTGACCGTACTCGGGCCAGACCATCAACGCCCCTCTCGCCGGTCCCCACCGGCGGTCCGACAAGATATCCTATCGGTCGATGAGGCCGGGAACCACCTCTTCTATCAATGGCACGAGTGTCTTATTCCGGCTTCGGAAACAGCTTCATTTCAACGGCGATGGCTGCGGCTTGGGCACGATTGCGTGCCCCAAGCCGTCCGAAGATTCGGGTCAGATTGACCTTGACCGTTACCTCCTGAATCCCGAGGCGCCGGGCAATCTCCTTGTTGGGGTGCCCTTCGACCACCAGTCGCAAAATATCGAATTCGCGCGGCGTCAAAAGATCGGCGGTCGGCGAACGGGCGGGGGCGGCTTTCGGATCGCCCTGGAGATATTCCACCGGCACGTAGGTACCGCCCGCCGCGACGATATTGAGCGCGGACGCGAAAACCTGCGGATCGATCGTCTTGGGCACGAACGCTTTGGCGCCGGCGGCGATACACGAGCGGATATCGTGCGATTCGAGGCTGCCGGAGACCACAACGACCGGCACGCCATTGGCCGCTGCCACCACCCGCTCGACGCCACGCGCATCGGTTGAGCCCGGCATCATCAGATCGATCAGGATCAAATCGAAGGTCTTATCGGCGCCAAGGGTTTCCACCGCTTCGGTGCTCGACCCGACCAGAACGGTTACGGCTCCGGGGAAGGTCCGTTCGACCTGCGCACGCTCGGCTTCACGATAAAGCGGATGATCGTCCGCGATCAGGACCCGTTTTATGGCCATTTCCGCCCTTCCATGGCCGCAGTTTGCAACGGGAGGCGGGAAACGACAATGGCGGCGGCGTGAAGACCAGGGCTGCACTGCATACCTTTGGATATACCACTGGATATACCGGCAGTACCCGCCCTAACCGTACGCACCCACATATCGATGCTCCCCTTCTGGTACACAAATGCCACGCCGACTCCTGCACGCGCCGCTTGCGCAAATCTGGAACTCGGCAAGCAAGGGGTTTGGATATGGCACGTATTTTGGTTGCAGATGACGATCCGTTGATGCGGGACATGGTGGGTATCACCTTGAACCGCGCCGGCCATGCGGTCGAGGTTGTTTCGACCGGACAACAAGCGCTGGATCATTTGGACGAGAGCGATTTCGACCTGGTGGTCGCCGACATCTTCATGCCCGGCGGCACCGGCATCGAATTGCTGATTTCCATGCGCGCCAAGCGCATCGAAATGCCCTTCATCTGCATTTCCGGCGGCGACGGCGATCTGTTCCGCCCCTATGCGACGACAATGGTTTCCCTGGGCGCCTATAAGGTACTCCGCAAGCCCTTCACCCCTGATCAACTGGTCGATGCCGTCCGCGGATGCGGCATCGGTGGAGAGGCTTGATTGCCATGAACACGAACGTGATTTCCCCCGACACCGGCGAGCGCCTGCTCGACATGATCAAGGACGGCGCCATGGTCCTTGATCGCGCCGGCACTATCATTTGGGCCAATCGCGCAATCCGCGATCTGCTGGGCGCCACCGATGCGCTGCGCGGCTGCCGCTTGGGCGATCTGCTGATGGCCAGCGTACCCACCGAGACGCTGCTGGCCGATCGCAGCGCGCCCAGCGGGCGCTCGAAGTGGCTGGTGGCCACGGCCATCCGCAGCGGCACGGAACTGCTGGTCTCGACCCAGTACCGGCCGCAAACCGAAGAATTCACCGTTGTGGCGCGGCCTTTCACGAGCGCCGTGTCCAATTTCGATCGCGTGATCAGCTTTGCGACACGCGACGATGTGACCCAGTTGATGAACCGCGACGCGTTCGAGGAACGCCTGTCTGCGGCGATCGAACGCAACGAAGCCGGCTGCGTCATCTGCGCCGACGTCGACCAGTTCTCGACCATCAACGAAGTCTATGGCCATGCCGAAGGCGACGCGCTGCTGCGCGCCGTGGCGCATCGCACCCGGTCGTCCATGGGCGTCGATCTGCAGGTGGCACGCCTCTACGGCGGGCGCTTCGCCGCGTTCATTGCGGCAGACTCGGATGAGGCCGCCCAGAGGCTGGCCGGGGAAACCTCGGAACGTCTGCACCACGTCATGCTGCCGCTATTCAGCATTTGCGGCGGCGTTCAGCCGATCTCGTTCTCGATCGGTGTCGCACGTTGGCGTGTCGACGGCGTCAGCGCCGATGACCTGCTCGCCGCCGCCGAAACGGCCGTCCATTCGGTCCGCGCCGGCAGCGACAAGACCCGCTGGTTCGAGTCCGCGATGCTGGCCGAACGCCGCCGGTTCTTTGAGACCGAAGCCGAGCTGCGGCTGGCCATCGAACAGAATGCCCTGACCCTGCACTATCAGCCAAAGGTCAGTGCTGCTGATCTTTCAATTGTCGGCTTCGAAGCGCTCGTGCGCTGGAATCATCCCACTAAAGGTATGATTTCGCCCGGCTTTTTCGTTCCGGTTGCCGAACAGTCGAACTTGATCATCGATCTAGGCCGTTGGGTTCTCCGTGAAGCCTGCCGCCAGCAGGCCGAATGGCGCGCCCAGGGCCTCAAGCTGGTCCCGGTGGCCGTTAACGTTTCGCCTCAGCAGCTTCTATCGCAACCGATCTCGGTCCTTTTGGCCCCTCTGACCGAATATGGGATCGACCTCGACCTGCTCGAGATCGAAATCACCGAATCGGCGATGATGGACCGGTTGCCAATGGCCACCAAGGTGATCGAGTCGCTGCGCCAGTCGGGCCTGCACATCTCGATCGACGATTTCGGCACCGGCCACTCGTCGCTCGGCAATCTGCGCCGCCTACCCATCGACGTCCTGAAAATCGACCGTTCGTTCGTCGAGGACATCGACCGCTCGCAGGAAGCCTACGACATCGTCGCCACCATCGTCGCCATGGCCAAGACCATGTCGCTCAATCTGGTGGCCGAAGGCGTCGAAACCATTGAACAGGCTAAGCTTTTGCAGGCCCACGGCGTCGACGTGATGCAGGGCTACCTGTTCCATAAGCCCATGCCCGGCGACGCCGCCGGCCGCCTGCTCGGCTCTGCGACCGGCCAGGCTGACACGTTTTGACACAATCCGAAACGCCTAGGGGGCTAGCCGACAAACCTGTGTCGGATGGCCCACGTAGGCTCCTTCCTGCCGGTTCCCCGAGGGGCGGCCAGCACGAGTTCAAAATCGAGACGTAGGAGACTGAGATGGCCGTGGATAAGAAGCTTCCGATCATGATCGTGGACGACTACTCCACGATGTTGCGCATCATGAAAAACCTGCTCCGGCAGCTCGACTTCGAAAACGTCGAAGAAGCCAGCGATGGCAGCACCGCGCTCGCCAAGCTGAAGTCCGGTCAGTTCGGTCTCGTGATCTCCGACTGGAACATGCAGCCCGTGACCGGCCTCGACCTGCTCAAGCAGGTGCGTGCCGATGCCCAGCTGAAGCATCTGCCGTTCATCATGGTGACCGCCGAAAGCAAGACGGAAAACGTCGTTGCCGCCAAGCAGGCGGGCGTCTCCAACTACATCGTGAAGCCGTTCACGGCTGATACGCTGAAGGCGAAGATGGAGAGCGTGCTCGGACCGTTCTGAGCGCCACAAATCAACCCATGGCCATCAGAATGCCAGAGTTAGAAGCGGAGAGTCCGATGCCTGCCCCCGCACCACGTCTCGATGAGGCACAAGACTACCTCGATAGCGTCATTACGTCGCTGCGCGCGATGGATCGCCGCGAGAAGCAGCCGCTGGTCGGCATTCTCGAGTATCTGTCGGAATACATTCGCAGCACGCGCGGCGAAGTCGCCGCATTGCGCAGCACCGTTGGCAGCCCAGTCGTTCTCGCCCAGGCTTCCGATGAGCTGGAAGAAATCGTGCATGAAACCGCCAAAGCGACCAACTCGATCATGTCGGTCGCCGAGGACATCGAAGAGCTGAGCCGCCAAACCGATGACACTGTGGCGACAGCACTGCAAAACGCCGCCACGCGCATCTATGAGGCTTGCGCCTTCCAAGACATCACCGGCCAGCGGATCACCAAGATCGTCCGCGCGGTCCAGCACCTCGACCAAAAGATCCGCCTGCTTGCCGGACTTTGCGGCATGGAGGCTCCCGCCGAAGACAATGTGTCTTTGGGCGAAAATCAAATCCGTACCGGAGACGAATCGCTGTTGAACGGCCCGCAATTGGCCGTCGCCGCCTCCTCTCAGGACGAGATCGACCGGCTCTTCGGAGCCTGATGGAGACCGCGGTGACGCATCAAGCGGCACAGATCGAGGTTGACGGCCAGCTATACGAGCGGATCGGGGTCGCCGACTTCGATCGCGATTCGCTCCATACGCTGCCGCTGTCTATCCTCCCGATCAAATTGCCGGCTCTGCGTCGCGCGCGCCTGGTCAAAACGCCACGCCTTGAAGTGGCGATCGAATTGTTCAGTGGTGGCGGCACCGGTACTGGGCTGCTCGATATCGGTAACGTCGAGCGCGAGTTCAACCTGCCGACCACCCCTGTTCACCCCGATGTTATGATGCTGCGCAAGCTGTCGCAGCTGCCGAGCTTCGACGTCTACAGCCTTCGTATTTTGCTGCGCGAATACGGCATCCCGGTCGCAGACGAATCGGGCCTGAAATTATCCGGCGACCGCGTCGCCAAGCTGAACAGCTATATGATGACGTTCACCCGCCCGCTGGTGAACGCGATCTTCGGCAATTCCGACGCATCCATTTCGTCCTTCGATGACGTACTCGGCATCCTGCGCAATCCCGACGTCAAGAAGGTGCGCGAAAATCTTTCCAAGATCGCGCAGACTCTCTCGCTCGAGATTATGGAGATCCCGAGGTTCCTTGAGGACTTCGCCGACATCTCCTTGTCGCTTTCCTATTACCGGCAGTGCCTCGACTCGATCATGCCGGCAATCGACAGCTATATGGCCGCGTCGAAAGAACTGAAGGGCAATTTCCAGCTCAAGCAGGATCCGGGCGTGATCGCCACAATGGTCGGCATCGAAAAAGTGCTGAACAATCTGCTGGCCAACATCACTGGCCGGTTTGAAAGCTTCGACCGTAGCACCAACGACCTTTGGCAGAACCTGAGCGCCGAGCGCTTCCGCAAGGTCGAGTCGCTGATCAAAAGCTATCACACCAATATCGGCGGCGTTCTCTGCGCACTGAGCGTGAAGATGGATGCTTGGTCGCGGCTGTTCCCCAATCCGAACACCGGCGGCCCGATGCGCCGCGCTGAATTCATCATGACCGAGATGAAACAAGGCATCGAGAAGATCAAGGCGATTAAAAACGACGCCCCCATGGGCGCCGAGCTTCGCTAGAGAGGGCTGGAGATTCGTTATGGACGCCGTGACCACTGAATCCGGGACAACCAACATCCCCGTGCAGGCGATGACGCCGCCGGGTGTTGCCGCCGAGGCGCCGGCTGCTGCTGCTGCGCCCGCGCCTGCCGCTGATGGCGCTGCCGGTGCTCCGGTCGAGGCGTCCACCGAACCCACCAACACCAGTTTCAAGTTTCAGCACAAAGTGTTCGATGTTGCCGGCGCCGTCTTCAAGATGGATCGTGTCGCCCACACGGTTGCTTTGCACATCCAATTGGGTGGCGTTGCGGCTTCGATCGATATGAACCAGATTCGCAAGACCTTTTCGATTGCCCCCGATTCGGAAGACGGCAAGATGCTGTCGATGGTCGAAAAGGGCCTGAAGTTCGTGCGCGAAATTCGGCCCGGCGACTCGATCCCCAACGAATTGCTCGACGGCACGGCATCCTGGCAGATCGAACCCAAGCATTACGAGCGGGCACGCAGCAAGGTCCTCTTGCAGTTGGTGCGTTGGATGACCGACGGCAACTCGGCTATCGATCCCAATGCCGACGTCATGAAGTTGATCGAGAGTCCCGAGGTCAAGAGCAAGATCAACGACGCCTTCGGTGCTGCAGCCCGTCAGTTGGGCGTACAGGAAATGGACAAGGAAATGATCACCGGGATGATCAGCCATCTGTCCAATGAATTGGCCTATATCGAAGCGCTGCGTGACAAGGTGGCCGGCTACCTGATCATTCGCCGCAAGCTGAAGGATCTCCAGCAGGTGTATCGCACCGACCGGCGCGTCGCGGAAACCTTGGAGCGCGTCGTGGCGCTGATCGGCGTCCCGTTCAACAAGCTGCGCGAGCAGTTCCAATTGGTCGACGCCCAGACGGCAGAGGTCATGTCCTCGCTGCGGCAATTGACCGCTACGGTCGGGTTCCTGCGCGGTGTGCGCGACGAGTTGCGCGAATTCGTGCTGGTGTGGGGCGATATGGATACCGCCTGGATGGAAATCCGTGCGCAGCGCTGCGGCCCCAGCGAGGCGATCGTCACCCGCACCTACCGCTTCGTCGCGACCCATTATTCGATGACCCAGCGTTGGGCAATGAATGTGAGCTGATTGAGTTTCCGTCCCGCGCGCTGCTCGATTTGGGGGAGACAAAGGTGAGCAAGCCGAGTGTTACGATAATCCACGACACCGCGCCGCCGCTGAGCGGCAAGGTGACGTATGGCATCGAGGGCGTCGATGACCAGGCACTTGCGCGTGCCGAAGCCATCATCGTCGGTCTCCAGGACGAATATCTGACCTGGGCCGAGCAAGACATCCAGCAGATCGAACGCCGCTGCACCGATATGATGGCGCAGCCGGAAGACGAGCGTGCCCATGCGATACGCGAGCTTTTCGCTGTCGTGCACGGCATGCGAGGTCAAGGCACCAGTTTCGGCTTTCCCCTGATCACCGCGTTTGCCGATTCGTTCGCCCGTTTCGTCGAGCCCCGCACGACCTGCGGCGCCCGGGAGATGGAGATCATTCAGGCTCACATCTATGCCATCCGCACCGCTCTCGCCGATCGCCTCACGGAAGACGGCGGCGTTGTCGGGGCGGCTCTCCTGGCCGATCTCAAACGAACCCAAGAGCAATACGCCCGCGGCTGATCCTGCGGGTCGCTGTCGGCCCGATTCTCCAATCACCGCCGCCTATTCTTCGCTCCACCGACGCGCGCCGGCCACACGCACGCAATGCGTGACAAAAAGGCGATTGCCGAATTAGAGCGATTCGGACTTCATCATGATGAAGTGAAGAGGGTGGCAACGCCCGGAGCGTTGCGTCGTGCCCCTACGCGACGATAACCGTCAGGCAACGGCGCTGGCAAAGCCGGTGGGCACCGGCTTCAGGGCGGGTTTGCTGGCGCCGCCGGCAACGCGGTAGAGACCCCGCGAACCAGGCACCGGCTCGAACTGCTCGGACACGCCCAACACGGTCTCGGCGCCGCCGAGGAAGAGCACCGCCTTGTCGTTCATGCGCTTGGACATGGCGGCCAGAACCTGGCCCTTGGTCTCGACGTCGAAATAGATCAGCACGTTGCGGCAGAAGATCACGTCGAACGAGCCGAGCGGCGACAGGTTGTCGAGCAGATTGAAGGAACGGAACTGGACCATGGATCGGATCAGCGAATTGATCTGCCAGGATCCATCGACCTTCTCGAAATACTTCACCAGCATCGCCGCGGGCAGGCCGCGCTGCACTTCGAAATGGCTGAAGATACCGGCACGCGCCTGCTTCAGTGCGGCTTCAGAGATGTCGGTGCCCACGATCTCGATGCGCCAGCCGGCCAGTTTGGCGGCTTCTTCGCGCAACAGCATGGCCAAGGAATAGGATTCCTGACCCGTCGACGCGGCTGCCGACCAGATGCGCAGGCTGCGGGTGGCCGCCTTGCGCTCGAGGATTTCGGGCAGCACCTCCTTGCGGAACATGTCGAATGGCTTCGTGTCGCGGAAGAACGACGTCTCGTTGGTCGTCATAGCCTCGGTAACCGCGGCGGCGAGCGCCTCGTTGCCCCGCTGCAACGCCACGAACAAGGCGTCGAGATTAGGCAGGCCGTGCTTCTGCGCGACCGGATTGAGGCGGCTTTCGACAAGGTAACCCTTGTCTTCCGTCAGAATCAGGCCAGAGCGCTTCTTGAGCAGCGCCGACAAGCAGGCGAATGCTTCCGGCTTCATGGCCGACCTCCCATGAATGCAGTGACAATGTTGGTCTGAAGATCGTTCAGCGGCAACACGGACGAACAGATGCCAGCGGTCGCTACCGCGCCGGGCATGCCCCAAACGACGCTGGACGCTTCGTCTTGGGCGATGACTGTGCCACCCTGAGCGACCACTTCGCGGCCGCCTTTGAGCCCGTCCGAACCCATGCCGGTCAGGACGGCAACGAGAATGCGCGGGCCGTAAATGCTGGACAGACTGCGCAGCATCGGATCGACAGCCGGACGGCAGAAATTCTCCGGCGGATCGGAACTCAAGCGCACCTTGGCGCCCGTGCCCTGCTTTTCGAACGTCAGATGCTTGTCGCCGGGCGCAACATAGATCGTGCCGGCCTGGATGGTTTCACCTTCGACCGCCTCGTGACACGGCCAGCCACTGGCCTTCGCCACATGCTGCGCCAGGATCGACGTAAAGGTCGGCGGCATATGCTGTGTGATCACGATCGGCACATTGATCGAAGTCGGTATGTTCTTCAGCAACACGTTCAATGCCTGCGGGCCGCCGGTCGAGCTGGCGATCGCCAGGACATTCGGCCGCAGCAGGCCGGGACGTCGCAGTGTGATGACCGGCGTTTCGCGCGGACGCGGCGGCGCCTTGACGGCGACAGGCGTATGGACATGCAGCGTCTCGGTACGCGGACGGCGCGCGCGGCTGCGATTGCCGAACAAGCGGACCTTGTCGAGCAGTTCGCGACGGAATTCTTCATTCGAACCGATGCGCGAGGCAACCGGCTTCGGCACATAATCGGCAGCGCCGAGCGCGAGCGCCTGAAGGCTGATCTCGGCGTTCCGCTGGCTCAGGGTCGAGGCAATGATGATCGAAGTGCCGGGGCGGGCTTCAAGAATCTTGGGCAGTGCGGTGATGCCGTCCATGACGGGCATCTCGACATCGAGAATGACCACATCGGGGTCGACGCGGTTAACGGTCTGCAGGGCAATCGCGCCGTTGGCGCAGGACGCCACGACCTGGATATGCGTATCGGCCTCCAGCATCGACGTGACCAGGCCGCGGATGACGGCCGAGTCGTCGACCACCATCACTCGGATGGCAGAAGCCAGATCCTTGACTGGCTTGGCTATGGTGCCTTCAGGCGACATCTTATCCCCTATCCCCGCTGAGCGTTGCGTTACAGAACGCCGGCTTGTTCAAGCTTCAGCCGAACGATTTCGCTATCGAACGGCTTCATGATGTATTCGTTGGCACCCGCTTCGAGCGCCGTAACGATGTGATCGGCGCTCGACTCGGTGGTGCAGAAGATCACCGCCGGCGCCTGCCCACCGGGCAGAGCGCGCAGCTGGCGAACGAAACCGATTCCATCCATCACCGGCATGTTCCAGTCGACGATGACCGCATCGGGTAGGCTGACTTTGCACGCATCCAAAGCTTGGGCGCCATCTTCCGCCTCGCTCATCTCGAGACCGGTTTCGGCGAGCATCTTGCGGACAATCGAACGAACCGTGCGCGAGTCATCGACGATCAACAGGGTTTTCATCATGACGCCCCCCTAGCTCCGCGCTGCCGGATTATTCCGCAGCTAATTTCTGCGCGTTGGACCGACGGCTACCGCGGCTCGAGCGCTTGCGCACCCGCACGACCTTGGTATCCGGGCCGGCGCTGGCCGCTTCCTGAGCAGCTACCGCTTCGGATGCCGCATCGGCGATCAGAGCACGCAGTTCCTCGACCAGGTTGGCCCAATCGGCCTTCGAGAGGCAGAGATCGAAGCCCGCATTGCGGAGTTCGGTGGTCTCTTCGTCGTCGGAGTCCTCGGCGATCGAGGCGAGCTTGGAATTGGCCCAGCTCGGGTTGCCGCGCAGACGCTGGGCGAAGCCCACCGCGTCGAAGCCGGGCGTGTCGAGGCCGGTCACAACCAGGCCGAACACGGTCTCGGACTCGGTCAGACGCTGCGCTTCGGCGCCGGTCGAAGCCGTGGTCACGTGCCAGCCGGCACCCGCGAGATGCGGCGTCAGCAGATCACGGACGAACGGGCTGTGGTTGACGACCAGGGCACGGCGCAGGGCGCGCGTGGTGGCCGGTGCCGCATGATTGGCTTCCGGCGCGAACCAGTCGGCGTAAGCGCGGGTGAGATAGTTGCCCACGTCGATGATGTCCATCGCCTTGCCACCGATGACGGCGCTGCCGATCAGGCCCGACTCGGCCGTGTTCAGCTCGACCTTCATCACGTCGGCGACCACATCGACGATCTCGTCGACGACCAAGCCCATCGAACGGTCGCCTTCGGAGAAGACGAGCACCGGTTGTTTGCCCTCGGTCTTCCACTGATGGCCCGCATCGAAGGGCACCAGCGGCATGAGATGATCGCGATACTGCACCACATGGCGGCCGCGCGTCCGTTCGACGGTCTTGACGTCGATCTCTTCGAGGCGAGCGACCAGGGCCAGAGGAACGGCCTTGAATTCGCTGGCGCCAGCGCGGAACACGAGGAAGGACATACGCTCTTCTTCGTGGCTCGTGGCAGCAACCTGCTTGTCGTCCTTGCCGGCCGAGGCGATCTGGCCCGCGGCAGCGGCGATACCGTTGGGATCGAGGATCATGATGACGCTACCGTCGCCCAGGATGGTGTTGCCCGCATAGAAGGGGATTTCGCGCAGCAGCGGCGAAACCGGCTTCACAACGATTTCCTCGGTGTCGAAGACGCGGTCGACGATGATGCCGAAGTTGTAGGTGCCGACCTGCGTGACGACGATGAAGAGTTCGTCGTCGCTGAAGGACTCGGTCGATTCCTGCTGCAGAAGCTTGCGCAGGCTGACCAGTGGCAGCAGGCGATTGCGCAGGCGCAATACCGGCGAGGCATTGATCATTTCGATCCGCGTCTCGGAACGGGGCGACGTGCGCACCAGTTCGACGACGTTGATCTGCGGAACCGCGAAGCGTTCCTTGAAGGACTCAACCACTAGGGCGGAGACGATGGCCAAGGTCAGCGGGATCTTGATGGTGAAGCTGGTGCCCTTGCTGGCCACCGAGTTCATTTCGATCGTGCCGCCGATCTTTTCGATATTGGTGCGCACGACATCCATGCCGACACCGCGGCCCGAGACGCTGGTGACCTTTTCTGCCGTCGAGAAGCCGGGACGGAAGATGAACTGGAGGATTTGACGCTCCGCCATCTGGTCCATTTCGGCTTCGGTCGCGAGACCGTTCTGGACGGCCTTCTGGCGGATGCGATCGACGTTCAAGCCACGGCCATCGTCGGCGATGTGGATGATGATGTGGCCGCCTTCGTGATAGGCGCGCAGCGTGATCGTGCCGATCTCGTTCTTGCCGGCAGCGCGGCGCTGGTCAGGCGATTCGAGACCGTGATCGGCCGAATTGCGCACCATATGGGTGAGCGGATCCTTGATCAGCTCAAGCACCTGGCGGTCGAGTTCGGTCTCGGCGCCCAGCATCTGCAGTTCGATCTTCTTGCCGGTTTCCACCGCCAGATCGCGCACGATGCGCGGCAGCTTCGACCAGGCATTGCCGATCGGCTGCATGCGCGTCTTCATCACGCCGTCCTGAAGGTCGGAGGTGATGTGCGACAGGCGCTGCAACGGCACCTTGAACTCACTGTCGTCCTGGCCACGCACCATCTGCAGGAGCTGGTTGCGGGTCAGCACGAGCTCGCTGACGAGGGTCATCAGGTTTTCGAGAACATCGACGCCGACGCGGATCGAAGCCGCGGCCAACGCGGATTCCTTCGGATCGCCAGAAGACTGTTCGACCGGGGCCTTGGCAACAGGAGCGGCGGCCGGAGCAACAGCGACAGGAGCCGGAGCGAGCGCCGGAGCGACAACCGCAGGAGCGGCCTTTGCGACTTCGCGCTGACGCTCGGCTTCCATTTCAGCCTCGATCATCGCGTCGGTCGCGCCCTGGACACCCGACCCGCGGGCCATCTCGACTTCGAGGAGCAATTCGGCGGCAACCGGGAAGCCGGCATCGCTGACGATCGGCGGCGGCTCGGAGACTGCGGCTGGCGCGGTGGCAACAGGCGCAGCCACGGGAGTGGCCTGGCCCTGAGCCACGGCGTTCAACTGGCCGATCAGGTCGGAGCTGTCGATCTCGGGTTCGCTACCGGTCTCTTCGAGGCCGGCCAGCAGCTGACGAATGCGATCGATGCAGCGCAGGATAATGGTGACCGCTTCGGGCGAAACCTGAAGCTCGCCATCGCGGAACTTGCCGAGCACGTTCTCGCCGGCATGCGCGACCTTTTCCAGGCGCGCCAGGCCGAGGAAGCCGCAGGTGCCTTTGATCGTGTGCATCATGCGGAAGATGCTGCCGAGGATCGCTTGATCGGTCGGATCGCGCTCGAACTTCACCAGTTCGACGTCCAACGCCGAGAGGTTTTCAGCCGTCTCGGTCAGGAATTCATTGAGAAGATCGTCCATTGTTCCCTCCGAGATTTCAGTTTTTGGCGCGCAGGTCGAGCAGGCGGTCGATCTCGAGAACCACCATCAGGCGGTCTTCAAGACGGTAGGTACCGCCCGCCAGGTCGCGCCACAGCGGATCGAGCGTATTGGGGTTGGCTTCGCGCAGATGCAGCGGCAGCGTGATCACGTCGCCGACATTGTCGACCAGCAGCGTGTAGAGCTCGGAGCCCGACTCGACGGTGACGCCCATGCCGTTGCCGGCGGGGCGGCCCGCATCCGAGAGACCGAGGCGGCGGCGCATGTCGATCACGGTGACGATGCGACCGCGCAGATTGATCGAGCCGCGCACTTCCGGCGGCGCGAGAGGAACGGTGGCGATCCGGTCGGGGATCAGCGTGTCTTGAACACGGAGCACGGGGACACCGAACATGTAGCCGCCGACATTGAAGGTCACGAACTCCGTGACCCCGCCGAGGACATCCTGTCCCGATTGGGCTTCGCGCTGGGCGGTCTGAGTCATCGTGTTGCTCCTGTTACGAAAGTCTTCATCTTGATCCCCTCGCTCAAGGGCCCCGCCCTCTACCCATCGCGGGAGGCGCCGAACCACACTGGCAACTTAGCGAGCCAACATGACTTGGCTTTTTCCGCGTCGGACGATGCCGTGTCCGAGTGTGTCGTTCTATGTCAGGGGATTGGGAACGAAACGAGAAAATAATAATCCCCCGACCGCCGGGATAACGACCGGCTGTCGGGGGATTTTCCTTAATTACGCGGCCTTAACGTTCACCAAGAACTTGGTGACGACCGCCTTCAGGCTTTCAGACTGTTGGGCGAGATCGCGCGCGGAGGCGAGGACCTGCGACGCGGCCGAACCCGTGTCATTGGCGGCACGGCTGACACCGGTGATGTTGCTGGTCACCTCCTGCGTGCCGGTCGATGCCTGTTCGACATTGCGGGCGATTTCCTTGGTCGCCGCACTCTGTTCTTCGACAGCAGCGGCGATCGTCGAGGCGATGCCGTTGATTTCGCCAATCGTCTTGCCAATGGTGCCGATCGCATCGACAGCCGCCTTGGTTGCCGTTTGCACGCCGGCGATCTGGCCGCCGATCTCTTCGGTCGCCTTGGCCGTTTGGTTGGCAAGGTTCTTCACCTCGGCCGCCACGACCGCGAAGCCTTTGCCGGCTTCGCCGGCGCGGGCCGCTTCGATCGTCGCATTCAGAGCCAACAAGTTGGTCTGATTGGCGATGTCGGTGATCAACGCGACCACCGCACCGATCTTCTGCGACGCCTCGGCCAGGCCTTGCACCATCTGATTGGCGCGTTCGGCCTCGGATACAGCGCTCGCGGCGATGCGGCTCGACTGCGACACCTGACGGCTGATCTCCATGATCGACGAGGAGAGCTCTTCCGTCGCGCTGGCGACAGTCTGCACGTTTGCCGAGGCCTGTTCCGAAGCGGCGGCCACTGTGGCCGACTGCTTGGTGGCTTCTTCCGCCGTGGAAGTCAGCGACTGAGCCGAAGCTTCCATCTGATCGGCCTGATTCGATACAGCTTGGACGACATTGCTGATGCTGGCATCGAATTCGGCAGTCAGGACGTTGACGCGCTTCGCGCGTTCTTCCTTGGCCGCTTGCTCGGTCTTTTGCGCGTGGGCGAGTTCGTCGGTCTTCAGCATGTTCTCTTTGAACACCTGGACGGCTTTCGCCATCTCACCGATTTCGTCATGCCGTTCGCGGCCGATCACCTCGACCGACAGGTCGTGCTGGGCTAGGCGGCCCATCACCGTCGTCATCGCTGTGGCGGGGCGCACGATGCTGCGTGCCGCGATCCAGGCGATAACAGCGCCGATGGCGAGGGCGAGGACGAAGATGATCGTCGACCACAGGGAGGTGCTGCTCAGCGAATCCGCACCCGACTTGTGCGACTGGTCGAGCAGATCCAGACGCTCCTGCACAACCTTGTCGGCCAGTTGGCTCATCTGTTCGCCCATTTGAGGCATGGTGTCGCGGGTCAGTTTGCTGCGTTCGTTGTCAGACGTCATCGACGCCTGGAACAGGTTCAGATACTGCTCAAGCAACGCCTTGGTTTCGGTTGCCATGGCATTGAACTTGGGATCGGCGGCGGCCAGATCGATCAGGTTCTTCTGCAAGGTCGCGAAGAACTGATTCATACTGTCGATCTCGCTTACAGCCGTGGGACCGTAAATTGTGTAGCGCGCGCTGGCCAAGCGGCCGGATAGCAACGCCTGCGAAGCCGACGAGGCGATGACCATCGTCTCGAAGTCCTTGTTGGCCACGGCCGCCTTATAGAGCGCGTTGACGCCGCCGACCATCTTGGGCCCGACCAGGCTGATATCGGCGCGGGCCTTGTCGGCCTTCGCCCGCAGCTCATTGGCTTTCTTGGCGTCGGCGAAATAGGTGCGCATCATGTCGGTCAGCTGTTGCAGGTCTGCTTTGATCGCCGGCACACCCGAGCTATCGGCTGCTTCCTGCGCGTCCTTAATCAACTTGTCGGACTGTTCGGCCAAACCGTTCAAGGCCTTCTCGTCGCCGCCAAAATTGTAGAGCGTGATCCGGTTACGCAACATGTTGAGGCGCGACGCGATTGTGGCACCGCTAATCGTGCGGTCGGAGACGCGCGCGAAATAGTCAAACTGATCGCTGGCCGATGAAATGCCGATCCGGCCATGGACCGCCGACAGAGCGAAGAGGACCAGCACCACGGCAAAACCAGCATAGATCCGCGTACCGATCTTGAAGCGGCTTGCCAGTCCGGGTTGCACCGCGGCCAAATTGGGCCGGCCGTCCAGCGAAGACATCGAACGCGTTATTGCTTCTATCTTGCTCATAACGTCACCCTCGTTTCTGACAATGGCTTGGATGGGATAAGGTCGAAAACGACGCGAATCGCGCCAAGTTCGGCCACCTGAATTCGTATCGTGATGCGTGGAGAAATCACGCGACCGTTGATCCGCTGACATCCTTTCGAGGTTGGGGCCACAGGGGCGGAGCCTTGCGGATATCGCTGAAATCCCGAGTTATTTGTTTGGTGGGTTCTTGCAGCCATTTTCAATGACATGGACGAGTTGCAAGCACCGTACAATTGACGCAAAATCGTGTGACCGAGGCGGCTTGCCTGCAGACTCTAAAGTGCTAGGCATTTACCGTCTCAGAACCGGCGACCGGCACGGGCTGAATCGCCGAATTGAGGGATCACGCTATCGGCTGGGCGTGAACTGATGATGGCCGCAACGAACAGCAAACTGTCGTTTTGTGTCGGTCTGTGTCAGAATGACAGGTCGGGGGAAAGGCGCGTTGGAAAAGCACATACTTGTAGTTGAGGATGATGCGGACGTGCGCGCTGTCGTCCAGCACACGCTGACGCGCGCGGGTTATCGCGTAACCGCGCTACCGAGCGCGGCCAAGGTCACGGCGACCCTGGCCAGCGGTCAAATCGATTTGGCTGTTGTCGATCTCAACCTGCCCGACGCCGACGGGCTGACGCTGACACGTCAGATTCGCGAGAAACATAAGATCGGCGTGATCATCCTGAGCGGCCGCAGCGAGACCACGGATCGCATCGTCGGTCTCGAAGTCGGCGCGGACGACTATCTCGCCAAGCCGTTCGAACCGCGCGAATTGCTCGCCAGAATCCGGAGCGTTCTGCGCCGCTTGGAAGAAGCCGGCGCCAAGGCGCCGACGGAAGAGCCGCGCGCCGTGTTCGCTTTCGAAGGATGGAAACTCGATTGTTCGGCGCTGACCTTATTCGGCGCCGATAATGTGGCGGTTCCATTGACAACCGGTGAATTCAAGCTGCTCGAAGCCTTGGTTTCGCGCGCGAATCGAGTGCTCCAGCGCGATCAGCTTCTCGACTTGATCTCCACCAATGATGCACCGGCCTTCGATCGCAGTATCGACGTGCGCGTAGGACGGCTGCGGCGCAAATTGGGGGACGACTCCAAGAACCCACGGCTGATTAAAACCGTGCGCAACGGCGGCTATATCTTCGTCGCCAAGGTCGACAAGCTTTAGGCGTTACCGCGGGCTTGTTTCGATCGCCGTCGCCAGATTGGCGAGATCCACCGGCTTCAAGAAGAAATGGCTGGCACCTTGTTCAAAGGCGACATGCTCGATCGTGCCATCGGTGAAGCCGCTGCACAGGATGAAGTCAATCGACGGACGGATTTCCTTCATCGACGTCAGCAGCTGAAGCCCGGTCATGCCCGGCATGCGATGGTCGCTGATGACGGCCCGCCATTGGTCCGGATCGTCAGTAAAGCACCGTAGCGCTTCGACCGGGTCGTTGAAGGCAACCGCCTGATAGCCGAGCCGCCGCAATCCGATCGCGGTTGCGTCCGCCAGATCGCGCTCGTCATCGACGACGATAATCCGCCCCTGCCCTTCCTTACGCGCGACAGCCGGCGGCGGAACCGAAACCGATTGAGGCTCGGCGTGGATCAGCGGCAACCATACTGAAATCGTCGTGCCGCGATTGGTCGCGCTTTGCATGATGCACGAACCGCCTGTGGCCGCCACGATGTTGCGGACCGTGGCAAGGCCAAGGCCCGTGCCGGACGAACGCGACTTGGTTGTGAAGAACGGCTCGAAAGCATTGGCGAGGACTTCGGGCCCCATGCCGATGCCGGTATCAGTCACGGTGATCCGCACATAGCGCGCCGCCGATTCCAGCGAGCCGAGAACGATCTCATGACCGGCGCCTTTCGGATGAACGCCATTGCCTTCGTGGAAACGCAATTCGCGATAGTCGTTCGATTCGAGGGAAATTTCACCGACATCGATGGTGATCGCGCCGGTCTTGCCGCCGAGCGCATCACGCGCGTTGACCGCAAGGTTGAGAAGAAGCTGCTGGATCTGTGCGGCATTGACGCGCGCGATCAGTGGTTTGTGCTCGACGCGGACCGAAAGTTTCGCCTCGATCGGCATCAAAGCCGGCAGCGTTTTGATCGTTTCTTCCGTCAGCGCGACGACATCTTCGGGTTGCCGTTCGACACGGCCGGCGCGCGAAAACGCGAAAATCTGGTGGATCAAATCGCGGCCGCGTTCGCTGGCGCTGACGATGCGATCGGCGTAGGTGTGCTGCGGCGAATCGCGATCCAGATCTTCGTGCAGGAATTTGGCGAAGCCGAGAACCGCACCCAATATATTGTTGATATCGTGCGCGATTCCGCCCGCTAAGGTACCAATCGACTGCAGGCGTCGCGCATCGTTCAGCTGGGCTTCGAGACGGCGGAACTCGGTCATGTCCTGACCGGTGATCAGGATGCCGTCGATGCCCGGTACATTGATCGCATTGCGCGCCGACCAGGCGATCGAGCGCCAGCTGCCATCGGACGCACGAGCCCGCATCTCGCCGCGTTCGATTGCGCCGGGGTGCACACTCAGGAGATCGAGCTTCTCGCGCGACGGGATCGCTTCATCGGGATGGATATAGTCGAACAGCGATTTGCCGATAAGTTCGGCGGGCGCATAGCCCATGACATCGAGGGTCGACGGGCTGGCCAGCCGTACGATGCCCGACAGGTCGATGACCAAATTCAAATCGCTGGCACATTCGAACAAAGCGCGGAACCGGGCTTCGCTTTGGCGCAATTCACGCTCGGCCGCCTTGTGCTCGCTGATATCGATCGACACGGTCACATACAGCCGCCGGCCGGTGACGGGATCGGAATCGGCGCGCGACGAGACAAGAACGGGCAAGTAGGTGCCGTCCTTGCGAATCAACTCAAGTTCGACGCCGTCGACGGTACCACGCGCGTCGACTTCGGGAATCACCCGGGCGCGCAGATAAGCGAGCCATTGCGGCGAAAAATACTGGGTGCGGCGGGTACCCAGTACCTCTTCGCGCGTATAACCCATCTGCTGCAGCCAATGATCGCTGACGGCGACCAGGCAGCCGTCAGCGTCGGCCACCGTGACCATCCCGGGAATGCCGCTGTAAACGCGGTAATCAGGGGTTCGATCGTCTACGGCATCGGTGGCAAACCGCGCGGCGACGCTGTTGTCGCCCGGCTCCATTTCCAGCCGTGAAATCTGCTCTCTGGCCATCTATAGACACACTCGCATATCGGATTCGACCAATGGCGCCGACTCTTCTGGCTCTTCACGTGTGGCATTTGTAGCGGCCTTATTTGATCCGGGTCTGTCGCAAGCGCGCACGAACGCGACACGATGTGTCAATTCGTGTCAGCCGCCTCTATGCGGCAACCATGCAAAAACCAGATTTGTAGGAGAGTTGAGGCGCTTAGCGCCTAAGCGACCAGTATTAGGTATCAGTACTGAAAAGCTTGGTAGCTCTCGCCATTGTAAGGTTCGAGCTTCTCGATCACCGGGTTGAAACGCAGCAGCCGCTTCGCCTTCTCGGGCAAAGTGGTCAGCGCATCCTTGGGCACTAGAATATTCACTTCCGGGCGGAAGAACCATTTGCGGCTATAGCCGATCACCACCATCGGCCGCGGTTCGTCGGTCTGGTTGGGCGTGCCGCGGTGCAGGCCGCGCGCATCGCGAAACAGTACGTCGCCCATCAATAGCGGCAGGGGTTCGAGCTTATACTCGCCTGCATCCAGCTTCGGCCGCGCAACATCATGGATGAAATTCTGGGTGCCGCGCGCGATCTCGACTGGCCCATGCGCCATCGTGCCGTCCATGAGGGGGAAATTGATCACCATCATGAAGGGCGGCGTCTCTTCCCCGGTCTCGGGGAAGATCGTCGGCATGTCGCGATGGATGTCTTGGTACTCGGACCCTTTGACCGGCGTGTCGGTGGCCAGCTGCGGCATGACGAAGTCCTTGCCCAGCAAATGCTCCATCACCGCCATCACGTCTTCGTCGGCGAAGATCTCGGGGTCGGCGTAAGGCATTTCGAACGGCAGGGTGACGTAATAGCGGCCCGGCCCACGGTTCTTGAGATCACCCTCGATCTCGATGTGCTTATGCAGCAGCGGCATGAAGGTTTCATGCCACAGCTTCATCTTGTCGCGGGGAAAGTGGTCGCGGAGGAGGTAGAAACCGTCACGCAGAACTTCGTCGGCAATCTCCCGATGACGGGCCGCGCTGTACTTCGCCATGAAATCCTCGTGCTTACTCTGCCGCCGCCGGATCGGCGACTTTGCCGGTGACCAGTTTGGCGATGCGCTTGCCCTGTCCCGGACCGGCCATCACGACCACCATCAGGAACACGCCGCGGATGACCGATTGCCAATAGGCAGAGAGACTGATCCAGCCCATCCCATTCTCGAAGTTGAGAATGTTGAAGACCAGGCCCAGAAGCAGGATGCCGATCAGCGTGGTGAATACGGAGCCGAGACCGCCGGTCAGCAACGTTCCGCCGACGACCACGCCAGCAATCGAGAACAGCTCCCAACCCACGCCTTCGGCCGGCTGACCCGCACCGAACTGGGAGGCCAGAATGACACCGGCCAAGCCCGCGCAAATGCCCGACTGGACATAGGCCATGAAAGTGGTGCGGTCGACCGGCAGGCCCATGAGCCGCGCGGCATCCTCGTTACCGCCGACGGCCAGCACATGGCGCCCAAACGAGGTGCGGTTGAGAACGATCGAGCCGTAGATATAGGCGATGGCGCCAATCCAAGCCGGGATCGGGATATTGAGAAAATCACCCTGACCGATATCGGTGAAACCCGTGTCATAGGAGACCGAGACGGTATCGTTATGGGCCAGCAGCAGCGCCATGCCGCGCGCGGCCAACATCGCGGCCAGGGTGGCGATGAAGGGCAGAATCCGCATCTTGGTGATGAGGAAGCCGTTGATGGCGCCAACGATCAAGCCGCAAGCGACACCGCCGAGCAGGCCTTCCCACCAGCCGACCGTTGAGAGGAGCGCCGAGACGACACTGGCGAGCGCCGCGACAGCACCGACGGAAAGATCGATGCCACCGGTCATGATGACGAAGCACATGCCGAGCCCGGTCAGCGCGAACATCGAGTTGTAGCGCAGCACCGTCAGGATATTGAACATGCCGAGGAAGTTGTCGTAGCGGCTGGCACCGAAGATGAGCAGAAGCACCAGCGCGATGACCACGCGCTGTTTGACCAGCTGATCCCGGATCGAGAAGCTGTTATTCATCGTGCGCGGCTCCGGGATTGCAGCCAGACGGCCAGGATGATGACGCCGGCTTTGACCACCAGGGCCACGGCATCGGGCACGCCATTGGCGAGCAGCGTATAGCGCAAGAGCTGGATGATGAGCGCGCCGATCAGCGTTCCGACCACCGTCGCCTTGCCGCCGGTGAAGGGCGTACCGCCCACCGCAACGGCAGCGATCGCATCGAGTTCCATGCCCATCCCGACCAGATTGGCATCGCTCGAGAAATTGATCGCGATGGTCACCAATCCGGCAACGCCGGCACAAAGTCCGCTGATCGCGTAAACGCCGAGCTTTACCCAATCGACCGGAATGCCCGCCAGGCGCGCGGCTTTTTCATTGCCGCCGATCACCAAGATATGCCGGCCGAAGAGCGTACGCCGGATCACCCACGCGGCGAGACCGACCAAAATCACCATGATCCAGACTTGGACGGGAACGTAGAGAACGTGCCCGAGGCCGATCACCTGGAAATCGGGATTCTTGAACGGCTGCAGGTTACCGTTGGTCACAACCTGACCGATGCCGCGGCCGGCGATGAACATCACCAGCGTTCCGACGATCGGTTGAACTTTGAATCGGGTGATGAACCACCCGTTGAACGCCCCGAACAGGCCAGCCACGATGACCGGCACGATGAAAGCCAAGACGATGCCCAGAGCGTGATGCGACTTGCCGAAAGTGCTCAGGAAGATCAGCGGCGCGGCGGCACCTGAAATCGCCATCAACGAACCCACCGACAGATCGATGCCGCCGGTGGCGATCACCAAGGTCATGCCGACGCCGACGATGACGATCGTCGCCACCTGAGTCAGGTTGACGCTGAGCGTCCGCCAGCTTGCGAAATGCGGCGTGACGATGAAATTGAAGATCAGGAGAATGATGAGCGCCGTCAGCGTCGGATAACGCCTGACGAGCGTGATGATATTGAACGAGTTCGGCTTGCTCGCGCCGGTTTCGATTGCCTGGGCGTCAGCCATGGACCACACCATCTTCATTGACGCTATCGAGCCCGTGCGCCATGGCACCCATGATACGCTGCTCGCTCACCTCTTCATGGGTGAGATCGGCAACCGTTTGCCCCTCGCGCAGCACGAACACGCGATTGGCGCCCTCGATGATCTCTTCCAATTCCGATGAGATCATCAGCACGCCCAGACCCTGATCGGCCAGTTCCTTGATCAGCGACTGAATCTCGGCTTTGGCGCCGACATCGATGCCGCGCGTCGGTTCGTCGAGGATCAGAAGCTTAGGATTCATGCACAGCCAGCGCGCCAGCAGCACTTTCTGCTGATTGCCGCCCGAAAGCTCGCGGATCTTTTGCTCGGGGCCGGACGTCTTGATACCCAACCGCTTGATGAAACGATCGACGATCTCACGCTGTTTGCCTTCGTCAATCACACCCATGCGCGCCAGTTTGGGCAGGAGCGCGAGCGTCAGATTTTCGCGCACCGACATCTCGGGAACGATGCCTTCGATCTTGCGATCTTCCGTGCAGAAGCCGAGCCCCAAGGCGATCGTCTCAGCCGGCGCACGCGGCTTAATCGTTTGACCGGCGAATTTGATGGTGCCGGCGTCGAATGGATCGGCGCCGAAGATCGCGCGCGCGATTTCGGTCCGCCCCGAACCGAGCAGGCCGGCAAGACCGACGATCTGGCCGGCACTGACGGACAGCGATGCGCCGCGCACCCGATGGCCGATTTTCAGCCCCTCGGCTTCAAGCAACTCGGCGCCGCCCTTGGTTCCCGTCACGCCGGCGAAGCCGGTCGACCGCTCGCTCACGGCTTTCAGATCACGCCCGAGCATCGCGGCGATCAGTTGCAGCTTGGTAATGTCCGTCATCGCCGCCGTCGATACGGTGCGGCCGTCGCGCATCACGGTGACGCGGTCGCATACGGCGTAGAGCTCGTCGAGGCGGTGGCTGATGAAGACGACGGAAACGCCGTCACGCTTAAGCTTGCGAATGGTATCGAACAGCACCGTCACTTCGCGCTCGTCGAGCGATGAGGTTGGTTCGTCCATGATCACCAGCCTCGCGTCGAACGAGAGCGCGCGGGCGATAGCGACCATCTGTTGGATGGCCGTGCTGAAATCCATCAGCGGGCGGCGTACATCGATATCGATGGCAAAGCGCCGCAGCAACTCAGCCGCTTCGCGATTCATCCGGCCCACATCGAGGAAGCCCATACGCTTGGGCTCACGACCGAGGAAGATATTCTCTGCGACCGTGCGGAAATGGATCAGGTTGATTTCTTGATAGATCGGGCTGATGCCGCCGCGCTGCGCTTCCTGCGGCGACGAGAAATCGATCGGTTTGCCATCGAACATGATCGTTCCCACGTCGCGCTTGTACGCGCCGGTGAGGATTTTGATCATCGTCGATTTGCCGGCCCCGTTCTGGCCGATCAACGCATGGACTTCGCCGCGCTCGATGGTGAGGTGGGCGTCAGTAAGGGCAGGCACACCCGAGAAGGAGATGCCCATACCCGTCATGGTGAGGAGCGGTTCGCTCATGCCAACCCGCCGAATACGATCTTATGACCAAGAAATCCCGGCCACGCCCGAAGGCATGGCCGGGATCAGGGAGATCACACTATAGCGAGATTAGTAGGAAGTTTTGATCGCTTCCTTGGCGTTGCTCGCGTCGTAGAAATGGTCTTTGTTGGTGACGATCGGCGGGATCGTCTTGCCGTCGGCATAGTCCTGCGCCGCCTGGAAAGCGCCAGGTCCAAAGCGCGGGTTGCACTCCACGGAGGCGCCGAGCTTGCCGTCGATGATCGCCTGCAGACCATCCTTCTCACCGTCGATCGAGACGATGGTGATGTCCTTGCCGGGGTGACGACCGGCCGCTTCGAGCGCCGAGATGGCGCCGATCGACATTTCGTCGTTGTGTGAGAACACCGCGGTCGCTTCCGGATGCGCCTGGATCAGGGTCTCCATCACCTGGCGGCCCGTGTCACGCACGAAGTCGCCCGACTGCGAAGCGATGATCTGCATACCGGGGTTCTTGGCCATCAGGTCGTTGAAACCCTTCTTGCGGTCGTTCGCGGCCGAGGCACCGGTCGAGCCTTCGAGCTCGATGATCTTGGCCTTGCCGTTCGTCGCCTTGATCAGCCATTCACCGGCACGCTGGCCTTCCTCGACAAAGTTCGAGCCGATGAACGCCACGTAATCCTTGCCCGGCTTCGCCAGGTTCGGATCGACGCTGCGATCGATCAGGAACAGCGGAATGCCGGCCTTCTTCGCGGCAAAGACGGCCGGAATGAGCGGCTTCTCTTCGCGCGGGGACAGGAAGATCACGTCGACTTTCTGCGCGATCATCGACTGAACGTCAGAGACCTGCTTCGCAGCGGAACTTGCGGCATCGGTATAAACCAGCTGCCAGCCACGCTTCTTGGCTTCGTCCTGCATGCTGGCGGTCTGCGCCAGACGCCAGGGGTTGTTGCTCTCGGTCTGCGCGAAGCCGGCCTTGTAGGTGGCCTTTTTCGCCAGTTTCGGCAGGCCTTCATCGGCCACCGCGGTCACTGCGGTCGCGAGACCGACAGCGGCGACGGCGTAAACCGACGCGGCAAGCAAAGTTCTACGATTCAACATGCGATTAATCCTCCTCCATAAGTAGTCGTTGTTTAGCGCCAGAGGCGTCCACGACTTTGACGGCCTCGATTTCGTAATACTTTATGATAATAGGATCAAGACGAATCTCGACCCGCCCCCACCTCGTTTATTCACCGATGAAGAAGCAGCCCCGGTGTTGCGATGCGCAATGCGCAGCACGATGCAACGTCCGCAGGAGAGAACGGACGCGACAACGAGCCGCTGGATTGAGCGACGAACATTGGAAAGCCTCCCCACATTTTTTCGCGCCTTGATTTTATTTATGTAGCGCTGCCGCCGACCGCGTTCATCATTGGACGGAGAGCGATCCAATCACGCACGCTGCCGATGAACAACCCTACACGGCGCTTTAGATCATGCTCCCACCAGTGGTAATATTTGTCAACGAGACTCCGGCGGGGAACGCGATCCGATAACTCAAATCCATCTATTATCTAAATAAAGCAAAGAGTTATTTTGCTAATAATATGCGCATAAAGCGCTTATGGGGCAGGAAATGGAACGCCGCGTAACGTCGAACCCGGGCAGCAAACCGGGCGTGGGGCGCAAGCCGCGCACGAGCGAACCCGCGCCGTCGCGACGCCCAACGATGACCGATGTCGCCAACGAAGCTGGCGTGTCGCAGACCACGGTTTCTCTCGTACTCAATCACGCCGACGGCGCACGATTGTCGCCGCAGACGCGCGAGCGCGTCGTCAAAGCGGCAACGAAGATCGGCTATCGCCCGGTGCGACGCGGCGGCTTTCCCGGCCCGGCGGGCGCGGCCTCGATCGCCTTTGTCTGCGACGAAATCTCAACCGATCCCTGGACTGCGATCGGACTCGACGGCGTGCGCGAAAAAGCGTGGGAGCACGGCCTCACCGTCTCCGTCGCGGTGACGCGCGGCGACGCCGAGATGGAACAGGCGGTGCTCTCCCGGCTGGCGGCGCAACCGCTGCTCGGTTTGATCTATGCGACGATCAACACGCGACAGATTCATGTTCCGGCCGTACTCGCGCAGGTGCCGACTGTGCTGCTGAATTGCTATGTCGGCGATCGTTCGTTGCCGTCGGTCGTCCCCGGTGAAGTGGCGGGTGGACACGCGGCGACGGATTTTCTGATTCGCGCCGGGCATCGTCGCATCGGTTACATCGAAGGCGAGTCGCGCATGGAGGCGTCACGCGATCGATTGAAAGGCTATCGCCAGGCGCTGGCCAGCGCCGACCTTCCCTTCGAAGGCGCGCTGGTGCGCGAAGGCAACTGGCAACCGCTGGCGGGATATAAGCGCACGCACGAGTTGATGAGTTTGCCGACTCCGCCCACCGCGATCTTCTGCGCGAACGATTTGATGGCGGTCGGCTGCTACGAAGCGCTCAAGGAGCTGGGCCTGCGGATTCCCGACGACGTGGCGGTAATGGGCTACGACGATCGCGAAATCGCCCAGCATCTGCACCCGCCGCTGACGACGGTCTTGCTGCCTCATCTCGAGATGGGCACCATTGCTGCCGAGAGCCTGCTGGATCTGATATCGCGTCCCTCGAGCCGCCCGATGCAGATCAAAGTGGAATGCCCGCTCGTCGAACGCGAGTCGGTCTAACAAACAATTTCGGGAGGACTCATCATGCCGGACACACTCGCCGATCTTTCGAAAGGCGCATTGGACGATCTCGGCCGCGTTTTCGCCACCCTGCCCAATACCGCCGCCGATGGGCTGATCGACGCAATCATCGCCGCGAAAAAGATCGTGGTGTTCGGCCTGGGACGCGAAGGCCTGCAGATGCGCGGCTTCGCGATGCGCCTCTTCCATATGGGCCGCGCTGTCGCGGTGTGGGGCGACATGACCACGCCCGCCGTCGGCTCCGGCGACCTTTTCATCTGCTCGGCCGGTCCCGGCGATCTGGCGACCGCGCGCACCCTAGCCACCATCGCGCGCAAAGCCGGCGCCAAGACTGCGCTGGTCACCGCGCAGCCGAGTGGCGGCCTGGCCAAGGACGTCGATCTCGTCACTGTTATTCCGGCGCAGACGATGGCCGATGATCGCGGCGGCAATCTTTCGGTTCTGCCGATGGGATCGTTGTTCGAAACGGCGCAGATGATCTTCTTCGAACTCGTGGTCCTGAAGCTGCGCCCGCGCATCTCCGAGACTTCGGAAACCATGCGCGCGCGTCACACCAATCTGGAATGAACGCCGGCGTCGTCAGCGAAAGCTGGCATCGAATTGACGGTTGAGCTCGGCGACGATTTTCGCCCCGTCGGCGTTGCTGCGCAGCGCTTCGACCAGCACCGTGGCGGCATTATCCTGGAACGCCATATAGCCATCATGGCGCGGCCGCACCCAGGCGCCTTCGAGCGTGGCGCGCGTCTTGATATAGAAACCGTGGGTCGGGCGATTGACGTGCTCGTCATCCCAGGCCACGGCGTTGGCCGGCTGCCCCCCGGCGAGCGCATAGGTGCTGCGTTGGATCTCGGCACCCGCAATCCAGAAAGCAAAGTCGATCGCTTCTTTGGGATGAGCCGAACGCGCGGACACCGCAAGACCGGTGCCGCCCAATGTCGAACCGATCGGCCCGCGGCGCTCGACGGCGGGGATGTCGGCAAAGGCGATGCGCAAACCGCGGAAGTCTTCGCGCGCATAGCTGACGAAGCCGTAGATCAGCGGAATACAGGCGATCTGCGATTTACCGTCGGCCAACATCTCGTAAGCGGCGATCGGGTCCATCGTGTAGCAAGCCGTATCGACCCGTGTCATCAACGCGCGCATGCGCTCGAAGACCTGCACGCCGAAAACCGGATCGATCAGCGGGCCGGGACCCTCGGCATTGCACGGCCGCCCAAGATTCCCCGCCAGTGTGAAGAACATCATCAAGGCGTGCGGCGGCCGCATCGGACACATCACGCGGCCCGTGCGCGCCATTTCGATCACCTGATCCCAGTTGGTGGCCGGTACTTTGATGCGGTCTGGCCGCCAGGCCTGGACCTGAGCCGCCGCATCGATCGGCAAGGCCCAGACATGCCCGCCGTATCGGTAGCTTTCGAAGGACGGTCCCACCGACTGGTGGCAAAGCGTTTCCAGGGCCTCGCGTCGATCCGGTACGTCGAGCGGCAGCAGGCAATGTTCGCGCGTGATCTGTCCGACATGCGTATGATGGATCACGATCAGATCGTAGCGCCGCGCCAATTCGTCGACCGGGTAGGATTCGAAATCCTGAAGCGAACGTTTCTCCCAGGTGATCTCGACACCCGTCTTGTCGCGCCATGATTCGGCGCAGGCGACCACGGGATCGTAACCGCGCGCGTGATTCCAGGCGATGCCGAGAAGCGATGTCATCGAATTCAACGCCTCGCTACCAGAATACCATGCTGAAAACACCACAGTAGATGAATGCGGGTTTATTCGGTAAATGACCAGATTGGGGCAGGAAATCGCCGATCGGCGGGTGACAATAAAAATGGGAGGGATTGATGGATACCGACCATGACGGCTCGCGTTACCGCGCGCCAGCGCTCGACAAGGGGCTCGATATCCTTGAATTGCTGGCTTCGAGCGATGAGAGCTTTTCGCAGGCGGAAATCGCGAAATCCCTGAAGCGCACGCCCAACGAAATCTATCGCATGCTCGACCGGCTGGTGCATCGCGGCTATGTGGTGCGCAGCGCCGATGACCGCTATGAGCTGAGCCTCAAGCTCTTCGCACTCTCCCACCAGCACGCGCCGATGCGACGCCTGGTCGCGCAAGCCATTCCGGTGATGCGCCGGTTCTCGCGCGCGGGAGGGCAAAGCTGTCATCTGGCGGTTTATGATCGCGGCGGCGTGATCATCGTGGCGCAAACCGATTCGCCGTTCTATTGGGGCCTATCGATTCGCGTGGGCTCGCGGATCGGTCTTTACAACACCGGCTCGGGCCATGTGCTGCTGGCCTTCGCCTCGCCACGCGAACGCGAGTTCATGCGCAGCGAATACGACACCGCCCATGATGATCTTGCGCCGCGCGGTCTCGACGGACGGCTCAGTGCGATCAAGCGGCAAGGCCATGAGGCGATGCCGAGCGAGCAGACGCAGGGTGTCTATAACCTGTCCGTTCCGGTGTTGGGGCCCGATGGATCGGCGATCGCCGCGCTTACCTGTCCCTTTGTGAAAGGGCTGGCGAAGGCCGAGCGCATGTCGATGGCCAAGGCCGTGACGCTGCTCGACCGCGCCGGACACGAACTATCGATATTGGCAGGCGGCGGCGGACGAGCCACGGTCGCGAAGCGCAAACGGCGCCCCGCCCGGACGGCCTAACCTCGGTGTTGCGCGATTAGTTGTTGCGTGAGCGTGGCGGACGTGGCGGCAGAGCGCCGTCGTCATCATCGCCATTGCCCGGCGAGGAGATTCCTGGCCGGCGTGCGGCTTGCGGGCTCAGCACGCCATCGGCGATCAGCACCATGCGCACCAGATCGGAGAGGTTGCGCACGCCCGCCTTTTCCATCACGCGGGCACGATGCACTTCCACCGTACGCTGGCTGACGCCGAGGTTGTAGGCGATCACCTTGTTGGGATGGCCCTGCACCATGCCGTCAAGCACTTCGCGCTCGCGCGCGGTCAGCTTGGCGAGATGCGCCGAGATTTGCGCGATTTCGGAATTGGCCTGCTGCCTTTCTTGATCGGAGGCCAGCGCCGAGCGAACCGCGATCAAGAATTCCTGATCGTCGAGCGGCTTCTCGATGAAATCGACCGCGCCCGCCTTGATCACTTTGATCGCCGTCTGAATGTCTCCACGTCCTGTGATCACGATCACAGGATGGGCAAAGCGCATCTCGGCGAGATGCCGCAGCAGCTCGATCCCGTCCATGCCCGGCATATAAATGTCGGTCACGACGCAACCGGATAGCACCCCGGTGGCGGACTCGAGGAAGGACGCAGCGGAGTAATAGGACCGCGTCTCGAAGCCTGCTTTTCGCAGCAATTCCGTGAGGTACTCGCAGAGCAGCTGATCGTCGTCGATTAGGTAGACGATAGGTGGGGTTGCCATGTCCTCTCGCCGATCTGGATTCTGCAGACCCTGATTGTCTACCAACGGCGGTTGCATTTCCATCCCTTAGCACGGCGAGCCGAGATGTGAAAAAAGCCCACCGTGACCGGCGGGCTTTATTTCGTATCACACTTCGAAGGATGGTGGGCGCACCAGGACTCGAACCTGGGGCCCGCTGATTAAGAGTCAGCTGCTCTACCAACTGAGCTATGCGCCCCAACCCGCGAAGCCCGGCTTTTTAGCAACATGGCCCCCCCTTGTCGAGGACCTTATTGGGGCTGAAATAAGCCTTGAATCCCAGGGTGTTGAAGCGTGATCGCAACCTCAACCAATCTCGGGACCGTGGCGGCCGATCGGCACGTCACGATGAATATAGGCCGAGAGGATCAGCCCGAAGCCGAACAGCAGGGTCAGCATGGCCGTGCCACCGTAGGAAATCAGTGGGAGAGGCACGCCCACCACCGGCACCAGTCCCATCACCATCGCGATGTTGATGAAGACATAGAGGAAGAACGTGGTGGTGAGGCCGAGGCCCATCAGCCGGCCGAACTGCGTGCGGCAGCGGAGCGACAGCGCATAACCCCAGATGATAATCAGCGTGTAGAGCGAGAGTAGCGCCACGCCCCCGACCATGCCCCACTCTTCGGCCATCTGGGTAAAAATGAAGTCGGTCTGCTTCTCGGGCAGGAAGTTGAGATGGCTCTGCGTCCCCAGCATGAAGCCCTTGCCGAACAACCCGCCCGAACCCAGCGCGATCTTGCTCTGCATGATGTGATAGCCCGAACCCAGCGGATCGCTTTCGGGATCGAGGAAGGTGAGGATGCGCTGCTTCTGATAGTCGCGCATGAACTTCCACACCACTGGCACGGCCGCACCGCCTAGGGCGATCACGACGGCGAACATCCAGGTGCGCACGCCGGCGAGAAAGAAGAGCGCGCCGCCGGCGAGAACCAACATCATCGCCGTGCCCATATCAGGCTGTTTCAACACCAGCCCGGCGGGCAGCAGCACCAGAAGCAGCGGAATGATCAGGAACAGCGGACGGCCGGTGTCTTGCGGCGTTGAACCGTGGAAATAGCGTGCGAGTGCCAGCACCATCGTGATCTTCATGATCTCGGAGGGCTGTAACTGAATGAAGCCGAGATCGATCCAGCGCTGCGCACCGAGGCTGCTCGAACCATGCAGCTGCACGCCAACCAACAGAACCAGCGCGACGCCATAGAGCACATAGGACCAGCGCATCCAGGCGCGAATGTCCACCATCGCCACGCCGAGCATCACCGCCACGCCGACCGCGAAGCGAAACATCTGGCGGATCGCCCAGGGTTCGATACTGCCGTTGGCGGCCGAATAGAGCGTCAGAAAGCCAATACCGCAGACCAGCGCGATCAACAGGACGAACGACCAGCTGACATGCCAGAACTTTTCGCCCAGGCGCATTTCGCCGCTGCCGAAGCGGGAGCGGATCGAGCCTGCCATCAGGCACCCCCTTCGGGAATGAGGTCAGGGTCGGAGTCGTTGTTCGGCTGGGGGGGCGGTGCCACGCCGTCGACCGGTTGCATCGGCGCCAGCCCGGGGATCGGAGCCTTGGGATCGACGGCGCGCATCTGGGCCGCGATCAGCAGGTCGCGCCCGACCGGGCCGGCGGCCGAGCCACCATGCATTCCATGTTCGACGCAGATGCCAATGGCGAAACGCGGCGCTGAGATCGGCGCATAGGCGATGAACAGCGCGTTGTCGCGTTCCTTCCAAGGAATCTGATCCTCCTTGATCTTCATCTCGTGCTCGCGCTGGGAGACATGCCGCACCTGGGCCGAGCCGGTCTTGGCGGCCATGGCCATAGCCGGATCTTTGATGCGCGCCTCGTAGGCCGTGCCATGTGGCTCGTTAGCCACCATCTCCATGCCACGATGAATCACCGCAAGTGACTGCGGCGATATCCCGATATCCGGCCAATCCGTGGCTTTGCGCGGCGTCAGCTTGTTGCCGTCGATCCGCTGCTGGGCGAGATGCGGCAAGACGGCGTAGCCGCCATTGGCGATACGCGCCGCCATCAAGGTGAGCTGCAACGGCGTCGCCAGAACGAAGCCCTGGCCGATGGCGTTGTTGAGATTATCGCCGGGAAACCAGGGCTGACCGAGGCTGGCTCGCTTCCATGCCTTGTTGGGAATGATACCCGGCCGCTCGCCCGGCAGATCAAGCCCCGTTGCGGTGCCCAGACCAAAGCGCTTGGCTACCTCGGCGATTCGTTCGAAGCCGATACGATGCGACATCTCATAGAAATAGACGTCGCACGACATCTTGATGGCGTTGGGCATATCGATCGCCCCGTGCCCGGTATGCTTCCAGCACATCCAGGTGTTGTTGCCCAGGTTGTAGTGCCCAGGGCAGAACACCTTGGTATCGGGGGTAACGCCGCTTTCGAGGGCCGCCAATGCCGTCATCGTCTTAAAGGTCGAGCCCGGCGCGTACTGGCCGGCGATCACCTTGTCGATGAGCGGCTGGCGCGGATTGGTGGTGAGATCCTTCCACTCTTCGGTGGTGAGACCCCGATTGAAAGCGTTGGGGTCGTAGCTGGGCGTCGCGGCCAGCACCAGAACCTCGCCGGTGTGGACGTCCATCATCGCCAGGCCGGCGCTGTTGTCGCCCAGCCGCTGCATGGCATAGCGCTGCAGATCGAGATCGATCGCCAGTTTCAGATCCGCGCCGGGTTGGCCTTCGTCACGCGAGAGTTCGCGGATGACGCGGCCGACGGCATTGACCTCGACCTGACTGGTGCCGCCCTTGCCGCGCAGTGCCATGTCGTAGACCTTCTCGACACCGGCTTTGCCGATGCGGAAGCCGGGCAGCTCGAGCAGCGGATCGGTGTTGGAACCCTGTCCCTGCAGATCGCTCTCCGACACGGCCGAGACATAGCCGAGGATATGGGCGCCGAGATCGTTGAGTGGGTAGTTGCGCGTCTGACCCACATCGATCATTACACCGGGCAGATCGGGCGTGTTGATCTCGACGCGGGACATTTCTTCCCAAGTGAGATTCTCGTGCACCAGGACCGAAGCGAAAGACGGCCGCCGTTCGGCTTCGCGGATGATGCGTGCGCGGTCATGGTCGGCGATCGGAACAATGCCTGAGAGCGCATCGAGCGTGTCGCCGATATCATCGGTTTGTTCGGCGACGACCAGGACACGATAGTTCTGCTGGTTGACCGCCATCGGGATACCGTTGCGGTCGAGGATGCGGCCGCGCGGCGGCGGCAGAAGGCGGAGGTTGATGCGGTTCTGATCGGCCAGCACCGCGTATTTGCTGGCCTCCATCACCTGCAGGTAATACATGCGGCCGACCAACGTGGCGAGCAACAGAGCCTGACCGCCGCCCAGAAGCAGCGCACGCCGGCTGATGAGCTTGGTGCCGTCGGCTTCGCGATGAATCATGACCCTACCCTCCGCGCCACAACCTCAGGCGCGCCGCAGCAACGCGACCTGGGCGCGAACGAAGACCCAGGCAAGCAGCGGATAAAACGTCAGCGTCATCAGATATTGGAAAATGAGCGCCTTGATCGGCAATACGGTGACCAGCACCAGGGACGACATGATCCATTCCACGGCCATGGCGCCGGCCGCGATCAGGATGAACCCCCACATCGCCATCAGGAACGAGCGCCCGAGCACGCGGCGCTGCGAATCGGCGACAGCCTGGATGGCGAGGAAGACGAGCGAGGAGACACCCAAGGGTGTTCCCGAAATGATATCGGCCACCGCGCCCAGCAGGAAGGCGACCCAGGGCCGCAGCAGGTCAGGACGAAAGATCGCCCAGTAATAGACCGCGATCAGCGGCAGTTGCGGCGCGATTGAGGCGAAACCCGGCAGCCGCATCGGCGTCGAGACGATCAGGATCAGAAATAGGGTGATCACGATCGGCAACGCGTGGCGCAGCCGCATCTCCAGCCGCTGCAGCGGCGTGCCCCTCATTGTGATTGATCCCCGTCTGACGACGAGTCGCTGTCGCTGCTATCGGACGAATCGGTGTCGATGACGCCGGGCAGACCGTAATCGACCACCGCGACATATTCGAGCTGGTAGCGATGCACGTAGGGCTCAACCTTGGCCACGCCGTCCTGCACTGAAGAGATGACCCCGATCGGCAGGCCAGGCGGGAACGCGCCGCCATCCCCCGAGGTCACCACCCGGTCGCCTGGCTGGATCACGGCGTTGGGCGAAAGGTAGTTTAGCCGCGGACGATCGGTGTTCTCGCCGGCCATGATCGCCTTGGCATGCGAACTCTCAAGCATCACCGGCAGATGCGAGTTGATGTCGGTCAGGAGCAGGACGCGCGAGAAATGCATGCCCACTTCAGCGATGCGGCCGATCATCGCCTCGCCGGACATCACCGCCTCGCCTTTACGAATACCTTCGTGGCTACCGGCATTGACCAGCATCGAGTCGACGAAAGCGCCGCCGGTATCGCCGACCACGCGCGCGGTGACGAAATGCGCCGAAGGATCGGGGATGAAATTGAGCTGATTATGCAGCGCGCGATTTTCTTCGTCCAAACGTCGCGCGACCGTCTGCCATTGCATCAGGCGTTCGTTCTCTTCCTTGAGACGAACGTTGTCGGCGCGGATCCGGGCGATCTCGCTGACCGCGTCAACCAGACGGGCGATGGCAGCGGCGGGCCGCGACATCACATCGAGCACCGGCGCGGCCGTGTCCTGCACGACGAGGCGCACGCGTTCGAGCAGAAGCGTATCCGCCTTGCCCAGCAACATCAGCATGAAGGACGCCAGAACGAGAGCGACGAAGGCAAAGCGCTGCGCCAATTGCCGCAGCGTTGCCAACCGTCCAGGTACCCCGGAGTGGGGCATCATCGCCATCGTCTCAAACCCTCCGCGCCCGGCGGCGCGGCCCCAACGTCACGACTTAGTACATGCTCGACAGAACATTGCGCAGCTTCGGCATCTCTTCGAGCGCACGGCCCGTGCCCAAGGCGACGCAGGACAGCGGATCGTCGGCGATCGAAACCGGCAGGCCGGTCGCGTGCCGCAGAACGTAATCGAGATTGGAGAGCAGTGCGCCGCCGCCCGTCAATACGATGCCCTTGTCGACAATATCGGCGGCCAGTTCCGGCGCGGTGTGTTCCAGCGCCACCTTGACTGCTTCGATGATCGCGCCAACCGGTTCGGCCAGGCTTTCCGCGATCTGCCGTTCGGAGATCAGCAACTCCTTCGGGACGCCATTCATCAGGTCGCGGCCCTTGATCTCGAGCGTCCGGCCCTCGCCGTCTTCCGGCGGGCAGGCCGAACCGATTTCCTTCTTGATGCGCTCGGCCGAACCTTCGCCCACCAGCAGGTTATGATTGCGGCGGATATAAGCGATGATCGCCTCGTCCATCTTGTCGCCGCCGACACGCACGCTGCGCGAATAGACGATACCGCCCAGCGAGAGCACGGCCACTTCGGTCGTACCGCCGCCGATATCGACCACCATCGAGCCGGTGGGTTCGGTGACCGGCAGACCGGCACCGATCGCGGCGGCCATCGGCTCTTCGATCAGATAGACGCGGCGCGCACCGGCACTTTCCGCCGATTCCTGAATCGCGCGGCGTTCGACCGCGGTCGAACCTGAGGGCACACAGACGATGACGAGCGGCGCGGCGAAGCTGCGGCGGTTATGCACCTTGCGGATGAAATGCTTGATCATTTCTTCCGCGACTTCGAAGTCGGCGATGACGCCGTCGCGCAACGGACGGATGGCCTGGATGTAACCCGGCGTTCGACCCAACATCATCTTGGCTTCGTCGCCGACCGCCAGGACCTTCTTACGGCCCTTTTCCTCGGCGATGGCTACCACGGAAGGTTCGTTAAGAACGATGCCGCGGCCTTTGACATAAACCAACGTATTGGCCGTTCCCAGGTCGATTGCCATGTCGGCCGAAAGCAGACCCGTCACTCGCGAAAACATTAAATTCGATTGCCCCTGTTCTTCGGCTCCGCCCGATTTCGAGCAGCGCGTTATTGCGATTCTAAACTTATCCGGCCTTCGACCCTTCGAGGCGCATCGCCTCGGGAGCGGTCTTCAGCCGTTTGACCACAAGCTTGTTGAGCGCATTCACGTAAGCGCGCGCCGACGCGACCAGCGTATCGGTGTCCGCGCCCTGTCCGTTCACCGTCTTGCCCTCTTCCTCGAGGCGGACGGTCACTTCAGCTTGCGCGTCGGTGCCTTCGGTCACGGCCTGAACCTGGAAGAGCTGCAATTGAGCGGTGTGCGGGAAAAGTTGTTTGATGGCGGCGAAGATCGCATCGACCGGACCGTCGCCGCTGGCCGTCACCTTGCTCGCCTTGCCGTCGATCTCGAGTTCAAGCTCGGCCTTGGGCGGTTGCTTCGATCCGCAGACGACCTCGAGCGAGAGGAACTTCACGCTCTGATTGTCGCGTACCACCTCGTCATCGACCAGCGCGACGATGTCTTCGTCATAGACGTCCTTCTTGCGGTCGGCGAGGTCCTTGAAACGGCGGAACGCATCTTCGATCGCGTTGTCGCCCAGCTCGTAGCCGATCTCCTTCAGCTTCGCCTTGAAGGCGGCGCGGCCGGAGTGCTTGCCCATGACCAGCGTCGTGCGATTCAAACCGACCGATTCGGGCGTCATGATTTCGTAGGTCTGCGCGTTTTTGAGCATGCCGTCTTGATGGATGCCCGATTCGTGCGCGAAGGCATTGGCGCCGACGATCGCCTTGTTGGGCTGAACCGTGATGCCGGTAATGGTGGAGACCAAGCGCGAGGCGCGCGTGATCATCTCGGTCTTGATGCCGGTGGAGAAGGGCAGCCGGTCCTGGCGCGTGCGCAGGCCCATGACGATTTCTTCCATCGCCGCATTGCCCGCGCGTTCGCCGAGGCCGTTGATGGTGCATTCGATCTGCCGTGCGCCGGCATGCACCGCCGCCAGCGAATTGGCGACCGCAAGGCCGAGATCGTTGTGGCAGTGAACCGACAGGATCGCCTGATCGATGTTCGGCACGCGATTGATCAGCATCGTGATCAAGGCAGCGTACTCGTCGGGCACCGCGTAACCCACGGTGTCGGGAATGTTGATGGTGCGGGCGCCGGCCTTGATGGCGGCTTCGACGGTGCGGCACAGGAAATCGTGATCGGTGCGCGAACCGTCTTCGGCCGACCATTCGACATCATCGACGAAGCGCCGCGCATAGGACACGCTTTCCGAAACCGCTTCGAGCACCTGCTCGGACGATTTCTGCAGCTTGTACTTCATGTGCAGCGGCGAGGTGGAGATGAAGGTGTGGACGCGCTTCGCTGTGGCCGGCTTCAACGCCTCGACGCAGCGATCGATGTCATTGCGGGTGGCGCGCGCAAGGCCGGCAATCTTGGCGACGCGGAGCGTGCGAGCAATCGTCTCGACGGCTTCGAAGTCGCCATTCGACGCGATCGGGAATCCCGCCTCGATCACATCGACGCCCATCTCTTCGAGCGTCTGCGCCACGCGCAGCTTCTCGTCGAGATTCATCGAACACCCCGGCGCCTGCTCGCCGTCGCGCAGGGTCGTGTCGAAAATGATCACGCGTTGATTGGTGGCGGGGGCAGTCATCGTGACGAGTCTCTCATACTCGAGGCTTAGCGCTCAGCCGGTATCCCTTATCCCCTGATTGTCCCCGCCGGCTTGGCAAGGAACTCAGGGGCCGGTAAGTCGCAGGTCCCCAACACGACTCGTCCGCGGCGAACCGGGCAGGAAGGAGGCAAACCGAACCCGACCGCCCCCGATCTTGGCGGCCGTTCCGAAGGGTCGTCCTGTGGCGCAACTGCCGGACACGACTCTCGCCCTCTTCAACCGAACCGAACGATCATTCGATAACGCTCGGATTGCCTAGTTATGCCTACTGTTTAAGCCCTTTCGACTCACCGACGCAATTATTATTTCAAAGTCTTACACGGTGGTTAAGGGGTCGGAACGGTCACAGCCCCGGCCTGTGACAAAGAACCCAAAAAG
>DASXEH010000062.1:0-1579 GCA_036490215.1 Magnetospirillaceae bacterium
TTCTTCGTATCGACTGAGATGACGGGCTGACCGGCGGCCTGAAGCGCCATCACCCGGCTGTTGATATGGTTGAACTGCGCGTCGCGGTCGGGATGATGGCTGCCTTCTTTCGTCTTGCGGTTGACCTGGCGCGAGTAGCCCAGCGTCCCAAGCAGCTTGCCGACTGTGTTGGCGCCGATCTTGTGGCCCAGCTCGCGCAACGCCGCCGCAAGCTTTTCCCGGCTTTTCGACACCCAGAGCAGCGGACGCATCGGGTCGCCGACGGTCGCCGGCTCCACCAGACGGCGCAAGTCTTCGAGAACGGTCGGGTCGGACCGGCTCAACGGCCGCCGCCCACCGCCCGTGCGCCGCATCCGATCCGATGCCGCGCCACAGCCAGGTCTTTCGCGCCGCGAATGATCGTGCTGTGCGCGACACCTGTCGCCCGCGCGACAGCGGCGGTTCCGCCGTAGCCCGCCGCGATCTTCTCCGCCGCCACGAACAAGCGCCGGCCTCGCTCGTCCAGGCGGTCTTTGATGGCTGCATACCGAGCGCGTATCGCAACTTCGTCGATCATCGTGGAATCGTACACACCGGACCGACGCGCCGGTATCACCTACATACCGCTATCGTCAACCGAGCCGGTTATTCACAGGCGTCGCCTAAGTCGGCAGCGCCAGCAACGAAATCCATTGCGCTCTCCGTCGACGGCGGCCACGTGCGGGCGGCTCGTCAGTATCAGGGGCGCACGTTCGAGGTTCTCCTCGCTCAGGCCAGCAACCATGAGGGCAAGCAGGTCGTATTCGCCAGCGTGCCGGCGGAGGCGACTTCGCAGACCCGACAGTTGCGCGGTGTGCTTCATGGATTGGGAGCGACGCCAGCGACACCGGTTACCATCCTGAGCGATGGTGCCGATGGTCCAAGATCGCTCGGCGAAGCCGCCAGCCCCGGTCCGACTCATCATGTATTGGACTGTTGGGGTGGACGACCCCACGGCATCGAGTGCCAGACTTGGGTCGTCACAAACCAAGACCGGAGCCGTCCATGTCCCAGATTACCCGCATTGGGATCGACACGTCCAAGGCTGTCTTCACCCTGCACTGCGTCGACGAAGGTGGTAAGGCGGTCCTGCGAACCAATCTCCGCCGCACGCAGATGGTCCCCTTCTTTAGGAAGCTTCCCGCCGCCGAGATCGCCCTGGAAGCGTGCGGCAGTTCCCACCACTGGGCTCGGGAACTCAGCGCCCTCGGTCACAACGTTCGCCTGATCCCGCCGCAGTATGTGAAGCCCTTCGTCAAGCGCGCCAAAAACGACCGCAACGACGCCGAGGCAATCTGCGAGGCTGCCGGGCGCCCGGGGATGCGCTTCGTGCGGGTGAAGTCCGCCGAGCAGCAGGCCCAGGGAATGGTGATGAAGGTGCGAGAGACTTTACTCGGTCAGCGCACACAACTTACCAATTCGCTGCGTGGCCATGCCGCCGCATTCGGCGTAATTGCCGGGAAAGGGATCAAGCAGGTCGCTCCATTGCTTGAGGCCATCGAGGCGGAAACCGCCATCCCAGCCGAGGCGAGGGAAATGATGGCGATGCTCGGACGAGAGA
>DASXEH010000065.1:0-15860 GCA_036490215.1 Magnetospirillaceae bacterium
GACCCCTGCCGTGTGAAGGCAGTGCTCTCCCGCTGAGCTACGCGCCCGACCGCCGTGAACGGCCCCGGCTTGACCGGGAATAGACCGTCGGGAAGGCTGGTTTTATAGGGATGCAGGCCCGCGAGGTCAAGTTATGCTGGCCCCTGATCGATATTAGGGGCTGTACGGGATGCTGGAACCAAGGGAGAGCGCCATGCGCCGCATGTCATTGGTTAACGGATCGATTTTGGGATTGGGGCTGGTTCTGGCGGTGGGTGTCGGGGCGGCCCCCCTTGATTCAGCTCAGGCCGATGGGCTGCTGACCGTCCATCGCATTCCGGCCGCCTTGGCCAGCGAAGCCGTGGCCGAAGCGGTGGCCTCCTGCGCCCGGCAGCACTATGCCGAGACCGCCGCGATCGTGGATGCCGATGGCGTGCTGGTCGCCGAACTGCGTGGCGACGGCGTGGGCGCCCATTCGCTCGACAGCGCCTTTTCCAAGGCCTTCACCTCGGCCTCGTTCAAGACCGACACGCTGATCATGGCCGATCGCGCCAAGACCAACACAGCCCTGCCGATCCTGACTTCGAAACTGCCGCATCTGCTGCTGTTGGGCGGCGGCGTGGTGATCAAGGCGGGCGACGAGGTGATCGGCGCTATCGGCGCGGCCGGCGCCCCCGGGGCCGATCTCGACGATGCCTGCGCCAAGGCCGGGCTCGACAAGATCAAGGACCGGCTTAAGTAGGGAAGAGGATTCAGGGGAGAGCGGCGATGAATGTAGCGAGCACGGGGATCAGCCTGCTCTCTTGGTTCGGGTTGGTGGCGGTCGCGCTGATGCTGGTCACCTACGCGCTCGAGCACATCAGCCATTGGTTCGTCATCGCGTTCGCCGCGGCCTGCGTGCTCGGCTCGATCTATGGCTTCCTTCAGGGCGCGTGGCCCTTTGGCTTGCTCGAAGGAGCCTGGGCGGTGGTGGCCTATGTGCGATGGCATCGCCGCCGCCGGCGCGAGCGCCTCGAATCGGCCCCACAACAATCGTAACCTCACGCAATAAAGAGTGCATTGGCGTGCGAGTCGGCCTGTGGCACTTTGCGCCGCGCGTAGACGAGGTTTTCCATGGCCCGCTCCCGGCCCAAATCTAAAGCCGTATCCAAGACCAAGCCCACCAAAGCGAAAGCCAAGGCTTCCGCCAAGCCGATTGCAAAGCGGCCCTTCGCCGCCGTGATCCTGGCCGCCGGCGCCGGCACGCGCATGAAGTCGGCGCTGCCCAAGCCGTTGCACAAGATCGCCGGGCGGCCGATGATCGCCCATCTGCTCGACACACTGGCCGGGATGGGGGCGGCCAAGACCGTGGTGGTGGTCGGCCCAGGGATGGAGTCGGTGGCGAAGGCCGTCGCACCGCACCCGACCGTGATCCAACACGAACAGCGCGGCACCGGCCACGCGGTAATGCAGGCCGAACAGGCGCTGGCCGGATTCGAGGGCACGGTTCTGGTGCTCTATGCCGACACGCCGCTGATCAAGGCCGAGACTTTCGCCGCGATGCTCGACAGTTTCCATCTGGGGAAGCCGCCCGCCGTCACCGTGCTGGGTTTCCGCCCGACCGATCCGGCGGCCTATGGGCGGTTGGTGATGAAGGGCCAGGCTCTCCAGGCAATCGTCGAGGCCAAGGACGCGACCGCCGCGCAGAAAAAGATCGGCCTGGTGAATGCCGGCGCGATGGCGGCCGATGCCAAGCACCTATGGACATTGTTGAAGCGCGTGAAGCCCAACAACGCCAAGAACGAATTCTACCTGACCGACGTCGTCGGCTTGGCGCGCAAGGCGAAGCTCAACGCGACCATGGTCGAGGGCAGCGCCGACGAGGTGCTGGGCGTCAACTCGCGCGATGAGTTGTCGGTGGCGGAAGGCGTGATGCAGCGCCGCATGCGGATCGCCGCGATGGAAAACGGCGCGACCTTGATCGATCCGAAGACGACTTTCTTCTCCTGGGACACCAAGCTCGGCCGCGACGTGACGGTGGGACCATTCGTCGTGTTCGGGTCGAAGGTGGTGGTGGAAGACGGCGCCGAGATTCGTGCGTTCTCTCACCTTGAGGGGGCGCATGTGGGGCCGCGCGCCGTGATCGGCCCCTTCGCGCGGTTGCGGCCCAATTCACGCATCGGTGCCGATGCCCATATCGGCAATTTCGTCGAGATCAAACAGGCGGTGGTGGAGGACGGCGCCAAGGCCAATCACCTCACCTATATCGGCGATGCGCGCGTGGGTGCCGGCGCCAATATCGGCGCGGGCACGATCACGTGTAATTACGATGGCTTCAACAAATCGTTCACCGATATCGGCGCCGGCGCCTTCATCGGTTCGAACACGGCGCTGGTCGCGCCGGTGCGCGTAGGCAATGGCGCGGTAACGGGCGCGGGCTCGGTGATCACCCACGACATTCCCGATGGCGCGCTGACCATCGAGCGCAACCAGCAGATCGACATTCCCGGCGGCGCCGACAAACTGCGCGAGAAGAAGCGCGCAATCAAAGCCGCGGCGAAAAGCAAAGTGGAATGACGAAGGATTTGATCGTGATCCGATTCAATCATTTCAATTTTGTCCGTCACTCCCGCGGAAGCGGGAGTCCATGCGGCCCCTGGACCCCCGCCTGCGCGGGGGTGACGATCCAAATTGATCTGACACGTCTTCCTTATCTTCAGGTGTAACTAATCCATGTGTGGCATCGTCGGTATTCTCGGCCGTAGCGGTGAGGCCGCGCCGCGTTTGATCGAAGCCCTGCGCCGGTTGGAATATCGCGGCTACGACTCGGCGGGCGTGGCCACCTTGCGTAACGGATCGATCGAGCGCCGCCGCGCCGAGGGCAAGCTCGGCAATCTCGAAACACTGCTGGGCAAGAGCCCGATCACCGGCGCCACCGGCATCGGCCACACGCGCTGGGCCACCCATGGCGCACCCAACGAGACCAACGCGCACCCGATCGCCACCGACAAAGTAGCGGTGGTGCACAACGGCATCATCGAGAATTTCGCGGAGCTGCGCGCAGAACTTTCCGCCAAAGGCGCGGTGTTCACCACCGACACTGATACCGAGTCGGTCGCCCATCTACTGACGCAGTACATCAACGATGGGCTCTCGCCGCAGCAGGCGATGGAACAAGCGATGCCGCGGCTGAAGGGCGCGTTTGCGCTGGCTTGCGTGTTCGCCGGACATACCGATCTGATGATCGGCGCGCGGCGTGGTGCGCCATTGGCTGTCGGCTATGGCGAAGGCGAGATGTATCTCGCTTCGGACGCGCTGGCCATGGCGGGCATGACCGACAAGATCGCCTATCCAGAAGACGGCGACTGGGTCGAACTCTCGCCCACCGGCGCGGTGATCCACGATGAGGACGGCCGCCGGGTCAACCGCGCCATCACCACCGCGCATCTCTCCGGCGCGCTGATCGGCAAGGGCAACTTCCGCCATTACATGCTGAAGGAAATTTACGATCAGCCTTCAGTGTTGGGCGATTCGATCCGTGCGCTGGTGAACCCGACCACGCTCGAGATCAGCCTGCCCGATCTGCCGGTCGACTTCGCCAAAGTGTCGCGCCTGACGATCTCGGCCTGCGGCACGGCTTACTACGCGGGCCTAGTCGGCAAGTACTGGTTCGAGCGCATCGCGCGACTTCCCGTCGAAGCGGACGTGGCCTCCGAGTTCCGCTATCGCGAGGCACCGATGGCCGAGGGCGGCGCGGCACTGTTCATTTCGCAATCGGGCGAAACCGCCGACACGCTGGCCGCGCTGAAATATGCGCGCACGCAGAAGCAGACGATCCTCTCGGTCGTCAATGTGCCGCAGAGCTCGATTGCGCGCGGCTCGGATGCCGTGATCCCGACTCTGGCCGGGCCCGAAATCGGCGTGGCCTCAACCAAAGCCTTCACCACGCAGCTGACCGTGCTGGCCTGCCTCGCCGTTGCGGCGGCCCGCGCCCGCGGCGCGATCGATACGAAGACCGAGCGCCGCCTGGTGGCAGCGCTGATGGAGTTGCCGGCGCGCGCCGCCGAAGTGCTCAACCACGACCAGCGCATCCAGGAGCTGGCCAAATCTGTCGCTGACGCCCGCGACGTCCTCTATCTCGGCCGCGGCACCGGCTATCCCATCGCCCTCGAAGGCGCGCTGAAGCTGAAAGAGATCAGCTATATCCATGCCGAAGGCTATGCCGCCGGCGAAATGAAGCACGGGCCGATCGCGCTGATCGATGAAGGCGTGCCGATCATCGTCATCGCGCCGTCGGATGCGCTGTTCGAAAAGACCGCCAGCAACATGCAAGAAGTGCTGGCGCGCGGCGGCCGCGTGATCTTCCTGTCCGACAAGAAGGGCATCGCGGCTCTGGGCGGCAAGGCCAGCTTCACCATCGAATTGCCCGAGGTCGATCCCTTCGTCGCGCCGATCCTCTATGCGATCCCGGTGCAGCTGCTTGCCTATCACGTCGCCGTAGCCAAAGGCACCGATGTCGACCAGCCGCGCAACCTGGCCAAAAGCGTGACGGTGGAGTGAGGCGCTAAGCCGCCAGCGCCAGCAGCGCAAAGGTGGCCAGCCAGTGTTCGCCGGCATAGTCGCCAGCCACATGGGGCAGCGCTGAGTCGAGATGCCGATCGGCGGCACGACGGAGCGCAGCACCCAAGGCATCGGTTTCGGCAAACGCGCCGGCGATCATACGAAAGCACCAAGCGCGGCTGAGACTGAGTCCATCGAGATGGGCGATCTTGCCATCGCTGCGGTCGCTGACCGTGGCGGGCGTGAACAGCGTGGCCGGCTGTTCGTTCTTGAGATGCGGCAGGAAGCGCACGAACCATGGCGCGAAGTCGGTGGGCTGAAGCACTTCGCGCATGCAGGCCGCTTCCATCAGCGCCGACGACAGGAATTCGTCGCCGCCCGGTTCCCAGGCTTGGCAATCGGCATCGTTGGAGAACCAGGCGCGCGCCCGTTCGCGCAGCACGCCATCGAGCGCTGTGTCCTTGACCACCGCTGCATAGTCGAGTGCCAGCACCATCGCGAAAGCGCTGTTGTAATGCGTGCCGACGCGAATCGGGTAAGTCTGCTTCGGCCAGAAGCCGACAAACTTTTCGGCGATCATGCGTGCGAGCGGTGCGAATGCCTCGCGCCATTTCTTACCTTCCGGCGTGGTGTGGCGCGCGAGCTCTGCAGCCAGCGCCAGCACCCAAGCCCAGCCATAGGGCCGTTCGAACGAGCCGCTATTGGGCCGGCCGAAGGACGCAGCCTCCACCGCCACTTTCTCCGGCACCACATGCGCGTCGATCACCGTACGGATCGCGCCCGCCTCGGGCAGGTTCGGGAACCGGCGATAGAGGCTCGCCAACAGCCAATAGCCATGCGCGCAGGAATGCCAGTCGAAGCTGCCATAGAAGATCGGGTGCAGCTGCTTCGGGCTTTGCACATCGCCCGGCCCGTTGACCACGTGGTCGAGCCGGTACGGGTATTCGCGCGTGACATGGCCGAGCGCGACTTTGGCAAACCGCGACGCGATCTCGGCGGTGAGCGATGCTGGCATCGTCCCCTCAGTACCGGAACACCGTGAAGTACATGAGGAAGATGTTGGCGATCAGGAGAAGGACGCCGGTGAGAACCTGTGCCTTGATCACGCCGTTGCGGTCTGGCAGTTCCAACAGCGCCGCCGGCACGATATTGAAGTTGGCCGCCATCGGCGTCATCAGCGTGCCGCAGAATCCCGACAGCATACCCACCGCCCCCATGATCGCGGCATTGCCATGCATCTGGGTGACGATCAGCGGCAGACCGATGCCCACCGTCATCACCGGGAAAGCCGCGAAGCCGTTGCCCATGATCATGGTGAACAGCGCCATGCCCACGGCGAAAGCGGCGACGATGGCAAAGGCATTGTCGGGCGGGATCACATCGGTGACCAGGCCTGCCACCACCTTGCCGACGCCGGCCGTGGCGAAGAGTGCGCCGAGTGCAGCCAGCATCTGCGGCAACGCCGCCGCCCAGCCGATCGAATCCATCAGGCGGCGGCCTTCGGTCACCGGCGCCATCGCCGGCGGACGCAGCATGGCGCAGGCGACGATCAGCGCAACGATGACGGCGATGCCGAGCGAGATCAAGGTGAGCTGTTTGGGATCGATCAGCGGCGTGCCGTCGATGACGATGTATTTGAGGAACAGCACGCCGAGTACGGTGATGATGGGAAAGGTCAGCGCGGGAATGAAGAGGCGATTGCCCCAGCGCTTGGCACTGGCTTCACGTTCGGCCACCGAAGTGGTCGGCGCCTTGCCGATACCGAGCCCGCCAATGCCGGCCGTCACCACCATGATCAGCACAAGGCAGCCATTGACGAAGGGCGGCAAATAGCTGCCGGCCAGAAAGGTGATCGCATAGACGCCCCAGAACAGCGTGCTCTTCAGCCGCTTGGGATTGCTGCGATCGCGGAAGTTGGCAATGGCCACGGCGGCGAAGAGCAGCCCGGCCAGGATGTAGACGAATCCGACGGAGATCATCGGCCGGCCTCCGTCGTCTGGGAGGCACTGGCAGCGGCTTCCGCTTCAGCGACAACTTGGCGTTTGAGCTGCCGATCGAGCAGCAGCAATCGCGTGCCATGGATGATGAAGGCCAGGACTGCGGTGGGAATCGCCCACATCGCAAGATCGATCGGCTCGACATTCACGCCCTGCTGCTGCAGCACGGTGTGGATGAGGAGGATCGAGCCGATGGCGATGAAGATGTCTTCGCCGAAGAACACACCCACATTGTCTGTGGCGGCGGAAAAGGCGCGGATCTTGAACCGTACTTTGTCGGAGATCGGCCCGAGCTTCGTCTCGGCGGCGGCTTCGGCCATCGGCGCGATCAGCGGCCGCACCATCTGCGCATGCCCGCCGAGCGTGGTCAGCCCCAGCGCGGCGGTAAGCTGCCGCAGCAGGAGATAAACCAGCAGGATGCGGCCCGTTGTCGCCGCGCTGACGCGGGAAACCAGTCGCTGCGCCTGTTCGCGCAAGCCGGCCCGTTCCAGCAGGCCGATCACCGGGATGATGAGATAGATAAGACCGATGCTGCGGCTGTCGACGAACGACTTGCCCAATGCCGAAATGATGGCGACGATGTCGAGATGACCGATCAGGCCGGTGACGAACCCGGCAATGGTGACCACGAGAAGCGGGTTAAGCCCGACGACAAAACCGATGACGATGATGACGATGCCAGACAGAAGCCACATGGGTCTCTCCGTGCCGAATCGATGCAACGATCGAGCGAAACACGGGCGCGCTTGTCTTGCAACGGTCATACTGCCGCGGACGAACGTAAATCCGCGTCATGCGATCACCGCGCCATACAGGCGAAATCAGAACGACCCATGTTTGCGTCGCCATGCTGACGCCTGAGATCGTCCTCGGCATCGGCACGGTGGCGGTTCTGCTGTTGTCCGGTCTCATTATGCTGCGCGACGCGCAGCGTACCGAATCGGGACCACTGGCAGGTTTGTTGTCATGGAGCGTGGCCACCTATGCGGCATTGGTGATTCCCGTGCCTCATGCCGTGATCTGGGCCGGGCCGCTCGAAGTGATCAGTACGGGCACGCCGGCGCTGATCTGGATCTGGACCGGCCGCGTTTTCGACGACAGCTTCGAGCCATCCTGGCGCGATGTGATCGCCTGGATCATTTCGCCGCTCCTGCGCGCGATCGCCTTCTTCTATTGGATTCCGGCCATGGGCTGGGCGATGGAAGGCCTGTCGCTACTCTTCACCGCGCTGGCGATCTGGCGTGCCTTGGCCGGGTTGCGCGGCGATCTGGTGGAACGGCGCCGCCGCGTGCGGCCAATCATCGCGGCCCTGGCGATCCTCTTCTCCGCCAAAATCATCATCGGCGATCTGCTCCGCCATGGCGCACCGGCGACCGGCGGCGAGCGACTGACCAATGCGATCATGCTGGCCGCGCTGGCCGTGGCCTTCGCAGTGATCGGCCTGCGGGCGCGCCGCCCATTCACCGGTCCAGAGCCGGCCGAGGAAACCGACGCGCCGATGCCAGCCTCGATACCGATGCCGACCCCACCCGCTGACGATCACGAGGCTGCACTTCTCGCGCGGCTCACCCAGGCGATGGAGACCGACAAGGCCTATCGCCAGGATGCGTTCGGGTTGCCGAGTCTAGCCGCACTCTTAGACGTGCCCGAGTATCGCCTCCGACGGCTGATCAACCAGCGGCTGGGCTACAAGAACTTTACGAGTTTCGTGAATGGCTACCGCCTGGCCGAAGCGATGGCGGCACTGGCCGATGCCAGCCAAGCCGCGGTGCCGATCCTGACGATCGCGATGGATGCCGGGTTTCAGTCGATCGGTCCGTTCAACCGGGCCTTCAAGGCCCATACGGGGCTGACCCCAAGCGCCTATCGAAAACAGGCCGAATCCGAAATCGATCAGCCGATTTAAGGATTTGGCCAGCCTTCGAAGGAAATCGGCAAGACCCGGAGGCCGGCGACTTGGCAGGATCGCCTCTGGCTTTGCTCTCCGGAAAGGTCCGCCATGTCACTCGGCGCCATATTGAGCTGGTCCCCGCTGGTGGTGACTATTTTGGCAACCCTCGAAGGCCTGGTTCTGACCTTCATCGCCAAGCGGGCCTATAACTGGAAATCCTATCTTTCGGCGCTGACCGATTTCATGGTCCGCGAGCATATCGTCTATCCCTATCTCGCCATCGGCTTGGCGCGACCACTGATCGGTTTTGCCTGGCAACACCGCCTGACGACGATCCCGCTCGATGGACTTACGAGTTTCGCGGTGGTCTTTCTCGGCCAGGAGTTTTGCTATTACTGGTTCCACCGCGCCGCGCATCGCATGCGCTGGTTCTGGTCGAACCACGCGGTGCATCACGCCTCCAACGAATTCAATTGGGGCATCTCCTACCGCTTCGGCTGGGCCGGACGGCTGATCGGCGACAGTCTGTTCTATGTGCCACTGATCTGGATCGGCTTCTCGCCGCAAGCGGTGTTCCTGACGCTGACCCTGAACCTGCTCTATCAGTTCTGGATCCATAACGAATGGACGCCGAAACTGGGCTGGTTCGAATATGTGTTCAACATGCCATCGCATCACCGCGTCCATCACGCGTCGAACACTGAATATCTCGACCGCAACTATGGCGGTGTGCTGATCGTCTTCGACCGGCTGTTCGGCACATATGCTGAGGAGCGCGCCGACAACCCCTGTCGCTATGGGCTAACGACACCGCTTCTCACCTATAATCCGGTGAAGATCGCGTTCCACGAATTCATCAAGGTCGGTCGCGACCTGACCGGTGCGCGCAGCATTCGCGATGTATTGGGCTATCTCTTCGGTCCGCCGGGATGGAAACCGCGACGTGTCGAGGACGTTGTGAACGCGGAACCTGAAGGCTTATCCCTTGGCGGGTAAAAGGTTGCTCGTGGCCATCTAGTGCTTCTCATCATCGGCAGTGCGGTTCTTGTGCCTGTCTCTGACGCTGAGCGCCACCTGATAGACGACCGTGTCCCACGCATTGTGAATGCCAATGAAGAGCAAAAGCAGTACCGACGCGCCGACGCCGAACAAAGCCTCATGCGCGTGAGCCTGGGCAACGAAGGCGGAGACGACCAGCACTCCATAGGCCAGGAAAGGCAGCGCGACGTGGAACGCCCAGTCCTCAAGCACCGCACTGTAAAACGCATTGAGCTTGCGGATGCGCCGCACCACGATCGCCGCATAGATGAGTCCGCCGAGGCCCAGCACGCCGCAGATCACGGCGACGGCCGTGATCGAACTCCAAGGCGCACGCAGCAGCGCCGACAGCAGCAGGACCGTGCTGAAGTGAATAACCGTTGGTGTTGCGTAGGCCGCGCTGCCTTCGACTGCGGCTGCCGGCGGCCGTTGCGCAGTCAAGGTGATGACAACGAATTGGAGACCGATCAGCGCGCCGGCCGCTGAACCGACGATGACATAGAAACTGTCCCAGGCGTTCAGCTCCGGCACGGCGTCTGCTCCCAAGATCACTGTAAATCCGGCGTCAATTCTGAGGCCTCGCGCCGCAACCTTCCAGCGTGATTGTATCTGGTATCAAATGAGCTTAAACTAGGGCTCAAATGATACCGGGATTTTGAGCACATGAGCATCGATGTTGCCGGCGTGGCGCGGACCTTGGGCGGAAAGCGCGTGATCGGTAAGACGCTGCACTCGATGGCCGAGCTGGACGAAGCGGTGCAACGCGGCCTGCCGAAAGAGGCGCTGGTGCGCGTGGCCGAGGCGGTATTCACCGAACGCGCGGCGCAACGCTCGTTCATCTATGACGTGGTACCCGAAGCCACCTTCAAACGCCGCCGCGATCGATTGAGTGCAGCCGAGAGCGAAAAGACCGAGCGTCTGGCGCGGATCGTAGCCCACGCCTTCATGGTGTGGGGTGACGAAGACGCGGCGCGGCGCTTTCTGCTCGTCGAACATCCGCTGCTCGGTGGGCGGCGGGCGATCGATGTGGCGATGACCGAAATAGGCGCGCGGCAAGTGGAAGAACTTATCCACGGGCTCGAATACGGGTTGCCGGTGTGATGGGGAACGCGTGAAAGCGTTCCGCATCGCCAACGCCAAACACACGGTTTTCGACGGCACGGGTTCAGAACGGTTCGGCGCGCGGTGGAATTCGGCCGGCCGCAAGGTGATCTATGGTGCCGACTCTTTCGCATTGGCCATGCTCGAACGGCTGGCCAATACCGCGACCGGCGAAATGCCCATCGGCGACAACTTCATCGAGATCGAAATTCCAGAGGCGGTCGCGGTGGAGACGTTCAACCCATCCCGCCATAGCGGTTGGGACGGACCGACCAAGGCGCAAACCGTATCCCGCGCGTTCGGCGACCGCTGGTATGACGAAGGGCGCAGCGCGGTGCTGGTCGTGCCCTCCGCCGTGACCAAGCTCGACCGCAATCTGGTGATCAACCCCAAGCACCCGCAGTTCAAGCTGATCAAGGCCTCGGCGGAGAAGCCGGTGACCTGGGATCGGCGTCTGTTCGGTGGCGGTAAGCGCTAGGCCGCCGGCTCCAAGGCCTCGGCTTTGATGAGGCGTTTGGTCACCGCGAGCGTCGCGACCAGACCGCACAGCGCCGCGATGCTGAGCCATGCGCCGCCCATGGCTTTGTCTTCGGTCACATGGATCAGATACGTGCTGATCGCGGGCGTGAAGCCGCCGAACAGCGCCGTGGCGAGACTATAGGCGAGCGAGAAGCCGACCGTGCGCACCGAAGCCGGCATGATCTCGGTCAGCGCCACCACCATCGCACCGTTGTAACTGGCATAGAGGAACGAGAGCCACAGCTCGACGATCAGCAAGCGCGCGAAACTGGGCTCGGTCACCAGCCAGGCCAGCGCCGGATAGGCCGTGACCAATGCGGCCAGGGTACAGGCGATCAGAATCGGACGGCGGCCGATCTTGTCGGAGAAGGCGCCCATCACCGGCAGCCAGATAAAATTCGAGATGCCGACGCAGAGCGTCACGATCAACGAATCGGTGGCGCTGAGCTTCAGCACCTGCCGCCCGAAAGTCGGCGTATAGGCGGTGATGAAATAGAACGACACGGTGGTCATCGTCACCAGCAGCATGCCGAGGATGACGATCTGCCAATTGGCCTTCATCGACTGGAAAATTTCGGCCATGCTCGGGCGCGACTTCTGCTTGAGGAAGGCCTCGGTCTCTTCCAGCGAACGGCGCAGCAGGAAGATGAAGGGAATGATCAGGCATCCGACGAAGAACGGGATGCGCCAGCCCCATGTGCCCATATCCTCGGGCGGCAGAATCTTGCTCAGCACCACGCCCAGCAGCGCGAGGAAGATCACCGCAACCTGCTGGCTGCCCGATTGCCAGCTGACATAGAAGCCCTTGTGACCCGGCGTCGCGATTTCCGAGAGATAGACCGAAACGCCGCCGAGTTCGACACCCGCCGAGAAGCCCTGCAGCAAGCGGCCCATGACGATCAGAACCGGTGCCAGAAAACCGATGGTGGCGTAGCCGGGCACCACCGCGAGCGACAGCGTGCCAATCGACATCAGCGAGAGCGTCAGCAGCAGGCCGGCGCGGCGGCCGTGGCGATCGATATACGAGCCCAGCACGATCGCGCCCAAGGGCCGCATCAGGAAGCCGACGCCGAAGGTCATGAAGGACAGCATCAACTGCGCGAAGTCGCTGCCGCCGGGGAAATAGGCCTTGCCGATCGCCGACGCCGCATAGCCGAAGGCGAAGAAGTCATACATCTCGAGGAAGTTGCCGCTGGAAACGCGGATGACGGCGCCGATCTTCGACCTGCGTGTGGCGGCGTGCGGTTCCGGACTCGAAGCCATGATCACTTCCTCTCGGTTTATTTGTTCTTGTTTCGCGACGGGCGGCCCGGCGATTCGTAAGTCGGCAGTTCTTACCTCATCTGGAATATAATCTTGCCATAGTTTCCAGTTGAAAATGGAGCGTGATGCGCCGTCTTCGCTTCTGTCCCTCGCAAATCCTATACGTCCTGCTCGCGATCATTGCCGGCATGACGACGCGGGCATACGCGGATGTGAAGATCGTCGATCCCTGGCCCAACGAAACTGTAACACGCGCGATACAAGGCCAGCCCGTCACCTTCAACAGCATCAGCCCGTTCGATCTGCGCAGCATTCCATCGGCGATGGAACAACCGACGCGAATCAACGCGACCTTGTTCATGCCACCGGGCGAGCATGCGTCGCAGAGCGTACCGGCGGTTGTATTCCTGCACGGCGCATCGGGCGTGCTGGGTGCGCGCGAACTGACCTACGGGCCGCAACTGGCGGCAATGGGCATCGCAGCACTGGCGATCGATACCTATGGTTCGCGGCGCAACATGGCCGCCACATTCATCGATCGCGTGATGAACATCACCGAGACGATGTTCGTCGCCGATGCCTATGCCGGCCTGACTTATCTGACCGGCAAACCCGAGATCGATCCGAAACATGTGGTGCTGACCGGCTTCTCCTACGGCGCGATGGCGACGACCTACGCGATGTATCGTCAGCTGGCCGATGCGCTGGCCCCCAACGGGCCGCGCTTTGTCGCGCATGTTGCGTTCTATGGACCGTGCATCGCCCATTTCGACGACAACCGCACCACCGGCGCGCCGCTCTTGATGCTGCAGGGTGCTGACGACCAGCTGCTCGATCCCAAACACTGCGCCGCGGTGGCCGACGAATTGCGTGCGGGCGGCAGCACCGTCGACATCATTCGCTATCCCGGGGCGGTGCATCAGTGGGACGGCGATTTCGCGCGGCGAACGATCGGCCATAACTTGTCGGACTGTCGCTTCGACGTCGAGAAGAACAATGTGATCCGCGACCACCACACCGGCCTGCCGATGAGCAATCCGTTCTATCGCAAGATCATCCTGGGCCTGTGCGTCGGCGGGCCCTTCCCGATCGGCCGCGACGATCAGGTGCGCCAGCTTTCGAATGCCGATTACGGCCGGTTCCTGTCGCGCGCCTTCGGCACGATGGTCGGCGAGAGCGGTCCACCCGCAAAATAAAGAGCCAAAAGGCGAAGCCTATTGGCAGCGGCGCGAATTTATCCAACAGTGATCCGCTGACAACGACGGACCAACAATGCCCCGCGCCGATTTCCGCTTCGCCCATCGCCTGCGTGTGCGCTACTCCGAGGTTGACGCCCAGGCCATCGTCTACAATCCGCGCTATCTCGATTACGCCGATCTTGGCGTCACCGAATATTTTCGCGCGCTGGAGATCCCGACAGCACCGGGACCGCAAACGCCCGAATTCCATGCGGCCCGCGCCGTGATCGAATACAAAGTGCCGATCAAGCTGGATGAGGAGATCGATGTCTGTGTGCGCGCCACACGCATCGGCCGCTCAAGTATGACGTTGCAGGTCGAGCTGCACGGCGCCGGTGCTCAACGGGCCAGCGAGGACCTACGCGCGACAGTCGAACTGGTCTACGTCCATGTGGATGTGACCAGCCATCGATCCGAGCCGATGCCCGCTTGGATCATCGAGCGGATCGAAGCGCATGCCGGGCGGAAGCTGGCTGCCGAGCAACTCTAGACCTCGGATTTCGGATCGATGTCGGCCATCTGCGTACCCGCGATGATGCGGACCAGATCGGCTTGGCGCTGGGCGCCGACTTTCTTAAGCATCGAACTGAGTTGCGTGCGCGCCGTGGTGATGCGCACGCCCCGCTCGCGGGCGGCTTCGCCCAATGTGCGCCCATGCATCAACGCTATCGCCAACTGGCTTTCGGCCCGCGAGAAGCCGAAGAGGTCGGCCAGCGCCTGCGCCGATGGTTTGTGCCCGTCGGGATCGACGATCAGGATCATCGCCCGCGGCTGTTCGTGACTCGACAGAGTCGCGCTCATCGGCGTCACCGTCACGGTATAGGCTGGTCCGCCGCTTGTGCGGACTACCAGCATATGATCCGACGCGGCCACGTCGCGCCGTTCACACGCCGCGGCAATCAGCTTGGCCAGTTTCGACGATTCGAAAACGCGGCGCGTCGACACATGATCGTTGCGGGAGACCAGTCCATCGCCCCGCTGCAAGATGCGTTGGGCCGCGCTGTTGCAATCGACCATCCGGCCCGCGCTGTCGGTGACGATGACACCGGCGGCAATACGCTCCAGCGCATGCAAAGCAACTGTCGATCGCCAATGGATGCGGTCGAGATCGTGATGAAGCTTGGCCGCCTTCGACAACACTTCGAGCGTCGCGTCGAAGCTGTGCAGCCAGTCACGCGTGGCGGCCGGCATATCTTCGGCACAGTGCAGACCGAACATCACACTCCAACGACCATCGTCGAACAGCAGCGACCCGACGATGTCGGTCACGCCGCACGGCCGGATGCATTCGTTGAACCACGGATCACGCCGCAGATCGTCGGCGAGACAATCGCGCAGGCTGGTGATTTGCCGGACCGGCAGCGTGCGCAGAAGCGACGCGAAGGGATCGGCCGAGACGTAGTGATCGAGATAATTCGCGCGCCGTTCGTTGCAGGGACCGACCATCGTGATCGACTGCAGCCCGCCCGATTGCTTGTCGAAGACGAGATAACTGGCGCCGACGGCGTCGAAAGCGTGCGCCACCGTCCGCAAAGCGGACGACCACCGGCTCGGTTCTAGAGCCGCATCGTAGATCGCTGGTATCAGCGCAGCGCCGCCATCGGTCATTTTTCTAATCCGCGAGGCAGTTCGATGATGACGCTAACACGGCGCCAATTCTCGACGCATAAAAAAATCCTCCAAATGAAGGATAGACGCCCTCTGGGATGTGGCCAATTCAAAGGCACAATATGAATGAGGAGTCGGAAAGAAATCGAGGAATTGGATACATGAGTACGGGGGGGGTCTGGGCACGGCGACGGCGTGATTACGCGCGCGGTGTTCGCGATGATCACGCGGTCGGCGCAACCGCCGGCAAGCCGAATGAGGAGCTTCTGCGGCAGTGGCGGCGCATGCTGACGCGTATGGAGGGACAGGCTGGACGGTACCGCCTGGGAGAGGTGGAAATGCTTCTGGGCGTAGTCGGATTAGCGCTTGAAGACGCTATAAAATCCTCGCGCGTGCCCTAGCCCGATCGGCGAACCCTAATCATGGCACGACCCGTTCGACGGGTTCCCATGGCGGTACGAACCGACTATGGTGCGCGCCATGACACAGTCTCCGGTCGAATCGAATACCCCATCATCTTCTGACGCAATTCCGACGGACTCTCTGCCGCGTCAAAAGGCCCCGGCCTGGGTCGGGATGACCGTCGACTACGCGCCGCTGATCATCTTTTTCGCGAGCTATGAAATCGGCGGACTGCGGATGGCGACCATCGCCGTCATGGTCGCGTCGTTGATTGCCGTCGCGGTG
>DASXEH010000071.1:0-17064 GCA_036490215.1 Magnetospirillaceae bacterium
ATCCGCACGCCGGTCGGTACGGTGCTACACACCGCCGACTGGAAGCTCGATCCCGATCCGCTGCTCGGACCGCAAGCCGATCTCGCCACCATGCAAAAACTCGGCGACGAGGGCGTGCTTGCGGTGGTCGGCGACTCGACCAATGTCTTCGTTCCTGGCTCGGCCGGTTCCGAGGGCAAGGTGCTCGCTTCGCTGATGGAGTTGCTTGGCCGCTATAAGGGCCGCATCGCGGTTGCCTGTTTCGCCACCAATGTCGCGCGGCTGAGTTCGATCGCCAAAGCGGCGCAGGCCCATGGCCGGCGCTGCGCCTTGGTCGGCCGGTCGTTGTGGCGCGTCGAAAATATCGCGCGGTCGCTGGGCATGCTCGATGGCCTGCCATCCTTCCTCGACGATATGGAAGCGGGATCGTTCTCGCCCAACCGTATCCTCTATATCTGCACCGGCAGCCAGGGCGAGCCGCGCGCCGCACTATCGCGCATCGCCTCGGGCGCCCACGCCCATGTGAAGCTGGGGCAGGGGGATACGGTGCTGTTTTCGTCGCGCATCATTCCCGGCAACGAGCGGCCGATCTATCGTCTGCACAATCAGTTGGCGCGAGCGGGCGTCGAGATCGTGACCGAGAAGGATGCGTTCATCCATGTCTCCGGCCATCCGGCCCGCGACGAGATCGCCACGCTTTATAGGCATCTACGCCCGAAGATGGTGGTTCCGACCCATGGCGAGCGCCGTCATCTCGACGAGCACGCCAAGCTGGCCAACGAACTCGGCATCGGCCGCACCATGGTCGTCGAAAACGGCGACATGCTGCGCCTCGGGCCCGGTGAGCCCGAAGTGATCGAGCAAGTGCCGACCGGGCGCTTGGCTGTCGATGGTCGCAGGCTGATTCCCATCGGCGCACCTGCGATCAAGGAGCGGCGGAAACTGGCCAAGGATGGCGGCGCGGTCGTCACCCTGGTGCTCGACAAGGCCGGCCGGCCGGCCGCAGACCCGCAAGTTTCGGTCATGGGTTTCACAACCGAAGGCAACGAAGACCTCAAGGGCATTGAGGCGGCCGTGCGCGAAGCGGTCGAGGACATGTCGAACGCCGCGCGGCGTGACGACGACCAGATCAAGGAAGTGGCGCGGCTGACGGTCCGGCGCATCCTTGGCGAACGCGTCGGCAAGCGGCCCACCACCCAGGTCCATCTGGTCCGCCTCTAGGCGGAGGAGTGGCGGGATAGCCGTCGCTTCGCTATCCTGTCCTCATGATCGGACGTCTCAACCATATTGCTATCGCCACGCCGGACTTGGCCGCGGCAGCCGCTATCTATCGCGACACACTCGGCGCCAAGGTATCGGAACCGTTAGCACTGCCCGACCATGGCGTGACCGTGGTTTTCGTCGAGTTGTCCAACACCAAGATCGAACTGCTGCACCCGCTTGGCGCCGACTCGCCGATCAAGGCGTTTCTCGATCGCTCACCTTCGGGCGGGGTCCACCATGTCTGTTATGAGGTTGCCGACATCATTGCCGCACGCGATCAGCTGAAGAAAGCAGGTGCGCGCGTGTTGGGGGACGGCCAGCCCAAGACCGGCGCCCATGGCAAGCCGGTGCTGTTCCTACACCCGAAAGATTTCGTCGGCACCCTTATCGAGATCGAGCAGGCTTAGCTATGAGCGGCTACTGCGACATTGCGCCCGGGCACGAATTCCATGGGCCTTATCACGACAAGGAATACGGCTTCCCGACCAAGGACGAGATCGTGCTCTTCGAGCGCCTTTCGCTCGAGATCATGCAGGCCGGTCTCTCCTGGCTGATCGTGCTGAAAAAGCGCAAGGCGCTCAACGCAGCTTTCGCCGGCTTCGATCCGAAGAAGGTCGCCAAGTTCGATGCGAAGGATGTGAAGCGCCTGCTGGCGGACGAGGGGATCATCCGCAACCGGCTGAAGGTCGAAGCGATCATCGAGAATGCGCGGCGGATGGCGGCGATCGTCGACGAGCACGGTTCATTCGCCGGATGGCTGAAGGCGCATCACCCGCGCACGAAGGATGCCTGGGTGAAGCTATTTCGCAAAACCTTCAAATTCACGGGACCGGAAGTCGTGAACGAGTTTCTGATGAGCACCGGTTATCTTCCGGGTGCCCACCGCGCGACATGCCCGGTGCAGAAGCGAATCGACAAGCTCAAACCGCACTACGCGGTGTGATCGTTGTCACAGCGATGTCCCTAAAACGACAATGGCAAGACCTGCGTCTTGCCATTGCCCTGTCTGCCGCGAAATCCGAGGATCCCGTGGCCCCTCCCTAAACAAGGGCTTTCCCGCGTCAGGATTGGCCCCTTCTTTGTGGCAGAAATCTATGCAATTTCGTTCCCGGAGTCACCCGCAAAATTACAGATTGTTTCATCAAAAGCTCCTTTTTCGTCATCGACTTGCGCGGTGCCCTCGGCTTGGGCATCTTGATGCCTGTGCTGCGTGGAGGTGCAGATGAGAGTCTCCCTGAGTGCATGCTCGGCTCTGTGTTTCGCTCTTTGTTCACCGGTCTTGGCCGACCAAGTGTCAGTCTCAAATGACGCCGTGTCGGTGACAAAGAAGGACTGCCAAGCGCTGGCCACCTATCGCCCGACGAAGGGTGTAAAGAGCGCCGACTATCAGCCCGGGGTTGACGTCAACGGCCATCAGGTCGCGCCGGCTGATTTGTCCGGAGGATTTCAATACAACCTACCCGAGAAAGTTGAGTTCGATGTTCGCGTCAATCCGGTGCAGTATGGAGCGCGCAACGCAGCCGAAGCGCAGGTGAGCCAGACTTCGCAGGCCATCAACAAGAATGCCGCGTCGCTGGCTGCCGCCCAGACCAAGTCGACTCAGCTGACGCAGCAACTCGCGACTCTCCAGGCGACGCAGACCACGCTCAACACCCAGCAGTCGAACTACACGGCGCAGATCTCCGCCGCGACGACCCAGATCACGGCAGCGACCGGTGGCTCGTCGCCGACCACTTCGCAGCTTGCGACACGCGACGCCGAGGTTAGCGCAGCGACCGCGCAGATCACCGGCTCGTCCGGCTATCAGTCAGTGCAATCGCAGATCGCCGCCAATACCGCATCGATCAATTCGACGAACGCGGCCATCACCGCGAATAACGCGACCATCTCCGCGGCGCCCACAACGGCGTCCAGTCTGCAGACGCAATTGACGACAGCCCAGGGGCAGGTGGCGGCTACGACGGGCAAGTACGACAACACCTCGATGTCGGTCGGGCACGTCGTCGTCAACACGCGGACAGGCGAGGCGACGATGGACGGAAAACCATTGCAAGGCGGTCAGGATACCTACCTCGCCGACCTATGCCGAAAGGCCGGATATTGAAGGGTTTTTCGGCACCTGAGAAACTTGTTCCCAGGTGCTCTGTCTGCTAGATTTTCGGACGTGGTTTTGACCCACGTCCGCACGGCTTTTGGCCGCCATCCAACCCCCATCTGAACGGGACCCGACGCGTTGACCCAAGCATCGCCGCTGCCGCCGTCTTTCGACATTTCGCCAGTCACCATCGAAGATGAGATGCGGCGGTCCTACCTCGACTACGCGATGAGCGTGATCGTGGCGCGTGCGTTGCCCGATGCGCGTGATGGCCTAAAGCCAGTGCATCGCCGCATTCTCTTCTCGATGAAGGAAAGCGGCTACGACCATACCAAGCCACCGCGCAAATCGGCCCGTATCGTCGGCGACGTGATGGGTAAATATCACCCGCATGGCGACGCCGCGATTTACGACGCCATGGTGCGCATGGCGCAGGACTTCTCGATGCGCCTGCCTTTGGTCGAAGGGCAGGGCAATTTCGGTTCGATGGACGGCGATCCGCCGGCGGCCATGCGTTATACCGAGGCCCGGCTGGCGCGCGCTGCCTCAGCGCTGCTCGACGACATCGACAAGGCAACCGTCGATTTTCAGGCCAATTACGACGACACGACCGAAGAGCCGGTCGTCCTCCCCGCGCGTATTCCCAACCTGCTGGTCAATGGCGCAGGCGGTATCGCGGTTGGCATGGCCACTAACATCCCGCCGCACAATCTCGGCGAAGTGATCGACGGCTGCTGCGCCTTTATCGATAACCCGGCGATCGATGCGTTGGCGCTCAACGAGATCATACTCGGCCCGGACTTCCCGACCGGCGGTATCATTCTCGGCCGCTCCGGCATCCGCGCCGGTTTCGCCACCGGCCGCGGCTCGATCCCTATCCGCGCGCGCTGCGAGATCGAAGAGATCCGCAAGGACCGCATGGCGATCATCGTCACCGAAGTGCCCTACCAAGTGAATAAGGCGCGCATGCTCGAGCACATCGCCGAGCTGGTGCGCGACAAGCGGATCGAGGGCATCTCCGATCTGCGCGACGAGTCCGATCGCCAGGGCCTGCGCGTCGTTATCGAGATCAAGCGCGACGCGATGCCCGATGTGGTGCTGAACCAGCTCTACAAGTTCACCCAGCTGCAGACCAGCTTCGGTGTCAACATGCTGGCGCTGGATGGCGGCAGTCCGCAGCTGATGAACCTGCGCGATTTGATCGCGGCCTTCGTCAACTTCCGCGAAGAAGTGATCACGCGCCGCACGATCTTCGAGCTGAAGCAGGCGCGCGACCGCGGCCATATCTTAGTCGGTCTGGCGATTGCGGTTGCCAATATCGATCCGGTGATCGCGTTGATCCGTGCGGCGCCCGATGCCAACACCGCTCGCGAGCAGTTGATCGCGCGGGATTGGCCATCCGATACCATTTTGCCGCTGATCGCGCTGCTCGACGAACCGGGGCAGGGCATCAAAGAGGGGATGTATCGTCTCAGCGAAATTCAGGCCAAGGCCATCCTGGAACTGCGCCTGCAGCGCCTGACCGGACTCGAGCGCGAAAAGATCCAGCAGGAACTGACCGAGATCGGCGAGAGCATCAAAGAATACCTGCACATCCTCAGCTCGCGCGAACGGCTCTATGAGATTCTCCGCGGCGAGTTGGTGGAGATGAAGGAACAGTTCGCGACGCCACGCCGCACCACCATCGAAGACGCTGAATTCGAGTCCGATATCGAGGACTTGATCGCCCGCGAAGACATGGTGGTGACGGTAACCAACACCGGCTACATCAAGCGCGTACCACTGTCCGAATACCGCACCCAGCGTCGCGGCGGCAAAGGCCGCTCGGGCATGAACGTGAAGGAAGAGGATTTCGTCACCCAGGTCTTCGTGGCGAACACCCATACGCCGATCGTCTTCTTCTCGTCGAAGGGCATTGCCTATCGCCTCAAGACCTACAAGCTGCCGCTCGGCAATCCCCAGGCGCGCGGCAAGGCGATGGTGAACCTGCTGCCGCTCGATCAGAACGAAGCCATTTCAACGGTGATGCCGATGCCGGAGGATGAGGCCACCTGGGGCGAACTTCATGTAATGTTCGCCACGGCCTCGGGCTATGCGCGCCGCAATCTTCTGTCGGATTTCACCGATATCCGGGCCAACGGCAAGATCGCCATGAAGTTCGAGGGCGAGAGTGCCGACGATCGGCTGATCGGGGTGCAAATCTGCAATCCGAGCGACGACGTGCTGCTGGCCACCCGCAACGGCAAGTGCATCCGCTTCCAGATCGCCGACGATACCGTTCGTGTCTTCAAGGGCCGCGACTCGCTCGGCGTGCGCGGCATCAAGCTTGAAGACGGCGATCGCGTGATCGGCATGTCGATTCTGCGCCATGCCGAATTCGATATGGATCTGCGTGACCTCTATCTGCGCGGCGGCGAGGGGCTGGGGCCCGAGGTGAAGGCCGAAATGGCCGCGGCCGAGGAACACATTCTCACCGTGTCCGAAAACGGCTATGGCAAGCGCACCTCGGCGTATGAGTATCGCGTCACCGGCCGCGGCGGTTCGGGCATCTACAACATGGACATCACCGAGAAAACCGGCCTGGTGGTCGCGTCCTTCCCAGTGAAGGCAACCGATCAGCTGATGCTGGTCACCAATGCCGGCAAGATGATCCGTATCGCCATCGACGGCGTGCGCATCGCTGGGCGCCAGACCCAAGGCGTCACTCTGCTACGGACGGATGAGGGCGAGAATGTCGTCTCGGTCGCCCGGTTGGGCGAGGTGGCCGGCAATGGCGAGATGAACGGGGAAACCGACGAGACCGTCGAGGCGTCGCCGGATGAAACCGGCGGCGGCACCGAGACAGGGGAAGAGGGCGACGATAACGGGACCAATCCGGAGGGCGATGGGAGCGATGCCTGAACGCGTGGGGGTCTATCCAGGTACGTTCGACCCGATCACCAACGGCCATCAAGACGTCATCCACCGTGCCGCGCGCACGGTAGATCGCTTGATCGTCGCGGTGGCGGTCAACGCGGGTAAGGGACCGATGTTCAGCCTGGACGAGCGTCTGGCCATGGTGCGCGAGGACATCGCCGCCATGAACGGCGTTGCCGGCCAGATCGAGGCGCGGGCCTTCGATACGCTGCTGATCAATTTCGTTCGCGAATGCGGCGCGTCGCAGATCATCCGTGGCCTGCGCGCCGTGTCCGACTTCGAATACGAATTCCAAATGGCGGCGATGAACACACGCCTCGATGCCTCGATCGAGACGGTATTCTTGATGGCTTCCGAAGGATCACAGTTTATCTCGTCGCGTTTCGTTAAAGAAATCAGTATGTTGGGAGGCGATATTTCATCTTTCGTTTCGCCTCGCGTGAAGGCGCGGCTCGATAAACGCCGCACGTCGAATTCCAAATAGGCTAGGGAAGAAGCTCATGTCTTTGATCAGGAAGCTCATCGCTCTTATCGGGTTGCTGCTGGCTGGCGCCGGCGGGACAGTGGCGACGGTCACCCCCGCTCCGGCCGCAGCGGCTGCCATCAAGGATCCCGAGAACACGCTGATCATGGAGCTCAAGACCGGTCGTGTGGTCATCGCCATGCGTCCCGATCTGGCGCCCAAGCATGTGGCGCGAATCAAGGAATTGGTGCGCAAGGGCTTCTATGACGGCACGCCGTTCCACCGCGTGATCGACGGCTTCATGGCACAAGGCGGCGACCCGACAGGAACCGGCACGGGAGGCTCGGGTTTCAAACTCCAGGCCGAGTTCTCATCTGAGCACCATGTCCGCGGCACCGTTTCGATGGCGCGTGCCCAGGATCCCAACAGCGCCGACTCGCAGTTCTTCATCTGCTTCGCACCAGCACCATTCCTGGATGGCCAGTACACGATCTGGGGCCAGGTCATCGAAGGCATGGACCATGTGGATCAGATCAAGAAAGGCGATGGCCCCAACGGTCTTGTCCACGACCCGGACAAGATCGTCTGGATGAAGGTCGCCGCTGACGTCAAAGAGTGAACACCCGCGCGATCAGCACCGCGGCGCTGCCGAATAGGCGCCGCGGTCTATCCATCGGGCGCAGCAATCTAATTTGTCGATATAAATCAGGCGTCAAGAAGCGATTGACCAAGAGGCCATAGGGTCCCTATGGTGTGCCCCGTTTCGCGAGGGCGAGCCCGTAGCTCAGTCGGTAGAGCACGTGACTTTTAATCATGGGGTCGTGGGTTCGATTCCCGCCGGGCTCACCACTCTCGCTAGGCTGTTTCCGCCATGTCCAGTCCCAGCCCATTCCGTCTTTCCGTCCTTGATCAATCGCCGCTGATCGAAGGCGGTACGGGGCCGCAATCGCTGGCCAACACGCTCGACCTAGCCCAGCTGGCCGACAGGCTCGGCTACACGCGGTACTGGCTGGCTGAGCATCACGCCACCGGCTCGCTGGCCTGCACCAGCCCCGAAGTGCTGCTGGGCCCGATCGGCATGGTCACCAAGCGCATCCGCCTGGGCACCGGCGGCATCATGCTGCCCCATTACAGTCCGTTCAAAGTGGCCGAGGTGTTCAGCACGCTTGCCGGGCTCTTTCCGGGCCGCGTCGATCTCGGCATCGGCCGCGCGCCGGGCACCGATCAGATCACGGTGGTGGCGCTGCAGCGCGATCGCCGCCAGCACATGCCGGATGACTTCATCGAACAGATGTCGGAGTTGTTGGCCTATTTCGAAGATCGCATTCCATCCGATCATCCATTCCATCGCCTCAGCCACAGCCTGCCGGGCGGCGTCGAAAAGCCCGTGGTTTGGCTGTTGGGCTCATCGAGCCAAAGCGGCGAGTGGGCGGCGCAGCTTGGTCTGCCTTACGCCTTTGCCGATTTCATCGGCGGTGGCGGTTCCGTCATCGCGCAGGAATACAAAAATACTTTCCAACCGTCGCAGCGCCTGGACAAGCCGCGTGTCGTGGTAGCCGTGCGCGTGATCTGCGCCGAGACCGAGGAAGAGGCGCTACGGCTGAGCGCCAGCCAGCAGGTGCAGCTGATCCAATTACAGCAAGGGCGGCCCAAGCCCAGCCTGCCGCCAGATGAAGCGATCAAGCTGCTGGAGCAGAGCGGGATTCGTTTAGGCGTGGCGCCGATGGGGCGGCGGCTAGTGGTTGGTTCGCCGCAGGCGGTGCGGCAGACGCTGGAGAAGGTGGCTGCAGAGTTCGGCGCCCAAGAGATCATGGTGCTGACGACCACCTATGATCACGACGCGCGGCGCAAATCCTACGAGTTGCTTGCCGACGCGTTCGGTCTATCCGCGATGGCCGTCGCGGCCGATTGATGGGGGGAAGCATGCTCGAGATTCGCGATGCGGTGTTAGGCGATATGGCGGCGATGTTGCCGATCTATAACGACGCGGTGATCAACACCACGGCAGTTTACGACTACACACCGCGCACCATCGAGGCGCAGGAGAAATGGTACGCGGCCAAGCTCGAACAGAACCTGCCCGTATTGGTGGCGACCGACGGCGGCCGTGCGGTTGGATTTTCCAGCTATGGCCCATTCCGGCCTTGGCCCGCCTATCTCTACACCGTCGAGAATTCGATCTATGTGGCACCTGATCAACGCGGCAAGGGCGTCGGCTCGGCGCTTCTGGGGCCGCTGATCGAACGGGCGCAAAAGGCCAAGCTGAACACGATGGTGGCCGGGATCGACGCCTCGAACGCCGTCAGCATCAAACTGCATAAGCGTTTCGGCTATGTCGAAGTGGGGCATTTCAAGCAGGTGGGATGGAAATTCGACCGCTGGCTTGACCTGACCTTCATGCAACGGATGCTCTGAGCGATCGTTCAGTTCCGCGCAAGTATCTGTTCCAAATTTCGGTATTTTCGGCCACGGTTTTATGGCCCATATCCAATTCCGTGAACGATGGAGGCCATCATGCCCCTTGCGGAAATCTCGCTCCTGCGCGGCAAGTCGCCCGATTACATTCGGGCCATCGCCGACGCAGTTTATCAAGCCCTGATCGAAGCGTACAACGCGCCGGTCGGCGACCGGTTTCAGACCATCCGCCAATTCGAGCCCGGCGAGCTGATCTACGATCCCGATTATCTCGGCATCCATCGCACCGACGATGTCGTGTTCATCCGCATCACGGCGGGTAAGTGGCGCGATACCGACACTAAGAAGAAATTCTACAAACACCTGACCGATCTTCTGGTCGCCAAACCCGGGATGCGGCCCGAAGACGTGGTGATCGTGATGTCGCCGACCGATCGCGACGACTGGTCTTTCGGCAATGGCCGGGTGCAATACGTCGATCCTTAAGAGCGTCATCATGCTCGCGATGCATTACGCGATTCCGCTGAGCAGTCCACACACGCCCGACTCGATCCGGCAGCGGGCGCGCGAACGTGGGCCGATGTTCGATGGCATGCCGGGGCTGAAGGACAAGCTGTTCCTGCTCGATACGATCGATCCGTGCTACGCGACCTTCTACCTTTGGCGTACGCCCGAGGCGGCGCAAGCGTTCCTTGAAGGCGATTTCTTCAAAGCGCTCAGCCAGGCGTTTGGCCGGCCCGAAGTTCATCTCTGGCTGACCGCTGCCGAAGGCTTGCCCGCTGGAGCCTGGGATCGCGCCGTGCTGTCGATGTCGGGTGGGCCAGAGCCGAAGGCCGACTCGGTCAAGGTGATCGAGCCGCTGACCGGCAAATACCGTTGGCTGGCGCAGACGCCCGCCGCCGGCCGCCAATTCGATGTGATGTATCACGCGCACGGGTAATCGCCACGCCTACGCGCCTGCGCTACTATTGTTTCGCAATCGGGAGCAGGGAAACGATTGGTGGCGCGCGCGGTTTTTCTTCATAGCGGATTTCGATCCGGCAGCACCTGGTTCTGGAGCCGATTCCGCGCTTGCGCCGACGCTTATGCTTATTGCGAGCCGTTCAATGTGCGCCTGGCCGCGCTGACCCCGGGCGAGGTGATCAACAACCACCCGGACGCCTGGGCATCGGGCCACCCGAAGCTGACGCAGCCGTATTTCGCGGAATACGCGCCGCTGCTGAAGCGCGAAGGCGGCATCGTCGATTTCGATCCGCGTTTCGCCGTCGAATCTTATTTCCAGATCGAGGCCGATCCGACGACTGAGCGTTATATCGCGACGCTCAAAGATCTGGCGCGCCGCAACAGCAAGACGCCGGTGCTGGGATTCTGCGGCACGCTCGGCCGCGTCGATTGGTTCAAGCGCTTCGCTGACGGCATCAACGTGATCACCTGGCGCAACCCGCGTGACCAATGGTGTTCGACCCACAATCAGCTTGTGGACGAGGGCAATATCCATTTCGAGGTGCATTACCTGCTCGTCGCCTATGTCGGCAGATTGAACTCGCAATTTGCGCCGTTGCTCGAAGGGCTGCCGCCGATCCCATCCCCCGATTCGATCTCAGCCGATATGCCATTGTTTGCGCGGCCCGAAGGCGCGGCCGATCGGTTCCGTGTTTTCTTGCGGGTGTTCCTGATCGACACGCTGCTCTCGGTGCAAGCGGCCGACACGGTGGTCGATCTCGATTTGCTGAGCGTCTTCGCGACGTATCGCCGCGAAGCCAAAGACCAATTGCGCGAACAGACAGGCTTAAAGTCTCTGTCCTTCGACGATTGCCGTTTGCCTAATCATCGCTTTCGCGCCGACGCCGACTATGCGTCGCTCTTGTCTGAGGGGTTGGCCTGGCTGGATGGGTTGGCAGGCTCGCCCTGGGCTAAAACCTTTGAGACATCGCTGCCCTTCGCGCGCGGCCGCTTGGCCGATCTGATCGCCTCCGAAGCGGCCGGTGCTTGAATCCCATCGTTTTCCGCGCCTTTACCACGGTTCACCGCCCGCCTAAACTCGACCCACGAGACAAGCGTCACATCAGAAAGGACGCAGCGTGGCAGGAAGCGTTTTCGACTCGTTCAAGCTGACCGGCGAAACAGCGGTTGTGACCGGTGGTGGCCGCGGCATCGGCCGTGCGATCGCATTAGGCCTGGCGCAAGCTGGTGCGAAGATCTGTATCGCCGATCTTGATGCCAAGACCGGCTCGAGTGTTGCTGACGAAATCCGCGCCGCGGGTGGCGTGGGCAGCGCCTATACGGCCGATGTCGGTGACGAACAATCAGTCGAGGCGTTGTTCAAAGCTGTGGCCGCTGATCACGGCGGGCCGCACATCCTCATCAACAATGCCGGCACAGCCATCCGCAAGCCAAGCCTGACCGTGTCGATGGAAGATTGGGACACGGTCATCCGTATCAACATGACCGGCTCGTTCCTCTGCGCCCGAGTCGCCGCGCGCTACATGATCGAGGCGGGCGGGGGACGCATCGTCAACATGGCGTCGATCATGGGCCTGTCGGGCGGCGGGCTTTATCCCAACATCTCCTACCAGACCAGCAAAGGCGCGGTGGTCAATATGACGCGCGCGCTGGCGTTGGAATGGGCAAAGTCGAATATCCGCGTCAACGCGGTGGCGCCGACCTGGGTGCGCACCGATTTCATCAAGGGGCTGCTGGGCCAACCCGACCTCGTCAAACAGATCGAAGCGATGATGCCGCTCGGCCGCATGGCCGATCCTGAGGACATCGTCGGCGCCGTGTTGTTCCTCGCCAGCCCAGCCTCGGGGATGGTGACAGGGCATACGCTGCCCGTTGATGGAGGGTTCCTGGCCCAATGAGCAGCGAAGCGCGCGCCCGCGAGGAAATCGTCATATACGGCCGCTCGATGTTCGAGCGGCGGCTGACCTTCGGCAGTTCCGGCAATATCAGCGTCCGCGTCGATGACGGCTGGCTGATGACGCCGACCAATTCGACATTGGGCCGCCTCGATCCGGCGCGTATCGCCAAGGTCGATGACGCGGGCAAGTTGGTTTCAGGCGACCCGCCGACCAAGGAGAAATTCCTGCATGTGGCGATGTATCAGGAGCGGCCGAAAGCAAAAGCAGTCGTGCATCTTCACGCAACGCATTCCGTGGCCGTCTCTTGCCTCGACGGCATAGACCACCACGATGTGCTGCCGCCGATCACCGCCTATTACATCATGCGCGTCGGCCGGCTGCCGCTGATCCCATATTTCCCGCCAGGCGATGAGACCTTGGCCGATGCGGTGCGTAAGGTGGCGTCGAAGCACACCGCCGTTCTGCTCGCCAATCACGGGCCTGTGGTGGCCGGCACCTCGCTCGATGCCGCCGTCAACGCGACCGAGGAGTTGGAAGAGACGGCGCGGCTCTATCTCATGCTGCATGGGCGCGAGACCAAATATCTCGCCCCCGATGCCGTCGAAGCCCTGCGCCGCAAATACCCGCTCGATTGAGGAGTCCCATGGTCAAGCTTGCCGCCAACCTGTCGATGTTGTTCAACGAGGTCGATTTCCTGGAGCGTTTCGGCGCCGCGGCCAAAGCGGGATTCAAAGCCGCCGAGTATCTGTTCCCCTATGCCTATGAGGCGAAGGATCTGGCCGCGCGCCTGCAGGCCAATGGGATGGAGCAGGTGCTGTTCAACATGTTCCCCGGCAATTGGGACAAGGGCGAGCGCGGCATCTCGGCGCTGCCGGGCCGCGAGGACGAGTTCAGGAAATCGGTCGACCAGGCGCTGACCTATGCTGCCGCGCTGAAATGCCCGAAGGTCCATGTCATGGCCGGCATCGTGCCGGCGGGGATCGACAAGGCGCGCTGCGAGGCGACTTATATCGAGAATCTGAAATTCGCGACCAAGACCGCGGCCAGCGCCGGCGTGTTGTTGGTGCTCGAACCGTTGAACCCGACCGACTTCGCGGGCTATTTTCTGTCGAGCGTGCCGCAGGCCAAAGGAATCATCGATGCCGTTGGCGCGCCCAATCTGAAAGTACAATTCGACATCTATCACCAGCAGATGGCACATGGCTCCATCGCTTCGACCTTGAAGGCACATTTCGCCTCGGTCGGCCATGTACAGATCGCGGGTGTACCGGGCCGGCACGAGCCGGACGAGGGGCAGGAGATCAACACCCGCTATTTGTTCGGCCTGCTCGACGAGCTGGGTTACGACGGCTGGGTCGGCTGCGAATACCGGCCGCGCGCAGGCACCGTGGCCGGGCTCGGCTGGACGAAAGCGTGGGGGATCACGCCCAAAGCATAGAGGTCACGCCATGGACTTCGACAGCTTCCGCAAATCGGTCTCTGCCAACGCGCCGCCCAAAGACCTCGAACTCGCCCTTCAAGCGCTTTGGTGGGATGCGAAAGGCGATTGGGATAAGGCGCACGAGATCGCCGATAAGCGCCATGATGCCGATGGCTCTTGGGTGCATGCCTATCTGCATCGCAAGGAGGGCGATCGCGGCAATGCCGGCTACTGGTATCGCCACGCGGGCAAGGCGATGCCAAGCAAAACCTCGCTCGACGACGAGTGGACCGAGATCGCCAAGGCACTCACACATAGATAGTCGGGCGATTTTTTTCTTTCGTCACCCCGGAAGCGCGAAGCGCTATCCGGGGACCAGGGCTACGGAAGGTGGAAACATGGACCTCGGCTCTTCGCGATGCTTCGGCCGGGGTGACGGACTTTAATTCTCCGATGACGTCGGTGAATTTGCCTCTGGCTTAGACGATCCCGCCGCCCGAAGCGCTGACTGCCGGACGCAGTGCCGCCACCGATGCGCGATAGCCCGACTCGCGGAACGCCGACACCGGATCGATGGCGGCACCCTTGCGGCTGCGCGCCATGGCCAGAATCGGATTGACGTCGGCGGTATAGGCCTTCTTCAAGGTCTGCGTCGCCATCAGCGCGTCATTGCCGGTCTGGTATTTGTCGAGCGTCTCGCGATTGACCAGCAGCGCCTGGGCATAGGCACGCTGCAGCTCCACCGCGCTTAACATCAGGCTTTCGATCGGGTCGGTCACGTTGTGCGACTGATCGAGCATATGGGAGAGCCTGGTCTTCACGTTCCGCCATTCGGCGTCGATCAGTTCGTTGAACACGAGGAACAAGCGGAAGGGGTTGATCGAACCGGCATCGAGATCGTCATCGCCGTAGCGCGAGTCGTTGAAATGAAAGCCGCCCAGCTTGCCGGCCTGGATCAGGCGGGCGACGATCATCTCGATATTGACGTTCGGCGCATGGTGGCCAAGATCGACCAGGCACATCACTTGCGGGCCGAGCAGCTGGGCCGACATCAGCGAGCTGCCCCAATCCTGCAGCACGGTCGCGTAGAAGGCCGGCTCGGCGATCTTGTGTTCGATCATCATGCGCCAGGTCTTGGGCATGCCGTCGCGGATTTTGCCCAGCGCTTCGATATAGCGCTCGAAGGCGCGCGTGGTGTGCTGCTGGCCGGGGAAGTTCGAGCCGTCGGCAACCCATACCGTGATCTCATCGGCACCGAGTTTCTTGCCGAGTTCGACGCAGTGCAGATTGTGCTCAACAGCCTGCTGACGCACAGCCGCGTCGGTATGCGACAGGCTGCCGAACTTGTAAGAGAGCTTCTGGCTCTTCTGGTCCTGGAAGGTGTTCGAATTGACGGCGGCGAAGCCGAGACCGAGCGACTCGCCGCGGGTACGCAGCGCGGCCACGTCATCGGGCTCATCCCAGGGGAAGTGGAGAGACACGGTCGGCGTCGCGCCGGTCAGCTGATGGATGACGGCGCAGTCCTCGATCTTATCGAAGACATGCCGCGGCTCGCCTTTGCCGGGGAAGCGGCCGAAGCGCGTGCCGCCCGTACCGACGCCCCAAGAGGGAATGGCGACGCCGAAACGCGCCACCGCATCGGTAATCTTCTCGATATCGATGCCCGTGCGCTTGAGCTGCTTGCCCAGCGCCGCGTAGTCATGCTCCAGATCGGCGGCCAGTTTGGCATTGGCCTTGGCGATCAGATTGGGATCGATCTTGGTCTCGATGGTCCGTGTGGTGTCCATTCTACGGTCCTCCCGATTCGTCACCCCCGCGCAGGCGGGAGTCCAGAGTCACATGGATTCCCGCTTTCGCGGGAATGACGGTTTAAATGTTCGAGCTCATTTCGGCTCGTTTGTAGTTCATTCTACCGCGAGAACGACGGCGCGTGGCCGGCGTCGACATTGAGGATATTGCCCGTCGACTTGGCCGAGCGCTCCTCGGAAGCGAAGAACGCCACCGCCTCGGCAATGTCCTCGGGGTAAACGCCGCGCTTCAACAGGCTGCGCTGGCGATAAACTTCTTCCAACTCCTCAGGCTTGGTCTTGTAGGCGGCGGCACGCTGGTCGCGCCATTCGCCCTGCCAGATGCGCGAGCCGCGCAGCACAGCATCGGGGTTGACTACATTGGCGCGGATGCCAAGCGGCGCGCCTTCGAGCGCCAGGCAACGCGCCAACTGCACTTCAGAGGCCTTGGCCACGCAATAAGCCGAGGCGCCGGGCGAGGCGACCATCGCGTTCTTCGACGCGACGAAGACGATCGAGCCGCCGGTGCCTTGCGCCTTCATCATGCGGAAGGCTTCGCGGCTGACCAGGAAGTAGCCGGTGGAGAGAACATCCATGTTCTTTTGCCACAGCTCGAGCGAGGTGTCCTCGAAGGCCGAGGCCGATGCGAAGCCGGCGTTCGAGACGCAGATATCGATGCCGCCAAAGGCCAGCGCCGCATCGTGGAAGAGATCGGCCACGGCCTTCTCTTCGGTCACATTGACCCAGAGGCCGGTGACGTTATCGGCGCCAAAGCCCTTCTTGAGATCGGCTTCGGCTTCGGCAAGCACCGTGCGGTCGATATCACAGATCACCACCGATGCGCCTTCACCCAATAGGCGTTGGGCAATCGCGCGGCCGATGCCGCCGGCGCCACCGGTGACCAGCGCCACCTTGCCGGCCAGCGCCTTGGCTTTGGGCATGCGCTTCAGCTTGGCCTCTTCGAGCAGCCAGTATTCGATGTCGAACGCTTCCTGCTCGGGCAGGCCGGTGTATTTCGACACCGCCGTCGTGCCCCGCATCACGTTGATGGCGTTGATGTAGTACTCGGCCGAGACGCGCGCCGTTTCCTTGTTGGCGGCAAAGGTGATCATGCCGACGCCGGGCACCAGATAGACGACAGCGTTCGGATCGCGCAGGCCGGGTGAGTCGGAGCATTTGCAGCGTTCGTAATAGGCGGTGTAGTCGGCGCGATAGGCTTCGATGGCGCCGGCCAGGCGCGGCATCAGATCGCCGCCAGCTTCCTTGGCTGGATCGAAAGGCAGAACCAGCGGACGGATCTTGGTGCGCAGGAAGTGATCGGGGCAGGAGGTGCCTTGCGCCGCGAGGGGCGCGAGATCAGCGCCGCCGATGAATTCGAGCACGGCTGCGCTGTCGTCGAAATGGCCGACCTTCGAGGTCTTGGTCGAGATCAGGCCGCGGATGCTCGGCATGATCGACGCCGCCACATCGTGGCGCTTGGCAACATCGGCAGCCGGTACTTTCACGCCACCAAAGGCCTTCTTGCCGCGACTCTTCTCAGCCAGCCAGGCGGTCGCCTTGTTGATCACCTCGATGGTGATGTCATAGCAGGCGCGGGACGTGTCGGCCCAGGTGAACAGGCCGTGGGCTTCGAGCACCACGCCCTTGGCTTTCGGATGCTCGTCGCTGAAGCGCTTCAGCATCATGCCGAGCTCAAAGCCGGGGCGCTTCCAGGGTAGCCAGCCGATCTCGTCGCCGAAAATCTCCTGGGTCAGCTTCTTGCTGTCGCTCGCCGCCGCGATGCCGATCAGCGAGTCGGGATGCATGTGATCGACATGGGCGCGATTGATATAGGCGTGCAGCGGCGTATCGATGCTGGCCGCGCG
>DASXEH010000001.1:0-4185 GCA_036490215.1 Magnetospirillaceae bacterium
TGTCAATGGCGGCGAGAAATTCCCCAGAATCGTCGGGCAGAAATTACCCACTTCATTCTGATTTAGTCACGGCCAAACCCTCTCGGCGGTCTGATATCGGCGAGGCTGTCGAGGTCGAGATCGATAATTGCCTGAAGCGCCTCGGCGGTGGCGCTGTCGCGCAGGCTTTCGGGCAAGGTGTCGGACCAGGCGGCATACTCGGCCTGTAAAGCAAGCAGCTCGGCGACGGCGTCTCTCCAGCGCTGTGCACGACTGCGGCGGTCTGCTGCCGCTTGGCGGCGGATCGCGGCCTGCGGTTGTTGTGCCTGCCGACGAGCGCGATATCGCGCCTGCCGTTCGGCGTTGCTGAGGGCGTAATCGGCTTCGGGTTTGCGGCCTCTTGGCATGGTCCGTTCACCGTTACGTAACGCTATTCAATGGAGAGGCGATGCTCGTTATGGCGTCGGCGACCTTGCGCGGGCGACCGCGACGCTTCTGCGGCGCGATGATCGGTGCTGATGGCGGATGAATGAGTGACTTGGAACGGATGTGTTCGGGCACCAGGTCGGCGTGTTGGCGCATCCGGTAGCTGGCCCCTTCGATCTGGACCACCACGGCATGATGGAGCAGGCGATCGAGCAGCGCGGTGGCGACAACGGGACCGCCGAAAACCTCGCCCCACTCGGCGAAGCCGCGATTGGAGGTCAGGATCATCGCGCCGCGCTCGTAGCGCGCGTTGACCAGTTGGAAGAACAAGTTGCCGCCGCCGGGGACGACCGGCTGGTAGCCGATCTCGTCCACAATGAGCAGCGCAAACCGGCCGTAGAAGCGGATCTTCTGGCGCAGCGAACCTTCCCGTTCGGCGCGAGCGAGGGCATCGATGAGATCGGCCAGGGTGATGAAGTGGACGCTGCGTCCCGCCTTCACCGCCTCGACACCGAGCGCCACGCCGAGGTGCGACTTGCCGGTACCTGGTGGGCCGACGAAGTGAACCGCTTCGCTGCGGTCGATGAACTTCAGTTCGGCCAACGCCATGATGCGGCCGCGGTCGAGCGATGGTTGGAAGCTGAAGTCGAAGCCGGAGAGGGTCTTCAGCGTCGACAACCGGGCCATGACCAGGGCGGTCTTAACGCGGCGGGTTTCGCGCAGCGTCAGCTCCTCCATGAGCAGACTGTCGATCGCCTCGAGCGCGGTTGTTTCGCCCCGTTCGAGTTGGCGGACGATGACATCGACGATCTCCAGCGCGCGCGGCATGCGCAGCCCGACCAGCGTGGTCTTGATGCGGTCGACGAGGGAGGGAGCGGACAGAGCATGCATGGTCATCACGCGTTCCCCTTCACCGCCATGACGCGCCCGAGCGCGTCGTAGAATTCGAGCGAGCGACGCGCGACCACGTCACCTTCGCCGCGTACCACCTCGGTGCTGTCGTCGATGATGATCCGCGAGCGCTGCAACGGCTTGCGGTGTGTTGGATCGATGCAGCTCTGGCCACGTCCGGGCAACAACGCATGGCGAGCGACCAGCACTCCGTCCTCGAAGATCTGCACCTCGTCGATCAGGCAATGCACGTCGAGCACCCGGCGGCGCGCGGTGTCGGGTACGCTGTAGGCATTGCCGCCAACGCTGATCATGCCGTCGTGCGAAACCCGCCGCTCCAGCTTCAGCACCGCGCGGTAGGGCGCCAGCGGTAGCGGATGCAGCGCCGTCCGCTCTTCAGCAAACGCTTCGTTGACCACGCGCCTGGTGGTGGCGTGGCTGCGCGGATTGGCTACCGTATCGAGCCAGCAACGCAACTGAGCGTTGAGGTCATCGAGATTTCTGAAGCTGCCCGCCAAGTAGAAATCCTGTCGGATGTAGCGGAACGGGCGCTCGACCTTGCCCTTCGTTTTGGCCCGGTATGGACGGCAGGCTTTGGGATGGAAGCCGAAATGACGCGCCAGGTCGATCAGGCTGCGGTTGTAGACGACCAAGCCGTCGGCATCCTCGCCGATCACCGCGGTCTTCATGCGATCGTAGAGGATCTCCCGCGGCGCGCCGCCGATCGCGGCGAAGGCGGCGACGTGGCAACGCAGCACCGATTGCAGGTCCTGGTGGACGACGAACCTTCCCCAGATCAGCCGTGAGAAGCCGAGTACCATCGAGAACAACCAGACGACGCGCGTGATGCCAGGCGCATCCGCGAACACCACCTCGAAGCGGGCAAAGTCGACCTGCGCTTGTTCGCCCGGCGGCGTCTCGAACCGTACCTCGAAGCGGCGTTCGCGTTCAGGCCGGATCTCCTGTACGGCGCGCTTGACCGCGGTGTAGCCGCCGCCGAAGCCACGCTCGCGCAGCTCCCGGAGCAGCCGGACGGCGCTCAAGCCGGGATAGGCTGCCAGACGTTCCCGCAGATACGGCAGGAAGTCGTCGGTGCGCCGCGGTCGCCGTGGCGGTGCGCGGTAATTTGGCGGATCCATGCCGCGAGCGATGTATTTGCGCACCGTCTTGCGGTCGATGCCGAGCTGACGGGCGATGGCAGTCGGGCTGAGCCCCTGCCGATGCAGGTCCAAGATCATCATGAGTTCCCCAAGTCGAACCACAGATTTGCCCCCTCCAAGCAGGGGAGCAGCTTCGGCGATTGCGCTGGGTGTTCGCTCCTGAGCTAGCTCAGAAGCGAACACCCAGCGCAACGAAGTGGGGAATTTCCAACCGCCACTTTTGAGGAATATTCAACCGGCGCTGACAACCGTCATAGGGATTGCCTGGCAGGGCCGCGACATGCGCCACGAACTGGCCGCCGCGGCAGCGCTGCAACGGTGTCGCGACCGAGACCTTGACGCCGAACTCGTAGGGGCGGTGCGCCTTTGCCGATGCACTCCACTTCGGGCGCATGCAGACTGGAGACCTTGGGGCCGCGCTGGCACTGGCGTTGCTCGCGCACCCGCCGCGCCAACCACCGCGGCTGGGCGAAGATTTCCTTTAAATCGCTGTCGCCGGTGATCTTGCGGCCGATATCGCGGCTGACCCGGCCGAGATAGGTGCGCAACGTCTTCAATGCCCGGTTGGCGCGCTTGAATTGCTTTGCGTGCGCGTAACGTTGGTGGCGGATCTGTGCGAACTAGCCGACCCGAACATAGGACTGGCGCGGCTTGACGCCGTGCTTGTGCGCCAGCTTCACCAGCCGCTCACGCGCACGCTGCAGTAGCTTCGCATCGGTCGGGAAGCTGATCGCCTTCGGCTGCACGGTGGTGTCCACGATGACGCGGGCGAAATCGGCCGGCTTGGCCGCGCCGATGCGGGTGGCCAGATGCAGGCTCTCCTGCAGCAGGGCCACCAGCTTCTCCTCGTCCATGCGCCGACGCCAGCGGGTCATCGACGAGCGGTCGAACGTCAGCCTGTGGCAGACGAATTCCTCGCCGCAGAGCCGTTGGTAATAGGGATTCTCCAGCCACCGCTCGCACAGTACCTCGTCGGACAGGTTGTGCATGTGCTTGAGGATGGCGAGCTCTGCCATCAGCCGCGCCGGCAGCGGCGGGCAGCCGGGACGGTCGGTGTAGGCGGCTCCCAGCCGCTCCTCCAGGAACGACCAATCGAGGCTGCGCGCCAGCTTCGCCAAAGGATGCGCGAGATCGACGATCTGATCCAGACGTGACCTCAGAAGGTCCTGTTGGCCGCCGTGGTCTCGCTTCGCCGGTCGGATTGTCGCCCTCCCCGATGATCCGGGGAGGGATAGAACCGCACCGCACCGCGTCGGGTCAATTTGCAAGAAACCGGCGAGACAATCATGTTTTTCCGGCAAATACGATTACTGACCGAAGCGACTATCCCAAGGATCGTCAACACGTTGCGGGTTCTTCACGGGAGACAGGCTCAGGTGATGTTAGTGTAACGTCCCAATATGACAAATCAGCGGTCTAGTCGGGACGTCCACTGCGGAATGTTCGCCACCCGCCGAAGGCTGATGTCAGGTTTGAACGGCTATTTTCGACACCCCCGACGGGAGCTGGCGCCGTGAGGCAGTACATCATCACGGATAGAATCCCGCAGACGGGGTGGGGTCACTCCTCGGTGATCCGCCGCAAGTGGGGAGAGCGCCGAACCAAACCTCGCACTGGCGCGGACGCACAGGCGGCACAAAGCTGTCGTCTAGATAGCCTCCTTAAGTTCCTTCGCAGGTCGAAATCCCACCTTTCTGCTGGCCTTGATCTGGATGGCCTCCCCCGTCGC
>DASXEH010000016.1:0-3855 GCA_036490215.1 Magnetospirillaceae bacterium
TCGAACGGAATCGGCGCGCGGTTGGACCAGTCCATATCAGCTGCCATGTCCTGCATCGGAGCAATCCTATCTTTACAATGTAAAGATACTGGTATGGCAGGATCGACTGACGGTCAAGCAAAATCTTTACAGTGTAAAAATTGATTTCTATAACGTTGCCATGTCAGAGAAAATCAAAACCCGGCGCTCGGCGCCCGAGCTTCGGAAGGTGCAGAAGAAGGTCGGGAAGAAGGCGGGTCGTGGTGCGGCTGCGCCATACCATCACGGCGCGCTGCATGATGCCTTGCTTCTAGCCGCCGAGCGTGTGCTCGAACGCGATGGGCTCGCAGGCCTGACCTTGCGTGCGGTCGCGCGTGAGGCCGGCGTGTCACATGCCGCGCCGACCCATCATTTCGGTGACCTGACGGGTCTCGTCAGCGAACTTGCCGCGATCGGCTTCCGGCAATTCAATGCCGCGATGGCGGCGGCATCGAGATCGGGCAATACGCCCGATGGGGCGCTCGCGCGGGCCAAGGCCTATGTCGGTTACGCCCAGGCACATCCCGGCATGTATGTGCTGATGTTCCGCACCGAGCGTCTCGACATGTCGCGGCCGTCCTTGCACGACGCGGCCAGCGCCGCGTTCAGGGAGCTTGCCGGAGCCGTCGGTGCCAAGCGGCACGAACCTATCGAGGCGGAAGCGTTGTCGCTCGACCAGGCCGCAGCCATCGTGCGGGCATGGTCGCTGGTCCATGGGTTCACGATGCTGCTGCTCGACGACAGGCTCTCCGATATTCTGCGCCGGCTCCCTGCAGGCATCAGCATCGATACATTGCTTGACGCCATGCTTAAAGCCGCCATCGTCCGGCCGGGGACGTAATCCCGGCTGTTGTCACATTGACATACCCATCCGGTGCACATGCGGCCATGTTTTGTGGAACCGCGCTGGTTGTCCGCGCGTACAAGCTGGGGAAGGTTTACAAGACGGATGCGAAAAGCCTGACAGCGGCGTTGAAACAGCCTAAAACACCGCCTTCGCGATATCTGCCACGGGCGCCAATTCAGTCGACCATGCCGACCATTTCCCAGAACAAGCCGTACCGTATCGGCCGCTCCCGCACCGGGCTCGGCCTTTTCGCCACCAAGCCGATCAAGAAGGGCTCCAAGATCATCCGTTATTTCGGGCCGCTACTGGATTCCCGGAAGAAGAAGGATGACGAGATCGAGAACAAATATCTGTTCGAGCTCAACAACCGCTGGACCATCGATGGCTCGATCCGCGAGAATGTGGCGCGCTATATCAATCACGCCTGCAGGCCGAACGCCGAATCCGACGTCAAACCGCGCCAGCGCAGGGTCTTCATCCGCGCCATCAGGAACATCGAGCCCGGCGACGAGATCAATTACGATTACGGCACCGACTACTTCAAAGCCTATCTGAAGCCGATCGGCTGCAAATGCGACTCGTGTGAAAAGAAGCGCAAGAAGAAGCGCGCCGAGGCGAGGGCGGAGCGGGCGCGGCTGAAGGCGAAGGAAGCGCGCAAGGCCGAGCGGAAAGCCGAAAAGGTGGCGAAGGCCAAGGCGAAGAAGCGGCACAAGATGAACGGCGCCAGGAATGGCGTCAAGAACGGGGTCAAAGTCGGCTTCAAGGCCAACGGCCACGCGGCGATCTAGTACTACTGAGTCAGTAAGTCGCAGATTTTGATCGAGAGAATCACTTATTTTGCGAGATTCACGCTTCGGCATAGGAGGCTGAGATGGATTTTCGGCGATCGAAAGCTATTGAATCGCGATTTGCGGGTTATGTCGAGGGGCTGACGAGCGTGATTGGGCACGCCGACCGGGCCAGGCCGCTGCGGGACTATTGTGTGGGCCTGATGATGCCTTGCGAGCGCAAGAGCGTCGAGCCGATGGCGGCGATCACGGCGCCGGAGCGAACGGCGGCCCAGCATCAATCGTTGCTGCATTTTGTTGGCGAAGGCAAGTGGTCGGACGAGAAGGTATTGGCCAAGGTCCGCGAATTGGTATTGCCGAAGATTGAGCGGCACGGGCCGATCGAAGCCTGGATCATCGACGACACGGGCTTTCCCAAGAAGGGGAAACACTCGGTCGGGGTAGCGCGGCAATATTGCGGCCAGCTCGGCAAACAGGACAATTGTCAAGTTGCGGTGTCGTTGTCGCTCGCCAACCGCCACGCCAGCCTGCCGGTGGCCTACCGGCTGTATCTGCCGGAAGACTGGGCGAGGGACGACAAACGTCGGCGCAAGGCGGGGGTGCCTGAGGAGATTGGCTTCAGGACCAAGCCCGAGATCGCGCTTGAGCAGATCACGGCAGCCTGCAAGGCCGGCCTTCCTCGCGGCGTGTTGCTGATGGACGCCGGTTATGGCTGCAACACAAATCTGCGCACCAGCGTCAGCGCGCTGGCGTTGGAGTATGTCGCCGGCATCTTGCCAAATACCAGTGTGTGGGCGCTGGGCACGGGGCCGCTGCCGCCAAGAAAGTGGTCAGGCTCCGGTCGGCCACCGACGCTGCTGCGCCGCAGCGGCAAGCATCAACCGGTCTCCGTCAAAGAACTTGCGCTCGGTCTGCCCAAGCGCGCCTGGCGCTCGATCAAGTGGCGGGAGGGGACGGCTGAATGGCTGTCCTCGCGCTTTGCTCGGGTGCGGGTTCGTGCCGCGAACCGTGATTACAATCTCACCGAAAGCCGGCCGGAAGAGTGGCTGCTGGTCGAGTGGCCCGAAGGCGAGAAGGAGCCAACCAAATATTGGATGTCGAACCTTCCGAAAAACATCGCATTCCGCCAACTGGTCGATATCGCCAAGCTGCGCTGGCGCATCGAACGCGATTATCAGGAACTCAAACAGGAAGTCGGGCTCGGCCATTTTGAAGGACGAGGATGGCGCGGCTTCCACCACCACGCCACACTGTGCATCGCAGCCTACGGATTCCTGGTCTCCGAGAGGGAGACGATTCCCCCCTCACGACCTCGTTCCTCGGCGTGGTTCAAGGAACTTGCCGTTCCCGACGGTTACCGACCCCGAGGCTCCGCCATTGCGGCCTGAACGCCACGTCCCGAACTCGATCGCCACCATGCGCCGACGCTTGATCGTCGCGCTCGTTAAGTCCTTATCGCGGTGTCCATGCTGCGCGGCATCGATCGTCAGCAATAAAGTCGCGACGAAATTTGTGGTGCAGTAGTATTAGTTACTTGTATCCGAACGCTCTATCATCCGGCAGGAGATTTTCATGAGCAAGACCGTTGGAATGGTTGGCCTCGGCATCATGGGAAGCGCGATCAGCCGCAACCTCGCCGAGCGCGGATGGCGGGTGATCGGCTTCGACACCGACGCCGGACGCCGGGCTGAAGCGGCAAAAGCCGGCGTCGTGATTGCCGAAGACACCGCGGGGATCGCGCGCGACGCGCCCGTGATCATGACCAGCCTGCCGAGCCCCGCCGCGGTGATCGAGGTGGCCGGCATCATCGCCGGATCGGCGCCCTCGCCGCGGATCGTGGTCGAACTCTCGACGTTGACCATCGCCGACAAGCTCCGCTTCGAGGCGATCCTGAAGCAAGCCGGGCACAACGCGCTCGATTGTCCGCTGAGCGGCACCGGCGCGCAGGCCAAGACCGGCGATATCGTGATTTACGCCTCGGGTGGTTCGGCCGAGGTCAAGAAGCTGCGGCCGATGTTCGCCGGGTTCAGCCGCGGCGTCTACGACCTCGGCGAATTCGGCAATGGCAGCCGGATGAAATACGTCGCCAATCTGCTGGTCGCCATCCACAACGTGGCGAGCGCCGAGGCGATGGTGCTGGGGATGAAATCGGGCCTGCCGCCGCAGCTTATTTTCGATCTGATCCAGACCGGCGCCGGCAAT